>CAWCNU010000004.1:0-1344811 GCA_963797025.1 uncultured Actinomycetes bacterium
GTCAGCGGACGGGCGACGCGCGACGGTCCCGGCGAGGGCTTGCGTACCGCCTTGAACGGGTTGAACGCGACATCGCCGTACTCCACGGCGTCGCGAAAGACGCGCTGGAGCATCGCCATCGTCTTGACCACCGACGTGGGCCCGACGCCCGCCGCCAGCAACTCGCCGCGGAAGACGACGACCCGGCGCGCGTCGATCTCGCGCATCGGCAAACGGGCGAGACGCGGGGCGGCGTGCGCTTCCCACAGGCAGCGATGGACCGCAAGCGTCGCTCGCGCGAGCTCGGTCATCGCGCGCTCGACCCACCACTGCTCGAAGAACGCGCCGAGCGTCTGGGTGCCGGCCTGCTCCTGACGCAGCTCCTCCGGGCGCCAGCGCCGCGCCGATCGCAGCCGCGCCCGGTAGTCCAGCGCATCCTCGAGACTGTCGAAGCTGCGCCGCCGGCGCGTGCCGTCGACGTCGGTGACGCGGACGCTGAAGACCTCGGTGACCGTTCCGTCCTTGCGGGCGAAGCGCCGGACCTCGACGCCCTCGCGGGCCGCGGCTTCGGTCATGGCCCATCTCCACGGCGCGGGGGAAGCGGCAGCCGGGCGGGAGCCTCTGGACGTCGCGGCCGAGCCGCGCGGCGCGCCCGCTCCGGCGGGCCGTCGAAGGGCGCCGACGCAACCGCCGGTGGTGGCGTCGTCGCGAACGGTCCGCGAGCGCCACCAATCCGCCGCGTCGCCGGCCAGGATCCCCAGCCCGCAGGCACGGCTGGCGGTCAGATCACCGCGGGCCACCGCGCGCCGCAACGCCGCACCGACCGCGCACCGACCCGGATGCGCTCGGCGACCTCCACCGCGGTGAGCACGGCAGCGGTCTCGAGGCCGTCGAACGGGGTGTCGGGACGGAGCGGCATCAGCTGCTCACCGCTGATGTCGCACGTTGCGTGAATCTCGCCCCCCGCGTGTTCGGGCGGTTGCGGTCGGGGCACGACCACGAGCGCAAGCGCCCCACGAAGGCCCCACCAGTCCACGAGATGGTGGCCGCCCAAGCGGCCGGGGAAACGAGGATCCCCGCCTGAGCGGGAGATCGGATGAAGCCCTCCATCGGACTCGAACCGATGACCCCTTCCTTACCATCGTCTCGAGGGGCCGGAACACCGGGGTATGCGCGGTCACGGCTGACGTGAATGTACCTGCAAATCGATGGGTTGTGGGATTGATGCCGTGACGGCGCGAGACGCCCGGGGTGCAGCTGATGTACCCGTTTGGTACCTCTCGCCCCCGGTGGGCGACACCACCGACGAGGTCAGCGCCAGACGCACAGGGGCCGAAGCATCACGAGAGGCCCCCGCATCACGACGTCCTCCGGCGTACACGGAACCCCGAGTTCGCCGAAGCCGTCAACCAGTTCGACGGCTCCCTCTTCGAGAGCGGTCCGCTCCAGCGCCGACACGGGTGCATTCTGCAGGAGTCGAAGCGAGAGGATCTGATCGTCCGGCGTGAGAATCCTGTCCACCTTCGCGAGAGCTGTGCAGTGACCGGCGACATCGGCCGCAGCCACCTGAAGGCTGCTTCGCTTCGCCGGTATCAGCACGCGCGGCTCCTGCCCGGGCGAGGTCACAACGTCGTAAAGCACCTGCGCCGAGCTCCCGCTACCGACCATCGCGTCCCACACCGGAAGGATCTTGCGAAGCTCCTTGGCCGTCTCCTGCTCACCGAACACAGGCGCTGCTTTGATGAAGCTGCGCAGCATCTCGTCCGCCTGGTGAAGGGGATGGAGATCGAGATCTCCCTTGACCTGGATCGTCATGCCGGGCTCGAGTTGCGACGCGACCTCCTCGTCGAGCGCGCCATCGACGATCCCAACGGCGTCCAGGTCCATGAGACGGTCGATCAGAGAGGCCGCCGCAGAGTGCTCGGTGCGCTTCCGCAGCATCTCCTCCTGCACCTTGCGCCCCCGGTTCTTGCTTGCCTGCGCCTTGATCGGGCGCCCACCGACCTGACCGCCCTTCTGCGACTGTTCGTCGTCCGTGATGTGCGTCAGAATTTCGTCGATCGCTCCGCCATCGAGAGCTGCTAGTCCAGACACGACGAGGTCGCTGTCGAGTACGACGAACGTTCGCAGCGCTTCCGTCTTCGCAGGTTTGAACGGCACGTCTTGAGCGTACCCCGGGTCGCGGCGTCCACCGGGATGCGACGGCTGCCGAGTCCCGGGGTAGATCAGCCGGTCGTGAGCGCGCTCAGCGTGTCGAGCGCGGCGCCGGCCTCGAGCACCGCGGCACGACACCGGCCCGCCACGCGTTCGCCATCGGTCGCATCCACCCCGATCTCCGCGAGCGCAGTCGCGACGGCCTGCTCGATGAACGCTGCACCCATGGCGTTGATGTCGACCGCGTTGTCGCCGAAGGCTCGACGAGCGCCGCAATCGTGCGGGATCGCGCGGTGCCGCGCGGGCCAGCGACGGCGTTCATCAGGTCCTCGGCGGTGATGGCGGCGACGCGCAGGTGCGCGCGGACCTCCGCCATCTGCTCTGACGACGCGTCGACCGACTCGGCGTCGAGCGCGTGCTCGGCGGCGGCGATCCAGAGGCGTGACGCGATCGGGCGGGCCATCAGCTGAAACCGTAGCCCGGGCACCGGTTGGCTGCGCTCGAGCACCATGCGACTCACGTCGACCTGAGTCGGATACCGTCGCTTCGATGACGGACGCATTCGCCAAGCTCGTGTCGGGAATGCAAGCCGGCGCGACCTGGGACCTGATGGGTCAGGCCGAGCCCGTCAAGGAGTTGCTCGAGAAGGTCTTCGACGAGCGGATCCATCGAAAAGACTGGAGCACGTACCAGCTCCGCGCGAACCTCCAGAAGAAGCCTGACGTCGCTTCGTACGCGGGCTTCATCGTCGACGAAGGCAACCCTACGTCTGGTCCGTACCAGGGGACGTCCTTCGTTTGGTTCCCAGGCGACGGCGGAAGCGTCGTTGCGCTCGGGATTGGAACGGACGGCTTCGGCGCGGACACCGCGATCCTTGGACGTCCAGGCCACGGGCGCCGCTTGCGCGCGCTGTCACGTCTGCACGCCGGGCGACTCTGGGTCAAACCAGACCTCCTCGACATCGCTACCGAGCTCCCGGACTCGGTTGCGTCCAACTGGCCGGCGATCGACGCCGCGATGAAGGCGTACTCACGCGTCCTGTATGCGGCCGCCGCCGTCCAACCCGACGATGCCGATGCCTCGCAGGTTGTCGCCGACTTGCTGGATCTCTTCTTCTACGAGCACCGCAGTCGCCACAAAGGCGCCGCGCAGGCTGCGTGGCAGCAGCGACTCCAGGACGTCCACGCAGAGATCTTCCCGCGGGCCGACGAATCCACTGTCGCGCCGCTCTTGCGAGAACGACGGTTCGTGATTCTCGAAGGACCTCCCGGCACAGGGAAGACGCGACTTGCGCTTAGGGTCGGCGAAGCCATCGGCCCGCACGAGATGGTTCAGTTCCATCCGGCCAGGACATACGAGGACTTCGTCGTTGGCCTGTATCCGCGAGTCACCGGTGGCACGCTCGCGTTCGAGGTGCGTCCCGGCGACCTGCTTCGCGCGAACGCCGCCGCGAACGGCAAACCGCACGTGCTGATCATCGATGAGATCAACCGCGCGGATCTCGGGCGCGTGCTCGGTGAGGCCGTGAGCTTGTTCGAGCCCGGCGAGCCCGACCGAACGGTGCGGTTGCCGCACGTGCCCGAGGGTTACCCGGAATCGCTGCGGCTGTCGCCGAATCTCCTGGTCCTCGGAACACGCAACACGGCCGACCGGTCGATAGCCAGAATCGATCTCGCGATCCGTCGCCGCTTCGCGTTTGTCGATGTGTGGCCGTCGCTTGACGTGGTGCGCGAGGAGGGAGTCGAACTCGCGATCGTGCTCTTCGACATGGTGCTCGCGACGTTCACGGAGTTCGCCGACGACGACGCTTTGCAGCTCGTACCCGGTCACGCGTACTTCCTTGATCCACGACCCGATATGCCGGCCGCCGACCGACCGGCACGTGTTCGCCGCAGACTCGAGCAAGAACTGCTGCCGCTTCTGCGCGACTACGTCGCCGAGCGGTTGCTTGGTCCAGCGTCGCTCGAGATCGCTGGCCTCGCGGACCAGATCGAAGCCCGCATCCAGGAAGGCTGAGCGTGGCTCGCGGCCGAACGGCGCGCGGCCGTGCCCGCAGCGTTCGGACGCAGGTCCCGGCCGCTCGTCCGCTCTTGCAGACGACCGACGAGGGCGAGCCGATCCGGATCGGCGGCGACATCGTCCAAGCGCAGGGCGACCGTTGGGTTGATCCGTTCCTGGCTGCGAACCGCCCCGCGCTGCAGCGACTCGGCCTGACCCCGGAGGTCCACAGCAGCGGCGGCCTACACATGCTGCTCCGTCCTTCCGGGCGAATCGGCGCGGTTCCGCTCGTCGCACCAGCCAGTCGACGAGTCGCCGCCGGAATCCTTGTAAGTCCGAGGTTCCGCTGGACCGCCCTCGGCGAGGTTCTAACCGGCGTCGGCTTCTCTGTCGCCCCGACGCTCGGCGGCGGCGCGCTCGTTCCGGGATCTGCGCGCGAGGTCCCGTCGTGGTTGATCGCCGGTCCCGTTGTCCGGCGGCTTGAGACGCTGCTGGCACGTCGGCGCAACACATTCATCCCGCGATCCGAGAACCGCGCGACGCCGCGCGGTCGCGTGGACTGGGGGACGTGGGCCCGACGTCAGGTCCCAGTCGGTCGGTGGACGTCGCTGCCCTGCGAGTTTTCGGATCTCGCCGACGATCCCGATCTGATGGCCGCTGTGCGTTGGACGTTGGTACGACTCGTCGACGACCTCAGACCCTACGCCGCTTCGATGCCGGGCCGGCTCTTGACGGAGCGCGCCCGAGCGCTTCAGCATGACATCGGTGAGGGACCTCTTCGTCGTCCCTCGACTGTGGTCGCGCCCATGTTTGACGCGTACGTCGCGGACGCACTCGAGGCGATGGGCTGGGTCGCTGACGAGCGGGGACTCGGCGGCGCCCGAGCGCTCGATGGACTCGCGTGGGACCTCGAGGTCGCCGACGTGTGGGAGGCGTGGGTCCGCGGCTTCGCAAGTGCGCTTGCCCCGCAGCTCGGTCTACGGCCACCCGGCCTGACCGAGGCGCGACGACCCCTGCGCTGGGAAGGCGGCTTGGCATCGATGGGATCCCTCGCACCGGACGTCGGGCTGATCGGAGACCACCGGGTCGTTTGGATCGACGCGAAGTACAAAGCACATCTGTCGCTACTGGCACGCCACGGCTGGCGGGGCACGACTGAGCTCGTGCGCGACGCTCACCGCGCCGACCTTCATCAGGCCCTCGCGTACGCGGCGCTTGCCGACGTCGATCGAGTCGACACGGTGCTCCTCTATCCGCATCTGGGACAGGGCGACGCTGCGCCGCCAACCGCCGTCGCAACGGTCGCGTCCGGCCGGCGGCGCGTCCGGCTCGTTCTCGGCGCGATCCCATTCGGATTCGGCACTCCGGCCAAAATGGACACGACCGTGAAGTCCTGGCGCGCGCTCCTCGCGGCGTAGCCGCGCTGAGCGCACGACGCCCATGTCGCCGCAACGTCAATCAAGCATCGGCGGCAATCGGTCCACGCACGTCCGCTGACAAGGTCAGCCGAGAACGGGCACCGAGTCGAGGTATTTACGAAGGTCCTCCGACTCACGTGTCCGCTCGACCTCACCTGATCGCCACAGGACAGCAGCGCGCGACTCAAGGAAGCTCGCGTCGCGAAACCCGAGATCGGCGGAAATCCCGCGGAGAACCTGCTTCCCGAAACATCGCTTCCAAATTGCCTCGAGGTCTTGGCGCACCGTGACGTACTCCTCGAGTGCATCCTTCAGCGCCACTCTTCGGCGGGCGCGGTCGATGTCAGCGATCAACTCGAAGCCGCTCGCAATGCTCGCAGCGGCGGCCGCCGTGTCCTCTTCCACCGCGTCCCATCCGAGTTCACTACCGAGTTTCGGAGCCGTCCCGAGGCCGTCCGACCAGCCATGACGAGTCTTCGCGAGTTCGAACGCCCACTTTGCTGCGAACGGATCGCTTCGACCCTGTAGCAACCGAAGGGCATCGGGCGGCTTGTTCGCATCGGCGAGGAGCCGTTCAAGGAGATTGGGCTGGAGGAAGAAGTTCTCGATCTCGAGGACCGGTAGTACGAAGACGCCCTCGTCCGCCAAGAGGCGTTGACGTTCAGCATCGTCACGGAAGTCGCCATCGACGATCGCCGCCACGCGAAGTTGCTCCTCCTGCGACGCGAGCAGACGAAGGGCGGCAGCCTGAGCCATTACTTCGGTCGAGCTATCGGCTTCGATGAATCGGTCGGCACTGGTCGTCGCCAACACGGCGGCGTAGCGCTCACGCTCCCGCGATTCGCGCGTCCCCTCGATCAGGATAAATCGCGAGCGGGCGACCGAGAACGCCGGCGTGCCGAGTGCCGCGGCGAGGGTCGCAAGCGCGGGGCGATCCGCGAGTCGCACGCACCGTCGAACGAGCCGGTCATCGTCGCGCTCGAGGACTAGCGTTGCCTCCGGCCCTGCCACCTCGGCTGCTTCGAGGGAATGCGTCGCAACCCAGGCCTGCCCGTTCCTCACGGTTCCGCGAAGGTAGTCGAGCCACCCGCGCAACAGCTCTGCGTTCAGATGAAGTTCGGGCTCGTCGAGGAGGAACAGGCCGTCGCGCACACCGAACCGATCGATCTGGCCAACAAGGAATGCCAGCTCGCGCTCACCGCCGCTGAGTTCCTCATAGGTGAGTTCCTCGCCTGCGCTGTCAAAGATGAGGCGGCGGCGCTCCTGGTCGAGCCGGACAAACTGGAGATGCGGAAGCACTTCGGCGAGGCCTTGCCGATACCCCGCGAGCAGATCGCCCGGTGCCGCGATGCTGCGACCGTCATTCGCCGCGGCCAATGCCTCCTGGTAATACTCGCCTTGTAGGCGCTGCTGACGCCCGAGCATGCTTCGCATCCACTCCAGGTAGAGGTTCTGCGTCAGCTGCGCCGCCTGTCCCTTGATCCAATCCGGGAGGGTCATGTCCTGACGCGCGAGCTGCAGGATCTCTTGGTCCTGAACCTCGCCCGGCGGAAACACACGCTCAGCATCGATGTAAAGGTGAAGTAGCTCGGGGAGCGAGCGCAGCGTCCCCGAGAGCTGGCCGGCCAGCTCGGTACTGAGGGCCTCTTCAGCGATTCCGCCTGCGACAAGCCGGTACCAGTACCCGCCGTCGGGATTGGAGCCTGAATTCACGCCTGGGGGCATTGGTGGCGGGGTCGCTCCTGCCCAACCTCGTGCTTCCGCCGTCAACGTGCGGTCCCACGACGCGAGCGCGTCGACGAAGCGACCGCTCTCGAGTCCCGCGACCGCGGCGACCAGGTCGTCACGACCGGTTAGGTCAACCGTGATCCGCACGTCGTAGTCGCGCCCGGTCACGGTCGGCCCCGGCCGTTTCAGGGGTGCCTGAGAGGCAAGTCCGAGGACGTGCGCCGACCAAGTGAGCAATTCCAAGACTGTGCTCTTGCCCGTGCCGTTCTCACCCACAAGGCACACGAACTTCGCGTCGGGTGGAACGTCCACGCGAACGTCGCGCAAGTTCCTCCAGCTCCCGATCTCGATCGACCTCAGGCGCACGCCGGGGAGGCTACGCGGACCGGCGGACTTCGACCGTCGTTACGTCCCGATCGTCAGTCCACCCGGCTCCCGTAACCGTCCGAGCCGAGTTCGAGGATGGTGGAGTGCTTGCCGCACTCACAACGAGCGACAAGATCCAGCTCGCCATCGCGGTGATCACCGGCGTCGCGGCACTGACCGCGTTGGCAGGCCTCGCCCTATCCCAAGCCAACGAACGACGTCGGAGTCAGCCAATCGTGATCGCGCACGAGGCGACCGAGCGACGCTTCGCTCGCGAGAAGAACGCCATGTGGGTCGTCGAGGCATATCTGACGAGCGAGGGCGGCGGGCCAGCGTTCAATGTCCGCTTCGGGGTCGAGTTCGGCGGCGTCCGGTACCCGTACCGCCTGAGCATCGACGACCCCGAGTCAGGAAACGTCCAGCGTGTGGTTCGCTCCGGCGATAGGCGCCCTAGCGACGGTGCCTGGCCAATCCTCCTGACGTCCCTGGCGATATGGGGGCGTGCAGCCGACTCCGTCGCCGCCGGCAAGCCCGACTCCCTCGACGCCGGCCGCGTCTATTGGGCGAGGTACGAAAGCACCGACGGGAAGACATGGGAAACGCGCAACCCTGGCAACCGGTCGGCGAAGCTCGACATCAAGCGCGTTCGTCTCCCGCGCTTTCGGGATTGGCGCGACACCCGCCACCGGCAGAAGGCCGCCGAGTACGACATAGAGTGGGAACGTCAGGCGCTCGACGAGCTTCGCCAGATCCGAGCAAGCGCTGAGGCCGAGGCCTCAGCCGAGGGCATCGACGACGCCGGCGGCGCTACCGGCGGGTCCTGACCCGGGGAGCGGTCGACGGCCGACCCGGCTTACGCCGCCGGGCGATCCGCATCGCGCAGCAGGTCGGACACGACATCGTGCGGCGTCTTGCCGAGCTGGCCGGCGATCCGCTCGAGCCTAACCGCGTCCTCGCCCTCAACGCTGACCAGGATTCGTAGCGTCGCAGTCGGGTCGCCGTCATGGTATTCGACGTACTTCCGGTCGATCGACGCCAACACGTCGTCGAGGTCGCCCGGCTGCGGGTCGTCCGATGTCCAAGGGTCAGTGCTCATCGCGTCCTCTCGAGCAGGATACGCTCGCGCTCCGTCGCACTCCAGCCGGTGACGATGAGCCAGGTGGTCGGATCGATGGTCTGCTCGATCACCAGCGTCAGGACGCGACCGCCGCTCGTCCGCCCGATCAAGAAGCGCCGGGTCCCGGGCTCGCCACCGCCGCGCGGGTTGCGCAGGGTCACGTACTGGTGGCGCGGAAGCTGGGCGACCTCCTCCGCTGAGATGTTGCGGGCGCCGAGCTTCGCGAGGGCGATCTCGGTCGCAAGCAATTCGTGGACGGCGTTCGGCATCGGCGGCGAACGTTAGCCGCGAGGCGGACGGACCCGCGGCTGGTCGGCGGGGCCCCGCGCCGAGCAGGCGGGGCAGCCGTGGGTGCGAGCACGAGGCCGGGGGCGGCGGAGACGGCGAGCGAGAGGTCAGAGGTCGAGGATCACGAGCACCGACGACCGCGACGACGACTCCGCGACCTCCACGACCCCGACGCGCGACTCCGCCTCCCGCATCACATTCCCGTCTCACGCGCGACCGTCCCGCCCGATATTCCCGTCCCCTCCAGTCCCTGCTCCTGCTCGACCTCCTCCTGCTTGCCGCCGCCCCGCCCCCGGCCCACCCGCATCACGCCTGGGCTGCCCTGCCATTTCTACTGGCAGGTCGAGGAAGGGGGGTCCAGCGCGAAGCGGTGGACCCCCCTTCCTCGAAAGTCCAGGCGTGATGCGGCATTTGGGCCGGGGGCGGGGCGGCGGCTTGGTGATCTCCAAGGACCTACGCCAAGAGGCCAACACGTAGAGATCAACACCAAGAGTGAACCACCCTCGCTCCCGGTTCAGTCGCCGACCGTGAGGCCGACGCTGCGCACTTGGGAGTGCTTCTCGCGGTTCAGGTGGTCGCGCGGGACCGCCGGCACGCGCCAGGCGTCGAGGCAGCCCGCGTGCATGTCCTTCTCGACGGCGAAGAGGATGCGGTTGCGGCCGACGAAGCGGTCGCGGTTGTAGTCGAGGCAGTCGTGGTGACCGGTGAGCTCGTGGTCCGCCGCGTGCAGGAACTGATCGAGCTGGTCCTCGTCCTGGCAGACGAAGACCACGTATGGCACGGGCGCATAGCCCGCCTGCTCCATCCAGTTCCACCACCACACGAGGAAGGTGTCGTAGCGGCGGAACTTCTCGAAGTTCTTGTCCACGCGGCGCGTGCGATCGAACTCGATCAGCAGCGTGTACGGCACCTCCCATTCGCCGCGGTCGATTTCGATCACCGCGTCGGGCCGGATCGGGCGGTGACGCCAATCACGAAGGCCGTGCACCGTCCAGCCGCCGCCAGGGAGCCATCTGGGCTCCGCGCGCTCGTCCTTGGTCGTCGGCGGCGGCTCGATCGTCCGCTCGCCCTCCCACGAGAGGAACCGGATGCGCGGCTGCCGGCGGTAGGCGATCACCCAGGCGTTGAGCTGCAGGTCGTGCAGCACGTGCCCGAACTCGTGGACGACATGCGGACGGTAGCGCCAGCCGGCGTCGACGACCTGGCTGTCGCGCAGGATCACGTGCCCGCGCTCGCCGAGGTGGTAGGTCCACGGGTACGAGCCGCGCAGCGAGATCGGCCGGAAGCGCTCGAGCAGCCCGGCGCTGAACATCTTCTGAAGGCGCCGCTGCGCCGGCCACATGCTGCCGCCGTCCCAATGCAGCTCGCGGACCATCGACGCCGTCAGGAACTTGTAGCGCCAGACGTCGAGCACGATCGAGAAGTCACGCGGCTGGATCGCCATCGGCACGATCGTCTCGCGCTGGTCGTGCTGCAGGACAGCGCCGTTGTAGCGGTGGACCGCCGCGTAGGACGCGGGCAGCTCGTCGACGGCGCCAGTCATGCGACGTCGAAGAGGGTCGGCTGTCGCGCCCGCTCGCGCAGTTGCTCGCGGGCCTTGCGAATCCGCTCGGCGGCGTCGATGCGGTGCGTCGGGTCGAACTCCTCGAAGACGTGCGCGTACGTGTCAAACGCCACCTTCGGCGAGTGGCCGGCCTGGCGCGCGACCTCGACGACGTTGTGGCCCTCGGCGATCAGGAGCGAGACGAACGAGTGACGCAGGTCGTACGGGCGGGCGCCGGTCGCGCCCGCGGCGGCGATCGCCGGCCGGAAGATCCGCCGATGCCAGGTCTTGTAGCTCGCCGGCGACCAGGGTCCGCCGTCGTGCCCCGGGAAGACGAGCGCGTCGTCGGGCGGGCGGCCGGCGCGCAGGCGCCACTCGGCGAGGTCGGCGCCGAGCGGCGGGAGCAGTCGCACCGTCCTTCGCCGCCGGGTCTTCGTCGCGCCGACGACGCCGACGCTCACCGCGGCCTCGACGAGCAGCGTGCGCTCGCGGACGTGCGACCACGTCAACCCCAACGCCTCGCCTGGCCGCAGGCCCGCATAGGCCAGGACGGACACGAGCGTCGCGTCGCGATGCAGCTCCCGGGCGAGCAGCCACGCGCGGATCGCCTCGACGGCGTCGGGCGTGAGCGGCTCGACCGCCCGGGCCCGCGCCGCGGTCGGCTTGCGGACGGCTCGCGCGGGGTTCGACGCGAGCCGTTCCCACTCACAGGCGCGCTGGAGCACGCCCTGCAGCAGCGTCATCGCCTTGTGGATCGAGACGCGACCGACGCCCTCGGCCTCCAGCTCGAACCGGAAGCGCGTGACGATCGACGGCGTGATCTCGCGGAGCCGCAGCGAACCTAGCCGCGGCAGGACGTGCGCATCCCACAGGATCGCGTAGACCTTCAGCGTGGACGCGGCCAGGTTGGGCTCGGCGTAGAGCTTCCACCACTCCTCGCCGAACTCGGCGAGGGTCTCCTTGCCGGCGTCTAGCGCCGCCAGTTCGCCAGTGCGCCGCTTGCGACGCAGTTCGGCGTCGAAGGCCTCGGCGTCGCGCTTGCGACCGAGGACCTTCGAGCGATTGCGCCCGGCCTGACGCCAACGGACGCGCCAGACGATGGCGCCGTCCTTCCGCTCAATGCGTTCGATACTCATGACGTCTCCTCTCGACGTGCGAGAAGCGACCGGAAGCTCCCGGCGGCGGGCGGAGGTACACGCGGGTACGTCTCGGGCGGGCGCTCGGGCACGCGAACAGCGCAGCGCTCGACCCACTCATCGAACGCCGCGCGCGGGATCCGCAGCCGCGAGCAGAGTCGCGCGGCGCGCAGCTCGCCGCGCTCGATCGCGCGGTAGATCGCCCTCGTCGACAGCCCTGTGATCTCCGCCGCCTCGGAAGGCCTCAGGAACGTCGCTTCTCGCTGGGTGGACATGTCCGACCCCAAGAGGGACGAAGGGCGGATCGGGCCCCGGTGCTTGCGGCCGGCGTATCGCTCCTCACATAGATGAAGAGCCGCGACCGCGGAAGTTGGCCCCCCTCGCCGACGGCGTCACGAGCGGCGAGGACGTACCCGTCTGGTACCTCTCGACCGAGCGTCAGTAGGGCGCGAGAGAAGAAACCCCTGCAAACGACAGAAGCCCTCCATCGGACTCGAACCGATGACCCCTTCCTTACCATGGAAGTGCTCTACCAACTGAGCTAGGAGGGCGGGGGTCCCACTGTACAGCCTGAATCCGGCGCTCGACGACGTCCGCTACTGCCCGCGATGCGCCGCCGAGGCCGAGGTGACGTTCCCCCGTTCGCTGCGCTGCGAGGCCTGCGGCTACCTCGCGATCTGGAGCCCGGAACCCGTCGCCGGGGCCATCCCGCGCGACGGCGGGGGGCGCATCTGGCTGCTGCGCCGGACGCTGCACGAGGGCGCCGGGCGGTGGACGTTTCCGGGTGGCTACGTCGAGCTCGGAGAGTCCGTGGAGGAGGCCGCGCGGCGCGAGACGCGCGAGGAGATGGAGATCGACATCGAGCTCGGCGACCTCGTCGGCGTCTACTCGCGCGCCACGGAGCGGACGGTGCTCGTCGTGTTCGCAGCGCGCGCGCTCGGCGTGCCGCGGGAGACCGACGAGGCGTCGGAGGTGCGGGCGTTCGCGCCCGACGAGCTGCCGTGGGACGAGATGGCGTTCTGGTCGACGGAGCAGGCGCTGCGCGACGTGCTGGCAGGCTGAGAGCCGCCGCGGGGCGGCGTGTCGAAAGGCTCCTACTGCCGCGAGGCGTGGCGGGTCTTGGCGGTGATCGTCGTGATCGGCACGCCGAGCGGCTTGAGCTTGCGCGGCAGGTCGGCGTGCAGCCAGCGCGAGACGCGCGCCGGCAGCGTCGAGATGATGATCTCGTCGTAGCCCTCGAGGTTCATCGCGTCATGGATCGCGTCGCCCGGATTGGCGTCGCCGATCTTGCCCTCGACGTGCGAGCCGGCCGCCTCCTCGAGCAGCGGCAATGCGAGCTCGAGCACGGCCTGCGCCTCGGTGTCGTCGGCGTCCTCGGGGTCGACGTAGCGCTGCAGGCCGTGCGCGATCCGCGGCACGAGCAGCGTGAACGACGCGGGGCCGTTGGCCGCGCGCTCGGACACCGCCTGCAGCAGCGCCGGCGTCGCGGCGGTGCGGTTGGCGACGACCAGGACTCGGGCTGGCGCAGAGGGTTCCATGGTGCCTCGCGAGGATCGTGCCAGGTGCGCGCGGCGGCTGCAAAAGAACCGCTCTGAACCCTCGATGGCGGGGGCAGGATTCGAACCTGCGAAGGCTTAGCCGCCAGATTTACAGTCTGGTCCCTTTGACCGCTCGGGTACCCCGCCGCGGTCGCGCAGTTTAGCGCTCAGGCGATCGAGATCACGTTGAACGGCCTGTCAGGCTCGACCTCGAACGCCGCGTACTTGGGGCCGCCGAGTACGAGACCGGCTGTCGCTTCGACAGCAGTTGCCGGGATGAACCACCGTCGGTCATCGGCCACGAGGACGAAGAGGTGATCGCACCGATCGGCGCCGAAGTACTTCACGAGTCCGTCCAGCTCTGGTTGCCGCCCCGTGTTGCGATGGAGATGGCCCAGCGGCGCTCGCGGTACACGGTCGACGTTTTGACCTGGACGCGGCTGAGGCCATCTCCGAGATCGGTGACGAGGTCGACATCCGGGCTGTGACCAAACGGCAGGTACACCCTCGCACCCTGGTCGAGCAGCCAGTTCAGCGCCGACCGCTCGCCGATGTCGCCCTGCTCGCGTCTCGAGATCAGTCGCTCCTTCATGACCAGAACATACGTTCTGGTGCGGACGGAACTACAGGAGCTTGTCGATCCGCTTCACGAGCGCGGAATCACCCGGCTCGGTCTCCGCGCCCCACCGCGCCACGACGCGCCCGCGGCGATTCACGAGGTACTTATTGAAGTTCCACTGCGGCGCTCCCGCGGCCTTCGTCAGGTCGCGGAAGAGTGGGTTCGCGCCGCCGCCGACGACCTTCGACTTCGCGAACATCGGGAACGTCACGCCGAAGTTGACCTTGCAGAACGTCGCGATCTCCTTGTCCGAGCGCGGCTCCTGCGAAGCGAAGTCGTTGGACGGGAAGCCGAGCAGGACGAGCCCCCGGCCCTTGCGGCCTCGGTAGAGCTTCTCGAGGCCCTCGAACTGCGGCGTGAAGCCGCACGCGGTCGCGGTGTTGACGACGAGCACGACCTTGCCGCGATAGCGGGCGAGATCGTCGCGCCTGCCGTTCAGGCGCTTGTACGTCCCGTGCAGGACGCCGCCGGACGTCCGGACGGCCGCCGCGCCGGCAGCGACATCCGGCGAGGCCGTCGCCGGGATCTCCGCCGCGCCCGCATCCGACCCACAGCCGGAGACCACGCAGCCGGCGAGCACAGCGAACAACACGAGGCGTCGCATGACGACAACTACGGTAGCGCCGCACCCGCGGTTCAGCGAACTACGACGCGTCGCGGAGCTTCTGCGCCTCGGGCAGCGACTCGAGCTTCTTCAGCGTGTGGTTCTCGATCTGGCGGATCCGCTCGCGCGTGACGTTGAACGCGCGACCGACCTCCTCCAGCGTCCGCGGCCGCCCGCCGGTCAGCCCGAAGCGCATCTCGATGACCTCGCGCTCGCGCTGGGGCAGCGCCGCCAGCGCGCGGCGCACGTTCTCCTTGCGCAGGTTCTCCGACGCGAGCTCGAAGGGCGACTCGGCGGTCTCGTCCTCGACGAAGTCGCCGAGCTCGGACTCCTCCTCCTCGCCCACCGGCCGCTCCAGCGAGATCGGCTGCTGGGACATGCGCAGGATGTCGCGCACCTCCCGCGGCGTGCACTCGAGGTTCGAGGCGATCTCCTCGGGCGTCGGCTCGCGGCCGAGCGACTGGACGAGCTGGCGCTCGACCTGCACGACCTTGTTGAGCTTCTCGACCATGTGGACCGGGATGCGGATCGTGCGGCCCTTGTCGGCGATCGCGCGCGTGACCGCCTGGCGGATCCACCACGTCGCGTACGTCGAGAACTTGTAGCCGCGGCGGTAGTCGAACTTCTCGACCGCGCGGATGAGCCCGAGGGATCCCTCCTGGATGAGGTCCAGGAACGTCAGACCGCGCCCGAGGTAGCCCTTGGCGATCGACACGACGAGGCGGAGGTTCGCCTCGACCATGTGCTGCTTGGCCTCCATGTCGCCGCGCTCGATGCGCTTGGCGAGCGCGATCTCGAGCTCCGCCGTCAGCAGCGGCACGCGCCCGATCGAGCGCAGGTACAGCCGCAGCGAGTCCAGCGACGGCTCGACGGTGAGATCGAGCTCGGGCTTCTTCGGCGAGTCCGGGACGCCGCCGTTGGCGCTCGTCTTGCGCGCCTCGGCGACGGCCTCGACGCGCGCGCCCTCGGAGGTCACGTGCCGTCCGTCGGCACCGACGATGTCTATTCCCTGCTCGGAGAGGTAGGCGTGAAGCTCGGAGATCTGCTCCTTGGTGACCTCGACCTCCTCTAGGGCTGTCGAGATCTCGTCAAACGTCAGATATCCGCGTTCCTGCCCGTCCATGATGAGCGTCCGGAGCTCGTCCAACTCATGGATCGGAGCCTCGTCCGCCAGCAGAACCTGGTTCTTGATCGTACGGCCCTCCCTGTGGATGCCGACCCACGTCGCGGGCCGCCAAGTCTCCCTGCGCCCCCCGATGTAGGGACAACTTCGTGAGTGATAGCACAAGATTCCGGGTTCGTCAGGGGATTGAGCGACCCACCGGTACCCTCAACGCATGCCAGAGAGCCTCAGTCTGTCGAGCCCCGACGTCCAGGCACAACCCCCGGGCGTCCAGGTCAGCCTGTCGCGCGTGGGCGTGACCGGGGTCGAGAAGATCGTGCGGTTCCGGCAGAACGGGCAGGAGCAGTTGTTCTCCGCCCGCCTGGAGTGCTTCGTCGATCTCGGGCCCCACCAGAAGGGCGCGCACATGTCGCGCTTCGAGGAGGTCGTCAACGAGGTCATGGGCGAGGTCGTGCTCGGCGAGGCGACGTTCAAGGCCGAGGCGCTCGCCCAGCGCATCGCCGAGCTCGTGCGCGAGCGCCAGCAGGCGGCCCGCGCCGAGGTCACCGTCGCCGCGCGCTACCCCGAGCACAAGCCCGCGCCGGTCTCGGGGATCCTCACGCAGGAGATCTACACGCTCTACGGCTCGGCGGTCGCCTCCGCCGCCGGCACCCGGCGGCTCGTCGGCGTCGCCGCCCAGGGCATGACCGCCTGCCCGTGCGCGCAGCAGCTCGTCATGGGCACCTCCCGCGAGCGGCTGCTCGACGACGGCTTCAGCGAGGACGACGTCCAGCGGATCTTCGACCACGTCCCCGTCGCGACCCACAACCAGCGCGGCCTCGGCACGCTGCACATCGGCGTCCCCGAGGGCGCCGGCACCGAGATCGAGGCGCGGACGCTGCTGGACATCGTCGAGGGCTCGATGTCCTCGGAGATCTACGAGCTCATGAAGCGCAGCGACGAGGGCGCGGTCGTCGAGAAGGCCCACCGCCGCCCGCGCTTCGTCGAGGACTGCGTGCGCGAGATGATCGCCGGCGTCGCCGAGCGGCTGCCCGACCTCGGCGACGACCACTTCGTCTCCGCGCGCCAGGAGAACCTCGAGACGATCCACCAGCACAACGTCGTCGCCGAGCGCTTCGGGATGCTCGGCGAGGTGCGCCGCGAGCTCGCGACCGGCGAGCACGCCACGCACCACACGTCGATGCGCGACTGGCTCGACGCGACCGGGCGCTGAACGGCCGGCCCGCCGCCCCGGCCGGCGTCAGGTCGGCGGCTTGGCCGGCGCCCCCGTGACCGCTGCCTCGAGCCGCCGCGCCTCGGCCTCGCGCAGCACGCGCCGCAGCCCGAAGAAGTAGTCGACCCCGCTGAAGATCGTGATCGCGACCATCCCGTAGACGAGGCCGTCGACCCAGCCGGGCGCCGGCTGCTCGGCGACGATGACCGCGAAGATCGCTGCGACCTGGACGATCGTCTTCGCCTTCCCCCACCAGTTGGCCGCGATGACGACGCCGTGCTGCGTCGCCTGCATCCGCGTCACGGTCACCGTGAGCTCGCGGGCGATGATGACCATCGCGATCCAGCCGGCGAGCCGGTGCAGCGAGACGAGCGCCACGAGCGCCGAGATGATCAGCAGCTTGTCGGCGATGGGGTCCATGAGCTTGCCGAACGTCGTGATGTCGTTGCGCGTGCGCGCGAGGTAGCCGTCCACGGCGTCCGTCGCCGAGGCCAGCGCGAAGACGATCGCCGCCAGCAGGTCGCCGTTGGCCGTCTCGTCGAGCAGCGCGACGACGAGGACCGGGACGAGCAGGATCCGCAGCAGCGTCAGGACGTTCGGCAGGTTCAGCGCGAACATTGGCTGCCACCCTACGTGGCGAACGTCACGACTGCATCAAGGCTTCAGGCGCCGTCCGGAGCGGAACATCGCCGCGCTCCACAGCGCGCACGCGAGCGCCAGCACGGCGGTCACGGCGAGCGCGATCTCGACCGGGACGTCGCTCGTCCCGAGGAAGCCGTAGCGCACGGCGTTGATGAGAAAGAAGATCGGGTTGACGTGGCTGAGCTCGTGCCACGGCGACGGCAGGAGGTCGACCGAGTAGAAGACGCCGCCGAGGAAGCTCAGCGGCAGGATCACGATGTTGTTGACGAACCCCGCCTGGTCCCAGGTCTCGGCGTAGACGCCGACGACGACGCCCAGCGACGCGAAGAGGACGAGGACGAGGACGATCGCGAGCAGCAGCACGAACGGGTGGCGGATCGGCACGCCCGTCACCGGCAGCGCGAGCGCCAGCAGCCCCGCCCCGATCGCCAGCGCCCGGACGATGCCGCCGAACGAGAGGCCGAGCTGCACCTCCCAGGAGCGCATCGGCGCCGAGAGGACGTCGTTGATGTAGCGGTCGGCGCGCGACTGGAAGACCGACGAGGAGTTGTTGCTGTAGGCCGCCTGCGCCATCGCCATGGTGATGAGGCCGGGGACGATGAAGACCTCGTAGTCGACGCCGCCGATACCGCGGATGCGCCCGCCGAGCGACAGGCCGAAGACGACGATGAAGAGAAACGAGGCGAGGATCGGCGCCGCGATCGTCTGCGACCAGAGCTTCAGGACGCGCTCCGCCTCGCGCGCGGACAACGCGAGCAGTCCGCGGTGGCGTTGCAGGATGGCGGTCACTTCTTCGAGGGTAGAGCCTTCGGCTTGCTGAACCGCACCGTCCGGGTGATCTCGCGCGCCTCGCGCAGCCGCGCGCCCGAGGGCTTCTCACCCGTCAGCACCGTCACGGCATACGTGCGGAAGTCCGTGCTGTCGACGAGGACGAGCCCGCGGACCGCCTTGCCCTTCTCGCGGCCGCGGAACTCGAAGCTGCGCACGTCGCGCAGGCCGAGCCGCTGGCGGCCGTCGTTGACCTTCGTCATCGGCGCGAACTGCCTGGCGAGCTGCTGCTCGGCCTCGTTCTTGACCTGCTCGACCGCGGGCTTGGCCAGCGGCGACGCGAAGAACATGACGATCGACCGGTCCGGGCTGCGCAGGACGATGACGCGCTTGCTGACCGTGCGCCGCCAGGTCGTCGGATGGGCGAAGCCGAGGCCGAGCGGCGGCACGGAGACGAAGCGGACCGGGAGCTTCTGCGCCGCCGGCGCCGGCGTGCGGTCGTCGGTGCTCGGCCACAGCACGATCATCGCCACGACGACCCCCACCAACACCAACACGGCGCCGCCGAGGCGGCGCCGTGTCAGCGCGTCAGTGAGGGCTTCGGCCATCTAGTCAGACGGTACGGAAGTCCTCCCGGCGGCGCAGCATGAGGCCGCCGCCCAGCATGAGGAGACCCGCGAGGGCGACGCCGATGACATCCGTGCCGGTGAACGGCAGGTTGTCGGCGTTGGCGTTCTGCGCGCCCCCACCCTCGGAATCGTCGTTGGGGTCGTAGGACGCCGCGTTGTTGGCGTTGCCGTCGGTGTGGCAGCCGGGGTCGTCGGCGTCGATGACGCCGTCGCCGTCGTTGTCGACGCCGTCGGCGCACTGCACGCCGCCGTTGCCGTTGCCGTCGCCATTGCCGTCGTCGCCGTTGCCGCCGTTGCCGCCGTTGCCACCGTTGCCGCCCGAACCGCCGGTGGTGGCGTCGGTCTCGTCGTTGTCGTTCGGGTTGAACGACGCGGCGTTGTTCGCGTTGCCGTCGGTGTGACAGCCCGGGTCGGCGGCGTCGACCTTGCCGTCGCCGTCGTTGTCCGCGTTGTCGGAGCACTGCACGCCCGACTCGGGCGGTGCGACGCTGAACGACTCGGAGGCCGCCGTCGTCTCCTTCAGCAGGGCGTTCGTGCCGACCTGCAGTGCGAAGACGTCGAGCGCCTCGCGCACGGCTGCGGCGCCGGCGATCTCCTCGGCGTTGCAGATGATCGGCAGCAGGCCCGGCAGCCCGGACTCCGTGTCAGGCGTCCCGTTCGCGCAACCCGGTGCCGGAATCCCGACCCCCGTGCCGCCGAGCTGGACGACCTGCGACGTGTTGGCCACCTGGGGGGCCTGTCCGCGGCAGGACTTCGACGCGCTGCTGGAGTTCGCGGCCGCGGCCAGCGTGCCGCCGCTCGTCGCGACGTTCGCGGTCCGCGCGCTGCCGACCGAGGTCTGGCAGTTGGCGTCCTCGCTGATGTTGCCGCTGCTCTCGGCGGCGCCGACGTTCAGGCCGAGCAGACCCGCACGCGCGACGGCGAAGTCGTTCGTCGAGCCGGTGGCCGTCGTGGTCGAATCGGCCTTGAGGACCGTGAGGCAGATCTGCTGGTTGGACGACTGGCAGATCGGATCGAGCACACCGGTCTGCAGCTGCTGCAGCGGGCCGTGGTTCGTCTGGCCCTCGGTGCTGTCGACGCCGGCGATCTCGTTGCCGAACAGCGCAGCGATCGTGACGTGACCGTGGAAGTTGCCGTTGGCGTCCTTCTCGCCGCGGCTGCGGCCGACGATGGCGTCCTCGCCGGACGCGGAGCCGGACGCATCGGACGGAAGCGGGCGCTCGTTGCTCGGGTTGAGGTCGGCGATCGCGACGCCGCCCTGGCCGTGCGGGTTGGACCCGTGCATCGGCGGCTGCTTGGGCGGATCCGTGGCCGTTGCGCGTGTCTTGGCGGCTGTGCTCTTCTGCTTCACGGCCGACTTGGTCTTCTTGACTGCGGCCGCGGTCTTGTCGCCGGCCTTCTGGACCGTGCTCTGGAGGCCTGACTGCAGAGCCTGCCCTGCGGCGGCCAGTTTCTGCTTCGCCTCGTCAATCGACGCTGCACCGAGCGAGCCTGCAGGCAGTCCGGCTATCACGAACATGCTCGCCAGTAGCGCAAGCACCCCGGTTCTCTTGCGGGTCATGCGGTCCCTCCCGGTAGACATTGCTCCCATAACCAGCCGATCCTGGCACGGGTGCCGGATTACCTCTCCCTTACCCGAATGAGGTATCGAAAACGTACCGGAAGTTGGCGCGACAGCGAAGTCACATCGCCGGCGCACCGCCCATTGCACGAACGTAGGCGTCCGCGAGCGAGTCCGCACCGTACGCGGAGCGCAATCCGTCGGCCGAGTCGCGGGCGATGAGAAGGCCGCCGCGGATGAGCGCGATCTCCTCGCAGAGCTCGTCGGCCTCCTCGAGGTAGTGCGTCGTGAGCAGGATCGTCGTGCCCTCGTCGTGGAGGCGGCGGATGTAGCGCCAGAGCTCGAGGCGCAGCTCGAAATCGACCCCGGCGGTCGGCTCGTCGAGGATGACGAGGCGCGGCTCGTGCATGAGCGCGCGGGCGAGCAGCAGGCGCCGCCGCATGCCGCCGGAGAGCTTCGGCGCGCGGACGCCGGCCTTCGCGCGCAGGTCGAAGACGTCCATCATCTCGGCCGCCCGCCGCCGCGCCTCGGGGCGCTTCATCCCGAAGTAGCCGCCGTGGTAGAGCAGCGTCTCCTCGACGTCGAGGAAGCGGTCGAGGTTGACGTCCTGCTCGGCGAGGCCGACCATCCGCCGCGCGTCCATCGCGTCGTGCGGGCGCCCGAAGATCGAGATCTCCCCCGCGCTGATGCGGATGAGGTTGCAGACGGCGCTGATGATCGTCGTCTTGCCGGCGCCGTTGGGCCCGAGCAACCCGAAGAAGCTGCCGTCGGCGATGTCGAGGTCGAAGTCCTCGACGGCGAGGAAGCCATCGTCGTAGCGCTTGGTCAATCCGCGGATCGCGAGGGCTGTGGACACCCGTCCCAGGCTACCCAGGGCCGAAAGTGGGGATCTGGCAGGATGCGCGAATGCCCCTGATCCCCTCGGTCGTCCAGCGCAGCGCGCGCGGCGAACGCGAGTACGACATCTACTCGCGCCTGCTCAACGAGCGCATCATCTTCCTCGGCACCGGCGTCAACGACCAGGTCGCCAACCTCATCGTCGCCCAGCTGCTGCACCTCGAGTCCGAGGATCCGGAGAAGGACATCTCGCTCTACATCAACTCGCCGGGCGGCTCGATCTACGCCGGCCTCGCGATCTACGACACGATGCAGTTCGTCAAGCCCGACATCCAGACGATGTGCATGGGCGTCGCGATGTCGATGGGATCGCTGCTGCTGACCGCCGGGGCCCCCGGCAAGCGCTTCTCGCTGCCCAACAGCCGGATCCTCATCCACCAGCCGTCAGCGGGCTTCGAGGGTCAGTCCACGGACATCGAGATCCACATGAACGAGATCCTCAAGACCCGCAAGCGCATGGACGAGCTCTACGCCAGGCACACGGGCCAGCCGGAGGAGACGGTGCGCAACGACATGGAGCGCGACCGCTTCTTCAAGCCCGACGAGGCTGTCGAGTACGGCCTCATCGACCGCGTGCTCGACAAGCACTAGGGCAGCTCGTAGAGCGCGCCGTACTTCGCGCGCAGGTGCTCGAGCATCGCCCCCGGGTCCAGCGGGCCGCCGACGGCCTGCTCGATGAGCTCCGCCGGCGTGAGCGTGCGGCCGTGGCGGTGGATGCGCTCGCGCAGCCAGGTGCTGAGCGCGCCGTACCGGCCGGCCTCGATCTGCTCGTCGAGGCCCGCGACGTCCGCGCGCACCGCCTGCCAGATCTGCGCCGCCAGGACGTTGCCGATCGCGTAGGTCGGGAAGTAGCCGATGATCCCCTCCGACCAGTGGATGTCCTGCAGGACGCCGTGGAGGTCGTCGGGGACGGCGATGCCGAGGAACTGCCGCATCTTCGCGGCCCAGGCCGCGGGCAGGTCGGCGACGTCGAGCGTGCCGTCGACGAGCGCGAGCTCGAGCTCGAAGCGCAGGATGACGTGCAGCGAGTACGTCACCTCGTCGGCCTCGACGCGGATGAGCGTCGGGCGCACGACGTTGATCGTGCGGATGAACGCGTGCAGGTCGATGTCGCGCAGCGTCAGCGGGCAGCGCTCGCGCAGGCGCGGCAGCCAGTGGCGCCAGAACGCGGGGCTGCGGCCGACGAGGTTCTCCCACAACCGGCTCTGGGACTCGTGGACGCCGAGCGAGACGCCGTGGTCGAGCGTCGTGCGCTCGAGCGCCGGGTCGACGCCGTGCTCGTAGAGGCCGTGGCCGGTCTCGTGCATGAGCGCGAAGAGGCCGGTGAGCGTGCGCTCGTCGAAGCGCGAGGTGATGCGCACGTCGCCCGGTGACGTCGCCGACGCGAACGGGTGCACGGCGTCGTCGAGCCGCCACGCGGCGGGGTCGAAGCCCATCGCCGTGACGATCTCCAGCCCGATCTCCCGCTGCGCGGCGACCGGGAAGCCACCCGGCAGCGCCGGCGGCTCGGGGCACAGCGCGATCTGGCTCAGCAGCGGGACGAGCCCGTCGCGCAGGCGCGCGAAGAGCGCCGCGACCTCCGCCGCGGTCGCGCCCGGCTCGTAGCGGTCCAGCAGCGCGTCGTACGCGTGCTCGCATTCGGGAAAGCACGCCGCGTACTCGCGCGCGAGCTCGACGTTGCGCCGCAGCGCCGGCTCGAAGTGCGCGAAGTCGTTGAGCTCGCGGGCCTGCAGCCAGGTCTCGTAGCCCTCCGAGCCGGCGCGCGTCATCGCCGAGGCGAGCTCTCCGGGCACGCGCGATGCCGTGTCGTGGTCGCGGCGGATCGCGCGGACGAGCAGGTCGTCCTCGGGGCCGGCGGCGTCGAGCAGCGCGCCGAGGCGCGGATGAACGAGCCGGTCGTGGGCGAGCCGCTGGATCGTCCCGAGCGCGCGCCCACGGGCCGGTCCGCCGCGCGGCGGCATGATGACCTGCTGGTCCCAGGCCATGACGAGTCCGGCGTGGCCGAGGTCCGACAGCTCCCCGAGGCGCTCGAGCAGCTCCTCGCGCGGCTCAGGCAATGGCGTGCTCGATATGCCCGAGCGACTCGATCTCGATGCGCACGACGTCGCCCGAGCTCAGGAACCGCCGCGGGTCCATCGACATCCCGACGCCGCTGGGCGTCCCGGTGAGGATGAGGTCGCCGGCCTCCAGCGTGCAGGTCTCGGAGATGAAGTCGACGAGCTCCTGCGGGCCGAAGATGAGGTCGCTCGTCGAGGCGTCCTGGCGCAGCTCGCCGTTGACATGGGTCGTGATGCGCAGGTCGCGCGGATCCGGTACGTCGTCCTCGGTCGTGATCCACGGGCCCCAGGGGCAGAACCCGTCGGCGCCCTTCGCGCGCGTCCACTGCGGCTCGCGGCGCTGCAGGTCGCGGGCGCTGACGTCGTTGGCGACGGCATAGCCGGCGATCCTGCCGTGCGCGCCCATGACGACGGCGAGCTCGCCCTCGTAGTCCAGCCGGCGCACGACGCCGGGGCAGGCCACGGGGCCGTTCGGCGGCGCGCTCGAGCTCGGCAGCTTCATGAACACGATCGGGAACTCCGGCTTCTGGAGGCCCTGCTCCTCGGCGTGCGCGGCGTAGTTCAGCCCGATGCCGAAGATCGCCCGCGGCCGCGGCACGGGCGCGAGGAGCGTCACGTCGCCGACGGCGTACGGCTCGCCGAGCGCCGGGTCGTGGTCGTTCGTGCGCAGGCGCTCGAGCACCGTCTCGCGCTTCATGACGAACGAGATGATCTCGTCGTCGCGCACCTGGCCGGCGCGCGGCTTGTCCGATCCCGGCGGGAGGAAGGTGGTCAGACGCATCGGCGCAAGGCTACGGGTCTCGCGCGTGCCGGCGCGGCCACCTCAGCGCGACGCGACGGTGAGCGCCGACATCGACAGCCGCGACACCGCCCCTATGTCTTCAGCAGCGTCTTGCCGATCGTTGCGCGCGACTCGATCGCGGCATGCGCGTCGCCCGCGCGGTCGAGCGCGAACGTCTGGCCGACGACCGGCCGCAGCCGTCCCGCGGCGGCAAGCGCGAGCGCACGCTCGCTGAGCGCGCGCGAGCGCTCGGGCGTCATCGGCGCGCTGCGCACGAGCGTCACGCCGAAGTCCGCGGCAACCGCCTCGGTGATCGGCGAGACCGCTCCGCTCGCCATCCCGAAGCTGCAGAAGCGCCCCCCGAGCGCGACGCGGTCGAACGCCGCGCCGGCGAGCGGTCCCCCGACGCCGTCGAAGACGACATCGACCTCGCCCGTCTCGCCGGTCCAGCCGGCGCGCGAGTAGTCGATCGCGCGCTCGGCGCCGAGTTCGAGCGCGAGCGCGGCCTTGCGCGCGCCCGAGGCGGCCGCGACGACACGCGCGCCGGCGTCGCGCGCGAGCTGGACGAGCAGGCTGCCGACGCCGCCGCCGGCGGCGAGCACGAGCACGGTCTCGCCGGGCCGCGGCATTGCCGCCTCGACGAGCGAGAGCGCGGTGCGCCCGTCGGCCAGCAGCGCGACGGCGTCGGCGAGATCGAGCTCGGGGGGCACCTCGAGGAGCGCGGCGGCGGGCACCGCGACGCGCTCGGCGTACCCGCCCGAGCCGCCGGTCGTCGTGACGACGCGGCGGCCGACGAGCGCCGGGTCGGCCCCCTCGCCGACCGCCGCGACCCGCCCGCCCACGCCGTTGCCGGGTACGACCGGCAGCGCCGGCGACATCGCGGGGTGCGGCGGCCGGCCGGCGCGCACCTGCGTCTCGACGAACGTCACGCCCGCGAGCTCGACCTCGACGAGCGCTTGGCCGGGGCCGGGAACCGGGTCTGCGAGCCGGTCGATCGCGAGGCTCGCGGGCGGCCCGAACTCGCGCAGGACGACCGCGCGCATCAGCGGTCTGTCGGGAGGATGAGGTGGACGTCGCCGAACTCGTGCCAGCGGTAGCCGGCGCGCAGCGCCTCGTCGTAGGAGGAGGCGACGAGCTCGGCGCCGCCGACGGCGTCGAGCATGAGCAGGTGCGAGGCGTCCGGGTCGTGCCAGCCGGTGAGCAGGCCGTCGACCGCGCGCACGCCGCGCTCGGGCGTCACGACGTGGTGCGTCCAGCCGGCGCCGGGCGCGACGGCGCCGCCGGCGCGCGCGACGGTCTCCAGCGCGCGGACGACGGTCGTGCCGACCGCGACGACGCGGCCGCCGCCGGCGCGGGCGGCGTTCACGAGCCGTGCGGTGGCGTCGGGCACCGCGTAGCGCTCGGGGTACGGCGTCTCGCCCGCCTCGAGCGACGACACGCCCGTGTGCAGGCACAGCGGGGCGACCGCGATGCCGCGGGCGACGAGCGCCGTCACGAGCTCGGGCGTGAACGGCCGCCCGGCGCTCGGCATCTCGGCGCTGCCGGGGTGCAGGGCGAAGACCGTCTGGTAGTCGCTCAGCGGCCACTCGCGCGCGACGTACCCGTAGCGGATCGGGGCGCCGTGGCGGGCGAGGTAGTCGAGCGGGCCGACGTCGCCGGTGTCGACGTCGGCGAGCCACAGGCGCGCGCCGGCGAGGTTGCGCGCACCGGCGACGATCGCCCCCACCGACCACTCGGCGAGCGACGGTGCGCAGTCGTGCGGTGCGAGCAGCGCCGCGCGCGCGCCGCCGGGCAGCGCAAGCGTCTCGCCCGCGACGGCGCCGGCGAAGCGCGCGCCGTCGCGGCGCAGCTCGACGACCCAGCGACGCCCGCGGTCCGGTGTCGAGAGGTGCAGCGTCAGCACGCTGCCGTCGGCGCGGGTCGCGGGCAGCGCGGCGGGCAGCGTCGCGGAGGTGTTGACGACGAGGACGTCGCCGGCGCGGAGGTGCTCGGGGAGGTCGCGCGCCTGCGCGTGCGCGAGCCCGTCGCCGGTCGCGACGAGCATCCGCACCTCGTCGCGCGCAAGCCCCCGCGCCTCCGGCGGCTCGTGGGCCTCGCGGCGCGCGGGCAGCGCGGGCGCGACGCTCATGCGGTTGCGGCCGCCGCCGCGAGCTCGGCCGCGCGGTAGCGCCCGCTCGGGACGTCGCCCTCGACGAGCGCGAGGAGCCCGGGGACGCTCTCCTCGGGCGGCGGCCGGTCGGAGATGTCCTCGCCGGGGAAGGCCTCCTGGTGCATCCGCGTGTTCATGTCGCCGGGATCGACGGCGTAGACCCGCAGGTCGGGCCGTTCGGCCGCGAGGACGTTGGAGAGCTGCTCGAGCGCGGCCTTCGACGCCCCGTAGCCGCCCCAGCCCTCGTAGCCCTCGACCGCGGCGTCGGACGTGATGTTCAGGATCCGCCCGCCCTCGGGCAGCAGCGGCAGCGTGATCTGGATGAGGACCAGCGGCGCGACGACGTTGACGCGCAGGACGTCCTCGAAGGCCGCCGGCGGATAGTCGGCGAGCGCGGGCAGCGGCGAGACCCCGAGCGTGCTGGCGTTGTTGACGAGCAGGTCGACGCGCGGGCCGGCGGCGTCCACGAGCGCGGCGCGATGCCAGGAGTCGGTGACGTCGCCCGCGATCGCGACGACCTCCGTGAGTGCGGCGAGCTCCGCGCGCGCGGCTTCGAGCTCGCGCTCGGTGCGCGCGTCGACGACGAGGCGCCAGCCGCGCTGCGCGAGCGCCCGCGCGAGCGCGAGGCCGAGACCGCGCGAGGCGCCGGTGATGATTGCTGTGTCCATGGCGGCGACGCTACGGCCGGCCCGGCGCAGGGCGCCATCGGGAATTGGTCGTAGGACCCTGGTGGCTCTCGATCGTGCGGGTCTCTCACCGGCCACGGCAGTGCCGGCGCTGGGTGACCGGCGGCATTGAGGGCGTCGGGTGCCGTCGCTGGTGGGGGGTCCGCGGAAAAAGCCGCTCTCACGCCGGACAGTTCTACGCACCCCCTCGGCGCTGCCATCGGCGTTCAGGCCCACGTCCTCGATGCTGCCGGTCGCAAGCGCCCGCAGCGCCGCAGAGCACCCGGGTCACCGCGACTCGGAGACGAGCCCCTCCCGCACCGCGTACAGCGCGGCCTGGGTGCGGTCCGACAGCCCGAGCTTTCCGAGGATGTTGCCCACGTGCGTCTTGACCGTCTTGTCGGAGACGCCGAGCTGCAGCGCGATCGCCTTGTTCGCGCGACCACGGGCCAGCAGGCCGAGGACCTCGAGCTCACGCGGGGTGAGCTGGTCGTGGCGGCGGGCGCGGCCGGCGTCGCCGGCGAGCTCGCGCAGGACGCGCGCGGCGACCGCCGGATGCAGCAGCGCCTCGCCGCCGTCGACCGTGCGGATCGCGCGGACGAGCTCGGCCGGCTCGACGTCCTTGAGCAGGTAGCCCGCCGCGCCGGCGCGGACCGCCGGCAGGACCTTGTCCTCGTCGAGGAAACTCGTCAGGACGATGACGCGGGCGGTCGTCCCGAGGTCGCGCAGGCGCTCGATCGCCGCGACGCCGTCCATGCGCGGCATGACGAGGTCCATGAGCACGACGTCGGGCTCGTGCGCGGCGACGGCGGCCAGCGCCGCCTCGCCGTCCTCGGCCTCTCCGACGACCTCGATGTCGTCGTGGAGCTCGAGGAACGTCCGCAGCCCCTGGCGCACGACGGGCTGGTCGTCGGCGATGAGAACGCGGATCACGACGACCGGACCTCGAGGCGCACCGTCGTGCCGTCGCCCGGCGCGGTGTCGATCTCCAGGACGCCGCCGGCGGCCCGCGCGCGCTCGGCCATCGTGGTCAGGCCGAGGTGACGCGAGCGCACCTGCGCGCGGTCGAAGCCGGCGCCGTCGTCGCTGACGACGAGCTCGACGCGCCCGGGCTCGCAGCGCAGGCGGACGTCGATCCGCGCCGCGCGCGCGTGGCGCAGCGCGTTGTGCAGCGCCTCCTGGGCGATCCGGAAGACGTCGCCCTCGATCGCCGCCGGGACCGTCGCATCGCCCTCGACCTCCAGGCCGATCTCGCGCTCCTGCGCGCGGCGCAGGACGTCGACGTGCTTGGCGAGCGCCGCCGCCAGGCCCTCGGACTCCAGGGCCGCGGGGCGCAGGTGGACGATGACCGAGCGCAGCTCCTCCATCGCCTCGCGCGCGAGGTCGCGAACGAGCGCGAGCTGCGCCGCCGCCTCGTCGACGTCGCGGTGCAGCAGCGCGGTCCCCGACTCGGCTGCGAGCACGACGCCGAAGAGCTTCTGCGTCACGGCGTCGTGCAGCTCGCGGGCGAGGCGGTTGCGCTCCTCGACGATCGACAGCTCGCGGCTGCGCTCGTGCAGGCGGGCGTTCTCGAGCGCCAGCGCGGCATGGGCGGCGAACGTCTCGATGAGCGCCTGGTCGCCGTCGTCGAACGTCGCGGCGTCGCGCTTGTCGGTGAGGTAGAAGGCGCCGACGATCGACCCGCCGGAGACGATCGGCACGCCGAGAAACGAGGCCATCGACGGGTGCGCGCCCGGCCACCAGCCGCGAAAGCGCGGGTCCTGGCGCACGTCGTGCGTGCGATACGGCACGACGGACTCGAGCATCGCGCCGAGCAGGCCGTGCGTGCGCGGCAGCGGGCCGAGGCTCGCGATGAGCTCGTCGCTCATGCCCGAGGTGATGAAGCGCTGAAAGCCCCCGTCGCCGTCGGGCACGCCGATCGCCGCGTAGCGCGCGCCCGCGAGCTCGCGTGCGGCGTCGACGAGCTTCTTCAGGACCGGCTCGACCGCGTGCTCGGCGGCGATCGCGAGGACCGCATCGCTCAGCGCCTCGGTGGCGGAGGACATCCAGGCGATGGTAGGGCCCTGCTCACGCGGCTTGGGCGGCGCGCTCCGGCCCGCTCTGCAGGTCCTCGAAGTTCATGACCGGGAACATCTCGATCCGCGCGCCGGTGAGGTGGTACATCGGCTCGCAGATGGTCGGGATGTCCGACGGATCCTCGAGGTCGATCACGATGAAGCACGTGCGATCGCCGATGGGCGTGAAGTACGCGGCCGCCACCATCATCCGCATGACGATCTCCTTCTAAGCAGTGATGAGGACAGGACCCGATCCTCGTTGCGAAGAGCGTGCGCGGCGACGGGGACGACCCCGGACCTCGACCCTGGGATCCGGCTGCTAGCGCCGGCGCGCCTCGGGCCTGAGCGCGGGGTTCGCCCAGCCCGCGTCGGCGGGATTGAGGTTCGTGCCGGGCGCGACGATCTCGTCGATGCGGTCCAGCAGCGCGTCGTCGAGCGTGACATCGGCGGCTCCGAGCTGGGACTCGAGCTGCTCCATCGTGCGCGGGCCGATGATCGCCGAGGTCACCGCCGGATGGCGGAGGACGAACGCGATCGCCATGTCGATGAGCGACATGCCGGCCTCGTCGGCGAGGCGCCCGAGCGCGTCGGCGGCCTCGAGCTTGGCCTGGTTGCCTGGAAGCGACAGGTCGTAGCGCTGCGGGATCATCGCCGCGCGCCGCGAGGTCAGGTCGTCGGCGCCCTTGCGCCAGCGGCCCGACAGCCAGCCGCCGGCGAGCGGGCTCCACGTGATCGCGCCCATCCCGTGCTCGCGGCAGGCCGGCAGGACGTCGGCCTCGATCCCGCGCACGAGCAGCGAGTAGGGCGGCTGCTCGGAGACGAAGCGCTGGAGGCCGCGCTCGCGCGCGACCCACTGGGCCTTCACGATCTGCGCGGCCGGGTAGGTCGAGGACCCGACGTAGCGGACCTTGCCCTGCGCGACGAGGTCCGACAGCGCGCCGAGCGTCTCCTCGTGATCGGTCCACGGATCCCAGCGGTGGACCTGGTAGAGGTCGATCCAGTCGGTCTGCAGGCGCCGCAGCGACGCCTCGACCTCGCGAAAGATCCAGCGCCGCGAGTTGCCGGCCTCGTTGGGGTCGTCGCCCATCGTGCCGTGGAACTTCGTCGCGAGCACGACGTTGTCGCGCCGGCCGCCCGCGAGCGCCCGCCCGACGATCTCCTCGGACTCCCCGCGCGAGTAGACGTCCGCGGTGTCGACGAAGTTGATCCCGGCGTCCAGCGCGCGGTGGATGATGCGGACGGACTCGTCGTGGTCGGTGTTGCCCCACGCGCCGAACATCATCGCCCCGAGGCACAGCGGGCTGACGTGGACGCCGGTCCGGCCCAGCGGTCGCTGATCCATGCGCCGGACGTTAGCGGGGCATTACGCTCGGCCCGGATGGAGCACGTCGTCTGCCTCGTCACCGCCCCGCCGGACCGCGCGCACGCGATCGCCACGGCGCTCGTCGAGCGCGAGCTCGTCGCGTGCGTGAACATCGTGGCGCTCGTGCACTCCGTCTACCGCTGGCAGGGCGCGGTCGAGCACGACGACGAGTCGCTGCTCGTCTGCAAGACGACGCGGGCCGCGGTGGCGGCCGTGCGCGATGCCCTCGCCGAGCTGCATCCGTACGAGAACTTCGAGCTCGTCGCGCTGGGCATCGAGGACGGCGCGCCGGCGTACCTCGACTGGATCGCGGGCTCGGTCCGCCTCGAAGGCTGAGCTGTATCCTCCGCCGCGCATGTTGAGCTTCCTCGCCATGAGCCAGGCCGTGTCGGACACGATCGGCCTGGGCTTCACGTACTTCGTCCTCATCCCCGCGATCGTCACCGGACTCATCGTCGTGGCGATCGTGTCGGCCCGCGGCGAGAAGCGCGAGAACGAGAAGCTCGCAGGACGCTGGGGCCGCAAGCGCGGCCCCACGGGCTGAGCCGCCCCTACGCCGGCCGGCCCCGCGCCCGCAGCGCGCCGCCGTCCGCGTCCGCGTCCGCGAGCTCGCCATAGACGCGCGCCGTGCGCTCGGCGACGTCCGCCCAGTCGAAGCGCAGGACGTGCGCCGACGCCTCGGCGACCAGCCGCTCGCGAAGCTCCTCGTTCGTGAGGACCCGCTGCATCATCGCCGCGAGCGAGCGCGGGTTGCGCGAGCGGAAGCGCAGGCCGACGTCGTTGCCGGGCACGACCTCGCGCAGCCCGCCGGTGTCGGCGACGATGCACGCGCAGCCGCTCGCCATCGCCTCGAGCGCGACGAGCCCGAACGGCTCGTAGATCGACGGCACGACGCAGAGGTCGGCGATCCGGTACAGCGAGTGCAGGACGTCGTCGCCGATCCAGCCCATGAACGTGCCGTGGCGCATGAGCCCGAGCCTGCGCGCCTGCGCGCGCAGCTCCGCCTCGTGGGTGCCCGAGCCGGCGACGAGGAAGCGGACCTTCCCCGCGCGGCGGATGACCTGGGGCAGCGCGTCGAGCGCGATCTGAAAGCCCTTCTCGTAGACGAGCCGGCCGACGAGCAGGACGAGGCGCTCGTCGGGCTGGGCGAAGCGGGCGCGGAGCTCCACGAGGTCGCCGACCGGCTGCAGGTCGGCGGGGTCGATCCCGTTCGGGATGACCGTGATGCGGCGATCGTCGATGTCGTAGACGTCGGCGACGTGCTCGCGCATGTAGTGCGAGCAGGTGATGACGCGGTCCGCGCGGCCCGCCATCCAGGTCTCGATCCCGTGGATGTAGGCCTGCGGGTGCTTGTCGACCCAGCCCTGGTGGCGGCCGTACTCCGTCGCGTGGATCGTCGTGAGGTACGGGCAGCGCAGCCGCTCGGCGAGCCCGGCGGCGGCGCCCGCGACGAGCCAGTCGTGGCCGTGGACGAGGTCGAAGCTCAGCCGCTTGCCGAGCTGGCGGCCCGCGGCGTGCATGTGCGAGTTCATGCCCTCGACCCAGGAGACGAACTCGTCGAGGTCCAGCGGCATGACGGGCTCGGCGACGCGGTGGATGTGGACGTCTCCGCGGATCTCCTCGGCCACGTGCTCGCGGCCGCCTCGCGTCAGGACGTGGACCTCGACGTCGTGCGTGACGAGCGCCTCGGAGAGCTTGTGCACGTGGCGCGCGAGGCCGCCCGCGACGATCGGCGGGTACTCCCAGGAGAGGATCAGGACGCGACGGCTCACGGCGGCGGACAGGCCCGCCCGATCCTATATGTCGCCCGGTCGCGCAACGGGTCGGCTGCACTAGCGTTCCCTGAGGGATGTCCCGCCGCCTCCTGCCCGCCGCGCTGATCGTCCTCGTCGCCTGCGCGGCGGCTGTCGCGATCGCGATCCGCGGCGAGGAGCCGGGCGCCGGCGGCCGCGTGACCGCCGAGACGCTGCTGTCGCAGACCGGCGGCGGGCCGGCCGGCAGCGGCGTCGTGGCGTTGCGACGCTGGCGCTATCGCGCGGACCCCGGCGACCGCGGCCGCCGGGACGGCTGGGCCCGCGGGGACTGGCGCGGGCGCCCGGTCGTCGTCCCGTACTCGCCCAACGCGCGGACGATCAGCGGCGCCGCCGGCCGCCGCGCCTACGCGGGCTCGGTCGGCTGGTTCGCCCGCGAGATCGTCGCGCCGGTGCGCGGCCGCTACGCGCTCTCGTTCGAGTCCGCCCACCACCGGGCGTCGGTGTTCGTCGACGGCCGCCCGGTCCGCACGCACGTCGGCGCATACGAGCCGTTCGCCGCGCGCGTGCAGCTCTCGCGCGGGCGCCACACGATCGCCGTGCGACTGGACTGGCGCGACCCCGTGCGACAGGCCGACGAGGGCTGGGCGCGCGCCTGGTTCAACTACGGCGGCCTGAACCGGCCGGTGACGCTCACCCGGCTCGGCCGCACCGAGCTCGGCGCGCTGACCGTGCGCACGAGCCTACGGTCCGGCGGCCGTGCGCGAGTCGACGTCGCGCTGCGCGCGCGCAACCGCGGGGCCGCCCGGACGCTGCGCCTGCGCGGCAGCCTGCGCGGCGCAGGGCGGACGCACGCGCTGGAGTTCGCGCCCGCCGGCGTCGGCGCGGACTCGTCGCGCGCGATGCGCGCGACGGTGACGATCGACGAGCCGGCCCTGTGGTCGCCGGAGGATCCGCAGCGCTACGAGCTGCGCGTCGACGACCCCGGCGAGGCGACGCTCCAGCGCTCGATCGGGCTGCGCGAGATCACGTGGGACGCGGGCGGGCTGCAGCTCAACGCCGAGCCGCTCGTCCTGCGCGGCGCCGCGCTGCCGCCCGACGCCCGCGGCCACGGTGACGCGCTGACCGCCGGCGACGAGGAGCAGATCGTCGACGGCCTGCGCGCCGTGGGCGCGAACGCCACGCGCTCGCAGCTTCCGCTCTCGGAGAGCATGCTCGAGCGCCTCGACGAGGCCGGCATCCTCGTCTGGCAGGTCGTCGGCCCGTGGGAGCCCGCCGGGCGCTGGCGCGCCGAGACGCCGGCGGAGATCGCGGGCGCGCGCGACCGCGCCCTGCGCACGGTCGAGGCCCAGCAGCCGCACGCCTCGATCCTCGCCTGGACGCTCGCCAACGAGGTCTCCGGGCGCGGGCAGCCCGGCGAGCGCGAGTACCTCGCGCAGACGACCGGCCGCCTGCGCGCCATCGACCCGACGCGCCCGATCGCGGCCGACCTCTGGGGCTCGCGGCTCACCCACACGGCCGGGCCGCCGTTCTCCGGCCTCGACGCCATCGGCATGACCGACTACGTCGGCTGGTACGACGCGGCGGGCGCGGAGCCCGCCGCCCAGGAGGCGATCACGCAAGCGCGCCTGGACCGCCTGCGCCGCCTGTTCGCCGACAAGCCGATCGTCATCACCGAGCTCGGCGCGGCCGGCAGCGACCGCAGCCCGCCCCGCGCGTTCGGCGGCGTGGAGTTCCAGGCCGAGCTGCTCGGCCGGCGCCTGCGCTCGCTCGCCGACGACGTGACGCTCAGCGGCACGCTCGTGTGGTCGCTGCGCGACTACGCGCTACGGCCGGACTTCCGCGGCGGCTCGGTGCTCGAGCGCCGGCCCGGCCTGAAGCTCAGGCCGGGGCTCAACGAGAAGGGGCTCTACGACTACGCGGGACGGCCGAAGCCGTCGCTGGCTGCCGTCCGCCGCGTGTTCGAGGACGACTAGTGAGAAGGCCCACTAGCTCCCGCGGGTGCGCGAGACGTCGTAGTCGGGCGAGCCCGGGCCGTCGTAGTCCGGATCGGCGTACAGGCCGCCGTTGGCGGGCGAGTAGATCGACGTGATGCCCTCGTCCCAGCGGATCTCGTAGCGCGGGTTCGGCTCGCCGCGCACGACCCGCGCGATCACGCCGTGGCGCCCGGGGCGCATCGGAGCGCGCGCCGTGCGGCGGCGGCGGCCCGACTTCTCTGCAACGACGCGGTCTCCGACTTCGAATGCCATGTGCTCCTCCTGAAGGTTCGTTGTACGACTGCGGCGCCGGCAGGCGCGCGCGTCGGCGCGATGATGTTAGCCGCGATGAAGCCGGCGGCGTACGGGATCGAGATCGACGGCTACGGCGGCCCCGACGTGCTCGTCTGGCGTGAGGTGCATCGCGTGCCGCCGCGCGGCGACGAGATCCTCATCCGAACGCTGTACGCCGCGGTCAATCGCGCGGACGTCGAGATCCGCCGCGGCGCGTGGCCGATCGTCGCCGCCGCTCCCTTTCCGTACACGCCCGGCCTCGAGGTCGCGGGCGTCGTTCATGCCGTCGGCCACGACGTGACCGCCATCGCGACCGGCGACCGCGTCATCACGATGATGCAGCGCCTCGGCGGGATCTGGGGCGAGCGGCCGGGCGGCTACGGCGAGTACCTCGTCGTGCCCGCGGCCGCGGCGGCGGCGTTCCCGCCCGACGTCGACGCCGAGCACCTCGCGGGCCTCGGGCTCGTGGCGGTGACCGCTGCGGAGGGGCTGGCGCGGCTGGCGATCGAGCCCGGAGCGCGGGTCGTCGTGCACGGCGCGAGCGGCGGCGCCGGGTCGGCCGCGGGGCGCATGCCGGTCCCGGCGATCGAGCGCTTCGCGCTCGCCGACGTGGCGCGCGCGCACGAGCGGATGGAGCGCGGCGAGCTCCGCGGCCGCGCGCTGCTGGTCTCAGGATCCGCCGAAGGCTGAGCGCACCGCGCGGATGCCGGTGGGCACGTTCTCGAGGAAGCCGTAGGTCCCCTCCTCGCGCAGCTCGCGCGCCGCGGCGACGACCGCTCCCGTCGCGGCGAACGCGAACGCGCCGCCCACCGACACGCGCGCGACGCCGGCCGCCGCGAGCTCGCCGACCGGCGGGACGCCGGGAAACGTCAGGACGTTCACCGGACGCCCGGTCTCCGCCACGACGCGGCGGATGTCCTCGATGCGCGTCAATCCGGGCGCGTAGACGACGTCGGCTCCGGCCTCGCCGTAGGCGCGCAGCCGCGCGATCGTGTCGTCGAGATCGCTCACGCCGTGCAGGTGGTTCTCGGCGCGGGCCGTCAGGACGAGGTGCACCGGGCCGGAGTGCGCGGCCTGGGCCGCCGCCGCGATGCGCGCGACGGCGTGCTCGAGGCAGTACATCGGCCCCTCCTCGTCGCCGGTGAAGTCCTCGATCGAGCAGCCCGCGAGGCCGGCCTCGATCGCGAGGCGGACCGTCTCGGCGACGCCCGCCGGATCGTCGGCGAAGCCGTTCTCGAGATCGGCCGTGACGGGCAGCGGCGTGGCGTCCGCGATCGCCGCGGCGTGGGCGAGCGCCTCGTCGCGCGTGACGTCGCCGTCGAGGCGGCCGAGCGTCGCGGCGAAGCCGCTGCTCGTCGTCGCCAGCGCGTGAAAGCCGAGCGACGTCAGGAGCTTGCAGGAGCCGACGTCCCACGGGTTGGGAAGCAGGAGCGGCGTGCCCCGGGCGTGGAGGTCGAGGAACCGCTGCGCGAGCTGCGCCTGGTCGGTCATCCGACGATCATCGCGCCTCAGCTCCAGCGATCCCACTCGTGCAGCTCGGGCTCGGGATCGATCGGCGTCCCGCGCGAGCGGATCTCGAAGTGCAGATGGCAGCCGATCGTGCGCGCGTTGCCGGTCGCTCCGACGCGCCCGAGCCGCTGCCCGGTCAGCACGTCGTCGCCGGCGCGCAGGCGCGACGGGCGCTGGAGGTGGGCGTACCAGTAGTCGCGCCGCGTGTGCGCGCCGCGGATGATCACGAGGTTGCCGTAGAGCACCGGGTCATGGCGCACGCTCACGACTCGGCCGCCGCGCGCGGCCGCGAGCGGCGTCCCGCACGCCGCGTCGATGTCGAAGCCCTCGTGGGTGCGCCCGCCCGAGCGCCCGACGCCGAAGCGCCCGATCGGGCCGCGGTCGGCGTGGGGCCCGCGGACCGGGTAGCTGTGGGTCCGCAGCGTCACGCGGCCGGCGAGCCGCGCGCTGCCGCCGGGGCCGCGGACGCGGACGCGGTAGCTGCCCTGCGGCGCGACGGCGCCGGAGCCCCGCAGCCCGTCCCACGCGAGGAGCTGCGGCGTGCCGGGTGCGGCGGCCGGCAGCACGGTCGTGGCGACGGGGTTCCCGCCGGCCTCGCGCACGATCTCGACCTGGAGCCCGAGGGGCGCCGGCGCCGCGAAGGCGAACGCGATCCGCACCGGCGTGCCTGCGACGTAGGCGTGGCGCGGGCTCACCTGCGGATCGACGAGCGCGAACTCGGCGACGGGCGCGGGCGCGGCGGCGAGTGCGATCGCAGGCGCGAGAGCCGCGGCCGTCGCGATCGCGATCGCGGAGAGACGCGCGGCGAGGCTCACGCGTGCGGAGTATGAGCCCCGGTCAGGCGGAGAGCGCCGCGGCGCGCTCGGCGAGCGCGACCCGGTCGCCGCCCACGCGCTTGGCGCGGTGCATCGCGACATCGGCGCGGCCCAGCAGCTCCGACGAGCTCAGCCCCGAGGTGGGTTCGACGACCACGACGCCGATGCTCGCCGAGGTCCAGCCCTCGCCGGCGGGCGTCTTCAGGCGCAGCCCGGCGATCGCCGCCCGGATGTCCTCGGCGCGCGCGACCGCGTCCTGCGGCGACGCGTGGAGCAGGAGGAGCGCGAACTCGTCGCCGAGCTCGTCGTTGATCGGCTTCAGGCGGTCGAGGTCGAAGAGCATCAGCGATCCGGTGTCGCCGTAGCGCCGCGCGCGGGCGAGGAAGCCGTCGAGCTCCTCCTCGAAGCGATGGCGGTTGAAGAGCCCGGTGAGCTGATCGCGGTTGGCGAGCTCGTAGAGCTGGTCCTCGAGCACCCGCCGCTCGCGGTCGGTGCGGCTCAGCGTCCCGCCGCACCACCACATCATGAGGACGAGCCCGGCGATCGTCGCCGCCGCCAGCCACCAGGCGCCGACCTGCGTGTTGTAGAGGCCCCACTCCACGGTTCGCAGATGCAGCCAGCCGAGCACGAGCGGCACGACGAGGCACAGCGGAACCATCCGCCGGACCATGACGCCGCCCGGATCGCTCGTCGTCGCGAGCTCGAGGAAGCGGCGCGGCCGCGAGACGAGCAGCGTCACGGCGAGCGCCACGAAGCACAGCGCGGTGTTGACGGCCATCTTCGCCGCCGACGCCGGGCCGTAGAACTCGGGGATCGAGTACGTGTAGCCGATGAGGCTCATGAACGCGATGACCAGGGTCGGGATCGCGAGCAGCTCGGCCGGACGCCAGCGCCAGCTGCGGCCGCGATCGAGGAGAAGGATCGCCGCGGAGGCCAGGACGAGGCAGACGCCCGTGGTGGGAGCGAAGCGCCCGGGGTAGGCGATCCCGGCGGCCCGTCCGGCGTGATCGACGAACAGCAGCTCGTCGATGCCGAGGTCGATCGCGAACACGTACTCGGCGAGGACGGCGAGCCCCAGCAGCCCGGCGCCGGCGGCGAGCGCCCGGCCGGTCCTGCGTGAGCGCCGGGGGGCGTGACGTCGCGACGACGATCGAGGAGCTCAGGACGACCGCGCGGCGGTACGGCGTTCGGTTCGAGGGGCCGTGCACGAAGTGTTCATCGGCACGTCAGACTCAACCGGTGAGAACCGCGACGGATGTCGTATGGCGCGTAGACGCTCAGGCGCGCTCGAGCAGCGCGAGCCCGTGCTCGGCGACGAGCTCGCCGACCTGCACCGGGCCCGAGAGCTCGTGCTCGCGCCCGCTGAGGACGTCGCGATACGTTCCTGCCGGCGCGTCGAGCGTGGCCGGCTCGCCGGCTTCGCGGACGGTGACGACGACGAGCACCTCGCCGTCCCCGCGCGTGAACGCGACGACGTCCGGCCCGGCCTCCAGCGGCTCGTAACTTCCGGCGAACGCCTCCGCGCGGCGCGCGCGCAGGTCCAGCGCGCGCCAGATGACGAAGAGCTTCATCGTCTCGCTCGTCGGCTCGGCCCCGCCGCGCAGCTCCGCCAGCGCGCGGCGCCGCGCATCCCAGTCCACCGGCCGGCGGTTGTCGGGGTCCACGAGCGAGAGGTCGGTGAGCTCGTCGCCCTGGTAGATGTCGGGCAGGCCCGGCACGGTGAGCTTCAGCAGCAGCTGGCCGAGCGCCGCGCGCTCGCCGGCGGCCGCGACCTCGGCGAGGAAGGGCTCGAAGTCGTCGAGAAACGGCCGGTGGTCCAGCAGCGCCACCGCGAAGCGCTTCACGCGCTCCTCCCAGTCGTGATCCTGATCGACCCAGCTCGTGGTGCGCTTGGCCTCGCGCAGCGCCTTCTCGAGGTAGCCCTCGAGGCGCTCGCGGCCGATCGGCCAGACCGCGGCGAGCGTCTGGAAGATGAGGTAGCGCTCCGGGCCGTCGGGCGCCTCGCCGGCGACGAGCTCGTCGGTCAGCTCATACCAGCGGCGCACGTGGGTCGCCCAGGCCTCGGCCATGCCGGAGAGCGCGCCGAGCCGGGCGCGGGCGTCGCCGGAGCGCTTCGTGTCGTGCGTCTGGGTCACGAGCAGCCCGCGCGGGAAGCGCTCGGCGCGCAGCGCGTTGGCGCTGTGGAAGTCGTCGACGGAGATGCCGAAGCGCCCCGGGTCGCCGCCGACGTCGTTGAGCGCGAGCAGCCGCAGGTAGCGGTAGAAGGCCGTGTCCTCGATCCCCTTCGCCGTCACCGGCGGGGAGGTCTGCTGAAAGCGCGAGACGAACTCCTCGGGCGCCCCTTCGTAGAGGTCCGGGCGCCCGGCCGCCGCCAGCGCCTCGCGGTCGGCGTCGTCGTATCGGCCGTCCTTGACGTAGGTCCGGTAGACCGGCAGCCGCGCGAGCGCCTGCTCGAGCTCGCCGGGATCGTGGATGCGCCGCAGGCGGTCGACCTCGCGCGCGAACGTCGTCGTGGCCTGCTGGAGCTGGGCCTCGAGCGCGACCTCCGCGAAGGAGCGCGCGTCGCCGGCGATCGTGTGCCAGAGCTCGGTCAACGGCGCCTCGCCGGCCGGATCGACGAAGACGCCCTGCACGTCGTTGAGGAACTCGTAGCCGACGGTGCCCTCGACCGGCCAGTCGCGCAGGTGCTCGCCGGGGTGCAGGATCTTCTCGACCCAGACGTGCTCGGCGCCCGCGCTCGCGAGGCGCTCGAGGTAGCCGGCCGGGTCGGCGAGCCCGTCGGGATGGTCGATGCGCAACCCCTGCACGACGCCCTCGGCGAGCAGGTCGAGGACCTTGCGGTGGGTGAGCTCGAAGACCGCCGGGTCCTCCACGCGCACGCCGGCGAGATCGTCGATGTCGAAGAAGCGGCGGTAGTGGCCGGTCTCGGGATCGACGTCGAAGACGCGGAAGCGCTCGTCCGGGTCGGCCCACCAGCGGTTCTCGTCGCCGGTGCCCATGTGGTTGGGAACGATGTCGAGGATGATGTCCAGCCCCTCGCCGGCGAGCGCGCGCAGGCCCTCCTCGCCGCCGAGCGCGTCGGACACGCGCGTCGGGTCCACGACGTCGTAGCCGTGCGTCGAGCCCGATCGCGCCTGCAGCGACGGGGAGAGGTACAGGTGGCTGATCCCGAGGTCGCGCAGGTAGGGCACGAGCGCCCGCACGTCGTCGAAGCGCAGGCCGGGGCCGAGCTGCAGGCGGTACGTCGCGCGCACTAGAGGAACCACTACGGGGCCGGTTCGACGCGCTTGAGGACCGTCACCGAGCGCGCGAGGACCTCGACGGGCTGCCGCGACCCGGTGATCGCCGTGCGCGGCTGGGGCTCGACGTCGGCGGTCGTGAGCTCCAGCGCCCACTGCTTGCCGAAGCGCCGCCCCGGCAGGACGAACGTCATGTCCTCGTGGTGGCCGTTGATGAGCAGGAGGAACGAGTCGTCGACGATCTGCTCGCCGTGGCGGCCGCGATAGGGGAACTCCTGGCCGTTGAGGAACAGCCCGATGACGCGGCCGTTCTGCTGCCAGTCGCGCTGCGTCATGCGCCGGCCGTCGGTGCGAAACCACCAGGCGTCGGGCAGCCCGAGGCCGGTGGCGCCGGTCGAGTCGCCGGTCAGGAAGTGGCGGCGGCGGAAGACCGGGTGGTCGTGGCGCAGCGCGATGAGCCGCTTCGTGAACTCGAGCAGGCGCTTGCCGCGGTCGCTGATGTCCCAGTCAAACCACGAGATCTCGTTGTCCTGGCACCAGGCGTTGTTGTTGCCGCCCTGCGAGCGCGAGAACTCGTCGCCGCCGAGCAGCATCGGGACGCCCTGGGAGAGCAGTAGCGTCGTGAGGAAGTTGCGCTGCTGGCGCTCGCGCAGGACGTTGATCTCCGGGTCGTCGGTCGGCCCCTCGACGCCGTGGTTCCAGGAGCGGCTGTCGTCGGTGCCGTCCTTGTTGTCCTCGAGGTTGGCCTCGTTGTGCTTCTCGTTGTAGGAGACGAGGTCGGCCAGCGTGAAGCCGTCGTGGGCGGTGATGAAGTTGATCGAGGCGAACGGCTCGCGGCCGTCGTCCTTGTAGAGGTCGCTGGACCCGGTCAGCCGGTTGGCGAAGTCGGCGACGCTCGCCTCGCCGCGCCAGAAGTCGCGCATCGTGTCGCGGTACATGCCGTTCCACTCGGTCCACAGGACGGGGAAGTTGCCGACCTGGTAGCCGCCGGGGCCGACGTCCCAGGGCTCGGCGATGAGCTTGACCTGCGAGAGGACGGGGTCCTGGTGGATCGTGTCGAAGAACGCGCTGAGGCGGTCGACGTCGTAGAGCTCGCGCGCGAGGGCCGAGGCGAGGTCGAAGCGGAAGCCGTCGACGTGGCACTCGACGACGAAGTAGCGCAGCGAGTCCATGATGAGCCGCAGGACGCTCGGGTGAACGGGGTTGAGGCTGTTGCCGGTGCCCGTGAAGTCCATGTAGAAGCGCTGGTCGTCGGGCACCAGGCGGTAGTAGCTCTTGTTGTCGACGCCCTTGAAGCACAGCATCGGCCCGAGGTGGTTGCCCTCGGCGGTGTGGTTGTAGACGACGTCGAGGATGACCTCGATGCCGGCCTTGTGCAGCGCCTTGACCATCCCCTTGAACTCGCGGACCTGCTCGCCCGTCGAGCCGGTCGCGGCGTACCCGGCGTGCGGCGCGAGGTAGCCGATCGAGCTGTAGCCCCAGTAGTTGCTCAGGCCCTTGTCGACGAGAAAGTGCTCGTCGGCCTTGTGGTGGACGGGCAGCAGCTCGACGGCCGTGACGCCGAGCTGCTTGAGGTAGGCGATGGCGGGCTCGGAGGCGAGGCCGCCATAGGTGCCGCGCAGGTCCTCGCGGACGTCGGGGTGGAGCTTCGTGAAGCCCTTGACGTGCGCCTCGTAGATGACGGTCTCCGTCCACGGGGTGCCGAGCAGGCGGTCGCCCTCCCAGTCGAACCCGGGATCGACGACGAGCGACTTCGGGATCGCCTCGGCGTCGTCCTCGTCGTCGGGCTCGAGGTCGGCGACGTCGGTCTCGTCGGGGATGTAGGGCAGCGTGCTGGCCTTCTCCCACTCGATCTCGCCCTCGATCGCCTTCGCGTAGGGGTCGAGCAGGAGCTTGTTGGGGTTGAAGCGGTGGCCCTCTTCGGGCTCGTAGGGACCGAAGACGCGGTAGCCGTAGCGCTGGCCGGGACCGATGTCGGGCAGGTAGCAGTGCCAGTTGTAGGCCGTGCGCTCCTGGACCTCGATGCGCGTCTCGTTGTCGTCGGCGTCGAAGAGGCAGAGCTCGACGCGCTCGGCGTGCTCGCTGAAGAGGCTGAAGTTCGTGCCCTTGCCCAGCCACGTCGGACCCAGCGGGAACGGGCGCCCGGGCCAGACCTCGATGCCGTTCTGCCGGCTCATCTCACCAGGGCCCCTGAGCGCGGGCCGACGGTGAGCGCGCCGTCGCTGAGCGCCGCGTCGCCGGCGGCGACGACGATCTCCCTGTGCCCGGCGACCGGGAGCTCCTGCGCCGCGTCGGCGAAGTTGCAGCACAGCCGGTACGGGCCGCGGTCGACCGTGAGCCACCGCGCGTCCTCGTCGTGCACCGTCTCGACCTCCTCGGGCGGCAGGGCGGTGCGCACGCGCAGGAGCGTCGCGTAGAGCTCCTGCAGCTCGGTGTCGCGCTCGCGCGTGAGCTTCGAGCGCTCGAACGTCGCGGGGTCCTGCGGATCGGGGACCTCCTCGCCGGCGAACTGCGCGAACGCGGCGAACTCGCGCCGGCGCCCCTCGCGCGTCGCGGTCGCGATCTCCTCGTCGATGTGGTCGGAGAAGAACTGAAAGGGGGCGGGCTCGCCGTACTCCTCCCCCATGAAGAGCATCGGGACGAACGGCGACAGCAGCGTGCAGAACGCGGCGAGGGGGCGCGCCTGCGCGGGCAGCCGGTCGCCGAACGCGCGGTTGCCGACCTGGTCGTGGTCCTGGTCGAAGACGACGAACTGGTGCGGCGGGCGGTCGGTCGCGGGTGCGCCGAAGCGGCGCTTGCGAAACGCGGAGTACTGGCCGTCGTGGACGAACGGGCGGTGGTACGCCTTCGCGAGGTCGGCGACGCTGCCGAACTCCGCGTAGTAGCCGTCGGTGTCGCCGGTGAGCAGGACGCGCAGCGCGTGGTGGAAGTCGTCGGCCCACTGGGCGTCGTGGCCGAAGCCGCCCTGCTCGCGCGGGCGGATGACCTTCGGGTCGTTGAGGCCCGACTCGGCGATGACGAGCGCGCCCGGGCGCGCGGCGTGCACGCGCGCGGCGATCTGCTCGAGGATCGAGCTCGCGCTCTGGTCGAAGATCGCGTGGATCGCGTCGAGGCGCAGGCCGTCGACGTGGAAGTCGCGCACCCAGCCCTCCGCGGACTGCAGGACCCACTCGCGGACGGGGTCGCAGTGCTCGTCGTCGTAGTTCATCGCCTGGCCCCAGAACGTCGAGTACTTCTCGGTGAAGTAGCGCCCGAACGCGGCCAGCGCCTCGTTGCCGGAGGCGCCGACGTGGTTGTAGACGACGTCGAGGATGACGCTGAGCCCTGCCGCGTGGGCGCCGTCGACGAGCCGCTGGAAGCCCTCGGGGCCGCCGTAGGCGGAGTGCGCCGCGCTGAGGTAGACGCCGTCGTAGCCCCAGCCGTGGACGCCCGGGAACTCGGCGACCGGCATGACCTCGATGGCGTTGATGCCGAGCTCCGCGAGCTCGGGGAGGTGGGCGATCGCGGCGTCGAACGTGCCCTCGGGCGTGAAGGTCCCGATGTGCAGCTCGTAGATGACGAGCTCGGGCAGCGGCGCCGGCTCGAAGCCGGCGTCGGTCCATGCGAAGCCGGCGGTGTCGAGGATGCGCGAGGGCCCGCGCAGGCCCTGCGGCTGGTGGCGCGTCGCGGGGTCGGGCAGCGGGTCGGCGCCGTCGAGGAGGTAGGTGTAGTCCTCGCCGGCGCGCGCCTGCACGCGGGCCTCGTGGACGTCGAGCCCGGCGTGCGTCAGCGCGTGCTCGCGGTCACCGACCCGGACGCGGACGTTCTCGCGCTCGAGCGCCCAGACGCGGAACTCGGTGGTGCCGTCGTCGAAGGGGGTCGCGCCGAGGCGGCGCTCCCAGGGATAGATGGCGTCCGGCACCCGCACCACCGTACCCAGGGGCGCGCGCGGGCTATCTCGGCGCCGTGCCGAGGTGACTAGGGCGGCTGGTTGGCGCTCGCGACGCTCGCGAACGGCATCGATGAGGGAATCGGCGCGGGCCGTTCCGGCGCGCCTGCGAGCGGTCGTGTCGAACGAGGGGGTCGTATGGCCACCTGAGTCGACAGGACCGCTCCGCGGGAGCGCTTGACCCGCACCCGTGCAACTGGTACAACCAGTTGTACGATGGCAGCCACGACCCTTTCCGAGTCGATCTTCGTCCGTTTGCGCGACGGGATCCTCACCGGGCGCCCCGCGGCCGGCGAGCCGCTGCCGTCCGAGCGCGCGCTGGCAGACGAGCTCGGCTGCAACCGCCACGCGATCCGCGAGGCGATCAAGCGCCTGCAACAGGCCGGCCTCGTCGAGGTCTCCCACGGCGGCGCGACCCGCGTGCTGGACTGGCGCGCGACCGGCGGCCTCGACCTGCTCGCCCAGCTGCCGCTGACCGCCGGCGACGCCGAGCACCTGCGCTCCGTCCTCGAGCTGCGCCTCTGCGTCGGCGTCGACGCCGCGCGGCGCTGCGCCCAGCGCGCGCCCGCCGCGACGATCGAGGCGCTGCGCGACGAGCTCGAAGACGAGGACGCGCTCGAGGCGCCGCTGCGCTACGCCGCGCTCTGGGACCGCATCATCGACGGCGCCGACAACCTCGCCTACCGGCTCGCCTACAACAGCCTGCTCGCGGGCCTCGACCCCGCCGCCGAGCCGTCGCGCTCGCTCTTCGCCGCCGAGGTGGCCGACGTCGGCGCCCACGACCGGCTCGTGACCGCGATCGCCGGCGCAGATCCGGACGCCGCGGCCGACGCCGCCGCCGACCTGCTCACCCGCGCCCTGACGGGCGCAGCCGCCGCCGCCGCCGCCGCCAAGGAGACATCCCATGGCTGAGGTCCTGTACTACGCGATCCCCGCGTTCGTCCTGCTGCTCGCCGTCGAGGCGATCTCGTTCGTCATCGCCCGCAACGAGGCGCTCGTCGGCTACGAGACGAAGGACACCGCCACGAGCCTCAGCATGGGCATCGGCAACGTCGTCGTCAACGTCGGCTGGAAGGCGGTAGTGGTCGTCGTCTACGCCGGCCTCTACGAGCTCACGCCGCTGCGCATCCCGGCCGACGCCTGGTGGGCCTGGGTGCTCATCTTCTTCGCCGACGACCTCGCGTACTACTGGTTTCACCGCATCAGCCACGAGGTGCGCGTCTTCTGGGCCAGCCACGTCGTCCATCACTCCAGCCAGCACTACAACCTCAGCACCGCGCTGCGCCAGACCTGGGTCCCGATGACCTACCTGCCGTTCTGGCTGCCGCTCGCGCTCGCGGGCTTTCCGCCGTGGATGATCCTCACCCAGCAGGCGATCAGCCTCATGTACCAGTTCTGGATCCACACGGAGCGCATCGGCCGGCTGCCGCGCCCGATCGAGTACGTGTTCAACACGCCGTCGCACCATCGCGTCCACCACGGCGCCAACGAGCAGTACCTCGACCGCAACTACGCCGGGATCCTCATCGTCTGGGACCGCTGGTTCGGCACGTTCGCCGGCGAGGAGGAGCGCGTGCGCTACGGCCTGACGAAGAACATCGAGACCTTCAAGCCGACCGAGGTGGCCTTCCACGAGTACAGGGCGATCGCCCGCGACGTGCGCCGCGCCCGCGACTGGCGCGAGCGGGCCGGCTACATGCTGCGCGGGCCGGGCTGGGTGCCGGACGGCGCCTCCGCCGCCGCGACGGCCGAGGCGGGCGTCAAGCAGCCCGCCTGACGCCGGCTGCGCGGCCGCTCCACGCGGCTGCCTAGACTGGCGGCATGTCCCTGCAACGTGGCTTCGACGGCGGCGGGCCGCTGCGCGCAGAGCCGGTCTCCGGCCCCGCGGGCGATCACCTCTACCGCGACGTCGCCCGCACGCTGCCGGTGACGAGCGGCACGATCGCGTGTCCGCGCTGCGATGCGCCGGTCTCGCTCGGCGGGCGGACGATGTCGCTGGCCGAGGAGCTCGAGTGCCCGTTCTGCCGGCACAGCGCGCGCGTGCACCGCTTCCTGTCGCTGGGAGAGCCCACGCGGTCCGCGCATGTGAAGGTGCGCGCGCGGCTCGTCGCTCGCGACGAGCGCCGCTGACGGCATCCATCAGCGCTGCTGCAAGGCCGACCAGAACGCCGCGCGGACCGCGTCGGCGCCCCAGGCATTCGGCTCGATGACGTTGCAGTACCAGAGGCCGCGCTCGGCAGGGCGCGCGTGCGGCTGCCCCGGGTTGCCCGCCTGCAGGCCGTGGCCGAGGAACCGGCCGTGGATGTCGGCGACGATCGCGCCGCGCTCGGCGGCCACGGCGCGCAGCGCCGCGTTGAGCTCGGCGAGGACGTCGACGACGTCCGGCCAGGGCGGCAGCCCCACCCGCCACGCCTCGCCGCTGCCGTCGCTGGGGTCGTAGACGGTGCCGACGACGATCGGGTCCGACGGGGCGACGAGGGCGTGCAGCCGGTCGAGCGCCTGCCCCACTCGGGTGCGGACGGTCTCGACGACTCGCAGCGCGCCGCGGGTGTCGCCGTACGCGCCGAGGACGTCGTTGCCGCCGACGGTCAGCGTGACGACGCGCGGCACGGCGCCCGAGAGCTCCAGGTGCGGCAGCTGGACGTCGAGCAGCGACGCGGTCGTGCCGCCGTCGGTCGCGAGCAACCCGAACGAGAGCTCCGGGCGCGTCGTCGCGAGGTCGCGGCCGCGCCAGTCGGGGAAGTCGTCGTCGCGGTTGCGCGCCAGCAGGCTCGCGCCGCCGCGACCGGGGCCGCCGGCATAGATGTCGATCGAGATCGAGTCGCCGAGCGCGACGTACGCCTCGAACCCGTCGCCCTCAGGCGTCGTCATCCCGTCCGGATGCCCCGGCGGGCGCGCCGGCACGCCGCGCTATCGTCGCGCTCGTGCCCGACGTCCTGCGCCCGCTCTTCGACCAGGTCGTCATCAAGGAGCTCGACCCCGAGCGCCTGCGCAAGTCCGGGCTGCTCGTCCCGCAGGGCACCCACGACGTGCCGCCCAACGAGGGGATCGTCCTCGCCGTCGGCGACGGCCCGCCGGACATCCCGGGCTTCCGGATGCCCGTCGAGCGCGGCGACCACGTCGTCTTCCCGCGCTCGGCCGGCGTCTGGGTCGAGGTCGAGGACGAGCGCCTGCTCGTCTGCCGCGTGCGCGAGATCCTCGGGGTCATCGAGCCCGCGCCGCCGCCGCCGGACGGCGGGTTGTAGCTGGCTGCTGCTCGTCTGCATCGCGCCGCGGGCGGCGGCGAACTGCATCTCTGAAGGAACCCGCCACGCGCCGGGAGGCCGATCGCGTGTGGCGCTGCGCCGCGGGCGCGCCCGCGGCGCGCCAGAGCGTCTGAGTCGCGTTGCCCCTGCTATAGCGGGGCGAAAGCGACTCGACCGGAGCGCCGCGGCTCGCGAGACCGTCTGAGTCGCCTTGACCCTGCCATGGCAGGGCGAAAGCGACTCAGGTGCCCGAGCGGGCGCCGCGAGGCCCCCGAGCGGATGCCGCGACCCCCCGGGCGGGCGGCGCGAGCCCGCCGAGCGAGCGCCCCGGCCGCTCGGGTTCCTCAGTGATGCCGGAAGCGCCTCGCTCTCTACACCCACGAAGTAACCCTGTTGTTACGTAAACTATCTGTTACGCTCCAACGAGATGCAAGGCACAGACTGCGAGCTGCGGATCTCCCGCCGCTACGACGCGACGCCCGCCGAGGTCTGGGCGGCGCTCACCGAACCCGAATCGATCGGGCGCTGGCTCGCGCGGCCGGTGGACCTCGAAGTCACCCCCGGCGGCGCGTTCACGCTCGCCAACGGCATCGACGCCCGCGTCGTCGAGCTCGACCCCGAGCGCCTGCTCGAGCTCGACTGGGCGCACGGCAGCGAGCAGCGCTCGCTCGTGCGCTTCGAGCTGCACGCGGACGCCGACGGCAACGGGACGGTCCTGACGCTCGAGCACAGCCGCATCCACGCCCCGCTCGGCATGGCCTACATGTCGCGCTGGGGCGGGGCGCTGCGCCGCCTGGACGAGGAGGTCGCGCGGTGAACGCGATCACTGCGCTCGCCGACCCGACGCGCCGGCGGATCGTCGAGCTGCTCGCGACGCCCGGCAGCGAGCTCAGCGCCGGCGAGCTCGCCGCGCACTTCGACACGAGCCGCCCCGGCGTCTCGCGCCACCTGCGTGTCCTGCGCGAGCTCGGCGTCGTCAGCGCGCGCGGCGAGGGCACGCGCCGCCTGTACTCGCTGGACCCCGCGCCGCTCGCCGAGCTCGACGACTGGCTCGCGCGCTATCGCGGCTTCTGGACCAACCGCCTCGACGCGCTCGACACCGAGATCCATCGCAGACGACGCACGATCACCACGGCCACACCAGGAGGTACCGCATGACGCCCACGATCGCCCCCTACCTGCTCTACGAGGACGTCGACGTCGCACTCGACTTCCTCGCCCGCGCCTTCGGCTTCGAGGAGACGCTGCGCTACACCGGTCCCGAGGGCTACGTCAGCCACGCCGAGATGCGCATCGGCGCTGACGGCGTCATCTTCCTCGGCGACCCCGGCGGGGACTACCGCAACCCCGCCCACGCCGGCGCCAGCACGCAGATGACGTGCGTCACCGTCGAGGACGTCGACGCGGTCTACGAGCGCGCGAAGGCCGCCGGCGCCGAGATCAGCGAGCCGCCGACCGACCAGGAGTACGGCGAGCGGCGCTTCATGGCGCGCGACCCCGAGGGCCACGGCTGGTCGATCTCCCAGCCGATCCGCGAGGTCGCGGCCGAGGAGTGGGGCGCGACGGCCACCGGCTGAACGCGACGCGGCATTGACTTTAGTCACGCTCAACTCTATGTTGGGCGCGGCTCCAATGAACGCTACGCCGACCTACCGGATGCGCGCCCGCGCCGATGCCGTCGAGGCGACCCGGGACCGGCTGGTCACAGCGGCCGTGAACGCCTTCGGCGACCGGCCCTACGACGACGTGACGATCGCGGAGGTCGCCCGCGAGGCAGGCGTCTCGCACCAGACGCTGCTGAACCACTTCGGCTCCAAGGAGCGCCTGTATCTCGCGGCCGTCGAGGTCGGCGGCGGGCGGATCGCCGAGCTGCGCGCCGCCGCGGTGCCCGGCGAAGTCGACAGCATCGTCGGCGCGCTCATGGAGCAGTACGAGCGCTACGGCGATGGCAACGCCCGCACGGCCATGCTCGACGAGCGCAGCCCGATGGTCGCGTCGATGCTCGAGATGGCCCGCGGCTATCACCAGGACTGGCTGGCCGCGATGTTCGCCGAGCACCTTCCCGCGCAGGGCACCGCCCGCCGCGAGGCGCTCGCGGCGCTGCACGCCGCCACCGACGTGTTCACGTGGAAGCTGCTGCGGCGCGACCTGCGCCTCAGCCGTCGCGCGACGAGGCAGACGATGACGAGGCTCGTGACCGCGCTGCTGCGGCCCCCGCCGCCCGAGAAAAGGAGCACCCCGTGAGCCGCTACCTCTTCACGATGATCGACGCCGGCGGCAACGTCCCGCCGGAGCTCGCCGCCGCTCGCGGGCTCATCGAGCGCGGCCACGACGTCACGATCATCGGCGATCCCACGATCGCCGACGAAGCCGCCGCCATCGGCGCCCGTCTACGCGTCTGGCGGCAGGCGCGGCAGCGGCCCAGCCGCCGGCGCGAGGACGACCTCATCCGCGACTACGAGCTGCGCACGCCCTCCCAGCAGGTCGGGCTCATGCGCGAGATCCTCTTCGGCTGGGCGCCGGGATACGCCGCCGACACGACCGAGGCGCTGGCGTCGGAGGAGTTCGACGCGCTCGCGTCGTGCTTCTTCCTCGTCGGCGCGCAGATCGCTGCGGAGGCCCGCGGCCTGCCCTACGCGGTGCTCGTGCCCAATCTCTGGGGCGAGCCCGGGACCGGGCTGCCGCCGTTCGGGCCCGGCCTGCAACCAGCCGGCGGCGCGCCGGGTCGCATCCGGGACGCGACGATGATCCGCTTCGGCAGGAAGATGTGGAACAAGGGCCTTCCGCAGCTCAACCTCCTGCGGCGCGAGTACGGGCTCGGGCCCGTGGGCGGCGTCTTCGAGCAGTTCCACCACGCCGACCGGCTCCTCGTCCTCAGCGCGCAGGCGTTCGACTTCCCGGCCGATCGCATGCCCGCCAACCTCCGCTACGCCGGCCCGGTGCTCGACGACCCCACCTGGGCGCAGCCGTGGTCGGCGCCCGCAGGCGACGAACCGCTCGTCCTCGTCGCCCTCAGCACGACCTTCCAGGACCACGAGCGCACGCTCCAGCGCATCCTCGACGCCATCGGCGGCCTGCCCGTCCGCGCCGTCGTGACGACCGGACCGGCGATCGAGCCGCGGTCGCTGCGCGCGCCGGCCAACGCACAGGTCGTGCAATCCGCGCCGCACAACGCGATCCTCCGCGAGGCGGCGGCCGTCGTCACGCACGCCGGCCACGGAACGGTCATGAAGGCGCTCGCGGCCGACGTGCCGCTGCTGTGCCTGCCGATGGGTCGCGACCAGAACGACAACGCGGCCCGCGTCGTCGCGCACGGTGCCGGACTGCGCCTGCGCCCGAAGGCCTCGTCGCAGAAGATCGCCCGCGACCTGCGCCGCCTCATCGCCGAGCCGGCGTTCGGCAGCGGGGCGGCACGCCTCGGCGAGGCGGTCCGCGACGCGGCACGCAACGGCACCGCCGTCGCCGAGATCGAGGGGCTCGCCAGACCGCGCGTCGCCGCCTGATCTCGCGGCGCCGCTACGCCGGGCGCCTGGCCTTCGGCTTCGGCTTGGCGACGACCGGCGGCCGCGGCTCGGGGACGAGCCAGACGACGCCGAGCGGCGGCAGCGTGACCTCCGCCGACGACGGCTGGCCGTGCCACGGCAGGGGCTCGGCGTCGACGCCGCCGAGGTTGCCGGTGTCGGTCCCGCCGTAGAAGGAGGAGTCGGTGTTCATCGTCTCGATCCAGCGGCCGGTCTGCGGCAGCCCGAGCCGGTAGCCCGACCGCGGCACCGGCGAGAGGTTGCAGACGCAGACGAGCACGTCGCTCGCCGGGTCCTCCCCGACGCGGGCGAACGCGACGACGTTCGCGTCGGCGTCGTTGGGCTCGATCCAGTAGAAGCCGCTGCCCTCGAAGTCGACCTCGTAGAGCGCCGGCGTGTCCTTGAGGATCGCGTTGAGGTCGCGGATCAGCGCCTGCACGCCCGCGTGCTCGCCCTGCTCGAGCAGGTGCCAGTCCAGCGAGCGGTCGTGGCTCCACTCCGCCTCCTGGGCGAACTCCTGGCCCATGAAGAGCAGCTTCTTGCCGGGGTGCGCCCACATGAACGCGTACAGCGAGCGCAGGTTGGCGAGCTTCTGCCAGCGGTCGCCGGGCATCTTGTCGATGAGCGAGCCCTTGCCGTGGACGACCTCGTCGTGGCTCAGCGGGAGGATGAAGTTCTCCGTGAACGCATAGACGAGCGAGAACGTCAGCTCGTGGTGGTGGTAGCGGCGGTGGATCGGTTCCTGCTGGAAGTAGCCCAGCGTGTCGTGCATCCAGCCCATGTTCCACTTGAAGCCGAAGCCCAGGCCGCCGAGGTACGTCGGGCGCGAGACTCCGGGCCAGGCCGTCGACTCCTCCGCGGCGCTGACGACGCCCGGCTCGTCGCGGTGCAGGACCTCGTTGAGCTCCTTGAGGAAGGCGACGGCGTCGAGGTCCTCGCGCCCGCCGAACTCGTTGGGCACCCACTCGCCCTCGCGCCGCGAGTAGTCGAGGTAGAGCATCGACGCGACGGCGTCGACGCGGATCCCGTCGGCGTGGTACTCGCGGGCCCAGAACAGCGCGTTGGCGACGAGGAAGTTGCGCACCTCGTTGCGGCCGTAGTTGAAGACGAGCGTGCCCCAGTCCGGATGCTCGCCGCGGCGCGGGTCCTCGTGCTCGTAGAGCGCGGTGCCGTCGAAGCGCGCGAGCGCCCAGGCATCGCGCGGGAAGTGCGCGGGAACCCAGTCCAGCAGGACGCCGATGTCGTGCTCGTGCATCCGGTCGATGAACGTGCGCAGGTCGTCGGGCGAGCCGAAGCGCGGGGTCGGGGCGTAGTAGGACGTCACCTGATAGCCCCACGAGCCCGAGAACGGATGCGCCATGACCGGCAGCAGCTCGACGTGCGTGAAGCCGAGGTCGCTCGCATAGGCCGCGAGCTCGTCGGCGAGCTCGAGGTACGTCAGCGAGCGGTTGTCCTCCAGCGGGTTGCGCCGCCAGGAGCCGAGGTGGACCTCGTAGACCGACATCGGCCGCTTCAGCGGCGTCCCGGCCGCGCGCCTGGCGAGGTACGCGTCGTCCTGCCACTCGTGGTGCGACTCGCTGACGATCGACGCGGTCTGCGGCGGGATCTCGGTCTCGAAGGCGAACGGGTCGGCCTTCAGCAGCAGCTCGCAGGACTGCGCGCGGATCTCGTACTTGTAGCGCGCGCCGGCGCCGATCCCGGGGACGAAGAGCTCCCAGACGCCGGAGCCGCCGAGGGCCCGCATCGGGTGCAGCCGCCCGTCCCAGTAGTTGAAGTCGCCGACGACGCTCACCGAGCGCGCGGCCGGCGCCCAGACCGCGAACGACGTGCCCGCGACGCCCTCGAACTCGCGCACGTGCGCGCCCATCTTCGTCCACAGCTGCTCGTGGCGCCCCTCGCGGAAGAGGTGCTCGTCGAGGTCTGACAGCGTGGGCGGAAAGCGGTACGGGTCGGGCGTCGTGAACGTGTTGCCGTCGGCGAAGCCGATCTCGAGCTCGTACTCCAGCGGCAGCGTCGCACCCTCGATGAGCCCCTCGAAGATGCCGCCGGGGTGCACGCGCTCGAGCTCGACCCCCGCCGGCTGCACGACGATCGACTGCGCGGCCGGGTGCAGGGCGCGCACGATGACGCCGCCGTTGGCGTCGGGGTGGGCTCCCAGCACGGCGTGCGGATCGTGATGGTCGCGCGAGACGAGCCGGTCGATATCGGTCGTTGGCGGGTTCATGTGCTGACCTCCACGTCGAGCAGTCGCGCGATCCCGGCGACGGGAATCGGGACCCAGTCGGGGCGGTTGTTGAGTTCGTAGTGCAGCTCGTAGACGGCCTTCTCGAGCTCGAAGATCGCCAGGAGCTTCTCGGTCGCCGCCTGGCCGGCGGGCAGGAGCGTCGGCTCGACGTTCTCGAAGTAGGCCTCGAGGAAGCCCTCGCGCGCGCGCCGCTCCCAGCCGTCGGGGGCCGGCACGCCGCGCAGGAGCTCGGAGGCCGACGCCGCGTAGGCGAACGAGCGCAGCATGCCCGCGACGTCGCGCAGCGGCGAGCGCTTGCGGCGGCGCTCGAGCAGCGAGCGCGCGGGCTCGCCCTCGAAGTCGAGGATGATCCAGCCGGCATCGCGCAGCATGGTCTGGCCGAGGTGGTAGTCGCCGTGGTGGCGGATGAGGCGCCCGCCGACGCCGACGTGGGACATTATCTGCAGGCGGTCGCGCACCTCCTCGCCGCGGCCGGCGATCGGCGCGAGCGCGGGGTCGTCGGGGAGGTCGAGGAACGCGCGCTCGATCTGCTCGTCGATCGTCGCGGTCAGCAGCGCGAGGGCCTCGTCGCTGGGCTCCTCGGGGGCGAAGGCCGGGTCGCCGGCGTCCGAGGCCAGGACGGAGTGCATCCGGCCCGTCGCGGCGCCGAGCTCGGGCACGCGCCCCAGGAGGCCGAGCGGGTCGTCGAGCGCGAGCTGCCAGCCGTCGCGCGCCTCGCCGATGAACTGCTGCAGGATCCCGAGGGTCGCCTGCATGAGGTCGCCGGTGTACTCGTACCAGCCCGTGAGCTGCGCGATGTTCTCGAAGTTGCGCGTCGAGAGGAAGCGCAGCATCTCGAGCTCGGGGTTGACGCCCGGCTCGATGCGGCGGAAGACCTTCAGCACCTGCTGCTCGCCGAAGACCATCGACGAGTTGGACTGCTCGGCACCCATCGGGCGGATGTCGCCGGTCGGCTCCAGGCCGCCGTGGAAGGACACGCAGGCGCGCGTCGCCTCGGCGGCGAAGAGGCCGGCGAGCGCCTGCACGCCGCCGGGCTCGCCGGGCAGCAGCTGGTAGAGCTCGTGCGTGCCGGCGTGAAAGCGCGCCTCGACGATCTGCAGATCGAGCGCGGGATCGTCGCTGAGCGACACGCGCTCGAGGATGTTCGCCGACGCCACCTCGCGCGCCTTGGAGGCAAACCAGCGCTGCTGGGTCAGCCACTGCTCCAGCGGCTCGCTGACCTGATCGGGAACGCTCACGTGTCGTCCTCCTCGAGGCGAAACCAGAAGAACCCGCGCGGCGCGAGCGTCAGGAGATAGGGCAGCTCGCCGATCCGCGGGAAGCGCGTGCGGCCGAACATCTCGACCGGGCGCCGGCCGTTGTACCAGGACAGGTCGAGCTCGACGGCCTGGGCGGAGCGCGCGAGGTTGTGCACGCACAGCACGACGTCGTCCTCGTAGGTGCGGATGCAGGCGAAGATCTTCGGATTGGGCGGCGTCAGGGCCTCGAAGCTCCCGAGCCCGAACACGGGGTGCTCCTTTCTCAGCGCGATGAAGCGCCGCAGCCAGCGCAGTAGCGAGCTCGGCGTACGCAGCTGGGCCTCCACGTTGACGGCCTGGTACCCGTAGACGGGGTCCATGAGCGGCGGCGCGTAGAGCTGGGCGAAGTCCGCGCGGCTGAAGCCGCCGTTGCGGTCGCCGGTCCATTGCATCGGGGTGCGCACGCCGTCGCGATCGCCGAGGTAGACGTTGTCGCCCATCGCGATCTCGTCGCCGTAGTAGAGGACCGGCGAGCCGGGGAGGCTGAAGAGCATCGCGTGCAGCAGCTCGATCTCGTCGCGGCCGCCGTCCATGAGCGGCGCCAGGCGGCGGCGGATGCCGACGTTGAGCTTCATCCGCGGGTCCTTGGCGTACTCCGCGTACATGTAGTCGCGCTCCTCGTCGGTGACCATCTCGAGCGTCAGCTCGTCGTGGTTGCGCAGAAACAGGCCCCACTGGCAGTTGGCGGGGATGTGCGGCGTCTGGGCGAGGATCTCGAGGATCGGCGTCGCCTCCTCGCGGCGCAGCGCCATGAACATCCGCGGCATGACCGGGAAGTGGAAGGCCATGTGGCACTCGTCGCCGTCGCCGAAGTAGTCGACGACGTCGGCCGGCCACTGGTTGGCCTCGGCGAGCAGGACGCGGTCGGGGTACTCGGCGTCGACCACCTGGCGCACCTCGCGCAGGAACGCGTGCGTCTCCTCGAGGTTCTCGCAGTTCGTGCCCTCGCGCTCGTAGAGATAGGGCACGGCATCGAGGCGGAAGCCGTCGAGGCCGGCGTCCAGCCAGAAGCGCAGGACGTCGAGCATCGCCTCGCGGACCTCGGGGTTGTCGTAGTTGAGGTCGGGCTGGTGGTGGAAGAAGCGGTGCCAGAAGTACTGGCCGGCCGTCTCGTCCCAGGTCCAGTTCGACGTCTCGGTGTCGACGAAGATGATCCGGGCCTCGTCGTACTTCGTCGGGTCGTCGGTCCAGACGTACCAGTCGCGCTTCGGATTATCTTCACCCCGCCCGCCCGACCGCGCTTCCTGAAACCAGGCGTGATCGGACGACGTGTGGTTCATCACGAGGTCGGCGATGACGCGGATCCCGCGCTCGTGCGACGCCTCGATGAACGCGCGGACGTCGTCCATCGTCCCGTAGTCGGGGTGGACGCCGTAGAAGTCGGCGATGTCGTAGCCGCCGTCGCGCAGCGGCGACGGATACATCGGCAACAGCCAGATGACGTCGATGCCGAGCCACTGCAGGTAGTCGAGCTTCTCGGTCAGGCCGCGGAAGTCGCCGCTGCCGTCGCCCGTGCCGTCGTAGAAGCCGCGCAGGTGGATCTCGTAGAAGATCGCGGTCTTGAACCAGGTCGGGTCCGACTCGAACCAGTTCTGGGCAGCGCTCATGTGACCCGCAGCAGGTGCGCGACCCGGTAGGGGTCGAGGCGGACGAAGTTGCGTCCCATGCGCCAGTCGAAGCTCTCGGCCGACAGCAGATCGGTGACCGTGAAGACCGGCGGCAGGCCGAGCCCGTAGGGCACGACGACGATCCCCTCCTGCGCGTCGACCGGGTCGAGCGTCACGACGGTGATGACCGTGTTGTCGCCCGTGCGCTTGGCGTAGGCGATGAGCGCGTCGTTCTCCGTCGTGAGGAACTGGATGTTGTCGAGGACCTGGAGAGCCGGGTTGTCGCGGCGGATGTCGTTCATCCGCGAGATGAGCGTCAGCAGCGGCCCCGTCAGCGAGCGCTGCTTGATCTCGTACTTCTCGGAGTCCAGGTACTCCTCGCTGCCCGGGCGCACCGGGACGCGCTCGAAGGACTCAAAGCCCGAGTAGACGCCGTAGGACGGGCTCAGCGTCGCGGCGAGGATGAGCCGGCTGGCGAACTTCGGCGGGCCGCCGTGCTGGAGCTCCTCGGTGAGGATGTCCGGCGTGTTGACGAAGAAGTTCGGCCGGTAGTACTCCTCCATACCGCTCGTCGCGAGCTCCGTGACGTAGTCGGCGAGCTCCCACTTCGAGCTCTTCCACGTGAAGTACGTGTAGGACTGGTTGAAGCCGACCTTCGCGAGCTGGCGCATCATCGACGCGCGGGTGAAGGCCTCGGCGAGGAAGATGATCTCCGGGTACTCGCGGCGCATCTCGGTGATGAGCCACTCCCAGAAGGCGAGCGGCTTCGTGTGCGGGTTGTCGACGCGAAAGGTCGTGACGCCGTGACCGGCCCAGTAGCGCAGGACGTCGCGCAGCGCGTCCCAGAGCCCGCGCCAGTCCTCGGAGTCCCAGTTGACGTTGTAGATGTCCTGGTACTTCTTCGGCGGGTTCTCGGCGTACTTCAGCGTCCCGTCGGGGCGGCGGTTGAACCACTCGGGGTGCTCGGTGAGCCAGGGGTGGTCGGCGCTGCACTGGATCGCGAAGTCCAGCGCGATCTGGATGCCGTGCTCCTTCGCGGTCGCGACGAGCGCGTCGAAGTCGTCCATCGTGCCGAGATCGGGGTGCAGCGCGTCGTGGCCGCCGGTCGCGTCGCCGATCGCCCACGGCGATCCCGGATCGCCGGGCGTTGCGACGAGCGAGTTGTTGGCGCCCTTGCGGTTCGTGAGCCCGATCGGGTGCACGGGCGGCAGGTACAGGACGTCGAAGCCGAGCTCGGCGAGCTCCGGGATCTGGGTCTCGACGCCCTTCAGCCCGCCCCACGAGCGCGGAAAGAGCTCATACCAGGCGCCGAAGCGCGCGAGCTCGGGGTCGACGTCGACGTGCAGCCGCTCCTCCATGACCGTCGAGCGGCCGCGGTCGGGGTGGCGGGTGACGGCGTCGAAGAGCTCGGGGTCCAGCGCCGTCTCGTGGCGCGACTCGGCCGGGATGCCGTCGTCGCGCAGCCGCGTGAGCGCCTGCTTGACGAGCTTGCGGTCGGCGCCCTTGGCCCGTTCGCAGGCCTGCTCGAGCAGGACGACGCCCTCTGACAGCTCGCCGGAGAGATCCTCCTGGCCGGCGTCGATCTTGCGCTGCAGCTCGCCGCGCCAGCTCGCGAAGGGGTCCACCCAGGCCTCGATCGTCCAGCTCCAGCGGCCGAGCTCGGTGACGGCGAACTCGCCCGCCCAGCGGTCGCCGTCGAGGTGGGCGTCGGTGCGCACCATCTCGCTCTCCTGCCAGTCCTCGCCGCCGGGCGGGCAGGACTTCACGACCGCGCGCAGGACGTCGTGGCCGTCGGCGAAGATGTCGGCGCTCACCGCCACGGTCTGGCCGATCGTCCGCTTGCAGGGGTAGCGCCCGCAGTCGATCATCGGTGCGGGAGCGACGATCTGGATGCGTGGGGGCGGCGGTTCGCGGCGCTTCGGGGTGGGCATGCCCCCACACTCTCTCCGTTTACGAAGGTTCGTAACGTGAACCCCCTGCTGCGCTACAGATCCTCCGGGGTGCAGCTGCACCCGACGAGCCTGGCCTCCGGGCGGCTCGGCGACGACGCGTACCGCTTCGTCGACTGGCTGCGGGAAGCCGGGCAGTCCTGGTGGCAGATGCTGCCGCTCGGTCCGCCCGACCGCGCCGGGTCGCCGTACAAGTCCAAGTCCGCCTTCGCGGCGTGGCGGGGGCTGCTCGCCAACCCGTCGGCGGCGGTCAGCGACGACGAGATCGAGGCGTTCCGCGCGCGCGAGACGTTCTGGATCGACGACTGGGCGGCCGTTGCCGGTGGTCGCCGGGCGATCGCCGACCAGGTCCGCTTCGATCGCGAGTGGAGCGCGCTGCGAGCCTACGCCCGCGACCGCGGCGTCGGGCTCATCGGCGACGTGCCGATCTACGTCGCGCCCGGCAGCGCCGACCACCTCGCGTGGCCGCAGCTCTTCCGGTCGGGCGAGGTCGCGGGCGCGCCGCCCGACGTCTACAGCGATCTCGGGCAGCTCTGGGGCAACCCGCTCTACGACTGGCCGGCGCTGCAGCGCCGCCGCTACCGCTGGTGGACCGAGCGCCTGCGCCGGACCTTCGCGCTCTTCGACGTCACCCGCATCGACCACTTCCGCGGCTTCGTCGCGTACTGGGCGGTCCCCGAGGGCGACCCGGACGCCCGCGGCGGGCGCTGGCGGCGCGGTCCCGGCCGGGCGGTCTTCGACGCGGCGGCCTCCGAGCTCGGCGAGCTGCCGATGATCGCCGAGGACCTCGGCGTCATCACCGAGCCGGTCACGCGGTTGCGCCGCTCGCTCGGCTTCCCGGGCATGGTCGTCCTGCAGTTCGGCTTCGACCCCGGCGACCCGCACGGCCCGCACCGCATGGAGCACCACGAGCGCGACAGCGTCGTCTACACGGGAACCCACGACCAGGACACGCTCGCCGGCTGGTGGTCGTCTGCGGACGAGCCGCAGCGCGCCGAGGCGCGCGCGCGGATCTCCGCCGGCGGCTTCGACGAGGACGAGGTGTGGTGGTCGCTGATCCGGCTGGCGTTCTCCTCCCCGGCGCGCACGGCGATGGTCCAGGCGCAGGACGTCCTCGGGCTCGGCAGCGAGGCGCGGATGAACATCCCCGGGCGCGCGACCGGCTCGTGGCGCTGGCGGATGGAGCCGGGCGCGCTGACGGGCGAGCATGCGAAGCGGTTGCGGGCCGCGACGGAGGAGGCAGGACGGTTGCGGTCGCGGTGACTCGCTTGGTTTCTCTGGTGCGCCGCGCCTACGGCGGCATCGAGGGAAGCGAGCCGGACCGCCCGGGGCAACGGCGACTAAACTGCCCGCCGCCATGGCAGCACCCGCAACCGCGGAAGCGATCCGCGACGTCAACACCCGCTACCACGACGCCGCCGCAGAGCACTACGACACGAAGTGGGGAGTCGACTACGGCGACATCGGGCGCGCGCAGGTCCGCGGGAAGCTCCACAAGCTCCTCGGCAAGCCGCTGCCGAGCTTCGGGCGCTCGCTGGAGATCGGCGCCGGCACGGGCTACTTCACGCTGAACATGCTCCAGGACGGCGTCGTGCGCGAGGCCACGGCGACCGACATCTCGCCGGGCATGCTCGACGCGCTGCAGGCCAACGCCGCCCGGATCGGCGTCGAGGTCGAGACCGTCGGCTGCGACGCCGAGGCGCTGCCGTTCGACGACGAGAGCTTCGACCTCGTTCTCGGCCACGCCGTCCTGCACCACATCCCCCACCTCGACCGCGCCTTCGCCGAATTCGGGCGCGTCCTGCGCCCCGGCGGCCGGATCCTCTTCGCCGGCGAGCCGTCGCGCACCGGCGACCGCATCGCGGCCTACCCGAAGCGCGCGGCGATGCGGGTCTCGCCGCTGTGGCGCAGGATCATCCGCGCCCGGCCCGCCGACGGCCTGCGCGAGGTCCACGTCCATGACGGCGCCGAGCGCCCGCGGGCGCACGACGAGCTCGAGGGCGAGTCGCTGGAGCCGTTCGTCGACGTCCACGCCTTCACGCCCGACACGCTGTACGCGGCGGCCGCCGGCGCGGGCTTCGACGACGTCCGCGTCCGCGGCGAGGAGCTGCTCGCAAACTGGTTCGGCTGGGTCAACCGGACGCTGGAGGCGACCGCGCAGCCCGAGGACATCCCGATGGCCTGGCGCCAGTACGCCTTCCGCGGCTACCTCGCGCTGCAGCGCGTCGACGTCGGGCTGCTCGAGGGGCGACTGCCGCCGGCGGTCTTCTACAACCTCATGATCGCGGGGCGCAAGCCGGGTTGAGCGAGCCGCCCGGACCCTGCCGCAAGGGGCTCGTCGCGCTCGGCGACAGCATCACCGTGGGCGAGGGCTCGATGGCGCGCGGCGTCACGCCGCTGTCGTGGGCGCAGTGGCTCGCGCGCGCCCTCGACCTCCCGTACACCTCCTACGCCCACAACGGCGCGGTCGCGGCCGACGTCCTGCGCGACCAGCTTCCGCGCGTGCGCTGCGACTACGACGTCGCCGTCCTCTACGCCGGCGTCAACGACGTCCGCCGGCCGGACTTCGACCTCGCGGCCTACGAGCGCGACCTCGGCGCGATCGCCGACGGCCTCGCCGCCCGCGCCGAGCGGTTGCTCATGCTGACCCTCCCCCACGACCTCGGCCGGCCGACCTGCGCGCCGAATCCGGCGCGCGCGGGCGAGGTCGTGCGCGCGGTCGCCGCGCGCCACGGCGCCGCGGTCGCCGATCTCTCCGACTTCGGCGGCTGGACGCTCGTGCTGCCCGACGTCGTGCACCCGACCGCGGTCGGCCAGCTCGAGCTCGCCGACCGCGCGGCCCGCGCCCTCGGCGCGCCGACGATGCCCTCCGCGCTGACCGAGCGCGATGTCGCGCCGCCCGTGCGCTACGTCCCGGCTCACGCGCGCGCGCTCGCTCGCGACATCGTGCGGCGCGCGCGCGAGCGGGCCGGCTAGCGCCGTGCGGCCGCTCGCGCGCCGGCAGCTCCTGCGCAACCCCGGGGTCGTCGCGGGCGACGGCGTGCGCCTCGGCCGCGACGTCGGGCTCGCCGTGGCGCCCGGAGCGCACCTGGAGCTCGGCGCCGGCTGCCGGATCGGCGAGCGCACCCGGATCGTCGTCAACAGCGGCCACGTGACGGTCGGCGCGGGCGCCGTCATCGGGCCGCGCTGCACGATCGTCGCCCACGCGGGCGTGAGGATCGGCGCGGGCGCGCGCTTGGACGAGGGCGCCGTCATCGTCGACTTCGACCACGTCTTCGACGACGTCGAGCTGCCGATCCGCCAGCAGCCGCTGAAGGCGACGGCCGTGACGATCGGCGCGCGCGCGCACGTCGGCCTCGGCGCGAGCGTCCTGCGCGGGATCACCGTCGGCGAGGGGGCCGACATCGGCCCCCACGCGGTGGTCACGCGCGACGTCGCGGCAGGCGTCAGCGTCGGCGGCGTCCCTGCCGCCCCGCTCTAGCTGCCGACGACCCGGCTACCGGCTCTTGAGCAGCGCCCTGCGCCTGGCGGCCGGCGAGGGCTTGCGCTTGGACACCGGCTTGCGCTTGGCGACGGGCTTCTTCTTGACGGGCGTCACGCAGGCGGCGGCCGTCGTCTTCTTCGTCGCAGAGCTCTTGGACTTCACGAGCGGCTTGCGCTTGGCGATGCTCTTCTTCGCCTTCTTCTTGACGAGCGTCGGCTTCTTCTTCGGCGCGCAGGCGACCTTCTTCTTGACGATGCTCGAGGCGCCGGCTCCGGCTCCGGCGCCGGCGCCGGCTCCGGCTCCGGCTCCGATGCTGCTCGCGGCGAGGCGGTCGTCCGCGTTGCCGGGGCCGCTGTTGTCGTCACCGCCGCCGGAGCCGCTGCCGCTGCTGTCGCCGCCGCCGCCGCCCGAACCGCCACGGTCGTCGTCGGGATCGTCGTGACGGCTGTGGATCGAGCGGGCCGGCTTGCGGGCCGGCTTGTCGGCGAAGATCGGATCGCAGTCCGGGGAGTCCTCGCCGACGAGGAACTGGCCCATCATGTCGTGGTCCTCGTGGACGAGGTTGTGGCAGTGCATCATGTAGCGGCCCTGCTCGTGCTCGAAGCGCATGAGCACGCGCACGATCTCGTTCTCGCCGACGTACGCGACGTCCTTGGGCCCGCGCTCGTAGTCGAACGGCGCCTGGCCGTTGCGGTCGAGGATCTGGAAGTCGACGAGGTGGATGTGGATCGGGTGAAACCAGCCGCCGTGCGGGTTCTGGAGCTCCCAGATCTCGACGTCGTTGAGGCCCGGGTTGGCGAGCACGAACTGGTAGTCGCTGTTGACGACGTCGTCCCAGGTCGTGCCGTTGATCGTCCACTGGCCGTTCTTGCGCTCGAACTCGAACTTGCGCGTCCGGTGGGCGTCGGACTCCTTGAGCGCCATCGTCGGCTCGTGCGGGTTGAGGTCGTAGGGGACCTCGTTGTTGCGCGTGTCGCTCGCCTCTGCGACGACGTCGAAGGCCATGACGTTCGAGGTCGTCTCGTAGTCGATGTTGTTCGGCGGCGAGTCGTTGTGCATGACCACGCGCTGGCCGATCTGGTACTTCGAGAAGTCGATGACGACCTCGTAGCGCTCGGCCATGCCGGACTTCAGGTGCGAGACGGGCATCGGGTGCGGCATGAGGCCGCCGTCGGTGCCGATGACCGTCAGCGGCTCGCCGCTGTCGAGGTAGAGGTTGTAGGAGCGCGAGATCGACGCGTTGAGGATGCGGAAGCGGTACTTGCGCCGCTCGACCTGCATCGTCGGCCACGGCACGCCGTTGACGAGGATGACGTCGCCGTAGACGCCGGAGTGGCTGTTGTCGTCGAAGAGCAGCTGGCCGTTGGACTCGAACATCGCGTCGCGCAGGACGAACGGGACGTCGTACTTGCCGTGCGGGATCGGCAGGCTGAGCTCGTAATCGTCGTGGAGGATGTACATCGCCGCGAGGCCCATGTAGGCGTTCGGAGCGGTGATGTGGACGCCGTGGTCGTGGTACCAGAGCGTCCGCGCCTCCTGGATGTTCGGGTAGAGGTAGTCCTTCCAGTTGCCGACCTCGGTGATGTCGCTCGCGTAGCCGTCGTACTGCGGCTTGGAGCAGGAGCCGTGCAGGTGGGTGGACGTCCAGACGTTGTAGCGCAGCGTCGGATGGATGTCGGGCAGGTCGTTGACGTGCTGGACGACCGCGTGCCGGCCCTGCCGGTTGACGATCGTCGGCCCCGGCGTGATGCCGTTGTAGCCCCAGATGTCCGTGCGCTTGCCAGGGAGGATCTCGACGCTCGCCTGGCGCTGGGTCATCGTGTAGTAGTCGTGACTCGCCGTCTGCCGGTCCGGCGTGAGCACCGGCGGCGTCTTGAACGGGATCGTGAAGGGCTGCGGGAGGTCGCTCTGCGCGATGCGGTTGGTCAGTGCAACCTGCGTCCGTGCGACGCGCTCGAGGGGGAGGGCGAGCGCTGCGCTGCTGAAAAGGCCGAGCTTCATCATCTCGCGCCGGTTCATCTGTCGTCCGATCGTCTGCATAGGCAGAAATATGGTCCGACCGGTCGGCAGTCAACAGGGTGCTACTACCACTATTCGATTGCAGATTTCTGCAAGCCCGCGTTCGGGTTCCCCCACCGGGCGGGAGGCCAGAGCCGGAAGCGGACGCGCCCGATGAGGTCGACACGCGCCACCGCGCCGAAATCGCGCGAGTCGACGGAATCCGCACGGTTGTCCCCGAGCACGAAGACCGACCCGGCGCGGACCCGGACCGGGCCGAAGAACACGCTGTCGATCGCCTCCGGATCGGCGTAGGGCTCCGTCTGGCGCCGGCCGTTGACGACGAGCACGCCGTCCTCGATGCCGACCGTGTCGCCGGGCAGCCCGATGGCGCGCTTGAGCGTCACGTCGCCGGTCCGGGGGGCGTGGAAGACGACGAGCTCGCCGCGCCGCGGGAGCGCGTCCCTGTAGGCGCGCTTGTCGACGAGGACCTGGTCTCCGGCCTGCAGGGTCGGCAGCATGCTGCCCGAGTCGATCCGGAACGGCTCGACGACGAAGACCCGCGCGAGCACGAGCACGAGCACCACGACGAGGGCGAACGGCCACCAGCGACGCGGCCTGCGGCGGTCCGCGGGCGCCCCGTCAGCGGGCTGCTCGGCCGCTACTGGACCGTGCCCGTGAGCCTCAGCAGCCACGCCAGAGCGCCGAGCAGCATGAGCCCGTTGATGATCCAGCGCCGCCGGCGGCCTTCGAGCATCGCGATGCACAGGGCGATGATCACGACCTGCCCGGCGGTCGTCGCCCAGTCCACCGCGCCCGCCTCCTCGACGACGCGCGCGTGCGGCCCAAGCGGAACACCGTTGGTCCGGCTGATGAAGTAGACGGCGATGATCCCGAGGTTGCCGGCGATCCCGGCATACGGCATCCACGCCCGCGGGCGCCAGACGATGAGGGCGCCGAAGAGCGCCTGGAGGTTGCCGGCCGCGACGAAGAACGCGCCGTAGGCCCACCACTCCTGGAAGTGCGACTCGGCGTAGACGAAGTGGACGTAGCCGGCCGCGACCGACAGCAGCGCCGTGAGGTAGACGAGCAGCCGGGGGGCGCGGAGCACGCCGCGATAGGTCGGAGAAATGGAGGATGCCGCCGGTTGCATGAGTCAAACGGTCGGGCCTGCGGGCACCGCGGTCAAGGTCTGAGCCTGCGCACATCGGGTGCGGGAACGCGCAGGGCCGCCACGACGTGCGGATGACCGTGGCGTGAGCCGAGGCCGACCCTACCGGCGTTTGCGAGCCGGCTTGCGTCTCGCCGGGCGCCTGCGCTTCGACGACGGCGAGCGCCGCGGCGGCGTGGCACAGGTCGCGCGCTTCTTCGCCGGCGACCTGCGCGCCGGGCGTCGCCTGCCCCCGGCGAGCTTGGTCTTCTTCGTCTTCTTCTTGGCGACGGCCTTCGTCGCCTTCGGCGCACAGGACTTCGGCTTGGGCTGCGGGACGCTCGAGGACGTCGACGCCGCAGCGCGGTCGTCGTCGCCGCCGCGGCCCGCGGCGCGCCCGTCGTCGTCGAAGCCGGAGTCACCTCTCGCGCCCCCGCGGTCTGCGTCCACCGAGCCCGGACTCGACTGGTCCTCGGGGTCGTCGCGACGGTTGCGCAGCGGACGTGCGGGCTTGCGCGCGGGCGGATCGGCCTTGATCGGGTCGGGATCGCCGGATTGCGAGCCGACACGGAACTGGTGCATCATGTCGTGGTCCTCGTGGACGAGGTTGTGGCAGTGGATCATGTAGCGGCCCTGCTCGTGCTCGAAGCGCATGAGCACGCGCACGATCTCGTTCTCGCCGACGTACACGACGTCCTTCGGCCCGCGCTCGTACGCGAAGGGCGGACGGCCGTTGCGATCGAGGATCTTGAAGTCCACGAGATGGGCGTGGACCGGATGAAACCAGCCGCCGTGCGGGTTCTGCAGCTCCCAGATCTCGACGTCGCCGAAGCCCGGATCGGCGAGGACCTCGCGGAAGTCGCTGTTGACGACGTCGTCCCACGTGCGTCCGTTGATCGTCCACTGGCCGTTCTTGCGCTCGAACTCGAACTTGCGCGTCCGGACGGCGTCGGACTCCTTGAGCGCCATCGTCGGCTCGTGCGGGTTGAGGTCGAAGGGGACCTCGTTGTTGCGCGCGTCGCCGGCCTCTGCGACGACGTCGAAGGCCATGACGTTCGAGGTCGTCTCGTAGTCGATGTTGTTCGGCGGCGAGTCGTTGTGCATGACCACGCGCTGGCCGACCTGGTACCTCGAGAAGTCGATGACGACCTCATAGCGCTCGGCCGGAGCCGACTTGAGCCGCGAGACCGGCGCCGCACGCGGCATGAGGCCACCGTCGGTGCCGATGACGATCAGCGGCTCGCCGCTGTCGAGGCTGAGGTCGTAGGAGCGCGAGACCGAGCCGTTGAGGATGCGGAAGCGATACTTGCGCCGCTGCACCTGCATCGCCGGCCACGGCACGCCGTTGACCAGGATCACGTCGCCGAACACGCCGGAGTCGTCGCTGTCGTCGAAGAGCAGCCGCCCGTCTGACTCGAACATCGCATCGCGCAGGACGAACGGGACGTCGTACATGCCGTGCGGAATCGGCAGGCTCAGCTCGTAATCGTCGTGGAGGAAGTACATCGCCGCGAGGCCCATGTAGGCGTTCGCCCCGGTGATATGGACGCCGTGGTCGTGGTACCAGAGCGTCCGCGCCTCCTGGATGTTCGGGTAGAGGTAGTCCTTCCAGCTGCCGACCTCGGTGATATCGCTCGCGTAGCCGTCGTACTGCGGCTTGGAGCAGGAGCCGTGCAGGTGCGTCGACGTCCAGACGTTGTAGCGCAGCGTCGGATGGATCGCGGGCAGGTCGTTGACGTGCTGGACGACCGCGTGCCGGCCCTGCCGGTTGACGATCGTCGGCCCCGGCGTGATGCCGTTGTAGCCCCAGATGTCCGTGCGCTTGCCAGGGAGGATCTCGACGCTCGCCTGGCGCTGCGTGATGGCGTAGTAGTCGAAGCTCTGCGTCTGGCGCTCGGGCCTGAGCACCGGCGGCGTCCTGAACGGGATCGTGAACGGCTGCGGCAGCTCGCTCTGTGCGATGCGGTTTCCGAGCGCCGCCTGCGTCCGTGCGACGCGCTCGAGGGGGAGGGCGAGCGCTGCGCTGCCGAAGAGGCCGAGCTTCATGAGCTCGCGCCGGTCCAGACGAGAGTCGTTGATCGACATGCGACGGTCTCCAAAGCAGCGTGTCGCGACCGCGGGCGGTTCGGACGTTGCGCAGGAATCTAGTGCGTCTTGTGCCGGTTGCAACGAAGTGCGTCCGTTTTTCCTCCGTGCGCCAGCGGTCGAATGGGTCACCCCTGAGCGTTCGGGTGCGACGTCCGCGGGCGACCATTAGCCTGCCCGCCGTGGACGCCGCCACGATCGGCCTCCTGACCGGGGCCGGGTTCGGCGCAGGCGTCGTCAACGCGGTCGCCGGCGGGGGCTCGCTCATCTCGTTCCCGGCACTGCTCGCGGCCGGCTATCCGAGCGTCACCGCGAACGTCACGAACTCGATCGCGGTGCTGCCCGGCTACCTCGGCGGCTCGCTCGCCTACCGCCCGGAGCTCGCCGGCCAGCGCGAGCGCATCCGCTCGCTCGGGGTCACGAGCGCCGCCGGCGCGGCGGCCGGCGCGGCCCTGCTGCTCTCGACGCCCGCCTCGCTCTTCGATGCCGTCGTGCCGTGGCTCATCCTCGCGGCCTGCGCCCTGCTCGCCCTGCAGCCGCGGGCGGCGGTCGTCGCGGCGCGCCACCGCGATCGCCGCGGCGCGGGCGTCGCGCTGCACGGATCGCTGCTGCTCGCGACGATCTACGGTGGCTACTTCGGGGCCGGCCTCGGGATCATGCTGCTCGCGCTGCTCGGCGTCCTGCTGCCCGACGACCTGCAGCGCCTCAACGCGCTGAAGGGCGTCCTGTCGCTCGTCGTCGCGATCGTCGCGGCGGTCGGCTTCGCGCTCTTCGGCCCGATCGCCTGGGACGCGGCGCTCGTCGTCGGTGCCGCGAGCCTCGTCGGCGGGGCGGCGGGCGTGCGGGTCGCCCGGCGGCTGCCCGCGCCGCTGCTGCGCGGCGTCGTCGTGGCGTTCGGCGTCGTGGTCGCGATCGCGCTGGTGGTCTAGCGGGAGCTACGCGACGGGGGCCGGCGCCGCCGCGCGGGGCTCGGGGTAGACCGCGTCCTCGGCGAGCTCGTCGAAGTCCTTCGGGCGCGTCTGGTCGCCGTCGTCGGCGGCGGCGCCCGAGGCGCGCAGGATGACCGTCAGCGCGAGCGTCACGACGAGGTTCGCCGTGAGCGCGAAGACGCCGGTGTAGGCGTTGATCTTCGTCCCGAAGATCTCCAGCGGGTACGTCGGCGCGAAGTCCTGCGACTGCGCCATGAGCGTGCCGACGACCATGCCGACGGCCCAGCCGGCGACGATCGCCCAGCGGTGCAGCCAGCGCGTGTAGAGCCCGATGACGATCGCGGGCAGCGTCTGCAGGATCCAGACGCCGCCGAGCAGCTGCAGCTCGATCGCGTACTTCGTCGGCAGCGTGATGATGATGACGAGCGCGCCGACCTTCACGACCAGCGAGACGATCTTCGCCGTCCGGGCCTCGTCGGCATGGGAGGCCTGCGGGCGCAGGTAGGCCTTGTAGACGTTGCGCGTGAAGAGGTTCGCGGCGGCGATCGACATGACCGCCGCGGGCACGAGCGCGCCGATCGCGATGGCGGCGAAGGCAAAGCCGACGAACCACGAGGGAAAGACGTTGAGGAAGAGGTCGGGGACGGCGAAGTTCGGGTCGCTGGGGTCGATCCCGCGCGCGATCGCCATGTAGCCCAACAGCGCGATGAGGCCGAGCAGGAACGTGTAGGCGGGCAGCAGCGCGGTGTTGCGGCGGACGGTCTGCGCGCTCTTGGCGCTCAGGACGGCGGTGATCGCGTGCGGGTAGAGGAAGAGCGCCAGCGCCGAGCCGAGCGCCAGCGTCGCGTAGGCGATCTGCGCGTCGGCGCCGGCCGGGATCAGCGCGCCGGGCTTGTCGCGCTCGGGCAGCGCCTTCTCGGCGGCGTCGAACATCGCGCCGAAGCCGCCGATCTTCGAGGGGATGTAGATGACGGCGACGAGGATCGTCACGTAGATCAGCGTGTCCTTGACGACCGCGATGAGCGCCGGCGCGCGCAGCCCCGACTGGTAGGTGTAGGCGGCGAGGATCACGAAGGCGATGATCAGCGGCCAGTCGCCGTCGATGCCGAGCGCGCCGAGCACGACCTGCATGCCGACGAGCTGCAGCGCGATGTACGGCATCGTCGCCAGCAGCCCCGTGAAGGCGACGATGAGCGCGAGGTTGCGCGAGTCATAGCGGCCGCGGACGAAGTCCGCCGGGGTCACGAAGCCGTTGGCGCGGCAGACCGTCCACAGCCGCGGCATGACGATGAAGACCAGCGGATACATCATGATCGTGTAGGGCAGCGCGAAGAACCCGATCGCGCCGGCGCCGAACACGAGCGCCGGGACCGCGATGAAGGTGTAGGCGGTGTAGAGGTCGCCGCCGAGGAGGAACCACGTCACGACGGTCCCGAACTTCCGGCCGCCGAGACCCCATTCGTCGAGGTGGTCGAGCTTCGCGCGCCGCCAGCGCGCGGCGGCGAAGCCGAGCACCGTGACGAACGCGAACAGGACGATGAAGACGGCGAGCGCGGTCGCGTTCGTGTCGTGCGCCTCGGTGATGAGCGCGAGCGTCATCGCCGCCTCGTCATGAGGTAGACGACGAGCGTCAGGATCGCCGAGACGATGACCCAGGCGAACTGGTACCAGTAGAAGAACGGGATCCCGGCGAGCTCGGGATCACGCGTCGCGTAGAGTGGTGGGTACAGCAGCCCGAGCAGCGGGAGCGCGAGCAGCAGGTACCACCAGCGGCTGCGGTTCTCCTCCATCCTGGCGCCCTTCGTGCCCTCGCGGCGCGCATCACAAACGCGGCCGGCACACAGTGCGAGCGCGAACGGGTACAACGTGCGGATCGAATCCCTGCGCGGACAACTGCTCATCGCCGGTGCGACGCTCCCGGACCCGAACTTCGCCCGCGCGGTCGTGCTCATCTGCGAGCACAGCGACGAGGGCGCGCTCGGCCTCGTCCTCAACCGGCCGGGCGAGCTCGTCGTCGGAGAGGTCGCGCCCGAGCTCGCCGATCTCGTCGGCGAGGAGTCGCTCATCGACTCCGGCGGGCCCGTCCAGCCCGACGCGCTGCTCGTCCTCGGCGAGTTCGAGGACCCCTCGTTCGCGGGGATGCCGGTCGTGGGATCCGTCGGCCTCGTCGGCGACGGCCGCGAGGTCGACGAGCTCGTCGACGTGACGGTCCGCGCCCGCGCCTTCGCGGGCTACGCGGGCTGGGGGCCGGGCCAGCTCGACGCCGAGCTCGAGCGCGACGACTGGTTCGTCGCGCCGGCCGGGACCGACGACATCTTCGACACGGACGCCGACGAGCTCTGGCGCCGCGTGCTCGAGCGCAAGGGCGGGCACTTCGCGCTCGTCGCGCGGATGCCGGTCGATCCGTCGGTGAACTAGCGCTTCCGGTTTCGATGGCGCGGCACTACGCCGCCTCGGCTACGGCCTCGCCACCACCCGCGGGCTCGAGCCGCAGCGCCAGCACGACAGCACCCGCGGCAGCCAGCGCAGTGACCGCGAAGAACAGCGACGCGTGCTGCGCCCCACCGCCGAGCAGCAGCGCCAGCAGCGCGGCGCTGCCGATGCTCCCCGCGTAGCGGCCGGTCGAGTACAGGCCCGCCGCAACGCCGGCGTGGCGCTGCGGCACCGCCTCCATCGCGGCGGTCTGGATCGCCGCGCCCGACAGCCCGAGGCCGGCGCCACCGGCGAGCAGGGCCGCCGCGAGGCCGATCGCGCGCGGCTCCGAGCCCATCGCCGCGAGCGCGGCGGTGGAGACGACGAGCAGCGACAGCCCGCACACCGCCGGGATGCGGTGGCCGAGGCGGTCGGCGAGGCGCCCGCCCGCGGGCGCCACCGCGATCATCGCCACCGACAGCATCGCGAGCGCGAGCCCCGCGTCGGCGGGCGACCATCCCGACCGCTCCGACAGCACGACCGGGACCGCCAGCAGCGTTCCGTACATCGCGAGGTTCGACAGGCCCACCGCGCCGGTGGCGGCGGCGAAGACCGGGACCTGCAGCGGCCGCGCCCAGTCGCCGCGCGGCCCGCGCGGCGCGCGCGGCGCAGCGGCGACGACGGGCAGCGCGCGCAGCGTCAGCACGACGGCGGCCGCGACCACCGGCACGTTGACGAGGAAGATCGCCCGCCAGCCGAACGCGCCGGTGAGCACCCCGCCGAAGACCGGGCCGGCGGCCGCCGCCGCCCCGATCGCCGAGCCCATGAGGCCGAAGCCGGCCGCGCGCCGGCCCGCGGGCAGCGCGTCGCGCAGCAGCGCCATGGCGTTCGGGAAGACGAGCGAGCCGGCGACCGCCTGGCCGAGACGGGCGACGACGAGGAGCCCGAGCGAGGGCGCCAAACCGGCGGCCGCGGACGACGCCGCGAACGCCAGGAGCCCGAAGAGGATGACCCGGCGGCGGCCGAGCCGGTCGCCGAGGCGGCCCGCGAACGGGCCGAGCGTCGCCATCGCGACGACGTACGCCGTCACGAGCCACGTGGACGCGCCGACGCCGCCGCCCGTGTCCGACGCGATGTCGGGCAGGGCGACGGCGAGCATCGTCGAGTTCAGCGGGAGCAGCGTCCCGCTCAACGCGACGGCGGCGAGCACCGCGCGGTCGGAGGACTCAGACGATGCGGACGATGCCCGCATCGCCGTCGACCTCGATCGTCTGGCCGTCCGTGATGACGAGCGTGCCGACCTGCGTCCCGACGACCGCCGGGATCCCGTATTCCCGCGCGACGACGGCGCAGTGGCTGAGGACGCCGCCGGTGTCGGTGACGACCGCGGCGACCGTCGCGAAGAGCGGCGTCCAGGGCGGGGCCGTCGTCTCGGCGACGATGATGTCGCCGGGCTGCAGCCGGCCGGCCTCGGAGATCGAGCGGATGACCCGCGCGGTCCCGCGGACCTTGCCTGCCGAGCCCGAAGAGCCGTGGACCTCGCCCGCGGGCACCCCGGCGACCGACGGCATGCCGTTGAACTTCATCGCGAAGCGCGCGAACGGATCGTCGGACGGCGGCGGCGCGGCGGGCATCGTCCCGAGCACCGGCGGCGGCGTGATCTGCGCCTGGCGGGCGAGCAGGTCGGTGCGCTCGGCGACGGCCGCGCGGAGGTCCTCGCCCGGCTGGGCGAGCGCGGCGGCGAGCTCCTCGGGGGCCAGCATCATGACGTCGGCGGCCCGCACGAGCGCGCCGTCGTCGACGAGCCGCCGGCCGGCCTCGAGCAGGACCGCGCGCAGGTGGTGGATCGACATGTTGTCGATGTAGAAGTTGTGGTCCTCGCTGATGACCGTGCCGGCCTGGGCGGCGGCGAGCATCGCCTCGAACTGGCCGACGACGGCCTGCGGGTAGCCCTGCAGCTGCTCGCGGGCGGCGGCGATCGCCCGCTCGCGGCCCTCGGCGGCGGCGGCCGTCACGACGGCCGGCTCGTCGATCTCGGTGCGCCGGACGAAGTCGCGCAGGCTCTCGATGACCGGCGTCGGGTCCTCGGTCCAGCTCGGCGCCAGCAGCGTCCACTTGTCGGCGCGGCGCCCGTAGCGGTCGACGTAGGCCTCGAGCTCGGCGAGGAACTCGCGGCCGGCGGCGGTCTCGTACAGCGCGGCCGGAATCGCGGCCGCCGAGCGCGTCTCGAGCACCGAGCGCACCTCGTCGTCGGCGATCGCGCGGCGGCTCAGCCGCCACATCTGCTGCCCGACCTCGACGGTCATGTTCGGCAGGCCCTCGAGCAGGCGGTAGGAGTCCAGCGGCCCGGCGTCGGGGAACAGCCCGCGGTACAGCTCGTCGAACTCGCTGATCGCGAGGTAGGCGGGCAGCACGGTCTGGAAGTGCAGCTCCCACACGCGCTTCAGGCGCGTCCACGTCTCGGCGAGGTGCTCGGTCAGGGCGACGCGCGTCGCGCCGGCGAGGTCGAAGCTCTCCCAGAAGCCGAGGTGCTCGCGGACCTCGGGGAGGATCTGCTCGCTCCACAGCTCGTCGAGGCGGCCGATCGCTGCCCGGATGGCCTGCTCGGCGAGCGCGCCGGCGGCCGCCATCTCCTCCGGCGTGCCGGTCTTCATGACCATCGCCTGGTACTGGTAGCCGCCGATCGTGCGGACCTCGACGGCCTCGATCGGCGCGTCGTAGCAGCGGGCGCCGTAGCCGAAGCCGTGACCCAGGGAGCGCTCGATCATCGCGGCCTCCATCGCCGCGAGCGGGTCCGGGAAGTGCATCTTGTCCTGCTGGAAGAACAGGTGCTCGTCGGCCGCGTCCAGCCCGAAGGCGGGGGCGTCGGTCGTCATCGTCTCGGGGGTCATGCTGCCTCCTGGGCAAGGGTCGTGATCGGACGGCACTGAAGGAGATGGAGGTCGTCGCCGGACCAGGCGAGCTCGAGGTCGACCGGCATCCCGAGCTCGCGCTCGAGGCGCAGCGCGAGCGCGGCGGCCTCGCGGACCTGGTCGTCGGTGATCGAGGGGCGGCGGCGCAGCGCGAACGGGACGTCGATCTCGCGGCTGCCGCCGGGCACGCGGACGGTCATGCGGCGCTTGTCGGCGATCGTCCGGCGGGTGATGCCGAGGTCGCGGCCGACCGCCCACTCGTCGGGCGTCACGGTACCGCCGACGATGCTCTCGCCGAGGCCGATCGCGGCGTCGACGAGGACCTCGCCGCGGGCCGGGTTGACCGGGTCGACGCTGAAGACGACGGCCGCGGCGTCGGCCGCGACGAGCAGCTGGACGAGCACCGGCAGCGGACCGCGGGGCCCGGCGAGCCCGTTGGCGCGGCGGTACTGCAGCGCCCGGTCGGTGTGCGCGGACTCGCGGCAGGCGGCGATCGCCGCGAGCAGCTCGTCGAGCCCGCTGATGCCGAGGATCGTCTCGTGCTGGCCGGCGAAGGAGGCCTGCAGGCCATCCTCGTCGGTCGCAGAGGAGCGCACGGCGACGAGCGGCTGCGGCGTGCCGGCGCGCTCGGCGAGCTCGGCGTAGGCGAGCTGGATCATCGGCACGTCGAGCTCCCCGACGACGACGAAGCCGGCGGGAACAGGCAGGCGATCGGCGAGGGCGGCAAGGGCGGCTGCCTTGCCCCCGACGTGGCGGGGGTCGGTCGCCGCGGTGTCCTCGAACCAGAGGATCGAGGCGGCGCTGCGGGGCTGTGAGGAGATCGTGAGCGTCATGGCCTGGAGGACTGTGCCGCCCGCGTGGGCGCCGAAACAGGTGGGTGGTACGAGACCGTTCAGTGGGCAGGCACCACGCGCGCGGTGCGGCCTGCCCCACTGGCGGGGGACGGACGGATAACCTCGCGCCATGGCCGAGACGACGAAGTTCCTCCTCTCCGAGGACGCGATCCCGACCCACTGGGTGAACCTCCTCCCCGACCTCCCCGGCGAGCCGCTTCCGCCGCTGAACCCGCAGACGATGGCGCCCGCGGGCCCGCCCGATCTGACGCCGATCTTTCCGATGGAGCTCATCGGCCAGGAGGTCTCGGGCGAGCCGGAGATCGAGATCCCCGACGCCGTCCGCGACGTCTACCGGCTGTGGCGCCCGACGCCGCTGTTCCGGGCGCGCCGCCTCGAGCGCGCGCTCGATACGCCGGCGCACATCTACTACAAGTACGAGGGCGTCTCGCCTGCCGGCTCGCACAAGCCGAACACCGCCGTCCCGCAGGCCTACGCGAACGCGCGGGCGGGCGTGAAGAAGCTCACGACGGAGACCGGCGCCGGCCAGTGGGGCTCGTCGCTGGCGTTCGCGTGCTCGCTGTTCGGCCTCGAGTGCGAGGTCTTCATGGTCGGCTCGAGCTATGACCAGAAGCCCTACCGGCGGTCGATGATGCAGACCTGGGGCGCGACGGTGCACCGCTCGCCGTCTGATCTCACGCAGTCCGGCAGGGCGAACGCCTCGAGCCCCACCGGCTCGCTCGGCATCGCGATCTCCGAGGCCGTCGAGGTCGCGGCACAGGACCCGGAGTCCAACTACGCGCTGGGGTCGGTGCTCAACCACGTGCTGCTGCACCAGACGGTCATCGGCCAGGAAACGATCGCCCAGATGGAGATGGCCGGCGAGGAGCCCGACGTCATCATCGGCTGCGTCGGCGGCGGCTCGAACTTCGCCGGGCTGACGTTCCCGTGGCTGCGGCGCAAGCTGCGCGCCGATGGCTCCGGCCCTCGTTTCCTCGCCGTCGAGCCGGCGGCCTGCCCGACGCTGACCCAGGGGATCTACGCCTACGACTTCGGCGACACCGCCGGGCTCACGCCGCTCATGCCGATGTACACGCTCGGGCACGGCTTCGTCCCGCCGCCGGTGCACGCGGGCGGCTTGCGCTACCACGGCGACGCGCCGATGGTCTGCGCCCTGCTGAAGGCCGGCATGATCGACGCGCGCGCCTACCGCCAGAACGAGACGTTCGCGGCCGCGCTGCAGTTCGCGCGCCACGAGGGGATCATCCCGGCGCCCGAGCCCGCGCACGCGATCCGGGCCGCGATCGACGAGGCCGAGGTCGCGCGCGAGGCCGGCGAGGAGCGGGTCATCCTCTTCGGGCTCTGCGGGCACGGCAACTTCGACCTCGCGGCCTACGACGCGTACCTGGCCGGGACGCTGGACGACCCCGAGTTCTCGCAGGCCGACATGGACGCCGCGATCGCGGCGCTGCCGGAGGGTGCGCCGAGCGTGGCTTGAGGTGACGCGGCTGCCCGCTATGCCACGCGGCGCATCTCGGCCGCGACGGCCCAGCGCGGCACCGACTCGCGGCCCCAGCGCGCGCGGCGCGCGTAGTCCATGAGCGTCGCGAAGTACTCCGATAGCGGCGGCGGGGTGGCGCCGATGGCACGGCCGCGGGCCGCGTCGAAGGTGCAGCGCACGCTGAAGTACGGGACGAGGGCGCCGGCGCGCTGCTCGGCCGCCGGATCCTCGCCGGGACCGACGAAGACCGGCGGCTCGGCGTCGAAGGCCTCGGCGGCCAGCGTCGCGAGCTCGGTGTTCGTCGGCGCCGTGTCGCCGGCGACGACGTGGAAGGCGCCGTCGCGCACCGGACCCCGGAGCAGCTCGAGCAGGGCGTCGGCGACGGTGTCGACCGGGACGATGTCCAGCCGCGCCTCGGCGTCGCCCGGCACGTTGGGAAACAGGCCGCGGGCGAACGCCTGCAGCGGGAAGTAGATGACGTTGAAGGCCGGCGTCCAGCCGGTGACGCTGTCGCCGACGATGACGCTCGGCCGCAGGATCGCCGCGGGCAGCGAGCTCGCGCGGACGAGCTCCTCGGCCTCGAGCTTCGTGCGCTCGTAGGTGTTGCGAAAGGCCTGCCCGACGTCGCCGTCGGCCTCGCCGACGCAGCCGTCCCGCTCGCCGGCGACGTACGCCGTAGAAACGTGGACGAAGCGGTCGAGGTTGCCGCGATCGTGTGCCTCCTCGGCGAGCGCGAGGACCTCGCGCGTGCCGTCGACGTTGATGCGCCGCGCGTCGTCGAGCTCGAGCGTGAAGCTGATCGACGCCGCGCAGTGCACGACGGCGCCGATGCTCCCCGCGATGCGCTCGCGCGCGACCGCCGACAGGCCGAGGCCCGGCGACTCCAGGTCGGCGGCCTGCGCCCGGACGCGTCCGCGGCGCGGGCGCTCGGCCGGCGCCAGCAGCGTCGCCAGGACCTCGTCCATGCGGCCCTGGGCGGCCTCGTTGTCGCAGGCGCGCACGAGCGCGATGACGTCGCGGTCGGTCTGCTGGAGGATGCGGACGAGCAGCTCCATGCCGACGAAGCCCGTCGCGCCCGTGAGCAGGACCGGGCCCGCGCCCGATGTCGTGCGGCCGCGCGTCATGCGGCCTGGAGGCAGAGCGTCGCGTTGTGGCCGCCGAACCCGAAGCTGTTGGAGAGCGCGACCGGCGGGATGCCGTCGGACACGACGAGGGGCCGCGCCGTGTGCGGCACGTAGTCGAGGTCCATGCCCTCGTCGGCCTGCGCCCAGCCGATCGTCGGCGGCGCGATGCGGTCGCGCAGGGCGAGCACGGTGGCGACCGCCTCGACGGCGCCGGCGGCGCCGAGCAGGTGGCCGATCGCCGACTTCGTCGACGAGATCGGCACCTGCGACGCGCGTGCACCCAGCGCGCTCTTCACCGCGGCGGTCTCCGCGCGGTCGTTGAGCTGCGTCGAGGTGCCGTGCGCGTTGATGTAGTCGATGCCGTACGGCGTCAGGCCGGCGTCGTTCATCGCGACGGTCATCGCACGCGCGCCGCCGCAGCCGTCCTTCAGCGGGGCGGTGATGTGGTGCGCGTCGCCGCTGGCGCCGTAGCCGCGCACCGTTCCGAGGATGCGGGCGCCGCGGGCGCGCGCCTGCTCGCCGTCCTCGAGCACGAGCACGCCGGCGCCCTCGCCCATGACGAAGCCGTCGCGGCGGGCGTCGAACGGGCGCGACCGGCCGGTCGGCGACAGCGCGTTCATCCGCGAGAAGCAGGCGCGTGAGAGCTCGGTCAGCGGCGCCTCGGCGGCGCCGGTGACGACCGCGTCGGCCTCGCCGTGCTGGATCATCCGCAGCGCGGTGCCGATCGCGTGGCTGCCGGCCGCGCAGGCCGAGACGACGCTGAAGACCGGCCCGCGCAGGTCGTGGCGCAGCGACAGCGCCGCGGAGCCGGCGTTGCTCATCATGAGCGGCACGGCGAGCGGGGACACCGAGCCGGCGCCGCGGTCGCGCAGCGAGTCGTGGTTGGTCTCCAGGGTGGAGATCCCGCCGATCCCGGTGCCCAGGACGCAGCCGATGCGCTCGGGGTCGTAGGGCAGTCCGGCGCCCCACCCCGCGTCGGCGAGCGCCTCCTCGCCGGCGGCGATCGCCAGCTGCGTCGAGCGATCGGCGCGGCGGGCCTCCTTCGGCGTCATGTGGTTCGTCGGGTCGAACTCCGCGCAGGGCGCCTCGCCGTTGCGGATGCCGGAGCTGCCGGCGCTCCAGCGCTCGTGCAGCGCACGCGCGCCGACCCCCAGCGGCGTGACGGCTCCGACCCCGGTGATGACGACGTCGCGCACGGCGCTACGCGACCTTCGCTGCGACGAGGTCGATGACGTCGCCGACGGTCTTGATCTGCTTGAAGTCAGAGCCCTCGAGATCGATGTCGTAGGTCTCCTCGACGACCTGCGTGAGCTCGACGAGATCGAGCGAGTCGACGTCGATGTCCTCGAGCGTCGCGTCGCGGGTGACGGCGCCGGGGTCGGCGCCGAACGTCACGAGGGACTCGATGACGGTCTCCCCGACGGATTTGGGTGATGTGGTTGCCATGCAACCAACGTGCCGCGTCCCGCCGCCGTTCTGAAGCACTCCCCCCCGGTCGGGGGGATGATGGGCGCGTAGTGGGGGGTGCCACCGCGCCACCTGCACTCATTCCCGTATGACCCTGCTTGGGTGGGGTCCTGCCGACGCCGACGCCGGCATCTCTGAGGGCATGAGTCCGGTTCGCGTGCTGTGCGCGCGGGGGGTTTGCCCGAAACGACGCACTGTGCGTCGTTTGCGGCCCGACCCCCCGCGCTGGGAGGGGGTTGGGCCCCAAACGACGCGATATGGGACGTTCTGGGCCCAACCCCCCGGGCGACCGCACGACGCGCCCCGACGCCTCGTCCGTTCCTCAAAGCCGCAGGTACATCCCGCCGCAGGCGCGTCGCGGAACCTCTAGGTCAGCAGACCCAAACGCTGCGCCCGCTGGACGGCCTCCGCGCGGTTGCGGACGTCGAGCTTGCGATACAGCGCGCTCGTGTGCTCCTTGACGGTGTGCACCGAGAGATGCAGGCCGGCGGCGATCTCGCGGTTCGTCTCGCCGCCGGCGACGCGCTGGAGCACCTCGCGCTCGCGGACGGACAGCAGGACGCCCTCGCCGGGCGACGGCGGCGGCTCGAAGAGCGCCATGCCGAGCGCCACCATCCGCACGGCGCGCGCGACGTCGGCCGCCGGCCAGTCCTTCGGCACGAAGCCGCTGGCGCCGCAGGCGCGCGCGGTCGCGGCCGAGATGCGGCCGGCGCCGGAGATCAGCAGGACGCGCAGCTCCGGGCGCTCGGTCAGCAGCCGCTCGCAGACGTCGGGGCCCGACTCCTCGCCGAGGAAGAGGTCGACGAGCGCGACGTCGGGCGCGTGGCGGCGCGTGAGCTCCAGCGCCTCGTCGCCGCTGCTCGCCGACAGGCAGCTCTCGACCCAGTCCAGCTCGCCGAGCATGAGCCGGAAGCCCCAGTGCACGACGTCGTGGTCGTCGACGACGAGCACGCGCAGGCGGTCCTCGCTGACGGGGCTCACGTCGCGCCGTTTCCGGACAGCGGCACGACGAGGCGCACCTGCCAGGTCCCGGGCCCGCGCTCGCCGAACTCCACGAGGCCCCCGGCCTGCAGCGCCTCGAGCGCCGCGAGCCGCAGCCCGACGCCGGTGCTCGCGTGGCGCTCCGGCGGGACGCCGTCGTTCTCGATCTCGAGCACGAGCGTGTCGTCGTGCACGAGCGTGCGCACGACGAGGCGGCGCGGGTCGGCGTGCTTGCGCGCGTTGCGCACGGCCTCGGTGAGGACGGACTGGCTCAGCGCCTCGAGCTCGGGCGGGAGGTCGGCGAGCGGGCCCTCGACCGTGAGGCCGAGATCGGGGTGCTCGGCGCGCAGGCGGTCGAGCTCGGCGGCGAGCGTCGTGTCCGTCGGCGCCGAGCTGCGGCCGAGCGGGCGCTGCAGCGCCGAGCGCAGCTCGCCGAGGGCGGCGCCGACCTCCTGGGCGCAGCGGGCGCGCGCCTCGGCCGTCAGCGGCTGCTCGGACGAGAGCGCGAGCGAGACGCCGAAGAGGCGCTGCACGACGCCCTCGTGGATGACGCGGGCGAAGTCGATGCGCTCCTCGAACTCGCGCGCGCGCTCGCCCTGGTAGGTGGCGATGCGCGAGGTCGACGCCAGCGCGAGCGTCTTGCCGAGCATCCACAGCAGGTCGCGGCGCGCCTCGTCCAGCGGCGAGGCGCCGGGCTCCGGCTCGGCGAGGATGACGCCGAGCCAGCGTCCGGCCGCGACGATCGGCACGTAGACGATCGGGTGCTCGCCGACGAGCTCGGCGAACTCCTCGGAGATCACGTGGCCGTCGCCGCCGAGCACCTCGATGACGCGGTCGTCGGTCAGCGCCCGGCGGGCGATCGGCGCCGACTCGACGGTGACCTGCGCATCGCTGAAGCTCTCGAGGCCGATGCCGTGCGAGCCGGCGGCGTGCACGCGACGGCGGGCGTCGTCGTAGCTGAAGATCACCGCGCGCCGCATCTGCGCGATGCGGCAGACCGCTTCGGCCAGGCGCGAGTAGAACTCAGCCGAGCCGAGGTCCTCGTCGACGCGCGAGAGGACGTCGGAGAGCAGATCGAGCGCGGCGATCGAGTACTGCCGGCTGTGCGTTGCGCGGGGCGCGTCCACGGCAGTCATCGTGACGGACGGTTCGGGCACTCGTGGTTCGAGCGCGTGACGGGCGCGCGAGGTTGCGGTCGCGGGGGGCGGTCGTGTCGAACGAAGGGGTCGTATGGCCACCTCGTTCGACACGACCGCCGCGGGGGCGCCCGGGCGACCGGACCGTCTCCTCACTGCCGCCGGTCGCAGACGCGACGCCCGGCAGCAGCACCCGAGCGACGCGCTACGCCCGAACGCGAGCCCGAGCCCGCCGCGCCACCCGCAGCGCCGACCACGACCGGCCCTCCGCGGCGCGCAACTGGGACACGCGCACCCGCAGCAGCTCGACCGCGCCCGCGCTCGGCCGGAACGGGTCGGCGATCACGCGGTCGTCGGCGAGCGAGATCGCGGCCCACGGCCGGCCGTCGACGACGGCGAGCAGGACGGCGCCCGACAGCGGCGCGGCCGAGTCGATCTCGGCGAGGTCGTGCAGCGGCGCGAGGTCGGCGTCGCGCGCCGGGCGGATGACGACGTGGTCGTCGGCGGGCTTCGCCGCGGCTGTGCTGCTGCCATACATCTTGTCGATTGATCCCCACATGTGCGACACCGATCTGCTGTTGGACACGAGTGTTTGACCACTGTACGATCCAAGAGCGCGATGTCAATGTCACACAAGCTCAACGTGTTGGACCTCGAGCGCGGCGGTGAGATCTCGCTGACCCAGCAGCTCGTCAGCCGCATCTCCGAGCTCGTCGACAGCGGCGAGCTCGAGCCCGGCGAGAAGCTGCCCGCGACCCGCGCGCTCGCCGCCGACGCCGGCATCAACCACCTCACCGCCGTGCGCGTCTACCGCCGCCTCGCCGAGCTCGGCTACGTCACGGCGGCCGTCGGGCGCGGGACGTTCGTGCGCCGCAACGTCCCGGTCGCGCCCGGCAGCGGCGGCGGCGCGCGCGAGAGCGACGACTGGCAGCACGGGCTGCTCGCGCCGCGCCCGCTGTCCTACGCCGACGACATGCTCCGCGACTCGCTGCACACGCCGCACACGAGCGACGCGATCCCGCTCGCCGCCGGCTTCCCCGATCCCGCGCTCTGCCCCTCCGGCGAGCTCGCCGCGCTCGCCGCCGACATCGCGCGCGAGGACCCGGCCGCCGTCACCGGCTACCTCGAGGTCGAGGGCCTGCGCGAGCTGCGCGAGCGCCTCGCCGAGCTCGGCCGCGACGCCGGCTACGCCACCCGGGCCGACGAGATCCTCGTCACCTCCGGCGCGCGCCAGGGCATCGACCTCGTCGCCCGCGCGCTGCTCGGGCCCGGCGACGTCGCGGTCATCGAGTCGCCGACGTTCGCCGGCACGCTCGCCTCGCTGCAGGCGACGGGCGCGCGCGTCCTGCCGCTGCCGGTCGACGCCGAAGGCGCCGACATCGACGCGCTCGAGCGGATCCTCGCCCGCCACGAGATCAAGCTCGTCGCCCTGCAGGCGTCCTGCCAGAACCCGACCGGCGCCGACCTCTCCCCCGCGCGGCGCGAGCGGCTCGTCGAGCTCGCCCGCACCCGCGGGTTCTTCGTCCTCGACGACGGCGTCTACGCGACGATGCGATTCGAGGGCGAGCCGCTGCCGCGCCTGCGCGCCGCGGCGCCGTCGCACGTCATCTACGTCGACTCGCTCTCCAAGACGATCGGCGGCGGGCTGCGCGTCGGCTGGCTCGCGGCCTCCGGCCCGGTCTTCGACCGCATCGTGGCGCTGAAGATGGACAGCGACATCCACACCGCCGCGCTGCCCCAGCACCTCGGCGCGCGCTACCTGCGCGGCGAGCGCCACCACGAGAGCCTCGCCCGCTCGCTGCCCGTCTACCGCCGCCGCCGCGATGCCCTCCTACGCGCGCTGCAGCGCCATCTCGGCGACGACGCGGCGTGGCGGACGCCCGTCGGCGGACACCACGTCTGGGTCACGCTGCACGACGCCGTCGACGAGCGCGCCCTCTACGCCGAGGCGCTGCGCGCGGGCGTGACCTTCCTGCCCGGCGGCGCGGTCCAGGTGGAGAAGTCCACGCGGACGAGCATGCGCCTGTCCTTCGGCCTCGCCGACCCCGCCGAGCACGACGAGGCCCTGCGGCGCCTGGCAGGCGCGCTGCGCGAGGTCCGCCGCCGCGGCCGCGGCAGCGCCACCGGCGCGCTGTCCTGACGGCACCCGCCGTAGGCTCCGCGCGGTGCGACTCCCGCGCGTCAAGACCCTCGCCCGGCGCACGCTCGAGGTCGGCCGGCGCGCGGTGCACGAGTTCGTCGATGATCGCGGCCACCGCAGCGCCGCGCAGATCAGCTTCTTCGCGATCCTCTCGTTCATCCCGCTCGTGCTGCTGCTGGCGGGCGGCTTCGGCCTCGTCTTCGACGACAGCGGCGTGCGCGAGCGGATCATCCAGACGGTCTTCGACAACGTGCCGCTCGCGAGCGGGGACGACCGCCCCCGCCTGGAGCGATCGGTCTCCGACGCGCTCGAGCAGGCCGGCAACCTCGGGATCTTCACGACGCTGCTGCTCATCGCGGCCGCCAGCGGCGTCATGGGCGCGCTGCGCCATTCGATCAACGAGGCCTGGGACATCGAGGAGCGCCCGCCGCTGCTGCAGCGCAAGGCGCTCGACGTCGCGCTCGTGCTCGGCGGGACGTCGATCCTCGCGCTGAGCCTGTCGCTGACGGTCACGCACCGCCTCGCGGACGCCGTCGACGACGAGGCCGGCGGGGGCTGGCTCGTCGCGGCCGTGCTCGACGTCGCCAGCGAGGTGCTGCCGATCGTCTTCGTGGCGCTCGGCCTGCTGTTCCTCTACCGGGTCCTGCCGATGCACCGCGAGCCGCTGCGCGAGATCTGGCCGGGCGCGGTCGTGGGCGCGATCGGCCTGACGATCGTGAAGCTCTTACTTGAGCTGTACTTCGAGCAGCTCGCCGACCTCGGCGCGATCTACGGCTCGCTCGGCGCCCTGATGGCGCTGCTGATCTTCGTCTACGCGGCCGCCAACGTCGTCGTCTTCGGGGCCGAGTTCGCGTCGGAGTGGGCGCGCGACTGTGACACCCGGTCCAGTCCCCGCGACTGATCGTTGTACCGCCGGGCCATAGACGTCAGCCGATCCTTGTCCACACGGACAAAGACCCCTCTCCCGGGTGCGGCGAGCCTGTGATCCGTTCACGGGAGAGGGAGAGGATCTTGAAGCTCGTCATCGGCATCGTGCGCCCGGACAAGGCGAACGACGTGCTCGAAGCGCTCTACCGCGCCGACGTGCGCGGCTTCTCGCTCAGTCGCGTGCAGGGCCACGGCGGCGAGCTCGACCGCGTCGAGACCTATCGCGGGACGCGCGTGCAGATGGGCCTGTCCGAGAAGGTGCGCTTCGAGATCGCGGTCTCCGAGGAGTTCGTCCAGGCGACGATCGACGCCCTCTGCGAGGGCGCGCAGACCGGCGAGGTCGGCGACGGCAAGATCTTCGTCGTCCCGCTGGAGGCGGCCGTCCGCATCCGCACGGGCGAGACCGACCACGGCGCCGTGACGCCGATCCTGCGATGAGCGGGCTGCTGCTGGCCGCCGCCGAGTCGACGGTCGACACGGGCGACACGGCGTGGATGCTCGTCGCGACATCGCTCGTCCTGCTCATGACCGTCGGCCTCGGGCTGTTCTACGCCGGCCTCGTGCGGTCGAAGAACACGCTGAACACGTTCATGATGAGCATCGCGGCGCTCGCGGTCGCAACGATCACCTGGGCGCTCGTCGGCTACTCGATCGCCTTCGACGGCGACGGCTCGATCGTCGGCGGCCTGCATCACGCCCTGCTGAACAACGTCGGCTTCGAGCCCCGGGACGGGACGACGATCCCGCACCTCGTCTTCTTCGCCTTCCAGGCGACGTTCTGCATCATCACGACGGCGCTCGTCTCCGGCGCCGTCGTCGAGCGCATGCGCTTCGGCCCGTTTCTCATCTTCTCGGCGCTCTGGTCGGTACTCGTCTACGCGGTCATGGCGCACTGGGCGTTCGGCGGCGGCTGGCTGCAGGCGCAGGGCACGCTGGACTTCGCGGGCGGCGTCCCGGTCGAGATGGGATCCGGCTTCTCCGCGCTGGCCGCGGCGCTCGTCGTGGGCGCACGCAAGGACTACGGCCGCCAGGCCCTGCTGCCGCACAACGCGGTGTACGTGCTGCTGGGCGCCGGTCTGCTGTGGTTCGGCTGGTTCGGCTTCAACGGCGGCAGCGGCTTCTCGACGGGCAATGCGAGCGTGCTGGCGTTCACGAACACGCTGCTGACCCCCGCCTGCACGCTGCTGACGTGGTTCGTCCTCGACCTCGTCCGCGGCCACCAGGTGACGGCGATCGGCGCCGCGACGGCGATCATCGTCGGCTGCGTCGGGATCACGCCGGCGGGCGGCTTCGTCAGCCCGGCCTGGGCGATGGTGCTCGGCGTGCTCGTCGCGCTGCCGAGCTACGCCGTCATCGTCCTGCGCACGCGCACCCGCGTCGACGAGACGCTCGACGTCCTGGCGGCCCACGGCATCGCCGGCTTCACGGGCATCCTGTTCATCGGCTTCTTCGCGCAGCTGTCGTGGAACGGCACCGCCGACGGGCTCTTCTTCGGGGACGCCGGGCAACTGGGCTCGCAGGCGGTCGCCGCGCTCGCCGCGCCGGTGTACGCCTTCGGGATGACCTACGCCCTGTTGCGCGGCCTCGGCGCGCTCATGCCGCTGCGCGGGAGCGACCGCGACGAGGCGATCGGGATGGACATCGTCCATCACGGCGAGGAGGCCTACGCCACCGGCGAGGGCGCGATCCTCATCTCCACGGAGGGCAGCGTCGAGGAGGAGCTCGCGGTTCGCCAGCCGGCCTGAGCGGGGCGGCAGCGCGGGGTGTACCGTGGCGCTTTCCCGACTTCGAGGTGACGCATGAAGATGGTGATTGCCTACATCCGCCATGAGGCCTTCGAGCCGATCCGCGCGGACCTGCTCGCCAAGGGCTTTCCCTCCCTGTCGGTCAGCGAGGTCAAGGGCTCGGGACGCCAGAAGGGCATCACCGAGCGCTACCGCGGCGCCGAGCTGACGAACTACCTGCGGCCGAAGGTCAAGATCGAGTGCGTCGTGGCGGCCAACGACGTGCGCATCGTCGTCGACACGGTCCTCGTGCACGCCCGCACCGGCGGCGTCGGCGACGGCAAGGTCTTCGTGCTGCCCGTCGAGGAGGCCTACCGTGTGCGCACCGGCGAGGCCGGCGAGGAGATCCTGCAGGCGCATCCGGATGCGGCGAAGTCCATGTAGCGACGAAGGACGCCGCGACGATCCATGACGACCAGCCGCATCCGGCTGCGAAGAGCATGTAGAGCGGCCGCCGGCAATTCGTACGCGGCTCTTACGGACGGGTGGGATCGTCGTCGAGGCACCCCTCCCTGCCCGACGAAAGGATCCGCATGAGTGCACGAAGGATCGCGGCGCTCGCCCTCACCGGCGCGCTGCTTGCGGGCGGCACCGGCGTGGCGATCGCGGCCGTGTCCAAGGACGACGGCAAGAAGGCCGAGGACGCGATCCTCGACGACGCCGCCAAGCGCCTGGACGTCGCCCCGGAGAAGCTCCGCGACGCGCTCGCGGCCGCGCAGGACGCCCAGCTCGACCAGGCCGTCAAGGACGGCGATCTCACCCAGAAGCAGGCCGACGCGATCAAGGCGGCTCGCAAGCAGTCCGGGCGCGTGCTCGGCAGGCCGTTCGGCGGCCCGCGCGGCTTCCACAAGGACCTGCGCCCCGGCGGGCCGCGCGGCGGCTTCGGCTTGCGCAGGCGCGGCGCGGTCTTCCCCGACCTCGCCAAGGCGCTGGGCATCACGAACGCGAAGCTCAAGGAGCAGCTGCGCGACGGCAAGAGCATCGCGGACATCGCGAAGGCCGCCGGCAAGTCGCTGGCCGACGTGCGCGCCGCGCTGAAGGCCGACGCCAAGACGCGCCTCGACAAGGCCGTCGCGGACGGCGACATCACGCAGGCCCAGGCCGACAAGATGCTCGAGCACATCGACGAGCACCTCGACCACCTCGGCGACGCGCGCCGGATGTTCAAGCGCGGCCCCGGCCGCCCCGGCGCGCCCGACCTGCGGCCCGGCGGCTTTGAGCCCGCGCCCGACGAGCTGCCGGCGCCGGCTGACGGCGTGTTCAGCTGAACGCGTAGTAGCGGCCGCCCCCGTCCCCCCTGCGGGGGCGGCCGCCCGGTTCTCAGCAACCTCCCAGCTTTCGTGCCGACAATGTGGCTGTGCAGACGCCCGCGACCGCCGAGCAGCACCGCATCCTCGTCGTCGACGACGAGCCGAACATCGTCGACGTCGTCTCGATGGCGCTGCGCTTCCAGGGCTTCGCCGTCGAGTCGGCCGCCAACGGCCGCGACGCGCTCGCGGCAATCCGCAGCTTCGATCCGCACCTGCTCGTGCTCGACATCATGCTGCCCGACATGGAGGGCTTCGAGGTCGCCGAGCGCCTCGGCGCCCAGCGCGGGCAGCTGCCGATCATCTTCCTCACGGCGCGCGACGCGACCCAGGACAAGGTCCGCGGCCTGACGAGCGGCGGCGACGACTACGTCACGAAGCCCTTCAGCCTCGAGGAGCTCGTCGCGCGCATCCGCGTCATCCTGCGGCGCACGGGGCTCGCGCAGCCGACGTCGAGCCGGATGACCTTCGAGGACCTCGAGCTCGACGAGGACACGCACGAGGTCACGCGCGCGGGCCGGCCGATCGAGCTGACGGCGACCGAGTACCGCCTGCTGCGCTACCTCCTGCTCAACCCGCGCCGCGTGCTCACGCGCGCGCAGCTGCTCGACCAGGTCTGGGAGTACGACTTCGACGGCGACTCGAGGATCCTCGAGACCTACGTGAGCTACCTGCGCAAGAAGCTCGACCCGTACGGGCCGTCGCTCATCCAGACGGTGCGCGGCGTGGGCTACGCGCTGCGGCTTGCGCGGAGCTGACGATGGGCCGTCCCGTGTCGCTGCGCGCGCGGCTCGTCGTGACGCTCGTCGTGCTGGCGGGCGCGGGGCTCCTCGTGCTCGGGGCGGCGACATACGCGGCGCTGCGCGCCTACGAGGTCCACCGGATCGACGACGAGGCGACCGCGGCGATCGACCAGGCCGATCGCCAGCTCGAGCGCGAGTCCGGCCACGCCCCCGGCGGCGCGCTGGCGATCGACGGTCGCCCCGGCCATGACGACGGCCCGCGCGGGCCCCGCGGCGGCATCGCCCTGGCGCCGGCCGGCACCTACGCCCAGCAGCGCGATGCCGGCGGCGCGATCACCGGCGACGGCGTGCTCGGGCTGCCCGAGGGCGAGACCGAGCCGGCGGCGCCCGCGCTGCCCGCCAAGCTCTCCGCGGGCGATCGCGACACCGTCGGATCGCTCGGCTCCACCGAGCTGCGCTACCGCTACTACGCGGCGGCGGCGCGCGGCGGCGGGGGCGGGCTGACCGTCGTCGCGGTCCCGTTCACCGAGGTCGAGGCGACGCTCGAGCGGCTGCTCGTCATCGAGGCCCTCGTCATCGTGGCGGTCCTGCTCGCGCTCGCCGCGGCGGCGTGGTGGCTCGTGCGGCTCGGGCTGCGCCCGCTCGTCCAGATCGGCACGACGGCGGGCGCGATCGCCGCCGGCGACCTCGCGCGCCGCGTCGAGCCCGCGGAGCCGCGCACGGAGGTCGGCCGGCTCGGCCTCGCGCTCAACGCGATGCTCGCGCGCCTCGAGCAGGCGTTCGCCGAGCGCAGCGCCAGCGAGGAGCGCCTGCGCCGCTTTCTCGCCGACGCCTCGCACGAGCTGCGCACGCCGCTGGCCTCGATCCGCGGCTACGCCGAGCTGTTTCGGATCGGCGCCGCCCGCGAGGGCGCCGACGTCGAGAAGGCGATGAGCCGGATCGAGGACGAGTCGACGCGGATGGGTGTGCTCGTCGAGGACCTGCTCGCGCTCGCGCGCCTGGACGAGGTGCGCGATCTGCATCGCGAGCCGGTCGACCTCGAGACGCTCGCCGCCGACGCCGTCGACGATGCGCGCGCCGTCGCGCCCGATCGGGAGATCTCGCTGGAGGGCGCGGATGACGGCGCGGTCGTCGTGGATGGCGATCCCGGCGAGCTGCGCCAGGTGGTCGGCAACCTCGTGCGCAACGCGCTCGTCCACACGCCGGCCGGCACCCCGATCGAGATCACGGTCAGGGAGCGCGACGGCGAGGCGTCGCTCGCGGTCCGCGACCGCGGGCCGGGTTTGCCGACGGACGACCCGGCGGAGCTCTTCGAACGCTTCTGGCGCGCGGACCCGGGGCGCGGCCGCGGGCGGGCGGGCGCCGGGCTCGGGCTTGCCATCGTCCACGGGATCGTGGCCGCGCACGGGGGCCGTGCCGAGGCGGCCGACGCCGACGGCGGCGGAGCGCGCTTCACCGTCGTGCTGCCGCTGCGCGCGGCCCGCCGCGACTGAGGCGCGCAGCGCACGGGCGGCCGTGTTGCGGCTAGGCTGCCGCCCGCGAGGGGATGACGATGAAGCTCAGGATCAAGCGTCCGAGGATCGAGCGGGTCCCGGGCAAGCGGGTCGGCAAGCGCGTGGCGCAGGGCGTGGGCGTGCTGCTGATCGCCGCGGTCTCGCTGCTCGTCGCCTACGAGGTCTTCTCCGACGACGACGCGGCCTCTGGCCCGCCCCCGGTCCGCGTGCGCGTGCTCGCGCCGGGGACGTTCGCGGCGTCGCATCCCTTTGCGCCCTATTACGTCGTGCCGCGCAAGCGCGTGAAGAGCCCGGCGCGGCTCTCGCGGGCGGCGACGAACGGCTTCGTGACGCGGCCGGAGGCAGCGCTCGACAAGGGCGCGCTGGCCGGCAGCCCGCAGATCGTGCGCCTCGAGCTGCGCTCGACGACCGACGACCCGGTGACGGTGCAGAGCGTCGGCTACGACGTCGTCAGCGACGCCCGGCCGCTGCGCGGATGGTTCACCGCGCAGCCCGCGTGCGCCTTCGAGCGCGTGCGGGTCGCGCGGCTGAACCTCGACCGCACGCGCTCTCGGCCGCGCTACCTCGATGCCGAGGGCGCGTCGTCGCGCGAGCTCGGACTCGAGCTCGACCGCTCCGAGCCGGTGGTGCTCGAGCTGCAGGCCGCCACGCGCAGCCGGCGCATCGCGTGGACCGCGACGCTGTCGGTCAGCCGCGACGGCGGCCCCGCGCAGACGGTGAGCGTCGACGACAGCGGCCAGCCGTTCCGCGTGACATCGGCGCGCTCGGCGCAGGGCTACGCGGCGACGTTCGGCGCCACCGGCGTCAGCGGCTTCGCGCGCGAGCGCTCCTGGGACCGCGGCGCGATCCGCGGCTGCTGAGCCGCGGTCAACCCGACGCGCCGGCCGTCGCCGCCGCACCCCCGCCGGCGGCTGCCGAGGCGTCGTCGGCGAGGCCGCGCACGACGTACGCCGCGAAGAGCAGGAGGCCGGGGTCGATCTGCGCGTCGTCGAGCTTGACCTTCACGGGCCGCTTGCCCCAGCCCCTGCCGTCGAGGACCGCGAGCTCGTTGCCGTTCTCGACGAGCTCGTAGCGCTCGCGCCAGGCGCTGGCCGGTTGCAGCCCGAGCTCGCGGCCCTGCCAGCGCAGGGTGCCGCCGCGGCGCAGGCTGCGCCCCTCGAAGCGGCCCGCGGCCGCGCCTGCGAGGTCGCTCGCCTCGAACGTCGCCTTGAAGAGCCCGCGGCGCTCCAAGCGCCAGCTGCCCTCGCGCGCGGTCGCCGTCGCGCGGCGCGACCCCCAGCCCTCGAGCTTGAGGCTGCCGATGCCGTCGAGGACGTAGAGGCGGCGGTCGTCGGGGGAGCGGGTGAGGTCGAGGTCGGGCATTGCGTCTGATCCAGGATGGCATGTGCCGGTGGATGAACCGCAGAGCGCCTCGGCGCGGCTAGCGCCCGACCACCGCCAGCGCCTCCAGCGCGAGCGCCACGTGGCGCTCCTCGAGCCGGATGTGGCTCTGCTGGCTCATCGACCGCGGCGCGACCCCGATCGCCTCGACCGGCGGCGCGTTGGACAGCACCGGCACGACGACGAGCAGCTCGACCGCGACCGACCACGGCCAGCGCTCCGACCAGCCCGGATCGCAGACCGGTTCGTCCGCGACCTCCGCCACGCCGAAGACGCGCTTCCAGACCGACGCATAGAGCACGAGCCGATCGCCGGCCTCCATCCGCGGCCGGCGCGGGAAGCCGGTCCGGCCAGGGTCGACGAGTCGGCTGCCGGCCGCCAGCCAGTGGTCGGCCATCGGCGACTCGGCGGTCCCGTGCGCCTTGAGGAACGCGCTCACCGCCGGCGCGGCAGCCACGAGCGCCGGCGGCCCGAGCCCGCGGCTGCGATCGAGCGCGCGAGCAGCTGCATCGGGTGCAGGATCTCCATCGGCCGGCCCTTGCGCTGCAGGTGCGCCGCGATCTGCAGCGTGCAGCCGGGGTTCGCGGCCGCGATCGCCTCGGCGCCCGTCGCGAGCAGGTTGTCGGCCTTGCGCGCGCCGAGCTCGGCCGCCGCCTGCGGGCGCGTGAGGTTGTAGATCCCCGCCGACCCGCAGCAGAGCTCCCACTCGGCGGGCTCGACGAGCTCGATCCCCGGGATCGAGCGCAGCAGCTCGCGCGGCTGCGAGCGGACCTGCTGGGCGTGCGCGAGATGGCAGGCGTCGTGGTAGGCGACCTTCAGCTCGATCGCCGCGCGCGGCGCGCGCGCCTCGACGGACGCCAGCAGCTCGTGGACGTCGCGCGCCTTGGCCGCGATCGCCTCGGCGCGCTCGCGCCACGCGGGGTCGTCGCGCAGCAGGTGGCCGTAGTCCTTGATCGCCGATCCGCAGCCGGCGGCGTTGACGACGACGTGGTCGAAGCGCTCGAAGGCCTCGATCGTCGCCTTGGCCAGCGGCAGCGAGTCCTCCTCCTGGCCGGCGTGCAGCCCGAGCGCGCCGCAGCAGCGCGGCGCCCGCGGCGCGTGGACCTCGAAGCCCTCGGCGGCGAGCACGGCGACCGTCGCGGCGTTGACCTCGCCGAAGTACGCGCGCTGGACGCAGCCCTGCAGGAAGCCGACGGTGCCGCGCCGCTGGCCCCGCGCGCGCGTCACCGCGGGCAGCCGGCGCACCGTGTCGCGCAGCGTCACCGGCGGCGCGAGCTCCGCCAGCGTCCGCGCGAGCGGGAAGCGGCCGAGGCGCTCGGAGCGCTGCAGCCGCGCCGCGAGCCCCGAGCGGCGGAAGGCGACGACGAGCGGGACCGTCGCGCGCAGGCGCCCGGGATGGGGGAACGTCGAGAACAGCACACGGCGCAGGAGGCGCTCGGTCGGCGTGCGCGGGTGGTTGCGCTCGACCTGCTGGCGCGTGTCCTCGATGAGCAGGTCGTAGCGGACGCCCGACGGGCAGGCCGTGACGCACGCCATGCAGCCGAGGCAGTTGTCGAAGTGGCCGACCATCGTCGGCGTCAGCTCGCTGCCCTCCTGCAGGCCCTCGCTCATGAGCACGATGCGCCCGCGCGGCGAGTCCATCTCCTCGTTCCACAGCACGTAGGTCGGGCACGTCGGCAGGCAGAAGCCGCAGTGCACGCAGTCCTCGACGAGCTCGCGCTCGGGCGGCTTGTGGTCGTCGAACGCGCGGTCGATCGGGGTGCCGGGCATCGTCAGATGCCGCCGACGAAGACGCCGGGGTTGCAGGTCGCGCTGGGATCGAAGCGCGCCTTGACGCGGCGCATGAGCACGAGCCCCGCGTCCTCGCGGTGGTCCCACGGGTCGAGGTGCGCGCGCACGGGCAGCGGCGCGTCGAGCACGACGCACGGCGACGGGTGCAGGACGTTGCGCAGGCGGGCGATCGACTGCACGATCTCGCCGGGGGCCGCCGCCGGCAGCGCGATCCAGGACAGCCCGAGCGCGCCCCGGCCGACGAGCGTCGCCCCCGCGACCTCCGCGGCGACGCAGGCCTCGGCGAGCCGGGTCGGGCGACCGGACACGCGCACGACCGCGCCCTCGAGGCTGCGCTGGCCGTCGCGCTGGGCGGCCCAGAGCGCGGCGTCGTCCTCGGTCGTCGCCGGCTGCACGCCCGCCGCCGCGAGCAGGGGGCCGGCGGCCGCCGCCTGCTCGGCCGCGGCGATGCCGGCGAAGCGCGCGAGGACGAGCCCCTCGCCCGCCGCCCAGCGCACGTCGAGCGCCTGCGCCTCGAGGTTGCTGGATGCCAGGGCGATCGCGGCGGCCTGCAGGAGCGCCGGGTCGTCGGTGGCGCCCGTCGCCGTCGCGTGCGCCGGTGGCTCGGGATGCAGCCGGACGGCGAGCTCGGTGATGACGCCGAGCGTCCCGAAGGACCCGCTGAAGAGCTTTGCGAGGTCATAGCCCGCGACGTTCTTGATGACCTTGCTGCCCGCGCGCGCGAGCGACCCGTCGGAGAGCGCGACGCTGACGCCGAGGACGAGGTCGCGCGCGGCGCCGTAGCGGTGGCGCAGCGGTCCCGAGTCGCCGGCCGCGATCGCGCCGCCGACGGTCGCCGCGTCGCCGGCGCCGAGCGGCGGGTCGAGCGCGAGCATCTGGCCCGCCTCGCCGAGGAGCTGCGACAGCGCCCGCAGCGTGACGCCGGGCTGCAGCACGGCGGTGAGGTCGCCGCGGTTGTGCTCGAGGACCGTGTCGAGAGCGGTCGTGCGCAGCTGCACGCCGCACGGCTCGCCCGGATGGCCCCACGACTTCGTCGCGCCGCCGGCGATGCTGACAGCGACGCCGTCTGCCGCACAGGCGGCGAGCAGCCGCGCGGCATCCTCGGCGGTCGGCGGCGTCTCGCTGCGAACGGTCGTCGTGCCCATCAGTGCACCACTACTAAAAGCGCTCGGCGACGCCGTCGCGCTCGAGTGGGTGACGGCGGTAGGGCCCCGGGACCTCGCCGCAGAGGCGCGGCGTCGGCATGACCTTGCCGGGGTTGGCGAGCCCGCGCGGGTCGAAGGCGCAGCGCAGCATCTGGAATGCGGCGAGGTCGGGCTCGGAGAACATGCTCGGCATGTAGCGCTTCTTGTCGACGCCGACGCCGTGCTCGCCGGTGATCGAGCCGCCCGCGTCCACGCACGCCTCGACGATGAGGCCCGCGAGCTCCTCGGCGCGCTCGGCCTCGTGCGGGCCGTCGTACAACACGAGCGGATGGAGGTTGCCGTCGCCGGCATGAAAGACGTTGGCGACGCGCATCCCGAACTCGTCGGAGAGCTCGGCGATCCGCGCGAGCACCTCGGGGAGCTTCGTGCGCGGGATGACGCCGTCCTGGACGTAGTAGTTCGGCGCCAGGCGTCCCATGGCGGCGAACGCGGCCTTGCGCGTGCGCCAGATCGCGGCCCGGTCGGCGTCGTCGCGGGCGATGCGGATGCCGAGCGCGCCGTGGGACTCGCAGATGCGCACGACGTCGTCGAAGCGCGCGTCGCACTCGTGGCGCGAGCCGTCGAGCTCGATGATGAGCGCGGCGCCGACGTCGGTCGGGAAGCCCGCGCCGACCGCCCGCTCGGCGGCCTGGATCGTGAGGTTGTCCATCATCTCGATCGCGCCGGGGACGACGCCCTCCGAGACGATCTCCGAGACCGCCTCGCCGGCCTGGCTCGTCGTGTCGAAGAACGCGACCATCGTCTTCATCGCCTCCGGGACCGGCACGACGCGCAGCGTCACCGCGGTGCAGATGCCGAGCGTGCCCTCCGAGCCGACGAACGTCCCGAGCAGGTCGTAGCCGGGATGGTCGAGCTCCTTGCCGCCGAGCGTCACGGCCTCGCCGTCGGAGAGCACGATCTCCAGCCCCGTGACGTAGTTCGTCGTGAAGCCGTACTTGAAGCAATGCGCGCCGCCGGAGTTCTCGGCGACGTTGCCGCCGATCGAGCAGACGATCTGCGACGACGGGTCGGGCGGGTAGAAGTGCGTCGGCCCGACGGCGAGGCTGACCTCGGTGTTCGTCACGCCGGGCTCGACGACGATGCGGCCGTTGGCGAGGTCGACGTCGAGCACGCGCCGCATCCGCGTCACGGCGATGACGACGCCCTCGGCGACCGGCAGCGCCCCGCCCGACAGGCCCGAGCCGGCGCCGCGCGCGACCCACGCGACACCGGCGTCGGCGCACGCCCTGACGACGTCGCGGACCTCGCCGGCGCTGCCCGGCAGGACGACGGCGCCGGGGCTCGCGCGGTACTGCAGCAGGCCGTCGGACTCGTAGGTCCGCAGCTGCATCGCGTCCGTCAGGACGTGCTCCGTGCCGCAGATCGCGCGCAGGCGCGCGACGAGGGCCGGCGTGACGGGAGCGTGTTCGGGGGCGATGGCCGGGGGCGAAACTGTCACGAGACCACACCGTACCGTCGCGGCGTCAGGCTCGTCGATCCCCCGCCTCGATGCCGCGCGTCGCGGTGGCCGTCTTCTCGAACGCCGCGACGACGACGGGGTCGAACTGCGTCCCGGCGCAGCGGCGCAGCTCGGCGAGCGCCTCCTGCGGCGTGCGCGCCGCGCTGTAGGGGCGATCGGAGACGATCGCCTCGTACGCGTCGCAGACGGCGATGATCCGCGCCCCGACCGGGATCTCGCCGGCCGCGAGGCGGTCGGGGTAGCCGGTCCCGTCGAAGCGCTCGTGGCTGGAGCGGATGAGCGCGCCGGCCTCGACGAGCTCGGGAGCGACGCTGACGATGCGCTGGCCGATGATCGTGTGCTGGTGCATGAACTCCCACTCCTCGGGGGTCAGCGGCCCGGCCTTCTCGAGGATCGCGTCGGGGATCGCCATCTTGCCGATGTCGTGCAGCTCGGCCGCGTGGCGCACCGCGCGCAGCTCGACGTCCGAGAGGCCGAGCTCGCGGCCGGTCCACTCGGTGAGCTTCGCGACGCCGTGGGTGTGGCGCCCGAGGTCGGGCGAGCGCTCGACGAGCGTCGCGAGCAGGACGTCCTTGGCCTGCCCGCCCGCGCCCGTGCGGCCGCGACTCTTCTGGGCGTACATGCGCTCGTCGGCGATGCGCAGCGCGGCCGTCGCCGTCCGCGCCTCGTGGCCGAGTACGACCGAGCCGCTCGCGGCGCTGACGGCGAAGACCCCGGAGCAGTCGGTCAGCGCGTCGATCGCGCGGGCCTCCAGCGAGGCGGGCGTGTCGCATGTCGCCGAGGCGATGACGCAGAACTCGTCGCCGCCGGGGCGGTAGGCGGTGCCGTCGTCGCCGATGCTCCGCGCGAGCCGCTGGCCGAGGCGGGCGAGCAGCGCGTCGCCGGCGCCGTGGCCGAAGGTGTCGTTGTAGGACTTGAAGCCGTCGAGGTCGAGGACGACGAGGACGCTCGGCCGGCGGGACCGCAGGGCGAGCTGCAGATCGCCCATGAGCCGGCGGCGGTTGCCGAGGCCGGTGAGGCTGTCGGTCTGCGAGATCTCCGCGAGCTCGCCCTGGGCGGCGCGCATCCGCGACCGGACGTTCTCGTTGAGGCTCCACGCGACGATCCCCGCGACCCCGGCGCCCGCGACGTAGACGGCGTGGACCGCGGCCCACTTCCACGGCTGCGCCCACTCCTCGGGCCGGTCGAAGACCTCGCGGGCGTCGAGCATCCCGAGGATGCCGTGGTGCAGGAGCACGTAGCCGACGGTGACGAGGAAGACCTGCCAGTCCTCGTAGAGCGTCAGCAGCATGACGAGGACGAAGAAGTAGAAGTGCGTCTCCAGCAGGCCGCCCGACATGTGCGTGAAGAGCGCCGCCGCGGTCATGAGGCCCAGCACGACGGCGAGCGAGCGCGCCTTGTTGCTCAGGCGCGAGACGGACGCCAGCGCGGCGAGCGGGACGATCGCCGCGATGTGCTCGAGGTCGTGACCGAAACCGTAGTGCCCGTCGGCGATGCTGAGCGCCACGACGATGGCGACGTTGGCCCAGAGGAACGCGACGAGGCCGCCGTGGCGGCGGTGCCATTCGGCGGCGGGCAGCTCACCGCCATTGGGCAGGCAGGCGCGGGCCGTCACGAGCATCGGTGCAGCGCGTGGAAGGAGGTTCCGCGGCACACGCGATGCTTCGGCACGCGGCTCTGCGGACCCCACGGCGCGCCCGCGCTCATGGCCGTTTGGACGACTGCGCGCGGTCACGGCGCGTTCCGTCGGGGCCAGCGCGTACCGTCGCGCTTTGCACTGGGCGAGAGGAGCGAGATGGGCCAGCTGACGTACGTGTTCGGAGCCGACCTCGTCGGCCATGGCGGCGTGCGGCGCACGATCGCCGCGCGCGAGGACCTCACCCTCGTCGACCTGCACTACGCGCTGCAGTCGGCGTTCGGCTGGGACGACGACCACCTCTTCGCGTTCTGGCTGCACAGCGGGTTCTGGGGCGGTGACGGCGAGCACTACGTCCACCCCCATCACGCGAGGACGTCGGGCCGGCCCGGGCGCAGCGCGTGCGTGCGGCTCGGCGACCTGGGCCTCGCGCGCGGGCAGCAGCTCTCCTACGTCTTCGACTTCGCGCGCGAATGGCGCGTCGCGCTGACGGTGACCGAGCTCCTCGCCGACGCCGGCGGGCCGTCACCGCGCCTGCTGGCGTCCGCCGGCGCGGCGCCACCGCAGTACCCGGCGATGGTCGCCGCGCTCGGAGCGGTGCGCTGACCTAGGCGGCCGCGGCGGCCGTGTCCGCCGGGAGGTCGCCGGGCGCCGTTGCGGCCTGACCGGAGCCCGCCTTGCACGTGCCGTCGGTCGTGCCGCGGACGCTCGCGAACGCCGTGCGCAGCGGCGCGACCGTGACGTCGAGCTCGGCGGCCAGCAGCGCGTCCTTCTGCGGCCTCGTCTCGCGGGCGGCGGTGGCCGCGATCGCGGCCTTGACCTTCGCCTGCGCGCCCTTCAGGGCCTCGAGCGTCGTCCCGAGCTTCGTGGCGACGGTCGTGAGCTGCGCGTCGGTGAGGCTGCGCTGGAGATGCACCGCACGATCACCGCAGGGGTGGGGTGTGTGGTTGCGGGCACACCATCGGTGCGGGGCCTTGGAGCTTTCGGGGAAGGGCCTGGGAGCTTGCTGGGAGCGGCTCAGACGCCGCCGCGCAGCTCGGCGAGCCGGCGGTGGGCGAGCGCCGTCGCCATCGCGCCGTCGCCGACCGCGCCGGCGACGCGCTTCGTCGACCCGTGGCGGGCGTCGCCGGCGGCGAACAGGCCCGGGACGCTCGTCTCCAGCGCGAGCGGGTCGCGGTCCAGCGGCCAGCCCTCGGGGCGGTTGCCGTGGTCGAGCAGGTCGGGCCCGGTGAGGATGTAGCCGGCGCCGTCGTGGGCGACGCCGGCGTCGTCGGCCCAGCCCGTCCGCGGGGTTCCCCCGATGCACGCGAAGAGCGCCTTTGCCGGCACCCGCTCGGTCGCGCCGCCGCCGCCGCCGCCGCCGCGAGGGCGCAGCACCACGCAGCTCAGCTCGCCCGCGTCGTCGGCGAGCACCTCGGCGACCTCCGTCCTCAGGCGCACCTCGATGTTCGGGTGCACGGCGATGCGGTCGACGAGGTACTGCGACATCGACCTGCCGAGGTCGTCGCCGCGGACCGCCATCGTCACGCGGGCGTTGGCGTTCGCGAGGTCCATGACCGCCTGGCCGGCGGAGTTGCCGGCGCCGACGACGACGACCGGGTCGCCCGCGCACCGCGCTGCCTCGCTGCGGCCGGCGCCGTAGTAGGCGCCGCGGCCGAGAAGCTCCTCGAAGCCCGGCGCCTCCAGGCGCCGCCAGATCATCCCCGGCGCGGCGATGACGATCGGGGCGCGGAGGGTGAGGTCGCCGGCGAGGCGGATCTCGAACCGCCCGTCCGCCGTCCGGTCGCTGCCGACGACCGGGCGCAGCAGCGACAGGTGCGCGCCGAAGCCCTCGGCCTGGCGTCCGGCCAGCCGCGCGAGCTCGGCGCCGCCGATGCCGCCGGGGAAGCCGAAGAAGTTCTCGATCCGCGAGGTGTGCGAGGCCTGGCCGCCGGGCACGTCGCCTTCGAGCACGATGGTCTGCAGGCCGTCGGAGGCCGCGTAGACGGCGGCGGCGAGCCCGGCGGGGCCCGCACCGACGATCGCGAGGTCGTAGTCGATCTGCGGCGGCGCTCGGGACTCACCCCAGGCGTCGGCGACTTTCTCGACGGTCGCGCGGGGCATGACCTCGGCCCCGTCGACGAGCAGCGGCAGGTCGTCCTCGCTCGCGCCGTGGCGCTCGAGGATCTCCGTCGCCGGGGCCGTGCCGGCCTCGTACCACTCGTATGGCTGGGCGACGCGGGTCAGGAAGTCGCGCAGGCGGTGGGACTCGTCGTCCATCCGGTGGCCGACGACGGTGACCGTCGGCCGGATCGGGCTCATGCGCCTCGCAGGCGGAACATGAGCTCGTCCGGATAGCACCAGCTCCAGTCCTCGCCGGGCTCGACTGAGCGGATGATCGGATGGCCGGTCTCGCCGTGGTGCGCCGTCGCGTGGCGGTTGGGCGAGTTGTCGCAGCAGCCGATCTTGCCGCAGCACTGGCACATCCTCAGGTGCACCCAGACCCCGCCGGACTTCAGGCACTCCTCGCAGCCGACGACGTCGCCGGGCGCGTCGACGAACTCCACGGCATCCAGGTGCGTGCAGCCTGGCATGCCGTGGAGCCTAGTGGTCCGTCGTCTACGGGTGCTGGTGCTCGGCGACGGAGGTCGCCTCGAAGTCCTTGTTGACGAGCACGACGACCTCCGTGCCGTCGGACTTGCGGACGTGGGCCTCGTAGGGCGAGCTGCTGTCGGCGTCGTTCTCGACACGCAGGACGGTGCCGCCCGGGACCTTGGCCTTCGCGGCCGCCGTGACCTTGTCGGCCGTGTCGCCGGTCAGCGCGGTCTCGCCGGGACGGCCGCCGCGACCGCCCGGGCCGCCGTGGCCGCGACCGCCGTGCCCGCCGCGCCCCGCGAGCCGCGTCTGGACCGCCGTCGCCTCGAAGTTCGAGTTCACGAGCACGACGACCTCGGTGCCGTCGGTCTTGCGGACGTGAGCGTGGTAGGCCGAGCCGGTCGATCCGCCCGGGCCGCCCTGCTCGACGCGCAGCACGGTGCCGCCGGGGACCTTCGCCTTGGCGGCGGCCGTGACCTTGTCGGCGGTGTCGCCGGTGAGCGCCTCCTGGGCGGCGCGGTGATCGCGCTGCTCGGTCGTGGCGGTCGTCGAGGACGAGGACGTGGTGCTCTTCGAGGCCGCCGCGGCCATCGCGGCGCCGCCGGCGGCGGATGCCGCGACCGCGCAGACGGCGATGAGGCTCTTTCGACTGGGTTCGAACATCGTTGGGCTCTCCTTGTGGTCCGGTGTGCTCACAAGGTCGACGCTGTCGCTGGGAAAACGTTCGGCCCAGGCTGAGAAAACGCTGAGCGTCGCGCGACGCCGGAAAGCTACTCGGCGACGAACGCGGCCGGCGGCAGGGCGTAGAACGCCGCCGAGCCGGGGGCGCTGGCGGGCGTCTTGCCGCCGATGACCTCGAAGATCGGCTTCTGGCCGATCTGGCCGCCGTGCGAGACGACCCACTCGTCGGCCTCCTCGCGCCGGTCCTCGGGGACGTCGTCGCGGCGCATGACGATCATTCCCTCGGGGCGATCGTCGGTCTGGACGAGCGGGAGGTCGAGCAGGACCTCGCGGATGGGTTCTGACATAGAGTTGACGAGCGGATCGAGCCGCTGACCCCTTCATGACGAGGTTGGTCCCCGAGGTTACCCGAGGTTCGGATAGTGATCGCTTGCAGGCGAATCGATGGAGCGACGTTCGCCGCGGTTCGCGGAGTTTCGCATGGGGTGTTGCCACATGTGTTGCCGCAAGCAGACACCTGGATCCCTGTCGGCGAGCGTTGGCCCATGGCTATGCCCGCGCTCACGAAGCTCGATCAACTCAAGCGACCAGGGGTGCTCACACGCGAGCGGGCGCAGATTCATCTCTCGTCGCGCCGACGAGGCTGCTCGTACGGCGCGTGCCACGCCGCGTTGTACGCCCGCGTCGAGATCAGACGGGTCGGGGTGCAGCCGTGGAGCCTGTCCCTTGAGGAATATCTCCGTGATCAATGCCCGGTGCGCAGGCACGCGGAGTGGAGGTCCTGGTCAGCCGTGAGAGCATCGGGGATAACCTGCCCGACCGAGCATCCCCGCGAGGTCAACTTGAAGGCGTGGCCCGACCGGTTGAGATCGTCACCGTCGAGTGGCAGTAATTCTCTGCAGCGCCGTGGCTCCCAGCCGCGAAGCCGCGTGTCGGATGTTGCGTAAATGTGCCACCATTGGCGTAGGCCGAGGCGCAGTCAGGTTGCGTGCGCTAGCGTGGCGCTATGGAAGCCGCGCTGGCCTTGGCCGAAGCCGACCGCCTCGCGGCGGTGCGCCGCTACGACATCCTGGACTCTCCGCCCGACGGCGCTTTTGATCGCATCTGCGCGCTGGCAGCCCGGATCTTCGACGTGCCGGTCGCAACGGTCACGATCGTCGACGAGGATCGCATCTGGTTTAAGGCGTGCGCGGGCCTCGACGTCGTGCAGATACCGCGCGCGCCCGGTCTGTGCGCGTCGGCGATCTTGCAGGACGACACCTATGTCATCAACGATGGTCTGATCGACCCGCGGGTGGCGAGCAATGAGCTGGTCCACGGCGAATCGGGTGTGCGCTTCTACGCGGCCGCCCCGATCACGACATCGGACGGCTATCGCCTCGGCACGGTCAACGTCATCAGCGACAAGCCCCGCGCGGTGACGGAGGCGGAGATGCGGACGCTGCGCGATCTGGCGGCGATCGTCATGGACGAGCTCGAACTGCGTCTCGCGGCGATGCGCGAGCTGCGCCGTGAACGCGACGCGCGCCACCAGGCGCTCGACGAGCAGCGCCGCGCGGAGCGGCTGGCGCGCGCGCTTCAGCGCAGCCTGTCGCCGCCCGCCCTTCCCGACGTGCCAGGATTGCAGATCGCCGTTCACTATCGCCCGTTCTCAGACGCCGAGGTCGGCGGCGACTTCTACGACCTCTTCCCACTGGATCGAGGTCGCTGGGGGCTGTTTCTCGGTGACGTCTGCGGCAAGGGTCCCGAGGCCGCGAGCCTCACGTCGCTCGCGCGCTACACGCTGCGCGCCGCGGCGATGTACAACGAGGACCCGACGGGCGTTCTGCGCGACCTCAACACCGCGCTGCTCATGCAGGACGCGCACGACATGTGCACCGCCGTCTACGGCGAGATCGACACGAAGGGCAGCGACCTCACGATCACCCTCGCGGTCGCCGGGCACCCACCACCGCTCGTGTTGCGCGCAAACTGCACCGTCGAGACGCTCCAGACACAAGGCACGATGCTTGGCGCCTTCAGCGACGTCGCCTTTCAGACCTGCCGGATCGCCCTCCAACCCGGCGACGCGATCGTTCTCTACAGCGACGGCCTGCTCGACATCCAGCTCGACGGCACCAGGGTAGACGAGCAGTGGCTTACCGACGTCATCAGCAGCGCAATCGACAGCGCCGCGCACCAGATCGTCGATCGTGTCACCGAGACCCTCGAGCGCCTCGAGCTGACGCTGCGCGACGACGTCGCCATCCTCGCGATCAGCCGACCCCTGCCCGCATAGCATCGTCCTACGGCGACCTCCCGGTGGCGATGCAACACGAACGCATACTACGGGGGTTGTCTTGAGTAACGGGGTGAGAGCAGCTCAACAAAAAGTACTCTATGGCCTTTGAGACCATGCGACGCCGCGTGAAGGTCGGCGCGCTGCCGCGACTGGTCGAGGCGAGCGCCTCGGCCGGTGCATGCGGCGATTGGGCGATGATGCCGGTCAAGGTCTGAATCGCCCTGGGCCAACGAGAGCACCAAGACCGTCGGTAAAGACACACGAGCCAACGCCGAGCGGCGCGCGCGCTGTTCGTCGGCCTGTGGCCTTCTGGCTGATCGCGTATAGCCTCAAAGAACACGAGTGATCGAGGGCTGAAGGCTGAACTGCACGATCCCTGCCAGCGGACGTACTGCCACCTGCTAGCGGGTGACGATCGGCTGCGCCGCTCGGCACATCCGCTCGGCGGGCCCCGCGATCAGGTCGCGTTCATCGCGACCCTACGGGTATCCCGCGAATGCAGACGCCGGACTGCTCGCGCTCGCCGTCCGAGCTCGGCTGCTGGCGGACGACGCTCGGCTGGGCGGCAACTGCGTCGGGTCGCCTGGCGCGCCCGCGTGCTTGGGAGCAGCCAGACTGCAGCGATCGTCGCGGCCGTACTTTGACTTCCGTCGCCTTCGTCGCCGCGCAGGCGTCCGCCGCCGTCGTGCTCGGCGGTAGGTTCGCGCGCGGGCGGCGCCGGCGCGCGCCGCTGGGGGCCGGCGCTCCGGCGCCGGCCGAGACGGTGTCTGTCGTCATCCCGGCGCGCGACGAGGAGGCGCGCCTGGCGGGGTGCCTGCGGGCGCTGCGTGGCGTTGACGCGGAGTTGATCGTCGTCGATGACCGCTCGGCGGACGCGACCGCCGCGGTGGCTCGCGCTCATGGCGCCCGCGTCGTGGCGGGCGCCGAATTGCCGGCGGGCTGGGTCGGCAAGTCATGGGCGATGCAGCAGGGACTCGAGGCGGCGGCGGGTGACTGGGTGCTCTTCCTGGACGCTGACACGCGTCCCAAGCCCGGGCTGCTCGCCGCGCTGCTCGAGGCGGCGCGCCCGTTTGACCTGCTCAGTGCAGCGCCGCGTTTTGTCTGCGAAAGCGCCAGCGAGCGGTTGCTGCATCCCGCGATGGCGGCGTCGATCCCCTACCGCTTCGGACCGTTGGACGTCGACGGCTGGCAGCCGAGCCCGCGGCGCGCGCTGGCCAACGGGCAGTGCGTGCTCGTGCGCCGCCGGCCGTTTGTCGCCGCCGGCGGGTGGACGCGCGTGCGCAGCAACCTGACGGAGGACATCGCGCTGGCGCGATCGTTGTGTGCCGACGGCGCGCAGATCGGCTTCGCCGACGCTGCGGATCTGCTCGACGTGCGCATGTACGTCTCCGCGCGCGAGACGTGGACGGGCTGGGGGCGCTCGCTGATGGCCGCCGACGCCACCGGGCCGTTGCAGCAGTCCGGCGACGTCGCGCTGCTGTGGTTGACGCTCGCGCTCCCGCTGCCGCGACTCGTCAGCGGTCGCGCGACGCCGCTGGACGCAGTCCTGCTCGCGGTGCGGCTGGGGATCCACGCGGCACTCGCCCGCGGGTACGCGCGGCCGCGCGGCCTGCCCTATCTGCTCGCGCCGCTGCTCGACGTGCCCGTCACAGTGTGGCTGACGTGGACCGCGATCCATCCGTCGCGGAAGTGGCGTGGGCGGACGTACGCGAAGACAGCGCGAAACGCAGTCCGATGAGAGCCATGAGCGCACCCGTCGCTGCCACCCGCAGCGGCGGGTCGATGGCGAGCTGCACGAGCGGAAAGCCGAACACGCCGACGCGCGCACCGAGCGCGAACGAGCGCGCGCCAAGGCTGACGAGCAGGCAGGCCACGAGTCCGAGCGCGGCCGCGAGCGGGCTGAGCGCGAACGCTCCGCCGGCGAAGGTCATGACGGACTTGCCGCCGCGTAGGCGTGCGAAGAGCGGAAAGGCATGCCCGATCATCGCCGCCGCGACACCGGCGTACGCGCCGGCCACGCCGAGGAACGCAAGCCCGATCAGGCCGGCCGCGGCCCCCTTTGCGCCGTCGCCGACGAATGCTGGCCAGGCGCGCCGCGTGCCGAGCTGCTCGAGCGCGTTCCAGGCGCCGGGGTTGCCGTCACCGGTCGCGCGCAGGTCGACACCGTGGGCGCGGCCGACGAGCAGTGAGACGGGGATCGAGCCGAGCAGGTAGCCCAGCAGCACGACCGCCGCATACTGCACCGATGCTCGCCTCCTTTCACCTCGTCCGCTATCCGCGCGCCAACGCCGCGCGGGGATTGTCGCGGATGGGACTGGACCGCCCGTTGCTGCGCCGCACCGCCGGACTGCGCTTCTGGAAGCTGATGGGCACCGGTCGGGGACAGACGATGACGCTGTCGGCCGACCTGTGCCGCTGGGCGCTGTTCGCCGTGTGGGAGGAGGAGGCCGCGCTCGACGCCTTTCTCGCCGCTTCGCCTGTGGCCGCCGGTTGGGAGGACCGCGCCAGCGAGGTCTTCGGCGTGCGGCTCGCACCGCTGCGCGCGCACGGCGCCTGGGGCGGCGAGGAGCCGTTCAGCGCCGCCGACGCGCAGCCACGCGCAGCGGGCGTGCTGGGCGTACCGGTGGCGATCCTCACGCGTGCCGCCGTACGTCCGTCGAAGATCATCGCGTTCTCGCGCGCGATCGCGTCACCGGCGGCCGACCTGCGGGGGCAGCCGGGGCTGCTGGCGTCGGTCGGCATGGGAGAGTGGCCGGTCGCACGGCAAGCCACGTTTTCACTATGGGCATCGCTCGAGGACGCCAAGCACTATGCCTACGGACGCCCCGACCATCACGACGTGGTGCGCCGCACGCGCGCCGAGCGCTGGTACTCCGAGGAGCTCTTCGCGCGCTTCGCGCCGTACGGCGCCAGCGGCACGTGGGACGGCACCGATCCGCTACGCGGGCGCTGAGGCGATCTCGGCTGCCACCGTCCGGGCGCTGAGCAGCACGAGTGGCAGCCCGCCGCCGGGATGCGTCGTCCCGCCGACACGCCACAGCCCGCGCACGCCGCGCACTGCGTTGGGCGGTCGGCGCAGCGTGCCGAGCCGGCCGTGCGGCGCGATGCCGTAGATCGCGCCGCCGAGCGCGCCGCTCTCGGCCTCGAGGTCCGCCGGCGTGCGCCGCAGCGCAAACGCCACCATCGGGGGCGCCAAGCCCACCCGTGTGAGTAGCGCTGCTTCGTAGGACTCGGCCTCGGCCTCCCAGTCCACGCCACCGCTTGGCGCGTTGACGAGCACGAACAGGTTCTCGCCGTCGGCCGGTGCCTCAGCGGGGTCGCTGACCCACGACGCCGCGAGGTACAGCGTCGGGTGGCGCACGGGGCGGTGTTCGGCGAAGACGTCATCCCACTCGGCGTCCGTCGTGGCGGGGAAGCGGATCTCATGGTGCGCGCGGCCGGGGTCGCGGCCGCGCACGCCGAGCATGAGCGCGAAGCCCGACAGCGAACGTTCGCGCGGCGAAGGCGCATCGCCGTTGAAGACGACCGCGTCGGCGGCAAGTGCGCCGTCGCTGGTGCGCACGCCCGTCACTCGTCCGCGGCGATTGCCCGCGCCCCACAACGTTGTGGTCGCGCCTCCGGCGAGCGTCACCGCCTGCGCCTGCACGCCGCAGCGCAGCTCGCCGCCGGCCGCGCGCAGCGCGTCGACGAGCGCCTCGACGATGGCGTAGATCCCACCGCGCACGTGCCACGCACCGAACGCGTGCTCGACGTAGCCGGCCATCGCGAGCGCCGCGGGGGCGCGCCGCGGGTCGGCCCCGGCGTACGTCGCAAAGCGCTCCACGATCAGGCGCAAGCGCGGGTCTCGGATCGTCGCGCGCGCGAGTGTGCGCAGCGTGTGCCACGGGCGCACCGCCAGCAGCGCGCGCGGATCCGGCGGGCGCTCGGCCGTCGCAAGCCGCGGCGGCCACGGCGCTGGGCCGTTGAGCACGGGCTGCGACGCGCGCCACATCGCGGCGCAGATGCGCAGAAAGCGCGCCCAGTCCGCGCCCGCGCCCGGCGACCACGCCTCGAGCGCCTCGATCGCCCGCGGCAGGTCGGAGGAGAGCTCGACGTTCGTCCCGTCGGCGAAGCGATACCGCGTCACGGGCTCGACGCGGATGAGGGTCACGGCGTCGCCGAGCAGTTCCTGCACGAGCCAGGGCATCGTCAGCAGCGACGGGCCGGCATCGAAGCGAAAGCCGTCGCGCACGACGCGCGCGCACTTGCCGCCGGCCACCTCGGCCTGCTCGATCACGGTGACAGCGTGACCGGCGCGCGCAAGCCGGACTGCGCACGCCAGGCCGCCGACCCCGGCGCCAGCGACGACGACCCGGCTCATCGGCTGGCGTGACGCCGCCGCGCCAGCAGGGCCGGGACCGCAAAGACGCCCATCGCGACCCCGCCCGCGGCCGCCACCCGCGGGCGACGCCAGATGACGAGGTTGGCGAACAACTCACCGACCCACGTCCACGCGTACAGCGCGAGTGCGCCGTCGCCGTCGGCCGCGGGCTGATCGTCGCCGTCGAGCAGCGCCCACAGCGCGAAGACACCGGCGCCCGTCACGAGCCAGCCGACGAAGTTCGTCGCGGGGATGCCCTCGTAGCGACCGCCGGCGGGCCAGGACCAGTAGCCCTCGCGCACCATTCGCGGATCGAGGAAGACATCCCATGCGGTGAGAGCAGCGGCGGCGAGCGCGACGCGCACGGGCCGGCGGCGCGAGATGAGCCCGGCGACCACCCACGACGGGCGCGCCATCATCGCCCACGCCGCTGCGGCGGCGACGGGCACGCCGCGGGCGCGTGGTCCGAGCTTGTTGGAGTACGTGTAGTGCCCGAACGGCTTGCCCGTCGCGACGCCGACGAGCTCGGCGCCGAACCCGATCGCGCCGGCGCCGGCGACGAGCGCAGGCCCGCGCCGGCCGCCGCGCGCGGCGGCCGCCTCGATCGTCGAGGCGCAGAACATGAACGCGACGATTGCGCGCGTCGCGGCCTCGCGGCGGCCCTCCGGAAGATAGGAGTAGCCCACCTGCGCGCCCGCGAGCACGCCCAGCAGCGCGCGCGATGCGCCCGTCAGTGTGACCGCGGGGATCACTTGCCAATCGCTGCGACGAGCAGCTTGCGCCGCCGCGGCACGACGGCTCGTCCGGGCCGCGCGCCGTAGCCGTCGCGCTCGATCTGTCGCAGGATCTCGCGGTACATCGCGGCGGCGGCGGTGATCGCGCGCTGGCCGCTCGCCAGCAGCTCGATGCCCGCGCAGCCCGTTTCGTAGAGCGCGTCGGCGCGCGGAATCTGGTCGCGCAGCAGCGCCTCGCGACACCCCGGCTGCAGCGATCCCCCGAAGCGGCGCAGCGTTGACTGCGCAACGTACACGCGCCCGGCGCCGAGGTCCTCGTCGATGTCGCGCAGGATGTTCGTGCGCTGCATCGCCATCCCCAACGCGGCAGCGGCGGGAAGCGCGCGCTGGGGGTCGCGCATGCCCAGTACGTGCGCCATCACGATCCCGACCGTACCGGCGACGCGGTAGCAATAGCGGTCGAGGTCGGACTCGTCGAGGATCGACGCGCCTTCGAGGTCGTCGCGCATCCCGGCGCAGAAGTCCGCGAATGTCGCGCGCGGCAGCGGGCGGCGGCGCGCGAGGTCATCGAGAACGGCGACCTCGCGGCCGGTCGCCGGCTCGCCGGCCGCCCACGCCTCCACGGCGGCCAACCGCTCGTCGGCGTCTGGCTGCTGCTCATCGACGGCGTCGTCGAGCGTGCGGAACACGAGGTACAGCAGGTAGACGTCGTCGCGCACGTCGCGCGGCAGCAGCCGGCAGGCGAGCGCGAACGTCCGCGCGACGCGACGCGTCGTCTGCTTGGCCCGCAGCAGCTCAGCGCTGTTCTCATGCATGGGTCATCGGCCTGCGCGGCGCCGGCAGGTCAGCCGCCATCAGCGCCGTGGTGATCTGCGCGCCGAGCAGCACGCCGGGGATGCCCGCGCCGGGATGAGTTCCACCGCCGACGTAGTACAGCCCGCGCAGCGACCGGTCACGGTTGGGCTGGCGCAGCGCCGCCGACTGCTGCAGCGTCGGCTCGAGGGCGAACGCGTTGCCGTCCACGGCCCCAAGCTCGGACCGGAAGTCAAGCGGCGTCATGCGGTGCTCGACGCGCACGCTCGCGCCCAACCCGGTCAGCCCGAACGTCGACTCGAGGTCGACCACGACCGCGTCACGCAGCCCCTCCGCCTCGCGCTCCCAGTCGATGCCGGCGCGCAGGTTGGGCACCGGCAGCAGGACCGCGATCGAGTCCTCGCCGGCGGGCGCCATGCCCGGCTCCGTGCGCGCCGGTGCGTGAATGTAGGTCGACTGCGTCGAGGGCAGCCGCCCGTCGCGGGTGACGTCGCGGATGAAGCGCTTGTAGTCGCGGCCGACGAGCAGCGTGTGGTGCAACAGATCGTCAAAGCGCCGGTCGCAGCCCAAATACAGCAGCAGGCACGACATCGTTGGCGTCAGGCGACGCAGCGGCCGGCGCCGGCCGGTCAGCTCATGTGTCGTGAGCACGTCGGCATTGGAGACAACGGCGTCGACGGCGATCTGACCGCCGCCCTCGAGCGCGACGCCGGTCACCTGACCTCCACGATGCTCGATGCGTGCCACGCGCTCGCCGCAGCGCACGTCGAGCGGGCGCGCCATCGCCTCCACAAGTGAATAGACGCCGCCGTCGGCGTACCAGACACCGTCGAGGAACTGCAAGTACACCAGCGCGCCGTAGATCGCCGGCACCCGAAACGGATCGCCGCCGATGAACAGCGAGTGAAAGGAGAAGGCCTCGCGGATGCGGGGGTGCTCGAAGTGCCTGGCGACCATGCGCCACAACGGCAACGCCGCGCCGAGGCGCACCATGCTCGGCGCGAACGCGATGAGGTCACGCAGCTTGACAAACGGCCGCCGCCCCGCGCCGAGGATGCCCTGCTCATAGATCGGCTTCAGCGCCGCGAGAAACCCATCGAACGCCGCAGCGTCACGCCCGGAGAACGGCGCGATCTGCTCGGCCATACGCTCGGGCGGCACGAAGTCCAGCGCCCGCTCCTCGCCCGCCCAGCGGATTCGGTAGAAGGGCTCCAGCCGGCGCATCGTCACCTCACGGTGCAAGTCCAAGCCGCCCGCGGCGAACGTCTCCTCCAGCACCCACGGCATCGTGATCAGCGACGGCCCGGTATCCCACGTGAACCCGCCATCGCGCAGCTGATACGCGCGCCCGCCCGGCCGTTCGCGGCCCTCAACGACGACGACATCATGACCGGCGTGCTGCAGCCGCAGCGCCGCAGCAAGGCCACCAAGGCCCGCGCCAATCACAACGACCTTCATCGCAGATGCTCCGCCCCGAACCCCCGCACCAGCTTTGGACGCACCCGGCCCGTACACGACCGGCTGCAGATTTCGGGAGGGCTTCGCATGGGCGCGTTCAGCATCAGTGAGGTCGTCGATCGCAACGGCGACGGGGCTGCACAACAATCGGAGCGCCGGCACGGTTTCGGCACCGTCCTATCTCCCCACCCGGCACGTCCGGTACACCGACCATGGGTCGTGCTCGTCGCCGGCAACGGCCTAGCTCGCGACGAGAAAGGTTGCTTGACCTCGCCACCGACAGGATCTGCTGCCTTGAGCAGCGTCGATCAGTTCTATGCTCACGTCGGCTGCGCCCATGGATCGCATCGCCGGTCTTGCGTGGGCATGGATGTCGCCAGTGAGCTGCCTTGGCGCGTTGTGCGGCCTATCGCTGCGCCAACCGTGATCCGATGAGCGCGCATCCCGCCATCGCCGTACGCGCGGCGCTGAACGACGAGCAGCTGATGGCGGCGGTCAGAGCGGGCTGCGTCGATGCGTTTGACGTGCTCTACGAGCGCTACCGCCACCGTGCCTACCGCCTGGCCCGGTCGGTCTGTCGCGACGAAGGCCGCGCGCAGGAGGCCGTTCAGGAAACGTTCATGCCAATCTGGCGGGCCCGGACTCACTACGAAGATCGTCGCAGCGTCGCGCCGTGGCTGCTGACCGTCGCGCGCAACCGCGCGATCGACGTCGCGCGCCGCAACCAGCGGCATGCCATGCATCGCGCTGTCGAAGAGCGGCTCGAGAGCGTCGCGGCCGCGGGCATCATCGACGAGCAGGTTGTCGCGACCGAGCGAGCTGAGCAACTCGTCGGCGCTCTCGCGCAGCTGCCTGACGCCCAGCGAGAAGTGATCATGCTCGCCTTCTACGCCCAGATGACGCACACGGAGATCGCAGAACGCCTCCAGCTTCCTCTCGGCACTGTCAAGGGGCGCATCCGCCTCGCGCTGGGACGAGTGCAGGGGGAAGTCTCCAATGTCAGTGGATGACGCCGGCGCCGGCGAAGCGGCGGCGTGGTTTGCGCCCACGACGGTGCCCTGGCTTGCCGATACGGCCGGCTCGGCGCCCAATGTGCTCGCGCGCGGCGAGGAGCTGGCGGCGATCGTGCTTCGCGCCGAGCGGATCGGCATCCCGGCGTGGCGCGTCATGGTTGCCCTGGGCATCCCACTGTCTCGGCGATCCGCGACGTGATGCCGGGGCCTCAGCGGGATCTTCGCCTCACGAACCGTGTCCGATCGCGGCGGCGTGTCTCGCACGAGAGCTTTCGTATTCGCTCACGGCGAGCACCTCCCTGTCGTCTGGGTGGGGCGCTGGCTGGTGATCCGGCGGCCAGCCGCGCGTTCTTATGACAGAGCTCGTTTGCGTTCGTTGTTCAACCGTCCCCTCTGCGCAGTTATCGGCCGAACGCAGACGCGCATGAACGAGGTCACGAACGATCTTGACACGATCGACCGCCACCATGGCGGCGAGTCGGCCAGCACGCGACATGCGCTCGTCAAGACAACGGCCGGGACGATGAGCTGCTGACCTCACGCCCGTGGGCGCTAAGCCCGAGATTGCGATGCTCGACCAGATCTTCGCCTCTCCGTGAGCCTGCTGACCATCCTCGTGGTCGGTGCTCAGGTGTTCATCAACGCCTACCTGCTCGCCGCCGTCCTCGCTCGGCAGGGCAACCGCATCGGCTCGATGTTCGCGTGATACCCCGCCGAGATCATGGCCACCGAGAGTGTTCACCGCGCGTTGGCGCCTGCAGTCGCTCGGCAAGCTTGCGTGGACCGTGTCTACGCGAAGTTCTCCAGCGCGGAGTCGCAGGCCTTCTGAGGTCCGGCGCGGGCGGCTTCTTTGAGATCCTCGACGCGGTCGCGCTCCTCAAGTCCGCCGGCTTCGGTTTCGGCGAGCTGGCCGCCAGGCCGGGTACGAAGTACGAGTACGCCGAAGTTGCGGCGCGCGCACGTCCACCGACTCGGGCGGCAACACGATCTCGATCGCCTGATGGCGCGACCGATGCGGGCGTCGCGGGCGTGGTGCGGCGCGCGCTGACGCCGTCAGCGGACGCTCGCGTGCACCATGGTTGTTTGGTTGCGGCCGCGTCCGTGCTCGTTCAGCGCGATTCGCGGTGCGTGTGGACGTGTACCGGCCCGTCGGGGCGACCGCCGCTTACGCTGCATGTGCGCTGAAGAAATTCGACCCACGTATGCGTCTGCATCCGTGCGGTGAGGCCGAGATGGTCGTGCAGGATGGCCAGCAGCCGGTTGTCGGCGCGCTCCCACAGCTCGATCTCGGCAACCAAAGCGCCGTGGTCGGTGTGCAGTCGCAGCTCGAGCTCGCCCTTCAGGGCGCTGCCGGATTGCGTCTGAAGTCGTAGCCGCTCCGCATCGCGCTCAATAACCCGTAGCGCGCCGTTCCAGGGCCCGGCCATGCGGATGAGCACGTCGTCTCCGGGTGCCAAGCGCCGACGCTCGCTGTCTGGCAGCTCCCACCGCAGCACCTCCCACGGCGAGACAAGGTTCGGGTCAGAGGAGACGATCGTCGCGAGCTGCTCGGCCGAGATCTGCGAATCGCAGATCCTCAGGCTGAAGCGACGGTGCGTCGCCAGGCCCGCGCCCGAATCCGCGCTGCGCACATAGTCGGGCATGTCTGGATCGCACGCACCATGGTTGGCGTCGGCGCCATCGACGATCTGCTCGTCGATGCACTTTCGCGTTACCAGGACGTAGCGCAGCAGCGCCAATGGCGCGCCGGCGACCCAGCCGAGGACGCGCATCCACGGGGCCATCCTTGTCGCGGCCCGGCGCTCGGTGACAGGCGGGCTCGTGCTCATGCGCTGCCGCACGCCGGCCCGCCGCTCGCAGTCGACGTTTGCCGCCGGCGCCCCCAAGGAACCACGAAGGCGTGCCGCCGACCCGCACGCTCCTGCGATTTGCCGCCTCCTCGACCGGCCTGCCGTTCGCAGCCTGGCGCTATGCCACCCATGACGTGGACATCGCGCGGCAGGTTTCCACGTGCGACTGGCCGATGGAAGGCTTTCACAGCGACGAACGCGACGACGGCGCGACGCGTGGGCTGCAGCGCGCGTGCGACGGCCACGGACCGGCGTTTCACCGCCTCTATTCGATAGTTGCGCGCGAACCGGTCATGACGCCCGAGCAGCTCATCGCGGTCATCGCGGCCGACCCGAACGTCGCGGCGCCGATGGACCTCGCGCGTTTCTCCAAACGCCGCGGCAACCGGCGCGCCACCGAGGTCGGCGACGAATACGAGATCGTGCTGCCCGGTCCCTGGAACGGGCCGGTGCGCGTGATCGCTCGCACCGAGCGCTCGTTTCGCTTCGCCACAGTCGACGGACACATGGAGGCCGGCGAGATCGAGTTTCGCGCTGTCCCCGACGACGACGGCCTGCGCTTCGAGATCGAGTCCTGGGCGCGCAGCGCCGACCCGGTCTTCCACGTGCTCTATCACCGCCTCAAGGTCTCGATGGAGCTTCAGGAGCACATGTGGGCGCAGTTTCTCCAACGCGCCGCGCGCATCGCGGGCGGCATCCCAGGCACGGTCCGGGTCGAGACGCGACGCTGCGAGCATCCAAGCTTCGAGCATTAGGGCGCCATCGCGGCACGCAGTAGTTCCAGCCGCTGCCGTTCGAGCTTGGAAAGCTCGTCGGTCGCCGACGCCGCAAGCGCGTCGCAGTCCACGGTCGCCGCGATCTGCGGGTCCGGCAGCGTTGCCATCCCTCGCCAGAGGACGGCGAACGCGCCGACGCACGCCAGCAGTCCTTCAGCCTCGACGACCGGGCTGAGCGGCGACTTCGACGTTAGGCGGCCGTTAAGCTTCAGGCGCCCGGCGCGCTCGCCGAGCCACGCACCCCGCAGCTTGAGGGCATTGCGACGCACGCCGAGCGCTCCCATCAACCGATCGAGGGCATCGCGGTGCACCTCCAGATCACGCGCAAGACGCGCCGTGTGCGCCCCGAACGCCATGCCGGCGTTACCCGCGGCGGCGCGTCGCGCGAGCTCGACGGCGACGACGCCGAGCGCCGCGTGATCGTTCAGATAGACCGAAAGCAACCGCCGTCGCCGCCGCTCAGACGTCGATCCTCCCGCCCACAGGCGCGCTGCGATGCTCCCCATGATCACCTCGACTGATGGTGCGCCGATAGCACAGTCAGCGCAATACCCCGGCACGCTTGGCGCATGCGCCAACTGAAAGCGTCCGACGGATCCACTGCGGTCCCGGTAGAGGTTCGGCTGCGGGACGGCGCCGGCGCCTCGGTCATCGCGCGTTCGACGTCTCGCTGTCCCTCCGCAGGCGAAGCAGGAGCCACGCATCGACGCACTGGAGCTCGAAATGCAGAACTCTGGGAGTGACCTGGTGCGCGTGTCCCGAGCAGGCGATTGCGGAAGCGCGACCTTGCGTACTCGCGACGCCTGCTCGTCGTCTATGGCGGCCGTCCTGGCAACGGAGTGCGGGTGCCCGCTTCACGCGCTGGACGGACGCGTGTCCGACGGGCGTGCGCGAGGAGGCTGCGGCCATGACAGAAACCAGATCACCCCCGCAGCTGTGCTGGCGACGCCGGGCACCGCGCTGATCTCAGCGTCGGTCGTCGGCGACGCCGACGGTGCCCGCGCCTCGCTCGCGCCCGACGTGGCCTTCAGCGCCCTGGTCCCGGCCAAGCTGATCGCGACGTCCGGCCGCGAGCAGACGCTGGCCGTGCTGCTCGACTGGTTCCCCAAGGATGCGGTCTGGCTGGAGCGCATCGACACCGGTGCCGTCGGTAGCCGGATGCGCGTGGGATACCGCGCGCGCTGGGAGTCGGCGCGGGACGGCCTGCAGGTCTTCGAGCAGCAGGCCTACTACTACGACGTCGGCGACGACGGCATCACGTCGATCCGGCTGGTGTGCTCGGGCGATCGTCCCGTGACGCCGGGGTAGCCTCTCCACATGCCCGAGGGCCGCGTCGATCGTCCGCTGCGGCTCGCCGAGCTGATCGGGGCGCTCTCGCTCGCCACCGATCTCGGCCTCGGGCTACCTCAGGAGCATGTGCTGCGTCAATGCCGGATCGCGCTCGGGCTGGCCGAGCGTCTCGGTCTCGGCGAGCAAGAACGCGCTGCTGCTTACCACGTCGCGTTGCTTGCTTGGGTCGGCTGCACCGCCGACTCCCACGAGCTAGCGGCCTTGTTCGGAGACGACCTTGCGTTGCGCGCCGACAGCTACGAGCTCGACCTCGCCGGGTTGCCGATGATGGGGTTCATGCTGCGCCGCGTGGGTGCCGGACGGCCGCGGCTGCGACGGGCGCGGATGGCAGCGGCGCTCGTGGCCACCGGGGGTCGCGGACCGGTCGATGCGATGACGGCGCACTGCCAGGTCGCGTCTGCGATGGCGGAGCGCCTCGGTCTGGGCCCGGAGGTCAGCGAGCCGCTGCTGCAGGTGTTCGCGCGCTGGGATGGCAAGGGGATTCCCGACGGCGTAGGCGGCGAGGACGTGGCGGTCGCGATGCGGCTCGTCCAGCTCGCGGACATCGTCGAGGTCCATCATCGCCGCGAGGGCATCGCCGCCGCGGTCGCCGTCGCCCGGGAGCGCTCCGGCGGCCAGTTCGATCCGCGCCTCGTCGAGGCGTTTGCTGACTGCGCCGAGGAGGTCCTTGCCGGTCTCGAGGAAGAGTCGAGCTGGGATGCGGTGATCGCAGCTGAGCCTGGCCTGGCAAGCGCGCTCTCCGGCGCGGCGCTCGATGGGGTACTCGAGGCGGTCGCCGACTTCGGCGATCTGAAATCGCCGTGGTTCACCGGCCGCTCGCGTGCCGTCTCGAGCCTCGCCGAATACGCCGCCCGCTCGGCCGGTCTGCCCGACGACGACGTGACGACGGTGCGCCGGGCCGGCCTGCTGCACGACATCGGCCGCACCGGCGTGCCGAACTCGATCTGGGACAAGCCCGGCCCGCTGACCGAGGCCGAGCGCGAGCGGGTGCGGCTGCACAGCTACTACACCGAACGCATGCTCGCGCGGCCCGAGGCCCTCGCCCGGATCGGAGCGGTCGCCTCCTGCCACCACGAGCGCCTCGACGGCTCCGGCTACCACCGCTCGCTGCCGGGCTCCGCGCTCCCGCCCGCCGCGCGAATCCTCGCGGCCGCGGACGCCTACCAGGCGATGACCGAGGCGCGCCCTCACAGGCCCGCTTTGAGGCCCGAGCTGGCGGTTGCCGAGCTGCGCGACGAGGTCCGCGCCGGGCGGATCGATCCCGAAGCGGCCGAGGACGTGCTCGCAGCCGCCGGGCATCGGCGCGCGAACACGCGCGAGCGAGCCCGGCCGGCGGGCCTGACCGCGCGCGAGCTCGATGTCCTGCTGCTCGTCGCTCGCGGAGCCTCGAGCCGCGACGTCGCACGCGAGCTGGTGATCGCGGACAAGACGGCGCGCAACCACATCGAGCGCATCTACGCCAAGCTCGGCGTGTCAACGCGCGCGGCCGCCGCGCTCTACGCGATGCGCCACGGTCTGGTCTCCTGAAGTTGAGGCAAACGCCTCATGACAGGACGTGTGGCCGGCCGTAGCGTCATCGCCATGATGACCACCACCACCTCCGCGACGGACGCCCTCAGCGAGCGACTGTTCGAATCCGCACTCGCCGGCCTTGAGCTGTTCAGCATCCACCTGGGGTGGCAGCTGGGCCTTTATCAGACGCTGGCCGCGAGCGACCCGCTCACGGCCGCCGCTGTGGCCGAGCACGCCGCCATCGACGAGCGCTACGCGCGCGAGTGGCTCGAGCAGCAAGCGGTCGCCGGCCTGATCGCCGTCGACGAGCCCGATGCGGCCGCCGACGCGCGGCGTTTCTACATGCCCGAAGGCCACGCCGAGGTGCTCGCAGATCCCGACAGTCCGGCATTCGTCGCGCCGTTCGCCCCGATGCTCGTCGGCATCGCCCGCGCGCTGCCAGACGTCGCACAGGCGTACCGCACCGGCGCCGGCGTTCCCTACGAACGCTACGGCTCCGAGTTCCGCGCCGGGCAGGCAGCGATCAACCGGCCGGCGTTCATGCACGAGCTGGCGGGCTGGCTTGAGTCGGTGCCGGAGATCCATGCTCGTCTCGCCGCCGAGCCACCCGCCCGCGTCGCCGACGTGGGCTGCGGCCTCGGCGCCTCGACAATGGCGATCGCCCGCGCCTACCCGCACGCGCGCGTCGAGGGGATCGACAGCGACGCGGCCTCGATCGCGGAGGCAACCGACGCCGCCGGCACGGACGGCTGCGTGACGTTTCACCACCGCGACGCCGACGAGCTCGCCACTGGCGGCCCGTACGACCTCGTCTGCATCTTCGAGGCACTGCACGACATGGCGCGCCCCGTAGAGGCGCTCGCCGCCGCGCGCGCCGCCCTCGGCGCCGACGGCAGCGTGTTCGTCGCCGACGAACGCGTCGCCGACACGTTCGTCGCTCCCGGTGACCCCGTCGAACGGATGATGTACGGCTGGAGCGTCAGCCACTGCCTGCCCAGCTCACGCACCGAACAGCCATCGGCCGCCCTCGGCACCGCCCTGCGCTGCAGCACCATGATCGAACTCGCCGCCGACGCCGGCTTCGCCCGCACCGACGTGCTGGCAATCGAGAACGACTTCTTCCGCTTCTATCGACTCGTTCCCTAACCACTCGCACAGGAGGAACGCATGCAGCTCTACGCACTCCTACGGCGCGAAAGCTAGCGCGCCCCCGCCGATCTCGAAACAGCCGCCGAGCGTTCGGGCCACATCGGCGCCGAGATGGAGGACGACCTGCGCTGGATCCGCACCCACGCGCTCGAAGAGCCCGACGGCATCTCGGCAGAGTCTGCACCTACGAGGCCACTGATCCCGCCACATCAGGCGCCACGGGAAAATGCACCGGTATGTCCCCGCGGACGTGGTCGTGCCAATCGCGTAGACCGTGATTGCCGACCCGGATCCGGTGCCGGCCGAGGCCTAGAAGGGCTTCGCCGGCGCCGAGTTTGAGCAGCTCATCGCTGGCATGGGCGCGCGCTTCCTCAGACCCGACCGTCGCAACCAGCCGCGCCGCCACGGATCGCTCGGAGCCATCCGCCAATGGATCGAATCGGTGTTCTGGACTTGCAAAGGCCAACTCACCCTCGAAGCTCACGGATGTTGCCACTTCCGTTGCCACCCAACGCCTGGTGCCCGAGGCGCCAAGATCAGGAACTGGCCTGTTTGCAGGAGTCTCAGGAGAGCCGACGAGCGGATTCGAACCGCTGACCCCTTCATTACGAGTGAAGTGCTCTACCAGCTGAGCTACGTCGGCGTGCCCGGCAATGCTAGCTCGCGGTCGATCCATCGGCAGACGGCGACCGCGCCAGAAGCCTGTGGGGCGTCAGTGGGTAGAACGCGGCCATGCTCACGGCGATCGGCTACGGCGCGCTGTCGGCCGCGTCGCTCGTGCTCGGCGCGCTGCTCGCGTTCGCGCACCGCTGGTCGCGCCGCGACATCGGGCTCGTCCTGTCCTTCGGCGCGGGCGCGCTCATCAGCGCCGTGAGCTTCGAGCTCCTCGAGGAGGGGCTCAGCGTCGGCGGCCTCGGATGGACCGCGACCGGGCTCGGCGCCGGCGCGCTGACGTACTTCCTGCTCGACGGCGCGATCGAGCGGCGCTTTGCGGGCGCGGGAACGGCGCTCGCGCTCGGCGCGTTCCTCGACGGGATCCCGGAGCAGCTCGTGCTCGGCATCGGGATCGCCGGCGGCGAGGGCGTCGGCGTCGGGCTGCTCGTCGCGATCTTCATCTCCAACCTGCCCGAGGCGACGGGCTCGGCGTCGGCGATGCTCGAGCAAGGCACGAGCCGCGGCAGGATCCTCGAGCTCTGGGGCGCCGTCGCGCTCGTCTGCACGGCGGCGACGGTCGTCGGCTGGGCCGGGGCGAAGTCGGTCTCCGGCGACCTGCGCGCCGGGATCGACGGCTTCGCGGCGGGCGCCCTGCTCGTCATGCTCGCCGACTCGATGATCCCCGATGCCCGCAAGGACGCCGGCCGCGCCGCCGGGCTCGTCACGACCCTCGGCTTCGCCGTCGCGGCGGGGCTCTCGTCGCTGTCGTAGTGGCTCCGATGGCGGACGTCATCACGATCGGCGTCTACGAGTGGGACGTCGACTCGTTCGTCGCGGCGCTGCAGGCCCACGACGTCCGCCTGCTCGTCGACGTGCGCCAGCGCCGCGGCGTGCGCGGCAGCCGCTACGCGTGGGCCAACGCCCAGCGGCTGCTCGCCGCGCTCGGCGCGGCCGGGATCGCCTACAGCCACCACCGCGACCTCGCGCCGACGACCGAGCTGCGCCGGCTGCAGTACGCCGCCGACGACCGCGCGGGCGTCGGAAAGCGATCGCGCGAGCTGCTCGATCCCGAGTACGTCGAGCACTACGTGCGCGAGGTCCTCGAACACGCCGATCTCGACGCGCTCATGCAGGAGCTGCGCCCGCGCGGCACGGGGGCGCTGTTCTGCGTCGAGGCCGACCCCGAGGCCTGTCACCGGTCGCTCGTCGCCCAGCGGCTGGCGGAGCGCTACGGCCTGTCGGTGACCCACGTGCGCCCGGCCCACGCGCCGAGCTGACGGCCCGCCGCCGCGATCTCCTCGAGCGTCGAGGCCACGGCGACGCGCGCGAGCCCGAGGCGGGCGGCCTCCTCCTCGCGCAGTCGCGTCGAGCCCACGACCGCACACGCGGGGACGCCGGCCGCCCGCGCGCGGCGCACGAGCTCGCCGGCCACCTTGCCGCCGAAGCTCTGCTCGTCCAGGCGGCCCTCGCCGGCGACGACGAGCTGGGCGCGCGCGAGCCGCTCGTCGAAGGCCAGCGCGTCGAGGACCGCCGCGGCGCCCGGGCGCAGCTCGGCGCCGAAGGCCGCCCACAGCCCGCCCGACAGCCCGCCCGCCGCGCCGGTCATCGCGACGCCGCGCGGGTCGCGCGGGAGCTCGGCCGCGAAGCCGTCCAGGCGCTCCTCCAGGCGCGCGACGGTCGCCGCGTCGGCCCCCTTCTGCGGGCCGAAGACCCGCGGCGCGTCCTCGAACGCGATCCGCACGTCGCAGAGGACGACGAGCCGCGCCTCACCGAGGCCGCCGGCCGCCCGGATCGCCTCGATCGCGCCGTGGCCGCCGTCGGTCGTCGCGCTGCCGCCCGCGGCGACGAGGATCTCGCGCGCGCCCGCCGCCACCGCCGCCGCCACGAGCGCGCCGGTTCCGCGCGACGAGGCCCGCCAGGCGTCGCGCCGCGACTCGGCGACGAGCGACAGCCCCGACGCCTGTGCGACCTCGACGATCGCCGTCTCGCCCGCGAGCCCGAGCAGGCACGTCACCGGCGCACCGAGCGGATCCGTGGCCGCGACCTCCACGAGGCGGCCGCCGAGCGCCGCGACGAGCAGCGCCGCCGTGCCCTCGCCGCCGTCGGCGACGGGGCAGCGATCGGCGTCCCATCCGGCGGTCCGCAGGCCGCGCGCGAGCGCGTCCGCGACGGTCGCGGCGTCGTGCGTGCCCTTGAAGGCGTCGGGCGCGACGAGGGCCGTGGGCATGACCGGACGCTACCGGCAGCCAACTTCCGTAAAGCTGCCCGGATGACCACGGCCTCCGGCGCCCCCGCCTTCGACCTGCAGTCGCACTCGACCTGCTCGGACGGCTCCCTCGAGCCCGCCGCCGTCGTGGCCGCCGCCGCGACCGCCGGCGTGCGGCTGCTGGCCCTCACCGACCACGACACGGTCGAGGGCGTTGCCGAGGCGCTGCGGGCCGCCGACGAGCACGGCATCCGGCTCGTCCCGGCCGTCGAGCTCTCGACCGCCGACGTCCTCGGCGAGGACTTCCACGTGCTCGGCTACAACATCGACCACACCGACGAGACGTTCTGCGCGCACATGCGCCTCTGGTGCGAGGACCGCGCGCTGCGCATCGAGCGTATGGCCGCCCGCCTCGTCGAGCTCGGCCTGCCGCCCGACCGCACCGTGCTCGACGACCGCCGCGCCCGCGGCTGCCCGATCGGGCGCCCGCACCTCGCCGCCGCGACGATCGCCGCCAACCGCGAGCGGCTGGCGCGCGAGGGGCTCGACGAGCCGTCGGCCTTCCTCGAGGCCTACCTCGTCGCGGGCGGGCCGGCCTACAGCCGGCGCACGACGCCGACGGTCGACGAGGCGATCGACGCGATCCACGCCGCCGGCGGCCTCGCGGTCTGGGCGCACCCGTTCTGGGATCTCGCCGGTCCGGACGACGTCAGCGCCGCGCTCGCGCGATTCGCCGGCGCCGGCCTCGACGGGGTCGAGGCGTTCTACGCGACGCACGACGGCGCGCAGACCGCGCTGCTGTGCGCGCTGGCCGACGAGCTCGGGCTGCTGACGACCGGCTCGGCCGACTTCCACGGGCCCGACCACGTCCGCTTCAGCCGCTTTCGCGCGTTCGACCTCCACGGCCACGAGCCGCGGCTCGGTCCGATCGCCGGCTGATCAGCGACGCAGCGTCCGCGCCAGGCGCGAGCCCAGCGCGTCGAGCGCGAGCTCCTCGTTCGGATTGAGGACGAGCGCCGCCCGCGTGTCCTCGACGAGGCCCTGCGCCGCGCGCAGCCGCGCGACCGGCGGCGCGATCCCGGCGTCCTCGGCGAGCTCGGCGACGCGGTCGCTGTTGTGGACGAGCTCCGGCGCGCCGTCGGCCATGACCGCGACGTCGCGCAGCCAGAGGCCGACGAGCGCGAGCCCGCGGTCCAGCGCCGCCGTCTGCGCGCGACGCGACGCGCGCTTGCCGCGCTCGGCGGCCTCGCGTCGCAGGCGGTTGTGGTCCTTGGAGATCGCGTACTGCAGGTCATCGCCGAGCGCCGCCTCGACCTCGTCGGCCGCGCGCGTGCCGGCGGCCCTGGCCTGCGCGAGCAGCGCGGTCCACGGGCGCGCGGAGATCTCCCCGCGCAGCGCGCCGCGCGCGACGGCCTCGGCCCCCGCCCGCAGCGCCGGCCCCTCGCCGAGCGCCAGCGCGAGCGCCCGGCGCGCGTCGCCGAGCCCGAGCCGCGCGCAGGCCAGCGCGATGTCCGGCGCGATGCCGTGGCGCTCGAGCCGCGCGGCGATCTGCTCGTCGGACGGCGCGTCGAAGCGCACGGCCTGGCAGCGGCTGGCGATCGTCGGCAGGACCTCGCCGGGCCGGCTCGTCAGGAGGATGAGGTGCGCGAACGACGGCGGCTCCTCGAGCGTCTTGAGCATCCGGTTGGCGGCCTGGTCGTTGAGCTCGTCGACGTCCTCGATGACGAAGACGCGCCGCTGGGCCTCGAAGGGCGTGCGCGTCGCACCGGCGACGACGGCCTCGTCGATGTCGCCGACGAGGATCCCGGCCGCGCTCGTCGGCGCCACCCAGGTGAGATCGGGATGCGCGCCGTGCTGGACGCGGATCGCCGCGCCGGGCGGATCGGCGGCGCCCTCCGTCAGCAACGCGGTGGCGAACTCCCGCGCGACGGTCCGCTTGCCGCTGCCGGCGGGGCCGCTGAAGAGGTAGGCGTGGCTCGGCGCTCCGGCCGGTGAGAGGGCGGCGCCGAGCACCGCGCGGGCGTGGGGGTGTCGCTCGGTACCGGGAAGCATCGCCCGCGAACGGTACCGTCGCGGTGATGCGCGGGAGGCTCATCACGATCGAGGGCATCGACGGCGCGGGAAAGTCGACGCTCGCGACCGCGCTGCAGGGGGCGCTGGAGGCCGACAGGCCCGTCCGGCTGCTGCGCGAGCCCGGCGGCGTCGAGCTCTCCGAGCGCGTGCGCGAGCTCGTCACGGACCCCGGCCTGCGCTGCGATCCGCGCGCGGAGGCGCTGCTCTACGCGGCCGCGCGCGCGCAGCTCGTCGACGAGCGCCTGCGCCCCTGGCTCGAGGAGGGCGCGTGGGTCCTGCTCGATCGCTTCGTCGACTCCTCGCTGGCCTACCAGGGCGGCGGGCGCGGGCTCGGCGTGAGCGACGTCGCGATGCTCAACGCGTTCGCGACGGGCGGCCTGACGCCCGCCCGGACGCTGCTGTTGCGCCTCGATCCGCAGGTGGCCCGCGCGCGCCGCAGCGGCGCCCCGGACCGCCTCGAGCGCGAGCAGGACGACTTCTTCGCCGCGATCGCCGCCGTCTACGACGAGCTCGCCGCCCTCGAGCCCGAGCGCATCCGCGTCCTCGACGCCGAAAACCCGCCCGCGCACGTGCTGACAGACGCGCTGGACGCCCTCTCGGACCTAGACTCCCCGCCGTCGTGAGCGGTCGCCCACCCGCATTCGAGGTCGAGCGCTTCGAGCGCGTACCCGCCGGGTCGGCGACCGTGCTGTTGCGCCTCGCCGGGCGCTGGCGCGCCGACCAGCGCGAGCGGCTCGCGCCGCCGATGCTCGTCCTCGACGACGGCCGGCGCACCCGCCGGATCGCGCCCCTGCCGGGGCCCGACGACTCGGCGCCGCTCGCCGGCCCCGATCCAGCCGAGTGGCGCGCGGCCTATTCGGCTCCGGCCGCTCTGCTGAAGGAGGGCCGGCTCGCGTTCGCGCTGGAGACGAGCCGCGGCATCGTCGACCTGCCGCGGCCGACGGAGGCCGCGCCCCGCGCGCCGAAGGCGCCCGAGCCCGAGCCGCCCCCCCGCGCGCGGCCGGCCCGGCCCGTCGACGCGGCGGCCCTGCGCGAGGAACGCCGCCGCCGCGAGGACGCCGAGCGCGCCGCCGAGCAGCGGCGCCAGGCGATGGCGGCGCTCGAGGCGCGCCTGGAGACCGAGCGCGCCGCGCGCGGTGCCGCCGAGCGCGCCACGCGGGAGGCGCGCGACGAGCTCATGCGCCTGCGCGCCCAGGCCGAGGCCGCGACGCGGACCGGCCAGCGCGAGGCGCGCGAGCTCGCCGAGCGCGTCGCCTTCCTCGAGCAGGCCCGCGCCGAGGCCGAGGAGGCGGCCCAGCACGCGCGCGAGGAGATCGCCGCCGCGCGCGCCGACCTCGACGAGCGGATCGCCGCCGAGCGCACCGCGCGCCAGCAGCTCGAGGCGGCGGTCGCCGCGCGCGAGCGCGAGGTGCTCAGCACGCGCACGGAGGCCGAGCAGGCCGCCCGCGACGCCGAGCGCGCGCTCGAGCGGCTGCGCGCCGACGCCGAGGCCCGCGCCGAGCGCGCGCAGGCCGAGGTCCGCGCCGCGCGGGCGCAGGCCGAGCAGGACCTCGCCCGCGCCCAGGCGCAGAGCGAGGCCGCCCGCGAGGAGACGAAGGCGGCCGCCAAGCGCGCGGAGGCCGCCGTCCAGGCGGTCCGCGACGAGGCGCGCGCGACGATCGAGCGCGAGTGGGCGGCCGCGCGCGAGCAGGCGGCGCAGTCGGCGGCCGACGTCAAGGCCTCCGCCGACGAGGCCACGGCGAAGGCCCAGGCGCAGGCGCGGCGCGCCGCCGAGCAGGCCGAGCAGGCGCGCGCCGAGATGCAGGCCGCGCAGAAGCTCGCCGCCGAGCGCGCGCGCGGTCTCGAGCAGGCGCAGGAGGCGACGGCCGAGATCGCCGACGAGCTCGAGCGCTCGCGCGCCCAGGCCGCCGCGCTGGAGGCGGCGCGGCTCGCTGCCGAGGCCCTCGCGCAGGAGCGCGCGCAGGAGGTGCAGGCCGCGCAGGCGAAGGTCGCCGTCGCCGCGGAGGAGCGCCAGGTCGCGGGCGCGCGGGCCGAGCAGACGGCGCGCGCGCTGGAGGCCGCACGGCGCGTGGAGCGCGAGCGCGACGAAGCCGTCGTCGCCGCGCGCGCCGCCGCCGAGCGCGCCGAGCGCAACCAGGCCCGCCTGCGGACGCTCGAGCGCGAGCTCGAGCAGGAGCGCAAGCGCGCCCGCGGCGCCGAGCTCGCCGAGGAGCGCGTGCGCGATCTCAAGGCTCGGGTCGCGGAGCTCGAGCAGTCACGGCGAGAGGTGGCGACGCTCGCCGACCAGGTCCCGAAGCTCGAGGAGGAGCTCGCGACGGCGCACGCCGAGCGCCGCGAGGTCGAGGCGCGCGCGGCCCAGACCGTCGCCGAGCTCACGGGGTTGCGCGCCGAGCATGAGCGCGCGGTCGCCGATGCCGCGGCGCTGCAGGACGTCAGCACGCAGTCCGGCCGGCACGCGACGCGGGTCGCGGAGCTCGAGACGGCCGCGAAGGAACGCGAGCTCGCCGCCCGGCGCGCCGCCGACGCGCACGCCCGCGAGCTGCGCGAGGAGCGCGAGCGCGCGGCCGCGGATCTCGCCGCCGCCGAGGAGCGCGTGCAGGCCGAGCAGGCGCGCGCCGTCGCGCTGGCCCGGGACGCTGAGCGCGGCGCCGAGGAGCTGCGCGCGCGCGCCGAGCAGGAGGCGGCCGCCGCGCAGGAGGCATCCGAGCAGGTCCGCGCGCTCTCAGGTCGCGCGACGAGCGCCGAGCGCAGGGCCGCCGACCTCGAGGCGCGCGCTGCGCAGCTCGAGCGCTCCGTCGAGGAGGCCGCCGGCACGACTGCCGAGCTGCGCGCGCAGGTCGCAGCCCACGCCCAGCGCGCGACGGAGCTCGACGCGCGCGCGGCGCAGGCCGAGAGCCGCGTCGCCGCGGTCGAGCGCAAGGCGGCCGAGGCGCGCGAGCGCGCGACGAGGCTCGAGCTCGACACGGAGCGCGTCGAGCAGCTCGAGGGCGAGCTCGGCCGTGCGCGCGAGGACGTCGAGGCCGCGCAGGCGGCACGATCGACTGCCCAGGCGGAGCTCGCGGCGCTGCGCGACGAGCAGCGCGCGGCGGCTGCCGCGGCGAAGGCCGCCGAGCAGCGCGCGGCCGCGGCCGAGCAGGAGCGCAAGCGGCTGGCGGCGCAGGCGGGCGCCGCCGGCGGCGACGCCGAGGCCGCGTTGCGCGAGGCCGCGGCCGAGGCCGCCGCCCGCGCCGAGGCCGAGCGGGCCGCCGAGGAGGCGCGCGAGCGCGCGGTCGCGCTGCAGCGGCGCGTCGACGAGCTCGAGCCGGCGGGCGAGCGGGTCGCCGCGCTGGAGCTGCGCCTGAAGGCGGCCGTCGCGAAGTCCGAGCGGCTGCCACAGCTCGAAAGCCAGCTCGCCGCCGCGCGCAGGCAGGTCGCGCGCACCGCCGAGCTCGAGGCCCGCGTCGCGGAGCTCACCGCGCGCGCGGCGGCGGCGCAGGAGCTCGAGGGGCAGCTGCAGTCCGTCGCGATGAAGTCGGCGTCGCGCAGCCAGGCCATCGAAGCGGCGCGCGCGGAGGCCCGCGCGAGCGCCGCCGAGCTCGAGCGCGCCCGCAGCGAGCTCGCCGCGCTCGAGGAGGAGCGCGAGGGCTACCGCAGCGCCGTCGCGCGCGGCGAGGCGCAGCTCGAGGCCGCGCGCGCCGACGCCGCGACGGCGAAGCGGCGCCTCGCCGAGGCGCAGGAGAGCGCCGCGGCGCTCGAGCAGCGGCTGCGCGACGTCGGCGGCGACGCCCAGGAGCAGGCCGCGGCGATCGACGCCGCGCGCGCGGAGACCGCGGCGGCGGTCGCCGAGGCCGGCGCCGCGCAGCGCCGGATCGTCGAGCTCGACCGCGAGCTTGGGGTGCTGCGCCGGGAGGCCGGCGACGCGCAGGCGCTGCTCGACGAGGCGCTCGCCGAGATCGACGGGCTCGTCGCCGAGCGCGACGGCGCGCGCGAGAGGATCGAGCAGCTCGGCGCGGAGCGCGATGCGGCGAGCGAGCGGGTCGAGGCGCTCGCCGACGAGCGCGACTCCGCCGAGGCGCAGATCGTCGACCTCGCGGAGCGTCTCGAGGGCGCGCATGCGGAGATCGACGCGCTCGCCGCGCTGCGCGACGCCGCCGGCAGCGACATCGAGATGCTCGACGGCGAGCGCGGGAGCGCGCTGTCGCAGATCGCGGACCTCACGATCGAGCGCGAGCAGGCGCTCGAGGACATCCGCGCGCTGACGGCGCAGCGCGATGACGCGCAGGCTGCGATCGCCGAGCTCACGGCCGAGCGCGACGCGGCGCGCGAGGACGCCGACGAGCTGACGCTGCGCCATGACAGCGCGCAGGCCGAGATCGAGCAGCTCATCGAGCAGCGCACACGCGCGCAGGAGCAGATCGCAGCGCTCGCGGCCGAGCAGGCCGCCGCGCGCGCCGAGATCACGAGGCTCGAGGAGGACGCGGAGCGCGCCCGGGCGGCGAGAATCGACTTGGCCTCCCAGCACGACGCCGCCCGCGCCAGCCTCCAGCGCCTGACCGCCGAGCACACCGCGGCACGCGCGGAGCTCGAGTCGCTCACGGCGCAGGGCGAGCAGGCGCAGCTCGCGATCCAGCAGCTCGAGGCGCGGCTCGCCGGCGCGACGTCGGAGGTCGATTCGCTGACGACGCAGCGCGACCACGCGCTCGCGGAGATCGCGGCGCTCGACGAGCAGCGCGAGGCCGCGACGGCGGAGATCGCGGCGCTCGGCGGTCGCCTCGAGCGCGCCGAGGCGCAGATCGCGGCCCTCTCCGCCGACCACGAGCAGGCGCTCGCGCGCGTCGCGCAGGTCACTGCGGAGCTCGAGCTCGCGCGCGGCGATCAGGCCGCGGCCGTCATCGAGCGCGACAGCGCGCTGGCGGAGGTGCAGCGGCTCGGCGGCGTGCTCGAGGCGACGCTCGCCGACGCCGACCGGCGGGCGGAGGAGGACGCCGAGGTCCAGCGCGACCTCGAGCAGGCGCTGACGCAGGCGCTCGGCGAGGTCCAGCGGATGAGCGCGCTCGAGGGCGCGCTCGGCGGCGACCTGCAGGACGCGCTGGAAGACGTGCGCCGCGCGACCGAGCGGATCGCCGAGGACGAGGCCGAGCGCACGCAGCTCATCGACCGCCTCGACACGGCGATCGCGGCTGCGGCCACGGCGGCGCAGCGCGCGCAGGCCGAGCACGCCGCGCGCAAGGCGCTCGAGGCGCGGATGGCGGAGCTCGCCGAGACGAGCGAGGAGGCCGCCAAGCAGGCCGACGAGGCCCGCCGGGCGGCACGCCGCGCGGCGTCGCGCGCGTCGAAGACCGCGCAGCAGAAGGCCGCCACCGCGGCCGAGGCGCGCGCCGCCGAGCGCGCGGCCGAGGACGAGGCGCGCGCCGCGGCGCGGGCGCAGGCCGCACGGGAGGCCGAGGCGCGCGCCGCCCGCCGGCGCGCCGAGGAGGATCAGCGACTGGCCGCGGCGGAGGCCGAGCGCCGGCGCCAGGAGGCCGCGCTGCGGGCGGCCGTCGAGCTGCGCCGCACGGAGCGCCAGGCGCGCCGCGAGCGTGCGGCGGAGGCCGAGCGCGCGGCCGCCGAAGCGCGTGCGGTCGCAGAGGCGCGAGCGGTGCAGGAGGCGCTCACCGCGGCCGAGGCGCGCGCGGCGGAGGCGCGCGCCGCCGAGGAGCGGGCGGCGCGGGAGCGCGCGGAAGCCGACGCACGCGCCGCCGAGGACGAGCGCACCGATGCCCCGACCGAGCCGCACGCCCCGGTCCCCGAGCGCGCGCCCAGGCGCGAGCGCCGCCGCGAGCGCCGCGAGCGGGAGCGCGGCGACGACGCCTCCGCGCCTGAGCGGCGCCGCGAGCGCCGCGAGCGGGACCGCGGCGACGACGCCTCCGCGCCCGAGCGCCGCCCGTCACGCGAGCGCGGGCGCCACGTCGCCCGCGAGCGCGAGCTGCGCCAGACCGCGGCGCCCTCGCGCGTGGCGACGACCGCCCCGAGCGTCACGACCCTCCCGCGCGAGCGCATCCGCGCCCGGACGCGGTACCTGCCGTCCGAGCTCGCGGTCGGCATCCTGCTGCTGCTCGTGGCGGCGGCCGCGGCCGCGATCATCGTGCTCGGCGTCATGCGGGTGGCAGTGACGTAGGGCCGACCGGGCTCGCGGCGCTTGCCAACGGCGGCAATGAGGGAGTCGGGTTCTGTCGCTCGTGGGGGTCCGTGGAAAACCCGGTCTCAGCCCGAGTATTTCCACGCACCCCACCAGCGGCGTTCGAACCCGGTCCTCAATGCCGCTGTTCACCAGCGAGACGGCCCGCACGAGCGACCGCCTCCGCCCAGGGCGCGGGCCGAGCCGCCTACGGCGCGGGCGGAGCGGCCACAGCCGAGGGGAACGCCGGGCTCAGCGGGGTGCCGGTCGCCGTCGGCGAGGATCCCGACGGCACGCGGAAGAGCGTCAATCGGTTGCCCAGCGAGCGGGCGCTCTCGCCGAGCGGGTCGAGCGCGAGCAGCCGCCGTGTCGCCGCCTGCGCGCCCGGCCGGTCGGCGGTCGACAGCGCGAGGCGCAGCAGGCGCTCCCACGCCGCCGAGCTGTAGGGCTGGCGATCGACGGCCTTCAGGAGGTAGCGCTTGGCGTCCAGCAGCCGGCCGCGTCCCTGTTCGATCGCCGCCGCCGCCAGCAGCGAGCGCACGGCGGTGGGATCCAGGCGCGCCGCGAGATCGGCCTCGGCCGCCGCGTTCTTCAGCTCGGTCTCGCCGGCGTCGTTGCTGACCGCCAGCGCCGCGCTGGACTTCGAGTCGGCGACCATCGGCAGCCCCGCCGAGACGACGAACAGCCCGAGCAGGACACACGCCAGGCCGAGCGCCATCGAGCGCGCCGCCACGCCGCCGTCGCGCCGCGCCAGGCCGCCCCGCACGAGCGGCGCCCGCGCCGCGACGAGCACGCCGAGGAACATGAGCACCGGCACCGTGACGCCCGGGATGTCCCAGTCCCAGTCGACGAGGCCGTGGGCGAGCCAGGCGCAGGCGGCCGCGAAGAGCGCGATCGCCATCTCGCGCTCGCGGCCGGCCGCCATCCGGCGCACGCGGTCGAACGCGACCCAGAACAGCAACCCGACGCCGCCGAGGACGAGCAGCGCGCCCACGAGCCCCGTCTCGGCGAGGAACTGCAGCGGCACGCTGTGCGGCTGCGCGGCCCCGAGCTCGACCTGCCGGTAGAGCTTGTGCGTCACCGGGAAGGACCCCGCCCCCCAACCGCCCAGCGGCTTGTCGACCCACGCCCCGGCCGCCTCCTCCCACCACACCCAGCGGTTGCCGGAGTTCGAGGAGACGATGCGAGCCGGGTCGGAGACGTCGTCCTTGCTCGTCTTCGTGAACTCGTGCCAGGCGCGATCTGCGAAGCCGCCCGGCCCGCCGTCCGCGGTCGCGACGGCGCCCAGCGCGAAGACGCCGAGCACCGCGGCGGTCGCGGCGAGCCCGCGCCAGACGAGCTGCGTGTTCTCGGCGCTCCAGCGCATGCGCATGCGTTCCTCCAGCCGCAGCAGCCCCCAGCCGGCGATGAGCAGGCCGATGACGCTGCCAGCGAGCACGAGCCCGAGGACGATGCCGTCGGGCGTGCGCTCGTCGAGCGGGACGTTGATCGCCTTCAGCGCCGGCCGGCTGAAGGCCAGGCCGAGCACCGGCACGAGCGCCACGACGGTCACCCCGAAGACCGCGAGCCCGCGGAGCTTCGCGGCGCCGAGGACCGTCAGCACGACGAGGCCGACCGCCAGCGCGAGCATCCCGCCGCGCGAGTACGTCATCCCGAGGCACAGCAGCAGCAGGAAGAGCGCGACGAGCCCGAAGAGGCGCGTGCGCTCGCGGCGCGCGTCGTCGGTCGTCAGGCGCAGCGCGATCGGGACGGCGAGGACCATGACGAGCCCGAGCGCATTCCAGTACTCCAGCGGCGCCCGCAGGCGCGAGGCGACCGCGGTGTGGTCGAAGTCGACGCCGAGGATCTCGGCGCCCGGCATGACCTTCCCCGCGAGCGCGTAGAGCGCGCACGCGAGCGCGACGGCGAGCCAGCCGAAGGCCGCGCGCTCGATGACGCGGGGCGATGTCGAGGCCGCCGCGATTGCCAGGACGACGACGAGCGTGTACGCCACGCCGCGGTTGATGTAGGCCCACGTCCGGTCGGGCGCCACGGACCACAGCAGCGTGATGCCGCACCACACCGCGAAGGCGCCGAGCAGGCCGATGCCGACCCACGCGAGCAGCGGCGCGCGCGGCTGCAGCGCGCCCGAGAACAGCCATGCGGCGGCGGCGAAGATCGCGATGACCGCGACGCCGATCTGGAAGCGGGGCTCCTCCGGCAGGCCGACCGCACCGTGCGCGAAGACGGCGTAGGAGCAGGCGGCCACCAGGGCGAGAAGGAGCGCGGTGCCCGATCTGGGAGGAGCGGTGCGAACGGGACGCGCGCCCACGGGCGTGGCGGCGACCCGCGGGCTGGCGGGTGTCGTGACGGCCATGGGTAGCGGCCAGCGATGCTAGCGTGACCCCCAGATATGCGCCGCATTGTCTCGACTTTCGTCCTAGTCCTCGCGACGTTCGCGTTCGCCGCGCCCGCGTCCGCCGACCTCTTCACGGACGTCGTGGCCGACTACCTCAAGGACAACCGGCTCGACGTCTGCCAGTACACGCAGGAGGAGCTGCGCAAGATCAAGGACACCGTCCCGGTCGACCAGAACGCGTACACGCCGGAGTTCATCGCGGCGGTCGACGACGCGATCGCGCGCCGCGCCGAGGGCGGCTGCAACACGAAGAAGGTCACCGAGGCGATCACGCAGGCGCCGGCCGCGCCGGCGACCGGCACGACGACCCCGCCGCCGCCCGCCGCGGGCAAGGCGGCGCCGTCGGTGACCGCCGGCAAGCCCGCCGCCGCGCAGCCGCCGCCGACGCCGACGGCCGAGCCGGCACCCGCCCCGGGCGTCGAGACCGACGCGATCGCCATCGCCGCCGAGACGACGAGCAGCGGCGGCGACACCCCCTTCCCCGTCCTCGCGCTCGCGATCCTCGGCGGCCTGCTCGCGCTCACCGCGCTGCTCGCCGGGCTCGTGCGCTGGCGCGCATGGGAGCCGGAGTGGGCCGTCCGCCTGCGTCATGCCACCGGCGAGGCCGGCTGGCGGGCGTCGTCGACCTGGGCGGAGTTCACCGACTTCGTCCGCTTCGGCCGCTAGTCGTGGGCGACCACTAGTGGCACTGCTTGAAGGCCGCCGCCTGCTCATCACCGGCGTCCTCACCGAGGGCTCGATCGCCTTCTCCGTCGCGCGCCGCGCGCAGGAGGAGGGCGCCGAGATCGTCCTCACGGGCTTCGGCCGCGGGCTGCGGATCACCCAGCGGATCGCCAAGCGCCTCGGCGACCCGGCGCCCGACGTCCTCGAGCTCGACGTCAACGAGCCCGATCACATCGCCGCCGTCGCCGCCGACCTCGAGGAGCGCTGGGGCGCGCTCGACGGCGTCCTGCACGCGATCGCCTTCGCCCCCGGCGACGCCCTCGGCGGCGACTTCCTCGCCACGCCGGCGGAGTCCGCGCAGATCGCGTTCACGACGAGCGCCTTCTCGATGAAGGCGCTCGCCGCAGCGCTGCTGCCACTGCTCGAGAAGGGCGAGCACGGCTCGATCGTCGGCCTCGACTTCGACGCGACGGTCGCCTGGCCCGCCTACGACTGGATGGGCGTCGCGAAGGCGGCGCTCGAGTCCGTCAACCGCTACCTCGCGCGCGACCTCGGCCCGCTCGGCGTGCGCTCGAACCTCGTCTCCGCAGGCCCGGTCAAGACGATCGCCGCGGGATCGATCCCCGGCTTCGAGATCCTCGCCCGGGCCTGGGACGCGCAGGCGCCGCTGGCCTGGGACGTCAAGGACGCCGCCCCCGTCGCCGACGCCTGCCTGTTTCTCATGTCATCGCTCGGGCGCGGCGTGACCGGCGAGATCGTCCACGTCGACGGCGGCTACCACGCGCTCGGCGCGCCGCCGGCCCCGCCGGCCGCCGACGAGCCGCCCGCGTAGACCCGGCGCGATGAGTTCGCGCGTCCTGACGCGTCAGGGCACATGGTGGACCTCTGGAAAACCGCGAGCCAAGGGAGATCGAAGATGCCGGCCCGGATCGTTGTGACGGAGTTCGTGTCGCTTGACGGCGTGATGGAGGCGCCGGGAGGCGAGCCCGCGTTCAAGTACCCGGGCTGGTCGTTCGAGTTCGACCGCGGTGACGACGGCAACCAGTTCAAGCTCGACGAGACGATGCGGGCCGACGCGCTGCTCATCGGCCGGCGGACCTACGAGAGCTTCGCCGGAGCCTGGCCGGAGCGCGAGGGCGAGTTCGCCGACAAGTTCAACTCGATGCCGAAGTTCGTCGTCTCGACGACGCTCGGCGAGGCGGAGTGGAACAACACGACCGTCCTCGACGGCGGCGACGCGACGGCCGAGGTGCGCAAGCTCAAGGATGAGTTCGACGGCGAGCTGCAGGTGCCGGGCAGCCACCGGCTCGTCCAGGAGCTCATCGCCGGCGACCTCGTCGACCAGATCAACCTCATGGTCTTTCCGGTGATCCTCGGGACGGGCAAGAAGGTGTTCGAGGAGCAGCCCGAGCGGCGTCGCATGCGGCTCAGCGACTCGAAGGTCGTCGGCGAGGGCATCGCCGTGCTGATCTACGAGCGGGCCGTCTAGCGCCGGCACCGCCGCGGCGCAGCGCTTCATCTGGCTCCTCGGCGCCGGGTCGATCAGGTTCGCACCATGTCAATCCTCATCCGCGACGCGCCGTCCTCGCTGACGCGCGAGCAGTACGACCAAGTCGACGAGATCCTTCAGGAGAACGGTCGTGAGGGACTCCCTCCAGGCCTCGAGCTCCACGCTCTCTTCGGCGAGGAGCCGGACCTTCGGGTCAGCGAGATCTGGGCATCGGAAGACGCCTGGCAGCAGGCGTGGGACGGCGGCATCAAACCCGCCCTGTCGAAGGTCGGCGTCGAGCTTCCGGAGCCCGAGAAGTACCCCGTCCACGAGTTCTGGGGCAACCGCGTGTCACACGCCGAGTACGAGGGACCGATCGTGAGAACATCTGCGGGTCACCGATGAGTTCTTACGGCTGCGGGAGTCTTGAGGCCATGAGCAATCCCACGCAGGTCCCCACGACGATGACCAACATCGGCGTCGCGATGTTCACGATCGCCGACCAGGACGCGGCGATCGCGTACTACACCCAGACCCTCGGCTGGGAGCTGCGCGCCGACGTCGCCTTCGGCGACGAGGGCGGCAACCGCTGGGTCGAGGTCGCCCCGCCGGGCTCGACCGCCCGCCTCGCGCTCAACCCGCCGATGGGCGGCCAGCCGGGCGGCGGCGGCGTCGGCGTCGAGACCCCTGACGTCGAGGCCGAGTACGAGCGCGTCACGGCGATCGACGGCGTGACCGCCGGTGAGATGATCGGTGGCGGCGAGGGCCCCGTGCCGCGGATGTTCTCGATCGAGGACCCCGACGGCAACCACATCTGGGTCGTCCAGGCCGGCTGAGGCGGCAGGAGCCCGGCCGAGCCTCGGCTCGGCCGCGGCTCACGCGTGGCCGTCGGGGTGGCGCGGCGGGCGCCCGGCGTGCATCGTGTCGATGATCCTGCCATCCGTGTGACGCAGGTATGCGACGTGCGACTCGTCCTTGAACACCGGCGCCCGCAGGCCGGCGTACAGGATCAGGTCGCCGGTGTGCGTGCGCTGGTTCGAACCCTTCCCGCTGTAGACGTAGGCGGTCTGGCCGGCGGCGAGCTCGCCCTGCGGAAACGAGTAGACGTGCTCGTGGTGCTCTCCGGAGCAGGCCGTCAGCTCGAGCCCCGTCACGGCCACGGGCTCGGCGCCGTCGTTGACGATCTCGACGTGCTCGCTGGGGGAGCTCGCTCCGCGCTGTACGACGGAGCAGATATGCAGGCCCATGCCCTTCGGGCGCTCGTGATGAGCATGCAGCGGGACGTCGGTGCCGAGCCATTCTCCGGACACGCGTCCAGGGTAACGAGCGCGCGGTAGGGTCCGCGCGTGACCGGGGTGGTCGGCGATCGGACGCTCGTGCCGCTGTTGCGCGAGGAGATGGTGGCGTGGGAGACGCTCGAGGAGCGCTATGGCGCGCTGCTGAAGCTCGTCGAGGTGCTGCTCGGCGTGGTCCCCAACTGCGACCGCTACCTCGAGATCTGGCCGCCGGCGTTCCGGACCTACAACGTCATGGTGCCGAACGTCCTGAACCTGCCGGCACCGGTCTTCGGGGTCGGCGGGGCGCCGGGTGAGATCGTCGGTCTCGGGATGTACGCGTCCAGCCGCGTGGACGGCCCGGTGCCCCCGACAGTGCTCAGATCTCGCCGGCGGGGACCGTCCCGCGGCTGAAGGCGGCCACCTGCTCGGGCGTGTACGGCGCGCCGAGCAGCTCCTCGTGCAGATGGAAGGCGCGGAAGAGGTGGGCGATGTAGTGCATGCGCTGGTGGAAGTCCGACCAGTCGCCGGCGCCGGTGATGTCGGGCGCGCCGGCCGCCGGCTCGAAGGTCGAGAGCAGGGTGTTCAGCTCGGCGTCGGTGAGCTGCGCGAGCGCCGCCGGGACCGGCTCGTCGAGGTCGGCGCCGAGGAGCAGGACCCGGCCGGGCAGCGACATGACCATGAGCGCCCTCGTGATGAGCCCGCGCAGCATCTCCGCGACGCCGTGCTGCGCCCGCGCGCCGATCGCACCGACCGGCGCGGCGACGACCCGCGGCACCGGCCGCCGCCACCACGGCGCGAGCGCGCGCACGAGCCGAACGTCGAGGTCCTGCGCCGTCTCGTACGGCGCGTCGAGCGATTCGCGGATCTCGGGCTGCAGCCGCGTCTGCTCGTGCATGCCGATCTCGAGGTTGGCGAGCAGGAGGAGCTGTGCGCGGGCGCGCTCGTCGGTCGTCGCCGCCACGCGCGCGTAGCGCGCGAACGCCTGGTGCAGGTAGCGCTGGCCGTCGGGCGGCTCACCGGCTCGCAGCCCCGCCAGGAACGCCTCGACCTCCGCCGAGCCGGCCGCAGCGTCCGGCGGGACCTCGTGCAGGTAGCGCGCGAACTGCTCGCCGATCTCCGCGAAGACCTTGCAGTTGCCGCGCGCGACCGCGTCGCTCGTGCGCTCGAAGACATCGAACGGCGTGTGCAGCTCGGCCGTGAGCCGGCCGAGGCGCGTGCCGGGATCGAACAGGCCCTTGCGCAGCAGGTAACGGCCCAGCGACGCGAGCGGGTGCAGGAACCGCGGCCCCGCATGCAACTGCGTGCGCAGCGTCTCGACGAGGTCCTCGCCGCGGATCGTGCGGCCGGCCTGGCGCGACGCCCAGGTGGCGAACGTGCACCAGTTCGCGCACGGGCCGGTGCGCTGCGCCATCGCGGCCGACAGGCGCCCGTAGCAGTGCGTGATCTCGAGGTTGCGCACGACCGGGCTCTCGATCGCCGCGATGCGCCGGACGTCGGCGACGGTCGGCGGCGCTGCCGTCGTCTGCGTCAACTGGACGCTGCCGCCGGCGGCGCCCCGCCCGCGTAGACCGCGCGGAACCACAGCTCCGTCAACTGGCGGACGGCCTCGCGCATGTCGCGGCCGTGGCGGATGACCTCGATCGTGAGATGGCGCTCGACCATCGCGCACAGCGCCTGCGCGGCGACGCGCGGCGGGACGTCGTCGGGCGCCAGCCCCCGCAGCTGGTCGCGGTGGATCCGCGCGGCCGCACCGGCGATGAAGCGGTCGACGTAGGGCTCCCACTGCGACGGCATGTGCTCGTCCTCGCCGTAGAGATGCGCGGCGAGCATGAGGATCGGGCCGTTGCGGTTGACGACGCCGACGAAGCGCGCGAGGCCGAGAGCGAGCTCCATGCGCGGGTCGCCGCTGCCCTCGAAGTACGGCGAGGCGGCGGCATCCATGTCCGAGAACGCCTGCTGGATGAGGCGGTCCATGACCGCGCGCTTGTTCTCGAAGTAGAAGTAGACCGTCGTGCGGCTCACGAACGCGCGCCGCGCGATGGTGTCGATCGTGACCTGCTCGTGCGAGCCCTCGCTCAGCAGCTCGCGCGCGGCCTCGAGGATCGCGTCCTCGGTCGCGTTGCGCGGGGCGAGCAGCCCCTCGGGGGCGGCGGGCGGCGGGTTATCGGTGGGCTTCGAAGTGGGCAGCGATCCGCTCGCGAGTCTGGGTCGGCGCGACGATCTCGTCGATGAACCCCTGCTTCGCGGCAATCGCAACCGGGAGGTGCTCTTCCTCGTAGGCGGCGGCGAGCTCCTCGGGATCGGCGCCCGCCTCGAGCTCGCGGCGCTTGACGATCTCGACCGCCTGCGGCGCGCCCATGACGCCGATCCGGGCTCCGGGCCAGGCGAGCGTCAGGTCGTTTCCGAGGTCGCGGCAGTTCATGACGATGTACGCACCACCGTACGCCTGTCGCAGCGTCACCGTCACGCGCGGCACCTCGGCGACCGAGAACGCGCGCAGCAGCTCGGCTCCGCGGCGCAGGACGCCCTCGCGCTCCTGGCGCGTCCCGGGCCGGTAGCCCGGCGTGTCGGAGAGCACGACGAGCGGGATCCCGTAGCGGTCGCACATGTTCACGAACCACGCGCCCTTGTCGGAGGACACGGCATCCAGAACGCCGCCGAGGTAGCGCGCCTGGTTGGCGATGACGCCGATCGGGTGGCCCTCGATGCGCGCGAAGCCGACGACCATGTTCTTCGCGTAGCGCTTGGAGAGCTCGAGGAACTCGCCGCCGTCGACGAGATGCTCGATGACGTCGCGCACGTCGTAGACGCGGCGCTGGTTGGCCGGCAGCGCCGCCGACGGGTCGCCTGCGGGCGCGTCGACGGGATCCTTGACCGGCAGCGGGCCCCCGAGCCTGCCGGGGAAGTACGACAGCGCCTGGCGGATGATGTCCGAGGCCTCGGCGTCGGTGTCGGCCTCGATGTGCGAGACGCCGCTCTTGCGGTGCACGCGCGGGCCGCCGAGCTCGACGCCGGTGACCTTCTCGCGCGTGACCTTCGCGATGACGCGCGGCCCGGTGAGGAACATCTGCGCGCCGTCGCCGACCATCATCACGAGCGTCCCGAGCGACGGCGAGTACGCCGCCCCGCCCGCGCACGGCCCGCAGACGACGCTGATCTGCGGGACCTTCGCGCGCGACGTCGCGCGGAAGATCGACGCGTACGCGCCGAGCGCGCCGATGCCCTCCTGCAGGCGCGCTCCGCCCGAGTGCAGGAAGCCGACGACCGGCGCGCCGGCGCGGTTCGCGCGCTCGATCGTGCTGACGATCGTCGCGCCGCCGCCCTGACCGAGCGAGCCGCCCTTGTGCTTGACGTTCTGCGACCAGACGAAGATCGGCCGCCCGTCCACGCGCCCGCAGCCGGAGATCACCCCGTCGCCGGACTCGCTGCGGACCTCCTGGAAGGACCCGCTGTCGCAGAGCAGGTCGATGCGCTCGTAGCACGCCAGCGGCGGCGCCGGCTCATCGGTGACGGCAGCGTCGGGCACCTTGCCGTTGCCCTTGGCAGCCGCGGTCTTCGCGGTCTCGGTCGCCATGCTACGTCGCCTTGCGGAACGCCAGGCAGGCGTTCTGTCCGCCGAAACCGAACGAGTTGCTCATCGCATACTCGATCCCCGGCGCCTCGCGCGGGCCGTCGGGGATGTAGTCGAGGTCGCAGTCGGGGTCGGGCTCCTCGAAGTTCAGCGTCGGCGGCAGCAGCCCGCGCTGCAGCGCGCCGAGGACCGCGATCGCCTCGACCGCGCCGGCCGCGCCGAGCAGGTGCCCGATCGCCGACTTCGTGCTCGAGACCGGCGGCGAGCCGCCGTTGAAGACGGCGTGGATCGCGCGCGTCTCGATGCGGTCGTTGAACGGCGTCGAGGTGCCGTGCGCGTTGATGTAGCCGACCTGCTCGGGCGTGACGCCGGCGTCGGCGAGCGCGGCCCGCATCGCCTTCTCGGCGCCGCGGCCCTCCTTGTCGGGCTGGGTCATGTGGAAGGCGTCGTTGGAGGCCCCGTAGCCGACGACGTAGCCGAGGATCTCCGCGCCGCGTGCACGCGCGTGCTCGGCGCGCTCCATGACGATGACCGCAGCGCCCTCGCCCATGACGAAGCCGTCGCGGCGCGCGTCGAACGGGCGCGAGACGCCCTCGCGCGACAGCGCGCCCATGCGCTTGAACGCCGCGACGCACAGCGGCGTGATCGCGGCCTCGGTGCCGCCCGCGACGACGACGTCCGCCTCGCCGCGCTCGAGCATCCGCTTGGCCTCGCCGATCGCGTGGCTGCCGGTCGCACACGCCGACGAGACGCTGAAGCCGGGGCCGTGGGCGCCGAGCTCCATCGCGATCGCGCCGGCGGCCGCGTTGGGCATCATCATCGGGACGAAGTGCGGCGAGACGGCGCGCTCGCCGCCGTCGACGAACGCCCGGCACTCGTCCTCGAGCGTCTTCAGGCCGCCGACGCCGGTGCCGACGAGGATCGCCAGGCGCTCGAGGTCGATGTCGCCGGGCAGCCCGGCCTCCTCGGCGGCCTGGACGGCCGCCGCGAAGGCGAGCTGGGTGTAGCGGTCCGAGCGGCGCGCGACCTTCGCGCTCATCGCCGTCTCGGGGTCGAACTCCGCGCAGGGAGCCATGCCGTCGACGATGCCCGAACGGCGCTCGAGCAGCGCGTCGACGAACGCGTCCGCCCCTTCGCCGATCGACGAGACGACCCCGCGTCCGGTGATCGCGATCTCAACATGGGGGGACGTGTGCCAGGTCATGCAGGTGCTCCCTCCTTGGCCTCGACGAGGCGCACCGTCAGCGAGATGGCGTCGCCGACGGACTCGATCGGCTTGAGGTCGTCGTCGGAGATCGTGATGTCGAAGCGATCCTCCAGCGCCTTGACGAGCTCGACGAGGTCGAGCGAGTCGACGTCGAGGTCGTTCCAGGTGTTCTCCGGCGCCGCCTCGCGTGCGCCCGGGACCTTGATCGACTCGAGCTGGTCGCGGATCTCCTCGAGTACGTCGTTCTCGTTTACGGCCATGTGTCCGTTCTCCCTTGTCTATGCGGCGAGCGCGCCGTCGACGGCGAGCGTTGCCCCGTTGATGTATGCCGCTCCGTCCGAGCAGAGGAACGACACGGCATGGGCGACCTCTTCTGGCTGCCCGACCCGTCCGGCGGGAACGCCGGACAGAAGCTTGTCCGAGATGCCCTCGGTCATGTCCGTCTCGATGACCCCGGGGGTCACCGCGTTGCAGGTGATCCCCTTGCGCGCCATCTCGCGCGCGACGGTCCGCGTCAGCGAGAGCATCCCGGCCTTCGCGGCGCCGTAGTTGGACTGTCCGGGGTTCGCGCGCTCGGCGACGACCGAGGAGATGTTCACGATCCGCCCCCAGCGCGCGCTGAGCATGTCGTCCAGCGCCCGGCGCATGCAGTGAAAGGCGCCGTTGAGGTTCGTGTCGACGACGGCCTCCCACTGGTCGGCGCTCATGCGGATCGCGAGGCCGTCCTGGCGCTCGCCGGCGTTGTTGACGAGCACGAGCACGGGGCCGAAGCGCTCGCGCACCTGCTCGAACGCGGCCTGGACGGACTCCGAGTCGCCGACGTTCGCCTGGACGTCGCCGCTCGTGCGCCCGAGCGTCGCCACGGTGAAGCCGTCCTCGACGAGGCGCTCGGCGATCGCCTTGCCGATGCCGCGCGAGCCACCGGTCACGAGGGCGACGGGCGCGTCAGGCCGCGGCATGGACGCGCTCCTTCCAGGAGATGATGCCGGCGCCCCAGACGAAGCCCGCGCCGAACGCCGCGAGCGCGACGGTCGCGCCGGGCTTCAGGCGCCCCTCGCGCTCTGCCTGGTGCAGGGCGAGCGGGATCGACGCGCTCGACGTGTTGGCGACGATGTCGACGTTGATGACGACCTTCTCCTCGGGGACGCCGAGGCGCCGCGCGGCGGTCTCGATGATCCGCGCGTTGGCCTGGTGGGCGACGAAGAGGTCGATGTCGTCGATCGTCATGCGCGCGCGGACGAGCGCCTCGGCGGTGGCCTCGACCATCCGCGCGACGGCGTGGCGGTAGACCTCCTGGCCCTCCATCCGCAGCAGCCGCTCGTCGCTGGAGGCGTAGAGCAGGTCGCCGTGGATGCCGTCGGAGTGCAGGACGAACGGCGCGCAGCCGAGCTGCAGCTCGCCGCCGCCGACGACGACCGCGGCGGCGCCGTCGGCGAAGAGGATCGCGGTGCCGCGGTCGTTGCGGTCGGTGATGCGGCTCAGCGCCTCGGCGGCGCAGACGAGCACGAGCTTGCAGCGGCCGGACTCGACGAGCGCGGCGGCCTGGTCGAGCGCGTAGAGAAAGCCCGAGCAGGCGGCGTTGACGTCGATCGCGGCGGCGCCGTTGGCGCCGATCGCGTCGGCGATGCCGGGCGCGAGGCCGGGCATGAGCCGGTCGGGCGTCAGCGTCGAGACGATGACGTGGTCGACGTCCTCCGGGTCACATTCAGCATCGGCGAGCGCCGCGTTGCAGGCCTCGACGGCGAGGTCGGTCAGCGACCGCGAGCCGTTGAGGTGGCGGCGCTCCTTGATGCCGGTCCGCCGCTGGATCCACTCGTCGCTCGTGTCCAGGTAGGCGGCGAAGTCGGCGTTCTTGACGATGTGCTCGGGCAGCGCCGACCCGATGCCGAAGACACCGGCCTTCATCGTGCGGGCCCACGCTCCGTCGCTCGCAGGGTCCGTTTCACCAGGCCCTTGAGGACCGAGCCCGGACCGCATTCCACGTACTCCGTCGCACCCATGTCCTGCAGCTCGAAGAGCGTCTCGCGCCAGCGGACCGGCTTGAGGAGGTTCTCGGCGAGCTCGGTGCGGATGTCGTGGAACGGCCGCGTGCTGCCGTTGGACAGGACGGGGAACGCGGGCTCGTTCATGTCGGTCGCGTCGAGCGCGCGCTTCAGCGCGTCGGCGGCGGGCGCCATGAGCGGCGAGTGAAAGGCGCCGCCGACGGCGAGCTTGCGCGCGCGGCAGCCGATCTCGTCGGCACGCTGCACGGCCTCGTCGACGGCCTCCATGCGACCGCTGAGGACGAGCTGGCCGGGAGCGTTGTCGTTGGCGAGCGAGAGGCCGAGCCCGGCCGCGAGCTCGAAGATGTCGTCGCGCTCCCCGCCGAGCATCGCGACCATGCCGCCGGGCTCTGCGTCGGCAGCCTCCTGCATCGCGGTCGCGCGGGCTGCGACGAGCCGGACGGCGTCCTCGAAGTCGATCGCGCCGGCGGCCGTCAGCGCGGCGTACTCGCCGAGGGAGTGCCCGGCGGCTGCGAGCGGGATGTCGTAGTCGTCGGAGGTCCACTGGGCGATCGAGCAGAGAAACAGCGCGGGCTGGTGCGCGCGCGTGCCCTCGTCGAGCTTCGTGAACGGATCGAAGCCGAGCAGCTCGATCCCCCGCGTGAGCAGCGGGTGGTGGCGGAACGGTTCTTCCATGCCCTCGGAGTGGCTCCCCTGGCCGGGGAAGAGCAGGGCGGTTGTCGGCATAGGAGTCATTCAACAGTCCTCACCCGGCCGTGGGGGGCCCGTTACCCATGTTCGACAGACCGGGTTGATGTGTCGAAATGCAAAGGGACCGATCGATACGTCGCGACGTCCTGCTACGGCCGGGTCCAGGGGTCCGCGGCAGCTAGAATGGAGGAGCACTCGCCACCGTCGTTCCGTCCGACACCAGGCGTTGAATGGCACGCCCGCGTATTCGCATGACGACGCGCCGCAACGAGCGACAAACCAGCTGTGGCGAGAAGAGGAGCAGGACGATGGCAGGCACTTCGCAGACCCCACTCGCAACCGGCATCGGCGCCGGGGAGCCTCTCTCGATCGAGCGCCTGTTCACGACGCCCGGCGTCCATCCGTTCGAGAGCGTCGAGTGGGAGCTGCGCGATGCCCGCATCGGTCACGGCGACCGCGTCGCGTTCGAGCAGCGCGGCGTCGAGTTCCCGAAGTCGTGGTCGCAGAACGCGACGAACATCGTCGCCCAGAAGTACTTCCGCGGGCAGCTCGACACGCCGGCGCGCGAGCACTCCGTCAAGCAGATGGTCGGCCGCGTCGCGGGGACGATCGCCGACTGGGGTCGCTCGCGCGGCTACTTCGCGTCCGTCGAGGACGGCGACGCCTTCGAGGCCGAGCTGTCCTACGTCCTGCTGCACCAGATGGCGGCGTTCAACTCGCCGGTGTGGTTCAACGTCGGGTTCGAGGAGAGCCCGCAGTGCAGCGCGTGCATGCCGTACGGCGCGCTGATCTCGACGCCCGACGGCATGGTCCAGATCGGCGAGCTCGTGCGCGATGACGCGGTCGGCCGCGAGGTCTACGACGCGCACGGCACGACGCGGATCGTCGCGACGAAGGCCAACGGCATCAAGCCGGTCTACCGCGTCATGTTGCGCAACGGGAGCTTTGTCGAGGCGACCGCAGACCACGTCGTCAAGGCCGTGCGCGAGCGGCGGACCGAGGCGCAGTGGCTCCGAGTCGATGAGCTCGAGGTCGGGATGCGGATGCACCTGCACCCGCACCGGGCCAAGGTCGCCGCGCGCGCGCTCGTCGCGACCGGCGCAGGCTCGATCGCCGATGATGCGCCGGCGACGGTCGACGCCGTACAGGTCTCCGAGGCCGCGCTCGCCGGCTGGCTGCAGGCCGACGGCTTCGTCGGGCAGTACGACCATGGCACGAACCGCTCGCTGACGATCGAGTTCCGCGTCGTCAACGACGAGGAGCGCGCGTGGGTCGAGCAGCACCTCGACGTCGCGCTGCCCGACGTCCATCGTCACGTTCGCGGCGCGGACACACTGGAGACGCCTGTGCAGCGCATCCGCCTGTCCGGCGAGGTTCTCGGCGATTTCGTCGACCGCTGGAATCTCCTCGAGCGTGGGAACGACATGACGGTCCCCTACCAGCTGTGGACCGCCTCGCACGAGGAGATCGCGGCGTACCTGCGCAGCGTGTTCCAGTCCGACGGCTGGGTGAGCGTGCGCCGCGACGACGGCAGCGAGAATGCGCGCGTCGGGTTCGCCGTCATCGGCGAGCGCTGGACCGAGGACATCCAGATCCTGCTCGGGACCCTCGGCATCTACTCGCGCCGGACCCACAAGACCGAGCGGCGCGCCGACCGCCAGGACATGTACGAGGTCGCGATCTCGATCGGCTCCGAGCGCGCGCGCTTCGCCGAGCTCGTCGGGTTCGTCGATGCGCGCAAACAGGGCAAGCTGCTCGACTCGCTGGACCTCCGCAACCCGAAGCGCTGCCCAGACCTGCGCGAGGAGGACATCGTCGCCATCGACCTCGTCGGGCCGGCGGACGTCTACGACATCCAGACGGAGTCCGGCGAGTACCTCTGCAACAACGTCGCCGTCCACAACTGCTTCATTCTTTCCGTCGAGGACACGATGGAGTCGATCCTCGACTGGAACACGAAGGAGGGCAACATCTTCCTCGGCGGCTCCGGGTCGGGGATCAACCTCTCGAACATCCGCTCCTCGAAGGAGCCGCTGAGCAAGGGCGGCACCGCGTCGGGCCCGGTCTCGTTCATGCGCGGCGCCGACTCCTGGGCGGGCACGATCAAGTCCGGCGGCAAGACGCGGCGGGCGGCGAAGATGGTCGTCCTCGACGTCGACCACCCCGACATCCGCGAGTTCATCTGGTGCAAGGCCAAGGAGGAGAAGAAGGCCAACGCGCTGCGCGACGCCGGCTTCGACATGTCGATCGACGGCGAGGGCTTCACGTCGATCCAGTACCAGAACGCGAACAACTCCGTACGCCTGTCGGACGCCTTCATGCGCGCGGTCGAGAACGACGAGGACTGGCATCTCATCGCCCGCACGACCGGCGAGCCGGTCGGCGATCCGATCCCCGCGCGCGAGCTCATGCGCGAGATCGCCGACGCCGCGTGGCAGTGCGCCGATCCGGGCGTGCAGTACGACACGACGATCAACCAGTGGCACACGTGCCCGGTCTCGGGGCGGATCAACGCGTCTAATCCGTGCTCCGAATATATGCACGTCGACGACTCGGCCTGCAACCTCGCGTCGCTGAACCTCATGAAGTTCCGCCGCGCCGACGGCACCTTCGACGTCGCGACCTTCGAGCACGCCGTCGACATCATGTTCCTCGCGCAGGAGATCATCATCGGGCCGTCGAGCTACCCGACCGAGCAGATCGGCGTCAACGCCCGCGCGTTCCGCCAGCTCGGCCTCGGCTACGCGAACCTCGGCGCCTACCTCATGTCAAACGGCATGGCCTATGACTCCGACGCCGGGCGCGGGACGGCCGCCGCGATCACCTCGCTCATGACCGGCCGCGCGTACCTCGAGTCCGCGCGCGTCGCCGCCGCGATCGGTCCGTACGAACGCTACCCCGAGAACCGCGACGCGCACAACTCGGTCATGCGGATGCACCGCGACGCCTCGCTGGCGATCCCGGACTCCACGTGCTCGGACGTCGCGCTGCTCGAGGCGTCGCGCACCGTGTGGGACGAGGCCGTCGCCGCGGGCGAGGACCACGGCTACCGCAACGCACAGGCGACGGTGCTCGCGCCCACGGGGACGATCTCGTTCCTCATGGACTGCGACACGACCGGCGTCGAGCCGGACTTCTCGCTGGTGAAGTTCAAGGAGCTCGTCGGCGGCGGGCAGATGACGATCGTCAACCAGACGATCCCGATGGCGCTGCGGACGCTCGGCTACGGCGAGGACGAGGTCGAGCAGATCGAGGCCTACGTCGACGAGCACGCGACGATCGTCGGCGCGCCCGGCCTGGCCGCCGAGCACCTCTCGGTCTTCGACGTCGCGGTCGGCGAACGGGCGATCTCGCACATGGGCCACATCAACATGATGGGCGCCGTCCAGCCGTTCATCTCGGGCGCGATCTCAAAGACCGTGAACCTCCCCCACGAGGCGACGATCGAGGACATCGCCGACGCCTACCTGCAGGCGTGGCACGTCGGCGTCAAGGCGCTGGCGATCTACCGCGACGGGTCGAAGACCGCCCAGGCGCTGCGCACCGACGCGCACGAGGGCAAGGGCGCGCCGGTCCTCGTCGAGGGCTTCTCGCAGGAGCAGGTCGACGAGCTCGTCGCCGACGCCGTCGCGGCCGCGCGCAAGAAGGCGGTCGCGGAGATCGGCCCGAAGCGCAACCGGATGCCGCGCGAGCGCCAGTCGATCACGCACAAGTTCTCGATCGCCGGCCACGAGGGCTACATCACGGCGGGCATGTACGAGGACGGCACCGTCGGCGAGATCTTCCTCACCGACATCGGCAAGGAGGGCTCGACGCTGCGCGGCATGATGAACGCGTTCGCGACGTCGATCTCGATCGCGCTGCAGTACGGCGTGCCGCTGCAGACGCTCGTGCAGAAGTTCTCCTACATGCGCTTCGAGCCCGAGGGCATCACGCAGAACCCGGAGATCCCGTTCGCGAAGTCGATGCCCGACTACATCATGCGCTGGCTCGCCTCGCGCTTCCTGGACACCGACACCCAGGAGGAGCTCGGCATCCTCACCCCCGAGGTCCGCGCGCGCAAGATGGCCGAGGACGCGGGCACGTCGGCGGGCCACTCCTCCGACAGTGCCGGCCCGTCGAACGGCGGCGGCAACGGCGGCGGACACAAGCACGGTCCGATGGGCACCGTCGCCGGCACCGAGCCGGCCACGACCCGCGCCGCGGCCGAGGCGATGACCGACGCCCCGCCCGTGGTCCCCGTCCGCATGCAGGGCCTCGACCTCGGCCCCGCCTGCGCGCAGTGCGGAGGCATGATGCAGCGCACCGGGTCCTGCTACACGTGCTCGAGCTGCGGGAACAACACCGGCTGCGGGTGATGTGAGCGGCGGAGGAGGTCAGTACCAGGCGCCGCTGTCGCCGGCGCGACCCATCTCCAGGTTGCCCGCCCAGCGCTCCAGCCGCCAGGAGCCGAGCGCGATCGCGAACAGCAGGATGCAGTAGCCCGCGAAGCCGCCGACCGCGCCGGCGATGACGAGCAGCCAGGCGAACGCGGCGATCCATGCGAACGGGCGCCATGGCAGATGCGGTCGCGAGCGGCCGGCGCCTGCGGCCGCATCGATGCGCTCGCCCTCGTCTTCGGGCTCCCATCCACGCGTGTCGATGAGCATCGATCTCGACGGTAGCTCAGCCGTCAAGCCGTCGCGCCGCCGACCGCTGGCAGGCGTCTGACAACGCGGCGACCGCGGCAGCCGTAAGAGGTCGCGTCCCGCCGTCGCGAACGAGGACAGCGAGGCGCCGGCATGCCCGGGCGCCGCGATCCCGATCAACCCGCGCAGGAGGACACCGCATGCCCAGTGACCAGACGTTCGTCGTCATCGGCGCCAGCCTCGCCACGTCAACGTCTGGGACGTGACCGCCCGATCCAGCGCCTCATCCGCGCGCGCGTGCCGGTCGACGCGGCGCGCCTGGCCGATCCCGACGCGCTCGACGAGGTCGCCGTCGCGGGCGGACGCGCGACGCCGGCCTGAACCGGCGCCGGCAACGCCACCGGTGGGCCCTTCTGGAACGTGGAGCGGCGCCGCTAGGGCACGGCCGGCGGCGGCTGCACCGGCGCCGGAGGCTCCTGCAGCGCGGGATCGGCGGGCACCGTGTCGGTCGGCGCGGGCGCGGGCGCGGGCGCGGGTGCGGGCTCGGTCGCCGTCGGGTCCACGGCCGGCGCGGTCGTCGTGTCGGTCGGCGCCTGCTCCTCGGCCGGCCGCTCCTCGGGCGCGGTCGCGGGCTCGGGAGCCTTGCGCTCACGGACGGTCTGCCTGTCGCCGAAGTCCTTTTCGCGCGCCGGCGTCCACGACGGGCGACCGGACGGGATCTCACCGACCGAGGAGGCGACCTCGGAGAGCGTGCCGCGCTCGCCGGGACGGATCGGCTCGTAGTCGCCGTTGGGCCACCAGGTCCAGGCCGCGAGGCCGGCGACCGCCACGGTGCCGGCGCCGGCGACGATCGTTCGCAGCGCGCTGCCCGACGCCCACCCGAAGATCGCGCCGAGCGCGCGGCGCCCGATCCGCGTCGCGGTGAGCACGATCGCCAGGCACGGCAGCACGAGCACGAGGACCTGGATGACCCCCAGCGCCGCGACGGCGACGGCGCCGTCGGAGACCGCGGTGCTGACGCGGTCGTACTGCAGCCCGAGCGAGTCGTAGGCCGTGGCGAAGATCCGCGGCGCGCTGAGGACCATCATCACGAGCAGCGCGAGCAGCGCCGGGACGATCAGCACGACGTACGTCGCGACGACGCGCCGCACCCACGGCTTGAGCTCGGAGACGCGCGGGCCCGGCTTGCGGCCCGGGACGAGGCTCGCGAGGATCGGGCGGATGCGGCCGAGGATGTCGGGCACGCCCGTCAGGTCGCTCAGGACGTAGTAGCCGTCGAAGCGCAGCGTCGGGATGAGCTGCTGCAGGATGATGAGGTGCTGGCCGAGGATGACGAGCACGAGCGGCTCGAATCCCGTCAGCAGGAACGCCCCGGCGACGGCGACCGAGAACAGCGCGTTGAAGTACACGCCGCCGAGGTCGGTCCGCAGGCGCCCGCGGCGGCTCAGGCGATACGCATCGGTGATGTCGCAGTAGAACGCCGGCCAGACGAGGTAGATCCCCGCCCCCAGCACGCCCGGCTTGGCGCCCCCGTAGCGGCACGCCGTCGCGTGGCCGATCTCGTGCCACGCGGTCGCGAGGATGACCGCCGCGAAGAGCGCGAGCATGATCACCGGCTCGTAGAGCGCCGAGCGCAGCCCACTGGCGACCCCGTGCTCGAAGAACAGCCAGGCGTCGAACGCGACGAGCGCGCCGAGCGCGAGCACGAGCACCGGCGGCGAGAAGAGCCACCGGAAGATCCCCGCCAGCCGCTGCACGACCGGCGCCGGCACGAGCGCCGCGCGGTACTTCAGCGCGAGCAGCGGGTCGGCCTTGCGCATGCGCGGGCTCGACCCGTCCGCGGCCGCGAGCACGCCCAGCGGCCGCAGCTTCTTGTCGACGAGGAAGCGGATGTTGTCGGCGCTGACGTTGCGGTCGAAGCGCTCGGAGACGAATCCGGCCATCGCCGCCTCGTCGCGCTGCCCGTCGGCGGCTTCGGCGACGAGGTGCAGCAGCTCGGTGAGCTGGATGACCTGGCCGTCGCCGCGGCGCGCCATGTGCGGCGGGTTCTCGAAGCCGGAATCCTCGAACTCGCCGAGGAGCTCGACGCCGTCGGCGAGCCGCGGCGGCAGCGCGCGAGCGCCCTGCCGGCGCGCGCCGGTCTGGTCGGGCCGGGTCTCGGTGGCCATTCCGGCGCTCGCGGGCGGCTAGCTGGCGTTCGCCTGGAGGTTTCTGCGGCTGCGGTACGTGCTGCGCTTGCCGTCGGACGTGACGACCTGCGTGGTCAGCACGTTGAGCACACGAGCCTCCTGCGTCTCGACCGCGGCCTGCAGCGCGGCGACGTCGAGGTCCTGGCCCTCGAGCGCGCGCAGATCCTTGCGCACGTCGGCGAGCGTCGCGCGGCCCGCCTCGGTGAAGTTCGCCTCACCGGCCACGACGCGCACGAACTGGCGCGCGCCCGCGTAGACGACGCACTGCGTGCACTGGTCGTTGATCGCGACGGCCTGGTTGTGCGGCGTCACCGACGACGGGCTGCCGGTGGCCAGCACGACCTGGAAGGCGATCGCGGTCGCGCGGCAACCCGTGCAGCGCGCCGCCGCGTTGGCGATGTTGCGGTGATCGACGACGCCGCCCTTCTGACGGTCCAGCGACCACTGGAAGTCGAACGCCTTCGCGCCGTCCACCTCGGTCGTCGCGACCGCGATGTTGTCCTGCTTGCGGGGCGGCGAATCCTGGGCCTGCGCGATGCCGAGCGGCACCGCGCAGGCCAGCACGGCCGCGGCGGCGGCGCCGCGACGGCCTGCCCTGCTCACGGAGTGCTCCCCGCGTCCGGGGTCGTGCTCGCGGTGTCCGGAGCGACCTCGCCCTGGGCGATGTCCGAGTTCTGATCGGGGTCGGCGATCGCGACGCCGTCGAGCTCCTGGTTGATGACCGACGTCTGCGAGGCGACCGCCGCCGACGTCGCGTCCGGCGACGCGATGTTCGCGCTCACCGCCGCGTCGATCGGCGCCGCGATGTTCGCGTTCGCCGCGACGCCGGCGTTGACCGGCGCGGCCGCGTCGGCGTCGAGGTCGACGTTGACGTCGAGATCCAGCAGCGAGGCATTCGCGAGCGACAGCGCATCCAGGCCGCTCGTCGGGTCGATCGGAAGGGTCGACATCGCCTCGCGGTCGGGGAGCGCCGCGGCGTCCTGCGCCTCGAGCTCCTCGTTGGTCAGGCCGTCGTCAGCCATGGTCACTGGGCCTCCGTGGTCGTGGTCGCATCGGAGCCGGCTGTCGTGCCGGCGTCGGCGGCGGCGTCGGTGCCGGTGGCGGCCGCAGCCGTCTCGCCCTGATCGATGTCGGACGTCTGGTCCGGATCTGCGATCGCGACGCCGTCGAGGTCCTGGTTGATGACGGAGACCTGGTCGGCCTGTGCGACCGAGGTGGCGTCCCCGGACAGGATGTTCGCGGAGACCGCGGCATCGATGGGCAGCGCCGCGTTCGCGTTCGCCGCGATGCCGGCATCGACCGGAGCGGCGAGATCGAGCGCCGCATCGACGTTGACGTCGAGGTCCAGCAGCGAGGTCGGCAGGGTCGACATCGCTTCGCGGTCGGGGAGCGCCGCGGCGTCCTGCGCCTCGAGCTCCTCGCTGGTCAAACCGTCACTTGTGTGATCCATGATCGGCCTCCGGGGGAGTGTCGGTGTCGACCTGCCCGATGATCACCGTCTGGTCGGCGTCTGCGACCGCGACGGACTGCACGGACTGGTTGTTGATCGCGACGGCCTCGTTGATCGGCATCGCGAAGTTGTCGATCCCGGTGAGGTCCAATCCGACGGTGGACATCGCCTCCCGGTCGGGCAGCGCCGCCGCCCGCTGATCGTCGAGCTCCTCGTCGCTCAGGCCCTCCGGCCGGTCGACGGACTGTCCTGTGTCGCGTTCCATGGGCCTTTGCGTTACCCGGGCGACGGGAGCCGCACACGGTCCGCGGGCGCAGGGATGCGGTCAGGCGCGCAGCTCGCGCCCGCCGATGCCGACCGCCAGCACCGCGGCCGGCCCCTCGGTGACGCGCACGGCGAGCTCCACGCCGCCGAGCCATTGCGACAGCCGGCCGGCGTCCCCCGCGACCTCGATCCAGCCGATCCCCGGCCCCTCGCTCGTCCGCCCGGGATCGACGCCGCCGGGGCTGCGAGCGAGGAAGAACGGCAGGTACGGATCGCGCATCGACTCCAGCAGGCCGGTGAGCTGCGCCGACAGCCCCTCGCGGGTGATCGTCGTGACGTGCGTGCCGAGCCGGGCGGCGACCGGCTCGACGTCGTCGACCTCGACCGCCCAGCCCATGAGCCCGTCGCCGAGCTCCTCGATGCGCGCCATGACGGCCGATCCGAGCGCCGAGCGCGAGGCCTCGTGCTCGTCGCAGATCGCGAGCAGCTCGAGATAGCCGTCACCGAGCGGCGCGATGCGATTGTGGGTTCCCAGGCCCTCGTGCCGGCCGCCCGCGACGACGCGGACGTCGAGCTCCGATTCGATCCGCGCGGCGGCCTCGTCGAGGTCGCGCGTCGCGTAGATGACGTGGTCGATGCGCACCGCGCGCCCTCACCGCACCGCGCCGGTGACGACCCAGGCGCGCGCGCTGAGCTCAAACGGCGCGGCTCCCGCGCCGAGCCGGCTGCGCAGCTCGTCTCTCAGCGCCGCCCGGGCAGCGGGCTCCAGCGCCGCCGCGTAGGCGCCGGCGGGCCCCACCCCCGCCTCCAGCGGCCGCCAGAGATCGTCGAAGTCCTCGTACGCGGCCGCGACGACGACCGGCCCGACGTCGACGTCCTCGAGCTCCATGGCCGACCACAGCTCCCCGAGCTCCTCGGGCGTGCAGAAGGCCATGCAGCGCCCCTCGTCGCGATCGACGGCGGCCGGATCGAGCGCGACCGCCGCGTCCCAGAAGCGGCGCAGCAGCGTCATCTCCCCCGCGTAGTCCCAGACCGCCGCGGCCACGATGCCGCCCGGCCGGGTGACGCGGCGCATCTCGCCGACACCGGCGCGAGCGTCGGACATGAAGTTCACGACGAGCTGGGAGAGCGCGCGATGAAACGAGCCGTCCTCGAAGGGCAGCGACTCCGCGGCGGCGACCTCGACCTCCGCGCCCGGGTGGCGATCGCGGCACGCCGCGGCGAAGGGCTCGGACGGATCGACGGCGGCGACCGCGCCGGCGCCGAGCAGCGCGACGAGCTCGGCGGTCAGGGCGCCGGGGCCGCAACCGACGTCGAGCACGCGCTGTCCGCGCTGCACGCCCGCGGCCGCCATGAGCTCCCGGGCCAGCGCGCTGCCGTAGCGGCCGACGAAGCGGTCGTACGCCTCGGCCGGCGTGCGGAACATCGCCTGCTGCGCGGCGTCGCTCACGCATGCAGCGTCCTCCCGCGCGAAGCCACCGTCAAGCATCGTTTGGGCGGGCGGCCGGGTCCGATCGTGCGGGGCGCCGGCCAGGAACATGCGCCCGGCGATCTCGCGGGTGTCGTGCCCTGCGACGAGGTGGTCGACGAGCTCGCGCTCGCGGGCCGTTTCCGCCTGACAGCGCCGCGACGGCGCCGGTCAGGTCGGCGGTTCAGACCCGTCGGGCGAGCGGCCGCACTCGCGCAGCGTCCAGAAGACGACGTCCTGGCGGCGGGCGTAGTGCAGCAACGGCTCCCCAGCGAGGTCGACGCCGATCTCGGCCGTCATGGTGTTGATGTCGATGTCGGCCTCGGCGTGCTGCAACGGCCAGGGCGGATGGTGGATGTCGCCGCGCAGGACGCGGCGCTCGTCGACGAACGTGTACAGGCAGTAGCGCTCGGTGAGCCAGTGGTCCAGCGACCCGGCAGCCGCCTGGAACGCCTCGCCGACGGGCCGGTAGCGGGCGCGAAAGCCGGCAGGCGCCGGCGCGTCCGCGCCGCGGCGGTGGCTCGTGAAGCAGACGCCGCCCGCGTCGCGATCGATCGTCATCTGCGCGCGGAAGTACGGCAGGCGATAGGCGCGCCGTGCGGGTTGCGACCGCGAGCGAGCTGTCGGCGTCGAGGCTGAAGAAGTAGATGCCGGGCTTGCCGCCGACCCTCGCGTACGTGCGGACGTTACCACCGTCTCGGGTTCATGCGAACATGTGTTCGTGTGGCACGCGGCCGCGATCCTGCACGCCGACCTCGACGCGTTCTTCGCCTCCGTCGAGCAGCGCGACGACCCCCGGCTGCTGGGGAGGCCGGTGATCGTCGGCGGTGGCGTCGTCATGGCCGCGAGCTACGAGGCGCGCGCCTGCGGCGTCAGGTCGGCGATGGGCGGCGCCCGCGCGCGGCGGCTGTGCCCGGAGGCGATCGTCGTCTCGCCGCACTGGGAGCGCTACGTCGAGGCGAGCAAGGCGGTGCGCGCGGTCTTCGACGAGGTCGCGCCGGTCGTCGAGTGCGTCTCGATCGACGAGGCGTTCCTCGACGTCACGGGCCTGGAGCGCATCTCCGGCTCGCCCGAGCAGATCGCGTTCAAGCTCCGCGCGACGGTGCGCGCGGAGGTCGGCCTGCCGATCAGCGTCGGGGTCGCGACGACGAAGGTCGTGGCGAAGCTCGCCAGCACGATGGCCAAGCCCGACGGCCTGCTCGTCATCGCGCCCGGGACCGAGCTCGAGTTCCTGCATCCGCTGCCCGTGGGCCACCTCTGGGGCGTCGGCGCCGCCACCGCGGCCAAGCTCCACGCGGCCGGCCTCATGACGGTCGCCGACCTCGCGCGGGCTGGCGAGCCCGCGCTCATGGGCGTCGTCGGCCGCCACGCCGGGCGCCACCTGTACGCGGTCGCGCACAACCGCGTCCTGCGGCCGGTGCGCAGCGGGCGCGGCCGCCGGTCGGTGGGCTCCCAGCGCGCGCTCGGCTGGCCGGGCACGCCGTACGCCGAGATCGACCCGGCGCTCACGACGCTCGTCGACCGCGTCACCCGCCGGATGCGCCGCGCGGGGCTCGCCGGCCGGACGGTCGTCCTGCGCATGCGCTTCGAGGACTTCACCCGCGCGACGCGCTCGCGGACGATGCCGCGCGCGACGGCCGCCACCGAGCCCGTGCTCGCCACGGCGCGGGCGCTGCTCGCAGCGGCTCGGCCGCTGATCGCCGGCCGCCCGCTGACGCTCGTCGGCATCACGCTCTCCAACCTCGAGCGCGACAGCGGCCAGCTCAGCCTCCCGCTCGAGCGCCGCGACCGCGGCGCGCTGGACACGGCGCTCGACGAGATCGCCGAGCGCTTCGGCACCGGCACCGTCTCGCGCGCGGTGCTGCGCGACGATGACGACAACCTCGCCAGGTGGCTGACCCCGCGACGCGGGGGCGCCGACCTGTGACGATCCGTGCATGAGCCGCCGCGATCTCGCCCACGTCATGACCGCGCTGTGGAACCTCTCGGGCGGCCAGGCGGGCGTGACGGTGAAGGTCGCAGACGTCGACGAGGCGATCGGTCGCGGCCGCGGCGACATGCGCACGCCGCTGAACCTCGAGTCGCTCGCGGGCGAGGGCGTGGTCGAGCAGGCCGGCGCCGGCTGGGCGCTGACGGCGGACGGCGTGGCCCGGATCGCCGAGGATCGCGAGCTCTCGGACCGCTGAAGCGGGTACCGCGCGCGTTTGCGCCGGCGTAGGCGTCTGCGTCGGCGCTCGCCGGGCTGCGGCGCTCGCGACCTGCATCTCTGAAGCAAGCGCGAGTGTCTCTGGCGCGTGACTCGCCGCGCGTTCGGCTGACGGGGCGGCCTCGCCGTCAGCGCCTCGCCACTCGGTCTGAGTCGCCTTTCCCCTGCTATACGGGGGTAAAGGCGACTCACGTCGCCGCGTGGCTCGAGATCTGCCGCCATCAGCGCCTCGGCCGCGAACCGCCCGCGACGAACCGCCGAAGCCACGGGCGCACCTTCGTTCCATCAGAGACGCCGGTCGCGGGCGCCAGGCATCACGCGAGCCGCCGAGTCACCACAAGCGGCTCGCTTGACAGCCGCCCCACCACCGCCCTACACTGAACCATATGGTTCAGCATCAGCCGATCGACCGGACCCTCGCGGCGCTCGCGGACCCCACTCGCAGGGGCATCCTCGAGCGTCTCGGCCGCGGCAGCGCGACGATCTCAGAGCTCGCCGAGCCCTACGAGATGTCGCTCACCGGGATGAAGAAGCACGTCCGGATCCTCGAGGAGGCCGAGCTCGTGACGACCGAGAAGGTCGGTCGCGCGCGCCGGTGCAGCCTCGGGCCGCGGCGCCTGGAGGATCTCCAGGAATGGGTCGACGCGTACCGCCGGATGCTGGACGAGCGCCTCGACCGGTTCGAGGAGCTGCTGGAGCGAACGAAAGGAACACCATGACCAACCAGTCCGCAGTCACCGCCACGGTCACGACCCCGACCGAGCGCGAGATCCACATCGAGCGCACCTTCGACGCCCCGCGCGACCGCGTCTTCGCCGTCTACACCGATCCTGCGCTCATCCCCGAGTGGTGGGGCCCGCGCGGCACGACCACCGAGGTCGTCGAGATGGACGTCCGGACGGGCGGCGACTGGCGCTTCGTCGCCCACAACTCCGACGGCTCGCAGACCGGCTTCCGCGGGACCTACCGCGAGGTCACGGCGCCCGAGCGCATCGTCCAGACCTTCGAGTGGGAGGGCATGCCGGGCTACATCTCCGTCGAGACCGCGGTCTTCGAGGACCTCGGCGAGCGCACGAAGGTCACGACGACCTCGCTCTTCCACACGACCGAGGAGCGCGACGGCATGCTGAGCTCGGGCATGGAGGGCGGCATGAACGAGACCTTCCAGCGCCTCGACGAGCTGCTCGCGAAGCTCGCCTCGGACTGACGCTGCGGCGGTCCCGCCCGGTCGCGTCCAACCGCGACCGGGCGGGACGGCACGACGGCTGACCGCCGGGCGGGCGGCCCCCGCAGCCGAAGGAGGCCACGCGCGATACTCAAGGCGGATGGCCTTCGTCCCACCCGCTCGCCACCTCCTGCGCGCCAAGGACCTCGCCGACGCCCGCTACGCCGAGGCGCTCGACGTCGGCGATCTCGCCGCCGCGGCAGGCCTCTCACGCGCGCACTTCAGCCGCGAGTTCAGACGGACGTTCGGCGAGACGCCGCACGCCTACCTGCTGACGCGCCGGCTCGAGCGCGCGGCCGCCCTCCTGCGCACGACCGACCGCTCGGTCGCCGACATCTGCCTCTCGGTCGGCCTCCAGAGCATCGGCTCGTTCACGACGAGCTTCACGCGGATGTTCGGCAGGTCGCCGACGGCCTACCGCGCGTCGTTCCCGCCCGCAGCGCAGTTCGCCCGCGTCCCGGCCTGCATCGTGCGTGCCTACTCCCGGCCGCAACACCGCACGTTTCGAGAAGACAGCGGCGGCACGCGCGATTAGCGTCAGCGGGGCAATCCCAACCACCCTTCAGGAGGCACCGATGTTCAAGATCGCAAACACGCAGCTGTGGGTTCACGACCAGGACGAGGCGCTCGCGTTCTACACCGAGAAGCTCGGCTTCGAGGTGCGCGCGGACGCCACGCTCCCCGAGATGGGCGACTTCCGCTGGCTCACCGTCGGCCCTCCCGGCCAGGAGGACTTCTCGATCGTGCTCATGGCGGTCCCCCGGCCCCCGATGTTCTCCGAGGAGACCGTCGAGCAGATCCGGACGGCGATGGGCAAGGGCGTCGCGGGCACGGTCTTCCTCACGACCGACGACTGCCAGGCGAGCTACGAGGAGCTCAGCGCCCGCGGCGTCGAGTTCACCGAGACGCCGGAGGAGCGCCCGTACGGGATCGACTCGGGCTTCCGCGACCCGTCCGGCAACGCCTTCCGCCTGACCCAGGTCCGCGAGGGCATGGCCGTCTGAGATCACGACGCGGTGACGTCGCGGCGCGCGAAGACGAGCGCCGCGGCGGTCACAGCGATCGTGACGTAGACCGCGACGAGCGCCAGCGCGCGCCCGAACGAGACCTCCGCCGTGCCGCCCGCGGCGAGCGTCTCCAGCAGGAGCCCCGGGAACCACTCGGTCGCCGTCCGCCACGCGTCCTGCGTGATGTGCTCCAGCGGGCCCGACCAGACGATCCCGATGCCGAGCGCGATCGGGATCGACCGCACGAAGATCGCGAGCGCCATCCCGAGCGACGCCCAGGCGGACACGCCGAGCAGCGCCGTGCCGTAGTCGCGGGCGCCCTCGCCGAGCCCGTCGAGCGTGAACCACGCCGACGTCGAGACGTCCTGGCTCGGGGCGACCGCAGCGGAGACCGCGACGGTCAGCACCTCGGCGAGCGCGAGCGCGACCGCCGCGAGGAGCAGGAGCGCCGCCATCTTGCCCGCGAGCAGGCCGATCCGGCGCGGCTGGCGCATGAGCAGCGTGCGAAACGTGCCCTGCGAGATCTCGCCCGCGACGTTCGCGATGAAGAGGACGAGCACGAGGATCCCGACGAACGACGCGCCGATCGCGAACGCATCGGTCGCGCCGCCGGCCTGGCTCAGCGCGTCGACGGTCGCACCGCGATCGGCCGTCCGGCCGCCGGCCTCGGTCGCCGAGAGGAAGACGCTGATCGTCGCGACGAGCGCGAACGCGAGCGCGCTCGCGGCCACGGCGACCGCCACGCGCCGGCGGCGCAGCTTCAGCAGCTCTGCCTGGAACATCCGGGTCATCGGTCGCCTCCGTTCACCATCGTGAGGTAGTGGTCCTCGAGCGTCGTGCGCATCACGCGCAGCTCGGCGAGGACGATCCCGCCGGCGCTCGCCGCCCGGTTCATCGCGGCCGCGAGCACGCGCGGGTCGGTGCCGTTGCAGTCGATCTCGACGTGGCCGTCGGCCGCGTGAGCGGCATGGCCCGTCGCGGCGACGAGGTCGCCGAGGCGCGCGAGGTCATCCGGATGCTCGGGCGCGAGGACGAGCCGCCCGCTCGTGCGCCCGAGCAGCTCGTCGGCGGGCCCCTGGTAGACGAGCCGGCCGCCGTCGATGACGATGAGCCAGTCGCAGACCTGCTCGAGCTCGGCGAGCACGTGCGACGAGACGAGCACGGTGCGCTCGCGGCTCGCGAGGCTGGCGATGAGCCCGCGCATCTCGTGCACGCCGGCCGGGTCGAGGCCGTTGATCGGCTCGTCGAGGATCAGCAGGCGCGGGTCGCCGAGCAGCGCGCCGGCGATCCCGAGGCGCTGCTTCATCCCGAACGAGTACGAGCGGAAGCGGTCCTCGCCGCGGGCGCCGAGCCCGACGAGCTCCAGCAACCGCGCGATCTCGCCGGTGTCGTGGCCCCCGGCGGTCGCGAGCACGGCGAGGTTCTGCGCGCCGGTCAGGCCGCCGTAGAAGGCGGGCCCCTCGATGAGGGCGCCGACGCGCCCGAGGTAGGCCGCCGGATCGCCCAGCGGCTCGCCGAGGACCGTCCCGCCGCCCGAGGTCGGGCGCACGAGGCCGAGCAGCATCGCCATCGTCGTCGTCTTGCCGGCGCCGTTGGGGCCGACGAAGCCCGCGACGACGCCGGCGGGGACGTCGATCGACAGGTCGTCGACGGCGGCGCGCTCGCCGTAGCGCTTTGTCACGGCGCGCAGCGACACCGCCGTCGGGGCGTGCGTCGTGGTCATGCGAACACCTCTGGAGGTCGTCTCGGTCGTCATGGCCGCAAGACTCACGCCGCGCGGCGCCGGCGTCGTCGTCCGCGACGGTGATCGCGCGTGGCCCGCCGGACGATCTGCCCGGGCGCGGCCTCATCCGCGAGGAGGACGCCGCGTCGTCCGCGCGGGCGAGGACGCGGCGCATCGCGGCCGCTACCGTCGCTCTCGTGCGGCGACTGCACGACACCCGCGTCATCGACGGACTGCTCGCCGCGGGCCTCGCGATCGCGCTCGTCCTGCACGTCGTGCTCAGCCGCGACGAGCACGGGACGAAGCTCGCGGTCGACGTCGTCTGCGCGCTGGCGCTGGCGCTGCCGCTCGCCGCGCGGCGGCGCGCGCCCCTGGAGGTCGCCTGCATCCTCGTCGCGGTCTCGCTGCTCAACGCGATCCTCGGCGGCGGCCTCTACGAGGGCGACCCGCCGCCGCCGCCCTCGCTGCTCGCGGGCGCGCTGGCGTTCTACTCGCTCGGCCGCCACGCAGAGGACCGGCCGGCGCTCCTCGGCGCCGCGCTCGGCGTCGCCGGCTTCTGGACGAGCATCCTCGTCGCGGGCGAGGTCGACCTCGCGAGCTTCCTCTTCTCCGCCGGCCTCGTCGTCGCGACGCCGTGGCTCGCCGGCCGCACCAACCGCGCCCGGGCCGAGCGGATCGCGGGCCTCCGGCGTGAGGCGCGCCAGCGCGAGCGCGCGGCCGTCGGCGAGGAGCGCGCGCGGATCGCGCGCGAGCTGCACGACGTCGTCGCGCACAGCGTCGGCGTCATGGTCGTCCAGGCCCAGGGCGCGCAGCGGATGCTCGACCGCGATCCCGAGCGCGCGCGCGAAGCGCTCGCCGCGATCGAGACGACCGGCCGCACGGCGCTCACCGAGATGCGCCGCTCGCTCGGCGTCCTGCGCCACCCCGACGTCGACCCCGCCGCGCCCCGCGAGCCGCAGCCCGGCCTCAGCGGCCTGGCCGCGCTCGTCGAGCAGGCCCGCCGGAACGGACTGGCCGTCGAGCTCGTGACCGAGGGCGAGCCCGCGCCGCTGCCCTCGGGCGTCGACCTCTCCGCCTACCGGATCGTCCAGGAGGCGCTGACGAACACGCTGAAGCACGCCGGCCCCGTCCCCGCGCGCGTCGCCGTGCGCTACCGCGACGAGCTGCTCGAGCTCGAGATCAGCGACGACGGCGGCCCGGAGCGAGCGGTCGCCGACGGCGCCGGGCAGGGGCTCGTCGGCATGCGCGAGCGCGTCGCGCTCTATGGCGGCGAGCTGCACGCCGCGCCACGACCGGAGGGCGGCTTCGTCGTGCGCGCCTCGCTGCCGATCGCGCCATGAGCGCCATCGGCGTCCTCATCGCCGACGACCAGGCGCTCGTCCGCGCGGGCTTCCGGATGGTGCTCGAGGCCGAGGACGACATCGAGGTCGTGGGCGAGGCGGCCAACGGCGAGCAGGCCGTCCACGGCGCGCAGCGCCTGAAGCCCGACGTCGTGCTGATGGACATCCGCATGCCCGAGCTCGACGGCATCGGCGCGACGCGGCTCATCGCCGGCGGCGACGGCGACGGCCCCCGCGTCCTGATCCTCACGACGTTCGACCTCGACGAGTACGTCTACGACGCGCTCGGCGCCGGCGCCAGCGGCTTTCTCCTCAAGGACAGCCCGCCCGAGCAGCTCGTCGCGGCGATCCGCGTCGTCGCCGGCGGCGACGCGCTGCTCGCGCCCTCGGTGACGAGCCGGCTCATCGAGCAGTTCGCGCGCGGCGCGCCGGGCCGCCTGCGCCCGCCGCCGGGCTTCGACGAGCTCACCGCGCGCGAGCTCGAGGTCTTCGAGCTCATGGCGCGCGGGCTGTCGAACGCCGAGATCGCCGACGCGCTCGTCGTCGGCGACACGACGGTGAAGACCCACGTCGCGCGGCTGCTCGCAAAGCTCGGTCTGCGCGACCGCGTCCAGGCCGTCGTGCTCGCCTACGAGTCCGGGCTCGTGAGCCCGGGCGGCGGGTAGCCGCCAACCCTCGGGCGGCTCCCACGCCCGAGCAGGCCGGCGTCACGCGCCGCGGCGCGCTCGCGCGCCTCGGCGCGGGCGGCCTCGGGCTCGCGTCGCTCGGCGGCGGGCTCGGCGGCCTCGTCCTCGTCGGCAGCGGCGGCGAGGCCGAGCAGGCGTACGCCGCGTCGTGCACGCTGACGCCGGAGCTCACCGAGGGGCCGTACTACCTCGACCTCCGCAAGATCCGCCAGAACATCACCGAGGGCAGGCCGGGGTTGCGGCTCGACCTGCGCGTCCGGGTCGTGGACGCGGCGACGTGCAAGCCGATCGACAACGTCGCGGTGGACGTCTGGCACGCCGACGCCGCCGGCAGGTACTCCGGCATCGCCTCGGAGGGAACGTCGGGCACGACCTACCTGCGCGGGATCCAGCTGACGGACTCCAGCGGCCTCGCCCGGATCCGGACGATCTACCCCGGCTGGTACCAGGGCCGCGCGACGCACATCCACGTCACGGCGCACGTCGGCGGCACGGCCGGGACGACGTACTCCGGCGGCACCCGCGCCCACACCGGGCAGTTCTGTTCGCGACGCGACGACCGACAAGGTCGCGAAGCTCTCGCCGTACTCCAAGCGCACGGTCGCGCGCGTGCGCAACGGCGCCGACAACATCTACCGCCAGGGAGGCGGCGGCCAGGTCCTGAGCCTCAAGCGGCGCGGAACGTCGATCCGCAGCGGGTTCACCGCCACGATCACGGTCGCGATCGACGTCTAGCGACCGCCCTGCGTCAGGACTCGCGCTTGGCGCGGCGCTCGGCGGCCTCGCGCTTGAGGTCTGCCTGCACGTTCGTCGCGGCCGCCAGCTGGCGGTTGCGGCGGTCGGTCGCCGTCTCGCGCGGGCGAGACTGGTACGTCGAAGCGTCGGTCGGGCGTGGGGTGGGACGTGGAGATGCCATCCCTTGACGGTATCAGCCGACCAATAACGCATCGGGGCCTCAGATCCCGGCCCCGGCCCGCCGGCGAGCGCCGGCGGGCGGGGCCGGTCGCTACCACGCGCTGACGATCGGGCAGTTCACGACGAAGCCCGCGGCGCCGAACACCGCCCCGCCCGGACCGGTGATCTCGCCGTCGGCCGCGAGGTCCAAGACGTCGGCGACCCGCGTCTGGCGCACGTTCTCGCCGACCGCGACGGCGGCGTCGCTCCACGCCGCGGGATGCGTCCCAGAGCGGGCCGTCACCGCCGGCGAACGGCGCGGCGCTGAGCGCGGGCGCGTAGGTCGAGTTCTCGAGCGTCGCGACGGCCGGATCGGAGGCGTCGGTGGACGATGTAGCGCACGGGATCGCGGCGCGCGAAGCCGTCGGTGAGCGGGTACGTCACGCTGCCGCCGGCGACGTCGAGCTCGGTGATCTTGTCCGCCTGCCCGCTCGCGTTGGCGATCTGCGGGGCGTTGAGGATCGTGCCGTCGGGCAGCTCGACGAGCGGGCTGTAGCCGGCCTCGCCGATCGCGCCGGGCTCGGCGACGGCCGGCGGAAAGCCGCCGGGCCCGGGAACGACGACGCGCTGCGGGGCGAAGTCCACGGACGCCGGGAAGTCGATGACGCCGCCGTGCAGAAGCGACTAGGGACGGGACCTCCTTGGAGGGGCTTCGGGGGGCACTCGCACGTGGAGTGCCGCCACGCGCCCTGCCGTTACGGCACGCGCAGGCGCGTGAGCAACTCGACGGTCGCGTCGTCGAGGCCGGAGAGAAACTGCTCCAGGGGCTCGGGCTCGCCGAGGTGGAAGCCCTGGCCGTGCGTGACGCCGAGCTCGCGCAGGAGATCGACCGTCGCGTCGTCGCCGACGTGCTCGGCGATCGTCTGCTTGCCGAGGCCGCGCGCGATGTCGACGACGGCGTGGATCACGAGCCGGTCGGTGCTCGTCGCGCAGCAGTCGCGCACGAACTCGCCGTCGATCTTCAGCGCGTCGAAGCGCACGTGCTTGAGGTAGTAGAACGAGCCGAAGCCGGCGCCGAAGTCGTCGAGCGCGAACGCGCAGCCGAGCTTCACGATCTCGTCGGAGAACTCGCGCGCCTTGCCGATGTTCGCGATCGCGGCGGTCTCGGTGATCTCGAACATCACGCGATTGGGATCCAGACCCGTCTCGCGCAGCTCGCGCGCGATCGTGTGCAGCATGTTGGGGTCGCCGATCGAGGCGCCCGACAGGTTGATCTCCACGCGCGGCCCGGATGCGCCGGCCGGCGTGTGCGCCGCGACGGCGCGGATCGCGCGCGCGACCGTCAGCGCGTCGATCTGCTGGATCATCCCGAGACGCTCGGCGGTCGCGAGGAAGACGCCCGGCGCGACGAGGTCGCCGTGGTCGTCCTGCATCCGCAGGAGCACCTCGAACTGCGTGATGTCGCCCGTCGCGAGCTCGAAGATCGGCTGCGCGACGAGCGAGAAGCGGTCCTCGTCGATCGCGACCCGGATCCGCTCGGCCCAGGTGATCCGCCCGCGCATCCGCGCCTGCGCGTGCTCGCCGCCGACGTGCAGCGCGAGCTGGTTGCGACCGGCCTCCTTGGCGTCGTACATCGCGAGGTCGGCGTTGACGAGGACGTCCTCCCCGCTGAGGCCCTCGTCGTCCTCGAACATCGCGATGCCGATGCTCGCGGTCATCGTGCGGTCCGTCGTCCCGGGCACGCCGATGCGCTCCGCCCGGACGGCCTCCAGCAGGTCCTCGGCGACGCGCTGCGCGGTCTGCGGCGTCGCGCGCGGCAGCAGCGCCGCGAACTCGTCGCCGCCGAGGCGCGCGAGGACGTCGCTCTCGCGCAGGCGCTCGGCGAGGACCTTCGCGATGCGCCCGATGAGCTGGTCGCCGGCCTGGTGGCCGAGCGTGTCGTTGACGTACTTGAAGTGGTCGAGGTCGAGCAGCAGCAGCGCGCCGTCGGAGCCGTAGCGGCGCACGAGCTCGGCGTGGGCGTCCAGCTGCGCGGCGAAGCTCGACCGGTTGTGCAGCCCGGTGAGCGGGTCGTGCGTCGCGAGGTACTGGAGGTTCTCCTCGTAGTGGCGGCGGTGCGTGACGTCCTGCACCTGCACGAGGAAGCGGCGCGGGCGGCCCTCGTCGTCGCTGATCGCCGTCGCCTGCAGGGCGACCCAGATCGGCGCGCCGCTGGCGTGCATGAAGCGGGTCTCGACCTTGTACTGCGCGCGCTCCCCCGACAGGAGCCCGCCGATCTCGCTGCGGTCGTACCCGGCCTCGATCGGATGCGTCAGCGCGTCGACGCGCATCGCGGTGAGCTCGCCGACGGTACGGCCGGTGAGCTCGCAGAGCGCGACGTTGACGCGGACGATCGAGCCGTCGCCGTCGGCGAGCGCCATGCCGATCGGCGAGCCGTCGAAGGCGCCGCGGAAGAGCTCCTCGGCCGTCGCGAGCTCGGTGAGCTCGCGCTTGCGCGCCGTGATGTCGCGGATGGCGCTGGAGACCATCTGGCCCTCGTCGGTGTCCAGCGGGCTGAGGCTGATCTCGACGGGGAACTCGGTGCCGTCCTTGCGCAGTCCGTAGAGCTCGAGGTCGCCGCCCATCGGCCGTGCGACGGCGTCGTGCTGGTAGCCCTTGACGTGCTGGCGGTGGCGGCCGCGCATCCGCCGCGGGATGAGCTCGGAGATGCTCTGGCCGATGAGCTCCTGGCGGCGGTAGCCGAACATCCGCTCGGCCTGCTCGTTGACGAGCGCGATGTGCCCGTGGCTGTCGACGATGACCATCGCATCGGGCGCGGACTCCAGCAGCGCGCGGAACTTGCGCTCCGATCCCCACAGCAGCCGGTCGCCGCGCATGAGGCGGCGCACGCCGCGGTAGTAGGCGCTCCGCGTCCGGTACAGCAGCCAGCGCAGGAACTCGACGAACGTGACCATCTACTCGTCGCCGCTGCTCCCGCGTGCCGGTGCCGCGGCGGGCGTGCGCCAGCCCGGCTCCTGCTCGAACTTCAGGATGAGGTTGCGCTTGCGAAAGTGCCGGAACAGCGGGCCGTAGGTGAAGCGCTGGAAGTTCGCCGCGGCGTTGCCCCAGGGGTCGGGATCCATGAACGGCATGTACTTGTCGGGAAAGCCGGGCATCGTGCAGCCGATGCAGATGCCGCCCGCGTTCGGACAGCCTCCGATGCCGTTGACCCAGCCGCGCTGGGGCACGTTGCAGACGGCCGCCGGGCCCTTGCAGCCGAGCTTCACGAGGCAGCGCGGGTCGTTGCCGTAGGTCGTCGCGAACTGCCCCTGCTCGGTGAAGCCCGCGCGGCTGCAGCCCTCGCGCGTCGTGCGCGCGAACAGGCGCACGGGGCGCAGGCGGTCGTCGAGCTCGGGCGCCGGGGCGAGGCCGCCGACGAAGAGCGAGAGCTCGAAGAGGACCGAGGTCATGTTGTCGGGCTGGGCCGGGCAGCCCGGGATGCAGACGATCGGGAGGCCGAGGCGCGATCTCCAGCCCCAGCCGAGGAAGTCCGGCAGGCCCATCGCGCCGGTCGGGTTGTTCTTCATCGCCGGGATGCCGCCGTACGTCGCGCAGGTCCCGACGGCCACGAGCGCGGCCGCCTTCGGCGCGAGGCGGTCGACCCACTCGTTGACGGTGATCGGCTGGCCGTCGAACTCGTTGACGCCGAAGCCCGTCCAGTGGCCGTCGCCGCTGCGGCGCTCGTCGCCGATCGCGCCCTCGACGACGAGCACGAACGGCTCGAGGAGGCCCTCCTCGGCGTCGTACCACGCCTGCATGAAGTCCGACCCGTTCTCGAACGCGAGCACGGGGTTGTGGATGACGAGCCGCGGGCTGTCGGGGATGACGCCGCCGAGCAGGTCCTCGAGGCTCGGAGACGTCGCCGCGGTCATCGCGACGGACTCGCCGTCGCAGCCGAGCCCGGCCGTCATCCAGAGCACGTGGACGGTCGCGCGCTCGCCCTGAGGGGTCCGATCACGCTCTTCACCGCTGGACATCGCCGCTCCTTTTGCATGGCACGCGGCGTGGTCTCGCAACCGGTGAGCGAGACCGCGCCTTGTGGGTGGGTCATCGGCACGAACCGCACAAGCGTGCGATAGAACGTTCGTCGTCCTCGCGACCCGCACGCCGCGGACGTTCAGGCCGTCGCGACGCTCATGGCGTCTGAACGCGCGACCGCGCAGGTACCCTCCGGCCATCGCGACGCGCGCGCTCGTCACCGGAGCCACGGGGTTCATCGGCAGCCGTCTCGCTGCTGAGCTCGTCCGCTCGGGCGCGGCGGTCTCCTGTCTCGTCCGCGACCCCGCCAAAGCGGCCGGGCTGCGGCGCGAAGGCTGCGAGCTGCGCCGCGGCGACGTCACCGACGCCGGCAGCCTCGAGGGCTCCGGCCGCGACATCGACGTCGCCTACTACCTCATCCACGCGATGGCCGGCGGCCCGGGCTTCGACGAGCGCGAGCGCCTCGGGGCGCTGAACTTCGCCCGGATGGCGCGTCGCGAGGGGATCGGGCAGGTGGTCTACCTCGGCGGCCTCGGCGAGGAGAGCACCTCCAAGCACCTGCGTAGCCGCCACGAGACCGCTCGACTGCTGGCGGCCGAGGGACCGCCGCTGACGTACTTCCGCGCCGCGATGGTCGTCGGCAGCCGCAGCGAGTCCTACCGGACGCTGCGCTACCTCGTGAAGCGGCTTCCGGTGATGATCACGCCCTCATGGCTGAAGACCGCGACGCAGCCGATCGGCATCGACGACGTCGTGGAGTACCTGCGCCGCGCGCCCGAGGTGCGGTCCTCGCGCGGCCGCGAGGTGCAGATCGGCGGCCCCGACGTCCTCTCCTACGGCGAGATGCTCGACCGCATGGCGGTCGCCATGGGCAAGCGCCCGCCGCTGAAGGTCCCGGTCCCGCTGCTGACGCCGGCGCTGTCGGCGCTCTGGCTCGGGCTCGTCACGCCGGTCGATACGAACGTCGCTAGGCCGCTCGTCGAGGGCCTGACGACGGCGACCGTCGTGACCGACCGTTCTGGCGCCGCGCCGTTCGAGATCGCGACGCTGCCGTTCTCGGAGACGCTGCGGCGGGCAGTGGCAGAGGACGGAGGTGAAGCTCCTCGGCCCCTTCGGCGAGGATCCGCAGGCGCGACAGCGCGTGGCGGATGATCCGCGAGACCTGCATCTGGCTCACCCCGATGACCGCCCCGATCTCGGCCTGCGCCATGTCCTGCTCGAAGCGCATCCGCAGGACGTCGCGCTCGCGCTCGGTGACCGTCGCCAGCAGGGACTCGAGCGTCGCGCGCGCCTCGGCGCGGTCGAACCCGTCCTCGCCGACGCCCACGGATTCCGCGAGCGTCTGCCCGTCCTCGGCCGATCCCAGGCGGGCGTCGAACGACAGCGCGCGATACGCGCCGCCCGCCTGCAGCGCCTCGAGGACGGCCTCCGGGCCGGACTCGACCTCCGCTGCGAGCTCGGCGATCGACGGCTGGCGGTGCAGGACCTCCGAGAGCTCGCCGACGGCCCGGTCGAGGCGCAGCGAGAGCTCCTGGAGGTTGCGCGGCACGCGGACCGCCCATGTGTGATCGCGGAAGTGGCGCTTGATCTCGCCGAGGATCGTCGGGACCGCGTAGGACGAGAAGGCGATCTCGCGCGTCGGGTCGAAGCGGTCCACGGCCTTGACGAGGCCCATCGCCGCGACCTGCAGGAGATCGTCGAAGGACTCGTAGGAATGCTGATAGCGCAGCGCGAGCGAGCGGGCCAGCGGGAGGAAGCGCTCGACGAGCTCCTCGCGCGCGCGGCGATCACCGTCCGCGGCGAGGCGGGCGAAGAGCTCCTGCTCCTCGCGGGTGCGACGTTCCGGTGTGAGTGGTGGTCGCGGCGGGGCGGTCTGGAGGCTCAAATCGGCCGGCCGATCGGCCTCCGCGCGCCGCCGCGGCCGCCCGAGCGCAGTTCGAGAACTGCTGAGGCGAGCGCCGCCTGCCCGACACGGCGGCTTCTCGCGTTTCGCTGCGTACGGCCGACGTCGGCTGCGCCGGCGCGGCCTACGAGCGTCATGGCATGGCGGAACATCTCTGATCCGGCTGGGGGACTGCTTCCTGGCACGTGGGACCTCGCGTCGATGGCGATGGTCCAAGGCTGCGCTCAGTTCGCTGCCAGTCCCTCGTTGATGTCAGGACTCAGGGGGGGATCACCCCAATCGGTGCCGAGCCCGAGCAGGAAACGGTACTCCTGCTAGGTCGAAGCCGCAACCTTTCCCACGGCGGTTCGCGACGGGCCCTCGTAGCCTTGCGGATGGAGGACGAACATCTCGCTGGCGAGGTCGGAGTACGTGTCGATGCCGCTGACGAACGCCCGCACCTTGCGGCCCGTGATGCTCTCGACCGGATCGCAGAAGACCGCGGTCTCGGCGTACTGGAAGAGCAGGCGCAGGTCGCGAAGCCGCCCGTGCTCCCCGAGCTCGACGAGGCGACGCTCCGCCGGCGTCAGGGTCTGCTCGAGGGTCACGACGACGACGTCGGGCCCGGCCCACTGCGTCCGCGTCTTCGTCGGCCCGCGGCCGAACTGGTCCTTGTAGATGCGCACCATCTCGTTGGAGATCGCGCTCAGCACACCGTGATCGTTGGTGCCGTCACTCACAGCCGTCTCGGCCCGGCTCGCGTCCATGGTTCTTCTCCGTACTGGAAGGACAGGACCCGAGGCCCGGAAAGCCCACACGGAGCTCGGCGGTACCCGAGAAGCAGCAGGACCTCCGTCAGCGACGCGCGCGTCACCGTAGGCGGCCGCGGCAGAGACTATCTCAGCCGCGAACGAGCGCCAGAAACTCCTGGCGCGTGCGGGCGTCGTCGCGCAGGAGCCCGAGCAGCGCCGAGGTCGTCGTGCGCGTGCCGGCCTTCTGCACGCCGCGCAGCGACATGCAGAGGTGCTCGGCCTCGAGCACGACGCCGACGCCCTTCGGGCTCAGGTGCTCGCGCAGGCAGTCGGCGATCTGCATCGTCAGGCGCTCCTGGACCTGCAGGTCGCGGGCGAAGTGCTCGACGATGCGGGCGAGCTTCGAGAGGCCGATGATCCGCTCGCCCGGCAGGTAGGCGACGTGCGCGACGCCGTGAAACGGCAGCAGGTGGTGCATGCACAGCGAGTGAAACGGGATCTCGCGCACGACGACCAGCTCGTCGTAGGCGGCCTCGTTGGCGAACGTCGTCAGCGAGACCGGCTCCTGGGTGAGCAGCTCGGCGACCGCGGCGGCGACGCGCCGCGGCGTGTCGCGCAACCCGTCCTCGCGGACGTCGCGGCCGAGCGCCGCGAGCAGGTCGGCGACCGCGCGCTCGGCGGCGCGCCGGTCGATCGCCGGTCGCAGGTCGAGGTCGAGGTCGAGGTCGGCAGCTCGAAGCGCGTGGGGGGCCACGGACGTTCTCCTTGTCGTCGGGGTGTCGCGGGTCGTGCGGCAGCCGGTGAGCGTCGCGGCGCGCCCGGTTCTTACCGCGCCTCGAACGCCGAGCCGCGCCCCTGGGCATCATCCATCGCGATGAATGCCCTCTCGGAGTACCTGCGCGAGCAGGCCGCCGCGCATCGGGTCACGGCTTCCGAGCATCCGGAGGACGTGCGCTACGAGCGCGCCGCGGAGGCGCTCGAGGCGCTCGCCGCCTACGCGCAAGCCGGCGCCGATCGCGGCCTCTACCAGCTGCGCTACCTGCTCGAGCACCACGTCGTCGACGGCCGCTTCGCCTGGCCGGAGGGGCAGAGCGGGCGCGCGATCCGGAACTTCGGCTTCGACCGGCCGGTGGCCGGCGAGGCCGACCTCGAGCAGTTCCTCATGGACCTCTGCGACGTCGCGAAGTCCGACGCGTCGCGGCACGTCGGCGAGAACCACGACGCGTTCGACCGCAACGACGCCACGGCGATCGCGCGGCGCTACGGGCTGAGCGTCGAACGCGTGCACCACGCGCTGGACACGGGGCGCCGCTACCGGCAGCTCTTCGTCGTGGGCATCCCCGGCGGGCATCCCGTCGACGCCGAGACGCGCGCGCGGCTGGAGGCGATCGACGGGGTCCTCGTCGCGCCCGGCACGAAGGCGGCCTACGGCGACGCGCCGCCGCTGCTCGTCAAGAACGTGCCCGCCGCGGACGAGCACGAGGCGCGGGCGCACGTCGCGAACGTCGTGGGCATCGAGCCCGCCGCGCTCGGCGCCGCTGCGTCGGCACGCGTCTACTGAGCATCAGCGCGGCCGCGAGAGGGTCAGCGTGACCGTCCGCGCGGCGCCCCCGACGGCGTCGTCGGCCGCACGCTTGGGAGTCGCGTGCAAGCGCGGGATGTTCGACTGACAGCCGAGGAACGGCCGCGTACAATTGCGACGCGCCACATAAGTGCGCGCTAAGTTGCGAGGAAACACTGCTCGTTCGCCAACGTGCAAGAGCGCAGGCCTGGGGGTAGGTCGCGACAATGCGCACATTCGCGCTGGGGGGACGGGGAACGGAGGCATCGAATGAGAAAGCTTGGGCATGCGCTCGCCATCGCGGCGATCGCGGCGACGGGCGGCGTCGGACTGGCCGCGTGTGGCAGCGATGACAGCGGCGGGGGCGGCGGCGACGACAGCGGGACCACCGGCAAGACCGGCGGCTCGATCCGCATCGGCAGCACGATGCCGGACTCCTACGACCCGGTCCTCTTCCAGACCACGCAGGCCAACCAGGTCGCGCAGCTCGTCTACACCGGGCTCGTCACCTACCTCCACGAAGAGGGATCGGCGGGCAACAAGCTCATCCCGGGCGTCGCCGAGGCGATGCCGGCGATCTCCGCCGACCGCAAGACCTACACGTTCAAGCTGCGCTCCGGCCTGAAGTACTCCGACGGCTCGGCGGTGAAGGCCAGCGACTTCGAGCACACGATCAAGCGCCTGATGTTCCTCGGCGGTCCGTTCTCGTCGTTCATGTCCGGCATCGAGGGCGTCGACAAGTACACGGCGGCCAAGAAGGCGAACGGCGACATCTCGGGCATCGCCTCCAACGAGCAGACCGGCGAGATCAAGGTGACGCTGAACGAGCCCGACGGCAAGTTCCTCTACGCCGTCGCGCTCGCCAACGCCGCGCCGACGCCGGCCGCGAAGTCGCCGTTCAAGTCCGCGACGCCACCCGGCATCGGCCCGTACACGCTGACGATCCAGAACCCGACGCGGCAGATCACCCTGAAGAAGACGCCCGGGTTCAACATCCCAGGCATCGCGAAGGGCAACATCGACACGATGACCGTCGTGAAGTCGACGGTCCCGAAGATGACGCAGGACATCATCAACAACAAGACCGACTTCATGACCGAGGACCCGGTCGGCGACGACCTGCCGCTCATCAAGAGCAAATACGGCAGTCGCTTCACGATGGCGCCGAACCCGCCGAACACGTACTGGTTCTTCATGAACGAGACGCTGAAGCCGTTCGACAAGCTCGAGGCGCGCCAGGCGGTCAACTACGCGCTCGACAGCCGCGCGCTGCAGCGGATCTTCGGTGGCCGCCTACAGCCGAGCTGCAACTTCCTGCCGCCGGCCTACGCGGGCACGGGCTACGTGAAGATCGACCCCTGCCCGTACGGCGATCCGGCCGGGCCGCCGGATATCGCGAAGGCGCGCCAGCTCGTCGAGGCGTCGGGTTACAAGGGCATGAGCGTCACGGTCTGGGCCAACAGCAAGGACCCGCGGCCGGCGATCGCCGACTACCACCGCGACATGCTCAACGACATCGGCTTCAAGGCGAAGATCAAGCTCCTCGACCAGCAGGTCTACTTCGGCACCGTCGGCCTGGAGAAGTCGAAGGCGCAGACGGGGTTCACCGACTGGTTCCAGGACTTCCCCCATCCCGGGGACTTCTTCGAGCCCAACCTCTCCAAGAAGGCGCTCGCGTCGTCACCGACGTTCAACTTCAACTTCGCGAGCAACCCGAAGGTCGACGAGGGGATCGCGAAGCTGACGCCGGAGACGGACCCGGCGACCGTCGCCGATGAGTGGGCGGCGCTCGACCGCGAAGTGATCGAGAACGCCGACGTCGCGGTCTACGGCAACGAGCTGTCGACGGCGTTCTACTCCGAGCGGATGGACTTCGAGAACTGCAAGGGCATCCACCCGGTGTACAAGGTCGACTGGGCGCTGTTCTGCCTGAAGTAGCACCTGTCCGTCGCAGCGGGGAGGGCGCCTCGGCGCCCTCCCCACGGCGGCGCGCGGCAGGTCCATACTGAGACGGTCGTGGCCACCGAGCCCGCACCCGAGCTGACCTTCGGCGATCCCGCCGTCCTGACCGCCGACCCGCGCGACCGCGCCGCCGGGCTCGGGCCGTGGCGGCTGGCGCTGCGGCGGCTGAAGCGCAACAAGGTCGCGCTCGCGTTCGGGCTGCTGTTCGTCCTCATCGTCGGTCTCAGCATCGCCGCGCCGCTGTGGGCCGACCACGTGGCGCACACCGACCCCTTCAAGAACCACCTGACCGACCGGATCACGATCGACGGCGTCGAGAAGGACGTCGTCGCCCCCGACGGCGTGCCGATCGGCCCGACGTTCTCCGGCAAGTTCTTCCTCGGCGCCGACGGCAACGGCCGCGACATCGCCGTGCGCCTGCTCTACGGCGGGCGTACGTCGCTGCTCATCGGCGTCGGCGCGGCGCTCGTGACGATCTTCATGGCGATCCTCCTCGGCACGATCGCGGGCTACTTCCGCGGCTGGGCGGACACCGTGATCTCCCGGTCGCTGGACATCGTCTGGGCGTTCCCGCCGGTCCTGCTCGGAATCGCGCTCGGCACCGCGCTGGCGATCGGGGGCCTGAAGATCGGGCCGATCGAGATCGCGGCGGACTCCAAGCTCATCCCGATCCTCATCATCGCGCTCGTCCAGGTGTCGTACATGGCGCGACCGCTGCGCGGGCAGGTGCTCGCGCTGCGCGAGAAGGAGTTCGTCGAGGCGGCGCGCGCGCAGGGCGCCAGCTCGATGCGGATCATGTTCTCCGAGATCCTGCCGAACCTCGCGTCGACGATCGTCGTCTTCTTCCCGCTCATGGTCGCCAACGCGATCCTCCTCGAGGCGGCGCTGTCGTTCCTCGGCGCCGGCGTGCGCCCGCCGGAGCCGTCCTGGGGCAACATCCTCGGCGACGGCATCAAGCGGATCGTCACCGCCCCGCACCAGACGATCGTGCCGGGTCTCATGCTCGTGCTCACCGTCCTGTCGCTCAACGTCTTCGGGGACGGCGTGCGCGACGCGTTCGACCCGCGCGCGAAGGTGCGCCTGGAGCACTGATGGCACGCTTCATCGTCAGGCGGCTCGTCGCGATGATCGCGGTGCTCTTCGCGATCTCGGTCTTCACGTTCGCGATCTTCAACGTCATCCCGAACAGCGACCCGGCGCTGCGCCTCGCCGGCCGCAACCAGACGCCCGGCCAGCTCGACGCGATCCGGCGCCAGTGGGGCTTCGACAAGCCCCTCTACGTCCAGTACCTCAAGACGATGGAGAAGGTCTTCACGGGCGACGTCGTCTCCTACACGAATCAGATCGACGTCGACAAGGAGATCATCCAGGACATCCCGCGGACGTTCTCGCTGGCGATCGGCGCGGCGATCATGTGGATGTTCTTCGCGGTCGTGATCGGCCTCTACACCGCGATGAGAGCCGGGCGGTTCGCGGACCGCTTCCTCACCGTCCTCGCGCTCGTCGGCATCTCCATGCCGGTGTTCTGGATCGGCGCGCTCATGAACTACTACCTCGGCTTCAAGTGGAAGATCTTCCCCAACGGCGGCTACGTGCCGCTGACGGAGAACCCGCTGGACTGGGCCTACCACCTCATCCTGCCGTGGACCGCGCTGTCGCTGCTGTTCATCGGCGTCTACTCGCGCGTGCTGCGCTCCAACGTCCTGGACACGATCAACGACGACTACGTCCGCACCGCCCGCGCCAAGGGCCTGTCCGAGCGCCAGGTGCTCCTGCGCCATGTCCTGCGCAACTCGCTCATCCCGATCGTCACGCTCTGGGGCCTGGATTTCGCCGCGGTCATCGGCGGCGGCGCGATCCTCACCGAGACGGTCTTCGACCTCCAGGGCGTCGGCCAGTACGCCGCCGAGTCGGTGGGCCAGCTCGACATCCCGCCCGTGCTCGTCATCGTGATGTTCGGGGCGTTCTTCGTCGTGCTGCTCAACACGATCGTCGACATCGTCTACGCCGCGCTGGACCCGCGGATCCGCCTGTCATGACGACGCCCGCGACCGCCCCGCTGCTCGAGGTCCGCGACCTCGCCGTCTCCTTCGCGACCGACGACGGGATCGTGCAGGCCGTCGACAACGTCTCCTTCGACCTGCGCGAGGGCGAGGTGCTCGCGGTCGTCGGCGAGTCGGGCTGCGGCAAGTCGGTGACGGCGATGACGCTGCTCGGGCTCACGCGCTCGCCCAACGCGCGCTTCGACGGCACCGCGCACTACCGCGGGACCGAGCTCATCGGCGCCTCCGAGGAGGAGCTGCGATCCGTGCGCGGAGCGGAGATCGCGATGGTCTTCCAGGACGCGATGGCCGCGCTGAACCCGGTCCAGCGCATCGGCCATCAGATCGCCGAGCAGATCCAGGCCCACGAGGAGATCTCCGACGCCGACGCCCGCGACCGCAGCGTCGGCCTGCTCGAGCGCGTCGGCATCCCGCGCGCGCGCCAGCGGATCGACTCCTACCCGCACGAGTTCTCCGGCGGCATGCGCCAGCGCGTCATGATCGCGCTCGCGCTGTCCTGCGACCCGCGGATCCTCATCGCCGACGAGCCGACGACGGCGCTGGACGTCACGATCCAGGCGCAGATCCTCGAGCGCTTCCGCGAGCTCATCGCGCAGACGAACGCGGCGCTCATCCTCGTGACGCACGACCTCGGAGTCGTCGCCGACATCGCCGACCGCGTGGCGGTGATGTACGCCGGGCGGATCGTCGAGCAGGGCACGCTCGACGAGATCTTCTACGACCCGCGCCACCCGTACACGTGGGGGCTGCTCGGCTCGATCGCGCGGATGGACCGCCCGCGCCCGAAGCGCCTGCCGACGATCGCGGGCCTGCCGCCGTCGCTCGCCGACCGGCCGGCGGGCTGCCACCTGCGCCCCCGCTGCCCGCACGAGCTCGCCGAGTGCGTGAAGGTCCCGGCGCTCGAGGCGCGGGGCACCGACACGCCGGGCCACCAGGACCGCTGCTGGCTGTCGCCGGAGCGCAAGCAGGCGCTGCGCACCGTCGAGTCCGGCGAGATCGGCCTGCACGCGAAGGAGAGCGCGGCATGAGTCGCGCCGAGAAGGCCGTCGTGGAGACGCCGCTGCTGTCGGTGGAGCACCTCAAGCTCCACTTCCCGATCAAGAAGGGCCTGCTCATCGACCGCGTCGTCGCCCGCGTCCACGCCGTCGATGACGTGACGTTCACGATCTCCGACGGCGAGACGCTCGGCCTCGTCGGCGAATCGGGCTGCGGCAAGACGACGCTGTCGCGGACGATCATGCGCCTCGCCGACTCGACAGACGGGGTCATCCGCTTCCGCGACCGCGACATCACGAAGGCCTCGCGGCGCGAGATGCAGCCGATGCGGCGCAGGATGCAGATGGTCTTCCAGGATCCCTACGCGTCGCTGAACCCGCGCAAGCGCGTCGGGCAGATCATCGGGATGCCGATGCGCCGCCACGGCGTCGCGGCCGAGGAGGCCGACCGCCGGGTCCTCGAGCTGCTCGACCGCGTCGGCCTGCAGCGCGAGCACGTCAACCGCTTCCCGCACGAGTTCTCCGGCGGCCAGCGCCAGCGCATCGGGATCGCGCGCGCGCTCGCGCTCGAGCCGCGGCTCATCGTCCTCGACGAGCCGGTCTCGGCGCTCGACGTCTCGATCCAGGCGCAGATCGTCAACCTCCTCGACGACCTGCAGGACGAGCGCGGCCTGACGTACCTCTTCGTCGCCCACGACCTCAGCGTCGTGCGCCACGTCTCCGACCGCATCGCCGTCATGTACCTCGGCAAGCTCATGGAGGTCTCGCCCTCCGAGGAGCTCTACACGAAACCGATCCATCCGTACACGGCGGCGCTGCTGGAGGCGATCCCGATCCCGGACCCGCGCCGCAACCGCGAGCGCACGCGCAACGTCGTCAGCGGCGAGCCGCCGAACCCGATCGACCCGCCGTCGGGCTGCGTGTTTCACCCGCGCTGCCCGCGCGCGACCGACGTCTGCCAGAAGATCGAGCCTCCGCTCACGCGCTACGCCAACGGCCACCTCGCGGCGTGCCACCACCCGCTGAGCATGTCGCCCGAGGAGATCGCCGCCTCCGAGCGCTCGGACTCGAGCCCGCTGTCGGCGGGCGACCAGGCCGCGGCCGCGCCGGTCGCCCCCGCCGGCTGAAATCTCAGCCGCTTCTCACACTTCCGGCGCGTGCCGGAGGGCGATAACGGGGAAACCGGTGCGAAGCGGGAAGACCTCCCATGCCGTCGCGGGGGCAGCGACGTCGGCGCAAGAGACAGATCCGCATCATCGACCCTTTGCAGTGGGAGGAACCAATGAACCGACTTCATCGTCCGCGCGCGCGCTGGCTCGTGCTTGCGACGTTCGGCATGTTCGCGACGCTCGTCCCGGCGGCGTCCGCCGACACCGGGCTGCCGCTGTGGACCTGTCGTGGCAGCGCGGGCTACGTCGAGCTCGACCCGCTCCTCGGGTCCCAGCGCATCGAGCCGGTCGTCGCCAACGGCTTCGCCGACCGCGACGCGCCCGACGCTCCGCAGTGCACGACCCAGACGCAGGGCATCCCCGACATCACGCTGCCGCCGCCGAACGCGGGCGCTCCTCCCGGGCTGTCGGTCAGGCTGCAGGCGCCGTTCGCGCGGACGACGATCAGCCCGCAGGTCGGGTTCGCACGTGACCAGGCGGTGACCGCCACGGGCGGCGTCGTCGATCCGCTGACGATCACGATCGGCGGCTTCACGATCACCGCCCGCGCGGTGAGCGCCGAGGCGAGCGCCGACTGCTCCGGGACCACCCCGGTGCTGCGCGGCTCGAGCACGGTCGTCGAGCTCTCGATCAACGGCGGGCCGCCGATCACGCTGCCCGGCGGCACGGCTCCGACGACGATCGACCTCTCCCCGCTCGTGAGCATCACGTTCAACGAGGTCGTCAGCGAGGGCAACGCCACGACCCCCGACCAGTCGCTCACCCACCGGGCGCTGCACATCAGGCTGCTCGCGCTGCCGGGCGACGCGCAGCCGGTCGCGAACGTCGTCGTCGGCGAGGCGAAGGTCGACCGCCACGGCGCGGTCTGCGCGCCGCCGCCTCCGCCCCCCGTCTGCCCGAACGGCGCGACGGCGCAGGACCCCAACGCCAACCCGCTCGTCTGCGTCCTGCCGGTGACGGCGCCGTGCCCGACGGGCTCGACGGCCGATCCGAACGCCGGCAACGCCTGCGTCATCATCCGCCAGGTCCCGGTCGCGGCGCCGTGCCCGGCGGGCTCGACGGCCGACCCGAACGCCGGCGGTGCGTGCGTCATCGTCCGCCAGACCCCGCTGGGCGCATGCCCGACGGGGGCGACGCGCGACCCGGGGACGAACAACTGCATCGTCACCGTGGTTCGCAACGTCGGCAGCGGCGACGACGGCAACGGCAACGGCGTCATCGCGGGGACGAACAACCAGGCCCCGACCTGCGGGCGCCTGGAGATGCATTTCGTCCGCGGCGGCAAGCGGACGCTGACCAACCGCTTCGGCAACCGGGTCGTGACCCGCGGGCGGCTCGTGACGTGCGGCGCCAACCCGCGCTCGATCGTGGGCGCGCGCATCGACGTCGTGCACGTGCTGCCGGACGGCCGGCGCCTGCGCAAGACGGGCCTGCGGACGCGGGCGGTGGGGCGCGCGACGCTCATCCTGCCGCTGGACCTCCGCAGCCGCCGGATCGAGTACGCCTACCGGCCGGACCTCACGTCTGACCGGGTGACGTCGCGGGTCAACCTGCGCCTGACGGTCCGCAACAGGGCCGGGCGCGTCCTGCGCTAGCGGGCCTCCGTCACGGATCGACGATGGGCCGGGGGCCCTCCTGCGGGAGGGCCCCCGTCGTCGGCGGTCCGGTGGCCGCATCGCGACGCGCGGCGTAGGGTACGGATCAGACGCGATGCGCCAGCTCACGAGCCTTGACTCGCAGTTCCTCGCCCTCGAGACCCCGCGCCAGAGCGGGCACGTCGCGAGCGTCGCGATCCTCGACCCGTCGACGACCAAGACCGGCACGCTGACGCTCGCCGACATCCAGGCGCTGATCCTCGAGCGCCTGCCCCTGCTGCCGCCCCTGCGCTGGCGCCTGCAGGAGGTCCCGCTGGGCCTCGACTACCCCTACTGGGTCGACGACATCGACTTCGACCTCGACTTCCACGTGCGCGAGCTCGCGCTCCCCGCGCCGGGCAGCGACGAGCAGCTCGCCGAGCAGGTCGCGCGGATCGTCTCGCGCCCGCTGGACCGCTCCAAGCCGCTGTGGGAGACGTACGTCATCAGCGGCCTGGCGTCCGGCGACATCGCGCTGCTGACGAAGATCCACCACGCCGTCATCGACGGGATGTCGGGCGCCGAGATCCTCGGCCTGCTGCTCGACCTCACGCCGGAGGGCCGCGAGGTCGAGGTGCCGGCGAGCTGGGGCGACAACGAGCTCGTGCCGGGGCCGCTCGGGATGCTCGCACGGGGCGTCCTCGGAGCCGCGCGCTACCCGCTGCGGGCGCTGCGCTCGCTGCCGTCGGCGTTGCCGAACCTCGAGGAGACGCAGTTCAGCACGATCCCGGGTGCCAGCGGCCTGGGCCGGCTCGTCACCCGCGCGCAGCTCGCGGTCACCCGGCAGGAGGCGCCCCACGAGCTCGGCGAGCGCCGCCCGGCGCCGAAGACGAGCTTCAGCGGGCGCGTGTCCGCGCACCGGCGCTTCACGTTCGGCCAGCTCTCGCTCGACGACGTGAAGACCGTGAAGAACGCCTACGGCGTGACGGTCAACGACGTCATCGTCTCGATCTGCGCCGGCGCGGTGCGGCGCTGGCTGCTCGAGCACGACGAGCTGCCCGACGATCCGCTCGTCGCGCAGATCCCGGTGTCGGTGCGCACGAGCGAGCAGATGGGGACCTACGGAAACCGGATCATGCTCATGGCCGCGCCGCTGTTCACCGACGAGGCCGACCCGATCGTGCGGCTGCGGCGCACCCACGACGCGCTCGGCGACATGAAGCAGCGCCACCGCGCGCTGCCCGCCGATCTGCTCGCCGACGCCAACCACTTCATCCCGCCGGCCGTCTTCTCGCGCGCGGCGCGGCTGACGTTCGGCATCGCGACGAGCCGCCCCGGGCGGCCGGTGTGGAACCTCGTGATCTCCAACGTCCCGGGGCCGCAGTTCCCGCTGTACTGCGCGGGAGCGCGGCTCGTGGCGAACTACCCGGTGTCGGTCATCACCGACGGCATGGGCCTGAACATCACGGTCATGAGCTACTGCGGCAGCCTCGACTTCGGGATCGTCGCCGACCGCGAGCAGATGCCCGACGTCGCCGAGCTCATGGGCTGGCTGCGCGAGTCGCTGGCCGAGCTCCAGCAGCCGGCGCCGATGAAGCCGACCGCGGCGAAGCGCAAGCCGCGCGCGAAGCCCGCCGCCGCGTAGGCGGCGCTCCTTCGCGCGCGTGCTCGGGTCCGGGCGCGTCCAACATCTCTGAGGACACGGGTTCGCTTGCCGGTGCCGGGCGCGTCTGAGTCGCCTTTACCCTCTCCACGCAGGGGAAAGGCGACTCACGACCGCCCGGAGGCCGCAAACGACCCGCGCCGAGCGCCGCAACGCCCCATGATTCCCTCAGAGATGCTGGTCGCAAGCGACGGCGCCGCCCCGCGAGAGCCGCGCGCCCCGCGGCCTACTCTCCAGGCCATGAGCACTCCCCTCTCCGTCCTCGACCTCGCCCCGATCGCCGCCGGCCGGAGCACCTCCGACGCGCTCGCCGAGACGACGGCCCTCGCGCGCCGCGCCGACGAGCTCGGCTTCCGGCGCTTCTGGGTCGCCGAGCACCACAACATCCCGTCGGTCGCGTCGACCGCGCCGGAGGTCCTCGTCGCGCACCTCGCGGCGAGCACCGAGCGCATCCACGTCGGCTCGGGCGGCGTCATGCTGCCCAACCACGCCCCGCTGGCCGTCGCCGAGCGCTTCGGGATGCTCGAGGCGCTGCACCCAGGGCGCATCGACCTCGGCCTCGGCCGCGCGCCGGGCACGGACATGCGCACCGCGATGGCGCTGCGCAGCACCTCGCCCGACCTCTTCGAGGAGCAGTTCGCGCAGCTTCGCGGGCACCTCGGCAGCGGCTACGGCGGCATGCGCGCCGTCGCCGGCGAGCACACGACACCGGAGCTGTGGATGCTCGGCTCGACCGACGGCGGGGCGCGCATCGCCGCGGCGCTCGGCCTGCCGTTCGTCTTCGCCCACCACTTCCACCCGCACTTCACCGAGCCCGCGCTCGACCTCTACCGCTCGCTCTTCCGGCCCTCCGACCTGCTCGACGCGCCGCGCACGATCGTCGCCGCCGGCATCGTCGTCGGCGAGGACGACGAGGACGCCGCGCGCCTCGCGCTGCCGGGCGCGATCTCGATGCTGCGCCTGCGCCAGGGCGCGCCGGCGCCGATCCCGTCGGTGCAGGACGCCGGGGCGCTGCTGCCGGCGCTCTCGCCCGCCGAGCAGGCCACGGTCCAGGACGCGCTCGCGCGCCCGATCGTCGGCAGCGCCGAGACCGTGCGCGCGGGATTGCTCGACCTCGTCGACCGCACGGGAACCGACGAGCTCATGCTCACGAGCCAGGTCGCCGAGCCCGGGATGCGGCTGCGCGGGCTCGAGCGGATCGCCGCAGCCCTGGCCCCGAGCGAAGCCCCGGCCCGCTGACCGGCTAGACTCTGTCGGGTTACGTCGAGCAACCGGCTCGGCGACGTAGTGCCCGCGTTCGTAGTTGTTGCCTTGCACCTCCCGCGTTTCGCAGCACCACATATCTCCCGGGAGGGATGCCACATGGCAACTGGAACCGTCAAATGGTTCAACGACGACAAGGGCTTCGGCTTCATCACGCCCGACGATCAGAGCAAGGACCTCTTCGTCCACCACTCCTCGATCGTCGGCAGCGGCTTCAAGTCGCTCGCCGAGGGCGCCAAGGTCTCGTATGACCCCGAGCAGGGCCAGAAGGGCCCCGCCGCCGCCAACGTGCAGACGATCTAGCACGCCGTTCTCGCAGGACCCCGGCGGCCCGCTTCGGCGGGCCGTCGGCGTTTGCGCGATCGCACGCGAGGGGCAACAGGACGGCGTTCTGGCTCGCGACGAAACGGAGGACCCATGGCCGATCCGGTACCGGCAGGAAGCGACGTCTCGGCAGGCACCTACCGCTGCACGCAGTGCGGCTACGAGCTCGACGTGCAGAGCACGAAGCACGTGCCGCCGTGCCCGGAGTGCGGCAACGGGTCGTGGGACACGATGAGCGGCGGCGACAGCGCGGAGGATCCGTACCCGGGTAGCTGAGGTCGGGCCCCCGCCCGCAGCGGAGGGCGGATAGGGTGCGACGCCGATGGCCTGGGATCGCCAGGGGTCGCAGCGCGAGTTGTCGCGCGCGGTGCGCGACCTCGACGCGCGGCGCGTCGCCGAGCTCTGCGGCGAGCTCGTGGCGGCGCTGCGCGAGGACGACGAGCCCTACCCGGCGGTGAGCGCCCGCGCGATCCTCGGCGCGCTGCGCTCCGGGCGCCACGTCGCCCACGTCGAGCAGGTCGCGGAGGCGTTCCTGCGCGCCGGCAGCGAGGATCCGACCATCCGCCGCCACCACGCGCAGGCGCTGCTCGACGAGGGTCACCTCATCGCAGCCGAGGCGGTCCTCGAGCGGCTCGTCGCGCAGACCGGGACGCCGGACGCCGAGCGGGCCGAGGCACGCGGGCTGCTGGGACGGGCGTACAAGGACATGTACCTCGCGACCGGGCACGGCGCGCCCGAGCGCCGGCGCGCCGTCCTGGAACGGGCGATCGCCGCCTATCGCGACGTCTACGCCGAGTCGCCGCAGGCGCGCTGGCACGGGATCAACGCCGTGGCGCTGCTCGCGCGCGCCGCCCGCGACGGCATCGCCCTCGACGGCGAGCCGGACCCCGCCGCGACGGCGCTTTCGATGGCGGCGGAGATCCTCGCCGCGATCGACGCGCTCGGCGACGCCGACGCGTGGGACCAGGCGAGCGCGATGCAGGCCTGCGTCGCGCTCGGCCGGCCCGAGCCCGCGCTCGAACGCCTCGACGCCTTTCTCGCCGGTGCCGACGCGTTCGCGATCGCCGGAACCCTGCGCCAGCTCGTCGAGGTCTGGGAGCTCGACCCCGCCGCCGAGCCGGGGGCACGCCTCATCCCGGTCCTGCAGGCGGCGCTGCTCGATCACGACGACACCCGCACCGACGTCCTCGTCGGCGGCTCGGACATCGAGCAGGCCGCGGGCCCGCCCGATCCCGGCTTCCAGAAGGTGCTCGGGACGGAGCGCTTCGAGAGCCTGAAGTGGTTTCGCACGGCCCTGGATCGCTGCCGGGCGGTCGCCCGGATCGAGGATGCGAGCGCGCGCCCGGTCGGCACCGGCTTCCTCGTCGACGGGCCCGCGCTGCACGCCGCCTTCCCGCCGCTCGTGCTCGTCACGAACGCCCACGTCGTCGGGACCGACAGCACGATGGCGCTGGATCCCGGCGACGCGCGGGTGACGTTCCGCGCGCTCGAGACCGACCCGCAGGCCTACCGCGTCGCCCGCGTGCTGTGGACGTCGCCGCCGGGCGAGCTGGACACGACGATCGCCGAGCTCGACGCCTACCCGGCCGGCGCCGCGCCCTGCCCGGTCGCGACGAAGCGGCCGGCGCTCGACGGCACGCCGCCGCCGCAGACCTACGTCATCGGCCATCCGAGCGGCTGGGACCAGGTCATGCTCTCCGTCCGCGACAACCAGGTGCTCGACGGCGACGAGGTCCGGCTGCACTACCGCACGCCGACGGAGGGCGGCAGCTCCGGCAGCCCGGTCTTCAACCGCGCGTGGGAGGTCATCGCGCTGCACCACGCGGGCGCGGCGAACATGCCGCGGCTGCACGGCGCCGGCGGGACGTACCCGGCCAACGAGGGCATCTGGCTGGACTGCGTCGCCGGCGCGATCTCACTGTGACCCGACGCTCACCGCAGGCGTCGCGGGCGCTGGTACGTTCGGCTGGGTGGGGGCCCGCAGGGAGTCCCGCCCGATCACCGAACGGGAGGACGACATGCAGACCCCACCACCAGCGACGGTCGCAGACGACTCCGACTTCGACGCGGCCCTCGACCCCGAGGTCGACGAGGCCTTCGAGGTCGACGTCGACCCGTCGCTCGAGGAGCGCGACCTCCACGAGGCCGACGAGCAGCTCGCGCAGGACCTCGGCGAGGAGGAGGGCGTCGCCGTCCAGCCGCGCAGCGTCCGCGCCATCGCCGGCATGGGCAAGGTCTACGACTACCGCGGCACCGGCCTGTGCCCGCCCAACGGCGGGCGCATACGGCCGCTGGCGATGGTCCATCACATCCCGGTCGTGCGCAACGCCGCCGGCACCGCGGACCTCGTCGTGCTCGGCAACGTCCTGCGCGGTCAGGGCCTCGCGATCCAGGCGGCGACCGACGCGGAGGGCAACGTCGCGCTCTACACCCGCTTCGACGAGCTCTGCTACGGCCAGCGCGGCGCCAACCAGCTCGGCTGCGGCGTCGAGCACATGCACTGGGACGTCGGCGAGGCCTGGACCGAGAAGCAGATGCGCGCGGCCGCGTGGTGCGCCAACCAGGTCTGGGTCTCCTACGCCATCCCGCCGCAGCGGGCCATCCTGACTGCGGGCAACAGGATCGTGGGCGTGCAGCTGCGCGGCCACACCTCGCACGAGAACGTCTCGAAGAAGGCGGGCTTCAACGACCGCTCCGACCCGGGCGACGGCTTCGACTACGCGCACCTCTACGAGCTGACCAAGCACTACAACACGCACCACAAGTTCTGATGGCGCGGCGCCGCAGGACCCGCTCCGCGACCGAGGTCGTGGCGCGCTTCCAGCAGGTCATCCCGGACGTCGACCGCATCGACGAGGTGCTCGGCGACGACCCCGGCGAGAGCCTGGCGGCGGCGGCCCAGCCGCCGCGCGGCGCTCGCGGACCCGGCGACGGCGAGCCCGACTCCGAGGCGTTCGCGCGCACCGGCGAGGCTGCGCGCAGCGCGATCGAGAAGATCCGCGCGAACGGCGCGGACGCCGTTCTGGCGCCCGAGGAGCAGTACGGCGCCGAGGCGATCATCGAGCTCTACGGCCGGCCGGCGATCCTCGTCCAGGACGGCCACTTCATGGCGCCCGCCCACCCGTGGGAGAAGCTCGAGGACCATCGCGAGGCGATCGAGACGACGCTTGAGAGCGTCGGGCGGATCGAGATCGACGGCCATCCGGCGCTGGACTGGGTCGGCACCGGCTTTCTCGTCGCCGAGGACGTCATCGTCACCAACCGCCACGTCGCCAAGGAGTTCTCGCGCCAGGGCGCGGACATGGCGTGGACGTTCGAGCCGGGCATGGTCCCGCGCGTGGACTTCGCCGAGGAGCTCGGCGACAGCCGCCCGCGGGAGTTCCAGCTCACCGAGCTCATCGGCATCAGCGACGACTTCGACATGGCGTTCCTGCGCGCCGCGCCGACCGGCGACGCGGGCGCGATCGCGCCGCCGATCGCCCTGGCTCCGCAGACGACGGTGGCCGGCGGGCGCGACGTGTACGTCGTCGGCTATCCGGCGTCGGACTCGCGGCGCAACGATCCCGAGGAGCAGCGGCGGATCTTCGCCAACGTCTTCGACGTCAAGCGCCTGCAGCCCGGGCAGATCGTCGGGGTCGAGCCCGACGCCAGCCTCTTCCTGCACGACTGCTCGACGCTCGGTGGCAACTCGGGGTCCTGCGTCGTGGACCTCGAGACCCACCAGATCCTCGGCCTGCACTTCTCCGGGCGCTACCTCGTCAGCAACAAGGCGATAGCGCTGTCGACGTGCCCGGATCCGCTCATCGCGAAGGCCGGGCTCGTCTTCGCCTAGCTCGCGGCGCTACTGCGCCGCGCCCGCCTTGGAGGCCTCGGTCTGGGCCGAGGACCAGGCGAGGTGCTCCCGGGATACCAGGCCCTCGACGCGCTCGGCCAGCAGCGCGTCCCTGCGCGCCGCGTCGGCGTAGGGCCCGGCGCCGGCGAGATAGAGGTGCTTCTCGTGCTTCAGGGCCTCGGCGGTCCCGCGGTAGCCCAGCCAGTTCTGCTGGTACTGAAAGAGCTGCTGCAGGCCCTCGACCACGAGGATCGCGGCGCCCAGCCCCCCGACGAGCCAGTCCGTCGCGCCCGCCGCGGCGGCGACCGGGATCGCGGCGGCCACGATGATCTGCGCGATCTTCAGCCGGTGAAAGAGGTCCTTGTTCTGCTTGGCCTTGCGCCCGTACCAGCCGAGCTGATCCTCCAGGCGATCCCACGCATAGCCGTCTCCGGGCGCCATTGCCGCCGATATTAGACTCGGCCGATGACGGCCGCAGCGGGCCCGAGCCGGGAGGATCGCGTCGTCCACGCCGCGCTGGAGTCGTTCGCCGACGTCACCGCCCTCGACGGCGCGAGGCTCGTGCTCGCGCCCGAGGCGCCCGGTTCGCCGATGCTCAACCGGATCGTCGGGCTCGGCGTCGGCGCGGCGGCAAGCGAGGCACAGCTCGACGCGGCGCTGGCGGCGCTCCCGCGGGGCTTGAGCTTCTACGTCGCCGTGGCTCCCGCGGCCCAGCCCGCCGACCTGCCGCTCTGGCTGCAGGCGCGCGGCCTCGAGCCGAGCTGGGGCTGGATGCGCTTCCACCGCGACGTCGCCGCGATCCAGGCAGCCGACACCGCGCTGCGGATCGCGATGGTCCAGGGGCACGCGGACGCTGCGGCGTTCGCCCACGTCGTGCGCGAGAGCTACGGGCTGCCGCACGCCGTCGAAGCACGCGTCGCGCGCGCCCCCGACAGCGGCTGGCTTTGCTGGGTCGCCTACCACGGCGACGAGCCGGCGGGCGCCGCCGGGATGTACGCCGCCGAGGGCGTCGGCTACCTCGGGCTCGCCGGGACCGTCGCCGAGCATCGCGGGCTCGGCGCCCAGAGCGCGCTGCTCGCCGCCCGTGTGCGCCACGCGGCGAAGCTCGGCTGCGACCTGCTCGTCACCGAGACCGGCGAGCGCACCGGCGACCGCCCGAGCAACTCCTATCGCAACATCCTGCGCGCGGGCTTCGAGGAGTCCGAGGTCACCGCGCACTGGCTCGGGCGCTCGTAGCCGATCGGGGGTTGTCCTCACCCCGGGACACCCACAGGCGTCATTGCGGTCGGACCGCGCTGCCACGATGCTCATGCTCGTGTCCACCGCCGCGCCCACACCGCTTCACGTCCGCTGGTCGCACGACCTCGTCTTCCACCTCGCCGGCGTCCTGACCGCGAACATCGGCCTGGCCCTCTGGGTGACCGGCGTCGCGACGAGCCTCGGGCTCGCGATCACGTACTTCGGGCTCGTCGTCGCGCTCGGCACGCTCCTGGCCTGCCGCTGGTTCGCGCGCATCGAGCGCCGGCGCGCGGCGATCGTGCTCGGCGCGCCGATCGAGGAGCGTTACCGGCGGCTCGACGACGCCCGCTGGACGACGCGCCTGCACACGCTCATGGGCGATCCGACGACATGGCGCGATTTCGCCTGGACGGGCCTGGCGGGGATCGTCGGGCAGACGCTGTCGGGGCTCGCGGTGACGCTCTGGGGCCTCGTGCTCGGGCTCGTGACGCTGCCCGCGTGGTACTGGGCGCTGCCGGGCGGCGCCGACCTCGGCGTCCTCGACGTCGACACGCCGGCGCGGGCGCTCGCGGCGGCCGCGGCCGGGCTCGTCCTCGTGCCGGCGGCGGGATGGGCCGTGCGCGGCCTGACGATCGCCGAGCTCGCGTGGATGCGCTGGCTGCTCGCGCCGCGCGGCGCCGGCGACGCGCTGGGACCGGCGCCCTCCGGCACCGCCGCCGGCCTCGCCCCCCCGCCGCTCGCCGTCCCGCTGCCGCTGCACGTCTCCTTCTCCCTGCTCATCGGCCTCGTCGTGACGATCCTGTGGGCGGCCACGGGCCTGGGCACCTTCTGGCCGGTCTGGGTCTGGCTCGGGCTCGCGATCTCGGTCGCGCTGGACGTCGTCATGTTGCGCGCGCTCGCGGCCGACCCCGGACCCGAGCGCCGCCTGCGCGTGCACGCGCAGCTGTCGGCACTGACCGGCGCGCTGCTCGCGATCCTCTGGTTGCTCGCGGGCGCCGGGACCTTCTGGCCGTTCTTCCCGCTGCTCGGGCTCGGCGTCGTGCTCACCGTCCACGCGATGGTCGTCCATCGCGACCGCCTGCCGCTGCGCGCCCGCGAGCAGGCGCTCGTCGAGCGCGTCGACGTCCTGACGCGCACCCGCCGCGGCGCGCTCGACGTCCAGGCAGCCGAGCTGCGGCGCATCGAGCGCGACCTGCACGACGGCGCGCAGGCGCGCCTCGTCTCGCTGAGCATGCAGCTCGGCCGGGCCGAGGAGCGGCTCGCCGATCAGCCCGAGGTCGCCGCGCTCGTCCGCGGGGCCCGCGAGGACGCCGGCGCGGCGATCGCCGAGTTGCGCGACCTCGCCCGCGGGATCGCTCCGCCGGTCCTCGCCGACCGCGGGCTGACGGCCGCGATCGAGGCGCTCGGACAGCGCTCGGCGATCCCCGTGAGCGTCGAGAGCGATCCCGGCGGGCGGCCGCTGCCGGTCGTCGAGACCGCCGCCTACTTCGTCGTCGCCGAGGCGCTGACGAACGTCGCCAAGCACGCCGGCGGCGCCGCGGCGCGGGTCCACGTGCGGCCGCACGGCGACCGCCTCGTCGTCGAGATCTCCGACGGCGGGCCGGGCGGCGCAGACCCCGGCGGCGGCGGGCTCACCGGCCTGCGCCGGCGCGTCGAGGCGCTCGACGGCACCCTGACCGTCACGAGCCCGCCCGGGGGCGGGACCACCGTCCGTGCGGAGCTGCCATGCGAGCGGTGATCGTCGAGGATCATGCGCTGCTGCGGGCGGGGATCGTCGCGCTGCTGCGCGAGAACGGGATCGACGTCGTCGCGGAGGCCGAGGACGGACCGGGCCTCGAGCGGATCGTCTCCGGGCACAAGCCCGACGTGGCGATCGTCGACGTCCGGCTGCCGCCGTCGTTCACCGACGAGGGCCTGCGCGCGGCGATCGAGGCGCGCAAACGCCACCCCGGGCTCGGCGTCCTGATCCTGTCGCAGTACGTCGAGCCCGTCTACACGGCGGAGCTGCTCGAGTCCGGCGAGGCGGGCGTCGGCTACCTGCTCAAGGAGCGCGTCGGCGAGGTGCGGTCGTTCATCGACTCCGTCGAGCGCGTGGCGGCCGGCGGCACGGCGCTGGATCGCGAGGTCGTCAGCGAGCTCATGCGCGCGCGAACCGCGGGCGGCGGCGGCGACGGCGCGCTGGCGGCGCTGACGCCGCGCGAACGCGAGGTGCTCGAGCTCATGGCCGAGGGGCGCTCGAACGCCGCGGTGGCGCGGGCGCTCGTCGTCAGCGGCGGCGCCGTCGAGAAGCACGTCCGCAACATCTTCTCGAAGCTCGATCTGCCCGCGAGCGACGACGACCATCGCCGCGTGCTCGCGGTCCTCGCGTTCCTGCGGGCGGGCTGAGACGTGGCCGCACAGGCGATCCGGGCGACCGTCGGCGGCGACGCGGCGCTGCGCGACGCGCTCGCCGCGCGGGCGCGCAAGCTCGGCGTCCTCGGCTGGGCGCGCTTCGACGAGGACGGCATGGTGCGCGTGCACGCCGAGGGCGAGCGCGCGGCCGTCGAGGAGCTCACGGCGCTCGCCGGCGCCGTCGAGCTGCAGCGGGCCAAGGTCGAGGGCCACGAGCAGTTCGCCATCCGCGGGGTCAGCGCGGGCGTCTTCGTCGTCCAGGAGCACGCCGCGACCGCGCACCACTTCGACCTGCGCCTCGAGGTGGGCGGCGTCATGCGCTCGTGGGCGGTCCCGAAGGGGCCCTCGCTCGACCCCGCCGTCAAGCGCTTCGCCGTCGAGGTCGGCGACCACGCGCTGTCACACAACACGTTCGAGGGCGCGCTCGGCGACGGCGGCGTCATCGTCTGGGACCGCGGGACCTACGAGCAGGGCGGTCGCGTCGCGTGGCCGGAGGCGCTCGAGCGCGGGCACGCGGTCTTCGTCCTGCACGGCGAGAAGCTCGCGGGAGGCTTCGCGCTGCAGCGCACGCGTGCCGGCGCGAAGGCGCAGTGGCTGCTCGTCAAGCGCCGCGACGACTGCGCGCGGCCGGGCTCGGACATCGTCGCCGAGCGTCCGGAGTCGGCCGTCAGCGGGCGCACGCTGAACTCGATCCTCGACTGAGCCGGGGGCAGCCGGTACGGCGGCTTGCGGGGGTCTTCCCCACCACGTTCACCGGCCCGCCGCAGCGAGATCCGGGCGCGCGCGCACAAGAGTGCGCAGCACGTTCACGTCACCCAGGGAGGCAACCATGGGACCCCGGAATCTCGCAGCACGCGCAGGGCGCTGGAGCGCGCGGCACCGCAGGATCGCGATCCTCGGCTGGATCGCCTTCGTCGTCCTCGCGACGCTCGGCGGGGGCGTCATCGGGACGCGGCAGCTCGAGCCCGCGGAGATGGGCAACGGCTCCTCGCGGGCGGCCGATCTCGCCGTCGACGGCGCCGGCCTCCGCGATGCCGCCGGCGAGCAGGTGCTCCTGCAGGCGCGCTCGGGTTCAGCGGCCGCGGCGCTGGCGCCCGCCGCGGCACAACTCGCCGCGCGCCTGCAGCGCGTGCCCCACGTGCAGCGCGTGAGCTCGCCGTACGGGCCAAAGGGCAGCGGCCAGGTCTCGCAGGACGGCCGCTCGGCGCTGCTGACGTTCGAGATCGCGGGCGACGACGACGCGGCGCTCGAGCGCGTCGACCCGACGCTCGCCGCGACCGCCGCCGTCCAGCGGGCGCATCCCGAGCTGCGGGTCGAGCAGCTCGGCCAGGCATCCGGCGAGAAGGCCTTCGAGAAATCGCTCGGCGACGACTTCCGGCGCGCGGAGACGCTCTCGCTCCCGCTGACGCTGCTGATCCTGCTCGTCGCCTTCGGCGCCCTCGTCGCCGCCGGGCTGCCGCTGCTGCTCGGCCTCACCGCCGTCGGCGCGACCTTCGGGCTGCTCGGGCCGATCAGCCAGCTCACGCCGGTGACCGACGAGATCGGCTCGGTGATCCTCCTCATCGGCCTCGCGGTCGGCGTGGACTACTCGATGTTCTACCTGCGCCGCGAGATGGAGGAGCGCGACCGCGGCAGCGGACCGCGCGCCGCGCTGGAGGCGGCCGCCGCGACGTCCGGCCACGCCATCGTCGTGTCGGGCTTCATCGTCCTGCTGTCGATGGGCGGGATGCTCCTGTCGGGCTCGGCGATCTTCACGTCGTTCGCGGTCGGGACGATGACGGTCGTCGCCACGGCCGTCGTCGGGTCGCTGACGTTCCTGCCGGCGATGCTCGCCTGGCTCGGCGAGAAGGGCTGGACGGAGAAGGGCCGCGTGCCGGTGCTCGCCCGGCTGCGCCATCGGGGCGACGGGCGCTCGCGCGCCTGGAGCTGGATCCTCGACCGCGTCCTCGCGCGCCCGTTGATCTCGGCGGGCCTGGCGACCGCCCTGCTCGTCGCGCTCGCGCTGCCGGCGATCGGGATGCACACGTACACGCCCGGCGTCGACGGGCTGCCCGCCGACACGCCGTTTCGCCAGACCTACGAGCGCGTGCAGGCCGCGTTCCCCGGGACGCCCGAGCCGGCGGAGGTCGTCGTGCAGGCCGAGGACGTCACGTCGGCGCGGGTGCGGGCGGGGATCGCCGACCTGCGCCGCGAGGCCGTCGCGACCGGCCGGATGTCCGAGCCGGTGGACGTCCGCGTCAACCCGGCGCACACGCTCGCGGTCGTCAGCATCCCGCTGCACGGCGGCGGCGACACGCGTGCGGCGATGACGTCGCTGGACGCGCTGCGCGACGACGTCATCCCGGCGACGATCGAGCGCGTGCCGGGCACGACGGTCGACGTCACCGGCGACTCCGCCGGCAGCCGCGACTTCAACGACACGATGAAATCGCGCCTGCCGCTCGTCTTCGGGTTCGTCCTGGGCACGGCGTTCCTGCTGCTGCTCGTGACATTCCGGTCGCTCGTCATCGCGCTGAAGGCGATCGTGCTGAACCTCCTGTCGGTCGCCGCGAGCTACGGCGTCCTGACGCTCGTCTTCCAGCACGGCTGGGGCCAGTCGCTGCTGGGCTTCGAGTCCGGCGGCGGGATCGTCTCCTGGCTGCCGCTGTTTCTCTTCGTCGTGCTCTTCGGCCTCTCGATGGACTACCACGTCTTCATCGTCAGCCGGATCCGCGAGGCGGCGCTCAACGGCATGAGGACCGAGGCGGCCGTCGCGCACGGCGTCAAGGCGACGGCCGGCGTCGTGACGAGCGCGGCGGCCGTGATGATCGCGGTCTTCTCGGTCTTCGCGACGCTCGGGGCGATGGACCTCAAGCAGCTCGGCGTCGGCCTCGCGGCGGCGATCCTCATCGACGCGACGATCGTGCGGGCGGTGCTGCTGCCGGCGACGATGAAGCTCCTCGGCGACTGGAACTGGTACCTGCCGCGCGGGCTGGCGTGGCTGCCGCGGACGGGCAGCGTCGTGCGCGCCGAGGCGTAGGGCCAGGTGCTAGGAGGTCTGCGGGGCGTCGTCGACGACGTCGCGCAGGCAGCGCTCCATCGGCTGCGGGAGGCGGCCGAAGCGCACGGCGTAGACGTCGGGGCGCTCCTGGCAGACGACGCGCGCATGGCCGTTGATGCTGACGTCGCCGCACGGAAGGTCGAAGGCGACGGTCTCGTCGACGGCCAGCGGTCGCTCCGTCGTGACGCGCATGCCGGTCGGGCCGAGGTCGATCGTGCAGGCCGAGATCGGCGAGCCGGCGACGCGCGTCAGCGTGCAGCGCAGCGCGATCGTCCGGCGCGTGAGGCTCGGCGGGATCCGCCCGGGGACGCCTGATGTGTCGGGCATCGTCATGCCGCGATGTTCAGGCGCGTGCCGGCCTTCGTGCGGTCCAGCAGCCGTCGCACGACGCCGGTGCCGGGGACGACGACGAGCCGGCAGCCGCTGGCCTTCGCTCGGCCGTCGGCCTCCAGCAGCGTGCTGAGGCCGCCGGAGCCGAAGAACGCGACGTCCGAGAGGTCGACGACGACGGTCTCGGGTGCCCGTCCGAGCGCGTCGCGGATCTCGCCGGCGAGCTCTGCCTGTGTCGCGACGTCGATCTGGCCGCTCACGGAGAGGACCTCCGTGGAGCCCTGCGATCGTGACGTGACGTGCAGCCCGCTGGGTGCCATCGTTCCGCTACCTCCTCGTCGTCGCTGCCGGTGCCTACGAGGTGAGCTGACGGGCTCGCGCTTGCGCGCTACGCCATGCGTGACGGCGATTCGCCCCTGAGCCGCAACGGCGCGACTCGTTGGGTCCCCCGTTCGCGGCGCCCGGGAGCGTCGCGATTCGGCGTCTGACAGCCGGAACGTAGCACAGCAATCCGGTGGTCAGCCGGAAGGCGCCGGGCCTTCGGTCGCCAGGACGTCGAACGACCAGATCTCGCTGCGCGTCCCGACCGCCCCGATGACGAGGCAGACCTCGCTCATCGGGGCGATCCTAGGCAACCGGCGCATCGGCCGCCGCCCGGCGATACACCGTGCCTCGTAATCGCACCCTTTCTGAGGAGGAGACGATGACGGAGCTGCAGCGGTACCTCGCCGAGGAGGTCGCCGAGGATCATGCGGACGGCATCCTCACGCGGCGCGAGGCGGTGCGCCGGCTGGGACTGCTCGGGGTCAGCGGCAGCGCGGCGGCCACGCTGCTCGCAGCGGCGGCCGGCGAGGCGGCGGCGAAGCACGGGGGCGGCGGCGGCCGGCGCAGGCGCGGGCCGCGCGGGACGACGGACGACTGGGCGCCCGTCGCGACCGAGGCGGTGACGTTCGCGGGCCCGCGCGGGCAGCTCATGGGCGCCTGGGCGCCGGCGGCGGGACGCGCGCACGGGGGCGTGCTCGTGATCCACGAGAACCGCGGCCTGACCGACCACATCCGCAACGTCGCCGGCCGGCTGGCGGCCGGCGGCTGGTCGGCGCTCGCGCTGGACCTCCTCTCCGAGGAGGGCGGCACCGGCGCGTTCCCGGACGAGGCGGCGGTCGGAGCCGCGCTCGCCGCCGCGCCGCCCGAGCGCTTCGACGCCGACATGAAGGCCGCGGTGACCGAGCTGCGCCGCCGCGTACCGCGCAAGGATCTCGCGGCGATCGGCTTCTGCTTCGGCGGCGGCATGGTGTGGCGGCTGCTGGCCGCGGGCGAGCGGCGGCTCGCCGCGGCGGCGCCGTTCTACGGGCCGTTCCCGGAGGGCGGCGACCTCGGCGGCACGCGGGCCGCGGTGCTCGGGGTCTACGGCGGGCTCGACGACCGCGTCAACGCCACCCGCGACGCGGCGCGTGCGGCGCTGGAGGCAGCGGGCCTGCGTTACAAGATCCTGACGTTCATCGAGGCCAACCACGCGTTCTTCAACGACACGGGCCCGCGCTTCGACGCGCCGGCCGCCGAGGAGGCATGGCACCGCACGCTGCGGTGGTTCGGCAAGCACGCCGACTGACAGCCCGGCGGCAGCTCGTCGGCCGAGAGCAGGACCACGTCCGGCCGCACCGATCAGCGCCGGACGTCCTCGCAATCGCGTGCCACGGCGTCGCGCGCATCGGCGAAGACGACGTCCGTGCCGGGCCCGCAGACGACGCGGTCGCGCCCGCCGTGGATGACGGTGATGCGGTCGGCGCCGGGACCGCCGTCGATCCGGTCGTCGTCGAAGTTGCCGAACAGCACGTCGTTGCCGGGGCCGCCGAAGATCCGGTCGCGGCCGCGGTCGCCGGTGATGCGGTCGTCGCCCTCGTCGCCGAAGATCAGGTCGTTGCCGAAGCGACCGGCGATGAGATCGCGCCCGGGGCCGCCGTGCAGCTCGTCGGCGCCGCGGTCGCCGTCGACGTAGTCGTCGCCTTCGAGGCCGAAGAGCTTGTCGGCGCCGCCGCGGCCGAACAGCGAGTCGTCGCCGGGCGTGCCGCTGAGGACGTCGTTGCGGCGCGTGCCGCGGATCGACTGGGATGCGGTCGTGTCGGTGTCGGCCTCCGGCGCCGTCGTCATGACGACCTCGCAGTCGGTCATGACGTCCTGCACCGGCGTCACCGGCTCCGTGTAGACCGTATCGCGGCCGGGCCCGCAGGCGATGACGTCGGCGGTCGCGTCGGCGGCGCGGATCGTGTCGTCGCCGATCCCGCCGTCGAACGTGTCGCGCCCGGAGCCGCCGACGAGCTCGTCGTCGTCCTCGTGGCCGACGAGCTCGTCGTCGCCGGAGCCGCCGTCGAGCTTGTCGCTGCCCTGATGGCCGTAGAGGTGGTCGTTTCCGGCGTCGCCCTTGAGCGTGTCGTCGCCGAGATCGCCCTCGAGGCGGTCGCCGGCGCGGCCGCCGTCGAGGAGGTCGTTGCCGTTGCCGCCGCGGATGCGCTCCGACCCGGTCTCGCCGAAGAGCTGGTCGTTGCCGTCGCCCCCGGTGATCTCCTGGTCGGAGCCGCGGCCGCCGCGGATGACGTCGTCGCCGGGCCCGCCGTCGAGCAGCCTGTCGTCGCCGAAGCCCTCCTCGACGATCGTGTCGTTGCCGTTGCCACCGGAGATCGTGTCGTCGCCGTCGCCGCCGTCGAGGCGGTCGTCGCCGTCCTCGCCGAGCAGCTCGTCGTTGCCGGTGTCGCCGAGGGCGCCGTCGTTGCCGGGCCCGCCGCGCAGCGTGTCGTTGCCGGGCCCGCCCTGGAGGACGTCGTCGCCGTCGTCGCCGTCGAGCTCGTCGCTGTTGGCGGCGCCCGAGAGCCGGTCGGCGCCCTGGCCGCCCACGAGCACGTCGCGCCCGCGGCCGCCGCGCAGGACGTCGTCGCCGCCCTTGCCGTCGATCCGGTCGTCGCCGCGCGTGCCGGTGATCGAGTCCGCGCCGTCGCTGCCCTCGAGCACCGCGAGGCCCGGCTGCACGACGAGGTCCGAGGGCACGGTTCCCGGCAGGCTCACGAGCCCGACGCGGTTGCGCGAGAACGGGCTGACGAGCGAGATCGTGGCCCCGCCGCCGTCGGCCATGAGGATCCGGCTCGCGTCCGGGTACCACGCGCCGCGGCCGGGCCCGGTGCCGGCGACGAGGCGCCGGACGCTCCCGTCGCGCAGCTCGACGAGTGCGGCCGCGGCGCCGCCGGCCGCCGCTCCGGCGATGAGCCGCGAGCGCCCCGGCGACAGGGTCAGCGCGCCGCCGGCGCCCGCCGGCAGGGCGATCGCCTTCTTCGTCACCCGGCGCTGCGCGGGCGCGATCGTCCGCAGCCGGCCGCGGGCGGTGACGTATGTCACGCGGCTGTCGGCGATCGCGACGCCGGCCGCGCCGGCGAGGCGCACGTGGCGCAGCAGGACGTTGCGCGCGAGGTCGATCATCGCGACGCGGCCGGTGCGCAGGACCGCCGCCCCGAGCGCGCCGGACGCGTCCACCGCCAGCGCCGCCGCCTCGCCCTGCAGCTCGACGGCCCCGAGCATCGCGAGCGTCTGGGCGTCGAGGACGAGCAGCCGCGTGCCCTGCAGGGCGTAGAGCGTCGTCTGGCTCGGGGCGAGCTCGATGTCGGTGATCTCGGGCCCGGCGAACTGCGTGCGCAGACTCTCGCTGCGGCTGTTGACGTCGATCGCGACGACCTCGCCGCCCGCGGTGACGTAGCCGCGCGCGCCGTCGCCGCGCACCGCGACCGCACGCGACGGGCCCGGCAGCGGCAGGCGCGCCGCGACCTGGCGCGTCGTGATGTCCAGCAGGACGAGCTCCGGCGTGCCGGTGGCGACGAGCGCGACGCGCGCGCTCGCGGCCGGGACGAGCACCCCGAGTGCGACGAGCCCGACCGCCAGCGCGCGTGTGAAGCTGGAGACGTTCGCGGTCAACCTGACCGCAGGAACCCGAGCACGTCGCGATTGAAGCGGTCCGGGCGCTCGAACATCAGCATGTGGCCGGTGTCGGCGTAGACGAGCTTGCGCGCGTCGGGGATGAGCCACTCGAACTCGGCGGCGTCGCGCAGCGGGACGAGGCGGTCCTCCTCGCCCCAGATGATGAGCGCCGGGCAGGCGACCTCGCCGAGCCGGTCGCGGATCGGGTAGCCGGTCATCGCGTCGAGGGCGTCATCGAAGCCCGGCCTGCCCGTGCCGTGCGCCTGCTCGGCGATGAGCGGCGCCGGCAGGCGCTCGGGGTGCGCGACGACGAGCATGAGCAGCGCGCGGCGCAGGTGCGAGCTGCGCACGATGAGGTCCGTGCGCGCGGCGAGGCGGCCGAGCGCGAAGAACAGGGCGTTCTCGACGCGCGGGCGCACGCCCCGCCGGCGCTCGTGGCGCATCTGGCGCATGCTGAGGCCGGCGGCCGCGGCGAGCACGATCCGGTCCACGCGCGAGCCGTGGCGGATCGCCATCTCGGCCCCGACGAAGCCGCCCATCGAGCTGCCGACGATGGCGACGGTCTCGATGCCGAGCTCGTCGAGCAGCGCGACGAGCATCCGCGCGTAGCCGCTGACGGAGATCTGCTCGGGCGGCATCGGCGACGCGCCGAAGCCCGGCAGGTCGACGGCGATGACGCGGTGCTCGCGCGCGAGGCGCGGGATGTTCTCCAGCCAGTTCTGCCAGCAGCCCGACAGGCCGTGGAGCAGGAGCACCGCGGGTCCGGAGCCGATGTCCAGCACGTTGACGAGGCTGCCCTGCACGCGCATCCAGCGCAGGTGCGCGGCCCAGTCGACGTCCATCCACTCCGATCGCCCGTCCGGGCCGTAGGGTTCCGCCGCGAGACCGTCCGCGCCGGGGGTCGCCGTCGTCGCCACGCTGGGCAGGATAGACCCGGCGGCGCGCGGCGCCGCGCCGGGTCAGGCGGCGAACTCGCGGACCTCGGACTTCGGCGCGCGCTCGGCCCCCGGATCCTCGTGCAGGAAGGCGTGGACGTCGCGGTTGAAGCGGGCGGGGCGCTCCATCATCGTCACATGGCCGGTGTCCTTGTAGACGACCGCGCGCGCGTCGGGGATGAGCTCCTCGAAGACGAAGGCGTCCTTGACGGGGACGAGCCGGTCCTTCTCGCCCCAGACGATGAACGTCGGGCAGCCGATCTTCTCGAGGCGGTCGCGCAGCGGGTAGTCGAGCATCGCGTCGAGGGCGTCGGAGAAGCCGGGCTTGCCGGAGCCTGCGACCTGCTCGATCGTCAGCGCCGGCGGCAGCTTCGCCGGATGGGCGGCGACGAGCAGCAACAGCGCCGCGCGCAGGCGCCGCCGGGTCGCGACGATGTGCGACTTCGAGGCCACCCAGCCGAGGTAGAAGAACGCGATGTTCTCGGCCTGGTGGCGCAGGCCCTGCGTGCGCTGCGTGCGGATGTACTCGATGCTCAGCCCGGCGGCGGCGACGAGCACGAGCCGCTCGACGCGGGCCGGGTGCTGGATCGCGAGCTCGGCGCCGATGAAGCCGCCCATCGAGTTGCCGACGATCTGCGCGGTCTCGATGCCGAGCTCGGTCATCAGCGCGTCGATCATGTCGGCGTAGCCGCTGATCGAGATGTCCTTCGCGGGCATCTCGGACTGGCCGAAGCCCGGGAGGTCCATCGCGATGACGCGGTGGTCGCGGGCGAAGTACGGGATGTTCTCCAGCCAGTTCTGCCAGCAGCCCGAGAGACCGTGGATGAAGAGCAGCGGGGGTCCGGAGCCGTACTCGAGCACGTTCATCCAGCGGTCCTGGACGCGCACCCAGCGCAGGTGCTCGGTCCAGGCGATGTCCATCCACTCCGATCGCCCGACGGGCCCGTAGGCCTCCAGCGCCTCGCGATCGAATTCCTGCACGGAGTTCTCGGCCACGCGGCCAGTTTATCCGCGATCCTGGCGCGCTAACCCCGGCGGCCATTCGATCCCGGCCGTGTCGAGCAGGTCGGCGAGCTCGTCCTGCAGCCCCTCGCGCTCGGCCGCCCGCGTGATGTCGGCGAGGATCGAGCGCCCGAAGCCCTTGCCGAGCGCGGCGACGCGCCTGCGCGACGCGGCCGGCAGCAGCGGCAGGAGCACGAGCAGCTCGCCCCACAGCCCGGCCTGCTCGGCGGCGTCGACGATCGAGGCGAGCACGGGCCGCGCCTGGACGGCCTTGAGCTTCGCGAAGCGCGCCCGCGCGGCCGGGCTCATCGCCCGCGTCACGGGCAGGACGTCGGCCCACAGGCCGTCGCGCTGGGCGGTCGTCACGAGCGCGGTCAGCACGTCGTCGTCCTGGGCGGCGGCGAGGTCGCCGAGCACGCCGCGGCGGCGCTCGCCGACGTGGCGCAGGACCTCCAGCGCCTCGCGCCAGAGGTCGTCGGTCGTCGCCGTGACCATGATCTCCTCCAGGCGCGGCTCGTCGATGATCGCGACGAGCGCGTCGAGGCTCGCCTTGGACTCGACGACGGCCGCGGCGCGCAGGAGCGTCGCGTCGTCGACGGCATCCAGCGCCGCCTGCAGCGCCCGCGCCGAGAGGTGGCCGACGAAGCCGCCCATCGTCACGTGGTCGCCGCGCCGGGCGAGCTCGGCCGTGATCGCCGCGATCTGGCGCGGCGGGATCTCGGCGATGACGCGGCTGGCCCGGCGCGGGTCGATCCGCTCGGCGACGTCGGCGAGGAAGTCCGCGCGCAGGTGGCCGGCGATGTCGACGGCGCGCGACGGGTCCAGCAGCCCGGTGACGCGCGCGCAGAGCAGCGGTCCGAACGCGCGCTCGGCCATGACGGCGGTGATCTTCGGCGGGACGAGCCGGGTCGCGGCGGCGACGCGCTGGAGCATCTGGCGGTCGGCCTCGAACATCACGAGCGCCATCTGCTCGCGCAGGTCGCGGACGTCGCGCCAGTGCAGCCGGCGCAGGAACCCGAGCTCGCCGGCCTCGGTGTCCAGCAGCCGCGCCAGCCGCTCGATCTCGGCGTCTGCCTCCAGCGGGGTCATCCGAAGAGGATCTTGCGCACCGGCCCGCGCAGGAGGCGCGGCACGATCTCCAGCGACGCCTCCACGCCGTCGTCGAGCTCGCGCGCCTGGTGCGCCTTGGCGTCGTGGAGGAGGTCGGCGAGCAGGAGCAGGTCGTCGTGGCCGAGGACGTCGAGCGCCTCGGGCACGCGGGCGTCGAGCTCGCCTTCCAGGATGTCGATCGCGTCCTCGCTCATCCGTCAGACCCTATGGCGGTCGGCGGGCCGATTCGGATCACGCGCGGTTGAACCGGGGTGGGGGCCATCACGTAATGAGCGACGTGAGCCCCGCTTCCCTTTCCGCTCTCGATGCCGCGTTTCTGTCGCTCGAGACCGAGCGGGCGCCGATGCACGTCGGCTGGGCGGCGCTCTTCGATCCGCCCGCCGACGGCCCGGCGCCGCGCTTCGAGGACGTGCTCGCGCACATCGGCGGGCGCCTGGGCCGCGCGCCGCGCTACCGCCAGAAGCTCGCGGCGATCCCGCTCGGGCTCGGCGACCCGGTGTGGGTCGACGACCCGGACTTCCACATCGCCGACCACGTGCGGCGCGCGCCGCGCGCGGACTTCGGGCGGCTCGTCGACGAGGTCATGTCCGCGCCGTTGCGCCACGACCGTCCGCTGTGGGAGCTCTGGATCGCCGACGACCTCGGCGACGGGCGCATCGGCGTCGTCGGCAAGGCGCACCACTGCCTCGTCGACGGGCTGGCGGCCGTCGAGCTCATGGCGCTGCTGCTCGACGCCGGCCCGCCGGCGGACCCCGGCGCGGGCGAGAGCTGGGTGCCGCGTGCCGTCCCGAGCGCCGCCGCGCTCGCGCGCGACGCCGTCGGGCACCGCCTCGACGAGGCGCTCGGGCTCGCACGCGTGCCGCTGGACCTCGCGCGCGCTCCGGCCGCGCTGCTGCAGCTGCCCGCCGCGGCGTGGCGGGTCGCACGCGCCGTCGCGCACACCGCGCAGCCGCTGGCCCCGCGCAGCGCCCTCAACGGCGAGCTGTCGGCGCTGCGCCACCTCGCCTGCCACTCGCGCCCGCTCGAGGACCTGAAGATCATCAAGCGCCGCTTCGGGACGACGGTCAACGACATCCTGCTGAGCGCGAGCGCCGGCGCTCTGCGCGCGCTCGCCGAGGAGCGCGGCGAGACGCCGGCGCCGGTCAAGGCGATGGTCCCGGTGAGCGTCGCCGCCCCCGACGCGCGCTGGGGCAACCGCATCGCGTTCCTCTTCCTCGGGCTGCCCTGCGACGAGCCCGACCCCGTCTGGCGGCTGCGCGACATCCACGTCGCGATGCGCGAGCGCAAGCGCGAGGGCGAGCCGGAGGGCGCCGACGCCGTCCTCGGCGCCGTCTCGCACGCGCCGCGCGCGGTGCGGCGGCTGGCGTCGAAGGTCCTCGCGAGCCCCGCGCTGTCGAACCTCACGATCTCGAACATCCCGGGGCCGCAGGTGCCGCTGTACCTCCTGGGCTGCGAGGTGCGCCACGCCTACCCGGTCGTGCCGCTCACCGATGGGCACGGGCTGTCGATCGGCATGACGACGATCCACGAGCGCGCGTGCTTCGGCGTCTATGCGGATGCGGCGCTGGCCGCGGACGCCGACCGCGTCGCCGCCGGGATCGACGCGTCGATCGGCGAGCTGCTCGCACGGGTGGCGGCGTGAGCGGCGACGGCGCGCTGCTGCTGACCGGGGCGACCGGCTTCGTCGGCACCGAGCTGCTGGTCCGCGAGCTGCAGCACGGCGACCGGCACATCTACGCGCTCGTCCGCGCCGGCAGCGAGCAGGAGGCGACGCGGCGGCTGCACGCGACGCTGCGCGACGCGCTGGGATCGGCCGAGCCGTACGCCGCCCGCGTGACGGCCGTCGCCGGCGACCTGGAGCGCCCGCGGCTCGGCCTGCGCCCGGACCGCGCCCGCGCGCTGGCGGCGGCGGTCGGCGAGATCGTCCACGGCGCGGCGTCGGTGTCCTTCGAGCTGTCGCTGGAGCGCTCGCGCGCGATCAACGTCGCAGGGACGCGGCGGATGCTCGAGCTCGCCGAGCGCTGCCGGCGCAACGGCGGCCTGCGCCGCTTCACGTACATCTCGACGGCGTACGTCGCGGGCGAGCACCGGGGCGTCTTTCGCGAGGGCGACCTCGATGTCGGCCAGCGCTTCCGCAACCCGTACGAGCAGTCGAAGTTCGAGGCCGAGCAGCTCGTGCGGTCCGCGGGCGAGCACCTGCCGGTGACGGTCGTGCGGCCGAGCATCATCGTCGGCGACAGCGCCAGCGGCTGGACGGCGTCCTTCAACGTCCTCTACTGGCCGCTGCGCGCGCTGCACCGCGGCGCCTACCCGATCCTCCCCGCCCGCCGCGGCGCGCCGGTCGACGTCGTCCCGGTCGACTACGTCGCCGACGCGATCTGCGCGCTGTCGCGGCTGCCTGCGGCGGCCGGCGCGACGTTCCATCTCACCGCGTCAGGCCGCGCCAGCAGCATCGGCGAGCTGCTCGACCTCGCGGCGGCGCGCCTGGACTGCCGCCGCCCGCCGCTCGTCGGCCCCGCGCTCTATCGCCGCGCGCTGCACCCGCTGCTGCTGCGCGCGGGGCCGCGGCGGCGCCGGCGCTTCCTGCGCGCGACGGAGGCCTACCTGCCGTACTTCGCGATGCGCGTGCGCTACGACGACAGCGCGGCCCGTGCGGCGCTCGGCCCCGCGCTGGCGCCGGCGCCGCTGGAGGCGTACTTCGACCGGCTCGTCGACTACGCGCTCGCGGCCGATTGGGGCCGGCGTCCGCTGCCGCGCGCGGTCGCAGGCTCCCGCACCGACGCTGCAGAGCTCGTCGCAGCCTGACTGCGACCGCGCGCAGCGAGCCTGGGACTTTCGTCGCAGGCGCTGCGCGCCGAAGCGCCCGGCGCTGCAAGATGGGGGCGTGTCTCGCAAGCGCGACAAGGACAGCACGACGTGGGCGGTCCTCCGCTTCATGCTCGGCAGCCTCGTCGCGATCGCCGTCGTCGTCGGCGGCGGGTTCCTCACGCTGCGCGGCGTCGCCGTCGACGAGGCCGAGCGCGACACCCGCGAGCTCGTCCGGCTCGAGGGGCACCTCGTCGAGGAGGGCGGGCTCACGGAGGGCGTCGTCAAGAACGACGACGACGCGATCGCAAAGCTCGACGACCTCGTCAACAGCCAGATCCTCAACGACACCTCGGTGGTGCGGGTGAAGCTCTGGTCGCGCGATGGGCGGATCCTGTACTCCGACGCCAAGGAGCTCATCGGCCAGCGCTTCCGGCTCGGGGCGGAGGAGCTCGAGCTCTTCGACACCGGCGAGGTCGACGCCGAGCTCAGCGACCTGTCGAAGTCCGAGAACCGCTTCGAGCGCCAGGAGGGCAAGCTCCTGGAGGCCCACACGGTCATCCGCGTCCCGGGCACGCAGGAGCCCGTCCTCTTCGAGATCTACCAGCGCTTCGGCTCGGTGAACGCGAGCGCCGGACGGCTGCTCAGCGCGCTCGCTCCGCCGCTGCTCGGCGGGCTCCTCGTGCTGCTGCTCTTCCAGACGCCGCTGGCGTGGTCGATGGCCCGGCGCCTGCAGCGCGGCCACCGCGAGCGCGAGCTGCTGCTCGCCAGCGCCATCGAAGCCTCCGACCAGGAGCGCCGCCGTATCGCGGCCGACCTCCACGACGGGGTCGTCCAGGACGTCGCGGGCGTCGCGTTCGGGCTCGCGCCGCTGGCCGAGGACGCCGAGCGGCGCGAGGCCAAGGACGAGGCGGCGGTGCTGAAGGACGCCGTCGCGCGCCTGCGCCAGGGCGTTCGCGGCCTGCGGACGCTGCTCGTCGAGATCCATCCTCCGACGCTGGAATCGGCCGGCCTGGAGGCCGCGCTGCACGATCTCCTCAGCCCGCTCGTCCACTCCGGCATCGCCACCGAGCTCTACGTCGCGGACACCGCGGCGGCCGGGTCCTCGCGCGATTCGCTGATCTACCGGGCGGCGCGCGAGGCGGTTCGCAACGCCCAATCCCACGCAGATGCGACGATGGTGGGCGTGGAGGTCTCCAACCCGACGCCGAACACGACCCGGCTCGTCGTCACCGACGACGGTCGCGGCTTCGCTCCGGGCGATCGCGCCCGCCGCCAGGCGGACGGCCACGTCGGGCTTGCGCTGCTCGACGGCCTCGTCAAGCAGGCCGACGGGACGCTCGTCGTGACGTCAGAGCCCGGCGAGGGCACACGGCTCGAGCTCGAGGTGCCGACGACATGATCACCGTTCTCATCGCCGACGACCACGGCGTCATCCGCGACGGCCTCGGCCGCCTCATCGGCGCGCTGGACGACATCGAGCTCGTCGGCGTCGCCAGCGACGGCGACGAGGCGGTGAAGCGCTGCCGCGAGCTGCGGCCCGACGTCGTGCTCATGGACCTCGACATGCCCGTCATGGACGGCATCGAGGCGACGCGGCTCATCACCGAGGAGGGCAACGGCACGGCCGTGCTCGTGCTCACCTCGTTCTCCGACCGCGCGCGGATCCTCGGGGCGCTGTCGGCCGGCGCCTGCGGCTACCTGCTCAAGGACGCGTCCTCCGAGGAGGTCGCCGACGGCATCCGCGCGGCCTCGCGCGGCGAGTCGCCGCTCGATCCGCGGGCCGCGCGCACGATCATCAGCGCGCGCGCCGAGCCCGATCCGCTGGCGTCGCTGTCCGCACGCGAGCGGGAGGTGCTCGAGCTGCTCGTCGAGGGCCTGGCGAACAAGCTCATCGCCCGGCGCCTGGAGATCAGCGAGAAGACGGTGAAGTCGCATCTCACGCGGATCTTCCGCGAGCTCGGCGTCACCGACCGCACGCAGGCGGCGCTGTGGGCAGAGCGCCACGGGCTCCAGAAACAGCGCGACTAACGTCGCATTGCGCGTCCAACCCGCGTTGCGCCACAGTGCTCGGCGCATGTCAGGCCCCTGCTCCCCCCGCAGCCTCGCCCTCCTCGCCGTCGTGCCAGCGCTCGCCGCGGCCGGCGCCTCGCCCGCGCTCGCCCGCCAGGGTCGCGGCGGCGACCGGGCCGAGGTCCGCGCCGCCGGCATCTGCGGCAAGGGCGCGAGCTCGGCGCTGAAGCTCAAGGCGCGCGACGGCGGCATCGAGACCGAGTTCGAGGTCCATCACGCGCGCGCCGGCTCGCGCTGGAGCATCACGATCGTGCACGAGCGCGAGGTCGCCTATCGCGGCAAGCGCCGCACGGAAGGGCCGAGCCGGTCGTTCAGCGTCTCCTACCACGGCACGGACTACAGCGGCGCCGACCGCGTGACCGCTCGCGCCGTGGGGCCGCGCGGGCTCGTCTGCACCGCGACGGCGACGCTGCCCGGCTAGACAGTCGTCGCAGTTTGCCGCGGGCGCCTCAAGCGGCGCGCGCCGGTGGGCGATGTGGGTCGTCATGGACCTTCGTCCCGGATACCGGCTTGCCGCACTCGCCACGACGGCGCTCATCGTCGCCGGCTCGCTGACCGCCACGGCGAGCGCCTCGATCGACCGCGCGCCGCAGGCGCCGGCCCAGCTTCTCGGAGACCTGCTCGGCGGGCTGCTCGGGATTCTCAACAACGTCGTCAACCAGACGGTGGGCCAGGTCGCGACGACCCTGGCGCCACTGACCTCCACGGAGGTCGGCGACCTGCTCGCCGCCGCCGACACCGCCCAGCTCTCCAAGCTCGTCCCGGCCGCGCAGACCAACGGCCAGCTCACCGGGGCGCTCGGGACGCTGACCGCGACCGAGAACGGCGACGTGCTCGCGCTGGCCGGCACGACGCAGCGCGGGACGCTGCTCGGCAGCCTCACGAGCCTGCAGCTCTCAAACGCGCTCGGCACGCTGACCGCCGGCGAGACCGGCGACATCCTCGCGCCGCTGAGCGGCACGCAACTGACGAGCGTCCTGGGCGGCCTCACGAACCTGCAGCTCACGAACGCCCTGGGGACGCTGACCGCCGGCGAGACCGGCGGCCTGCTCGGCGTCGCGAGCGCCGGCCAGCTCACGAGCCTGCTCGGCGGCCTCACGGGCACCCAGCTGACGAACGCCCTCGGCACGCTGACCGCCGGCCAGACGGGCGACCTGCTCGCGCCGCTGACGGGCTCGAACCTCACGAGCGTCCTCGGCGTGCTGAACACGACCCAGTTGACGAGCGCCCTCGGGACGCTGTCGGCGCTCGAGCTCTCCTCGGTCGTCGACGGCCTGACGGCCGGCCAGACGGGATCGCTGCTCTCCGTCGCCGACACGGGCGGGCTCACGAGCCTGCTCGGCGCGCTGACGAGCACGCAGCTCGCCGGCGGTCTCGGGACGCTCGGCGCCGGTGACCTCACCGACATCGTCGGCATCCTGAGCCCGGACCAGATCACGGGCCTGCTCGGCGGCGCGGGCGGCACGAGCAGCGTCATCAGCGGCCTGCTCGGCTCGGCGACGGCCCTGAGCGGCGGGACGCCCGGCGCCGCGGCCGTCGACGGGCTGCTCGGCCAGGTCAACGCGCTGCTCGGCGGCGGCCTGCCGGTCGATGCCGGCCAGCTCACGGACCTCGGCTCGCTGCTGACGACGACCCGTTCGCTGCTCGGGACGGCCGGCCTGGACACCGGCGTGCTCAACGGGCTGCTCGCGACCGCGAGCGGCCTGCTCGCCGGCACCCCGCTGGCGCCGCTGGCGGAGCTCGTCGACTCGCTGAACGTCCTGCTGAACCCGGTCACGGGTGGCGGCGGCGGCACGACCGGCGGCGGCGGCACGACCACGACCCCGGGCGGCACGACGACCACGCCCGGTGGCACGACGACCACGCCCGGCGGCACGGCCACGACGCCCGGAACGACGCTCGGCACACCGGTGCGGCTGCCGGCGGGGGGCATCCCCGTCGCCACCGCCGGCTTCACGGGCTACCGGGCGTCGCTCGGCGAGCTGAAGGTCGGCAAGAAGCGCACGAGCGTGAAGTTCAGCGTCAGCTGCCCCGCGAGCGCGCCGAAGGGCTGCCTCGTGAAGCTCAGCGGCAAGGTCGGCGGCCAGCGCGCGATGCCGGCGATGACGGTCGCACTGCCGCGCGGCAGCACGACGCCGGTGACGGTGAAGCTCACGAAGAGCACGACGAAGCGGCTGAAGAAGAAGGGCGGCTCCGTGACGTTCACCGCGCAGACGGCCCTCTCCTCGCTGCCGTCGGTCTCCAAGAGCGTGAAGGTCAGGCGCCCCAGGACGAGGCGCTGACCCCGCGGGGCTCCTGCTCGCGGCCGCCCCAACGGCCGCGAGCAGCTCCGCCCCACGTAGCCCGATAGGGGGCGAATCCGCCGAGGTTGTGGCCTGCAGGGCTATATCCGCCCCTCAGCCCACAACGTCGCCTGGGTCGCGAGCCGGCAGCACGGGCGGATCACGGCCGAGCAGCTCGCCGACGAGGGCGTCGACGGCGACCGCGTCAGGCGCTGGCTGGCGGCGGGGCGACTCTGGCGCGTTCACACCGGCGTCTACGCCGTCGGCCACACGGCGCCATCGACGCGCGCCGACTCCATGGCCGCGGTCCTCGCGTCCGGCCGCGGCGGCGTCCTGAGCCACCGCGCCGCCGCGCACCTCCTGAAGCTCACCCGCGGAGCGCCGCCCCCGCCGGAGACGACGATCCCCGCCGGTGACAGCCGGACGCGCCCGGGCATCACGATCCACCGCAGTCGCCTCGACGTCCTCGACGTCGCCGACGACGAAGCCATCCCCACGACGGCCGCGCCCCGAGGGCGACAAGGTCGACTGCCGCTGGCCCGATCACGACCTCACCTCGCCTACACGTACGGCGACATCTTCGAGCGCGGCGAGGAGACCGCCGCGGAACTCGCGACGATGCTCGCGTACGCGACACTCCCGGCGTGGCCACCGCCCCGATCCTCGTCGCCGGCGAGGCGCTCTACGACCTCGTCGCCGGCCCGGGCGGCGAGATCGCCGGCCATCCCGGCGGCGGCCCGTTCAACCTCGCGCGCACGATCGGACGACTCGGCCGGCCCGTCGCCTACCTCGGCCGGCTCTCGACCGACCGGCTCGGCCGGACCCACCACCGGATGCTCGTCGACGACGGCGTCGACACGGGCCTCGTCGTGCACACGAACGACCCGACGACGCTCGCGCTCGCGAGCCTCGACGCCGACGGCGGCGCGACGTACGGCTTCTACACCGCCGGCACCGCCGCGGCGGGCCTGCGACCCGAGGAGGCGCTCGCCGCGCTGCCGCCGCAGGTCGCGGCGCTGCACGTCGGCACGCTGGGCCTCGTGCTCGAACCGACCGCGACCGCGCTCGAGGCCGTCGTGGAGCGCCTCGCCGGCACGACGACGATCGTCCTGGACCCCAACTGCCGCCCGCAGGCGATCGACGACCCCGAGGCCTACCGCGCGCGTCTGGACCGCGTGCTCGCGCGCAGCGACATCGTGAAGATCAGCGAGGAGGACCTCGCGTGGCTGCGTCCCGGCAGCGATCCCGGCGAAGCCGCGCGCACGCTGCTGCAGAGCGGGCCGCGGGCGGTGCTCCTCACGCGCGGTCCCGACGGCGTGACGGTCATCACCCCGGACGAGGAGACGCACGTCGCCGCCGAACCCACGACCGTCGTCGACACGATCGGCGCCGGGGACGCCTTCGGCGGCGGCTTTCTCGCCTGGTGGCACTCCCGCGACCTCGGCACGGACGACCTCTCCAAGACCGAGCTCGTCGCCGACGCGGCGCGCTTCGGCGCGCTCGTCGCGGCACGGACCGTCGCCCGCGCCGGCGCCTCACCCCCGAGGCTGCGAGATCAGCAGGCGGCCGGCCGGCCGCTGCAGCACGACAGCGTCTAGAGAGACCACTAGTAGCCGCCGCGCCAGATGCCCTCGACGGGCTTGGGCGGGATGACGTCCCAGCCCTCCATGACGTGCACGACGCGCTCGTTCTCGGCGAACGCGGTCCGCGCGTTGCCGTCGTGCGTGAAGGTGATCTCCTCCATGCCCGACGCCTGCAGGTCGACGCCGTAGACGTGATCGACCTTGACGTCGTACTCCTCGAGCAGCTTGTGAGCACGGTCCTTGTCGGACCCCGGCTCGTAGCGTCCCATCATCTTGATGGCCATGAGGCGAGCGAGATTACCTCGCCGTGGCGGCGAAGCCAACCCCGAACGACCAGGGCTCAGACGAGATCGAACTTCTTCAGCCGCGCGCCCGCCGCGGCGAAGAACAGCCCGATCCAGCCGAGCATCACGAGCATCGCGATCCCCGGCGACAGCAGGTCGCTCGTGTCGTTGTCGCCGAACGGGTTGACGTGGATGATCCCCGCCGGCGCGTTGTTCGTCGGCGCGTACTGGCCGACGTCGGGCACGAGCGCGAAGAGCGTCGGCTCGACGGCGAAGGAGAAGACGAGGATCCCGACGATCGCCACGACCTGGTTGCGCAGCAGCCCGCCGATGCCGACCCCGAGCGCACCGAGCAGCGCCGCGACGAGGAGGTTGCGCCACAGGACGTCGAGCAGGTCGCCGGCGCCGACGGTCGGCTCCCCGCGCGAGGACAGGATGATCGAGCCGACGAGCATGATCGTGAGCGTCACGATGAGCGACAGCAGCGCCCCCGCCGCCGCGTACGCGATGACCTTCGAGCCGAGCAGCCGCAGCCGGTCGGGCGCCGCGAGGACCGTGCCGGTGATCGTCCGGTGGCGCCACTCGCCCGCCATCCCCATGACGCCGAGCAGCAGGATGAACAGCCCGGTGAAGTCGGCGGTGAAGAGGCTGCGGACGTCCTCCTCGGTGAAGTCGTCGCCGAGCAGCGACGTCAGCACGACGACGAGCAGCGAGAGAAACAGCGCGGCGCCGACGAGCGCGACGAACGTCCGCGTCGTGCGGAGCTTCAGCAGCTCGGCCCTCAGCAGCGTGCTCACGTGCGCTCCCCGCCGGTGAGGTCGAAGAAGGCCTGCTCCAGCGACCGCGACCGCGGCGCCAGGCCGGTGAGGTAGACGCCCTCGTCGCCGGCCACGACGCCGACCTGCTCGGGCGTCGCGCCGGGCACGAGCAGCGCCGTCCCGTCGCCGTGGACGGTCATGCCGCGGGCCTGCAATGCGCGGGTCAGGCGGGCGTCGTCCTGCGAGCGCACCTCGGTCACCGGCCCGCCGTCGCCGCCGAGCACCTGCGCGAGCGGGCCGCGCGCCTTGAGCTCGCCATGGGAGATGACGACGACGTCGTCGACGGACTGCGCGACCTCGGCGAGCAGGTGGCTGGAGATCAGCACCGCGCGCCCGCGGCCGGCCTGCGCGCGCACGACCCCGCGCATCCAGGCGATCCCCGGCGGGTCCAGTCCGTTCGTCGGCTCGTCGAGGATCAGCACCTCGGGGTCGCCGAGCAGCGCGCTGGCGATCGCCAGGCGCTGGCGCATGCCCATCGAGTAGCCCTTGACCGGCCGGTCGGCGGCGTCGGTGAGGCCGACGTCGGCGAGCACCGCGTCGACGCGCTCGGGCGGATGCTCGCCGGTGACCGCCATGACGCGCAGGTGGTTGCGCCCGGTGCGCCCGGGATGAAACGCGGCGTCCTCGAGCACGGCGCCGACGCGCGTGCTCGGCCGCTCGAGCTCCTCGTAGCGGCGCCCGTCGAAGGTCGCCGTCCCCGCGGACGGCCGCACGAGCCCGAGCAGCGCGCGCAGCGTCGTCGACTTGCCGGCGCCGTTGGGCCCGAGAAACCCCGTGACGCGGCCGGGCTCGACGTCGAAGCTCAGGTTCTTGACGGCCTCGAAGCGACCGAATCGCTTCGTGAGGTCGCGGATCTCGACGGGGGCCATTCCCGGCCACTATGGCGCATCGGCCGCCGTGGACTCACAGGATCAAGCAGGGGTTGAAGGGCAGGTAGCGGTCGAGCTTCGCCCACGGCCCGTCGGCGAGGAACAGCGCGTAGAAGGGATCCAGGCGGAAGCCGCGATGAACCAGCAACCAGTCGATCGCGGTGCGCGCGCCGAGCGGGACCGTGAGGTCCAGGCGCTCGGCGCCGGCCTCGTGAGCGGTGCGCTCGACGTACGCCAGCGCGGCGGGAAGGTCGGCCGGGTCCAGGGCGGCGACCGGCCCGGCGAAGCCGTCGGCGTTGGGCCCGAACGCGTAGCCGACGGGCCGCCCGTCGCGGCGCAACACGACGCCAGGCCGGTCGCCGAGCATGAACGCGACGTCCTGCGGGCGGCCGTGGCCGAGCAGCTCGGCCTCCATCGCGAGGACCGCCTCGAGCGTCGCCGGCTCGAGGTCGTACTGCGGCGGGACGTCGACGCGCCGCGGCGTGCCGGCGACGTCGGCGAACGTCGTCTCGTGCGCGACGCCGAAGCGCAGGTACAGCGCGACGGCCGGCGCGTCGAACGTCGCGATGATCGCGCGGTGCGGTCCCGCGCCCGGCGGGAACGCACGCTCGAGCAGGCCGCGCCCGACGCCCGCCAGGCGCGCATCCGGCGTGACGAAGAACTCCGTGAGCTCCAGGACGTCGCCGCGCTGCGTGCTGCGCGCGTAGCCGACGGCGCGGCCCTCGTCGTCCTCGGCGATCCACCAGTGCGCCGCCGTCGCCGCGAGGTGCTCGAAGAGCCTCTCCGAGCGCCCCCAGTGCTCCTCGACGTCGGGCTGTGGCTCGCCCGCGGGCACGTAGCCGGTCCGCCCCATGTAGTTCCACAGCGAGGCGCGGAAGATCCGGTGGCAGACGCGCGAGTCGGCGGCCGAGGCCGCGCGGAAGGCCGGCGTCATGCCGCCACCAGCTCGCGCTCGAGCGGCGTGCGAAAGCGCGGCGTCACGCGCAGGTCGCCGAGCGCCGCCCGCAGCCGCGCGGCCTCGTCCTCGATCGCCGCCAGCGCGCCGGCGCCCGCGTCCTCGAGCATCCGGAGCACGACCTCCCCGTCCGCGCGCTGCGCCCAGCCGCCGACGATCCTGCCCTCCCACCAGACCGTCGGCCCGACGTTGCCGTTGCGGTCGAAGAGCGCGTCTCGGTGCTCGCCGAGATACCAGTCGCGCTGCTTCCAGCCCATCGGGGTCGGGTCCAGGCCGGGCAGCAGCGCCGCCCACGGCCCGGGCGCGCGCACCGGCTGCTCGTCGCCGGCGAGGACGAGCCCGGTCGCTCCCCCGTCCAGCGCGACCTCGGTGGTCTGCACCTGCGCGAGCGCGCGCCTGCACAGCGCCACCGTCCAGCCCGTCCACCACTTCAGGTCGGTCATCGTCGCGGGCCCGAACGCCGCCAGCCAGCGGCGCGCGAGCACAGCCGCGGCCTCGTCGGCGTCGAGCTGCGCGATCCCGCCGGGCACCCACGTCGCGGCCGGCGCCCAGCGGTACATCATGCTCGTCCACGACCCCTGCGGGCGCCCGCGGACGATCTGGCCCTGGGCGGCGAGGATGAAGAGGACCCGCGAGCCCGCGCCCTGGCTGGCCTCGTAGGGCTTGCCCTCGGCGACGGTGATCCTCGCCCGCAGCGCCGGGACGTCCTCGGCGAGCTCCTTCGCCGATGCCTCGCCGCGCGCGCACAGCGCGGCGAGCGTCTCGCGCTCGGCCTCGCGCAACCAGCGCTCGCCGTCCGCGGCGATCCCGGCGCCCTCGAGCATCGCGGCGAACCGCTTGCGCTCCGCGCGCGCGAGCGCCCGCGCGCAGGCCGCCTGGATCGCGGGCGCGAGCTCGACCGGGACGACGAACACCGTGCGCCGCATCCCGAGGATCCGCAGGAGCGTCCGGTCGGCGTACAGCGCGCGCTCCAGCGCAGGCAGCGCCGGCACGGTCAGCCGCGCGCCCGCCGAGAGGACGATCGTCGCCGGATCGGTCGCGTGCAGGCCCGCGAGATCGCCCGCCACGGCGACGACGTCCGCCGATCGCGCGGAGGGCGCGAGGTGGTGGCGGAGCGCCAGGCGCGCGCGCCGCTGCTCGTCGCCGATCCGCTGCACGCCGGGAGGCTAACCCAGGCGGTAGCCGCGGCTCGCCAGTGGGTACGCGCGCGGCATGACCGACGACACGATCGACGACCAGCTGACGACGTACCTCAAGGACGTGCATTCGATCGAGGTCCAGGCGCTCGAGCAGATGAAGCGCGCGCCGGATCTCGCCGGCGATCCCGAGCTCGCGCGGATCTTCACCGACCACGAAGGCGAGACCCGCGAGCACGAGCGCCTCGTCCGCGAGCGCCTCGAGCACCGCGGCGCCAAGCCCTCGACGGTCAAGGACGCCGCCGGGCGCATCGGCGGCTGGGGCATGGTCCTCTTCGCGAAGCTCAACCCCGACACGCCGGGCAAGCTCGCGATGCATGCCTACTCCTACGAGCACATGGAGCTCGCCGCCTACGAGCTGCTGCGCAGGATCGCCGACCGCGCCGGCGACCCCGCGGTCCGCGAGCTGGCGATCCGCATCGGCGCGCAGGAGCGCGCGATGGCCGACCGCATCGGCGAGCGCTGGGACCGCGCCGTCGAGGCGTCGCTGCGCGAGAAGGGCGCCGACGACCTGACCGACGAGATCGTGACGTACCTCCGCGACGCGCACGCGCTCGAGGCGCAGGCGCTGCAGATGCTCGAGGCCGGCCCGAAGATCGCGGAGTTCGACGAGCTCGCGCGCGTCTTCGAGCAGCACCTCGAGCAGACGCGCGAGCACCAGCGCCTCGTCGACGAGCGCCTGGAGGATCTCGGCGCCAAGCCGAGCCGCGTCCAGGCCGCGGCGATGCGCACGAGCGCGATGAACCTCGGCGGCTTCTTCAAGGCCCAGCCCGACACGCCCGTGAAGCTCGCCGGCTTCGCCTACGCGTTCGAGGCGCTCGAGGCCGGCGCCTACGAGCTGCTGGCCCGCACCGCGCAGCGCGCCGGCGACCAGCAGACCGTCGCCCTCGCCGCGCGGATCCTCGGCGACGAGCAGGCGGCCGCCGAGCAGGTGGCCGGAACCTGGGACGCGGCCGTCGAGGCCGCACTGGAGAAGCAGCTCGCATGACCGCCCGGATGACACAGCCCCCCGTCGCGCGCCGGCCGCGCGCGCACGCCCTCATCGACACGCTCGGCTCGCTGTCGGCACTCGACGCACCGGCGAAGGCGGCGGCCAAGCAGGTCCGCAACCTCGTCAAGCCGGGTCCGGTGAAGGACGCGCTGAGCGGAACCTGGCTCGGGCACGCGCTGCACCCGCTGCTCACCGACATCCCGATCGGCTCGTGGACGAGCGCGACGCTGCTGGACCTCTTCGGCGGCGAGGACAGCCGCCCGGCCGCCCGCCGGCTCATCGGCGTCGGGCTGCTGGCCGTCGGGCCGACCGCCTGGGCGGGCTGGTCGGACTGGGCCGACAGCGAGATGGGCGACGAGCAGGTGCGCCGCATCGGCATCGTGCACGCGAGCCTCAACGGGACCGCGGCGATGCTCTACGGCGCGTCGCTGCTCGCCCGCCGCCGCGGCGCGCACGGCAAGGGCGTCATGCTCGGCCTCGCCGGCGCGGGCACGATGGCCGCCGGCGGCTGGCTCGGCGGGGACATGTCCTTCGCGCGCGGGATCGGCGTCGATCAGACGGCGTTCCAGGAGGGTCCGGGCGACTGGACCCCGGCGCTGGACGCGAGCATGCTCGTCGACGACCGGCCCGCCGTCGCGACCGTCGGCGAGGTCCCGGTCATGATCGTCCGGCGCAACGGCACGCTGCACGCGATCGCCGACCGCTGCACGCACCGCGGCGCGCCGCTGCACGAGGGCGAGCTCGTCGGCGACTGCATCCAGTGCCCGTGGCACCTGTCGCGCTTCCGCCTCGACGACGGCTCGGTGCAGCGGGGACCGGCCGCCTACCCGCAGCCGCGGTACGAGGCGCGCGAGCACGACGGGCGCGTCGAAGTCCGTGCGGTCTAGCCGAACTCGATGACGCTGCGGATGCCGTCCTGCGCCTCCATGAGCTCGAAGCCGTGATTGACCTCGTCGAGGGTGATCCGGTGCGAGAGGAAGGCGTCGACGTCGATGTCGCCGTCGAGGTAGCGCTGGACGAGCAGCGGCACCTGGTCGCGGCCCTTGACCCCGCCGAACGACGAGCCGGCGACGCGGCGGCCGGTGATGAGGTAGCGCGGGATGACGTCGAGCGTCTCGCCCTTGCCGGCGACGCCGCACATCGTCGCCAGGCCCCAGCCCATCCGCGCGGACTCGACGGCCTGGCGCATGACGGACACGAGGCCGGTCGCCTCGATCGTGTAGTCGGCGCCGAAGCCGGCGGTCATCTCGAGGATCTGCTCCACGGTGTCCTCTCCGCCGACGAGGACGTCCGTCGCGCCCTGCGCCTGCGCGCGCTGCAGGCGTTCTTCGGAGAGGTCGACGCAGACGATCCGGGCCGCGTTCTGCAGCCGGCAGCCGGCGACCGCGCCGAGGCCGACCATCCCGGCGCCGAAGACGACGCACGTCGAGCCCGCCTCGACCCTCGCCGTGTACATCGCCGCGCCGAGGCCGGTGGAGAGGCCGCAGGCGAAGAGGCACGCGCGGTCCAGCGGCGCCTCCGGCGAGACCTTCGCGAGCGCGATCTCGGGCATGACCGTGTACTCGGCGAACGTCGACGTGCCCATGAAGTGGCGGATCGGCTCGCCGTCGCGCGAAAGGCGGGTGGTACCGTCGGGCAGGTGGCCCTTGCCCTGCTCGTCGCGGATCGCGAGGCAGATGTTCGTCTTCGGGCTCAGGCAGTGCACGCACTCCCGGCACTGGGGCGAGAAGAGCGTCACGACGTGGTCGCCGACGACGAGCGAGCTCACCCCCTCGCCGACGGCCTCGACGATGCCGGCGCCCTCGTGGCCGAGCACGGCCGGCGCGTAGCCGGAGGGATCGACGCCGGACGCGGTGTACATGTCGGTGTGGCAGACGCCGCACGCATGGATGCGCACGAGCACCTCGCCGGCGCGCGGCTCGGCGAGGTCGAGCTCCTGCACGACGAGCGGCTTGGCGAACTCTTCCAGCACGGCGGCCCGGATCCGCATGTGCGCCAACCTACCGGGTGAGCATGGGGCTCGGTTCCAGCACGGCGCCGCTGCGCCGAGAGCTCGAGCAGGCGCTTCCGCAGCGCCCGTTCGAGCTGCACTTCTGGGATGGCAGCGCCCTGCCTGCGACGGATGGAGACGGTGCCGCCCCCGTGTTCAGCGCGCGCTCGCCGAAGGCCGTCGCGCACGCGCTGAGCCGACCGGGCCAGCTCGGGCTCAGCCGCGCCTACGTGTCCGGCGAGCTCGAGGTCGACGACCTCGACAAGGTGCTCGACCTCCTGCGCGAGTGGCAGCCGCCGGCGATCGACGCCGCGACGCAGCGCCGGTTGCTGCTCGGCGCGATCCGCGCGGTCGGCGTCATGCCCCCGCCGCGGGCGCCGGCGGTCGAGCTGCGCCCGCGCGGCAGGCGCCACAGCCTCGCCCGCGACGCGCGTGCCGTGCGCCATCACTACGACGTCTCGAGCGACTTCTTCGAGCTCTTCCTCGGCCCGTCCATGACGTACTCCTGCGCGGTCTTCGAGGATCCCTCCAGCGACGGCGAGGCGCTCGCGGATGCGCAGCGGCGCAAGCTCGAGATGGTCTGCCGCAAGCTCGCGCTCGTCCCCGGCGAGCGGGTGCTCGACGTCGGCTGCGGCTGGGGCAGCTTCCCGGTCCACGCCGCGACCGAGCACGGCGCGAGCGTCGTCGGCATCACGCTGTCCGAGCCGCAGGCGCGCCGCGCGCGCGAGCGCGCACAGGCCGCGGGCGTCGCCGACCGCGTCGAGATCCGCGTGGCCGACTACCGCGACATGAACGGCGAGCACTTCGACGCGATCGCGAGCATCGGGATGGTCGAGCACGTCGGCGAGCCCAACATCGACGAGTACGCGCGCAGGCTCGCGAGCCTGCTGGAGCCAGGCGGCCGGCTGCTGAACCACGGCATCGCGCGCCTGCGCCACGGCGAGGCGGAGGCGGGCGGCTTCTCCGAGCGCTACGTCTTCCCCGACGCGGCGCCGCTGCACCTCTCGCGGGTGCAGTTCGCGCTGGAGGCCGCGGGCTTCGAGGTCGAGCACGTCGAGGGCTTTCGCGAGCACTACGCCCGGACGCTGACGCACTGGCTCACCGGCCTCGACGACAACGCGGTGGAGGCCGAGCGGCTGGCCGGTCCCGAGCGCATGCGCGTCTGGCGGCTGTACCTGCGCGCCGCGCGCTCGGGCTTTCAGACCGGCTTCACCTCGATCTACCAGGTGCGCTGCCGCAAGAGCTAGCTGTCGTTCCCGGCGGGCGCTCGTGTGACCCTGCTTGGGCTGGGGTGATGCCGGCGCCGGCGACCTGCATCTTTGAGGGCATGAGTCCGGTCCGCCTGCTGTGCACGCGGGGGGGTTTGGCCTGAACGAGACCACATACGTCCGTCTGGGGCCAAACCCCCCACTCCGAAGGGGGTTGGGCCCGAAACGACGCGATATGGGACGTTCTGGGCCCAACCCCCTGGGCGACCGCGCGGCGCGCCCCGATGCCTCGTCTGTTCCTCAAAGCCGCAGGTACATCCCGCGGCGAGCGCGTCGCGGCACGGGCGGCGCCACCCCCGGGACACAGGCCGCCCGTCGCTCGACTGCACGAGCAGAACAACCTCCTCGGGTCTTGCACCTAGCCGGCCTCGGCGACCGGCTCGCCGGCCGGGGCCCCGTGCGGGGCCGGCTGCGGCGCGGGCTCGAGCACGGCGATCGCGACGGCGATCGCCGCGACGACGAGCCCGGCGGCGATGAAGAACGCCAGGTGGTAGCCGCTCGTCAGCGCCTGAGCCGCCGACTCGCCGTCGGCGACGAGATGCTGGGTGCGCGAGGCCGAGACCGTCGCGAGGACGGCGAGGCCGATCGCGCCGCCGATCTGCGCCGAGGTGTTGACGACGCCCGATGCGAGGCCCGCGTTCTCCATCCCGGCGCCGGACATCGCCAGCGCGATGAGCGGCGGGAACGACACGCCGATGCCGACCGACATGACGATCATCGTCGGCAGCACGTCGACGAGGTAGTCGCCGTCGACGGGCACGCGCGCGAACATCAGCAGGCCGACGGCGACGAGCGCGAGGCCGGGGATGAGCACGCGGCGGGCGCCGAAGCGCATCATGAGCTTCTCGGCGTAGCGCAGCGAGATCGTGCCCATGATGAGCGTGCCGGGCAGGAAGGCGAGGCCGATCTGCAGCGCGTCGTAGCCGAGCACGCGCTGGAGGTACAGCGAGCCGAGGAAGAACATCCCGAACATCCCGGCGACGGTCAGCGCCTGGACGACGTTCGCGCCCGAGAGGTTGCGCGAGCGGAAGATCCCGAGCGGCATGAGCGGCGTCGCGGCGCGCGCCTCGCGGACGATGAAGGCGGCGAGCAGCGCCAGCGACAGCGCCAGCAGCGAGAGCGCCTCGGCCGAGCCCCAGCCCTGCTCGGCGGCGGGCGAGACGATCGTGTAGACGGTGAGCATGAGGCAGGCGGTGATGAGCACCGCGCCGGCGACGTCGGCGCCCTGCTCGATGCCGATCCCCTCGTCGTGCGGGATGAGCCGCTGCGCGAGGATCGCCGTGACGATTCCGATCGGGATGTTCACGAGGAAGATCCAGTGGTAGTTGATCGACTGCGTCAGCACGCCACCGGCGAGCAGGCCGATCGAGCCGCCCGCCGAGGCGACGAAGCCGTAGACGCCGATCGCCTTGGCCTGCTCGCGCGGCTCGGGGAACATCGTGAAGATCATCCCGAGGATGACCGCGGAGGTCATGGCGCCGCCGATGCCCTGGACGAAGCGCGCGGCGACGAGCGTCTCCTGGCTCCACGCGATGCCGCACAGCAGCGAGGCGACGGTGAAGACGCCGAGGCCGGCCATCAACACGCTCTTGCGGCCGAGCAGGTCGCCGAAGCGCCCGGACAGCAGCAGGAGACCGCCGAAGGCGATGAGGTAGGCGTTGACGACCCAGGCGAGGCTCGACTGCGAGAAGCCGAGGTCGTCCTGGATCGAGGGCAGCGCAACGTTCACGACCGTGACGTCGAGGACGATCATGAGCATTCCCGCGCAGAGCACGTAGAGGGCGATCCAGCGGTTGCGGTCGGTCATGTTCTCAGCGGTCATGGTCCCCTTCCTTCCAGACGATCGGTGCAGTTTCCACGAATGACCGGGCGGGCCGGCCGAACTCATCGACCATCTAGAGTCCGGTCGGCGAGATGGCGACGTTCCCGGCCCATGAGCGCGACCTGCTGGAGCTCGCGCGCGGCGGCGACGAGCAGGCGTTCCAGCGCCTCGTCGCCCCGCGCCAGCGCGAGCTGCACGCCCACTGCTACCGGATGCTCGGCTCCGTCCACGACGCCGAGGACGCGCTGCAGGACGCGCTCCTGCGCGCCTGGCGCGCGATGGCCCGCTTCGAGGGCTCGAGCTCGCTGCGCTCCTGGCTGTACCGGATCGCGACGAACACCTGCCTGGACACGATCGGCCGCCGGCGCGTGCTGCCCGTCGACTTCGGGCCCGGCGCCGAGCCGCACGGGTCGCCGGGCGAGCCGGTTGGCGAGGCGGTCTGGATCGAGCCCTACCCCGACGATCCCGAGGCCTCCTACGAGGAGCGCGAGAGCGTCGAGCTCGCGTTCATCGCGGCGCTGCAGCACCTGCCGGCGCGCCAGCGGGCGGTGCTCATCCTGCGGGCCGTGCTCGGGTTCACCGCGAGCGAGGTCGCCGAGCTCCTCGAGACGACCGTCGCGTCGGTCAACAGCACACTGCAGCGCGCGCGCAAGACCGTCGACGAGCGGCTGCCCGAGCGCAGCCAGCAGGAGACGCTGCGGGCGGTCGGCGACGAGCGGCTGCACGAGATCGTCGAGAGCTACATGGCGGCGCTGCAGTCCGGCGACGTCGACCGCGTCGTCGAGCTGCTCACCGCGGAGCCGACGTGGTCGATGCCGCCGCTGCCGATGTGGTTCCGCGGCCGCGAGACCGTCGCCGCGTTCCTCACGGACTATCCGCTGCGCGAGCGCTGGCGCCACGTCCCGACCCGCGCCAACGGCCAGCTCGCGGTCGGCTGCTACATCTGGCGCGACGACCGCGACGCGTTCGTCGTGGCGGTGCTCGACGTCCTGACGCTGCGCGGCGACCGCATCGACGACGTCACGGCGTTCCTCGCCCCGTGGCTCTACGAGCGCTTCGGCTCGGGGGTCGACGGCGTCATGACGCCGGAGACGTACGCGCGGTTCGGGCTCCCCGAGGAGCTGCCGGCCGCCTAGAGCACGCCACCCGGCGGCGCCGCCACGATCGCCACCCGGCGCTGGCCGCCGGCGAGCGGGCGCCGCCAGGGGCCGTCGCCGTCGAGCTCGCCGCCGCGGTCGAGCAGCAGCGCGGCGAGGCAGCGGGCGTCCTCGAGCGACTGGGGCGGGGAGCGGTAGGTGCGCTGCACGCGGCTCGTCAGCGCGCCGCTCACGCGGTCGTCGACGACGACGAGGTACAGCGGGCCGAGCGTGAGCTCGAGCTGCTCGCCGCCGTCAGGCATCCAGTGGGACCACTAGGCCGCGACCGGCACCGGCACCCCGAGCGCGCCGTAGACGACCTCGATCACCCGATCGACGTCGCACTCCCCCATGCCGGCCCACATCGGCAGGCGCACGAGCCGCGCCGCCGAGGAGTCGGTCACCGCCAGCTCGCCGGCCGCGCGCCCGTAGCGCCGGCCCGCCGGCGAGGAGTGCAGCGGGACGTAGTGGAAGACGGCGGCCACGCCCTCGGCCGCCAGCGCGCGGATGACGCGGTCGCGCGTCTCGTGGTCTGCGAGCAGCAGGTAGTAGAGGTGCGCGTTGTGGCCGCAGTGCGCGGGCACGACGGGGCGCCGCGCGCGGCCGAGGTCCTCGAGCGGCGCGAGCCGCTCGTGGTAGCGCTCCCAGCTCGCGAGGCGGTCGGCGGTGATCCGCTCGGTCTCCTCGAGCTGTGCGAGCAGGAAGGCCGCCGGCAGCTCGCCGAGCAGATACGACGACCCGACGTCGCGCCACGTGTACTCCTCGACCTCGCCGCGGAAGAACGACCGGCGGTCGGTGCCCTTCTCCTGCAGGATCTCCGCCCGCTGCGCCCACGCGGGGTCGTTGACGAGCAGCGCGCCGCCCTCGCCGCTCATGACGTTCTTGCTCTCGTGGAAGCTCAGCGCGGCGGCGTCGCCGAGCGACCCCAGCGGCCGGCCGCGATACGTCGCGCCGAGGCCCTGCGCGGCGTCCTCGACGACCCGCAGGCCGTGGCGGTGCGCGAGCGCGAGGATCGCGTCCATCTCGCAGGCGACGCCGCCGTAGTGGACCGCGACGATCGCGCGCGTGCGCGGCGTGATCGCGTCCTGCAGGCCGTCCTCGTCGAGGTTCAGGGTGTCGGCACGGATGTCGCAGAAGACCGGCACGGCCCCGCGCAGCACGAACGCGTTGGCGGTCGAGACGAAGGTGTAGGACGGCATGAGCACCTCGTCGCCGGCCTGCACCTCGCACAGCAGCGCCGCCATCTCCAGGGCCGCCGTGGCGGAGTGCACGACGAGGGCGGCCTGCGCGAGCGTCGCCTCGCGCAGCCACGCCGCGCAGCGGTCGCCGAACGGCCCGTTGCCCGCGAAGCGCCGTGCCGCGATCGCCTCCTGCACGTAGGCGACCTCGCGCCCGGTGAGGTGCGGGACGTTGAACGGGACGCGCCGGCGCTGCTCGTCATCGAACACGAGCGCACACGGTAGAGGCTCGCGACTCCTGCCGCGATCGCCGGGAGGCCGCTGTCAGGCGGCCGCGGCGGTCTCGGCGGGCTTCGGGGCGGCGAGCTTCTCGCGCTGGCGCTCGGGCGTGATGCGCACGACGTTGTGGGCGACGCCGAGGCGCTCGAGCGTCCAGATGAACATCGCGGAGATGTCGACCTCCCAGCGGCCGAGGCCCTGGCGCGCCGAGCGCGGGAACGCGTGGTGGTTGTGGTGCCAGGACTCGCCGAACGTCGGGATCGCCAGCCAGGCGACGTTCGTGGACTTGTCCTCGACGTCGAAGCGGCGGCGGCCGAAGAAGTGGCAGACGGAGTTGATCGACCACGTCACGTGGTGGATGAAGAAGATCCGCACGAAGCCGGCCCACAGCAGCGTCCACAGCGCGGCCGTGAGCGAGAAGCCGTGCAGGACGAAGCCCGCGAGGAACGGGATGAAGAGGCCGAGGCCGACGAAGGCCAGGAAGTTGCGGCTGATCCAGCGCATGCCCCTGTCCTCGCAGAGGTCCGGGGCGTACTTGCGAAACTCGGCGCTGCCCTGGGTCTTCATGAGCCAGCCGGTGTGGGCGTGCCAGAGGCCCTTGACGCCCGAGCCGTGGCCGACGTGCGGGCTGTGCGGATCGCCCTCCTCGTCGGTGTGGGCGTGGTGCAGGCGGTGGTCGGCGACCCAGGCGATCGGCGGGCCCTCGACGGCCATGCAGCCGGCGATCGCGAACGCGTACTCGACGGGCTTGCTCACCTGGAAGGCGCGGTGCGTCAGCAGCCGGTGATACCCGACGGTGACCCCGAGGCCCGTGACGAAGTACATGAAGACGAGGATCGCGAGATCGATCGCGTCGATCGACTTGTTCCACAGCAGGACGACTGCCAGGAGGAACGCGACGAACGGCACGACGACGGCGCCGAGGTTTGCGTAGCGCGTGAGCTTTGACATGGCTTTGAGGCTAAAGGCCAAGCTCCAAGGGTTCTTGTCGGATTTCTCCGTCGCGGTGGCGCAGAATCTGTAGGTTGTGCGCAAATGGAGGGGATCGCCCCCGAGGTTGCAGCGGTATTGCGCCCGGTTCTCCCGGAGCTCGCCGCCGAGACGATTCGCGCGATCGGCCGCGAGGTGCCCGACTACTCGCGCCCGATGTCCGGCCGCCTCGGCGAGACCGTGCGCTACGGGACCGAGCGCGCGCTGCGCCGCTTCGTGGACTCGATCGAGCATCCGGCCGCCGTCTCGGAGCGCGATCGCACGATCTACGTCGAGCTCGGCCGCCTCGAGATGCGCGAGGGCCGCACGCTCAACGCGCTGCTCGCCGCCTACCGCGTCGGCGCCCAGATCGCGTGGCGACGCTTCGTCGAGGCGGGCAAGCTGGCGGGCCTGGAGCCGGACACGCTCTACCGCCTCGGCGAGGCGATCTTCGCCTACATCGACGAGATCTCCGGCGAGTCGATCGCCGGCTACGCCGAGGCGCAGTCGGCCGCCGCCGGCGAGCGCCAGCGCCGCCGTGCGCAGCTCGTGATGCTGCTCGCCGCCGACCCGCCCGCCGCGCCCGAGGCGATGCGCGCCGCGGCGGTGCGAGCGGCCTGGGCGCCGCCCGGGCGGCTGGCCGCGCTCGTCGTCGAGGGGATCGACTCCGAGCGCCTGGCGGGACGCCTCGGGCCGGGCGCGCTCGCGGCCGCGCTGGAGGGCGCCGACGGCCCGGCCGGCTCCGGTCGCGGCGCGCGCGTGCTCGCGTTCGTGCCCGACCCCGAGCACCGGCGCCGGCGGGCGCAGATCGAGCAGGCGGTCGGCTCGCGGACCGCCGCGCTCGGCCCGACCGTGGCGCCGGCCGCCGCGTGGCGCAGCGCCCAGCGCGCCGGCCGCGCGCTCGACCTGCGCCTCGCCGGCGCGCTGGCGGGCGAGGGCCTCGTCGTGGCCGCCGAGCACGCCGCCGAGCTGCTGCTGCACGCGGACTCGCGGCTCGCCCGCGAGCTCGCCACCGAGCGGTTGGCGCCCCTGGACGCGCTGCGCCCCGCCGTGCGCGAGCGGCTCGTCGAGACGCTGCGCGCGTGGCTCGACCGCCAGGGGCGCGTCGACGAGACGGCCCGGACGCTCGACATCCACCCGCAGACCGTCCGCTACCGGCTCAACCAGCTGCGCGAGGCGTTCGGCACCGACCTCGACGACGCGGAGGCGCGCTTCGAGCTGTCGCTGGCGCTGCGGGTGCACGGCGGCGCGGCGGCCACCTGAGCGCCGGCGGCGGCTCAGCCGCGCTTGACGAGCCGGCCGACGGCGGCCATGAGCTCGTCGGTGCGGTCGGCCTGCAGGTCGCCCTCGGCCGACAGGACGCACGTGCGCGCGTGTTCGTCGAGCAGCCCGAGGGCCACCTTGTCGAGCGCGGCCTGCGCTGCCGAGATCTGCGTGAGGACGTCGATGCAGTAGCGGTCGTCGACGACCATGCGCTCGATCCCGCGCACCTGGCCCTCGATCCGGCGCAGGCGGGCGAGCAGCTGATCCTTGCTCGCGGTGTAGCCGCGCTGGGGCGGCGCTTGGGCTTGATCGTCGGCGGCCGGCACGTGTCCGCGCAGTGTACCCCATGGGGGTATACTTCTGCGTCATGTCCCTTCCGAAGCGCACATACACCGTCGACGGCATGACCTGCGGGCACTGCCGGAATGCCGTCATGGCCGAGGTCCTGCAGGTGCCGGGCGTCCGCGCGGTCGACGTCGACCTCGACCGCAAGCAGCTCACGGTCGCCGGCGAGACGTTCGACGACGACGCGATCCGCGCCGCCGTCGACGAGGCGGGGTACGCGCTGGTCTCATGAGCACCGGCGTCCGAGTGGCGGGCTTCGTCGCGCTGCTCGCCGCCCTCTTCGCGGTCGCCGTCGTCGCCGGGCGCGAGATCGATCCCGAGACGAGCCCGCGCGCCGACGGCGCGACCGCCGGCCACGAGGCCGCGGACGAGCACGCCGCGCACGGGGCGCCGGCCGGTCGCGCGACCGGCGTCTCGTCCTCCCAGGACGGGCTGCGCCTCCAGACGCGCGACACCCGGCTGCCCGCGCGGCGCCCGAGCCGCTTCGCCTTCCGGATCGTCGACGACGCCAACCGCGTCATCCGCGACTTCCAGCCCGAGCAGGACCGGCGCATGCACCTCATCGTCGTCCGCCGCGACCTGCGCCACTTCCAGCACCTGCACCCCGTCCAGGACGCCGCGGGCGGCTGGTCGACGCCGCTTCGCCTGCCGGCGCCCGGCGTCTACCGCGCCTACGCCGACTTCCGCAGCACGGGCAACCGCATGACGCTCGGGGTCGGCGTGACCGCTCCCGGCAGCTTCGAGCGCCGGGCGCTCCCGTCGCCGAAGCCGACCTCGTCCGTCGACGGCTACGACATCGAGCTGCGCGAGGACGCGACCGGCGCGCTGCAGTTCACCGTCAGCCGCGACGGCACCGAGGTCGCCGGGCTGCAGCGCTACCTCGGCGCGCGCGGCCACCTCGTCGTCCTGCGCGCCCACGACCTCGCCTACGAGCACGTCCACCCGCTCGGCGACGCCTCCGGTCCCGGCCGCATCGCGTTCTCCAGCGCGACGACCGAGCCCGGCAGCTACCGCCTGTTCCTCCAGTTCCGCCACCGCGACCGCGTCCACACCGCCGCCTTCACGCGCGAGGTCAGGCCTTGAGCACCGCGGCTGCCGAGCATCTGGAGCTCCCGATCAGCGGGATGACGTGCGCCTCGTGCGCCGCGCGCGTGGAGAAGCGCCTGAACCGCCTCGAGGGCGTCGAGGCGTCGGTGAACTACGCGACCGAGCGCGCGTCGGTGACGTTCGCGCCCGCGACGGTGACGCCCGAGGATCTCGTCGCCGCCGTCGAGCAGGCGGGCTACAGCGCCGTGCTGCCGGCGGTCGGCCCGCAGGTCCACGAGCACGCCCACGACCCCGTCGCCGACCTGCGCCGGCGCCTGATCTTCGCGGCGATCGCCGCGGTCCCGCTGCTGGCGATGGGGATGATCCCGGCGCTGCAGTTCGACAACTGGCAGTGGATCTCGATGCAGCTCGCCACGCCGGTCCTCGTCTGGGCCGCCTGGCCGTTTCACCGCGCCGCGTGGACGAACCTGCGCCACGGCACGGCGACGATGGACACGCTCATCTCGATCGGGACGATCGCGGCCTGGTCGTGGTCGGTCGTCTCGCTGCTGTTCCTCGGCGCCGGCGAGCCCGGGATGCGCCACGCGCTGAGCCTCGTCCCCGAGCGCGACGGTCCGACCGGCAACGTCTACTTCGAGGTCGTCGGCGTCGTCGTGACGTTCCTCCTGGCCGGGCGCTACTTCGAGGCCCGGGCGAAGCGCAGCGCGGGCGCGGCGCTGCGCGCGCTGCTCGAGCTCGGGGCCAAGGACGTCGCGGTGCTCGACGCGGACGGAGTCGAGCAGCGCGTCCCCGTCGAGCAGCTGAAGGTCAACCACCGCTTCATCGTCCGGCCGGGCGAGAAGGTCGCGGCCGACGGCATCGTCTTCAAGGGCAGCTCGGCGATCGACCGCTCGCTGCTGACCGGCGAGAGCGTGCCCGTGGACGTCAACCCGGGCGACACCGTCACCGGCGCGACCGTCAACGCCGGCGGCGGGCTGCTCATCGTCCGCGCGACCCGCGTCGGCGCCGACACGTCGCTGGCGCAGATCGGCCGCCTCGTCACCGAGGCGCAGTCGGGCAAGGCGCCCGTCCAGCGCCTCGCCGACCGGATCGCCGCGGTCTTCGTCCCGGTCGTGCTGGCGATCGCGGTCGCGACGCTCGGCTTCTGGGTCGGCGCCGGCGACACGGGGCTCGCCTTCGCCGCCGCCGTCGCGGTGCTCATCATCGCGTGCCCCTGCGCGCTCGGCCTCGCGACGCCGACGGCGCTGCTCGTCGGGACCGGCCGCGGCGCACAGCTCGGCGTGCTCATCCGCGGCCCGGAGATCCTCGAGACGACCCGCCGCGCGGACACGATCGTCATCGACAAGACGGGGACCGTGACGACCGGGCGGATGAGCCTCCAGAGCATCGACGTCGCCGAGGGCGTCAGCGAGGCCCAGGCGCTGTGGCTCGTCGGCGCGCTGCAGAACGGCTCCGAGCACCCCATCGGGCGCGCGATCGCGTCGGCGGCGAGGACGCTCGAGGCCGAGCCCGCGCAGGTCGAGGACTTCGCGAGCCACCCCGGCATGGGCGTCCAGGGCACGGTCGCCGGCCGCGCGATCATCGCCGGGCGCCCGGCGCTGCTGACGGCCGCCGACCCGTCGCTCGCCCTGCCGCCGGAGCTCGAGCACGCGCGGGCCGTTGCCGAGCTCGAGGGCCGCACGGCGATCGCCGCGAGCTGGGACGGCGCGGCCCGCGCGCTGTTCGTCGTCGCCGACACCCTGAAGCCGACCTCCGCGGAGGCCGTCCGCCGGCTGCGCGAGCTCGGGCTGCGGACGGTCCTGCTGACCGGCGACAACGAGCAGACCGCCCGCGCCGTCGCCGCGCGCGTGGGCTTCGACGACGTCATCGCGGGCGTCCTGCCGGCCGACAAGGCCGACGTCGTCCGCGGCCTGCAGGCCGAGGGGCGCGTCGTGGCGATGGTCGGCGACGGCGTCAACGACGCGCCGGCGCTCGCGCAGGCCGACCTCGGCATGGCGATCGGGACGGGCACCGATGTCGCCATCGAGGCCTCCGACGTCACGCTCGTCGCGGGCGACCTGCGGATGGCCGCCGACGCGCTGCGCCTCTCGCGGCGGACGCTTCAGACGATCAAGGCGAACCTCTTCTGGGCCTTCGCCTACAACGTCGCGGCGCTGCCGCTCGCGGCGGCGGGGCTGCTGAACCCGATGATCGCGGGCGCCGCGATGGCGGCGTCGAGCGTCTTCGTCGTCGCGAACTCCCTGCGCCTGCGCGGCTTTCGGCCGGAGCGCGACGCGACGGAGGTTGCGGCGGTCAGCCCTGGTTGCGGCCCAGCCAGCGTGCCTGCGTGACGGCGATCTCCGTGACGCGGGCGCCGACCCAGGCGGCCTCGAGCGTCGCGAGCTGGCGCTCGAGGTCGGCCATGTACTGCTGGTCGGAGTCCAGGCCGATCGAACAGGCGAGCTCGTGCTCGATGCGCAGGAGCTCGAGGCGCTCGCGCACCTCGGAGGGGTCGGAATAGATCATCGTGCTCCTGTGGTGCTCGCTGGCCCGATTGTCCAAACGTCGATCATGAGCGGCTGCACGTCGGCATACTCCCTGGCGTCGTGCCTCGCCGAATCGTCTTCATCGCAGGACCGGGAGTCCTCGTCGCCATCGTCATCGCCGTCGTCGTCGCCACGTCGGGCGGCTCCGGCGGCGCGGCAGCGCGCGCCGCGCCGGCCGACGCCCCGGTCGTCGAGGAGCTTCCGACGCGCAACTCGCGCGCGAAGGCCATCGAGCCCGTCGCCGGCGAGACCGCGGGCACGGCGGCGCTGCCGACCGAGGACCCGCGCGATCAGCCGCAGGCCGTCGGCGGCGGCTCGGCGCCACTGCCGCGCGGAGCCCGGCGGCGGCGCAGCGGCCCGAGCGACGACGGCGCCATCAGCGGCGCCGAGGTCCTGAAGAACGGGATCGCGCTCCCGCCGATCGAGGCGCCCGACGCCGTGCGCCAGATCATCGAGGCCGGCAACTCGATCGCGCGGACGCCGTACCTCTGGGGCGGCGGCCACGGCAAGTGGCTCGACAAGGGCTATGACTGCTCGGGCTCGATCTCCTACGCGCTGGCCTCGGCCGGACTGCTCAACGCGCCGCTGGACTCCGGGCGGCTCATGAGCTGGGGCAGGCCGGGACCCGGAAAGTGGGTCACGATCTACACGAACCCGGGCCACGTCTACATGGTCGTCGCGGGCGTCCGCTTCGACACGAGCGGGACGCGATCGACGGGCTCGCGCTGGCAGTCGACGATGCGCGGGGGCGGCGGCTTCGTGGCGCGGCACCCGGCGGGGCTCTGACGCGGGGACGTCGTCGGTAGACTCGGGCGCGGAGATGCCGATCCCAGCCTTCGACCTGAAGGTCGTCCAGACCGACCGGGCCACGCGTATCGCGCCCTCCGGTGAGCTCGACATCGCGACCGCGCCCGAGTTCGAGCAGGCGATCGCCGACGCCACGTCGCAGCCGGGGGCCGAGCTCGTGCTCGACCTGCGCGAGCTGACGTTCATGGACTCGACCGGCCTGCGGGCGCTCGCGCAGACCAACGCGCGCGCCGACGAGGCCGGCTTCGCGCTGTCGATCTGGCGCGGGCCGCGCCAGATCGAGCGCGTGCTGGAGATCTCCGGGCTCGCCGAGCTGCTGCCGCTCGTCGACGCGCCGGGCGGCGGCGACGCCTAGTCGGAGCCTGTCAAAGGTCTCGCCGCGCCGGCGCCCGGGCCGTGGCCGGCGGGTCTTGGTGAGTGTCGATCATCGACGGGACGTGTCGGCCGGGCCGCCCCGGGCGACGTGAGTCGCGAAACCCCTCTCATGGGACGGCAAACGCGACTCACATCGCGCTGAAGAGACGAATGGTGCAAAAACCGCCCACGTGGGCGGGGCCGCGCGTGCCGGCACGTCGTGGCGCCGCCGTGGACCGCCGGCGTCTCGGCGCGGATGCACTGAGCGTCGGGTCGTCGAGGGCCCGGATCGCCAGCGACCTGCATCTTTGAAGTCGTGCCTCCGGCGTCGTGGCGCGCGCACGCGCTCGCGCGGGTCGCGAAGCGCATGGCATCGATGCGAAAAGCGCCCCAGGCGCCGTGCGGAGCGATGTGAGTCGCGAAACCCGTCGCCATGCACGGGAAACGCGACTCACGTCGCCACGCCTCGCTCACCATGACCTCAATGCCGCCGGTCGCCAGCGCCACAACACACCGCCACCCGACAAGTCACCACACACCGCCGAAGCGCCGCGCGGCGGCCGCCATCCACGGCCCCGTACGCCGGCACGACGCGACGTCCCGACACGTGCCTCCAGCGCTTAGCGCGAGTAGCTCGCGAGCTTCTTCCGGAAGACGGCGAGCACCGGCCGCGGCGTGCCGTCGGGGTCCACGAGCCCCGCGTCGAAGGGGCAGCGCAGCTCGCAGCCGCCGTTCGTCGTGCCGAACCAGTTGTAGGAGTAGACGCGCTGGACGCCCTTGCTCTTGTAGCGGCTGGCGTACGTGAACATGTTGCGGATCCGCGAGGCCTGGCGCGACTCGCTGTAGGGGAACGAGCGCTGGAAGCTCGCCAGCGCGCCGGTCTCCGTGAACCAGAACTTCGTCGCGCGGTTGTAGCGGCGGACGGTGTTGATGATCCGCGCGGTGCCGGTCGAGCGGTTGCGGTTGACGTCGGAGTAGTTATGGATCCCGACGACCTTCAGCCGCTTGCGCCACGTCGAGCTCAGGCGCTTGTAGAAGCTGCGGATGTAGCGGTCCGAGCCCGCCTGGTCGAGCATGTCGAGCCCGACGACGTTGCAGGTCCTGCAGCGCGAGCGCACGGCGCTGTACATGCTCTTGAAGTACGAGGCGGCGTTGCCGATGCGGTTCCACGTCTCCTGGGTCTTGTGGTTGACCTCGTTCCAGGCGCCGAAGTCGCGGACGCCGAGCTTGCGGAAGTAGGAGACGATCCGGCCGGCGTTGCGCCGGTACGACGTCGTCGAGACGACCCGGCCGCGCTTCTCGCGCAGGTCGCTCGTGGAGATGTGGACGAGCGTCGAGACGCCGGAGGCGCGGGCGGCCTGGACGAACGCGCGGGCCTTCGCGCGCTCGGCGCTGTCCTGCATGACGTCGGAGGGCACGAAGTAGCGAGTCATCTTCGTGTTCAGGCGCTCGAAGTCGGGGGAGCCGAACATCGCCGGGCTCTGATCGGCGATGCCGACGCGGATGGAGCTGCGGGCGTCCGCCGGAGAGACGGGCAGCAGGGCGGCTGCCAGAACGGCGAGGAGGGCGAGGAGCGGAAGTCTGTGGGTCACTCGGACGGTCCTTTCGAGAAGGTCGCTGCACCCCTGAACCCGAGCTTTTCTCGAACGTTGCGTTCTCAGCCCGAGCTCTCGTCGGGCGTGTCGAGCCGGACGCGCTCGGCGCGCGCCTCGCCGGCAGCGGGGTCGATCGCGATGAGGTCGGCGGCCGCCGGTGCGAACGCCGGGGTGCGCGAGTAGGTCACGCGGGCGAGGCCGATGTCGCCCTCGAGCTCGGTGAGGTTGCCCGTGCCGCCGCCGCCGACGGAGCCGCCGTTGACGATCGACAGCGCGCCCTCGTGCTCGATGCCGGCCACGTGCGTGTGGCCCTCGAGGATCAGCAGGGGCGCGGCCGGCTGCGCGTCGCGGAGCGCGTCGAGCGCCGGCTTGGCGAGCGCCGGCGTGTGCACGAGCACGACGTCGACCTTGCCGATCCGCGCCCGCAGCCAGGTCGTGAACTGCTCCTGCTCCTGGACGGTCGGCGTCGCGCCGTTGTCGCGGTAGTCGTCACGGGCGAGGCGCTTGAGCGGGTCGTCGTAGCCGGCGACGCGCAGGCCGCGGACGTTCGTCGCCGGCGCGCCGTCGGCCGTGCCGTCGCCGCGCAGGCGCCCCTCGCGGGTCAGCACGATCGCACCCGCCCGCGCGAGCTTGCGCTCGAGGACGTCGGAGTCGTGGTTGCCCGAGACGAACACCATCGGCGATCCGGCGCGCACGACCCGCAGCACGAGCGCCTGCTCGACGGCCGAGCCGCGGTCGGTGAGGTCGCCGACGAAGAACAGCGGCCCGCCGCGGGCCGCGCGCTCGAGCGCCGGCAGGGCGAGGACGTTGTTGTGGAGGTCGGAGGCGACCGTCAGCCGCGGCAGGCGCTCGACGGGCGCGCGCCCCGCGGGCGAGGTGACGAGCCGGGCGATGCCGACGAGCTGCTGGTCGATCTCGTCGTCGAGCGTCTGCGCCGACGCGCCGAGCGCCTCGATCGTCCGCAGCGCGGCCGGGACCTCGGTGCCGTTGGCGTAGTACTCGGGCGAGTCGACGTTGGACCGCGGGGGCAGGAGCACGACGAGCGCGGCGCCGATCGCGAGCGCGGTGACGGCGGCGGTGGCGAGCGTCGTGCGCAGCCGCGGGCCGGGCCCGCCGCGGACGGCGAGGGCGACGAGCACGCCGAAGGCGAGCCCGGCCAGGACGGCCACGAGGATCGCGAGGCGCAGGTAGAAGGCCAGCGCGTCGCGGGCCTGGGTGCGGACGAGCTCGGTGTCGAGGTCGCCGGCGGAGGCGAGCTTCAGGATCGCGTCGCGGTCGACGGCCCGCACGTCGACGCTCACGCGCGCCGGCAGGCGGACGACCGGGAAGCGCACGCCCCAGTCGACGACGGGCACGTAGAGGTCCAGCGCGCCCTCGCGCGCGGGGTCGACGGACAGCCGGACGGTGCCGACGTCGAGACCGCGGTCGATGCGGAACGTCACGAGCGCGGTCGCCGCGCCGGCGAGGGTCGCGAGCACGACGACGGCGACGATGAGGGCCTTGCGCACGGCTTCGAGGCTAGTCGCCGCCGAGGCGTGCGGTTTCTCGCGCAGGATGCGGCATCAACCGCACCGCGGACTTGACGAGATCACCGCCTGCAATGTGACATCCGGCGCATGCTTGATGATCGCCTCGTGCAGCCGCGTCAGATCTACGCGAGCACCCTCACGCGGCGCGAGCGGCGATGGGCGCGCCGTCGTGCGCGCGGGCTGCGCTCGGCGGCGGTCGTCATGGCCTGCGCGGTCGCGGCGCTGACGGTGCTCGCCGCCGTCGCGCCGGCTCTCGTCTGACGTCGCACTCCGACGAAGCTCAGCCTGCCGTGGCAGGCTCGCTCGGCGCCCCGCGCGCTGCCGCCGCCGGACGCGGCTCGGCGCGGGCGGTCGCCGCGAAGACCCAGAGGATCGCCAGCCAGGTCAGCGCCGCGAGCGTCACGTGGACCCAGACGATCTCGGCCGGCAGCTCGAGCGCGTACTGCAGGCCGCCGACGACGCCCTGGGACGCGAGCAGGACGCAGAGCAGCGTCAGCGCGCGGACCTGCTCGGCGGGCGCGCCGCGGCGGCGGGCGAGGACCCACAGCGCGACCGCGAGGACGCCGAGCAGCGTCGCGAGGCGGGCGTGCTGCTCGACGACGAAGCGCAGCGTCTCGGAGCCCTTGAACTCCAGGCGCTTGATGACGTCGCCGGTCCCGGCGCCGCCGGCGTGCGGGCCGGCCGCCGTCGCCGCGGTGCCGGCGAAGATCGTCACGGCGCCGAGCGCGACGAGCGCCCAGACGCCGCGGGCGAGCAGCCGGTCGCCCGGGGCGTCGCCGCCGAACGGCTCGCGGTGCGCCCGCCAGTCCAGCGCGACGCAGGCGACGAGGATGAGCATCGACAGCAGGTAGTGGCTCATGACGAAGCCCGGCGCGAGGTCGTAGAGCACCGTGAAGCCCCCGAGCACGGCCTGGCAGACGACGCCGAGCGGCAGCAGCAGCGAGATGCGCACGAGGTCGCGGCGCAGCGGCCGGCGCAGGAACGACGCCGCGAACGCGCCGATCGCGGCGAAGCCGACGAAGAACGTCAGCATCCGGTTGCCGAACTCGATGACCCCGTGCGTCGTGAGCTGCGTGTAGAGCGAGGTGTCGGTGCACTTCGGCCACGTCGGGCAGCCGAGGCCCGAGCCCGTCACGCGCACCGCCGCCCCCGTCAGGACGATGAGCGTGAGCATCACGAGCGCGACGCGCGCGATCAGCGCGTAGCGCGCGGGCGAGATGGCGAAGCGGTCGAGGCGGGCCTGCATCCGGGCGGGAAGCTTAGGGTTCGTCGCGCTCCGGCGAGCGGCAGGGCGATCGCGCGACAGACTAGATTGAGGCCCCGATGAACCGCCTCGAAACCAGGCTGGACGGCCTCGTCCTGCTCGCGCCGGACGTCCATGCCGACGGGCGCGGCTTCTTTCTCGAGAGCTACCGCGCGAACGTCTGGGCGCAGCACGGCGTCGGCGACGTGTTCGTCCAGGACAACCACTCGCGCTCGCGCCGCGGCGTGCTGCGCGGGATGCATGTCTCGATCGGCGACGGGCAGGCCAAGCTCGTGCGCTGCGCGCGCGGGCGGATCCTCGACATCGTCGTGGACGTCCGCCGCGACTCGCCGACCTTCGGCGCGTGGGAGGCCGTCGAGCTCGACGACGAGCAGGCGCGCCAGCTCTACATCCCGATCGGGTTCGCGCACGGGTTCGTCGTGCTCTCGGAGGTCGCCGACGTGACGTACAAGTGCTCGACGTACTACGACGGCGCCGTCGAGCGCGGCTTTCGCTACGACGACCCGGATGTCGGCATCGGGTGGCCGCAGGACATGGCGCTGCTGGTCTCCGAGCGCGACATGCACGCGCCGACGCTCCAGGAGATCGCCCCGGAGCTGCCGTTCTGACGGGGTCTAGACTGTCGCGAATCCGCGACAGGACGCGACTTTTCGTCAATTTCAGCGTTGGACCATGCACATGGTGACAGCCCGCGAGCAGTCGACCCTCGCAATCGTTCCCGTCTACAACGAGTCGGCCACGGTCACGAACGTCATCCGCGCGATCCGCCACGCGGCGCCGGGGATCGACGTGCTCGTCATCGACGACGGCTCGACCGACGACAGCTCGCTGCTCGCCCAGCACGAGGACGCCGTCGTGCTGCGCCATCCGTTCAACCTCGGCATCGGCGGCGCGGTGCAGACCGGCTTCATCTACGCCCGCGAGAACGGCTACGACTTCATGATCCAGGTCGACGGCGACGGTCAGCACGACCCGGGACAGATCGAGCGGCTCTTCGACGCGATGCAGACGCTGCCGTCCGTCGACATGGTCTGCGGCTCGCGGTTCCTCAGCCCCGAGCTGCGCTATCCCGCGCCGATCAGCCGCCGGACGGGGATCCACATCTTCGCGTTCCTGCTCTCGCGCATCGTCGGGCAGCGCGTCAGCGACCCGACGTCGGGCTTTCGCCTCTACAACCGCCGCGCGATCGAGCTCTTCGCGCGTGACTACCCCCACGACTACCCCGAGGTCGAGGCCGTCCTCATGCTGCACTTCCACCGGCTGCGCATGCGCGAGACCCCGGTGCAGATGTTCGAGCGCGGCGGCGGGCAGTCGTCGATCCGCTCCGGCAAGTCCGCCTATTACATGGTCAAGGTCCTGCTGGCGATGTTCGTCGGGCTCGTCCGCCGGCGCCCCGTGATCGAGGCCGGCGACGCCGCACCCGTGAGAGCGGGAGGCTTCTAGCGTGGACCCGCACCTACGCATCGTCGCCATCGCCGCGTCGATCGCCCTGTTCCTGCTCGTGCTCGAACTCGTGCGCCAGCGCCGGCTGCTCGAGCGGTACGCCCTGCTGTGGCTCGCCAGCGCGATCGGCCTCGTCGCGCTCAGCGCGTCCGACAGGCTGCTGCAGGGGCTGGCCGACACGATCGGCGTCTCCTACCCGCCGTCGGCCCTCTTCGCGGCCGCCTTCTTCTTCATCATCGTGTTGCTGCTTCACTTCTCCGTCGCGGTCTCGCGCCTCGCCGACCAGAGCAAGGTGCTCGCCCAGCGGCTGGCCCTCAGCGAGGAGCGGCTCTCCGGCCTGGAGGCGCGCGAGCGCCGGCCCGGCGACCTCGCCCGCGACCCCGACCACAATCCCGCGCCCATTCCCCAGGAGGTCCCGTGACCCGCACGCTGACGATCGACGGTCGTGAGATCTCGGACGAGACGCCGTCCTACGTCATCGCCGAGATCGGCCACAACCACGGGGGCGACCTCGACCAGGCGATGCACCTCTTCGACGAGGCCCGCCGCGCCGGCGCCCACGCCGTGAAGCTCCAGAAGCGCGACAACCGCTCGCTCTACACCCGCGAGGCCTTCGACAAGCCCTACGAGAACGAGAACTCCTTCGGATCGACCTACGGCGAGCACCGCGAGGCGCTGGAGTTCGGGCGCGCGGAGTACGAGGCGCTCGCCGAGTACGCCGGCCGCATCGGCGTGACGTTCTTCGCGACGGCGTTCGACATGCCATCGGCCGACTTCCTCGCCGAGCTCGACATGCCCGCCTACAAGATCGCCTCGGCCGACCTGCGCAACATCCCGCTGCTGCGCCACGTCGCCTCCTTCGGCAAGCCGATGGTCCTCTCGACCGGCGCCTCGACGCTCGAGGACGTCAAGCGCGCGCACGCGGCCGTCGCGGAGATCAACCCGCAGATCGCGCTGCTGCAGTGCACCGCCGGCTACCCGGCGGCGTGGGACGAGCTCGACCTCGGCGTCATCTCGACGTTCCGCGAGCTCTTCCCCGAGACCGTCATCGGCCTCTCCAGCCACGACAACGGGATCGCGATGGCCGTCGCCGCGCACGTGCTCGGCGCGCGCGTCATCGAGAAGCACTTCACGCTCGACCGCGTGCTGAAGGGCACCGACCACCGCTTCTCGCTCGAGCCGCAGGGCCTGCGCAAGATGTGCCGCGACCTCTCGCGGCTGCACGTGGCGCTCGGCGACGGGTGCAAGAAGGTCTACGAGAGCGAGGCCGCCCCGGCGATCAAGATGGCGAAGAAGCTCGTCGCCGCGCGCGCTCTCCCCGCCGGTCACGTCCTGACGGCGGAGGACATCGCGATGAAGTCGCCGGGCGACGGCCTGGCGCCGTACGAGATCGACCGCGTGATCGGCTGCCGCCTGACGCGGCCGGTGGTCGAGGACGAGGGTCTGCGCTTCGAGGTGCTCGAGGAGCAGTCCGAGGAGGCGCTCGCCGCCGCCTCGGCGCCGGATGCCGGCTGATCGCGCCCGCCCGCTCGCCGGCGAGATCGCGCTCGTCACGGGCGCCCGCGGGCGGCTCGGGCCGGTCTGGACCGCGGCGCTGGAGGCGGCCGGCGCGCAGGTCATCGGCGTCGACCTCGAGGACGCCGACGTCCGCGACCGCGCCGCGCTCGAGACGCTGCGCGACGGTCTCGGCGCGACGCCGACGATCCTCGTCAACAACGCCGGCATCGACCAGCCGCCCGACGCCGGCGCGCAGGCCGTGCTCGACCACGCCGAGTTCCTGCGGGTGCTCGACGTCAACCTCGCCGGGGCGTTCAACACGACGCTCGTCTTCGGCGAGGCGATGATCGCCGCGGGCGGCGGCGGGTGCATCGTGAACATCGGCTCGCTCTACGCGTCGATCGCGCCCGAGCCGCGGCTCTACGACCACCTCGACGGATTTCTCAAGCCGCCGGCCTACGGCGCGTCGAAGGCGGGGCTCGTGCAGCTCACGAAGTACTTCGCGCGGTTGTGGGGCCCGCACGGGGTGCGCGTCAATGCGCTGTCGCCGGGCGGCGTGCGCGGCGGCCAGGACCCGGAGTTCCTGCGCAAGTACTGTGCCCGGGTGCCCCTCGGTCGGATGGCCGAGGCGGAGGACCTCGGCGGGCCGCTCGTGTTCCTCGCCTCCGACGCGTCGCGCTATCTCACCGGCCACGAGCTTCGAGTCGACGGAGGATTCACCGCATGACAAGCGTCCAGGAAGCCACGCGCACGATCGCCAACGTCATCGGCGGCGCCGAGGTTCCGGCGGCCGGCGGCGAGACGCTCGAGAAGTTCGCGCCCGCCACGGGGGAGCTGCTCTCGCGCGTCGCGCGCTCGCGCGCCGCCGACGCCGACGCCGCCGTCAGCGCCGCGGTCGCCGCCCAGCCGGCATGGGCGCGCGAGACGCCGGTCGCGCGCGGCGCCGTGCTGCGCAGGCTCGCCCAGCTGCTCGAGCGCGACAGCGAGGAGCTCTCGCAGATCGTCGCCGCGGAGACCGGCAAGCCGCTGCGCGACGCGCGCGGGGAGACCGGCGGCGCGGTCGAGCAGGGCTACTTCATGGCCGGCGAGGGCCGGCGCTTCTACGGCCGGACGCTGACCTCGGCGGTGCCCAACCGCCACCCGATCGTCGTGCGCCAGCCGGTCGGCGTCGCCGGGCTCATCATCGCCGCGAACACGCCGCTTCCGAACATCGCGTGGAAGGTCTTCCCCGCGCTCATCTGCGGCAACGCCGCGGTGCTGAAGGCCAGCGAGGACACGCCCGAGAGCGCGCTGGCGTTCGCGCGCCTGGCGGCCGAGGCGGGGCTGCCCGACGGCGTGCTGAACGTCGTCCAGGGGCTCGGGCCGGAGGCCGGCCAGCCGCTCGTCGAGGACGAGCGCGTCGCGCTCGTCTCCTTCACGGGGTCGACCGCCGTCGGGCGGATGATCGCCCGCGTCGCGGGCGAGCGCCTGGCGAAGGTCTGCCTCGAGCTCGGCGGCAAGAACCCGCTCGTCGTCTGCGACGACGCCGACCTCGTCAAGGCGGCCGAGACGGCGGCGCTGTCGGCCTTCTCGAACGCCGGCCAGCGCTGCGCGGCGGGCAGCCGGATCATCGTCTTCGATGCCGTCTACGACGAGTTCCGCGAGCTGCTGCTGCAGCGCACGAACGCCCAGCGCGTCGGCTCCGGCGAGGAGCACGACTTCGGGCCGGTCATCAACGAGCGCCAGCTCGAGAACATGCTGAGGCGCGTCCGCGAGGCCGAGGAGCACGGCGCGACGATCCTCGCCGGCGGCCATCGCCTCACCGGCGAGCACTACGGCAACGGGTTCTACATGGCGCCGACGCTCATCGAGGGCTCCGACGAGCTGTCCGCCAGCGAGCTCTTCGGCCCGATCACGACGCTGCACCGCGTCGGCGGCTTCGACGAGGCGGTCCAGCTCGCCAACGCGTCGCCCTACGGGCTGACGGCGGCGATCTGGACGGCGTCGGTGCACCGCGGGCAGGAGTTCGTCACGCGCGTGCGCAGCGGCGTCGCGTCGGTCAACGGCCCGACCTACGGGTCCGAGCCGCACTGGCCCTTCGGCGGCGTGAAGGACTCCGGGACGGGCTGGCGCGAGCCGGGCACCGAGGCGCTGGACGTCTACTCGGACTGGAAGACCGTGCACGTGACCCACGATCCGAAGCGGGTCTAGGCGGTCTAGCTAGATTAGCTAGATACGCTGGTAGGATCTCCGCATGACCCAGGTTGGGATGCACGAAGCCAAGACGAAGCTGTCGCAGCTCGTCGAGCGCGCCGAAGCCGGCGAGGACATCGTCATCGCGCGCAACGGCAAGCCCGTGGCCCGGCTCGTCCCGGTCGTCGTGACGTCCTCGCTGGCGTCCGTCCGTGGTGCCTGGCGCGGCCGGGTGCAGATCGCCGACGATTTCGACGAGCTGCCGGACGATGTGGCCGAGGCCTTCGGCGCCCGGTGAAGCTCCTGCTCGACACGCATGCCGCCCTGTGGTGGCTGAGCGACGACGAACGCTTCGGCGAAGCGGCCGCGCGAGGGCTTGACGATGCTGCCAACCAGGTGCTGCTGAGCGCAGTCGTCGTCTGGGAGGTCGCGATCAAGCGCTCGCTCGGCAAGCTCGACGCGCCCGCGGACTTCGCTCGCACGCTGCTGGAAGCGGGAGCCGTGCCGCTCGCGGTCGCACTCGATCATGCGGCGGCCGTCGGCGAGCTCCCGTGGCATCACCGCGATCCGTTCGATCGCCTCCTCGTCGCGCAGGCCGCGGCCGAGGCGGCCGTCGTCATATCGCGCGACGATGCCTTCCGGCCCTACGGCGTGCCGGTGCTCTGGTGACGAGCCTCGTCGCACTCATCCCGGCGCGCGCCGGCTCCGTCCGCGTGCCCGGCAAGAACGTCCGTGAGCTGGCGGGCCATCCGCTGCTGGCCTACTCGATCGCGGCCGCGTACGAGAGCGGGCTCTTCGACGCCGTCGTCGTCTCCACCGACAGCGAGCAGATCGCCGACGTCGCCCGCCGCTACGGCGCCGACGTGCCGGGCCTGCGCCCGGCGGAGATCGCGACCTCGACGTCGTCGGACATCGACTGGATCGAGCACGTCCTCGACCTTCTCGACGACTTCGACGCGTTCTCGATCCTGCGCCCGACGAGCCCCTTCCGGCGCGGGGCGACGATCGTGCGCGCGTGGGAGCAGTTCACCGCGGTGCCCGATGCCGACTCGCTGCGCGCCGTGCGCCCGGTCCGCGAGCACCCCGGCAAGATGTGGCGCATCGAGGGCGAGCTCATGGTTCCGCTGCTCGAGCAGGTCCCCGGCGAGGTCCCGACGCACTCGCGCCAGACCGCGGCGCTCCCTGCGGTCTACGTCCAGGACTCGTCGCTGGAGATCGCCTGGACGCGGATCGTCGCCGACCGCGAGATCGCCGGCCGGCGCGTCGTGCCGTTCCTGCCGCAGGGCGCCGAGGGCTTCTCGATCGACTACCCCGACGACTGGGAGGCGGCCGAGCGGATGGCCGCCGAAGACCCGTCGCTGCTGTCCGCCGTGGAGGTGCGCGCCTGATGGAGGCCGCGAGCTTCGCCGTCGACCAGCAGCTCGTCCTGCGCTACGTCACGCTCGCCGAGCTGGAGGGCATCCGTGCGATCGAGGATCCGATCGCCCGCGTCGGCGCGTTCGCCGACGCCTGCCGCGTCAACGCGCTGTCGTCGATCATGGAGGCCGGCTCGGGCCACATCGGGACGTCGTTCAGCGTCATGGACATCCTGAGCTGGCTGCACCTCGAGATCCTGCGCGACGACGACGCGGCGTTCTCCTCCAAGGGTCACGACGCGCCGGCGGTGTATGCCGTGCTCGCCGGCACCGGCAAGCTCGACTTCGAGCTCCTGCACCGGCTGCGCCGCCTCGACGGCCTCCCCGGCCATCCCGACATCGCCGCGGTCCCCGCCGTCACGACGAACACCGGCTCGCTCGGCATGGGCGTCTCGAAGGCCAAGGGCCTCGCGCGGGCAGCGCGCCTGTCCAGCCCGCCCGCCCGGCGGCGCGTCTTCGTCGTCACGGGCGACGGCGAGCTGCAGGAGGGCCAGTTCTGGGAGTCGCTGGGCCAGGCCGCCAACGAGGGCTTCGGCGAGATCACGGTCATCGTCGACCACAACAAGATCCAGTCCGACACCTGGGTCGAGCACGTCTCCGACATCGGCGAGCTCGAGGCGAAGGTCGCCGCCTTCGGCTGGGCGACGGCGCGCTGCGACGGCAACGACATGGCGGCGCTCGCGGCGACGCTCGGCGACCTGCTCAGGTGCGAGCCCGACCGCCCGAAGCTCCTCGTGGCCGACACCGTCAAGGGCTCCGGCGTCGCGCTCTTCGAGCCGCACGCGCTGGAGCGCAGCGGCACGGCGCTCTACGCCTACCACTCCGGCGCGCCGGCGCCGGAGGAGTACGAGGCGGCGATCGGCGAGCTGCTGGACCGCTTGCGCGATCGCCTCGGCCATGAGCCGGAGGTCAGCGAGTCCGACGTTCCCAGGCGCCCGCGGCCCGCGAGCCCGCAGAAGCTCGTCGACGCCTACGGCGCGGCGCTGGCGGACGCCGCCGATCGCGAGCCGCGGCTCGTCGCGCTCGACGCCGACCTCTACCTCGACACCGGCCTCATCCCGTTTCGCGGCCGCCATCCCGAGCGCTTCGTCGAGTGCGGGATCGCCGAGCAGGACATGGTCAGCCAGGCGGGCGGGCTCGCGCTGGCCGGGATGCTGCCCGCCGTCCACTCGTTCGCCTGCTTTCTCACACCGCGCGCCAACGAGCAGATCTACAACAACGCCAGCGAGCACACGAAGATCATCTACTCCGGCTTCCTCGTCGGCATCGTGCCCGGCGGCCCCGGACATTCGCACCAGTCCGTTCGCGACATCGCGCTCATGGGGAGCGTTCCGGGCATGGCGTGCCTCGAGCCCGCGACCGAGCACGAGGCGCGGCTGTGCGTCGAGTGGGCGGTGCACGAGGCGACCGGCCCGGTCTACCTGCGCATCGTCTCGGTGCCGTGGGAGCTCGGCTTCGAGCCGCCGCGCGCCGAGCGCCTGGAGCGCGGCCGCGGGACCGTGGCCCGAGCCGACGGCGACGTCGTCTTCGTCTGCACCGGGCCGGTGCTCGCCTCGCAGGCGTGGCAGGTCGACCGCGCCGCGCTCGTGTTGCTGCCGTGGCTGCGCGACATCGACGGCGCGTGGCTGTCGCGGGTCGCCGGCGGCCGGCGGATCGTCGTGCTCGACAACCACGTCCTCAGCGGCGGCCAGGGCGACGCGGTGCGCGCGGCACTGCCCGCCGAGACGATCGAGGTCTGGGGCATCGACCGCGTGCCCGACTGCGGCACCAACGACGAGGTGCTCCGCGCGCACGGCCTGGACGCCGCGACGCTCGCACAGCGGCTGAAGGCATGACCGTCCACGTCTTCTGGGACATCGACGGCACGCTGCTGACCACGGCCCGCGCGGGCATCTTCGCCCTCGAGGACGCGGCGATCGAGGTGCTGGGCGTCGAGGTCGACTTCTCGACGATGAAGACGGCGGGCCTCACCGACGCGGAGATCGCCATCGAGGTCTGCCGTGCGCACGGCCGCGAGGAGCTCCACGGCGAGTACCTGCGCGCGTACGCGCGGCTGCTGCCCGAGCGGCTGCATCGCCGGCGCGGCGAGGTCCTGCCGAACGTCCGCGCGAACCTCGAGGCGCTCGAGGCCCGCGAGGACGCGTCGAACCTCCTGCTGACCGGCAACGTCCGCGAGGGCGCCGAGGCCAAGCTCCGCCACTACGGGCTGTGGGAGTTCTTCCCCGGGGGCCGCGGCGCGTTCAGCGTCGAGGGCTCCGACCGCCCCTCGATCGCGCGGGCGGCGCGGGCGCTCGTTCAGGACGCGTACGAGGCCGACCGCACCTACGTCGTCGGCGACACGCCGCACGACGTCAGCTGCGGGAAGGTCATCGGCGCCCGCACCGTGGCCGTGGCGACAGGTCCGTCGTACTCGCTCGCGGAGCTCGAGGCCTGCGAGCCCTGGCTGGCGCTCGAGGAGCTCCCGGCGCCGGAGGAGTTCCTCGCGGTGCTGGGGCTCGAGGCGAGCCCGGCGTGAGCACCTACACGGGCCACGGGCCGCCGCCCCCCGCCCGCCGCGTGCTCGACGGGCTGCGGCTGCGGGCGATCGCGCGCCTGGAGCGCGTCGTGACCGTCAGCGATGGCTCCGAGCCGCCGCTGCGCCTGCGCGTGCGCAGCGTGGACGAGTACAACCGCGCGACGAACGCCATGCACAACGAGCCGGGCACGCTGCGGTGGATCCGCGCGACGGTCGGCCCCGGAGACGTCTTCTACGACGTCGGCGCCAACATCGGGCTCTTCGCGCTCATCGCCGCGCATCGTGTCGGAGCCGGCGGTCGCGTCGTCGCCTTCGAGCCGCACGCCGCGACGGTCGACGCGCTGCTGCGCAACGTCGCGCTCAACGGCCTCGGCAACCGCGTCGACGTCCTCTCCTGCGCACTGCACCGCGCATCCGGCTACCGCCCCTTCCTCTACCGCTCGCTCCAGGCCGCCTCCGGGCTCAGCCAGGTCGACGCCACGCGCGATCCTCACGCGCAGGACGTCGCGCCGGTGGCGCGCGAGCTCAAGCCGGTCGCCGCTGTCGACGACCTCGTCGCGAGCGAGACGATCCGCGCGCCGGACGTCGTGAAGATCGACGTCGACGGCAACGAGCCCGCCGTTCTCGCCGGGATGCGGACGGTCCTGGGCGGCCCGCGCCGCCCCCGCTCCGTGCAGGTCGAGGTCAACCCGGAGGGCCGGGCCGAGCTGCACGAGCTCATGGCGGACGTCGGCTATGGCGAGACGTCGCGGCACCTGACGATGGGCAGCGAGCAGCTCGCGCGCGCGGGCGCCGATCCCGCGACCCTGGGCGCCAACGTCGTCTTCGAGCCGTTGCGATGAGGCGCCCGATCGCCGGTATCCTGGCTCGTCCGTCGTGCACGATCACGTTTGCGTGAGTGACACCCCAGACACCACACACGCCCGAGCAGGCCGCACGCGATCAGGACGGGGCCCCCGCCGAGCACACGCCGGCGCCGCCGGTCCCGAGCGAACGGGCGCGGCCTCGGAGGAAGGTCGTGCGCAGGCCGCTGCGCAGGATCTCGCTGGCGCTGCCGGGCCTGCGGACCCACCTGGAGATGGCCGGGCACTTCGGCCACAACTACGTCAAGAAGTACTACATGGACACGTTCCTCGGGCTGTTGTGGATTCCGCTGCGACCGCTCGCCGACGTGCTCCTGCGGGCCGTCCTCTTCGGCTCGCTGCTGCAGGTCGCGTCGGGCGGGCGGCCCTACCTGCTCTTCCTCGTCGTCGGGTCGATCGGCTGGTTCTTCTTCGAGCGCGTGACGTACTGGGGCTACCGCTCGCTGCAGTACAACTACCGCTACTTCCGGGCATTTCCGGTTCCCTGGCTGCCGGCGATCACCGGCACCGCCGTGCCCGGAGCCGTCCAGGGGCTGCTGTACTTCCTCATCGCACTGGCGGTCGGGCTGTACTACCTCGTCACGGCCGGGGACTTCGTCCTGACGTTCGGCGTCGACACGCTCTACGCCGTCGCCGGCCTCGGGCTGCTGCTGCTCTACGGCTGGATGCTCGGGCTGCTCCTCGGGCCGGTCGTCCGCGTCGTGCGCGACGTGCGCCTGCTCATCCCCTACCCGCTCATGCTGCTGTACGTCCTCACGCCCGTCGTCTACACGATCGACACGATGCCGCCGAAGTATCAGGCGATCGCGCTCTACAACCCCCTGACGGCGCCGATCGAGCTCATCCGGCACGGCCTGCTCGGCATGGGCCTGCCCGCCCGCGAGTCGGTGCTGACGTCCGTCATCGTCCTCGCGGTCTCGATCCCGATCGCGCTGCTGCTCTTCGCCCGCGCCGAGCGCGCGTCGCACGTGCGCCTGTGACCGGCGACCCGCTCATCGCCGTGTCCGTCGAGGACGTCTCGAAGGTCTACGAGCCGCCGCCGCCGATGCGGCTGCGGCGCCTGTTCTCGCGCCTCGGCGGGCTGCACATCGAGGACGGCTTCGCCGCCGATGCCCTCGCAGGGCAGATCGAGGACGACGACGACGAGCTCGAGGAGGCCGAGCCGCAGGACGACGAGGTGCTCGCGCAGCGCGAGGAGCCGGTCGCCCGGCGGGTCATCGACAGCGTGACGCTGCAGGCGCACGCGGGGTCGATCGTCGCGCTCGTGGGCCCGGAGGGCGGTGGCAAGACCGTGCTGCTGAAGCTCATCGGCGGGATCGTCGCGCCGAGCTCGGGACGCATCGTGGTGCGTGGGACGGTGGCGCCCGCGCTCAACGCGATGGCGCTCGTGCTGCCGTCGCGCGGGCACACGGTCCGCGCCGCGCTGCCGCAGCTCGGCGCGATGGTCGGCATCCCGCCGCACGCGGTGCGCGACCGGTTCGACGACATCGTCGACCTCATGGGGACCCCGGGGCTGATGAAGTCGTCGACGAGCCTCATGGAGAGCCGCCGCAAGCGCGAGCTCACCCTCGCGATGGCGCTGTCGCTCGAGCCCGACGTCCTGCTCTGCGACGTGGCGATCGGACAGGACGCGTTCGGCGACCGCTGCGTCGAGCGCATCGAGCGGCTGCAGGCCGGCGGGACGCTCGTCATCGCCGAGATGCGCAACCTCTTCAAGTGGCGCCTGCGCCACGACCGCCTCGTGCTCTTCGACCGGGGCGCGATCCTCAGCGACGAGCTCGGGGCGGGCGAGCTTCCCGTGGTGCGCGGGCCAGGTTGATCGCGCCGCGCGCGATCGCGGCCGCGGTCGCCGTCGCCGTCGCAGCGCGACGCCGGCGGCGCACGAGCTTGTCCGCCGTCCGCGTGAGGTCGAGGAAGCTCGACGGCGCCGGCTCGCGCGGCGCGGACGCATCCCACGCCATCGCCTCCTCGACGGTCTCGTAGGAGGGCAGCGCCTCGCGCGGGTCGCCCGTGAGCGCGACGATCCGCGCCTTCACGCGCTCCTTCATCTCGCGCTGCGACGTGGCGACGGCGTGGAGCTTCGTCCGCTTGACGCGGTTGCGGACGCGCGGCGGCTCGCGCTCGAGCGCCGCGAGCAGGATCGCCATGTCGGCCTCGCGGTCGGCGCCGCTGCGCGTCGCCTTCGTGTAGTCGTTGAGGCAGCCGAGGTAGTACTGCACGTGGTCGACCTCGAGGTCGGGCAGGCGGTCGGGGATGGCGTCGCGAACGCGCATGAGGTCGTTGAGCACGAGCGCGTGCGAGAAGCACGCGCTCGAGGGCATCCGGTCGACCATCTCGTGCGGCTCCATCCCGAGGTCGCGCCGGAAGCGGTCGGCGAGCTCGCCGCCGCGGCGGAAGTCGGCGCCGTTGCCCGACCCCACGCTGACGTAGAGGGCCTCGTCGATCGTCAGCACCCAGTCGCAGTGGGCGAGCATGAGAAACCCGGAGGTGAAGTCGGGCGCCACCGGGGCGCAGCAGCGACCCACCGGCCCGCGACGGATCTCGTCGAGGATCTTCGCGCTGCAGAAGCTCGTCATGAGCTTCGGGACGATCTTCGTCGAGAAGCGGGGGTCGCCGTGGACGAAGTAGTCGAGGATCGCGCTGCTCGGGTGCCGGTAGCGCTTCAGGGTGCACGAGCGGCGCTTGTAGTCCGTTCCGGCGGCGCGGCGGCCGTAGAGATCGTTGAACCAGTTGACGAGCGGCGCGCCGGTGGCGGCGATCTCGTCGCAGACGACCTGCATCGCGTCGCGCCGGAAGACCGAGCGATCGGTGAGGATCCCGACGTACGCGCCGCGGGCCCCGCTGATCGCGTGCTCCCAGTTGTCGGGCATCGACAGCCGGCCGTTCGTGCGCACGTAGCGCACGCGCGGGTCACCCGCCGCCTCGACGACGGCCGCGGTCTGCGCCGCAGCCGTCTCGTCGCTGTTGTCGCAGACGATGACCTCGAAGTCCTCGAACGTCTGACCGAGCACGCTGCGCAGGGCACGAGCGGCGGCCGCGGGGCGGTCCTTCGTCGGGATCGCGACGCTGAAGAACGGGCCGCTCACGCGACCGCCTCCTGCGCGACGCGCGGACGCTGCGGGCCGGCGAGCGCCTCGATCGTGTCCGCGACGACGACGCGCGCAGGCGTCTCGGTCCCTCGCGGGCGCAGGAAGTCCCTGACGAAGCTCCGGCGCCCGGCGGCCTTCTCGTCGGCGCCGTCGAGCACCCGGGCCAGCCGCTCGGCGACCTCGCCGACGGTCTCGGAGACCTCGAGGAAGTCGGCGGCCAGCAGATGGCGGAAGTGGCCGGTGCGGCCCTGCTGGTCGAAGAACTCGTCGGCGACGATCGTCATGCACGGATGGTCGGCGACGGCAGCCTCGAGAAAGGCGGTCGTGTTGAGTCCCACGAAGGCCGAAGCGCCCGCCAGCTGGTCGAAGTACTCCTGCCAGGACTCCGGCGTGTCGGCCTGATCTCCCTGCTTGGGATACACCGCCGTGCCGGGATGCTCGTACCCCTTCCAGGGATCCGGGTTGACCGGATGCGGACGCACGACGACCGTCGGGGCCCCGTCTCCGAGCCGCGCGGCGAGGGCGTCCGCCAGCCCGGTCACGATCTGCGTCTCGTCGGCGATGAGCGTCCGCGAGCTGCAGAGGTAGACGGCGTACGGGCGATCGTCGGGGCACCCGAGGTCGCGGCAGGTGTCAGCCCGCGTGCGGCTCGGCTGCATGTCGAAGAAGTGGTCGAGGTGCGGGGCGCCGGTCACGCGGATGATCTCCCGCGGGATGAGATGGATCTCCTCGGCCTCCCGCGCGAGCGCGTCGTTCCAGACGATGAAGACGTCCGGCAGGACGTGGACCGTGCCCTTGCTCGTGAGGTTGTCCCAGCTGTTGAGATAGCCGACCGTCGGGATCCCGAGCTTGCGGGCGGCGTACAGGTAGTCGGCCTCGACCGGGTTCTTCGGCCAGATCGAGGGCGACACGAGCACGACGTCGGGCGCGATGCCCGCGATCAGCGCGGTCAGCTCGGCGCTCGCACGGCCGCCGCGCTCGACCCGCCGCCACGCCGGCAGCACGCGCCGGTTGCCGAGCAGCAGGCTCGCGCCCGGCGCCCGGAGGCCCTTGCGCACGATCGGCGACAGCGACTTCTCGAGGCTGTCGACGACGCGCTCGGGCGAGGGATGGCCGGGGCGCAGGTAGATGCTGCGGTTGACGAGCTGGCGGCCGCTGCGCAGCATCCGCTGGCGACGCTCCTCGGGCACCGGCCGGTAGCCCGTCGTGAGGCTGCCGATCTCGGCGTCCGCGAGCTCGATCCCGCGGCCGAGGCGAGCCATCTTCGATGCCGTCGCGCCGCCCTTGGCCGCGGCCTTCGCCTTCGCTGCCTCCATGCGCGTCCCGTGCAGGACGATCGTCTCGTGCCCGCGCGCGTCGAGCTCGCGCACGACCGTCTCGAGGTTGCGGAAGAAGTTGACGTGCTGCATGACGACGAGGAGGCGCATCGACGGCTGCTACGGCGTACGGGCGCGGTCGAGCAGGCCGCGCAGCCGGGCGCGAACCTGCTCGCGCCGTCCGCGAACAGGCGCCTTCGCCGCCCTCTTGGCCGCACGCAGGCGCGCCTTCTCGGCGGCGGCGGCAGCGGCGACTGCGGGGTCCACCGGCGGACGAGGCGGCTTCGGCGCGCGCTGCTTCTTCGGGCGAGCCGGCTGCGCGCGCGACTTGTCGAGCAGCTGGTCGAGCCCGAAGCCGAGCTCCACGAGGCTCGTCGCGGCGGCCTCGCGGGGGTTCGCCGCGTCCCACTCCATCGCCTCGAAGACGGTGTCGAACTCGGGCGCCGGCGCCGACCGCTCGCCACTCGCCTTCGCCTCGAGCTTCGCCCGCACGCCGTCCGGCGTCGCCGCCGTGGCGAAGAGCCTCGTCTGCCGGACCCGGTCACTGATCTGCGGCGGCTCCTGCTCCAGGGCGGCGAGCAACGCGTCGAGATCGTCGTCGCGGCGCGCGCCGTGCTGTGCGGCCTTGACGAAGTCGATGAGGCAGCCCATGTAGTACTGCACGCGGTCGATCTCGACGTTCGGCAGCCTGTCGGGGATGGCGTCGCGGACGCGCATGAGGTCGTTGAGTACGAGCGCGTGCGAGAAGCAGGCGTCCGACGGCATCCGGTCGACGATCTCGTGCCACTCCATGCCGAGGTCGCGCCGGAACCGATCGGCGAGCTCGCCGCCGCGGCGAAAGTCCGAGCCGTTGCCCGCGCCACAGCTCACGTAGAGGCACTCGTCGAGCGTCAGCACCCACTCGCAGTGGGCGAGCATGAGAAACCCGGAGGTGAAGTCGGGCGCCACCGGCGGGCAGCAGCGACCGACGGGCCCGCTGCGGATCTCGTCGAGCGTCGCGCGGCTGCAGAAGCTCGTCATGAGCTTCGGGATGACCTTCGTGGAGTACTTCGGGTTGCCGTGCAGGAAGTAGTCGAGGATCGTCTCGCTGCTGTGGCGGTAGCGCTTCAGCGTGCAGGCGCGCCGCTTGAACTCCTTGCCGGACGCGCCCTTGCCGTACAGGTCGTTGAACCACGTCACGAGCTGCGCCCCGCTGCCGGCGATCTCGTCGTGCACGACCTGCATCGCGTCGTGCCGGAAGACCGAGCGGTCGGTGAGGATCCCCACGTACTCACCGCGGGCTTCCTCGATCGCCCGCTCCCAGTTGTCGGGCATCGACAGCCGTCCGCTCGTGCGCACGTAGCGGACGCGAGGATCGCCGAGCTCGTCGACGATCGCAGCCGTGGCCTCGGCCTCGGCCTCGTCGCTGTTGTCGCAGACGATGACCTCGAAGCCCTCGAACGTCTGCTCGAGAACGCTCCTGGCGGCGTTGCCGACGCGGTCGGGGCGGTTCTTCGTCGGGATCGCGACCGTGAAGAACGGGCGGTTCAAGAATCGTCCTTGCCCGCGGAGGCCGACAGCGCCGGCTGCTGCGGCGGCGCGGGCGTCCGCCGCTCCGCCGGCGTCGGGCGCGGCGCGGCGAGCTCCTCGATCGCATCGGCGACGACCGAGCGCGCGGAGCGCTCGATGCCGCGCGGTCGCAGGAACTCCTCGGCGAAGCGCCGCCGCCCGGCCGCCTTCTCGTCCGCGCCGCCGAGCACGCGCGCGACGCGCGACGCGACCTCGTCGACATCCGACGAGACCTCGAGGAAGTCGGCCGCGAGCAGATGGCGGAAGTGCCCGGTGCGACCCTGCTGGTCGAAGAACTCCTCGGAGACGATCGTCAGGCAGGGATGATCGGCGACCGCCGCCTCGAGGAACGCCGTCGTGTTCAGGCCCACGAACGCGCTCGCGCCCGAGAGCTGGTCGAAGTACTCCTGCCACGACTCCGGCGTGTCCGCCTGGTCGCCGTGATTGGGAAACACCGCCGTGCCGGGATGGTCATAGCCCTCCCACGGCTCCGGGTTGACCGGGTGCGGCCGGACGACGATCGTCGGCGCCCCGCCCGGCAGCTCGCGCGCCAGCGCGCCGGCCAGGCGCGTCACGATGTGGGTCTCGTCGGCGATGAGCGTCCGCGAGCTGCAGAGGTACACGACGTACGGACCGTCGTCCGGGCAGCCCAGCGCCCGGCAGATCTCGGCGCGCGGGCGACTCGGCTGCAACTCGAAGAAGTGATCGAGGTGCGGCGCCCCCGTGACGCGGATGAGCTTGCGCGGAATGAGGTGAATCTCCTCGGCTTCACGCGCCAGGGCCGCGTTCCACACGATGAAGACGTCGGGCAGCACATGGACGGTCCCCTTGCTCGTGAGGTTGTCCCAGCTGTTGAGATAGCCGATCGTCGGGATCCCGAGCGTGCGGGCGGCGTGGATGTAGTCGGCCTCGACGGGGTTCTTCGGCCAGACCGTCGGCGACACGAGCACGACGTCCGGCGCGATCTCCTCGATGAGCGCGGTGACGGTCTCGCTCGCCGCGCCGCCGCGTTCGATGCGGCGCCAGGCGCGAAGGGCGAACGGCCGGCGGAGCACCGCGCGAACGATACGTGACTCCATGGCCTTCTTCACCCGTTCGGGGAGTGACTTCTCGAGCCCCTCCACGACACGTTCAGGAGAGGGGTGACCCTTGCGCAGGTAGATGCTGCGGTTCATCACCTGCCGGCCGATCTTCAGCTTCTGCTGGCGCGGCTCGCCGGGCTCGGGGCGGTAGCCGGTGGTGAGACTCGAGATCTCGGCATCGGCGACCTCGATGCCGCGTCCCATGAACACCATCTTCTGCTTCTTGCTCGCCAGGCGGTCGCGCATCTTGGCGCTGTCGAGCCGCGTGCCGTGCAGGACGATCGTCTCGTGGCCGCGCGCATCGAGTTCGCGGACAACCGTTTCGAGGTTGCGGAACAGGTTGATGTGCTGCATGACCATCAGGACTTTCATGCATCCCCCAGCGGGTCGCAAAGCGGCTGGCCGACTCCAAACGGCATGGCCGACTGGACTACCCCGTCCCGCCACGGCAGACCCAGGGGGGTCGTAGACTACCAGCGCTATGAGCCGAGCCCGCGGCCTGCTGAGCCGCCTCCAAGGGGGCCGTAGAGACGTCGCGCACGCCCTCCGCACCGTTGAGAAGCACGCCCCGAGCACCGACGCGGAGGCCGCGCCGGCGCCCACCTCGTCGGCGTACGCACAGCAGGAGGTCGTCGATCTCGTCGACGCCCTCAAGGCGCTCTCGGAGAAGAAGCAGATCGCCGTCTGCGAGGCGTGGCAGGGGCCCGAGCTGAAGCTCGCCCACGGCGTGACGGTCACGGCGCGCTCGAAGAAGGAGCGCCGTCGGTTCGTGCGCCCCGTCGACGACGAGGTGCTCGAGTGGTTCGCGAGCTTCGGCGACGGCGACGTGTTCTACGACGTCGGCGCGAACTGCGGGTCGCTGACGCTCGCGGCCGCGGGGATGCACCGCGATTCGATCACGATCGTCGCGATCGAGCCCGGCTACGCGAACTTCGAGTCGCTCGTGCGCAACCTCTCGCGCAACGACATGCTCGGCTTCGTCATCCCGCTGCAGATCGCGCTGCTGCAGCGCACCGGCGTCGAACCGATCAACTACTACCGCAGCGCCGCGGCCGGGACGTCGCTGCACGCGGTCGGCCGGCCGGTCGATCACGAGGACAACGAGTTCGAGCCGGTCGAGACGCAGATGGTCCCCGCCTTCTCGCTCGACGACGCGATCGAGCAGCTGAAGCTCCCGGACCCGACGCGCGTGAAGATCGACGTCGACGGCACCGAGGGCCCGCTGCTGGAGGGCGCGTCGCGAACGCTCGCGCGCGGCGTCATCTCCGAGCTGCTCGTCGAGATCGTCGACCACGACCGATCGGGGACGCGGCTCGCCGCGGCGACGGCGCTCATGGAGCGCCACGGCTACGAGCTCGCCGAGACCTTCAGCCACCACGTCGGCGACAACAAGAGCTTCGTCGCCGATCACCTCTTCCGTCGCAGCGACGCCGCCGGCGAGCGGCCAACGGGGCCGTCCGCGTGACCGAGCAGCCACAGGACCGGCCGGCGCCGTCAGCGGACACGGAGGCCGTCGACAAGGCGAAGCTGCATCCGTCCAAGAACGGCGAGGTCGTGGCCGCGGCCGCCGCCGCCGTCGAGGCCGAGGAGCACAAGACGCGCGCCCGCGGCATCGGGAAGCTCATGCCGGCGCAGCGCGAGGCGGCCGCCTACGAGCGCGCCACCCAGCGGATGCAGGTCAAGCTCGAGCGCGAGCACGAGAAGTCGGCGGCCAAGATCGCTCAGATGAAGGCCGAGCTCGACGCGCTGCGCAGCGACTACAACCTCGCGAGCGCGAGCAAGAAGCTCGACCTGCGCGAGCTCGACGGTTTCTCGGAGCTCGCCGGCGAGGTCATCGCCGCCGGCCGGACGGGCATGAACCACGACCGCCTGTACACGCTGTGGCAGGCCGTCCACGCCGCGCCCGCCGGTGCGCCCGTCATCGAGATCGGCAGCTACCTCGGCGGGTCCGCGCGCTTCATCTCCGAGACCCTGCTGGCCGCCGGACGGACCCCCACCTTCTACGTCTGCGACACGTGGGCCGGCCATGCCGACACCGACGCCGAGATCGATCTCTCCCATCACGACTCCGGCAAGTTCGAGGACGCCCCGTTCGAGGCGACGGCCGCGTACCTCGCCGGCTATCCGGCGCTCGAGCTCGTCGTCGGCGACATCGTCACGACGAGCGCCGGGCTGCCCGACGAGCGCTTCGGCCTCGTGCACCTCGACGTCGACGTCTATCCGCCGACCGACTACTGCCTGCGCTTCTTCGCGCCGCGCCTCGCCGACGGCGCGCTCATGGTCATCGACGACTACGGGTTCGTCACGTGCCCGGGCGTCAAGCAGGCGGCCGACGAGTTCGTCGCCGAGTTCCCCGAGTACCGGCTGTGGCACCTGCTGACCGGCCAGGCGCTGCTGTGGCGCGCCGGCGGGCGCGCGTAGCCCGGCTCAGGCGATCCGCTTGAGGTAGCCGCTCGGCGAGTGCGTGATGTTCGCGCGCAGCTCGCTCTCGTTGAAGCTCCACGGCGGCTGCTCGATGACGAAGTCCGGATGGGCGGCGGCGAACGCCTCGGCGGCGGAGATCGGGTTGTCGTCGACCCACGACGGATCCCCGCGCGGCGTGTCTGCCAGGTACTTCATGATCCCGTCCATCGCGACGATGTACGAGCCGACCGGCACGAGGTGGTGATAGGCCTCGAGCTCGGCGGCCACGTGGTCGCGCAGGTGGTTGGAGTCCAGCAGCACGAGGACCTGCTGCTCGCCGCCGATCTCCTCCTCGACGCGCGCGACGACGGCCGGGTCGACCGAGCTGCCCTCGACGAGCGTGATGCGTTCAACCAGCGGGTGCTGCTCGATCGCGGCGCGGTTGTGCGGGCGGATCTCGATGTCGACCCCGATGACGCGGCCGTGCCCCGTCGCCTCCATGAGCGACGCGTAGAAGATCGTCCCGCCGCCGTGGGCGACGCCGCACTCGACGATGACGTCGGGCTTCAGGCGGTGGATGAGCTCCTGGATGCGGACGAGGTCCTCGGGCAGCTGCACGACGGGCACGCCCATCCAGCTGAACGTGTAGCTGTGCTTCTGGTTCCAGCCGACCTTGACCCAGAGATCGGAGAGCAGCTCGAAGCCCTCGGTCGAGTACAGCGGAACGCTGGAGTGCTCGCCGTCGTGGTCGACGGCGATCACCCCCGATGTCGTGTCGATCGTGTAGTTCATGGCTCCTGGGCCGCCGGTCAGTTCGCGACGCCGACGTGGTCGGCGTTGACGAGGCTCATACGCGACCCGGTGGCGGCCAGCATCTCGCGGATCTCGTGCTCGTAGTTGGGGTTCAGCAGGACGGCGGTTGCGATCCCGCGATCCTCCGCCTCCTGCGGGGAGAGGATCGGGTGCGCCGTCCGGGGCAGGAAGCCGTCCTGCTTGGCGGGGTTGAGGTCGATGACGCAGGCCAGCAGCTCGCCACCGGGGTCGAGCTGGTTTGCGAACGTCACGCCCTTGGCGCCGGCGCCCCACACCGCGACCGGCCCGTCCTCGGCGAGCTCCTCGAGCTGTCTGCCCAGGCGCTCCCAGAGCCGGCGCTCGGCGCGGTCGAACTCCTCGACGGCGGCCGCGAGCCCGGGGGCGCCCGAGGCGGGGGCGCCGCCGGCTCCCGGCGCGGCGGGCCGCGCCTGCACCCACTGGTACTGGTCCGCGAAGACGAGGTCGACGGCGACGACCTCCAGGCCCGCGAGGCCCATCGCGTACGCCATCGACCGGGGCGTGAAGTACGAGCAGTGCTCGTAGAAGAAGTCCCAGACGACCTGCCCTTCGAGGATCCAGGCGACGTCGGGCGTCTCGAGGAAGAGGCGCGGGTCGTCGGCCCCCGCGATCGCGCTGCGCATGAGCTCGAGGATCGCGATCGGCTCCTGGACATGCTCGATGACGTGGCGGCTGACGACGACGTCGGCTTCGCCGGTCGCCTCCTCCGGGCCGAAGAAGCAGCGCTGGAAGGCGACGCGGCCACCGAGGTCCTCGTCGGGACCGCGATAGCTCGGGTCGTAGCCCGCGCCGGTGTTCCCCGCGCCGCCGACGACGAGCCGGCGCAGGAACTCGCCGTTGCCGCAGCCGACCTCGACGACCCGGCTGTCGCGGACGCCCCGCTCCTGGACGAGCTGCGTCACGAGCGCGTCGAGATGCTCGGAGAAGCGGGGGGAGCAGGTCTGGGTGTTGTCATAGGCGTGGTGGTAGCTCAGGAGATCCGGGTCGAACGCGGCGTTCCACACGAAGTCGCAGTTCCCGCAGTGACAGATGCGCAGGTCGCCGACGACGGCGGCGCGCGCATCGTCGGCGGTCGCGAAGAGCTGGTTCTGGTGGACCGGGACCTGCTTGCGGCGCACGAATGCGCGCCCGGCCTCTCCGCAGACCGGACAGCGATCTGCCGCGTGGCTCACCCGACGAGCTTCCGTCGGTATGAATGCGTGCTGCCGGGGTTCACGGGGGCGGGAGCCTAACGCAATCCTCCCGCAGCCCCGCCGGAGCCGAACCGCCTCACTTCATGACATCCCAGCCCGCCAGAAGCGCATCTCGCGCACGCCGCGCGAGCCGATGAGCGATCCGCTGCGGATCGTCTGGGTCATGCGCAGCCCGGTGTTCGTGCGCAACTTCGAGGCCGTCCTGCGCGAGCTGGCGCGCCGCGGGCACACCGTCCACGTCGCGTTCGAGGGCGTCAAGGAGGGCCAGGACGGCCAGCACGGCCTCATCGCGACGCTTGTCCGCGAGCACCCCGGGCTGACCGTGGGCCAGGCGCCCGCCGCGCCGCGCGTGCGCGCGGCCGCCGCCGGGCGGCTGCGCGGGACCGCCGACTACCTGCGCTATCTCGGGCCGCGGTACGCGCGCGCCGGCGCGCTGCGAGCGCGCGCCCGCCGGCACGCGCTCCCCGCCACCGCCGCGCTCGCGCCGTTGCTGCTCCGCGCGCCACGCGCGCGCCGCGCGGTTGCGGCGGCGGCGTCGGCGCTTGCGCGCCTCGGACCGCCGCCACGGCGCCTGCAGCGCTTCCTCGGGGCCGGCGACAGCGATGTCCTGCTCCTCTCGCCGCTGACGCACTTCGGCTCGCCCCAGCCCGACTACGTCCGCGCGGCGCGGCGGCTGGGCATCGGCTCGGCGCTCGTCCTGTTCTCGTGGGACAACCTCACGAACAAGGGGCTCATGCACGAGGTGCCCGATCGCGTGCTCGTCTGGAACGACCTGCAGGCGCAGGAGGCGGTCGAGCACCACGGCGTCGCGCCCGACCGCATCGAGGTCACCGGCGCCCCGGGCTACGACCATTGGTTCGCCTGGGGCCCCTCGCGCGATCGTGCGAGCTTCCTCGCCGAGCTCGGCCTCGACCCCGAACAGCCGACGATCCTCTACCTCTGCTCGTCGGGGTTCATCGCGGCCGAAGAGCCCGCCTGGGTCGCCGGCTGGCTCGACGCTCTGCGCGCGCAGCCCGGCGCGCTGTCGCGGGCGAACGTCATCGTCCGCCCGCACCCGCTGAACGCCGGCGGCTGGCGCTCGCGGCCACTCGGCGACCGCGCCGGGGTGGCGGTGTTCCCGGCGCTCGGCGAGGACCCGACGAGCGAGGCCGCACGGCGGTCGTACTACGACTCGATCCACCACGCCGCGCTCGTCGTCGGGATCAATACGACCGCGCTCGTCGAGAGCGCGATCGTCGGCCGGCGCAGCTTCACGCTGCGCTCCGCGCAGTTCGCGCAGACCCAGGACGGCACGCTGCACTTCCACCAGCTGCGCGAAGACCACGGCGGCCCGCTGCGCGTCGCCGACTCGATGGCCGAGCACCTGGCACAGCTCGCCGACGGCCTGCGCAGCGCCCCCGCGGAGCGCGAGCAGCTCCAGCGCTTCGTGGCGAGCTTCGTGCGCCCGCGCGGCCTCGAGGGCGACGTCGCGCCGATCGTCGCCGACCGGATCGAGGCGCTGGCACGCGAGCGGCGGCGGCAGCGCTAGGCGCGGCACGCCGCGACGACCGCGTGGCCGGCCACGTCACGAGCGACGACCCGGTCCCACCTCTAGCCTTCGACCGACGTGCGCTTCCTCTTCACCACGCTCCAGTTCCAGGAGAGCGAGTTCTACGCCCGCGTCGGCGACGAGCTGCGACGCCGCGGCCACGAGGTCGACCACGTCGTGTTCTCGCGGCGCTCGGCCCGGTCGCTCGGCGGCCGCTGCCTGGCCGACGAGATCGCAGCCGTCGGCGACGTGCCGGACTGGGAGGCCGAGGCGCGGCGGATCGCCGCCGAATACGACATCCCGACGCTGCGCGACGTCTACCGGACCGACTGGCCGGTCGACGCGTCCGACGAGCCCGCGGCCGTGCGACGGACCGTGCGCCACTTTCTCGCGCTCGAGCGGATCTTCGACGAGCTGCGCCCGGACGTCGTCGTGCCGGAGGTCGGCAGCGAGACGATGCGCACCGCGACGCACCTCATCGCGCTGCGGCGCGGGATCGGGGTGCTGTTTCTCTTCTACACGCTCTTTCCGCGGCCGCTGCGCCTCTACCGCGACACGATGCACGCGCCGATCGTCGCGGCCGACGAGCTGCACGAGCTCGCGCCCGAGGAGCGCGAGCACGTCGAGACGTTCATCGCCGAGTTCACCGCGCGCGACCGTCCGATCCGCGACTACCGCGAGGCGCGCGTGAACCCGGGCACGCTGCGCGACTTCGCGCGCCACGTCGTCGTCAGCGCGCGCGACGACCGCGACAACGAGTACCTGCGCCCGAGCCGCTTCGTGACGAACTACGTCCGCGAGCGCGTGCGCGGCAGCGCGGCCCGGCGGCTGTACCGTCCGCGGCGCGCCGGACGGCCGTTCGTGTACTTCCCGCTGCACGTCGTCGACGACTACAAGATCCTGCGGGTGATCCCGCACACGTACGACCAGGCGTCGCTCATCGAGCAGGTCGCCGGCGCGCTGCCCCACGGCTACGACATCGTGCTCAAGGAGCACCCGATGTCGATCGGCCGCAACCGGCTGTCGCTCCTGCGCCGCCTCGCGCGGATCCCGAACGCCCGGATCGTCGTGCCGCGCACGTCGTCGCACGACCTCATCCGCGAGGCGGAGGCGGTCGTCGTGATCTCGTCGACCGTCGGGCTGGAGGCGCTCCTGCACGGCCGGGCCGTGCTGACGCTCGGGCAGCCGTTCTACTCGGGCTACGGCGTGACGCTCGACGTCGACTCCTTCCGCGAGATCCGCGAGGCGGTGCCGGCGGTGCTGGCCTTTCGCCCCGACCGCGAGCAGACGTTGCGCTTCCTCGCCGCCGCGATGCGGGCCTGCTGGCCGGGCAAGCCGGTGCTCGTCGACCGCTCGGACGAGAACGCCCGCGAGCTCGCGGCATCGCTGGATGCCGCGGCGCGCGGCGAGCCGCCCCCGCCGCTCGTGCCCGCTCGCGCGGCGTCCGGCGCGAGCCCGTGAGCGCGCTGCGGATCGGCCTCGAGCTCACGGTCCTCGAGCTGGACCACGGCGGGATCGCGCGCAGCGTCCGGCGCCTCGCGACCGGGCTCGCCGGCCGCGAGGACGTCGATCTCGTGACGTTCGCCCAGCGCGGGGCGCTGCGCGGCCGCGTCGCCCGCGGGCTCGCGCGCGAGCTTGCATGGCTGCCGCGCGAGCTGCCGCGCCGGGCACGCCGCGCCGGCATCGACGTCCTGCACTGCCCGTCCCCGCTCGTGCCGGCCCGCCCGATCGCGACGCCGCTCGTCGTGACCGTGCACGACGTCGTGGCGTGGGAGCACCCGGAGTGGATGGGCCGCGCGAACGTCCTGCAGCACCGCCTCGTGCTCGAGCGCGTGCTGCCGCGTGCGGCCGTCGTGCTGACGTCGTCGCAGTTCACGCGCGGCGAGCTCGTGCGGCGGCTCGATCTGGATCCCGAGCGCGTCGCCGTCGCGCCGCTGGGGGTCGACAGCGCCTTCACGCCCCACGGCGACGGCGGCGTGGACGGCATCGAGGGGCCGTATCTGCTCGCGGTCGGGACGCTGCAGCCGCGCAAGGACCTCGCGACGGCGCTCGCGGCGTTCGAGCGGCTCGCCGCCGGCGGGCTCGAGCACGAGCTCGTCGTCGCCGGCGCGCGCGGGTGGCGCGACGCGGAGACCCTCGCGCGGATCGAGGCCTCGCCGCAGGCCGCCCGCATCCACGTGCTCGGGCACGTCGAGGAGCCCGCCCTCGTCCGCGCGCTGCGCGGCGCCGACGCGCTGCTGTTTCCCTCGCGCTACGAGGGCTTCGGGCTTCCGCCGCTGGAGGCGATGGCCTGCGGCACGCCGGTCGTCGCCGCGCGCGCGACGAGCGTGCCCGAGGTCGTCGGGGACGCGGCCCTGCTCGTCGAGCCCGGCGACGTCGCGGGCTTCGCGGGCGCCGTGGCGGGACTCGTGAACGACCCTGCGCTGCGCCGCGATCTGCGCGAGCGCGGCCTGCGGCGCGCCGCGCAGTTCGGCTGGGCGCGCCATGTCGACCTCACGGTCGCGGCCTACGCGCGTGCGGCGGCGGCCGGCCCGCGTGCACGGCCGATGGCGCCGCGCGTTCCGGGCGCCGACGAGATCGCCCGCGCGGCGGCGGAGAGCCCGCTGCAGGAGGGCCCGGCGTTCAGCGACCTCGCCGACGACGACGAGCTGCGCTTCCGCGACGAGATCGAGCCGGAGCTGCGCGGCGACGGCGTCGTGGAGTGGATGCGCCGCAAGGAGCTCGGGCACAAGCTCGACCACGTCCTGCGCCATGGCGGGGTGCGGCCGTCGGGCACGGTCGTGGAGCTCGGCGCGGGGACGTGCTGGCTGTCGGCGACGGTCGCGCGCGACCCGGCCGTGCAGCGCGTCGTCGCCGTCGAGTTCTCGCGCCACCGGCTCGAGCAGCTCGCTCCCGTCGCGATCGCCGCGCTCGGCGCGCCCGCCGCGAAGATCGAGCGCCGCCGGGCCGACTTCAACCTCCCCGGGCTGCCCGACGGCTGCGCCGACCTCGTCGTCACCGATGCCGCCTTCCATCACGCAGCCGACCCCGACCACCTCGCCGCCGTCGCGCTCCGCCTCCTGCGGCCCGGCGGCACGCTGCTGCTCTTCCGCGAGCCGACGCTCGCGCTGCTGCGACGCACCCGCGACCACGGCATCGAGGGCGAGCACGGCAGCTTCGAGCACGAGGACACCGCGCGCGGCTACGAGCGGCGCCTGCGCGCGGCGGGCTTCGAGGCGGTGCGGCGGGTGGCGGCGCCCGGCGCGACCGGCCGCCGCGGGCGGCTGCTCATGCGCCCGCCGCTGTCCTGGCTCAACGGCGTCGCCTTCGCCGAGTACGCCTACACGGGCCGGCGCCCGGCGCGCTGACCGGCTTCGATGCTCGTGAAGCGGATGGCGGCCATCGAGCCGAAGCGCAGCGGGCGCAGCACGTAGGACACGGCCTCGACGGCCGCGTACAGCGGCCACCACGCGACACGGCTTCGGCGAAGGCGCCGGGGAAGCATGTCCCGCGGGATCTCCCACCAGGTCTCCATGCGCATCTCGAAGCCGCGGGCGCGCGCGATCGCGCGCATCCGCCGGACGCTGAGCCAGCGCGGGCGCGTCCCGCTGTACTCGACCCGCCGCGCGAGCCCCAGCCGGGCGAGGATCGCCACGAGCCAGTTGTCGAGCGGCTCGATGAGCACGAGGTCGTCGAAGCGCTCGAGCAGAGCGGCCAGCGTGGCGTGCGGGTCCTCCACGTGGTGCAGCGCGAGGAACACGAAGCCGATCCGCTCGGGCCGCTTCGCCATCGGGACGTGGTCGAAGTCGGCGGCAAACAGGCCGAGCTCCCCTTCGAGATCCTGCACGACCTCGGGGACCAGCGCGGTCGAGGACCATGCGAGGTCGCTCGAGTACACGCGGACGAACCTCCGTCGCTCGAACAGCAGCGGAAGCTCGAATCCGAATCCCGAGCCGAGCGAGACGATCGTGCGGCTGGGGTCGTGGCCCGCCATGAGCCTGTCGACCGCACGGATGCTGCGGCGCATCTGCGCCAGCAGCATCGGGCTCGGCTTCCGTGACTTGCGCAGCTTGCGGCGGACCGCCTCCGTGGAGTCCAGCTCGATGGCGTTGGCGACGTGCTCGCGAGCGCCCGTCGCGTCGAGCTCATCGGGCAGGACGAAGTCGACGACGCCTCGACGGCACGGAAAGCGCCGTTCGCACGCTGGGCAGAGCACGGCGTCGCCGGTGGCGATCAGCTCGTCCGACCTGCAGGCAGGGCAGACGAAGTCGTCCAGGCAGTCCGCGGGCGCGAGCAGGTCCATGGCGCGAAGGCTACGGCGGCGCGCAGGCGCGTCAGGCCCTGCCGGCCATCCGCCATCGCCTGCCGGCGCGCAGGGCGCGATACGCCAGCACGATCCCCCGGCTGATCGCCCGGTTGGCGGCCACCGCGACGGGATGGTCCTCGCCATGGCGGCGCGCCTGCTCGGCGTGCTCGGCGAACTGGCGCTCGAAGCCCGCCATCGACAGCGTGCCCTCGACCATCCGGAAGTTCGACAGGGTGCGCCGCAGGACGACCGGGTCGCCACGGCGCGCGAACTTCAGCTGCAGGTCGTAGTCGACCGAGATGCGATAGCGCTCGTCGAAGCCGCCGAGCTCGCGCAGGACGTCGCGGCGGAAGAAGGTCGCCGGCGCGGAGATGAAGTTCTGCGTGAGGTAGAGCGACAGCGAGTAGCGGCGCAGCAGCGCGTTCTTGTAGGCGGTCACGCCGCGGCGGATCTCCTGCCCGTCCGCGTCGATGATGTTGCAGGGGCCGGTGACCCATTCGGCCTGCGGGTTGGCGGCGAACGCCTTGCCCACGGCGGCCAGCGCCCCCGGCTCGTAGACGTCGTCGGCGTTGAGCTCGCCGACGATCTCGCCGCGTGCGAGCTCGATGCCCTTGTTCATCGCGTGCGCCAGGCCGCGGTCGGGCTCGGAGATGTAGCGCACGCCGGCGCGATCGAGCAGCGCGACGGTCCAGTCGGTCGATGCTCCGTCGATGACGAGATGCTCCAGCTCGCCGGGGTACTCCTGCCCGCGCACGCTTGCGAGCGTCTGCTCGATCGTCGCCGCCGCGTTGAACGACGGCGTGACGATCGTCATCGACGGCAGGCCGGGCACGGCGGGGACCATACGGCCTGCGGCCCCGGGCGAGCGAGCCTGCCCATAGGGTTCCCGGGCCCATGGCGCACGTCGGCATGCTGCTCGCGACCCTCACCCCCGGCCATGTCGGGGGCTCGGAGACCTACGTCCGGGGCCTGCTCGCGGCATTCGCCGCCGGTGACGGCCCGGAGCGCACGACCGTGCTGGCGCACCGCGCGGCCGCCGAGTCGCTCGGGGTCCCCGCGGGCGACTCCGTGGTGCTGCGGACGCTGCCGGGCGAGGGCCCCGCGGGCGGCGGGCCGCGGCGAGCGGCGTGGCTCGTGCGCGAGCTCGCGGCGGCCCGTCTGCGGCCGCTGCGCGACGAGACCGTCGACGTCGTCCACGCGCCGCTGACGATCCCGGTTCCGCGCCTCGCGGGCGCGCCCGTCGTCATGACGCTGCACGACGTCACCCACCACGAGTACCCGGCCTCCTTCAGCCGCGCGGAGCGCGCGTTCCGCCGCGTCGCCTACGACGGATCCGCGCGGCGGGCGGCGCTCGTCATCACCGACTCCGAGCACGCCCGGGCGACGATCGTCGACCGGCTCGGGATCGCGGCCGAGCGCGTCGTCGCGATCCACTTCGGCATCGACCACACGCGCTTTCACCCGGGACCGGACGCCGCCGCCGACGCGCTGCTGGCCGGGCTCGCGCTGCCGGCGCGCTTCGTCGCCTACCCGGCGAACCTCTGGCCGCACAAGAACCACGAGCGGCTCATCGAAGCGCTCGCGGCCTGCGAGAACCGCGACATCGAGCTCGTGCTCACCGGCCGGCGCGGGCGGCGCTGGGACGCGCTGCACGCGCTGGCGTCGCGCCGCGGCGTCGCGCACCGCATCCACCATCACGGCTACCTGCCGGGCGACGCCATCGCCGCGCTGTACCGGCGCGCGACGGGCATGGTCTTCCCGAGCCTCGCCGAGGGCTTCGGCGCGCCGCCGCTGGAGGCGATGGCCTGCGGCTGCCCGGTCGCCGCGTCGGGGGGCGGCGCGGTCGCCGAGGTGACCGGGAACGCCGCGCTGCACTTCGACCCGCGCGACGTCACCGCGATCGCCGGGGCGCTGGCGCGGCTCGCCGGCGACCCGCCGTTGCGCGCCCGCCTGCGTGCGGCCGGCGCGGCACACGCCGCCGGGTTCACCTGGGCGGCCTGCGCGCGCCGCCACGCCGAGGTCTACGACCGGGCGGCGGCATGTTCGTCCTGAGCTGGGTCGTCTATCCGCTCGTCCTCGCGGTCCTGTGCCTGGGCTGCGGGCTGCTCGTCGACCGGCTCGGGCGGCGAACGATCGCACCCGCGCTGCTGCTGCCGGTGGGCTTCGCGCTCGTCGTCGTGCTCGCGACGGTGCTGACGTTCCTCGACGAGACGTCCGAGCTCGCGGCGCCGGCGATCGTCGTCGCGGCCCTCGCCGGCTACGTGCTCGCAGTTCTCGCTCGCCCCGCGGCGCTGCGCCCGTCGGCGCGCTGGGTCTGGCCGGCGGTCGCGATGGCGCTCGCGTTCGGAGCCCTGGCGGCGCCGGTCGTGCTCACCGGCAAGCCCGGGCTCACGGGCATCGTGCGGATCATCGACCTCGCATCGCAGATCGACCTCGCCGACTACGTCCTCGAACACGGCCGCTCGCTGGAAGGCGTCGAGCGCGACTCCTCCTACCACGTCGTCGCAGACCAGCTGCTGAAGAGCGGCTATCCCGTCGGCGCGCAGTCGGCGCTCGGCGCGACCGCGCGGGTGACGGGCGTCGACGTCATCTGGGCGTGGCAACCGTTCATGGCGTGGATGGGCGCGATGCTCGCGCTCGCGCTCTACGCGCTGCTCGGTCGTGCGATCGTCTCGCGCGCGGCGAGGGCGGTCGCGGCGGGCGTCGCCGCGCAGCCGACGATCCTGTACTCCTACGCGCTCGTCTCAGGGGTCAAGGAGCTGGCGGGCGCGGTGTTCGTCGCGCTGACGGCGGCCCTCCTGGCGGGCGCTACGCCGGGGGCGCTGCCGGTGGGTCTCGCGATCGCGGCGGGACTCTGCGCCGTGAGCATCGGGATCGCCCCGTGGGTGGTCGTGCTCGTCGCCGCGGCGGTCGGGCCCGGGCTCGTCGCCACGGTGCGCCGGCGCGGCAGGCTGCGGATCGCCCGGCGCTCGTGGGTCTTGGCGGCCGCCGCGATCGCGCTCGTCGCGGTGCCGACCGCGGGGGTGGCGATCAAGCTCGAGCCGCTGCTGCGCTCGGGCGGACCGGCCGACCTCGGCAACCTCAGCGCGCCCGTGCCGCCATGGGCGGCGATCGGCCCGTGGCTGACGTCCGACCACCGCTACCCGCTCGAGCTCGCCGGCACCGAGACGCCGACCGCGCTGCTCGCGGCGTTCGTCGCGGTGCTGGCGCTCGCCGGCCTCGTGCGGGCGGTCTCGCGGCGCGACCGAGGGCTCTACGGCGCCGCCGCGGCGGCCGCGGTCGCGGTCGTCGTGGTCGTCGCCCGCGGCAGCTCGTGGGTCGAGCTCAAGGCGTTCGCGATCAGCGCGCCGCTCGTCGTCGCGCTCGCGTTCGCCGGCGCCGCCGCGATCGGCTCGCGGCGGTGGCCGGCGCTGCTCGCCGGCGCGGGCGTCGCGGCTGCGATCCTCGCGGGCAACGTCATGGTCTACCGCAACGTCCCGCTCGCCCCCTACGACCGCTTCGCCGAGCTCGAGCAGCTCGGCAAGCGCTATGCGGGCAAGGGGCCGATGCTGCACTCCTCCTTTGACGAGTACGCCGCCTACCTCCTGCGCGACGCCGACCTCATCACCCCGCTCGACGTCTCGCCCGAAGAGCTCCCGCGCCCTTCGGAGAACGCGGTGACGGCGAGCTTCGCTGCGGATCTCGACGCTTTCGGGCTGCGCTACGTGCAGGGCTTCGAGCACCTCCTCGTGCGCCGCGGCGACCCGACCCAGAGCCGGCCGCCGTCGGATTGGCGGCTGGCGCAGCGCACGACCTACTACGACGTCTACCGCCACGATCGGTCGGCACCGGAGGTCGTGTCCCATCACGCGTCGCCGCGCGTGCGCCCGGCGGCGCTCTGCCGGACGCTGCGCGCGCAGGCCGCCCGCGCCGGCGACGGCGCCCGGATCGCCTACGTCGCGCCGGCCGACGGCGTCGCGCTGGAGTATCCGCCCGAGGGCCTGCCGCTGAACTGGCTGTCGGACCGCGACGAGCGCCTGGCGCGCGGCCCGGGGCGGCTTCGCACGCAGTTCGCGCTCGCGCGCGGCGGCGACTTCGACGTCTGGATCCGCGGCTCCTTCGGCCGGCGCGTCACGGTCTCCGTCGACGGGCGGCCGCTCGGCGCGGTGCGCTGGCAGGAGGGCTACCCGCTGAGCTACGAGCCGCTCGGCCGCGCCACGCTCTCCGCCGGGCGCCATCGCTTCGAGGTCCTGCGCGGGGGCGGCAGCGTCCTGCCGGGCACCGGCAACGAGCTCGGTCCCGAGGGGATCATCACGCGGATCGGACCGATCTCGGTCATCCGCCGCGACGCCCGGGCGCCGGTCCGGTTCGTCAGCCCCCGCAGCGGCCTCGACGTCTGCCGCAGCGATCTGCGCCTGGACTGGATGGAGGTCGTCAGGCCGCGATGAGCCCGAGCCTGCAGGAGCGCGTCGACGACGTGCCGTTCTGGTTTCACTCGATCGACCTCGGCGGTGGCGTCATGACGCCGGGCCACAAGGACCAGGCCGAGCTCGTCCGCGAGATCGCCTCGCTCGAGCTTCCCGACCTGCGCGGGAAGTCCGTGCTCGACATCGGCGGCTGGGACGGCTTCTTCGCGTTCGAGGCCGAACGCCGCGGCGCGGCCCGCGTCGGTGTCGTCGACCACTACATGTGGGCGATGGACCTGCCCGGCCAGCAGGCCTACTGGCGGCGCTGCATGGACGCGGGCGTGGCTCCGCGGCCCTACCACGAGACCGAGTTCTGGCAGCCCGAGACGATGCCCGGCCGGCGCGGATTCGACCTCGCGCGCGAGGCGCTCGGCAGCGCGGTCGAGCCGTTTGCGGTCGACTTCATGGACTGCGACCTCGACGCCCTCGGGCAGTGGGACGTCGTGCTGTACCTCGGCGTGCTCTACCACATGGAGGACCCGCTGCGGGCGCTGCGGCGCGTGTCGGCGGTGACGCGCGCGCTCGCCGTCGTCGAGACCGAGGCGATCGTCGTGCCCGGCCTCGAGGACGAGGCGCTGTGGCGCTTCTTCCCGGGCGGCGAGCTCAACGGCGACATCTCGAACTGGTGGGCGCCGAACCTCACGGCCCTGCGCGGCGCCCTCGCCGCGGCGGGCTTCGGCTCGACGCGGGTCACGGGCGGCCCGGATCCGTCGCTGCTGGGCGCGCCCGCCGGCCCGCATCACTATCGGGCGACGGTCCACGCCCGGAAGGCGGTTGGGTGGGAATGATTCGCGACACGCTCGGCCCGCGCTTCTACCGGTTGCTGGACCGCGCGATCACCGCGCGGGTGCAGCGCGAGGTCGAGACGCGGCTGCCCGGCGAGATCGAGCGCGCGCTCGCCGGTCGCGCGGCCGCCGACCGCCGCGCGGCGCTCGACGAGCCCGTCGTCTACGGTCCCGCGGAGCGACTGGCGATCGCGCCCACTGCGATCGTCAATGATGCGCTGCTCAACACGATGTCTGGGACGATCACCATCGGCGAGCACGCGTTCTTCGGCCACGGGGTCCGCGTGCTGACGGGGACCCACGACGTCACCAAGCGCGGCCGCGAGCGCCAGGAGGCGATCCCGGACGCGGGCCGCGACATCGTCGTCGAGGAGGGCGCCTGGGTCGGCAGCGGGGCGATGCTGCTCGGGCCCTGTCGTGTCGGAGCGCACGCGGTCGTGGCCGCGGGCGCGGTGGTGAGCTCCGACGTCGCGCCCGAGACGCTCGTCGCGGGCGTGCCGGCACGCGTGGTGGGGCCGGTCGGATGAGCGCCGCGCTGCAGCGCGGGCGCCTGCTCGCCGTGCTCGCCACGGGCGCGTTCCTGTCGATCGGCGCCGCGAGCGGCCGGGCCGCGGCGCCGCAGCCGCACCTGCTCGTCGACGCGCGCGAGATCGCGTCGAGCACCGGCGTCGAGCGCGTCATCACGCCGCCCGCGAAGCGGCCCGGACCGGTCGTCGACGGCGCGCACGACCACAACTGGCAGCCCTACACCACGATCCTGCGCGAGCGCGGCGTCTACCGCTTCTGGTACAGCGCGAAGCCGACCGAAGACGAGCTGAGGATCGGCTACACGACCTCGCCCGACGGCATCCACCTGCGCCGTCCGTTCCGGCTGCTGCCCGTCCCGCCCGGCCACCAATACGGGCTGACGATCATCCGCGACGTCCGCGGCGGGTACCTCATGCCGTACTTCGCGCGCTCGTCGCACAGCGGCGCCGACGAGTTCAAGGGGTTCAACTTCGCGCACTCCAGCGACGGCCTGCGCTGGACCCCGTTCCACCGGGAGCCGCAGTTTCAGCTCGGCGACGTCGGGCTCACCCGGGCCCCCGGCGACATCCTCAAGATCATCCGCTACCGCGGGCGCTACCTCCTGTACGTGAAGATGAGCGCGGTCGGCTACGAGGGCATGACGCAGCACATGCCGTTCGCGGGCTACCGGCGCATCGTCGGTGTCATGGAGAGCCGCGACGGCCGCAGATGGACGACGCCGCGCCCGATCTTGGCGCCCGACGCCGGCGACGCGGGGATCACCGAGTTCTACGGGATGGGCGGCATCGTTCAGCGCGGCGGGCTGCTCGTCGGATTCCTGCGGGTGCTGCGCGACGACCTCGCGGCGGACGAGGGCGGGCCCGTGCAGGGGATCGGCTACTCCGTGCTGACGTGGAGCCGCGACGGCAGGCACTGGCAGCGCGATCGCCGGCCGTACCTCGACCGCGGCGGGACGGGCGCGTGGGACCACGCGATGGCGTGGGGCGACTCGCAGATCGTCGCCGGCCGCCGCGCGCTCATCTACTACGGCGGCTACCGCAGCGGCCACAAGTCCGATCAGCGGACCGGCCGCCAGATCGGGATCGCGACGCTGCCGGTCGACCGCTACGTCGCACGCGCCGCGGCGGCGCGCGGACGGATCGTGACGCGGCCGGTGACGCTGCGCAGCGCCCTGACGGTCAACGCCGCAGGGTCGGTGCGCGTGACGGTGAAGCGCAACGGTCGCGAGCTTGCGTCGTGCCCGGTCGCGGGCACCGACGCCACCGCCCGCCCGGTGCCGTGCGCGCGGGCGATCCGGGGACGGGTGCAGCTGCGCTTCGACCTCGACCGCGCGCGGCTGTACGCGTTCTCCGGCTAGGCCGCCTTGCGTGCGTAGACCGCATAGTCGCGGTTTGCGTAGACGTCGGCGTTGAAGTCGCCGGTCTCCTGCGGGAAGCGGACCTCGCCGGACTGAAAGCCCGCGAGCCGCGCGAGCGCGAGCAGGACCTCGGGATAGAGCGGGTGGTGGTGCGTCGTGTCGGTCCAGAAGGCCTTCAGCGCGGCCGGGTTGTGGCCGTTGACGGTCTCGAAGATCGCGAGGCCGCCCGGGGCGAGCTTGCGCTGCACGAGCGACAGCAGCTCGGTGAGCTCGGTCGCGTCGAGGTGCTCGACGACCTGCGCGGCGAAGATCGCGGGCACCGAGTCGTCGTCGAGGCCGCGCAGGTACGTGGCGGCGTCGGCGAGCTGCACGTCGAGGCCCTTCTCAACGCAGCGCGCGACCATCGACTCGTCCATGTCGGCGCCCTTGGCGCCGATGCCGCGCGCTCCGAGCGCGTCGAGGAACTCGCCGCGCCCGCAGCCGAGGTCGAGCACCCACTCGGCGCCGGCGAAGGCGTCGAGGTAGGCGGCCTGCTGCTCGCGCACCGCACGCTCGTCGCCGCGGAAGATGTCCTCGAAGCCGCGGTAGGTCGCGGCATCGCCGGATGCGCTGTCGAAGCGCAGGACGCGCTGGCCGCGCTCGTCGGGCTGGGAGATCGCGGGGTGCGTCGAGGCCGGCCGGGCGCGCAGGCCCTCGAGCAGCAGGCCGAGCTCGTCGGCCGCCACCGCCCCGGTGAGCTTGCGGAGGTTGACCTGCAGCCGCCGGGCCTCCATCGCGAGGTCGTCGATGCGCTCGTCGACCTCGCGCAGCGCCTGCGTGACCACGCGGTTGAGCTCGTCCTGATGCGCCGTGTAGGGGCGCATGGCCTGCAGCGCGGCCTTGCGCATCGCGCCCTTCGCGCCGCCGGTCTCCTCGGCGTGGCGCCGCGGGTCCCAGCTCATCATCCGCTGCGCGGACTCGACGTAGGACTGGGCCGGCAGCGACTCGACGGACGCGTCGTGGCTGCCGTTGGCGGAGTGGCGGCGGGCGATCGCCAGGCGCTTCAGCCGCGCCCGCGCGGCCTCGCCGACGTCCTGGAGCGAGAAGCGCTCGGCGATCTCGCGCCGCGCGCGCTCGCCCCGCGCGCGGGCCTCGTCCTGGTGCTCGAAGACCTCACGCATGAGCTGCGCGGCGTGGTCGAGGTCGGGCTCCGCCCACGTGCCCTGCGCCGGGTAGTTCTCGCCCTCCGGGCCGACCTCGGTCTCCGTGTGGCGCACGAGGTAGGAGTTGGAGTCGGTCATGAAGTCGAGGTTCGCCGAGAAGCCGGTGGCGATGACCGGCTTGCCGAGCGCCATCGACTCGCCGAGCGTCAGGCCAAAGCCCTCCGCGCGGTGCAGCGAGACGTAGCAGTCGGCGCGCCGCATGAGCGCGGCCATGTCCTGGCCCGAGAGGAAGCGGTCGACGACGTGGATGTCGGGGCGGTCGCCGATCGCCGCGCGCAGCTGCGCGAGCTTCTCGGGCTTGAAGTCGCCGTTGTGGCTCTTCAGGACGAGGTGCGGGCCCTCGCCGGGCTCGAACGCCTTCGTGAACGCCGCGACGAGGCCGAGCGGGTTCTTGCGCGCGAGCGTCGAGTAGAAGTCGAAGAGGAAGAGGAACTGAAAGCCGTCGGGCAGGTGCAGGCCGGAGAGGTCGCCGCCGGGCGGCGGGGCGACGATCGGCAACGGCACGCGGACGACCGGCACCGGCGAGACGTCGCTGAGGATCTCGCGGACGTAGCTCGAGTAGACCCAGATCTCGTCGACGAGCGCGAACGCGCGGTCCCAGCTCGCGGGGACGACGTCGACCTCCCAGGCCCAGACGCCGATCGTGTAGCGGTCGCGGAAGAACTCCGCGCCGAGCTCGGCGTGGAAGGCGGGCAGCTCGGGCGCGTTGACGCACACGAGGTTGAACGGCAGCTCGCCCTCGACGTGGAGGTCGGCGAAGTCCGTCGTCTTGATCTCCGCGCGGCGGCCGTCGGGCGCGACGACGTCGGGCAGGTTGACGTCGAGCGTCGTCGTGCGCACCGGCACGCCGGCCTCGTGCAGCGCCTGGACGTAGAGCCGCGCGGCCTGGCCGAGGCCGAGGCCGCCGCGCAGGAAGCCCGCGGCGTTGACGCCGATGGCGGCGAGGGGGGACGAAGTCTTCGACACGCGCCGATGGTCGCACACGTGCTGGGCGGGATCGGCTCGCTGTTCTGCCGCCCGCGCCTATCCGCCCCCGGCGCTTCCGGCATCACCGAGGGCAACGAACTTGTTCGCTTGCGGCGCCCGCGGAAGCATCGTGTCGGACAGGGTCCAATGCCACCTCGTTCGACACGACCGCTTCAGAGACGATCGAGAGGACAGTTGTCCACCGTGGAGGTGGTTTGGATTCCCCTCGGCGAACCACCCAGGCGAACCGCCGCGGCGAACGCGGACGCCGCCGGCGCGGCTTCTTCCTCATCGATGCCGGTCGCCGGCGGTGGCAGCACCATCGGCGCGGAGTCACCGCAGAGGTCAGCCCTCGGCCTCCCGCCGCAACCGCGCGAGCTCCGCGGCCAGCGCCTGCTGGCCTGCCGCCAGCCCGCGCACGCGCTCGTCGAGCGTCGCCAGCACCCGTAGGAGCTCCTCGTCGACGAGTCGCTGGTGCACGGTGTAGGGCCGCATCGCGCGTAGCGCGGCGTCACGGACGGCCCCGCGGGCGCCGCGGTCGGTGCCCGGGGCGGCCTGCGGGCCGAGCGCCATCCGCTCGCGGACGCCGCCGAGGTCGAGCGCGGCGCTGCGGCCGGCGCCGTTCAGCGGCAGCGTCAGCACGCGCGCCAGCCGGTCGGCCATCGCGCGGCCGGCGGCCGCGGGCGCGTGGCGGGCGAGGACGTCGGCGCGGGCGCGGGCGGCCCGGGCGGCGCCGGCCTGCGGATCGGCGTGCGCCGCGCGCATGAGCGCGGCAGCGTGGTCGAGATCGGGCTCGGCCCACTCGCCGTCCTCGGGGTACGGGTCGTTGCCGGGCCCGATCGCGACCGGCCGGTGGTCGACGAGCAGGCTGTTGAAGGCCGTCAGCAGGTCGCGCGTGCCGCCGTAGTCCGTCGCGATCACCGGCGTGCCGAGCAGCATCGCCTCGGCGATCGTCAGCCCGAAGCCCTCGGAGCGGTGCAGCGAGACGTAGCAGTCGAGCTCGCGGATGAGCGCGTTCTTCTCCTCGGCGGGCAGGTGGGAGTCGATGACCACGACCCGCGGCTGGGCCGCCGCGGCGGCGAGCAGCGCCTCGTGCTCGGCCGGATGGCGCTCGGCGCCCAGCGTCTTGAGCACGAGCGACGGGCCGTCATCGCCGCCGTCGGGGAACGCGCGCCCGAAGGCCTCGACGAGCCCGAGCGGGTTCTTGCGCGCGACGACGCTCGCATAATCGAAGACGAAGCCGAAGAGAAACCCCTCGGGCAGCCCGAGATCCGAGCGGCCGGCATCCGCGACCGGCGGCTCGGGAACCGCGAGCGGCACGTGCACGACCGGCACCGGCGACACCGCCGCGAGCAGGTCGGCGACGAAGCGCGATCCGACCCAGACCTCGTCGACGAGGTCGAACGCGCGCATCCAGCGCTGCGGCAGCGCCCCGACCTCCCACCACCACATGCCGATGACGTGGCGGCCCTCCAGCGCGGCGGGACCGAGCTCGTCGCGCGCGCCGGTCATGCCGGCGGGGTTCGCGCACACGATCGTCACGGGGTGGGAGGCCTCGCCCGCCGGCGTCGCCGCATCCGGCGATGACGGCGCCGCGCTGCGCAGCGCCAGCGGCGCGACCGCGACGCCCGCGGCCCGTAGCGCCTCGTGCACGTGGCGCGCCGCCTCGCCGACACCGGCGGTCGCGTCGAGGTAGCCCGCGAGGTTCACGCCGAGCGGCAGGGCAGGCTCGTGCAGGGCGTCCGCCATAGGGTCGCGAGGCTACCCTTCAGCCGGTGAGCCGTGCGCCCGAAGCCGACGTCGCCGTGCGGGTCGACGGCGTCTCGAAGACCTTCCGCCTGCCGGTCGAGCAGGTCAGCACGCTGAAGGAGCGCGTCCTGCATCCGACCCGCCGACGGCGCTTCGATCCGCTCGACGTCCTCGTCGACGTGACGTTCGATGTCCGCCGCGGCGAGGTCTTCGGGATCCTCGGGCGCAACGGCTCGGGCAAGAGCACGCTCATGAAGTGCCTCGCCGGGATCTACGAGGCCGACGCCGGCGAGATGTGGCTGCGCGGGCGGATGGCGCCGTTCATCGAGCTCGGCGTCGGCTTCAACCCCGACCTCACCGCGCACGACAACGTCCTCATCAACGCCGTGATGCTGGGCCTGGATCCCGAGCAGGCGCGCGAGCGCTACGACTCGATCATGGACTTCGCCGAGCTCCACGAGTTCGCCGAGATGAAGCTCAAGAACTACTCGTCGGGCATGCAGGTGCGCCTCGCCTTCAGCGTCATGGTCCACGTCGACGCCGACGTCCTGCTCATCGACGAGGTGCTCGCCGTCGGCGATGCCGCCTTCCAGCAGAAGTGCTACGACGTCCTGAGCCACGCCCGCGACGAGGGCCGCACGATCCTGCTCGTCACGCACGACATGCACCAGGTGCAGCGCTTCTGCGACCGCGCCCTGCTGCTCGACCGCGGGCGGACGGTCGCGATCGACGACTCGCGCACCGTCGCGCGCAAGTACACGCAGCTGAACTTCGCGGCGCCCGCCGAGCGCGAGTCGATCGTGCGCGCCGGGACGGTCGCGCCGACGACCGGCGGCGCCGGGCTCACCGTCATCGATGCCTGGGCGCAGAACCTCGCCGGGCGCACCGACATGCTCGAGCCGGGCGAGCCGATGGGCCTCGCGATGCGGGTGCGCTTCGGCGCGGCCACAGCCGAGCCGGCGTTCGCGTTCACCGTCACCGACGAGCACCGCCGTCCCGTGCTGGCCGTCAGCACCGACCGCGCCGAGCACCCGACCGGCAGCCACGCCGCCGGCGACGAGCTCGACGTCGCGGTCGGCTTTCGCAACCGCCTCGCCGCGGGCAGCTACTGGATCTCGGTGCAGGTGACCCTGCCCGGCGCCGAGCCGGAGTTGCTCGCCTACCGCGAGGACATCTCCTCGTTCGCGGTCTCGGGGACCGGCGGCGGAGGCGGCGTCGTCGACCTCCCGCACACGTTCGAGATCACCCCAGCCCCCTCGATGCAGGCCAATCCGTGAGCGCCGAGGCCTACCGCGTCCGCGGCCCGTCGGCGATCGGCGGGGACCCGCGGCGCTTCTGGAACCTCGCGCGGACACTCGCCGCCACCGACTGGAAGGTCCGCTTCTACGGCTCGGCGCTCGGCTACGTCTGGTCGCTGCTGCGCCCGCTGCTGCTCTTCGGCATCGTCTTCTTCGTCTTCAGCGAGGTCGTCGGAGCCGACGCGGGCGTCGCGCACTACGGCGTGATCCTCCTGCTGGCGATGATCCTCTACTTCTTCTTCGCCGAGGTCACCTCGGGCGCGACGACCGCGATGGTCGACCGCGAGTCGCTGCTGCGCAAGATCGGCTTCCCGCGCGCCGTCGTGCCGCTCGCGGTCGCGCTCGTCGCGGCGATGAACCTCGCCCTGAACCTCGTCGTGCTCGCGATCTTCGTCCTCGCCAGCGGCGTGCAGCCGCGCTGGAGCTGGCTGCTGCTGCCGCTGCCGTTCGCGCTCATGCTCGTGTTCGCGAGCGGCGTCGCGCTGCTGCTGAGCGCGCTGTACGTCCGCTACCGCGACGTGCGGCCGATCTGGGAGGTGCTGCTGCAGGCGCTCTTCTACGCGACGCCGATCCTCTATCCGATCCAGGCCGTCATCGGCCACTCGCAGACGCTCGCGTCGATCGCGCTGTGCAATCCGATCGCGGCGATCATCCAGGAGTCGCGGCACCTGCTCGTCGGCGGCATGTCGCTCGGCGACGCGATCGGCTCCGACGCGCTCATCGCCGTGCCGCTCGCGATCATCGTCGCGGCCACGTGGCTCGGCGTCGTCGTCTTCGATCGCATGGCGCCGCGCGCCGCGGAGGAGCTTTGACGGCGCGCCATTGCTCGACCGCAGCACGCGCGAACCCGCGGCGCCGGTCCTCGCGATGAGCAGACTGCTCGGCGACCGCTCGCTGAAGTTCGTCGCCGAGAACATCGCCGAGCCCGCCCATTACCGGGCGCTGGCGAACATGGCCCGCCGCTACCCGCGCCCGCTCGACGGCTACGGCCGCTACCTCTTCGGCCGCGGGAGCTACCCGGCGAGGTTCGCCGTGCGGACGCCGAGCGGGATCGTGCGCCCGGCGCTGTGGTCCTTCCACGACATGCTGACCCTCAACGAGGTCTTCTGCCGCGAGGACTACGCGGTGCGCGAGCCGCCGGCGCTCGTCGTCGACATCGGCTCGAACATCGGGCTCTCGGCGCTGTACTTCCTCACCCGCGGGCCGCGGGTGCGCTGCCGCCTCTACGAGCCCGTCCCGCGCAACGTCGAGCGCCTGCGCCGCAACCTCGCGGGCTTCGAGGACCGCTACGAGCTCGAGCAGGTGGCGGTCGCCGACTTCGACGGCGAGGCCGAGTTCCGCGTGGACCCGTTCGGCCGCTACGGCGGGATCGGCCTCGAGGGCGACGAGCAGATCGGCGTCCCCTGCCGGCACATCGACGGGGTGCTCGAGGACGCGCTCCGGGGCGCGGACGTCATCGACGTCCTGAAGATCGACGTCGAGGGCTACGAGCCGGCGCTGCTGCGCGCGGCGGACCCCGAGCTGCTCGCGCGCGTCGGGGTCGTCTACCTCGAGGGCAGCGCGGCCGAGCTGCCGGCGCCCGACGGCTTCGACGCGACGGAGTCCTGCGAGACCGTCCGCCTGCGCAACACGGCGCTCAGCGGACGATCTCCAGCCAGTCGGCGTTGACGCCGACGAGCCGGCGCCACTGTGCGGCGTCGATGACGCGCACCGGCGAGCTCTCGTCGGCAACCGGCTGGAGGAAGATCGGGCCGGCGTGGCGCAGGCTCGAGAGGTAGCCGCCGCTGCCGGGGCGCAGGTCACCATCGCCCTGGCTGAGCTGCACCTCGTGGCGCCCGGGCTGCAGGCCCACCGGGCCCAGCGCGAGGTACGCGCCGGGATTGTTGAGCTCAGACGGCGTGCGGCCGACGTCGACACCGTCGACGCGCAGCGTCATGCGCCGCGCGAACGAGCCCTCGATCCACAGCCGGTACGCGCCGGCGCGCGCGACGTCGACCGCGCCTTCCAGCCGGCCCGGCGAGCTCGGGACGACGGCCTGCGGATAGTCGGCGAAGACGAACCACAGCTTCGGTCGCCGAACGGCGCCCGGGAGGACCCCGGCCATCGGCGCGCGCTCGACGTACGCGATCCTGCCGTCGAGCTGGCGCGCGCGGGCAGCCCAGGAGCGGGCGACGGTGCGCGTCACCGGCGCGGCGGGGTGCAGCACGTCGGCCCCGAGCGGCTTGTGTCCCACGACCTCCGGAGCGTCCGTCTGGCGCCAGAGCTCATACCAGCGCCCCCGCCAGTCGAGGCGGAAGTTCGCGGGCGGGCGGCTCGCGACCGGTGAGCGCCGCACCACGAGCCACGGCTGCGCCTCGACGTACTCGAGCGTCAGGTCGTCCATGTTCATCGGGGCCTTGAGGCTCGGCCGCCGGCGCGGGTCGTTCAGCCCGTCCGGGTGGTACGGAGCGCCGCGGTAGCGCGTCGCCTGCTCGGGCTCGCTGAGGATCGGCACGTCGCGGAGGAAGTACTTGCCGAACTCGTCGTATTCGTTGAGGAGCACCGGCTCGCGGCCCGAGAGGCGCTCGTTGATCGTCAGCATCTCCGAGTAGCGGTCGTAGGGCGCCAGCGAGACGTCGTGGTAGGCCAGCCCGGCCGACCACAGCAGCCCCGCGAGCAACGCTGCCGCCACTCCTCCGCCGAGGATCCGCAGGCGCCCGCGCCAGAGGCTCGCCACGCCGAGCATCGCGAGGAACGGGACGACCGGCGAGAGGATCATGAGGACCTTCGCGTCGGCGTACGGGCTGCCGCGGCTCAGGAGATAGAGCGACGCGATCCCGAGCGTCGCGGCCAGCAGCAGCGGGCCGAGCGCGCGCCGGCGCAGCGACCACCCGAGGCCGAGGACGGCGCAGGCGCAGAAGAGCGCGAGCAGCGCGTTGTGGGCGATGAGGTTGTTCAGCGGGCGGTAGCGGTAGTCGCCGGTGAGCCAGGGCCCGACCGCCTGCTCGGTCTGCAGCGGATGAGCGAGGTTGCCGAGATCGGTGTTGTCGACGAGCACGAGCTTCGTGACCTCGACCGCGTTGCGCAGCGAGTTGACGGCCGGGATCGCGACGACGACCGCCACCACGACCGCGACCCCGAGCCAGATGAGGTCCGCGCGCGTGCGGCGGCGCACGAGGACGCTGCCCCAGACGACGCCGGCGACGAGCGCCGGCAGCGCGACGTACGGCGCGGCCGCCGGGCCGAGGGCCGCCAGCGCCGCGCCCGCGGCCAGCGCGACCGCGAGCAGCGACCGCACGCCGCGCACGGCGCCGTGCGCGGCCGCGACGACGGCGACGAGGACGGCGATCATCGCCAGCGCGGCGAGCTCCTTGATCGAGCCCTGCAGCGCGAAGCCGATGACGAGCGCGGGCTGCGCCGCGGTGAACGCGACGAGCGCGACGAGCCGGCGGTCGCGCAGCAGCGGCGCGGCGAGCGACGCGAGCGAGAGGGCGAGCACGACCATGAGGAAGGACAGAAACGGCTGGTAGAGCCAGGCGATCTCGAGGATGCCGAGCGGCGCCGTCACCCCGAGCGCCGCCTGCCCGCCGACGGGGTAGCGGCTCGTGATGTAGCTGCCCATCGACGAGCGCAGCGACCCCGGCTCGAGCGCCTGCCAGTCCGGGCCGTGCTCGGCGAGCACCTGCGCGAGAGCGAGCTGATGCGACGTGTCCGGCAGCGCGAGATAGCCGGCGAAGGTCGGGTGCCCGGACGCGATGACCGGCGCGCCGAAGACGAGGAACACCCCGACGGCGGCGACGGCGAGCCAGGGGTCGGGCCGCGTGGCCCGCAGGCGCTCGCGCCCGAGCCAGAAGCCCGCGAGCGCGAGCAGGGCGAGCGCCGGCAACGCGAGCTTCGCGGTCGTCGGGTGCGAGGTCGCGACGCGCGCGAGCGTCAGCAGCGCCGCGCAGCCGGCGGGCAGCAGCAGCGCGCCCGGGATCTCCCAGTCCCCCGCGCGCGCGATGAGCAGCCCGAGGCCGAGGCACAGCGCACCGAGCGCCAGCGGGTACAGCACCCACGCTGCCAGCAGGTCCACGGCGACCTACGTGTCGTCAGTCTCGGCGGCGCAGACCGAGGATGGACAACAGGAACGAGGAGAAGAAGATCTGCAGGCCGACGATGACGAGCGCGGCCGAGGTCACGGCCAGACGCTCCTCCGACAGGGCTCCGAACCCGCGGTCGATCCACGTGCCGACGATGATCGCGCCGGCGACGACCCCGGCCAGCAGGACCGCGCCGCCCAGCATGAGCCCGTGCTCGAGGCGGAAGCGCTCTCGCATCCTGTCGAACCACGCGTCCTTCTCGCCCATGAAGTACGTGCCGTAGGCGTGCGCGCAGAGCCCGAGCGCCACGATCTGCACGCCGACGACGCACAGCAGCTCGCCGCCGATGAGCGTGTGGAGGTTCCAGGCCCGGCCGAAGATCGCCAGCTGCGACAGCGAGATGAACGAGATGAGCAGCCCGATCGCCAGGAGCGCCGCGCCCGGCACGATGAACAGGTGCGTCGGGCTGTGGACGAGCAGGAAGCGCAGGTGGCGCCAACCGTCGCGAAAGCGCGAGAGCTTGGACTCCCCGCCGCGCGGGTGGTAGGCGATCGGGAACTCGCGGATGTCGAGCTGCTCCTTCGAGGCCCGGATGACCATCTCGGAGGCGAACTCCATCCCGGTCGCGCGGAGGTCGAGGACGGGCAGGATGTCGCGCCGGAAGCCGCGCATCCCGCAGTGCGCGTCGCGCACGCCGGTACGGAAGAAGAGGTTCAGCGTGCCGCTGAGCAGCGGGTTGCCGATGTAGCGGTGCATCCAGTGCATCGCGCCGGGCTGGATGTTGTCCATCCGGTCGCCCATGACGAGCTGGGCGCCGTCGCGCAGGGCCTCGACGAACTTCGGGATGTCCTCGAACGGATAGGTCATGTCGGCGTCGAGCATCACGACGTACTCGCCGCGCGCGGCGGCGAAGCCCGCGAGGTAGGCGGAGCCGTAGCCGCGGCGGCGCTCGTGCACGACCCGTGCGCCGGCTGCGACGGCGAGCTCGGCGCTCCCGTCGTCGGAGTCGTTGTCGGCGACGACGACCTCGCCGGAGATGCCGGCCTCCTCGAGCGCCTGAAGCGACCGGCGGACACATTCCTCGATGTTCTCGGCCTCGTTGAGGCACGGGATGACGACCGATACCTCGACGTGGGGTGCGGCGACTTCTGCGAGCCCGTCTGATGTGCTGGGGATCGAGGGGATCGAGGCCATGATCGTTTCGGAGGAGCGCCTGACGGCGCCGTCGGAACATCAAACGCACGCGTACGAAGAGTGTTGCGCTCGGGCTGACAGCCTATCGTGGCGTCCGGGTCTGAGACCCTGCCTGACGCGTGCGGATCCTCATCGTCTACGACTGCCTGTTCCCGCACACGATCGGCGGCGCCGAGCGCTGGTATCGCAACCTCGCCGAGCGCCTGGCGGGCGAGGGCCACGACGTCACGTACCTCACGCTGCGCCAGTGGGACCGGGGGGCGGCGCCGTCGGTCGCGGGCGTCTGCGTGCGCGTGGCGGGCCCGCGGATGGCGCTGTACTCCGGCGGCCGGCGGCGGATCTTGCCGCCGCTCGTCTTCGGCGCGGGCGTCCTGTGGCACCTGCTGCTGCGCGGCCGTCGCTACGACGTCGTGCACACCGCGTCGTTTCCGTACTTCTCGCTGCTGGCGGCAGGGGTGCTGCGCCGCGCGCGGGGCTACCGGCTCGTCGTCGACTGGCACGAGCTGTGGTCGCGGGAGTACTGGCGCGCGTACCTCGGCCCCGTCGGCGGGCGCCTCGGCTGGCTCGTGCAGCTGCGCGGCGTGCGCCTGCGCCAGCGGGCGTTCTGCTTCGCCCGGCTCACGGCGCGGCGCCTGCACGAGGACGGCGTGCGGGGGGAGGTGACGGTGCTGTCGGGCGAGTACGCCGGGGCGCTGGAGCTGCGACCGCCGCGACCGGTCGTGAGGCAGGTCGTCTTCGCCGGACGCCACATCCCCGAGAAGCGCGTCCCCGCGATCGTGCCGGCGATCGCGGCCGCGCGTGCGGCGCTGCCGGATCTGCGCGCGACGATCCTCGGCGACGGGCCGGAGCGCCCGGAGGTGCTCGCCCGGATCGCGGCGCTGGGCCTCGGCGATGTCGTCTCGGCCCCGGGGTTCGTCTCCGGCGAGGAGGTCGAGGAGGCGCTGGCGACGGCGCTCTGCATGGTCCTGCCGTCCAGCCGCGAGGGCTACGGGATGGTCGTCATCGAGGCGGCGGCGGCGGGCACGCCGAGTGTCGTCGTCGCCGCGCCCGACAACGCGGCGGTCGAGCTCGTCGAGGAGGGCGTGAACGGGTTCGTCGCCGCCGACGCCTCGCCGGCGGCGCTGGCGGCGGCGATCGTGCGCGTGGACGAGGGCGGCGCGGCGCTGCGCGCCTCGACGCGCGACTGGTTCGCCGCCAACGCCGCGCGGCTCTCGATCGACGGCTCGCTGGACATCGTGTCCGCGGCCTACCGCGAGCGGGCGCGATGACGCCGCGCGTCAGCGTCCTCGTCGGCGCCTACGACAACGCATCGACGCTCGACCGCGCGATCGACTCGATCCTCGCTCAGACCGTGACCGATCTCGAGCTCCTGCTCATCGACGACGGCTCGCGCGACGCGACGCCGCAGGTGATCGCGGCGGCGGTCGCCCGCGACCGGCGCGTCCGCGCGCTGACGATGGACGGCAACGTCGGGATCTCGCGGTCGCTGAACGCGGGGCTGCGCGCGGCGCGGGCGCCGGTCGTCGCGGTGCAGGACGCCGACGACCACTCCGCCCCGGAGCGGTTGGAGCGCCAGCTCGCGCTGCTGGCGGCACGGCCGGAGGTCGCGGTCGTCGGCTCGCGGATGCACGAGGTCGACGAGAGCGGCCGCGAGCTCGCGCCGCGGACGTCGTTTCGGCCCGGTGACGTCAACGACGTCCTGCTGCGCTTCAACCCGATCCCGAACACGTCGGCGGCCTTCCGGCGGGAGGTGGCGCTCGGGCTCGGCGGCTACGACGAGCGCTACCGATACGCGATGGAGTACGACCTGTGGCTGCGGATCGCGGACTCGTGGGTCGTGCATGCCCTCCAGGAGCCGCTCTCGACGCGGGTCATGGGCGCGTCGAACGTCGCGGCGCGCGCGGACCGGGCGCAGACGGGCGAGGCGCTGGTCATCCGGGTTCGGACGCTTGCGCGGCGGCGAACGCTGCGCGGTGCCTCAGGGCTCGTGGTGCCGGCCGTCGCGTGGCTGACGCCGGTGGCGCTGAAGCGGGCGCGGCGGCGGCGGCTGGGTCAGGCGCCGTGATCGGTGTCGGCGCGTGCGAGCTGCGGCATTGAGGACATGGGTCCGAACGCCTCGGAGGGCGCAGCGATCGCGGATGGCAGATCGTCCCCGGATATCGGGGTCAACGCTCCAATCACATGCACCTGGCGGGCGACGGGCTGATCGCCACGGCGCCCCGCTCACCTGCTGCTCAATGATGCAGTTCGAGGGCCGCCGCATACGCCGCGGCAACGCCGTCGAGCATCTGCTCCACGCTGAACTGCGCCCGCACGCGCTCGCGCGCCGCGGCGCCCAGCCGCTCGCGGCGCTCCCGGTCCAGCGCCAGCGACCCGAGCGCGGCGGCCAGCGCCCCCACGTCGCCCACCGGCACCACGACCCCCGCGTCCCCGACGGCCTCCGGGTTGCCCGGCCCGTCGGAGACCACCATCGCCAGACCCGCCGCCATCGCCTCGAGCACCGCGAACGACAGCCCCTCGCGCTCTGACGGCAGCACGAAGATGTCCGCCGCGGTGAGCAGGCGCTCGGGGTCGCGGCGGAAGCCCAGCGGCCGCACGACGCGAGAGCTCCAGGCGCGCACCGCGCCGGCTTCAGGGCCGTCGCCGGCGACGAGCAGCACGAGCGGCGCGCCGTCCGACACCGCCCGCCGCGCGGCGGCGACCGCGACCAGCGGCGCCTTGCGCGCCTCGAGCTCGCCGAGGAAGAGCGCGGCCACGTCGCCGTCACCGAGCCCGAGCTCGGCCCGCGCGGCGGCCCGGGCGTCCGGATCGGCCTCCGGCACGTCGACGCCGTTGTGCACGACCGCCAGCCGCGTCGCGAGCTGCGGCCCGAGCAGCGCCGCCAGCTCGTCGCGCTCGGCCGCCGAGGTGCAGACGGTGCAGCCGGCGCTGTGCGCCACCGCCCGAAGCCCGCGCCGCGCCGCCGCCAGCCGCGCGCCGCGCGCGCGCCGCAGGAAGTGCAGCCCGTGCGTCGTCACGACCGACGGCGAGCGGCGCAGGAGCGGGAGCGCGAGGACCGCGGCGACGTCGCCGTGCGCGTGGACGAGGTCCGCGCCGGCCGCCGCGCGCGCGATCGCCGGATAGCCGCGCGGCAGCGAGGTCGCGGCCGACAGCGGCGTGCGCCCGCCCGACAGCGCGACGCGCTCGTGCTCGAATCCGCCGAGTCGCTCGAGCAGATCGACGTACGTCTCCGCCCCGCCGCCGCGGTGGGGCAGGACGTGCAGCACGCGCGTCACCCGCGCTATCTTGCCCGAGCCTCATGCACGAGCGCCCCACGCAGCCGCGCGGCGACGACGTCGGCCTGAGATCGGCGCCGCAGATGCGGGAGTACCACGCGCTTGTCCGGCGGATCGCCGCGGACGCGCCCGCCTCGATCCTCGACTGGGGCTGCGGCCTCGGCCAGGTCTCGGCCCTGCTGCAGGAGGCCGGCCTGAACGTCAGCTCGTTCGACTACCGCGGCGACGACGCGCCCGACGACGTCGTCGCGATGAAGCTCTTCCCGCAGGTCCGCGCGTACGTCTCCAGCGACCCGCGCGCGCTCCCCTACGACGACGACAGCTTCGACGCCGTCCTGAGCTGCGGCGTCCTCGAGCACGTCCTGGACCCGGACGCGAGCCTCGACGAGCTCGCGCGGATCCTGAAGCCCGGCGGAACGCTCTACGTCTACAAGCTGCCCAACCGCTTCTCCTACCTCGAGAAGCTCGCGGAGCGGATGGGCCTCTACTACCACGGCGCCGAGCCCCACGAGCTGCTCTACACGCCGGCCAGCGCGCGCGAGCTGCTCGAGCGCCACGGCTACGAGGTCCGCGAGCTGCGCCTCGCGAACATGCTGCCGCTGACGCTCGACGTCCCGATCGCACAGCGCCCGCGCGTCAGCGCGGCCGTCTGGGGTACGAACACGGCGCTCGCCCGCGTGCCGGGGCTCAACCGCGTCGCGACGAACGTCGAGCTCGTCGCGACGGCGCCGCTCACCTGAGCAGGCCCGCCCGCCGCCGCGCGACGCCCGGCGCGATCTCGAAGACGACCCGCAGCGGGCGCGACAGCCCGGCCGGGACGCCCGCCGCCATCAGCCGCTCGACCTCGCGCACCGGCGCGCGGCGCCCGCGCTGCAGCGCCCGGCGCCGGCGCAGCGCCGCGGGCAGCATCCGCGCCGCCTCGCCCCACGCGCCGGCGTGCTCGCGCAGCATCCCCTCGCGCGCACTGGCCGCGAGGGAGACGAGCTGCGTCGCGGCGATCCGCCAGCCGTGGCGCGCGAGCGTGCCCGCGGGAAACGTCTTGGCGACGAGCAGCAGCTGGTTGCGCCGCTGCAGGCGCCCGTAGAACCCCGGGCGCCGGCGGGTCGTCGCCCCGCCCATGTGAAAGCCGACCGCGGCCGGCTCGTAGCGGGCGGCGAAGCCGGCGAGCTGCGCGCGCATCGACCAGTCGACGTCCTCGAGGTAGGCGAAGTACGTCTCGTCGAACGGGCCGACGGCGTCCAGCGCCGAACGCCGGTACAGCGCGGCGCCCGCGCAGGCGCCGAAGATCGCCTCGGGCACGTCGTACTGGCCGCGGTCGCGCTCGCCGGCGCCGCGGTTGATGACGGCCGCCGAGCGCAGCAGTACGTCACCGGCCGCGTCGATCCGGTCGCGGTCGTCGTAGCGCAGGAGCTTGCCGGTCGCCGAGGCCGCCTCCGGGTGCGCCTCGAGCGCCTCGAGCAGCGGCTCGAGCCATCCCGCGGCGAGCTCCACGTCGTTGTTGAGCAGCGCGACGAACTCCGCGTCCGTCGCCGCGATGCCGCGGTTGAAGGCCGCCGCGATGCCGACGTTGCGGCCGAGCTCGAGCACCTCCACGGCCGGCCAGGCCTCGCGCAGCCAGGCTGCCGTGCCGTCGCGCGAGCCGTCGTCGACGACGAGCACGGGGGCCCCCTGGGCGACGACCGACGGCAGCGTCGCGGCAAGCAGCTCGCGGCCGTCGAAGGTGGGCACGACGAGCGTGACGGACGGGTGGGGCACCGGGCGCTCATCCTAGGATGGCGGGCGATGGTCGACGTCGTCATCGTCACGAACAACTCGCGCGACATGGTCCTCGAGTGCATCGGCCACCTCGTGGACGAATCGATCGCGTCGATCACGGTCGTCGACAACGCCTCGCAGGACGACACGGCCGCCGCGGTGGGCGAGCGCGCGCCGCATGTCCGGCTCGTGCGCCTTGACGATCACGCGGGCCTGTCGTTCGCGTTCAACCGCGGCAGCGAGTGTGGCAGCGCGCCGTACGTCCTGTTCCTCAACGACGACATGTTCACCGAGCGCGGCGCGATCGATCGTCTCGCCGCGGTGCTCGAGGCGCGCCCGGGCGCGGCCTCGGCGGGCGGGCGCCTCGTCGACGCGACGACGCTCGTCACCCAGGACGCCTACCGGCCGCGGGCGTTTCCCACCCTCGCGGGCTACGCCGTGACGCTCAGCGGACTGGACCGCCTCTGGCCGCGCAACCCCTGGAGCGCGCCGCGCAGCCATCGCGATCTCGACGACTCCGGCGCCGCGGTCGAGGTCGACCAGCCGGCGGGCTCGGGCCTGCTCGTCCGCCGCTCGGCGCTCGAGCGGATCGGCGGCTGGGACGAGGGCTACTGGTTCTGGTTCGAGGACGTCGACATCTCACGGCGCCTCGCCGCCCACGGCACCGCGGTCTGGGCCCCGGACGCTGCCTTCCGCCATCTCGGCGGCGCGACGGTCGGGCGCTGGACCGCGGCCGAGTCGCTGCGGCGGATGCTGCACGGGATGGTGCGCTTCGGCTCGCTGCACTTCCCGCGCTCGCAGACGCGCGCGCTCGGCGCCCTGCTCGTCCTCATGGCCGTCCCGCGGGCGCTCGTCTTCCGCGTGCTCGACGCCAAGAAGTACGCGCTGTACCGCGACCTCACGCGCAACGGCGCCGCGCTGCTGCGCCGCCGGCCGGCGCCGGGCCTGCTCGAGCGCGGCGGATGACGACCCCGCTCGTCTCGGTCCTGCTGCCGACGCGCAACCGCCTCGAGTACCTGCGTTACGCGATCGAGACCGTCCGCCGCCAGGACGACGGCGACTGGGAGCTCGTCGTGTCCGACAACGACTCCGAGGAGGACATCGCCGGCCACGTCCGGGCGCTCGCAGACGAGCGCATCCGCTACGTGCGCACCAAGTCGTTCGTGCCGGTCACCGACAACTGGAACACCGCGCTCGCCCACAGCCGCGGGCGCTACGTCGTGATGCTCGGCGACGACGACGGCCTCATGCCCGGCTACGTCGCGCGGATCCGCGAGCTGCTGCTGCGCTTCGGCGACCCCGACGTCGTCTACCAGAGCGCGTGGCTGTTCTCCTACCCGGGGGTGCAGCCGTCCGAGCCCGAGGGCTTCCTGCAGGCCTACGGCTACTCGACGTTCCTGCGCGGAGCGCGCGAGCCCTTCGTCCTGGACCGCGCGAGGGCTCGCGCGACGGTCGCCCACGCGATGCGCTTCCGTGCGCGCCACGGCTTCAACATGCAGTTCTCGACGGTCAGCCGCCGGCTCGTCGACGAGCTCGCCCCGCAGGGCCCGTTCTTCCAGTCCGCGTTTCCCGACTACTACGCCACGAACGTCCTGTTCCTCACCGCGCGCACGATCGTCGTCGAGCCGCGCCCGCTCGTGGCGATCGGGGTGACGCCGAAGTCCTACGGGTTCTTCCATCTCAACGCCCAGGAGAGCGCGGGCAAGGCGTTCCTCGAGGGAGCCGGCGGCGAGGGTGGGCAGGCCGAGCCGCGGCTGGCCGACATGCCGGGAACGAACATCAACACCGGCTGGCTGTCGGCGGTCGAGGCGCTCGCGCAGCGCTACGGGTCGCTGGCGCCGGTCGCGCCGGCGCGCCGGCGCTTCCGGGTGCTGCAGGCCGTCCACGTGTACTCGGGAGTGCTGAGCGGCACGGCCCCGGACGGACAGCGCGCGGAGCTCGAGCGCCACCTGCGGCCCTGGGAGCGCACGCTGGCCGCGGCGTCCCTGGGGATCCTGCGGCGCGCGTGCCGCCACGCGCCCGAGCGCGCGCGCCACCTCTTCTACAGCGTCGTCCACGCGCTCGTCCTGCGGCAGTTCATGAACTGGGACCCGCCGAAGGTCCGCGGGCGCTACATGACGCTGCTCGACGTCTTCGAGCGCCCGCCGGCGCCGCCGCCGGTTGCGCGTCACCCGCTCCTGGAGCGCTTGCGCAGGACGAGGGTGTAGGCGGCGCCCCGCATGCCGCGGCGCTCCAGCGGCGCGAGCGCGGCGGCGATCGCGCGCCCCGCCAGGCGCGCCGCGTGGTCGGCGAGCGGCGCGATCCCCGGCCGGCGCAGCGCGTAGTGCCAGCCGAACGCGTTCCAGTGGCGCCCGCCGGGATCGGCGTGCGTGAGCTCGACCGGCTCGAGGCCGACCCCGCGGGCATGCGCCGTGAGGGTCTCGTGCGGGATGAGGAACAGGTGGCGCGGCGCGTCGACGTGCGGCCAGCGCGCGCCGAGGACGCGCAGGCCGAACGCCGCCGGGTTGGGGGTCGCCACGACGAGCACGCCGCCGGGCTCGAGCGCCGCGGCGGCCGCGTCCACGAGCGCCCACGGGTCGGGCACGTGCTCGATGACGTGCCAGGCCGCCACCGCGCGCAGCGGGGCAAGCGCGACGAGCGCCTCGTGCGGCGCCGACGATTGCACGACCTCGATGCCGAGCGTCGCGCGCAGGTGCTCGCAGGCGGCGGCGTCCATCTCGATCGCGCTGACGTCGAAGCCGGCCTCGAGCGCCTGCACGGCGAAGATCCCGTCTCCGGGGCCCACCTCCGCCAGCCGCCCGCCGGAGACGTGGCGGCGCAGGATCTCGATGCGATAGGCCTCCGACCCGCGGCCGATCGCCCGCAACTGCTCGAGCGTCGGGCGCGCGAAGTAGTCGCTCGGGTAGAAGCGCCCGAGATCGTCCGGCACGTCGGCGAGGTGCAGCGTGCCGCAGGCCCGGCAGCGGCGGTACGCGAAGCGCTCCGCTGCGATCGCGCGGTTGCGATCGGTCGTGACGAACGCGAGCACCGCTGCGCCGCCGCAGAGCGGGCAGCGGCTGTCGGCGGGCGCGCTCATCCCGACCGCCCGGGCCGCCGCAGGTCGAGCACCTCGCGCAGCTCCGGCGGGAACCGCCGCAGGACCCGCAGCACGACGAGGAAGACGAGGCAGCCGACGACGGCCTCGACGAGCGGATGGATGCCGGTGAGGCTGCCGGCGGCGTAGCCGCAGCCGCCGGCCACGAGCCCGACGGCGACCGCCGAGACGGGCAGCGGCGGGCCGCCCCGGCGCGTCAGCAGCACGGTCAGCGCCGCCGCCAGCACGACCTCGCCGATGACCGCCGCGGCCGCGGCCCCGTCGGCGCCGTAGGCGGTCGCGAGCGCGAGCGCGAGCCCCGACGCCATCAGCAGCGAGCCGAAGCACGCGCGCAGCAGCTCGCGGTAGCGGCGCATCGCCAGCAGCGGAAACGACGTCGCCGCGACGACGAAGCCGGCGGCGAGCGCCGCGCTCTGGATCTGGAGCACCTCGACGGACGGATGGTCGCTCGTGCCGACCAGCAACTCGATCGCGAAGGGGGCCGACAGCAGCAGGCCGAGCGAGACGAGGCCGCCGAGGAAGACCGCCAGCTCGTAGATCCGGCTCGCCGCGTACTCGAAGCGCTCGCGGTCGTCGTGAGCGGACCGGGAGATGATCGGGAACGCGGCGCCGATGAGCAGCGCGGGGACGCCGACGAGCGCCTCCATGAGCCGGAAGGAGATCGAGAAGTAGCCCGTCTCCTCGGGGGTCGAGACGAGCGACGTGATGAGCAGCGTGATGCGGAAGTACAGCGCGTAGACCGCGACCGCCAGCGCGATGATCATGACCTCGCGCACGAGCGGCAGCCAGCGGCGCGGCGCGAACGCCGGCCGCAACGAGAGCGTGCGGCGCACGAGCGGCACCGTCAGCGCGAGCGCCGCCAGGCCGGCGGGGATCGACACGGCGAGCAGGGACACCGTGCCCGCGTCGGCGAGCACGAGCGCGACGATCAGCGCGATCCCGACGACCCCGCGGAAGAGCTCGATGAGGGCCGCCCACCCGAATCGGAGCCGGCTCTGCAGCTCGACGACGAGCAGCAGCTGCGTCGCCGTGAAGACCATGCCGGCGCTCGCGAGCAGGACGCCGAGGGTGAGGTTCGCGCCGTACCCGGCGAGCGCCGTGAACGCGACGGCGACGCCGATGCCGATCGTGCTGAGCACGAGCCGCAGCCCGAGGAGGTCGCTCATGAGCTGCCGCCGCTGCGCCGGGGTCGTCGCGACCGACAGCTCGCGCAGCGCGACGGTCCCGACGCCGCCCTCGGTCAGCCCGGCCACGATCGCCACGACGGCCAGCGCGATCGAGTAGCGACCGAACTCGGCGGTGCCGAGGTGGCGGACGAGCAGCGGCGCCGACGCGAGCCCGATGAGCAGCGACCCGGCGAACGCGCTCATGCGCAGCAGGCCGCCGCGCATCGCGGCGGGGCCCGCGGCCGCGGTGTCGATCAGGTCGGGAGCTCCCGTACTCACCCCGCCACCCTAAGCCTGCGGCGCCCGGAGCCCGGCGGCGCCGCTGCTAGGTTCCGCGCGTGCTGCCGCACCCCGAGAGCGCGCCCGCGCTGAGCGACATCCGCGCGATGTGGGCGGAGATGGAGCAGGCACCGCAGATCGTCCAGCCGTCGGACTTCTGGCGCCTGCTCAACGACCGCAACACGCGGCAGATCGACGACGAGGGCTTCGCGCGCTTCAAGCGCACGGTCAACCAGAACTACTTCAGCTGGATCCCGCACACGCTGCGCGACGACCAGCTTCGCGCGATGGTCATCTCGTGGCTGCGCCACCCGGCGGCCGCGGTCCTGTCGGCACGGCTCGGCGACGTCGGCACGCTCGAGGCCGGCGCCGATCGCGCCAACCCGTTCGAGGGCGCCCGCGCGCGGCGCATCCACGAGCTCTTCCTGGCGCTGCTGTGGGAGCACGTCCGGCGCATCGACCGGCGCGACATCCTCCTGCGCCTCGAGGAGCCCGTGCTCGGCGACCCGGTCGTCGCGCAGTACCGCGGCAGGCGCATCAGCCAGGACCTCTGCAACTCCGTCCACGAGCTCTACAGCGCGACCGCGGCGTTTCCCGCACACGAGCCGGGGCCCGGCGGCGTGCTCGAGCTCGGCGGCGGCTACGGGCGCGTGGCGTGGGTGTTTCTCGAGGAGTTCCCGCAGACGCGCTACATCCTCTGCGACATCCCGCCGGCCCTCGCGATCGCGCAGGAGTACCTCACGACGCTGTTCCCAAGGCGGCGCACGTTCCGGTTTCGCCACTTCACGGCGCACGAGGAGGTGGCCGAGGAGCTGGCGGAGGCGCAGATCGCGTTCCTGACGCCCAACCAGCTCGAGCTGCTCGAGCCGCTCGGCGTCTCGCTGTTCGTGAACATCAGCTCGCTGCACGAGATGCGCCCGGAGCAGATCGCGCACTATCTCGGACAGGTCGACCGCCACACCGACGGCTTCTTCTACACGAAGCAGTGGGAGACCTGGCACAACCCCGACGACGACGTCGTCGTGGATCGCGCGAGCTACCCGATCCCGGCGCGCTGGCGAACGGTCTACGAGCGCACCCACCCGATTCAGCGTGCCTTCTTCCACGGCCTGTACGCATGCCCGGGCGCGTAGACCCAGCCGCCCTCGCGGCGCGCGCGCGCGGCCTCGCGGGCGCGCTCTCGGACCAGAAGCTGCACCGGTTGTGGGGCGACGCTTCGGGCTCGCACGTCGCGGGCGCGCCGAACGCGCAGGCGGTGCTCGACATCTTCGCCGGCGAGTGGGCGTCGCGGCTGCCGCCGCCCTACGACGGGCTGCGCGCGGGGGACGCGGCGCTCTTCGACGACGAGCGCATCCGCTGGACGCTCGCGCGCTTCGGGCCGCTCGACGGCCGCTCGGTGCTCGAGCTCGGGCCGCTGGAGGGCGGGCACTCCTACATGGCGATGCAGGCCGGGGCGGCGCGGGTCGTCGCGGTCGAGGGCAACACCCGGCACTTCCTCAAGTGCCTCGTCGTCAAGGACCTCCTGGACATGGACGTCGTCGAGTTCCGCCTCGGCGACTTCGTGGCGATGCTGCAGGAGCAGGCCGACGTCTACGACCTCGTCCTCGCCCAGGGCGTGCTCTACCACATGGTCGACCCGGTCGAGCTCATCGCGCTGACGGCCGAGCGCGGGCAGCGGCTGGCGCTGTGGACGCAGTACTACGACGCCGACCGCGTCGCGCGGCTCGCGCCGCGCGTGCGCCGCCACTTCGCCGCGGACCCCGCTGCGGCGCAGACGCGCGGGTTCTCACACACCCATCACCGCTTCGACTACGGGCTCGGGCGCAGGCTCGTCGGGTTCTACGGCGGCAACCAGCCGCACGCCAACTGGCTGTCGCGCGACGACCTCATGCGCGCGCTGGAGCACTTCGGCTGGCGCGACGTGCAGGTCGGCTTCGAGGAGCCCGGTGCGGCCCACGGCCCGGCGCTGTCGCTGACAGCCGTCCGCGGCTGAGCGCGCCGCGTCAGACGGCGGGCGGCGGGCCCGTCGCGTCGATGACGACGATGAACCCGTCGCCGATCTTGTCGTCCGGGTCGAGGCTGTCGAGGACCCGGAGGCCGATCGCCTCGCACATCGCGACGAAGCTCTCGCGCGTCCACACCGACCAGTGGCGGTCCTCCTCGGAGTCAAAACCGGTCCGGTGTCGCTCCAGCAGCTCCTCGACCGTCGAGAGCGGGCGGTCGGCGTCGAAGGTCCGGTCGCGGTGCGGCACGACGGCGACGACGTAGCGCCGCGCGACGCGATGCCACTCCGCGAGCGCCCGGATCGGATCGGGGAGGTGCTCGATGACGTGCGAGCTGAAGACGAAGTCGTGCGAGCCGTCCTCGAAGGGCAGATCGTCGCCCGGCGCGACGACGTCGACGCGCGCGACGTGGAAGACCATCCTGCGCTCCTGCTGCTTGTACGGCGTGTCGAGCTCGCCCCAGCGATCGACGTTCAGCGCGTCGAGGAAGTAGTTGTTCGACGCGGCGGCGCCGATCTCGACGCCCTTCAGGCCCTTGAGGTAGCGCGAGACGAACTTCGAGTCGCGGCGCAGCAGCAGCGCGCTGGAGTGATAGACGCGCTGCCTGAGCAACTCGAGCTGCCCGGGGAGGGCCATCGGCTGGATGCTAACGGCGCTCGCGCCACCAGCGCACGGTCTGGGCGAGGCCCTCGTCCAGCGACCGGGCGGGGCGAAAGCCGACCTCGTCGCGCAGCCGCGCCACGTCCGCGGCGATCTCCGCGGGCTCGCCCTCGCGCGCGGGCAGCGCCCCGACGTCGAGCAGGTCAGGGCGCCCGGCGGCCTGCGCGAGGCGCTCGGCGATCGATCGCACCGCCACCGCCTCGCCGGACGCGATGTTCACGGCGCCCTCCGCATCTCCGTCGAGCAGCGCCGCGAACGCGCCCGCGACGTCGTCGACGTGCAGGAAGTCGCGCAGCTGCTCACCCGCGCTGATCGGCGCGCGCTCGCCCGCCACGAGCGCTCGCGCGACGCCCGCGACGAGCCGGCGCTCGTCCTCGCCCGGTCCGTAGAGGAAGAAGATCCGCCCCCAGGCCAGCGACATCCCGGCGCGCTCGGCCAGCCCTTCGGCAACACGGCGCGTGGCGTCCTTGCAGACGCCGTAGTACGTCGCCGGCGACCTCGGCGCGTCCTCGCGCAGCGGCTGCGGCGCGGTCCAGTCGTACTCCGCGCAGGTCCCCGCGAGCACCGCGCGGGCGCCGCCCGCCGCGGCGAACTCGTCGAGCAGCCCGACCGTCGCCGCCACCCAGGCGGCGTTCTCGCGCGCCGCCCAGAACGCGCCCGGCTCGGCGTACCAGGCGAGGTGCAGCAGATGCGACGCGCCGAGCGAGCCGACGAGCGAGCCGCGCGCGGCGGGATCGAGCAGGTCGGCCTCATGCCACGTCACGCTCGCCGCCGCCTCCGCGGGCGCGCGCCGCGCGACGGCGTGCGCCTCGAAGCCGCGGCGCACGAGCTCGTCGAGCGCCGGCCGGCCGACGAAGCCGCTCGCCCCCGTCACGAGCACGCGCCGCGCGCTCACGGCGCGAAGTCCGGGTAGCCGCGGTCGCGCGCGGAGATCGTCCGCTCCCCATGCGGCTCGGGCCACGCGATCGCGAACGCCGGGTCGTCCCAGCGCACGCCGCGCGCCGCCTCGGGCACGTGGACGTGGCCCATGAGGTACTGGACCTCGCAATCGTCGGTCAGCGTCTGAAAGCCGTGCGCGATGCCCGGCGCGAGGTAGAACCCGCGGCGGTTGTCGGCGGTCAGCTCCACGCCGTGCCAGCGCAGGTGGCTCGCGGACTCCTCACGCAGGTCGACGCCGACGTCCCAGATCGCGCCCCGCACGCAGCGCACGAGCTTGGCCTCGCCGTACGGGGCGGCCTGGTAGTGCAGGCCGCGCAGCGTGTCGCGCGCCGCGTTGAACGAGCTGTTGGCCTGCACGCCGACCGGCTCCAGCCCGTGGTCGGCGAACTGCGCCTCGTCATAGGTGCGGGCGAACCATCCGCGCTCGTCGCCGAGCAGGTCGAGCTCGACGACGAAGCACCCCTCCAGCGGCGTCGGCTCGAACCTCACTGGAACAGCCGCAGCTCCGGCGACCGCGCCGCGAACCGCCCGCCCCACTCGCGGATGTAGGAGAGCTGATCCATGATCTCGTCCTTGATGTTCCACGGCAGGACGAGGACGACGTCGGGCCGGCGCTCGGCGATCGCGCCGGGTGCGAGGATCGGGATGTGGGTGCCGGGCAGGACGTGGCCCTGCTTGTGCGGGTTGGCGTCGCAGGTGAAGTCGATGAAGTCGCGCCCCACGCCGCAGTAGTTCAGCAGCGTGTTGCCCTTCGCCGGGGCGCCGTAGCCGGCGATCGAGTTGCCGCCGTCCTTGAGCTTTATGAGGAACTCGAGGATCTGGCGCTTGTCGGCCGCGACGCGCTCGCCGTAGCCGGTGTACCTCGCGATCTCGCCGAGGCCGGCGGCCCGCTCGCGGTCGTGCAGCTTCCGCGCCGCTTCGGTGTCCTCGCGTTCGTCCTCGTCATGGCAGCCGAAGATCCGCAGCGAGCCGCCGTGCGTCGGGAGTTCCTCGACGTCGAAGAGGCGCAGCCCGTGCGCGGCGAACACCCGGGCGGCGGTCGCGAACGAGAGATAGGAGTAGTGCTCGTGGTAGATCGTGTCCCATTGGTTGAGCTCGATGAGCTGCAGCAGGTGGGGGAACTCCATCGTGATGAGCCCGCCGGGCTTCAGCGCGAGCTTCATCCCGGCGACGAAATCGTTGATGTCCGGTACGTGCGCGAGGACGTTGTTGCCGAGCAGGAGGTCGGCCTGCAGCTCGGCGGCGAGCGCCGCCGCCGTCTCGCGGCCCCAGAACTCGACGCGCGTCGGGATGCCCTTGTCGATCGCGACCTGCGCGGTGTTCGCCGTCGGCTCGATCCCGAGGACCGGGATGCCCGCCGCCGCGAAGTACTGCAGCAGGTAGCCGTCGTTGGAGGCGAGCTCGACGACCTGGCTCGACCCGTCGAGCCCGAGGCGCTCGGTCATCTGCGCCGCGTAACGGCGGGCGTGCTCCAGCCATGACGACGAATACGACGAGAAGTACGCGTAGTCGTCACGGAAGATCGGCCGCGGCGTCTCGTACGGCGCGAGCTGGACGAGGAAGCACCGCGCGCAGACGAGCGCGCACAGCGGATAGAACGGCTCCATCGAGGATGCCTGCTCGAGCGGGACGTTGTCGTTGGCCACCGGCGACATTCCGAGGTCCGCGAAGACATGCTCCAGCGGAGCCGAGCAGAAGCGGCAGGCGGCATCCATGGGCGGCGACGAAACCTAGTCGATCAGGTCGCGGTCCCAAGCGCACCACGGAGCGCGCCCGGAGGCCCACAGCGCCTCGAGCTCGTTGCGCTCGCGAAGCGTGTCCATCGCCTGCCAGAAGCCGCGGTGACGGTAGACCGTCAGCTCACCGCGGCCGGCGAGCTCGCGCAGCGGCTCCTCTTCCCACTTCGTGTCGTCGCCTGCGATGAACTCGCCGATGCCCGGCTCGCAGACGAAGAACCCGCCGTTGATCCAGGCTCCGTCGCCGCGCGGCTTCTCGGCGAAGCTGCGGACGGCGGTGTCGTCGGTCTCCAGCGCCCCGAAGCGGCCGGGTGGCTGCACCGCGGTCACCGTGGCCATGCGCCCCTCGAGGCGGTGGTGCTCGACGAGGGAGCGAATGTCCACGTCCGCGAGGCCGTCGCCGTAGGTCACGCAGAACGTCTCGTCGCCGATGTAGGGCAGGACGCGCTTCAGCCGCCCGCCGGTCATCGAGCTGTCGCCGGTGTCGACGAGCGTCACGCGCCAGGGCTCGGTTCGCGACCGGTGGATGTCCATCTCGCCGGTGCGCATGTCGAACGTCACGTCGGAGGTGTGCAGCGCGTAGTTCGCGAACCACTCCTTGATGACGTAGCCCTTGTATCCGAGGCAGACGACGAACTCGTGCACGTCGTGGGCCTCGTAGATCTTCATGATGTGCCAGAGGATCGGCTTGCCGCCGATCTCGACCATCGGCTTCGGCTTCAAGGTGGTCTCTTCGCTCAAACGTGAGCCGAGTCCACCCGCGAGGATCACCGCCTTCACCCCGCCAGGGTAGTCTGCTCCGCCCCGATGGCGCGCTCAGCACTCATCACCGGCATCACGGGACAGGACGGGTCCTACCTCGCCGAGCTGCTCCTCGAGCACGGCTACGAGGTGCATGGGATGGTCCGCCGGGCGTCGACGGAGAAGTTCGAGCGCATCGACCATCTCAAGGACGACATCACCCTGCACCAGGGCGATCTGCTCGACCAGCGCTCGCTCGTGGACACGATCCGCGCGGCCGAGCCGGAGGAGATCTACAACCTCGCCGCGATGAGCTTCGTCGCCGTCTCGTGGCTGCAGCCCACGCTGACGGCGGAGTTCACCGGCGTCGGCGTCACGCGGATGCTCGAGGCCGTCCGCGAGGCGGCGCCGGGGGCGCGCTTCTACCAGGCGTCGAGCTCGGAGATGTTCGGCAAGGTCCGCGAGGTCCCGCAGACGGAGTCCACGCCGTTCTACCCGCGCTCGCCCTACGGCGTGGCGAAGGCCTACGGCCACTTCATCACGGTGAACTACCGCGAGTCCTATGACCTCTTCGCGTGCTCGGGCATCCTCTTCAACCACGAGTCCGAGCGCCGCGGGCTGGAGTTCGTCACCCGCAAGATCACCTGGCACGCGGCGGCGATCAAGCACGGCCTGCGCGACGAGCTGCGCCTCGGCAACCTCGACGCCGAGCGCGACTGGGGCTACGCGAAGGACTACGTCGAGGCGATGTACCTCATGCTCCAGCAGGACACGCCCGAGGACTTCGTCATCGCGACGAACGAGACGCACACCGTCCGCGACTGCGTGCGGATCGCGTTCGACGAGGCGGGGATCGACGACTGGGAGCGCTACGTCACGATCGACCCGGCATTCCTGCGCCCGGCCGAGGTCGATCAGCTCATCGGCAACCCGGCGAAGGCCAAGGCGCAGCTCGGCTGGGAGCCGCAGACGAGCTTCGAGGAGCTCATCCGCCTCATGACGCGCTCGGACCTCGCGCTGCTCGGGTAGCCGAGAACGCCTCGATCTGCGCGAGCGTCACCGCGCGCATGTCGTCGCCCGCCGCCAGCGCGCGGTACCACGCGACGACGGCGGCCAGCGCCTGCTCGAGGCCCCACGCCGGCGCCCAGCCGAGCTGCTCGCGCGCCTTGGAGGAGTCCAGCGCGAGGTGGTGGGCCTCGTGCGGATGCGGCCCTGGATCGAGCTCCCAGTGCAGCTCGCCGGGCCAGAGCCCGGTGAGCCGATCGGCGAGCACTCGCACCGGCTGCGCGTCGCCGGCGTCGGGGCCGAAGTTCCAGCCACCCTGCAGGGCCGGCTCGGCGTGCACCGCCTCGGCGAGGCGCAGGTAGCCCGACAGCGGGTTGAGCACGTGCTGCCAGGGACGGACGGCCTCGGGGTTTCGCACCGGGATCGGCTGCCCCGCCAGCGCGCCGCGCATGATGTCCGGGATGAGGCGGTCCTCGCCCCAGTCGCCCCCGCCGATGACGTTGCCGGCACGCGCCGAGGCCAGGCGCGGGCCGTCCGGATCGGGCGCGAAGAACGAGCGCAGGTAGGCGTCGCTCACGAGCTCGGCGCAGCCCTTGGAGTTCGAGTACGGGTCGTGCCCGCCCATCGGGTCGTCCTCGACGAACGGGCGCGGCGGGCGGCCGTCGAAGTTGTCGTAGCACTTGTCCGACGTGACGTTCACGACGGCGCGCACCGATGGCGTCGCGCGCACGGCGTCCAGGACGTTGACGGTGCCCATGACGTTCGTCTCGTAGGTCTCGCGCGGCTCGGCGAACGAGCGGCGCACGAAGGCCTGCGCCGCCATGTGGATGACGATCTCGGGCTCGGCTGCCCGCATCGCATCGCGGACCGCGGCGTGATCGCGGATGTCGCCGCGCAGGTCGGAGATCGCGTCGCCGGCGCGGGCGAGCTCAAAGAGCGACGGCGTCGTCGGAACGCGGTCCGCAAAGCCCGTGACGCGCGCGCCGAGCGCCTGGAGCCAGAGCGTCAGCCATGCGCCCTTGAAGCCGGTGTGCCCCGTGACGAGCACCGCGCGGTCTCGCCAGAAGTCGGCTTGGATGGGGGGCGTCATGCCGTCCGGATGCTAGTGCCGCGTACGCTCCGCGGCAGCCGATGTCCGTCCCGCTCTTCGACACCGCGACGCCGCTCGCGCCCCTGCGCGCACAGCTCGATGCCGCCATCGCGGAGGTCCTGGACTCCGGGCGCTTCATCCTCGGCCCGCAGGTCGCGGCGTTCGAGACCGAGTTCGCCGCGGCGTGCGGCGCCGCTCACGCGATCGGCGTCGCCAACGGCACGGACGCGCTGACGATCGCGCTGCAGGCGATGGGCGTCGGGCCCGGAGACGACGTCGTCGTCCCCTCGTTCACGTTCTTCGCGACGGCCGAGGCCGTCGTTCCCACGGGCGCGCGACCGGTCTTCTGCGACGTCGATCCCGGCACGATGTGCATGAGCGCCGACACCGTCCGCGCGGCGCTGACGCCCGCGACGAGGGCCGTCGTCGTCGTGCACCTCTTCGGCAACGTCGCGCCGGTCGCCGAGATCGAGGCGCTCGGCGTCCCGGTGCTCGAGGACGCCGCCCAGGCTGCGGGGTCGCGCTCGCCGGCGGGCAACCCCGGCGCGCTCGGGACCGCGGGCACGTTCAGCTTCTTCCCCTCCAAGAACCTCGGCTGCTTCGGCGACGGCGGCGCGATCACGACCGCTGACGGCGCGCTCGCCGACCGCCTGCGGTCGCTGCGCTTCCACGGCTCGCGCGACAAGGTCACCTACGAGCAGGTCGGTTACAACTCGCGCCTGGACGAGCTGCAGGCCGCGATCCTGCGCGTGCTGCTGCCGCACCTCGACGGCTGGGCGGACGGCCGCCGCGCCGCCGGCCGCCACTACGAGGAGGCCGGGCTCGGCGAGCTCGTGACGCTCCCGGTCGTCGCCGACGGCGCCGAGCCCGCGTGGCACCTCTACGTCGTGCGCAGCGAGCGGGCGGACGAGCTCGTCGCCGGCCTGTCGGCCGCGGGGATCGGCGCGCGCGGCTACTACCGCACGCCGGTCCACCGCCAGGCGGCGATGCGCGCGTTCGCCGGCGCGGATCTGCCGGTGACCGACGAGCTGGCCCGCACGCACGTCGCGCTGCCGATGAGCCCGGTGCTCAGCGCCGAGCAGGCGGCGGAGGTCGTTCGTGCGGCGCGGGCGGTTCTCGGCTGAGGCGCGCTCGGCGACCCTGATCGGCTTGGCGAGCGCCGGCGCTTGCGAACGGCAGCGATGAGGACCGCCAGCACTCGCGGCGCTCCGGCGGGACCTCCCGCCAGACGGTCGTGTCGAACGAAGGGGTGCTATGCGCACCTCAGTCGACACGACCCTCGCGCGACGCGCCGCGACGCGCCACAAGCGACCGACCCGCCTTCCTCATCGCCGCAGTTCCGCCGGCGCCTGGGCGCCGCAACAGCGCGGACGGAACGCCAGGCGCGGCTACGCCGGTCGGCGCGTGCGGTCGAGCTCGGCCTGCAGCGCCTCGAGCACGCGCACGACCCGCAGCCCGCTCGCGCCGTCCGAGCGCGGCGCGGTCCCGTCGCGGACGCAGTCGACGAAGTGCTCGACCTCGAGCCGCAGCGGCTCGGCGTTGGAGATCCGCGGCGAGTAGATGTCGCCCGCGCGGGTGATGTACTCGCCGTAGGAGCCCGCGGACTGGTCGAAGCCCTTGTCGTAGACGGTGACCTTGCGCTCGAGGTCCATGTCGTCGAACGTCGCCATCCGCTGGGAGCCGACGACCGTGAAGCGCCGCTCCTTGTGCGGATCGAGCCACGAGAGGTGCAGGTGCGCGGCGAGCCCGCTCGGAAAGCGCAGGAACGCGAAGACGACGTCCTCGACGCCCGGTCGCATGTAGGACTCGCCGCGCGCCGAGCACGAGTCCGGGTCCTCGCCGGCGAGGTGCAGGATCACCGAGATGTCGTGCGCGCCGAGGCTCCACAGGGCGTTCTCGTCGGCGCGCAGCTGGCCGAGGTTCAGGCGGTTGGAGTAGATGTAGTGGATGTCGCCGAGCTCGCCCGAGTCGGCGATCTCCTTGAGCTTGCGCACGCCCGGGTGGTACTCGAGCAGATGCCCGACCATGAGCACGCGGCCCGCGGCGTCGGCCGCGGCCACGGCGCGCTCGGCATCGGCGACCGACTGCGCCAGCGGCTTCTCGACGAAGCAGCTCTTGCCGGCCTCGAGCACCCGCACGGCGAGGTCGGCGTGCGTCGGGACCGGCGTGGCGACGACGATCGCATCGAGGTCGTCGTCGGCGAGCAGGTCGTCCAGGTCGGCGGTGAAGCGCGCTCGGCGGAACACGGTCGCCAGCCGCTCGCGGACGTCGTCGCGCCCGTCGCAGCACCACGTGAGCTCGGCACCCTGCAGGCCGTCGATGTTGCGGGCGATGTTCGGGCCCCAGTAGCCGAGGCCGACGACGCCGACGCGGACGGTCACGGCAGCGCGCCGTGGCTGGACATCACATGGGTGGTGAACCTCAACGCAGGCCTCGCTACAACAGCACGGCGTTGCCCGACCGCCGCGTGACGCCGCGCAGGTCGAGGGCCAGCGGCACGCGCGCCACAGCGGCGTCGTGGTCGATGTCCGGGTGCGCGGTGACGATGAGCGCGATGTCCGCGCCCGTGAGGACGTCGTCGAGCGGCTCGCTGCGCAGCCCGTACTCGTCGAGCTCGCGCACGAAGGGATCGTGGTAGGCGATGTTGGCCCCGAGCGCCTGCAACAGCGTCACGATCTTCAACCCGGGCGACTCGCGCACGTCGCCGACGCCGGCCTTGTAGCTCACGCCGAGCACCGCGATCTTCGATCCCCGGATCGGCTTGCTGACGTCGTTGAGCAGCCGCTCGACCTTCGCGACGCAGTGGTAGGGCATCTGCTGGTTGATCTTGCCGGCGAGCTCGATGAACTCGGTCGTCATGTCGAACTCGCGCGCCCGCCACGAGAGGTAGAACGGATCGACCGGCAGGCAGTGGCCGCCCATGCCGGGCCCCGGATCGAAGCGCATGAAGCCGTAGGGCTTGGAGGACGCCGCGTCGACGACCTCCCAGATGTCGATGCCCATGCGGTCGCAGAGCATCGCCATCTCGTTGACGAGCGCGATGTTCACCGAGCGGAAGATGTTCTCCAGGAGCTTGCAGAGCTCCGCGGCCTCGGGCGTCGAGACGCGCACGACGGTGTCGCAGACCTCGCGGTACAGCGCCTCGGCGCGGTCCCCGCACGCGGGCGTGAGGCCGCCGACGACCTTCGGCGTCGTGCGCATCGTGTGGTCGGTGCGGCCGGGATCGACGCGCTCGGGCGAGAAGGCGAGGTTGAAGTCCACCCCGGCGACGAAGCCCGACTCCGACAGGATCGGCGCGACGCGGTCGCGCGTCGTCCCCGGGTAGGTCGTGGACTCCAGCACGACGAGCTGGCCGCCCTGCAGCACGCGCGCGAGGTCGCGCGAGGCGCCGACGAGCATGCCGAGGTCGGGCTCGCGGTTGGGCGTCAGCGGCGTCGGGACGCAGATGAGGATCGCGTCGCAGCGCGCCAGCGCGGCGAAGCGCGTCGTCGCCTCGATCCGCGGCAGGACGGCGGCCAGCGACTCGGCCGAGACGTCCTCGATGTAGGACTCGCCGCGGCGCAGGGCCTCGACCTTGCGCCGGTCGACATCGACGGCCACGACGTCGCGGCCCTCGGCGGCGAAGGCGACAGCGAGTGGCAGGCCGACGTAGCCCATCCCGATGACTCCAACGGCCATAGGCGGCGAAGTGTAGAAGCTGGCGCCGATCCGGCTGGACGCCGATTCGATCATGCGTCCGGCGCGCGCGCGTGACCGCAACACCCGCCGCGCGCGGGCGTTGCAGTGCCATGAAGCCGCTTGCGCTGCTCCTCGCGCTGCTCGCCGGCCTCGTGGTCTGCCCGAGCGCGTCAGCGGCCGTCGCCCGCGTCGATCTCGTCACCGACGGCAGGTTCGACACGAGCTTCTCGCACATCGTCTACGTCGCCGCGGCGGGCGAGCGCAACGTCGTGACGATCACGCCGGAGTCCGGCGTGACGTGGCTCCTGCACGACGACGGCGCCCCCTGACCGCCGGCAGCGGATGCCAGAGCGTCGACGCGCGCACCGCGCGCTGCGCCCGCGTCGAGGCCTCGTCGCTGGCGAGCATCGACGTCCGCGCCGGCGACGGCGACGGCAGGGTGCGGACCGTCCTCGCTCCGGCCGACCGCCTGCAGCTGCTCGACATCGAGGGCGGCGCGGGCGACGACGTCCTGCGCAGCAACGGCGTGCTGAAGGGCGGACCCGGCAGGGACACGCTCGTAGGCGGCGCCGGCGACGACACGCTCACCGGCGGAGCCGGGCGCGACACGCTGCGCGGCGGCGCGGGCGCGGACACGCTCGACGGCGACGGCCGCGCGCCGGCGCGACGGCCGACGTCCTGGACGGCGGCGCCGGCGAGGACGTGCTCGAGGGCCGCGGCGGCAACGACCGCATGCGCGGCGACTCGGACGCCAACGTCATCAGCGGCGGGCCGGGCGACGACGAGCTGAACGCCACGAGCCGCGGCGACCGGGTCAGCGGCGGCAGCGGCGCCGACGCGATCACGACGCCCCGCCGCGGGGCGCGGGTGGACTGCGGCCCCGGGCGCGACCGCGCGACCGCGCTGTTCATCGCAAACCGCCAACCGGCGACGACCTTCGCGCACTGCGAGACGGTGCTGCGGCCCTAGAACGCCCCCGCGGCGAGCCGCGCGAGGTCCGCCCGCACCATCTCCTCGAAGCTCGTGTCCGGCGCCCAGCCCAGACGCTGGCGCGCGCCGCGAGAGCGGCTCGACGTCACCCCGGTCCGAGCAGCTCGCCGAGAGCGACAGGCGGCGCGCCCGCGGGAGCAGGCACGACCGCGCCGTCGCCGTGCACCTCCATTCGCTGGTAGCCCTCCGCGCCAGGCGCCCGGTGCACCGTGACCGACCGGCGCGCGACGTCGACGAGCCAGTACTCGCCGACCCCTGCGCGCGCATAGCGCCGCGCCTTCGCGGTGTCGTGGCGCAGCGTCGTGATCGAGACCTCGACGACGAGGGCCGCCGTCGCCGGATGCCGGTCGCGCTCAAGCCGCTCGACGACCATGAGATCGGGGAGGACGAAGCCGCCCTCGACGAGCAGCACGTCCTGGATGCGGACGTCCCACTCCGGACAGCCGATCACGAAGTGCCGGGTAGCCACGAGACGATCGCGCTGTGCTCCGGGCCCGGTGGGCTCACGTCGACGAGCACGCCGTCGATGAGCTCGACACGCTCGTCCTCGTCGAGGATGCCGGCGTCCACCATCCGGTACACGTCCTCGACCGACAGGCGATGCAGCGTGGGGTCTTCGGTACCGAGCATGGCGGCATCGAGGCTAGCGACGGTTTCACGCTGTGTCACGCTCAACGGGGCCGGCGGCGGTGGCACGTGCGTGGGCGTGCATCGGGGAGATCGACGAGCAGCACCTCCGCGCGGACCTCCTCGTCGATGAGCTCGATCGCCCGTGCGGCCTGCTCGAGCGGCATGCCGCGCCCGGCCACCACCGGCAGCGCGATCTCGCCGACCAGCGCGGCGAACGCCTCGACCGTCGGGGAGCCGAAGCTCGCCCGGGCGGTTCAGGAGGAGCTCAGCGCCTCCAGGTCGGCCCGCACCATCTCCTCGATCATCGCCTGAAAGCTCGTCTCCGGCTCCCAGCCGAGCTGCTCACGCGCCTTGGAGATGTCGCCGACCGGCGGCGTGCGCTCCGACGGGCGCACGAGCCCGGGGTCCACGACGACGTGCGCGTCCGGATCGAGGTCCACGCAGGCGAACGCCGCCTCGACGAGCTCGCGCACGGTGCGGCCGACGCCGCCGGCCAGCACGAAGTCGCCGGGCTCGTCGCGCCCGAGCATGAGGTGGTAGCCGCGGACCACGTCGCGGGCGTGGCACCAGTCGCGGACCGCGGAGAGGTCCCCGAGGACGAGCTCGTCCTGGAGGCCGAGCTTGATCGCGGCGACGCCCTTGCTGACCTTGCGCGGCAGGAAGCGCTCGGGCCGCCGCGGCGACTCGTGGTTGTAGGCGATCGCGCTGCTCGCGTGCAGCCCGTGCTTGGCGCGCAGCGTGTCGACGAGGCCGTAGGCCGCGACCTTCGCGACGCCGTAGGGCGAGCGCGGGCGCATCGGCGTGTCCTCGTTCTGGGGCGACTCGCTCGCGGCGCCGAAGACCTCGCCGGAGCTCGCGACGAGCACGCGCGGCGGCCGCGGCGCCTCGCGCGCGGCGGCGAGGAGGGTCGCCGTCGCACCGGCGACGAGCGCGAGCGTCCCGGCGGGGTCCTTCCACGACGCCGGGACGAACGTCGGCGCCGCGAGGTGGTAGAGCTCGTCGGGCTCGGTCTCGAGCACCGCCGCGCGCAGCGACGCGGGGTCGGCGAGGTCGCCGTGAACCGTCCCGGCGCCGTCGATCGCAACCGGCGCGCGGACCATTCCGACGACCTCGTAGCCCTGCGCGAGCAGGAGCTCGCGGAGATACGAGCCGTCCTGACCGGTGATCCCGGTGATGAGCGCCCGCGGCACGCGCGAAGCGTAGTGCCCGGCCTGCCGCGCGAGGAGGCCCGGTTTTGCCCCGGAACGCCTGGGTAAACGCCGCGGCACGACGATCTGCAAGATCGCAACCTTTGCGATCCCCGCGCGTTCTCGTTCGTACCCTAGTCCCGACGCGCTCATATCCCCACCCCGGATGACGCTCTCCCGCACCCTCCCCAGCGGCTTGCCCAGGCCCCCCCAGCCGGCCCCCGCCCCAACCACCCCACGCGAGGTCAGCGTGCTCGGCGTGCCCCTGGCGCTCACCGACTACGACCAGACGATGGAGTGGATGGACGCCACGATCGCCGCCGGCGAGAAGGGCTACATCTGCGTCGCCGCGACGCACACGATCATGGTCTGCCACGAGGATCCGGAGCTGCGCGAGGCCGTGCTGAACTCGTCGCTGACGGTGCCCGACGGGCAACCGCTCGTCTGGGCGATGAACGCGCTCGGCGGCGACCTGCGCGACCGCGTCTACGGCCCCGACCTCATGGCGCGCTATTGCGAGCGCGGCGCCGAGAACGGCACCCGCATGTACCTCTACGGCGGCCGCAACCAGGGCGCGCTCGTCCAGCTCGCGCTCAACCTTCGCCAGCGCTACCCCGGCGTGAAGATCGTCGGCGGCTACTCGCCGCCCTTCCGCGACCTCGACGAGGAGGAGGAGGACGCGATCGTCGACGAGATCAACCGGACGAAGGCCGACGTCATCTGGATCGGCGTCGGCGCGCCCAAGCAGGAGAAGTGGATGGCGGCGATGCGCCCCCGACTGGATGCCGCGGTGCTCGTCGGCGTCGGCGCCGCGTTCGACTTCCACGCGGGTCTCGTGCCCCAGGCGCCCGACTGGATGCAGTCGGCCGGTCTCGAGTGGCTGTACCGGATGGCGCAGGAGCCGCGCCGGCTCGGCCCGCGGTACGTCCGCTACAACCCGCGCTTCGTGACGGGCTTCGCGCGGCAATACGCGCGCCACCGGCTGCGTGCCGGCCAGCCCGATCAGTAGATTCCCGCGCCACGTGCCTGTTGACATGTCCGCCGAGGTCGCCGTCATCGGACTGGGACGGATCGGCCTTCCACTTGCCATCTCGTTCGCCGACCGCGGCCTGCGCGTGCTCGGGATCGACAAGGACCCCGATCGCCTGCAGGCGGTCCGCGACGGCCGCATGCCCTTCGAGGAGCCCGGCGCCCAGGACGCGCTGGATCGCGTCCATGCGAACGGAACGCTCGTCGCCTCCGACCGCGTCGCCGACGCCGCGCTCGCCGAGCACATCGTCATCACGCTCGGCACGCCGTCGCTCTCGCACATCGAGATCGACATCTCCGACATCCGCTCGGCGCTCGACGACCTGCTGGCGCACCTGAACTGCGGCCAGACGATCGTCCTGCGCTCGACGATCGCGCCGGGCACGACGGACTTCGTCGCCGGCTATCTCGCCAAGCACCGCGACCTCGTCGTCGGCGAGGACGTCTTCGTCGCGCACGCGCCCGAGCGCATCGCCGCCGGGCGCTTCTTCGAGGAGATCGTGACGCTGCCGTGCATCATCGGCGGCGTCGACCGGGAGTCCGGCGAGCGCGTCGGCGCCCTCTTCTCCGTGTTCGGCGCCCCGATCGTGCAGACCTCGCCGGTGCAGGCCGAGCTCGCGAAGATCTGGACGAACATCCTGCGCTACGCGAACTTCGCGCTGCCCAACCTCCTCATGATGGACTGCGAGCAGCACGGCGCGAACGTCTTCGAGGTCATCGACCTCATCAACCGCGACTATCCGCGCGGCGGGATCGCGCTGCCGGGCCTGACCGCCGGCACGTGCCTGCGAAAGGACTTCGCGTTCAGCGAGGAGCGCTCCAACGCGCCCGGCATGCTGCTCGCGGTCTCGCGCGTCAACGAGTCCGTCCCGCTCTTCCTCGTCGAGGGGATGAAGCGCCGGATCGGCTCGCTGAACGGGCGCAAGATCGGCGTCCTCGGCCTCGCGTTCAAGGGCAACACCGACGACGAGCGCGACTCGCTCGCGCACAAGCTCGTCCGGCTGCTCGAGCGTGAGCTCGCCGACGTCGTCGTCCACGACCCGCGCGTGGCCACACCGACGCCACCGTTCGAGGAGGCCGTCGCCGCCGCGGACGCGATCGTCGTCGCCGCCAACCACGACGAGTTCCAGGGCATGGGCCCGCTGCGGGTCATCGCCGAGCTCGCCGGCGAGGACACGCTCATCGTCGATCCCTGGAACTGCTTCGGGGCGGCGCAGGTCTTCGCGTACGTCACCGAGCTGTCCGCCATCACGAACGGGCAGGTCGCGCTGCCGTGAGCCGGGTCCTGGTGACGGGCGGCGCCGGGACGATCGGCGCCGCGGTCGTCCGGCGCCTGCTCGGCGACCCGGCCTACGAGGTGCGCGTGTCAGACCAGCGCCCCGCGCCGCAGTGGATGCGCGAGGGCTGCGAGGTCCACACCGGCGACCTGCGCGACCTCGGCCAGGCGCGCGAGGCGACGAAGGGCTGCACCCACGTCATCCACCTGGCGGCGATCGTCGGCGGGATCGCGAACTTCCACAAGCTCCCGCACACGCTGACGTCGGTCAACAGCGCCCTCTACGACGCCGTCATCCAGGCCGCGCTGGATCACGACGTGCAGCGCTTCACGTACGTGTCGAGCTCGATGGTCTTCGAGCGCGCGACGCAGTACCCGACGACCGAGGAGCACGTCTGGGAGGTCGCGATGCCGCGCTCGGCCTACGGCTTCTCGAAGCTCGCCGGCGAGGTCTGGTGTCGCGCGGCGCACGACGAGCACGGGCTCCCCTTCACGATCTGCCGTCCGTTCAACGCCTACGGCCCGGGCGAGATGCCCGAGGACGAGCCCGGGATCGCGCACGCGGTCCCCGACCTCATCCGCAAGGCGCTCTCCGGCCAGCACCCGCTGCAGATCTTCGGCTCGGGCGAGCAGACGCGCACGCTGACGCACATCGACGACATCGCCGACGGCGTCGTGACGGCGATGGGCTCGCCCGGCGGGCTGCACGAGGACTTCAACATCTCGGCGTCCGAGGAGATGACCGTCGCGGAGATCGCGCGGATCATCTGGGAGATCTGCGGGCGCGACCCCGAGGAGTTCGAGCTCGAGCATCTCCCGACGTTCGCCGTCGACGTACAGCGCCGCTGGCCGAGCGTCGAGAAGGCGCGCACCGTGCTCGGCTGGGAGGCGAAGATCGACGTTCGCGACGGCATCGCGCAGACGGCCGACTGGCTGCGCGAGCGCCTCGCTCGAACGTAGACGTGTCGCAGCGCGCAGGCCCCCGTGACGCATCAGCGTCCCGGGGCCCGCGCAGCCGCGCCTCTCCCCCAGTAACGCGGGCACAGTAGCGCCGCAGGGTGCCGCCGCGCAAGTGATCTTTAGGCGGACGCGGACGCCGCGTACGTCAGCGCGAGCCCGTCGGCGATCGGCGTGCGCGCTCGCCAGCCGAGCACGTCGAGCGCCCGCCCGGCATCCAGGCACGAGCGCTCGATCTCGCCGAGCCGCGCCGCGGCGAACTCCGGCTCGGGCGCGTCCGGCCCGTGCAGCTCGGACAGCCGGGCGACGATGTCGAGCACCGAGGTCTCCTCCTGCGTGCCGATGTTCACGACGTCGCCGACGTCGGTGTCGCCCGCGCGCAGCAGCGCCTCGACGAGGTCCGCGACGTAGATGTAGTCGCGCGTCTGGCGCCCGTCGCCGAAGATCTTCGAGCGCTCGCCGGCGCGCAGCCGCCCGCAGAAGATCGCGATGACGCCGGCCTCGCCGTGGGGATCCTGCCGCGGGCCGTAGACGTTGCCGAAGCGCAGCGCGACCGTCGACATCCCGTAGAGGCGGTGGTAGAGGCCGAGGTAGCGCTCGGCGCAGAACTTGCTCTGGCCGTAGGCCGCCATCGGCAGCGGCTCGACGGTCTCGGGCGTCGGCAGGACGTTCGTCTCGCCGTAGATCGCGCCGCCGGTGGAGGCGAACACGACGCGCCGGGAGTCGGCCGCGCGGGCCGCCTCGAGGACGTTGATCGTCCCCTCGATGTTCGTGCGCCCGTCGAAGGCCGGGTCGGCGATCGAGCGGCGGACGTCGACCTGGGCGGCGAGGTGGAAGACGACCTCCGGGCGCGCCTGCGCGAAGGCGCCGGCGAGGGCGCCGGCGTCGCGGATGTCGATCCGCTGCAGGGTCGCGCCGGCGTCGAGGGCGCCTTCCAGGTTGGCCTCGCGGCCGCCGGAGAGGTCGTCTGCGACGAGCACCTCGTCGCCGCGGGCGATGAGCGCATCGACGAGGTGGGAGCCGATGAAACCGGCTCCGCCGGTGACGAGCGTCCGCATGCGGCGAGGATGTTAGTCGGGTAGATTCGAAGCCCGTTTGGTCTGTGCCGGGCCAGGGGTAGGGCCGCGACGTACGACCATCTCGATCCGGGGGTTTGCAATGAGGCTGGGCAGGCGACCGAAGCGCAAGAAGGACCAGGCGCTGGACGTCGTCGCGTCCGCGGCGAAGACCTGGTCGGAGTGGCAGCTCGCCAAGCGCGCGGGCAAGGGTGTGATGCGGACGAAGAAGCAGGCGGCCGAGCTGAACCCCGGCGGTAAGCCGTCCGCCCTCAAGCGCCTCGTCACCGGCACCAGTGGCAAGATCATCGCCGGCGCGGCGCTCGTCGGCGGTCTCGGTGCGGCGGTCGCGCGCAAGCTCAAGGGCGGCAGCGCCGAGCCGGTCTACACGCCTCCCGCGCCCCACGAGCCGGCGGCGATGCCGCCCGCGCCACCGCCACCGCCCCCGCCCGCCCCGGGAGCGCAGGCGCACGAGCCTCCGCCGCCCCCGCCGCAGGCGGCGGCCCCCGATCCCCCGCCCGCGCCCGAGCCGCCGCCGGCTCCTGAGCCGCCGCCGGAGCCCGAGCCGGAGCCCGAGCCGGAGCCCGAGCCGGAGCCCGAGCCCGAGGCGCCGGCCGATGAGACGTCCGGCGCCGCGGCGTCCGAGAAGGCGGTCAGCGACGTCGTCGACGAGGACACGCCGGACGATTCCGGGGACGAGCCGAAGAAGAGCTAGTCGCCGGCCAACGCCTCGCCCCGCCGGGGCGCCTGCAGCACCGCGTCGACGGCGTCCTCGAGGTTCTGGCGCAGGCGCTCGGGCGCGATGCCGAGCTCGTAGCGCTGGTGGCGGTAGAGGTCGGCGGCCAGCGGCGCGAGCAGCATCTCCGCGAACCAGCCGGCGTCGATCCCCGGCGCCGCGTCCTGGAGCAGGATCGTGACGTGCAGCCGCCACGCGCGGTAGGCGCCGACGCGAAAGCGGACGCCGGGACCGGCGCCGTGGAGCATCGCGAGGATCGGGAGGTTCTCCTCGACGAGCTGCGACAGGTCGTGCAGGAACGCGACGAGCCGCTCGCGCGGCGGCGCGCCCGGGCCGAGCGGCGCCGGGCCCCTGAGCAGACGCTCCTGGAACGCTCGCTCGCGCTCGTCGAGCAGGGCGGCGACGAGCCCGGCCTTGTCGCCGAAGCGCCGGTACACCGTGCCGACGCCGACGCCGGCCTCGCGGGCGACCTCGCGGATGTCGACGCCGCCCACGCCGGAGTCCCCCAGCAGCCGCTGCGCGGCGCAGAGCACGCGCTCGCGGTTTCGCAGGGCGTCGCGACGCTCGGAGACCGAGTCGGCCATCCGCAGCGGCGCAGCTCCCGGGAGCGCGAGCGGATCCAGGTCCTCGGCCACGCTCCCATCCAACCATGCCGTCGCGATGGCGGTGACCGAAGGTCGCATGCCATCGAGGATAGCTCATCCGGAGCACGTTCCGGTTGTGTGCTAGGCTCGGGGCACGTTCAAACCGGAACGTGTTCTTGTTTCTTCTCGGAGGGAGTCAGCACCCATGGCAACCGCAACGCGCATCGCGGACGGCACCTACAACGCCGATCCGATCCACTCGAGCTTCCAGGCCGGCGTGAGCCACATGGGCGTCGGCTCGTTTCGCACGACGTTCTCGGACGTCAGCGCCCGCCTCACCGCCGGTGTCGGCGGCGAGCTGCGCGTCGAGGGGCGCGCGCAGGTCGCGTCGATCTCGATCGCCAACCCACCCGAGTTCCGCGAGCACGTCGTCAACGGCACGGACTTCTTCGACGCCGGCAACCACCCGGAGATCGTGCTGCGCTCGACGAGCCTCGAGCTCGCAGACGACGGCACGGCGCGGCTCGACGGCGAGCTCGTCATCAAGGGCATCGCCAAGCCGGTCACCGCGAGCGGCACCTGGCGCGAGCCGATCCAGGACCTCGGCGGCGGCGTGCGCATGGCGCTCGACCTCGTGGCCGTCGTCGATCGCCGCGACTGGGCCATCACCTGGCAGGCGCCGCTCCCCGGCGGCGGCGACGCCCTCGGCTGGGCCGTGGAGATCGAGGCGCACCTCGAGCTCGTCAAGGACGCGGAGTAGCCATGCGGATCCTGGGGATCTCCGGCTCCCTGCGCGCGGACTCGCACAACACCCGCCTGCTGCGGGCGGCGGCGCTCGAGCTGCCGCCCGGCGCGCAGCTCGACGTCTACGAGGATCTCGCCGCTGTGCCGCCGTACGACGAGGACCTCGATGCCGGCTGGGCGCCGACGCCCGTCGTGCAGCTGCGCGTCGCGATCGCCAACGCCGACGCCGTCCTCATCGCGACGCCGGAGTACAACTCGTCGGTCCCCGGGCAGCTGAAGAACGCGCTGGACTGGGCGTCGCGGCCGCACTCGCGCAGCGCGCTGCTCGACAAGCCCGTTGCCGTCGTCGGCGCCAGCACCGGGATCTTCGGCGCGGTCTGGGCGCAGGCCGACGTCCGCAGGATCCTCGAGTCGATCGGCGCGCGCGTGCTGCCGGGCGAGCTGCCGGTCGGGCAGGCGCACGACGCCTTCACCGGCGACGGCTCGCTGGACGACCCGCGCCTGCGCGAGCTGCTCGCGGCGCAGCTCGCGGCCCTCGTCGAGGCCTCCGTGCCCGCGGCCGTCAGCTGAGCCGCTCGTAGACCGCGGCCAGCGCGGGCGCCACCGCGGCCGGCGCCGCAAGCTCCAGCACGCGCCGCCGTCCCTCCTCGCCGGCGGCGGCATCGCCGAAGCGCTCGCGCGCCGCCATCGCGAGCGCGGCGGCATCGCCGGGCACCACGAGCCCGCCCGGGCCGCAGAGCTCGGGCAGCGCGCCGATCGCGCTGCCGACGACGGGCACGCCGGAGGCCATCGCCTCGGCGGCGGCGAGGCCGTAGGTCTCGGCGGCCAGCGACGGCACGATCGCGAGCCCGGCATCGGCGCGCAGGCGCGCGAGCTCGGCCGCGCCGACATGACCGGCGAAGCGCGTGTCGGTGCCGGCCGCGCGAGCCTCGAGCCGCGCGCGCTGCGGGCCGTCGCCGGCGACGACGAGCCGCAGGCCGGCGGCGGCGCAGGCCGCGATCGCGACCTCGATCCCCTTCTCCGGCGCCAGCCGCGACGCCACGAGCGCGTGGCGCCCGCCCGCGGCGGCCGATGCGGTCGCGAACTCGCGCACGACATGGCCGACGACGTGCACGGGCCTGACGAGCGGCGCTCCGAGCTCTTGCAGACGCCGGTGCGCCGAGGCGCTCGGGACGACGACGGCGTCCGCCTCGGCGACGAGGCGGCGCTGCCAGAGCGCGAGCGCCGCGCCGTACACGACCGCCTCCTTGCCGGTGCCGCGGCAGTTCAGGCGGATCCCGGGCAGCGTGTCGCGACCGTGGCAGCGCCTGCAGTCCTCGCCGTGCGTGAAGCACGTGCCGACCGCGCAGACGAGCCGGTAGTTGTGCAGGTGCAGGATCGTCCGCGCGCCGGCGGCGCGGGCGGCGGCCAGCGCGCGCCAGCCGAAGGACGGGTTGAGGTTGTGGGCGTGGACGGCGCGGGCTCCGGTGCGGCGGACCGCGGCCGCGACGTGCTCGGGGCGCAGGCCGCCGCCCAGCAGGCCCGCCGCCGCGCGGGCGCGCCCGATCGTCGCGCTGTCGCGCGTGAGCAGCTCGGCGTCCTCGTGCAGGTGCTCGCGGACGAGCCACATGAGGTCCTCGACGGCGCGCTCCTCGCCGCCGGTCGTGCGGTAGCGGTTGTGGAGGAAGAGGATCACGAGAGGCGCACGATTCGTGCCGAGGCGGCCGCGAACGTGTGCCAAACCTAGACTGCTCCCCAGACCATGGCCTTGACGGCGAGCATCATCGTCCCCACCCGTGACAGGGCGGGGTACCTCGACGTCGCGCTGGCGTCGATCGCACCGCAGGCCGCCGCGGCCGGTGCCGAGCTGCTCGTCGTCGACGACGGCCCCGGCGCCGACACGCGCGCCGTCGCCGAGCGCCACGGCGCCCGCTACGTCGCCCACGACGTCGCGCGCGGTCTCAACTCGGCCCGCAACGCCGGCATCGACGCCGCCCGCGCCGACCTGCTCGTGTTCGTCGACGACGACGTGGAGGTCCGCGACGGCTGGCTCGCCGCTCTGCTGGAGGCACACGAGAACGCCGAGCCCGACGTGGGCGTCCTCACCGGCCCGATCCACGCCCGACTCGAGGACCACCGGGTGCGCTCCTGCGGACGTGAGGGGCCGCCGATCACGAGCCAGGACTACGGCCCCGACGACGCCGACGTCGCGCACGCGTGGGGCGCGAACATGACGATCCGGCGCAGCGCCGTCGAGCGCGTCGGGCGCTTCGACGAGGACCACGTGGGAGCCGGCGACGAGGAGGGCTGGGAGCGCCGGCTGCTCGCCGGCGGCGGGCGGATCCGCTACGTGGCGGCCGCCGCGCTCGACCACCGCCGCGCGGGCGACGACGCCCGCCTGCGATCGCTGGCGCGCGCGGCCTACACGCGCGGCGCCACGGCGCGGCGCTTCGACGCCGGCGAGGGCATCGCCCCCTCGCTGGCACGCGAGCTGCGCGTCGCGGCCGGCAGCGCCGCGCACGTCGTCCGCTTCGCCTGCCCGCTCGGGATCGTCGCGCTCGCCCACTCGCTCGGGCGCCTCAGCGCCGCGCGAGCGCGACCCGCGCCCGCCACCGCGTCGCCGGACTTCCTCTCCGGCGCGAGCGGCACCGTGCGCGGCCTGCGCCGCCCGCTGCGGCGCGCCGCCGACGTCCTGCTCGACGCCGAGGCCGCCCTGCGCAACCGCCGCCTGGACCGCGCCGCCCGCGAGCGCCCGCCGCGCCGGCGCGTCCTCGTGCTGGGCGTGCAGCGCCCCGGGCGCCTCATGGACCGCGCCCGCGCCGAGCTGCACCGCACGCGTCACGAGGTCGCGATGCACACGATCGAGATGGGCGACCCCCCGCGCGGGCGCTTCGAGCACCTCGGCGAGCTCCTCGCCGAGCACCCGGCCACGGGCCATGACTGGCTGCTCGTCGTCGACGACGACGTCGTCCTGCCGCGCGGCTTCCTCGACCGCTTCCTGCTGTGCGCCGAGGACGCCGGACTGCTCATCGCCCAGCCCGCCCACCGGCTGCACTCCCACGCCGCGTGGCCGGTGACGCGCCGGCGCCCCGGCGGCGCCACCCGGATCTCGAACTTCGCCGAGATCGGGCCGGTGACCGCCTTTGCGGCGCCCACGCACGCCACGCTGCTGCCGTTCCCGGCCCTGCGGATGGGCTGGGGCCTCGATGCCCACTGGGGGGCGCTCGCGCGCGAGCACGGGTGGCCGGTGGGGATCGTCGACGCGACGCCGGTCCTGCACACGACGCCGGTCGGCGGCGGCTATGACCGCGCGAGCGCCGTCGCCGAGGCGACGTCCTTCCTCGCCGGGCGCCCGTACGTCACGCGGGCGCAGGCGCGCTGGTCGCGGCGGGCCTGATGCGCGTCGCCGTCGTCGCGGAGTTCTATCCGCGCGCCTCGGACCCGGTCCTCGGGATCTGGGCGCATCGCCAGGCCGTCGCCGCCCGCGACGCCGGCGCGGACGTGCGCGTGCTCGTCCTGCACCGCCCGCTGCCGCCGCTCGCCGCCCTGCGCGCCGGGCCGGCGAGCGCGCTGCGGGCCGCCGCCCGCGCCGCCGCGCAGCCCCCGCGCGCGGAGCTCGACGGCATCCCGGTGACCTACGTGCCGTTCCTCGCCCCGCCGCGGCCGGGCTCCTACGGCGACTGGGGGCGCTGGGCGGCGCCGTCGCTGGCGGTCGCGCTGCGCGCGCTGCGGCGCGGCTTCGCGTTCGACCTCGTCCACGCCCACAACGCCGTTCCGGCGGGCGAGGCCGTACGGCGCGCGGCCACGGCCGCGCCGCTCGTCGTGTCCGTCCACGGCGGCGACGTCTTCCACACGGCGCCCGGCTCCGAGCGCGGCGCCGCGGCGGTCCGCGCGGCGCTGGGCCGCGCCCGGCTCGTGCTCGCCAACAGCGCCGGGATCGCCGAGCGCTGCCGCGCCCTCGGCGCCCGCGAGACGCGCGTCGTGCGCCTCGGGACCGACCTTCCGGCCCGCCGCGCCGAGCCCTACGCGCAGCCGACGGTCGTCACGACCGGCCATCTCGTCGCGCGCAAGCGCCACGCCGACGTCCTGCGCGCGATCGCCTCGCTGCGCCACCGCCCCGACCTGCGCTACCTCGTCGTCGGCGACGGCCCCGAGCGCGCCGCGCTGGAGCGCCTGGCGGCCGAGCTGCAGATCGCCGACCGCGTCGAGCTCGCCGGCCAGCTCGCGCCGGCCGAGGCGCTCGCGCGCACGCGCCGGGCGGCGCTGCTGGCGATGGCGTCGACCGACGAGGCGTTCGGCGTCGCGTACGTCGAGGCGATGGCGGGCTGGCTGCCGGCGATCGGCGCCGCGGGCGAGCCGGGGCCCGCCGAGATCGCGGCCGCCGGCGGCGGCATGACGCTCGTGCCCGCGGGCGACGTCGCCGCGCTCGCAGCCGAGATCGACCGCCTCACCGGCGAGCCCGCCGCGCTGCGGGCCGAGGGCGAGCGCGCGCGGGCGACCGTCGAGGCGGCGTTCACCTGGGAGCGCTGCGGCGCGGCGACCGTCGCCGCCTACGAGGACGCGCTGCGATGACGCCCGGCAAGCCCGTCCTCTTCGTCACGAACCACGTGCCGCCCGAGCGCGTCGGCGCGTTCGCCGCGCTGCACGAGCGCGTGCCGCTGGAGCTCGCGATCTTCGGCGGGCGCTCGGTCCATGCCACCGAGGGCGTGGCGGACCCCGGCGTGCCGCACCGCCACGTCCGCCAGAGCGAGATCTTCGGCCTCGCGTCGTCGCGCCGCTACGTCGCCGTCGTCTGCGGCACCGCCGGCCGCAGCGCGCTTCCGGCAGCCGCGCTCGGAGCGCGCGCCCGCGGCGTCCCGTTTCTGCTGTGGAGCGCGCTGTGGGCCCATCCGCGCACCCCGGCGCACATCGTCGGCGGCGCGCCGCTGCTCGCGACGCTCTATCGCAGCGCCGCCGCGGTCGTCGCCTACGGGCCCCATGTCGCCGCGTTCGCCCGGGCGCGCGGGGCGCGCAACGTCCACGTCGCCCCGCAGGCCGTCGACAACGCGTTCTGGGGCGCGGCGCTGGACGTCCAGCGGGCGGCACCGTTCACAGTGGTGTTTCTCGGCCGTCCGAGTCGGGCAAAGGGGGCAGTGTTGCTCCTCGATGCCTGGCGTTCGTCGGGCCTTGGAGCATCGGCCGCCGCGCTCGTCCTCGTCGGTGCGGGAACCGGGCCTGCCCGGATCCCCGCCGGCGGCGCGGTGGCCTTTGTAGGCCCGCAGCCCCCTGAGCAGGTCCGCAACTTCCTGGCTGCCGCGGACGTTTGCGTCATACCGTCCGTTCGAACCCGCGCGTTCCGCGAGCCGTGGGGGCTCGTCGCCAACGAAGCCATGAACCAGTCGACACCCATCATCGCCAGCGACGAGGTCGGAGCCGTGGCCGGCGGCCTCGTGCGCCACGAGCGCAACGGGCTCGTCGTGCCCGCCGGCGACTCGGATGCGCTGGCCGGCGCCCTCCTGCGCCTGCACGACGACGCCGCCCTGCGCGCGACGCTCGGCACCCACGCCCGGCGCGACGTCGCCGCCTACACCTTCGACGCCTGGGCCGGCGGCTTCGCCACCGCGCTGCGCTCGGTACGGTGACACGCGTGCAGCGCCCGCTCCTGCTCGCCCTCATGGCGCTCCTCTGCGTCCTCGCCGGCCCGGCCGGTCTCGCCCACGCCTCCGGGCGCGACGTCCTCGACGACTGCACCGACGACGAGGTCATGTCGAAGACCTACACGCAGAAGGAGTACCGCGACGCGCTCTCGCAGCTGCAGGCCGACGCCGACCAGTACGGCAACTGCCGCGAGGTCATCCGGCGCGCCCAGCTGCGAGCCGCCGCCGGCACGAAGAAGCGGGACACGAGCACGACCCCCGCGGCCGCCGGCGGTGGCGACGGCAGCAGCGGAGCGATCGGCAGCGCGCCGGCATCCGAGCAGCTCGCCGGCGCGACGCCCGTCGAGCGCGCCGCGGTCGACAACGCGCGCACGGACGCCGCCAAGCCCTCCCTCGAGAGCACGAACGTCGACACGACGAACGCCGGGCGCGCGCCCGGCTCCGGCGACGGCAGCGACGTTCCGACCCCGCTCGTCGTCGTGCTCGCGATGCTGCTCGCGGCCACGCTGGCGATGGCCGCGGTCCGCCTGCGAAGCCTTGTCAACGCCCGCCGCGCTTGAGCATCCGGCCCGCCCGGCCGCCCCGCCCGGCGCGACCGCGCTGAGCGTCGCGCGCCCGCGCGCCGACGCGCTGCTGACGAGCGGCCTCGCCGCGATCATCTGCGCCGTCGCCTTCGGTGCGCAGGGCGGCCTGCTCATCGGCCGTGCGACGCCCGCCGAGATCGCGCTCATCCTCGGAGGCGGGCTGGCGGTCTGCGCCGCCGCGCTGCTGGCGCCCCGCCGCGAGCGGCTCTGGGGCAGCGTCCCGCTGCTGGCGTTCGTCGCGCTCGCGGTCCTGACGGCGCTCTCGATCGGCTGGGCGGCGCAGCCGGCGGACGCCTGGCTGGAGGCCGACCGGACGCTCGCCTACGTCGCGGTGTTCGCCGCCGCCGTCGCGGCCGCGCACGCCGCTCCGGGCCGCTGGAGCGCCGTGCTCGGGGCGATCACGCTGGCGGCGGTCGTCGTCAGCGGCTACGCCGTCCTGACGAAGATCCTGCCCGGCGCGCTGAACCCCGACGAGACCTTCGCCCGCCTGCGCGAGCCGTTCGGGTACTGGAACAGCGTCGGCCTCATGGCCGCGCTCGGTGTGCCCGGCTGCCTCTGGCTCGGCGCGCGCCGCTGCGGCCACCAGGGCCTCAACGCGCTCGCCTATCCGGCGCTCGGGCTGCTCGTGCTGACGATGCTGCTCGCCTACTCGCGCGGCGCGCTGCTCGCCGCCGCGCTGGGCTGCGCGTTCTGGTTTGCCACCGTCCCCCTGCGCCTGCGCGGCGCCGCGGTGCTGCTCGCCGGGCTGGCGGGCGGCGGGCTCGTCGCCGCCTGGGCGTTCTCGCAGAGCGCCCTGACCGAGGACCGCGTCCCGATCGACCTGCGCAACGGCGCCGGGCTGCAACTCGGCCTCGCGCTGCTCGTCGTGCTCGCCGTCCTGCTGCTGGCCGGCCTCGCGGTGAACTTCGTCGCCGCCACGCACGTGCGCCCCGAAGGACTGCGGCGACGGGCGGGCATCGCGCTGCTCGTCGGCGCCGCGCTCGTGCCGGCGGTCTACCTCGGGAGCTTCGTCGTCTCAGACCAGGGCCTCAGCGGCTCGATCTCCAGCCGCTGGGAGTCGCTGACCGATCCCAACGCACGGATCCCGGTCAACGACCCCAGCCGCCTGACCGCCGCCGGGAGCGTGCGCGCGCGCTACTGGGACGAGGCGCTGCGAATCTTCGAGGACAACGTCGCCGGCGGCGTCGGGGCGGGCGGCTACGCGACGGTGCGCAAGCGCTATCGCACGGCCGATCCGGCCGTGCGCCACGCGCACGGCTACGTCGTCCAGACGCTCGCCGACCTCGGTCTCGCCGGGCTGGCCGTGAGCCTCGCGCTGCTCGCCGCCTGGCTCATGAGCGCCGCCCGCGCGACCGGGCTGCGCCGCGAGGACCGGCGGCTGGAGTTCACCCCCGAGCGGATCGGCCTGCTGACGCTCGTCGCGATCGTCGTGATCTTCGGCGCGCACTCGCTCATCGACTGGACGTGGTTCGTCCCGGCCAACGCCGGGGTCGCGCTCCTGGCCGCGGGCTGGGTCGCGGGCCGCGGGCCGCTGCGCGAGCGCGTCGCGGTGGCGGCCGGCGCAGGCGCGCTCGGCCCGCGCCTGCGCGCCGGGCTGCGCGAGCGCGAGCGCGCCGTCGTGGCTGCGACCGCGCTGCTGCTCGCGGTCGTGTGCGCCTGGACGGTGTGGCAGCCGCTGCGCTCGGAGTCCGTCGGGCAGGACTCGATCGCGACGCTCGACGGCGGCGACATCGCCGGCGCCCGCGCCCAGGCGCAGTCCGCGCGCGACCGCAACCCGCTCTCCGTCGACCCGCTGTTCGAGCTCTCGACGATCGAGACGAAAGCTGGGCGCAAGTTCGCGGCCCAGCGTGCGTTGAAGGACGCTGTGGCGCTGCAGCCGGAGAACCCGGATACGTGGCTGCGCCTCGCCCAGTTCGAGCTCGACGTGAACGAGCGGCCGCGCGCCGCGCTGACGGCGATTCGCCCAGCCGTCTATCTTGACCCCCGCTCTTCCGACGCCGTCGCCGTGTTCCTCCAAGCGCAACGTCAGATCGCCGCCTCCTCCTCGTGAAATCACTTCTCTCGCTCATCCTGACCGCCCTCGTGCTGGCGGTCCTCCCCTCAGCCGCCCTCGCGTCGCCGACGCAGGAGTCGATGTTCCAAGACGACCCGATGCTCGTCTACGGCACCGACGAGCAGGTCAACAGCACGCTCGCGACGCTCGCGGCGTTCGGCGTCGACCGCCTGCGGATCTCGGTCTTCTGGCGCATCGTCGCGCCGGCCAACGACCAGGCGCAGCGACCGAACTTCGACGCGACCGATCCGGGCGCGTACCCGCCCGAGCTCTGGGCGCCGTATGACCGCATCACCCGCCTCGCCGCGAACTACGGCATCGCGCTGAACTTCAACCTCACGTCGCCGATCCCGCGCTGGGCCGCGACGGAGTCGCCGCGCGACGATCTGCAGGAGACCTTCGGCCCCAACCCCGACGAGTTCGGCAAGTTCGTCCGTGCGGTCGGCACGCGCTACAGCGGCAGCTACCAGGGCCTTCCGCGCGTGGCCTACTGGTCGATCTGGAACGAGCCCAACCAGGCGGGCTGGCTCACGCCGCAGTGGAGCCCGGACCCGCGCGACAGCAGCGGCAAGGCGATGATCGAATCCGCCCCGACGACGTATCGCAAGCTCGTCGCCGCGGCCTGGACGAACCTCGCCGACACGACGCACGGCGCCGACACGATCCTCGTCGGCGAGACCGCGCCGCAGGGCCAGCAGGCCAGCCAGGGCCTGAGCCAGTCGCTGGACCCGCTGCGCTTCCTGCGCCGCCTGTACTGCCTCGACGACAACGCGAACATCCTCAAGGGCGACGCTGCCACGGCCACCGGCTGCCCGACGGACGCCGCGACCTTCGTCGCCGAGAACCCGGCCCTCTTCCATTCCAGCGGCTACGCGCACCACCCCTACGCGCTGCTGTCGCCGCCGAGCCGCAAGTCCCGGGCGCCGGACTGGGTCTCGATCTCGGACCTGCGCAAGCTCACGAGCGAGCTGACGCGCATCTACCGCCGTTATGGCCAGAAGCTGCCCTCGCGCCGCGGGGTGCCGCTGTACCTCACCGAGTACGGCTACCAGACCAAGCCCGACCCCTTCAGCGTCTCGTTCGCGCGCCAGGCGGCGTGGATCAACGAGGCCGAGTACCTCGCCTTCAAGAACCCGCTCGTGCGCTCGATGAGCCAGTTCTTGCTCGTCGACGACGCGCCGGTCGCCGGCGTGGATCCCCAGAAGGACCCGCAGCTGGCGTGGCGGACGTTCCAGAGCGGGCTGAAGTCGCTGGCCGGCAAGCGCAAGCCGGCGTACACCGCGTACATCACGCCGATCCATCTGAAATCCCGGTCGGTCCGCCGCGGCCGCAGCGTCGGCGTCTTCGGGATGCTGCGCGGCGCGAAGGCCGGCACGACGCAGACCGTCCAGGTCCAGTTCCGCGCGAAGGGCGGCAAGCGCTGGCGCACCCGCCGGACGCTCAAGGTCGGCGGCACGCGCCACTTCCTCAACACGCGGGTCCGCATCAACGGACCCGGCTCGGTCCGCCTGCGCTGGCGCAACGGCTCGCGGGCGACGGTCAGCCGCGCGGCGCCGATCAGCGTCAGGCGCTAGCTCGATCGGCCGCGGCCGCTGCCGCGGCCAGCGCGCAGCGCCTACCCCCGCGCGACCCCGGCCGCAGCAGCCCCGGGCGTGTCGCCGTCGACGAGCTCGGCCGGCAGCGAGCCGGGGCCGCCCATCTGGCAGGCGTTGACGAGCAGCTGCTCGTACTCGTCGGTCACGGCGTCCCAGGAGTAGCGCCGGGCGCGCTCGCGGGCGCGGGCGCGGTAATGATCGACGAGCTCGGGCTCGTCGAACAGCCGCTCGAGCTGCGCGGTCAGCGACGGCACGCCGTCCTTGCCGGAGAACGTCAGGCCGGCGTCGCCCACGGTCTCGACGTTCGGGGCGTGGTCGTTGACGAGCACGCAGTTGCCGGCCGCGAGCGCCTCGAGGATCACCGGGTGCGTGCCGCCGACCTCGGTCGGCGCGCAGAAGACGTAGGCGTGGCGCTGGAGCTCCCAGTAGCCGCGCCCGAAGACGTAGCCGGGGAAGACCACCCGCGGGTCGCCGGCGCGCTGGACCTGCTTGATGTAGTCGTGCGCGTACGGCGCGCCGCCGACGACGACGAGCTTCATGCCGTGCGCGCGCTCGCCGGAGATCCGCGAGAACGCCTCGACGAGGACGTGGGGGTTGTTCTCGGGCTCGAGGCGGCCGACGAAGAGCACGTACTTGCGCGGCTGCAGGCCGAGGCGCTCGAGCGTCCCGGTCCCCCCGTGCCCGGGGTCCTCGACGCCGTAGGGCACGACGCCGATGCGCCGCCCGTAGCGCTGCTCGAAGATCTCCGCCACGGCGTGTGAGTCGGTGATCGCGGTGTCCGCCCAGCGCGGCGCGTTGCGCTCGGCGAAGCGCAGGTAGGCCTTCGCCAGCGCCGGCCACTTCGAGCGGTCGGAGTCCAGGCCGTCGACGTTGATGACCGTCGGGATCCCGGCCCCGCGCGTCACGAGGCACATCGGGCTGTTGCCGGCGATGAAGAACAGCGCGACGTCGGGGCGCACCCGCCGCGCGCAGTGAAAGGACGACAGCAGCGTGTGCGTGAACGTGTCGAGGTACTTGTTGCGCACCGCCGGGATGTGGACGAGGCGCGCGCCCTTGTGCTCGCGCAGCCGGCGGTCGACGACGTGCGGGCGGCAGTAGACGATGACCTCGTGGCCGCGCTCGGTGAGACGGCTGGCAAGCTGCTCGGCGGCCGTCTCGAAGCCGCTGTAGGACGCGGGGATGCCCCGCGTGCCGAGGATCGCGACCCTCAAGGCGCGCGCTCTGCCAGGGCGGGATGGGCTGTCACTGGCCAGGCCACCGCGCGAGCGTATATGCCTCGATGTGGGCACGCGCAGACGCCCGCCAGGAGAAGCCCGCCGCCCGCCGCCGCCCGCGCTCTGCGAGCTCGCCCGCGAGCGCCGGATCGCCGGCGAGCTCGGCCAGTGCCGCCGCCAGGCCGGCGGCGTCGTGCGGATCGACGTAGCGCGGCGCCTCCGCGCAGGTCTCGACGAGCCCCGGCGATCGCGCCGCGATGACCGGCACGCCGGCGTTCATGGCCTCCAGGACCGTCAGCCCGAAGCCCTCGTGCAGCGCCGGGTGCACGAGCGCGACGGCCGCGCCGAGCAGCGCCGCGAGGTCCGGCTCGGGCTCGCACCGCACGCCCTCGCGGTCGCTGCGAGCGCGGCCCGCGAGCACCAGCGACAGCGCGCCCGCGCCGGCGGCGCGCCGGTACGCCCCGTGGGCGTCGAGCAGCAGGCCGAGGTTCTTGCGCGGCTCGTCGTCGCCGACGTAGAGGAAGTGCTGCGGCGCGACGCGCCGGACGTCGAGCTCCTGGCCCGGCCCGTGGTGGGCGACGACGATCTGCGCGCGATCCAGCCCCCAGCGCGCCCGCGCGTCGCGGCTCGTCGTCTCCGAGACGCAGACGACCGCCCCGGCCCGGAGCGCGGCGCGCCGGTGTGCCCGGGAGGCCCACCGGCGAAAGCCCGGCGAGAAGGCCTCCGGCAGCCGCTCGAAGGCGAGGTCGTGCAGCGTGACGACCTGCGCGCACGGCGCGCGGAACGCGAGCGCGGGCAGCGGGTGGTGCAGGACGTCGGCGCCCGCCGCGCGCGCGCGCCGCGGCAGCTCGGCCTGCGTCCACCACTCGTCCAGCGCGAGGTTGCGAGCGCTGCCCGCGCCGCCGCCGGCCGGCGCCGGCCGGCGCTCGTTCGCCGCCTCGACGACCTCGACGCCCTCCTCGCGCAGCGCCGCCGCCAGCCGTTCGACGTACACCGCGGTGCCGCTGCGCCCGCGCAGCGCGTACGTCGTGTCGAGCAGGACGCGCATCAGCCGCGCACGGCGCGCGCGAAGATCGTCCCGCGCCGGCTGCGCAGCTCGGTCACGTCGAAGCCGAGGTCGTCGAGCAGCTCGCGCAGCGTCCGGCGCGAGAAGAAGCGCACGTGGTCGGAGCGCGGCTCGAAGTGCGTCGCGAAGCGCCGCGGGCTCAGCGCGAGCGCCAGCAGCGTGCGCGGGCCGGTGTCGGGCGTCGTCAGCAGCAGCGTCCCGCGCGGTCGCAGGACCCGGCGCACCTCCGACAGCCACGGCGCGACGTCGGCGACGTGCTCGATGACCTCGCCCGCCCAGACGACGTCGACGCTCGCGTCCGGCACGGGCAGCGGCTCGCCCGGCGCCCAGAGCCGGGTATCGAGCCCGGCGAGCCCGGCGCGCGCTCGCCGCAGCGCCTCGGCGGCGACGTCGACGGCGATCGGCGCCGCCCCGGCGCTCACCAGCGCCGCGCTGAACTCACCCGCGCCGCAGCCGAGGTCGAGCACGGTCTCACCGGGCGTGACGTGGGCGAGCAGGAACGCGCGCCGCGGCCCGAAGGACTCGGGCGTCGCGTCGTCGGGCATGCCCGCCCAGATCGCGTCGTGCAGTTCGGCGACCACGACGGCGAAGTCTCGCAGCGGTCCGCTGCCTGCAAGGATCGAAGGGTGCGAATCCTCGCCGTCTGTGCCGTCGCCCACCCCGGCGGCGCCGAGATCGGGCTGCTGCGGCTCGCCAAGCGCCTGCTCGCCCGCGGGCACGAGCTGACGCTCGCGACCCCGGAGGCGGGGCCGCTCGACGATGCCGGCCTGCCGGTCGTGCGGATCGCGCTCGGCGGCATGGACCGCGGCGCCGGGGCGCGCGCCGCGGCGAGCTGGCCGCGGGTGCGCCGCCTGGCCGCCGGCTACGACCTCGTCTACCTCAACGGCACCGTCAGCGGCCGGCTCCTGCCGGGGCTCGGCGGCCGGCCGAGCGTCCTGCACGTGCACGACATCGTCGACCGCGTCCCGCGCTTCTGGAGGCTCGCCAACGCCGTGCTCGCGGACTCCCAGGCCGTTGCCGACCACCTGCCCGGCCTGCGGGCGCACGTCGTCTACTGCCCGGTCGAGCTCGACGTCCCCGACGCGCCCGCGCCGTGGGAGACGACCACGGGCAACGGCCCGGTCGTCGGCTTCGTCGGGCGCATCGAGCCGCGCAAGGGCCCGCTCGACCTCGTCCGTGCGGCCGCGCAGATCCGCGCCGGAGCGCCGACCGCGCGCATCGTCCTCGTCGGCGACGACCCCTACGACAGCGCCCCCGAGTACGCCCGGCGCGTGCGCGAGGCCGAGGGCGTCGAGCACGTGCCGTGGGTCGCCGACGGCGCCGCCGTCATGCGCCATCTCGACGTCCTCGTCGCCCCGTCGCGCCAGGAGCCCTTCGGCACCGTCCTCGCCGAGGCGATGGCGGCGGGGACGCCGGTCGTCGCGACCCGCGTCGGCGGCCTCGCGGAGGTCGTCGCCGACGGCGAGACGGGCCGGCTCGTGACGCCGGGACGCCCGGACGAGCTCGCCGCCGCCGTCCTGGAGGTGCTCGGCCGCCGCGCCGAGATGGGCGCCGCGGCCCGCGAGCGCGCGCAGCGCTTCGGCGCCGATGCCTACGCCGACCGCGTCGAGGCGATCCTCGAAGAGGCGGCGAGCCGGTGAGGATCGCCTTCGACAGCCGCCCGGCATCTGACCCGCGCGGGATCGGCCGCTACGCGACCTGCCTGCTGGCCGGGCTCATCGCGACCGCCGGCGAGAACTCGATCGCCGTCACCCACCGCCCGCGCCGCGCGGACGTCTTCCACTCGCCGTGGATCGACGGCGCGCTGCTGCGGCCGCCGTGCCCCCAGGTCGTGACGCTCCACGACGTCGTCCCGCTCAAGCGGCGCAGCGAGTACCTGCGCAGCGGGCTGCGCTTCCGCCTGCGCTACCTCGCCGTCGAGCGCGCCGCGCGCGTCATCGTCCCGACGCACACCGTCGCGGCGGAGGTCGTCGAGCACCTCGGCCTCGACCCCGCGCGCATCGTCGTCGTCTCCGAGGCGCCCGCGCCGGGGCTGCACGAGCGCGGCCCCGAGGAGGTCGCCGCCGTGCGCGAGCGCTTCGGGCTGCCCGAGGACTACCTGCTGTGGGTCGGCGGGCTGCAGACGCCCGATCCGCGCAAGCGGGTGGCCGCGCTGGCGAAGGCGCCGCGCGAGCTGCCGCTCGTGCTCGTCGGCGCGACGAAGCCGTGGGCGCACGAGCTGCCCGGCGTGACCCTCACCGGCCGCGTCACCGACGACGAGCTCGCGGCGATCTACTCGGGCGCGCGGGCGCTCGTCTTCCCCTCCGACGACGAGGGCTTCGGGCTGCCGACCGTCGAGGCGCTCGCCTGCGGGACGCCGGTCGTGGCGACCGACATCCCCGTGCTGCGCGAGGTCCTCGGCGACCGCGCGACGTTCGTCGAGACCGGCGACCTCGCCGGGCTCCTCGCGGCGGGGGCGGCTGCGACGCGCCCGGCGCCCGCGCCGCCGCCCTGGACCTGGGACGACGCTGCGCGGGCGACCTGGCGGGTGTACTCAGACGCCGCTGGGTAGCGGCTCGCGCGCCGGCTGCCCGGCGGGCGTGCGCTCCTTCTCCCAGTCGGCGCGTTCGCGATCGAACGCGTCCCAGTCGATGCCGTCGGCCTCGACCACGGGCTGCTGGGGAACCTCGATGACGAGGTCGTCGCTCGGGCCCGGATCGGGCTCGATCGGGTCCTCGGCCTCGTCCTCGCCGTCGTCGGGCTCGGTCACCAGGAACCAGTAGGCGAGCGATCCGAGTGCGAGCACGCTGACGGTCGCGACGATGACCGCGAGCGGGGCGAGGCCGATGCCGTAGAGCAGGCCGCCGAGCGGGCATGTGACCGCCCACGTCGAGCTGGCCCGCTGCGGCAGCGGATCGTCGAACGCACCCCAGAAGATCGCGACGAGCAGCGCGACCATCATGGCGGTGAAGACGACGAGCGGGATGGAGAATGCGTCCATGGGCAAGATCCTCGTTGGGGACGTTGTTGGCGTGCGGGGCTACCCAGATCGCGGCCGCCTTGCAACCAGCAATGCGCGCGCGGCGTCGGTGCCCAGGCGGACGGAGTAGTTCGTGCCGCGGTCCTCGGGATAGATCTGCGTCGTGTTGGCGAGCACGAGCCCCGGCACGCCCGTCTGCAGCGGCGGGATGCGCTCGTGGTAGCCGACGGTCACGATCGGCTGCGCGGCCGGCTCGCGGTGCAGCCAGCGGGCGCGGATCCACTCGGGCGAGAAGGCCGGGTTGACCTTGCGCAGCCCGGGCAGGTAGGCCTGCAGCAGCTCCTCGGCGTCGAGCGCGAGCAGCGGGTCGCCGGGCGCGAGGTAGTTGGCGACGTAGAGGAAGCGCCGGCCGCCGTAGCGCTCGGGATCGATGAAGTTCGTGTGCTCGACGAGGCCGACGAACGGCAGCTGCGGATCGGCGATGTTCGTCCAGTAGAACGGCGAGAAGCGGCGGTCGAGCTCGAGCAGGAGGCAGAGCGCCGTGTGGTACTCCGTCCCGCGCAGGCGGGTGAGGTACTCCGGGCCGATCGCCGCCGCGAGGTCGTCGTCGAGCAGCCCGTCGAAGACGTCGCTGGGCACGGTGGCGACGACGGCGTCGTAGTGCTCGCCGGCGGCGCCATCGCGGGCGAAGCGGCGCGGGTCGTGTCCTGCGCGAAACGAGCCCGCGGCGCCCGCCTGCACGACGAAGCCGCCGCCGGGCGCGCGGCGCAGCGCGGCGGCCGGGCGATCGACGAGCACGCGGCCGCCGGCGGCGACGATCGCGTCGCGCAGGGCGTCGAAGAGCAGCTCCCAGGAGTGCGCGGGGTAGCCGAGCTGCTCCTGGCGCGCCTCGTCGCCCTCGAGCTGGCGGCGCAGCGTGAGCTTGCTCCACAGCCACGCCATCGAGATGTCCTCGGCGCGCTCGCCGAACTTCCCGCGCAGCAGCGGCCCCCAGACCTTGCGCCACGGCGAGCGGCCCATGCGCTGCTCGATCCACTCGCGCGCCGTGATCGACTCATACGGGCCGACCTCGCGGGCGCGCTTCTGCAGCAGGAGCACCGCGAGGCCCATCCGCAGCCGCGCGGGCGGCGACAGCGGGCCGAAGCGCAGGAGGTCCAGCGGGCCGTTGAACGCCCACTGGCGCCCGTCGACGAAGAACGCCATCGTCGACGGCTTCCACTGCAGCTCGTCGGGCATCCCGAGCTCCTCGTAGAGGCCGGCGATGTGGCGGTCGCTCGTGAAGAGGTGGTGGTAGTAGCGCTCGAGCTTCTCGCCGCCGCCGACGTCGAGCGTCGCCGCCTGGCCGCCGAGCCCCGGCCAGCGCTCGTAGACGTCGCAGACGTGCCCCTCGTGCGAGAGGCGATAGGCGCACACGAGGCCGGCGACGCCGGCGCCCAGCACGGCGACGCGCATCAGGCCCGTACCGCGCCGCGGATGCGGCTCACGCCGCCGTAGCGCGCCACGAGGACGACGAGCCCGATGAGCGTGATCGGCACCGTCACGACGAAGCGCAGCAGCAGGACGTAGGAGAGCGCCTGTGCGCCGGTGCGCCCGAGCGCCCGGACGCCGAAGACGATCGCCGCGTCGAACGTCCCGACGAAGCCCGGGCCGCTGGGAACCAGGACGAAGATCGACGCCAGGCCGAGGAGGTAGCCGATCTCGAGGACGCCGAGCGAGAGGCCCGCGGCGCTCGCCGCCAGCCACCAGGCAAACCACTCCAGCGCCCAGACGAGCAGCGTCAGCGCCAGGAGACGCAGGCCGTGGTTGCTGCGCAGCCGGCGCGTGGCCTCGACCATCGGCGCGAGGAACGCCACGACGCGGCCGAGATGCCCGCGGCGCTGCAGCACGAGCGCCGCCGCGGCCGTGAGCGCCAGCAGCCCGCCGACGAGCAGCGCCGCGAACAGCAGCCGGCCGGCCGACGGGACGTCGACGCCACCGAGGACCCCGTAGGCGAGCGCGACGAAGAGGCCGAGGAGCACGACGACGTCGAGCACGCGCTCGGCGACGATCGTGCCGATGACGGTGCGGGCGTCGGTCTGCGCGCGGGGCGTGACGAGCACGACGCGCAGCGCGTCGCCCGCGCGCGCGGGCAGGACGTTGTTGCCGGCGTAGGCGACGGCCGTCAGCGCGTAGGCGTCGGCGCGCCGCGGGCACGCGCCGTTGTAGCGCAACAGCTCGAACCAGCGCTCGGCGCGGATCGCGCAGGCCGCGAGGTAGAACGCGACGGCGCCGGCGAGCTCGGCCAGCCGGGCGGGGTCGCGCGGCAGGCTCGGCGGCTCCTGGTAGAGCGCCCACACGACGATCCCCGCCAGCGCCGCCAGCGAGACCGTCGCACCGAGCGCCGCCAGCGCCTTCTCGCGGCTACGCGGGGGTGCGCTCGTGCTCATCCTGGGTCGCGTCCGAGACGTTCGCCCGGTCGCGCACGACATACAGCGGGCGCCGCTTGACCTCGTCGTAGATCCGGCCGACGTACTCGCCGATCATCCCGATCGCCATGAGCTGGATGCCGCCGAGCAGCAGCACGGCGACGACGGTCGTCGTGACGCCGGGCACGAAGGCACCGAAGATCCGAAAGACGATCGCGACCGGGATCGCGAGGAACGCGAGCGCGGCGAAGAGGAAGCCGGCGACGGTCGCGATCTGCAGCGGCGCGCGCGAGAACGAGGTGATCGCATCGAGGGCGAAGCGGATCATCTTGCGGATCGGGTACTTCGTCTGGCCGGCGTGGCGCGCGTCGCGGCTGTAGGGCACCGCGGTCTGCGTGAAGCCGACCCACGAGGTCATCCCGCGCAGATAGCGGTTGCGCTCGCGCATCGCCAGCAGCGCGTCGAGCGCGCGCCGGTCGAGCAGCCGGAAGTCGCCCGCGTTCTGGGCCAGCGGGACGTCGGAGGCCTTGCTCATGATCCGGTAGAACCAGCTCGCCGTCCGGAGCTTGAAGGCCGACTCGCCGCTGCGGTCGGTGCGGATGGCATAGACGACGTCCGAGCCGCTGCGCCAGTGCTCGAGCATCGTCGGGATGAGCTCGGGCGGGTCCTGCAGGTCGGAGTCGATCATGACCACGACGTCGCCGGCGGCATGGTCGAGGCCGGCGGTGATCGCGGTCTGGTGGCCGAAGTTGCGCGAGAGCGACACGACCTTGATGCGCTCGTCCTCGGCGGCGAGCTCGGCGAGGATCCGGGGCGTCGCGTCCTTCGACCCGTCGTCGACGACGACGAGCTCCCAGGGCAGCCCGTCGAGCGCCGAGCGCATGCGCTCGCAGAACAGGAGCGCGGTGCCCTCTTCGTCGAGCATCGGCGCGACGACGCTCAGCAGGCCCAGATGCCGTTCGGCCACCGGTTGATCGTAGACGGCGGGCCCGTCGTCGGACGATCCCCATCCGGTTAGGAGTCTCTACGCTGCCGGGCGTGACGCGCTGCAGCGCCTGCGGGGCCTCCGGGCTGCGCCCGCACCTCAAGGTGGCCGGCGAGGCCGGACCGGACGGCCTCATCCCGACGACCGACCGCTTCGGCACGGCGCTCGCCGACCTCGTCCGCTGTCCGCGCTGCGGCCATCGCCAGACCGACCCGATGCCCGCCGACGCCGAGCTGGAGAGCGCCTACGCCGGCGCGGCCTCCGAGGACTACATCGAGGAGGAGGCCGGCCAGCGCGAGACGGCGCGCCGCGCGCTGGAGCGCATCGAGGCGAACCTCACGCCCGTCCCGATCCCGGGCAACGGCGGCCCGCGCCACCGGACGCTGCTGGACCTCGGCTGCTGGGTCGGCTTCCTGCTCGCCGAGGCGGCCGGCCGCGGCTGGGACGCCGTCGGCGTCGAGCCGTCGCAGTTCGCGTCGGCCTACGCCCGCGAGCGGCTCGGGCTCGACGTCCGGACCGGCGACCTGCTGACGACGCCGCTGCCCGAGCAGCACTTCGACGCGATCGTCATGGGCGACGTCATCGAGCACCTCCCGCGCCCGGCCGAGGCGCTGGAGCGCATGGCGACCCTGCTGCGCCCGGGCGGCGTCGCCTGGATGGCGCTGCCCGACGCGGGCAGCCTCGTCGCGCGCGGCATGCGCGCGCGCTGGTGGTCGGTGATCCCGACGCACGTGCAGTTCTTCACGCGCGGCTCGATGCGGACGCTGCTCGAGCGCCAGGGCTGGACGGTCCTCGAGATCCGCACCGCGCCGAAGGCCTTCAGCGTCCGCTACTACCTCGACCGCGTCGGCGGCTACTCGCCGCCGGTCGCGCGCGCGCTCGTGCGAGCGGCCGGCCGGGCCGGCCTCGCCGACCGGATGTGGGCGCCGGACTTCCGCGACCGCATGGCGGTCATCGCCCGCGCCCCCGACGTCGCGCAGGACTGATGGAGCTCGGGCTGCGCGGACGGGTGGCGCTCGTGACCGGCGCGTCGCGCGGGATCGGGCGGGCGATCGCCGACGCGCTCCAGGACGAGGGCGCGTCCGTCGCGCGCGCCTCGCGGTCGTCGGCCTACGCGTTCGACAGCGCGGATCTCGCGACGGTCGGGCCGCTGATCGACGCGGTCGAGTCCGACCTCGGCCCGATCGACGTCTACGTCGCGAACACCGGCGGCCCGCCGCGCAGCGACGACCCGCTGGCGTTCACGGCCGAGGACTGGGAGGCCGCGCACCGCGCGCTCGTCGTCGCGCCGATGCTCATCCTGCAGCGCGTCGTGCCGGGGATGCGCGAGCGCGGGTTCGGCCGGGTCGTCGCGGTGTCGTCGAGCGCCGCGCTCGAGCCGCTGCCCGGGCTGCAGCTCTCCAACGTCAACCGGCCCGGGCTGCTCGCCGCCTTCAAGCTCCTCGCCCGCGAGAACGCGCGCTTCGGGGTGACGTTCAACGCGGTGCTGCCGGGCAGGATCGCGACGGATCGCCTCGTGTCGGGGTTCGGGAGCCTGGAGGCCGCGCAGGAGGCGGCGGCCGGCGAGGTGCCCGCGGGGCGCCTCGGCGCGCCGGAGGAGGTCGCCTCGGCGGCGGCGTTCCTCTGCTCGGAGGCGGCGGGCTACGTCACGGGGCAGCGGCTGCTCGTCGACGGCGGGCTGACGCGCTCGTGGTGACGCGGGGCGGGGGGTGGGTCGAAAAAGGGGGTCTCTAAGCCGAGTTTTTCGCCCCACCCCCCGCCTCGGAGCCGCAACAGCGGCCGAAACCCTTCCCTCGATGCCGCAGGAAGCGCCGAGACGACGCGCACGCGTCGAAGGCGCTAACGCCCCGGCAGGAGCGCGGCCAGCGGCGCGCCCCAGCTCTCCAGCGAGGTCGGCGGCGGCACGCGGTAGCCGAGGTAGACGTCGACTCCGATGTCGCCCGTCGCCCACTTCGCGAAGCTCTCGGCGAAGCGCTCCTCGCGCGCCGCGCAGCCGCCTGAGTGGCCGTCGTCGTCGCAGCCGAAGCCCGGCGGCGTGGCGGCGTCGAGGACGCGCTCCATCGCCGTCGGCACGAGCGCGTGGTCGACGACGTGCGCGAGCTCGTGCAGGACGACCCTGCGCACGCCGCGCAGGCCGTTGGCCGCGTAGACCGGGCCGAGGTCGAGCTCGACGTCGTAGCCCGCCGGCGTCGCTCGCATCTCGCCGGCGACGCCGGGCGCGGGTGAGCCGACGCTGACGGTCACGAGCCCCGACACGAGCTCGACGAGCCGCCGCGCCCCGGGTCGTGCGGCGGCGACGGCGTCGCGAACGACCTGCTGGTCGCCGGCGGCGACGCCGGGCGCGAAGCGCAGCGGGGCGGGGGCGGGCAGCGCCGGCAGCGCCGGCCCGGTCGCCATCCGGTAGCGCGTGCCGTCGAGCTCGCCGTTGGCCGGCGCGGCACCCGGGGCGTCCCCGCGCGACACGAGCAGCACCGCGAGCACGAGCGCGAGCACGATGAGCAGCGCCGGTGGCAGGAGTCGGGCGTCGCTCACGCGGAAGCATCGGCAGGCGCCCGGCGGCGCGTGAGCGCGACCGGAGCACGTCAGCAGGAGTCGGTCCTCTGTACTTAAGTAAATACTTGTGTATGATGGTATCTCGTAAGCACGACGAAAGGAGGGCCGGCAATGTCAGCCGAGCCCAGCACCACGAAGGACAAGCAGATCACGATCGACGTCCCGGAGGATCGCGTGGCCGAGTTCTACGCCTTCTACGGACGCTTCCTCGCGGGCTTCCCCGGCCGCCGCGGCCAGGGCCGCCACCGCCACGGTCGCCACTGCGGCCACGGCCGCCACACCGCCGAGCAGCCGGCCACGACCGGCACCGAGACGCAGACCGCCTGATGGCCGACAAGCAGGTCACGGTCGCCGTCCCGGAGGAGCGCGTGCCGGAGTTCTACGTCTGGTTCGCGAACTTCCTGGCGGCCGACCCCGCCGCTCCGCCCTGGAGCGCAGGCCGCGGCCGCGGCCTGCGCCACGCGCCGCACGAGCCGCCCGCGCCCTGGACGGCGGACGACGCCGACCAGGCCGCCTGGCTCTACGGCAAGCTCGCGGCGCCCGCGCGCGGGCTCTTCGACCTGCTCGTCGACGCGCCCGGCGAGCGAATCTCGGGCAACGCCATCGCCGCGCGCCTCGGGCTCGAGAAGGGCGCCCACGGCGTCGCGGGCATCCTCGCCTGGCCCGGGCGCTACTCGCGCAAGCTCGCCCGCGAGCTGCCGATCGCGACCGAGGGCCGCGACGACGGCGGCACGGACTACTTCATGGAGCCCGCCGTCGCCGAGCTCTTCGCCGCCGCGCGCAAGCGGCGGTGACGCGTCCGGGCGCTCAGCGCGGCGCGCGCAGCCCGAACGGCGGCCGGCTCGCGGCCGGGCGCTTGGCCTGCACGACGGCGCGCCGCCGCCGCGCTCCCGGCAGCGCCCGCCACGCGGCGGCGTAGGCGCGCAGGAGGTGGCGCTCGCGCAGCACGACGTGGCCGATCGCGAGCAGCTCGTAGAACGCGATCCGGTGCAGGTCGCCGCGGATGTCGGCCCACGAGTCGTTCTTGACCATCATGAGCAGGCGGTTGCGGAACTGCAGCCGGCGGTGCGCCTCCGGGAGGCCGGAGCGCGTCGTCGGCGAGTAGAAGCGCATGTGCCAGGCGATCGCGCGCGGCTCGTACATGCAGCGCCAGCCCAGCAGGCGTGCGCGCCAGGCGAGGTCGACGTCCGACGCCCAGAGCTCGAGGTCCTCGTCGAGCACCTCGCCGCCGACGGCGCAGGCGTCGAGGACCTCGCGGCGGTAGAGCACGCAGGCGCCGTCGCCGCCGAAGACCTCGGCCGCGCCGCGATAGCGCGACACGGGCTCCCCGTGACCGACGAGCGTGTTCTTGCGGCGGCGGTCGACGACCATGCCGGCGGCGTCGAGCACCTGGAGCCGGTCGCCGGGCTTCATGCCGGTCGCGCGGATGAGACGCGGCGCGACCGAGCCCACGCCGCGCTGCGCCAGGCGCGGCCGCGCGGCGGCGAGGAAGCCGCCGTCCAGGACGCAGTCGGCGTTGAGCAGGAGGATCGCGTCGGCCTCCGTCGCGAGGATCCCGGCGTTGATCGCCGCCGCGTAGGAGACGCGCTCGCGCAGCCCGAGCACCCGTGCGCCGTGGTCCTCGGCGACCGTGCGCGTCGCGTCGGTGCAGGCGTTGTCGATGACGAGCACGTCGGCCCCCGGCTGGGCGGCGGCGGCGGGCAGCGAGTGCGCCAGCAGCGGCGCCTCGTCGACGCTGAGCATGAGGATCGTCGTACGCGGCGTGCTCAGGAGAGCATCTCCTCGTAGACCGCGACGGTCAGCGCCGCGCTGTCGGCCCACGAGAGGCGCCCGGCGCGCGCGATGCCCATGCGGCTGAGCTCGGCGTGCCGCGCGCGGTCGCCGACGACGCGCCGGATCGCCGCGGCCATGTCGCCGACGTCCAGCGGGTCGAAGTACTCCGCGGCGTCGCCGCCGGTCTCGGGCAGCGCGGTCGCGCGCGCGGCGACGACCGGCACGCCGCGGGTCATCGCCTCGACGATCACGAGGCCGAAGCCCTCGTAGAGCGACGGGTGCACGAGCGCGTCGGCGCCGCGCATGAGCGCGTCCAGGCGCGCGTCGGAGATGTAGCCGGTCAGCCGCACGGGCTCGCCCTCGGCCGCCGCGCGCACGGTCTCGCCCTCGCCGCTGTCGACGCCGGCGAGGATGAGCCGGTGCTCGAGTCCCTCGCGGCGCAGCGCGCGGAACGCGTGCACGAGGCGCAGGATGTTCTTCTTCGGGCGCAGGTCGCCGACGGCGAGCAGGTAGGGACCGTCGTTGGGCACCGGCTCGTCGCCGAGCGCGAGCGACGGCGCGTTCGGGATCACGCGCACCCGTCCCGGGTCGACGTCGTAGCGGCGGATGACGTCCTGCGCCGTGTGCCCCGAAACGCAGATGACGCGCTGGGCCGACCGCGCCGCCCGGCGGGTGAACAGCCGGTACTTCGCCCCGGTGCGCTTGGAGAAGTCGTCGGGAAAGACCTCGAAGGCGAGGTCGTGGATCGTCACGACGCCCATGCACGGCCGGGCGAGCGGGAGAAAGCAGTTCGGGGCATGCACGAGGTCGGCGTGCTCGCGGCGCAGGCGCAGCGGCAGGCCGATCTGCTCGAAGAGGACCTCCGGCCCGCGGCCGCCCTCGGAGATGAGCTTGTACTCGAGGCCCGGCCGCTCCGGGAGGGCGTCGATGAGCTCGCGCGCGTAGCGGCCCCAGCCGCGCAGCTCGGGCGCGAACGCGTCGCGCGCGTCGATGGCGACGATGGGCACGCGGGAACCATCTCACGCTCGGCGCCCGCGTCCCCACCGGTCATCCGTCCACGATCGGCGACGGCCCCGCGGCGGCGGTAGGTTCTCGCCGCATGGGCCGCCGCCGACCGCACCTCTTTCGGACCGGCGACGACCGCTCGCCGGTGCAGCGCGGGCGCAGGCTGGCGATGCAGGCCTACAACCTCGCGCGGCTCCCGCGCCCGGTCGCCGGCTTCTGGGCGCGGGCGATGCGCCGCGCGCAGGCGGCGCACGACACGTGGAGCATCGACGTCGCCTGCCGCCCGGCCGAGCTGCGCGTCCTGCTCGACGCGCTCGGCGACGCGGCGCGGGTCGCGGAGGTCGGGACGGCCGCCGGCTGGACGACGTCCTGCATCGCGCTCGCCCGCCCCGGCCGCGAGGTCCACAGCTGGGACGTCGAGGCCCATCCCGAGCGCGATCGCTACCTCGCGCTGCTGGCGCCCGACGCGCGGGCGCGCGTGCACCTGCACGACCGCCCCGGGGGCCTGGGCCCCTCCGCGCCGCCGCCGGTCGACGCGGTCTTCATCGACTCCTCGCACGAGCGCGAGGAGACGATGGCGACGTTTCGCACCTTCGAGCCGGCGCTGTCGCCCGGCGGCGTCGTCGCGTTCCACGACTGGGACGACGAGGACTACCCGGGCGTCACCGAGGCGGTCCGGGCGCTCGGGCTGCGGGGCGAGGCGCGCGGGCATCTCTTCGTCTGGCGCAAGCCGGTGGCCGAAGACCAGACCTTCGAGTGAGGCCGGCGGCCGGGCGCGCGGCTACGATCCTCGGGTAGTGCCAGAGGTCACGGAAGCCGCCCTTACGTCGTCGGAGCCGCGCCAGTCGAGGATCTTCGAGCTCCCGATCGAGCTCGGCCACCCCGACGAGCTGCTCGCGCGAATCCTCGGCTGGGTCCGCGAGGGCGGCCCCACGAAGCGCGTGATGTACGTCAACGCGCACGTGCTCAACCAGTCGCGCGAGAACCCCGCGCTGCGCTCGGCGCTCGAGGAGGCCGACCTCGTCTACTGCGACGGCTACGGCGTCCGCCTCGCCGCCAAGGCGCTGAGCGCCGAGATCCCGCACCGCATGACGGGCGCCGACTGGATCTGGGACCTCGCCGCCCTCTGCGAGCGCCAGGACACGTCCGTCTACCTCCTCGGCTGCGACCCGGGGATCGCCGCGCAGGCCGGCCAGCGCCTGCGCCGCTCCTATCCGGGGCTGCGCGTCGTCGGGACCCACCACGGCTACTTCGCGATGGGCTCCGGCCACGACGAGCGCGTCATCGAGGACATCAACGCGTGCCGGCCTGACATCCTGCTCGTGGGCATGGGCACGCCCAAGCAGGAGATCTGGGCTCAGGCCACCGTCGACCGCCTGGATTGCAAGGTGCTCTGGGGCGTCGGCGCCCTCTTTGATTTCGTCTCCGGGCGCGTACCGCGTGCCCCGGCATCGTTGTCCGACAATGGACTGGAATGGATCTTCAGACTGGCGATCGAGCCGCAGCGGATGTGGCGGCGGTACCTCGTGGGCAACCCGGTGTTCCTGAGCCGGGTGCTGGCGCAGGCCCGCCAGCGCCACGACCGCCGCTGAGCATCCGCGCCAACAGAGGACTCGCCTGGCTCGGCCTCGCCGGCGCGGCCGCGATCGCGCTCGGCCTCGCGACGTACGCCGGCGTCCAGGGCCGCGGCGGCCTCGCCGACGCGCTGCACGTCGGCGCCGCCTGCGTCGTGCTCTTCGCGGTCGTCGGCTTCGCGCCGACGCGGCTGCTGCTGCCGCCGGGGCTGCGCTCGCACGAGCTGCTCTGGATCCTGCCGGTCGGCGCCGTCGCGACGGCGCTCGAGCTCGCGCTGCTCGTCTACGCGTTCGTGCCCTTCGACGCGGCGCTGGCGATCGTGCTGCTCGCGAGCGCCGCGCTCGGCGTCTGGGCCTGGCGGCGCGACCCCGGCCTGCCCGCGGCGCGCTCGGCGCCGGTGGCGCCGGCCTCGTGGCGGACGCTGCTCGTCCCGCTGTACCTCGCCGCGCTCATCGCCGCGATCGCGCTCGTGCCGATGTTCCGCGGCGGCTTCGTGACCGTCATCGGCAACGGCTCGGACGCCCACCTCGCCGTCGGGACCGCGCAGTTCCTCCAGAAGCACCACCCGACGGCCGTCGCACCCGAGGAGGCGGTCGACCGCGTGCCGCTCGTCTGGCGCTCCAAGCCGCCGATCTACCTCGCGTTCGGTGCCGTCGCACGGGTTGCCGGCGTCGAGCCCTACGCGGCGCTCGCGACGCTGCAGGCCGCGCTGCTCGCGCTCGCGGCGCTCGGCTTCTGGCTGCTGGCGCGCGAGCTGCTCGGCGCCGGGCCGTGGGCCGCCGGCGCCGCGATGGGGCTCGTCGGCCTCAACCGCATGGAGCTCTTCACGGGGATGCACCCGTACGTCAACCAGACCTGGGGCTACATGGCGATGGCGTTCGCGATCGTCCTCGCGTGGCATGTCGTGCGCCACCGAACCGCCGGCGGGCTCATCCTCTTCGCCGCGTTCCTCGGCGTCCTGACGTTCGCCTATCCGCTCGCGATGCCGATCCCGCTCATCGCGGCGCTCGTCTTCCTCGGCTTCGAGCGCCGCCGACAGGGGCTGTCGCTGCTGCGCATCCCGCGGCTGCGCAGCAAGCGCCAACTCCTGTGGATCGTCCCGCTCTTCCTGCTGCTGCTCATCCCGCTGCAGGGCGTGCTCGAGAAGACCGCCTCCTCCACGCGCGTGCTCGCCCCGGGCTACTCGCTCGTCAACTGGGGCGGCGACCTCACCGGCTTCTTCCCCGAGCGTTTCTTTCTCGGCTTCGACGAGGCGGGCATGGCCGGCATCGGCTTCCTCGTCGTCGGGGCCGGCCTCGTCCTGGCGCTGCGCCACGCCGCGCCCGAGATCCGCTGGGGCCTCGGCGGGATCATCGTCTTCGGCCTCGCCGCGGCGCTGTTCTTCCGCCCGCGCGACTACGGCTGGTACTTCCACTTCAAGGCGCTCGCGTTCGTCGCGCCGCTGGCGGTGACGATGGCCGCGGTCGGGCTCGCGCGCATCAAGTGGGTCTGGGTCGGGGCGCTCGCGCTCATCTTTCTCGTCGGGGCGACGCGCAACGGCGCCGCGAGCGAGATCGGCGCGACCTTCGACCAGCTCCCGAAGAGCATGCTCGAGCTCGAGCAGGTCGACGCGCGCCTGCCGCCGGACGCCTCGGTGCGCCTCGACATCCCCGCCGACGGTCGCATGCTGTGGGCCGGGATCATCCTGTCCGGCCAGCCGCTGTGCTCGCAGCGCCCGGTCCTCGAGACGAGCTATCCGCACGTGCCGGTCTCGCGCGCGGCGGACTACGTGCTCGTCGACGACGACTGGCGCAAGCCCTTCGACGCCGTCGGCCCGCCGGTCATGACGCTCGACCGCTACGAGCTCTACCACCTGGCGCCGGACCTGCCCGGCGGCGACCGCTGCTCGCGCAAGATGGTGCTGACGGTCAAGAAGCTGCACTCCGGCGGCAAGGACGTCGAGTGAAGGTCCTCGTCGTCGACGACGAGCCCGGCGTCCGCGCTGCGTTGCAGCGCGCGCTGGCGCTCGAGCAGCACGAGGTCGCGCTTGCCGAGGACGGCCAGCAGGCGCTCGACGCGCTCGCCGAGAGCGCCGTCGACGCGATCGTGCTCGACGTCATGATGCCGCGCGTCGACGGCCTCGAGGTCTGCCGCCGGCTGCGGGCCGCGGGCGACCGGACGCCCGTGCTCATGCTCACGGCGCGCGACGCGATCGACGACCGCGTCGACGGCCTCGACGCCGGCGCCGACGACTACCTCGTCAAGCCGTTCGCGCTGCGCGAGCTCAACGCGCGCCTGCGCGCGCTGCTGCGCCGCGTCGACCCCGGCGGGCCGACGCTCGCCTTCGCCGACCTCGTGCTCGATCGCTCCGCGCACGAGGTCCACCGCGGGCAGCGGCGCATCGACCTCTCCAAGACCGAGTTCTCGCTGCTCGAGCTCTTCCTCGAGCACCCGCGCCAGGTGCTCACGCGCTCGACGCTCTTCGAGCGCGTCTGGGGCTATGACTTCGGCGCGACCTCCAACGCGCTCGGCGTCTACATGGGCTACCTGCGCCGCAAGACGGAGGCCGGCGGCGAGCGGCGCCTGCTGCACACCGTGCGCGGGGTCGGCTACGTCCTGCGCGAGCCGTGATGGCCCTCCGCCACCGGCTGACGCTCTTGGCGGCCGGCACCGTCGGGATCACGGTCGTGCTCGTCTCGATCGTCGCCTTCCTCGTCCTGCGCAGCGAGCTGCGCGGCCAGGTCGACGACGCGCTCGCTCAGCAGTACGCGCAGGTGGCAAGCCGCGCCGACCGCTTCGGCTTCGGCCCCGAGCTGCGCTTCCCGGCGCCGCCCGCGCGCGGCGGCGCCCCGAGCGGGCCCGTCCAGCTGCTGAGCCCCGACGGCCATCGCCTGCTGCCCTCCCAGAGCGACCTCCCCGTCCCCGTCGACGACGACGACCGCGCCGTCGCGGCCGGCCGCGAGCGCCTCGTGCTGCGCGACACGCGCGCCGACGGCGTGCACCTGCGCGTGCTGACGGTCGCGGTCCCCGGCGGGGGGGCGATCCAGCTCGCCCGCAGCCTGCGCAACGTCGACGCGACCCTGAACCGGCTGCGTCTCGTCCTGCTGCTGCTCTGCGCCGCCGGGACGCTCCTGGCCGCCGCGCTCGGGCGGATCTTCGGCCGCCAGGTCATCCAGCCGGTGACCGACCTCACCGCGGCCGCCGAGCACATCACGCAGACCGAGGACCTCGCGCGGCGCATCGACGTGCCCGGCAACGACGAGGTCGGGCGGATGGCCCAGCGCTTCAACACGATGCTCGACACGCTCGAGGGCTCGCGCCGCGCGCTCGACGACTCCGTCCACGCGCAGCGCCAGCTCGTCGCCGACGCCTCCCACGAGCTGCGCACGCCGGTGACCGCGCTGCGGACGAACATCGAGGTGCTGCTCGCGGGCGGCGAGCTGCCCGACGACGACCGCCGGCGCCTGCTCGAGGACGTCCGGGCGGAGACCGAGGAGCTCAGCGCGCTCATCACCGACGTCATCGAGCTCGCCCGCGGCGACGAGCCGCCGACCGGCGTCGAGGAGGTCAAGCTCGACGCGCTCGTCGCCGAGGCCGTGCACCGCGCGAGCCGCCGCCGGCCGGCGACGGCGTTCAGGGCCGAGCTCGAGCCGACGGTCGTCGAGGGCCTGCCCGACCGCCTCGGCCGCGCCGTCGACAACCTGCTCGACAACGCCGCGAAGTACAGCCCGGACCGCGGCACGGTCGAGGTCGGGTTGCGCGACGGCGCGCTGACCGTGCGCGACCACGGGCCCGGTATCCCGGCCGCCGACCGGCCGCACGTCTTCGACCGCTTCTACCGCGGAAGCGGTGCCCGCGGGCGCCCGGGCTCCGGTCTCGGGCTCGCGATCGTGCGCCAGGTCGCCGAGACCCACGGCGGCTCGATCGCGGTCGACGAGGCAGCGGGCGGCGGCGCGCTCTTCACGCTGACGCTGCCGACGCTCCAGGTCGACGATGCCGGCGCGCAACCGGGACTTGTCAGCGCCGATCAACGACCGATATAACTGCAGGACGGCCGGAGCCGCTCCCCGGGTCAGGAGGAGGGCGAACCGCCGCGCAGCGCCAAGAGACGTCCGCTCACAATGGCGGAGACGGTCGGCTCGGCAGTGAACAGCATTCTCCACGTCATGCAGGAACGGTCAACCACTGAGTCTTCACGCGGCGAGGACGCCCAGCAGCTCGGCGCGCTCGCGATGCGCAGCGATCGCGACGGCGACACGCACGTCATCGCGCTGTCGGGGGAGATGGACCTCTCGACCGTCGACCTCGTCGAGCACGAGCTCCTGCGCGTCGAGGCAAGCGACGCCGCCCGGATCGTGCTCGACCTCAGCGAGCTCGAGTTCCTCGACTCGACCGGTGTGCGGCTCGTCTTCATGGCCGACGTGCGCTCGCGCCAGGACAGCAACCGTCTGCGGATCCGCCGCGGCCCGGACAAGGTGCAGCGCCTGTTCGTCATGACGGACCTCGCGGACCGCCTGCCCTTCGTCGATTAGCCGGCGGCGGCTGCGGCGGGGAGCCCGCCGGGCTCGGCCGCGACCGGCACCGTCACGGGCATGTCGCGCGAGATCTCGAACGGCTGCCCGTCGCTGACGATCGACAGCGGGCCGCCGTCGAGCAGCGTGTAGGTCGTCTCCGCGGGCCGCATCTCGACCGCCATGCGGCTGCCGCGGTAGATGAGCCGGAAGCGCATGCCCTGCCACTCGGTCGGCAACCGCGGCGTGAAGCGCAGGTCGCCGCCGTCGCTGTCGCGCAGGCCCGCGAAGCCGTTGACGAGCGCCATCCAGACGCCGCCGCAGGACGCGACGTGGATTCCGTCGCTGACGTTGCCGGCGAGGTTCGCGAGGTCGACGGCCGCGCTGAGCAGGAAGTAGTCATAGGCGGCCTGCAGGTCGCCGACTTCGGCCGCCATGACGCTCTGCACGCACGACGACAGCGACGAGTCGCCGGTCGTCAGCGGGTCGTAGTACTCGAAGACGCGCTGCTTCTCCTCGCGGGTGAAGCGGTCGCCCGCGAGGAACGTCGCGAGCACGACGTCGGTCTGCTTGATGACCTGGTGGCGGTAGATGTTCAGCGGGTGGTAGTGCAGCAGCAGCGGGTACTTGTCCAGCGGCGTGTGCTCGAAGTCCCAGGGCTTGCGGTTGAGGAAGTGCTCGTCCTGCAGCAGGACGCCGGAGCGCTCGTCGTAGGGCACGAACATCCGCTCGGCCGCGCGCAGCCAGCCCTCGGGCTCGTGGGGCTCGATCCGCAGGCGGTTGACGAGCCGGTCGTAGCCGTCGGGATCGGTGCGGCGCAGCATGTCGAGGCCGGCCGCCGCGGCCGAGAGGTTCTCGCGCGCCATGAGGTTCGTGTAGGCGTTGTTGTCCACGACGGCCGAGTACTCGTCGGGCCCCGTGACGCCCTGGATGCAGAACTGGCCGTCGCGGCGGACCGAGAAGAACCCGAGGTCGGCCCAGAAGCGGGCGGTGTCGACGAGGATCTCGACGCCCTCGCGGCTGAAGAACTCCTCGTCGCTCGTGACGCGGACGAACTGGCGCACGGCATAGGAGATCGCCGCGTTGATGTGGTACTGCGCGGTGCCGGCGGCGTAGTAGGCGGAGGCCTCCTCGCCGCTGATCGTCCGCCACGGAAACAGCGCCCCGACGTGGCCGAGCTGCTGCGCGCGCCGGCGCGCCGCGCCGAGCATCTCGTAGCGGAAGTGCAGCAGGCGCCGGGCGACGTGCGGCTGGGTGTAGGTCAGGACCGGCAGGACGTAGATCTCGGTGTCCCAGAAGTACTGGCCCTCGTAGCCGCGGCCGGTCAGCCCCTTCGCGCCGATGCCGTGGCCCTCGACGCGCGCCGAGGCCTGGCGGATCTGAAAGAGGTTGAAGCGCACGGCCTGCTGGATGTCGCCGGGCCCGTCGATCTCGATGTCGCTGTGCTCCCAGAAGAAGTCCAGCCGCTCGCGCTGGACCTCGGCGATGCGCTCGAAGCCGTCGCCGGCGGCGCGGTCGAGCGTGCGGTTGACGCGCCGCACGAGATCGCCCGCCGGCGCCTGCTCGGCGTGGTGGTAGCCGAGGAGCTTCGTGATGCGGGCGGGGATCCCGGGCTCGGCGTCGAGGAAGAACACGACGCGCCCCTCGTCGGCCTCGACGCTGGACTCGATGCTGTGGCGCAGCTCGGTGTCGATCGAGTGCTCCATGCCGCAGGCCAGGCCGATGCCGCTGGAGCGGGTGCGCAGCTCGAGCACGACGCGCGTGTCGTCGCAATGGCCGTTGATCGGCTTCAGCGCCGACTCGTCCATGCGCACACCGACGCGCGGGTCGTCGTGGCCCTTCGGGCGCGGCAGGTGCGTGACGAGCTCGGAGGCGATCGCGAGCTCGGCCATCCCGGAGACGAGCGTCACCTCGTAGGAGATCGCCGCGAGGTGGCGCCAGTGCAGCGAGACGAGGCGCTGGGAGCGCAGCTTGACCTCGGCGCCGCGCGCGGTCCGGAAGGAGACGTTGCGCTCGAGCATCCCGGTGCGCATGTCGAGGATCCGCTCGTAGCTCAGGATCTTCGAGTCCGTCAGGACGAGCGGCTCCTCGTCGACGTACAGGCGCATGACGGTGCCGTCGGGCGCGCTGACGATCGTCTGGCCCGTCGTCGCGAAGCCGAATGCGGCCTCGCCGTAGGGGATCGGCCAGGTCTCGTGGAAGCCGTTGAGGAAGACGCCGGGGTCGTTGGAGGGCAGGCCCTCCTCGTGCGTGCCGCGCAGGCCCATGTAGCCGTTGGCGACCGAGAAGAGCGTCTCGGCCTCGGCGGGGCTCTCCAGCGACAGGCGCCGGGAGAGCAGCCGCCACGGGTCGATCGGCATCGCCGCGCGCAGCGCCGGCGCCTCACGGCCCTGGCGGATGCGTGTGAGCGCCTGCACGCGCGCGTCGCGCAGGCTCATCGCGCGAGCATCTCCTCGAGGTCTGCGACGACGACGTCGGCGCCGTGGTCGCGCAGGTCGGCGGGCGCGGCGCTGCGCGCGACGCCGACGACGAGCCCGAAGCCGCCCGCGCGGCCGGCGGCGACGCCGACGAGCGCATCCTCGACGACGACGGCTCGGTCGGGCTCGACGTCCAGCCGCCGCGCGGCCTCGAGGAACGTGTCCGGTGCGGGCTTGCCGGGCAGCGCCAGCTCGCGCGCGACGGTGCCGTCGACGACCTCCTCGAAGAGGTCGCTGATGCCGGCGGCCTCGAGCACGGCGAGGCAGTTCTCGCTCGACGACACGACGGCGGTGCGCAGGCCGTCGCCGTGCAGCTCGCGGACCCAGGCGATCGATCCCGGGAAGGCCTCGACGTTGCCCGCCTCGATCTCGGCGGCGACGAGCTCCTGCTTGGAGTTCGCGACTGCCTGGATCGTGTCGTCGCCGGGCGCGGCATCGTGCGCGGCCTCGGGCAGCTCGATGCCGCGCGAGGCGAGAAAGTCGCGCACGCCCGCGGCGCGCGGCCTGCCGTCGACGAAGCTCAGGTAGTCCACGGCGGGATCGAACGGCGGCTGCGCCTCTCCGGTGCGCTGCGCCCAGCCGGCGAGGAACGCGTCGAAGACACGCTTCCAGCACGCCGTATGCAGTGCCGCGGTGCTCGTCAGGACACCATCGAGATCGAAGAGGACGGCGTCGTAGCGGTCGCTCGAGAGCGGAGCCGCAGCCGCGATGTTGGACATTGTGGCCAGCTTAGACTGGTTTCGCCGGAGATCGCCGGCCCGCTGTCACAGCTTTTCGGCTGCGATCATCCGGGAGATGAGAGCTCCGCTGCGCCAGCTGCGCCAGGAGGTGACGGGGCGGCTGCGCAACGGCGCGACGCACCTCATCACCGGCATGCCGGAGGATCGCCGCGCGGAGCTTGCCGAGCGCGTGCGCGCCACGCGCGCCTCGCGCGCGCTGCTGCGCGGCGCATCGGGCTGGTACGGCCGCGCGCCGGTCCCGATCGCAGGCGGCCTCGGTCACCTCCTCGCCGTCTCGACAGCCGACCTCCCGCTCGACCACGCCCACGCCGGGCTCATCGTCCGCGGGACGCTCGAGCCGCCGGTGCAGGAGGCGCTGCGCCGGCTGCTGGCGCCCGGCGACGTGTTCTACGACGTCGGCGCGAACATCGGCTTCTTCACGATCCTCGGAGCGCGGATGGTGGGCCCGGGCGGGCGGGTCGTGGCGTTCGAGCCGGTGCCCGCGTGTGCGCGGGCGGTGGGGCGCAACATCGAGCTCAACGGGTTCGCCCAGGCGTCGATCCGGGAGGAGGCGGTCGGCGCCGCGGGCGGGCGGGCGCGGCTGCTCGTCGTCGGCGAGGCGTCCTGGTCGCACCTCGCGTCGACCGGCCGCCACGCCGACGTGCGCGACGAGATCGACGTGCGGGTGGTCGCGATCGACGAGCTCGTCGCGTCGGGCGAGATCCCCCCGCCTCGCGTGCTGAAGATCGATACGGAGGGCGCGGAGCTGCAGGTGCTCGAGGGGATGCGCGCGACGCTCGAGCGCCACCGGCCGTCGATCGTCTGCGAGCTGCACGACACGAACGAGGCGTTCGTAGCGGCGATGGAGGACGCGGAGTACGTCGTGACGAACCTCGAGGGGCCTGATCCGGTCGCCGGCGCGGGGCCGGTGCACGCGCTGGCCCAGCCTCGGTCGAGGTGACTCCGCGGCGTGCGCGGGCTCGCGTCGCCTGCGAACGGCTGTCACTGAGGAAGAAGTCGCGTTGCCGGCAGGGGCGGTTCGCCGCGAGCAGTTCGTCCTCGACTTGGACGAGACGTGGCTGTGGACCACATCTGACCCAACTCGATGCGAAAGGAGCGCCGGCGGAGACCCCGGCACCCGAGGCGGCCGGGTCTGAGTCGCGTTAACCCGTCTATACCAGGGAAAAGGCGACTCAGACCGCCCGTGAGCCCCGCGCGGCGGAACTGAGCGCCGCAACACCCCGCGCTTCCCTCAGAGAGGCAGTTCGCAAGCGCCGGCGGCGCGCGAACGCGAACGCAGCCGCGAGCGCCGGCGCGACCTAGGCAGCCCGAGGCGGCTCGGGCTCGTCGCGCTCGTCACGCGGCCACAGCACGACGACGTGCTCGGCGGTCGGGCGCTCGGCGAAGTTGTCCTTGGAGACCGGCTCCAGCCGGCGGGGAAGCCATACGACACGAGGAGAGTCCATGCCTCGAAGAACACCGCGAACCCGCGTTCGATACGCCTGTGTGACCACCATCACTCAGCGAGCGCGTCGATCGCGGCTCGCAGCGTGCGGGCCGTCGGCTCGGGCGCGAACGCCGCAACCCGCGCCGCGCCGCGCGCGCGCAACTGCGCCCGCAGCTCGTCGTCGCCGATCGCGAGCGCCAGCAGCTCCGCCACGACGCTCTCGTCGTCGCCCTCGCCGAGCAGCAGCGCGGCGTCGCCCGCGACCTCCGGCACGCCGCCGACCGGGCGCGCCACGACCGGCACGCCGAAGTGGAAGGCCTCCAGCAGCGGGATGCAGAAGCCCTCGTGCTCGGAGAGGCAGAGAAACGCGTGCGCCGATCGCCAGCGCGCGGCGAGCTGCTCGGCCGTCAGCCCCGACTCGATCGTCACGTGCCCCGGCGAGATCTCCTCGGCGAGCTCGCGCATCGCGGCGTCGTAGGCCCAGTTGATCGGCGCGCCGACGAGCACGAGGCGCGCGCCGGGCGCGTGGCGGCGGCGGTAGAGCTCGAACGCGCGGATCACCGCGTCCTGGCGCTTGTGCGGCGCCAGGCGCCCGACGAACAGCACGACCGGCGGCCCCGGCGGGTCGGCCGGACCGGGCGCGCCGAGCCCGGCGGGGTCGAAGAGGATCGGGATGACCGTCTCCGAGCCGAGCTCGCGGGCGTTGTAGAGCGAGACGCCGGCGGCGACGTCGACCGCGGCGGCGAACTCCGGCAGCTGCTTGCGCCCGAGGGCGCAGACGACGCCCGCCTGCGGGTCGTGGTCCCAGAACCAGCGCGCGGGCGTGATGTTGTGGGAGATCAGGAGCTTGCGCTGGGGCAGCTCCAGGACCGCGCGGAGCTTCGGCGCGTAGGCCGAGTAGTGGATGAGCAGCACGTCGCCGCCCGACGCGTCGAGCGTGCGCAGCGGCGCGATGCGGTGGCCGATCCGCGGATCGATCTCCGCCGCGACGTCGCGCCCGCCCCAGCCCCAGGCCGAGAACAGGCCGCGGAAGGCGAGCGCCTGCGTCGTGACGGCGTCGTAGGGACCCGCCCCCGACAGGATCTGGTGGACGTTCACGCGTCGCGCTCGGACGCGCGCTCTTCCAGGCGTGCCACGCGATCCTCGAGCTCGGCGACGCGGATGAGGACGTTGAGGTTGAAGCGCGTCTGCTGGGACTGCAGCTCACGCAGGTACTGGCGCATGACGTGCACGAGCTGGCGCTTGACCCACGTGATCGGCGCGCCCAGCCGCCGCGTCGAGCGCATGAGGTCGGGGTCGGGCTCGATCGCCGCCCACTCCATGAGCTGCTCGATCGAGACGCGCTCGGTCGGCTCGATCGTCATGCCCGGCGGCAGGACGTCGTCGCGCTCGGCGGCCGCCGCGCGCGCGGCGGCCAGCGCCTCCTCGGGCTTCATGGCGAGACCCGCTCGCCTGGCGGCGGCGCGCTGGGCACGGGCGGCGCGGGCTCGGCCGTGCCCATGAGGCGGTGGTAGAACGGCATCCCCTCGCCGACGGGCCCGTCGAACACGACGCGGCCGCCGTCGAGGACGACGACGCGGTCGCACGTGCGCTCGATCAACGCCGCGTCGTGGGAGACGAGGACGAGCGTCGCGCCGGCCGCGATCTGCTGCGCGATGCGCGCCTCGCACTTGCGCTGAAAGGCCTCGTCGCCGACGGCGAGCACCTCGTCGATGAGCAGGACGTCGGCGTCGAGATGCGCCGCGATCGAGAAGCCGAGCCGCAGGAACATCCCCGACGAGTACGTCGCGACCGGCGCGTCGATGAAGTCGCCGAGCTCGGAGAACGCGATGATCGCGTCCAGGCGCTCCTCGATCTGGAGCTTCGTCAGGCCGTGCAGCGCGCCGTTGAGGAAGATGTTCTCGCGCCCGGAGAAGTCGCGCCCGAAGCCGGCGCCGAGCTCGAGCTGGGCGACGACCTGCCCGCCGCAGGCCACGCGCCCGCTGTTGAGCGGCACGATCCCCGACAGCACGCGCAGCGTCGAGGACTTGCCCGCGCCGTTGCGCCCGACCATCCCGACGGTCTCGCCGGGCTCGATGCGCAGCGAGACGTCCTTCAGCGCCTCGACCGGCGCCGGCCCGCCCGCCCGCCGGCGTCCGATGAGCATCTCCTTCAGCGTCCGCCCGCGATCGGCCTTCACGCTGAACGAGCGCGACGCGTGCTCGAGGACGATCTCACCCGGGCGCACGCCCTCGTCGAGCGCCGCGCGCCGGCGGCGCGCCGTCATACGACCACCGCCAGCTCGCCCTGCATGCGCCGGAACAGCGCCAGCCCGCCGGCGAGGACGAGACCGGCCGCCACGGCGATGTACGCGAGGACGTCGAGGCCCGGAAACGCGCCGTCGTACACGACGTCGCGCACCGCGACGATGAACGGCGCGACCGGGTTGAGCCACTCGAGGACGAAGACGAGGTCGGGGTGATCGCTGAAACGATCGGCGGTCACGGGATCGAAGAAGATCGGCGACAGGAAGAACCACGGCAACAGCGCCGCGGAGAGGATCGGGGCGACGTCGCGGAAGTACGCGTGCAGGACGCTGACCGCCAGCGCCACGCCGAGCACGAAGGCGAACAGGAGCGCGAGCACGAGCGGCAGCGCGAACAGCGCCGGCCCGGTGCCGCGGATCGCGACGATGATCGGCGTCAGCAGCGCCAGGAGCGCGACGAACGTCACGAGCTGGACGGTGACGACCGACGCCGGGATCGCCTCCCGCGGAAAGCGCGCCTTGCGCACGAGCGCGCCGTGCTCGAGCAGCGACGGCGCCGAGCTCATCACCGCCTGGCTGAAGAAGATCCAGACCACGAGCCCGACGAGTAGAAACAGCGGGTAGTGCTCGGGCTGGTCGTCGCCGGCGACCTTGAACAGCACGCCGAACATGAGGTAGTAGGCGCCCATGAGCACGAGCGGGTTGATGAGGTACCAGAGGACCCCGAGCGCGGAGCCCTTGTACTTCTGGCGCAGCTCGCGGCGGACCATCTGCTCGAAGAGGTAGCGGTGGGCCACGCAGGCGATTATCGCGACGACCCGGACGCGCCGTGCCGTCCAGAGGTCAAGGCGCGGGCTTCTTCGCGGGAATGCCTGCGGCCCGCTCGGCCTTGAGCATGACGCCCGCGAAGTACCCGGCGAGCAGGCTGTAGCGCCGCGGGTACGCCGTCGCGAGGTGCTCGCGGCCCTGCTTGCTCGTGAGATAGAGCCCGAGGCACGTGGACACGTCCTCCTCGGGGTTGCGCGCATCGGGGCTGCGCTCCCAGGCCCGCGGGTCCGACATGACGAGCTCGAGCTCGCTGCCCTTCGCGAGATGGTTCTGCTGGTCCTCGAGCATCCTGAGCCGGTCCCACTGAAAGTGCCACCAGCCGCCGTCCGTCGGATGGATGAACCACCCGAACTCGTACGGCTTGCGCTTGACGGCGGCCGGCGTCTGCATGGCGACGACGAGCGCCGCCGGGGTCATGATCTTCAGCGCCCCCGCGTCGACGTCCTCGCTCCAGTACTCGAAGTGGTGGAAGAGCTCGTGGATGAGCACGCTCTTGAACAGCGCCTCGCGCGACCCCGAGGCGTTCCAGCCCTCCTTGTCGTAGGTCGTGTCGCCGATCTCGAGCATCTCGCCGCCCTCGCGTGCGATGCCCGCGGCCGCGGCGTCGGTTCCCGGCTCGTCCCAGGACTCGATCGTCGCGACGCGCGACAGGATCGGTGCGGGGATGCTCGGATACAGGCCGAAGAGCCCCTGGATCTCCGGTAGCGCCCAGACCTCGCCGATCCAGCGCTCCTCCTCGTCGCTGAAGCCGCCGGTCTCCGGAAGCGTCCGGAGCAGGCCACCGTCGACCTCCGCGCCCTCGGGCTCCGGCGCGACGACGAAGGCGTCCAGCGCGGCGAGCGTCTTGCGCCCGATGATGCCGTCGGCCGTCAGCCCGGCGAGCAGCTGCACCTGCTTGACGGCGGCGGCGCCCTCGGCGCCGAGCTTTCCCGCGGTCCCGGCCTTCGGCAGCAGGTCGAGGCCGTAGGTCGCACAGCCCCACGCCGCGAGCGCCTGCTTCACGAGGGCGGTCGCGCCGCGGTCGCCGCCGCTGGGCACCTTGGTCTTCGAGAGCAGGCCCTTGCCGTTGCGGATGGCCCGCAGGCCCTTGTTCTCGAGCCAGCCGGCGGCGTCGGGTCGGGCCACGGGCTCCTCGCAGCTCGGATACGACGCCAGATCCCAGGCTGTCTCGAGCTTCTCGCCGACGCTCTCGACGACATCGCCGACGGTGTCCCAGAGCGCGTCCAGCCAGCTTTTCTCAGCCGCCTTGCGCTGCAGCACCGCGCGGGCGAGCGTCCGATCGAGCGGCGCCTCAGGACGACTACGCGCGGGCAACGGCTGCTCGGCCCGGGCGGGCGGCGAGGGCGGCAGGGGACGGCGCGGCCGAACGACACGCACCGGCTCCCGGGTCGCGACCCCTACCGAAGGCGACACCGGCCGAGCGTAGCGCGGGCCGGCTCAGCCGCCAAGCGCGCGCTGCACGGCGCGGTACGCCGGCTTCGGGCCCAGCGACTCGTCGAGCAGCGTCGCGGCGCCCATCCCCGCCTGCGTCTCGGAGATCCAGGAGCGGCCGTCGGTGAAGCCCCACAGCGTCAGCGAACGGCACCGCACGGCGAGGCAGTCGCGCACGATCTGGGCGTAGATGTCGGCCTGCCTGCGCAGGTCGTCCTCGCTCGGCGGCACCTTCAGCGCGACGTCGGCCTCGGTGATCGCGACGTCGAGGCCGAGCGCGCGGAAGCGGCGCATGTTCTCGACGAAGTCGCCCGGCAGCCCGTTGAGGTTCGCGTGCGTCTGGAAGCTCACGCCGTCGATCGGGACGCCGCGCGCCTTCAGCGCGCCGACGACCGCGTAGAGGCGGTTGGACTTCGCGTTGATCCCCTCGGCGCCGATCTCGTTGAGGTAGAGCTTCGCGTCGGGATCGGCGGTGCGCGCGGTGCGAAACGCGTCGTCGATGAAGTCGTCCCCGAGCCGGCGCTGGAAGACCGACCGGCGCAGGCCGCCGTCGTCGGTGATCGGCTCGTTGACGACGTCCCAGACGCCGACGTCGTCGGCGAAGTGCTCCATGACCTTGTGGATGTGCTCGCGCATCGCCTGGCGCAGCCCGTCGGCGCCGAGCTCCTTGACCCAGGCCGGCGTCTGCGCGTGCCAGACGAGCGTGTGGCCGCGGACCTTCTGTCTGGCCTCACGCGCGCGGTCGACGATCTCGTCGGCGGGACCGAACCGGAAGTCCCCGCGCTCGGGCTCGGTCGCGTCCCACTTCATCTCGTTCTCGGGCGTGACGCTCGAGAACTCGGTCGCGATGACCTGGCGGTAGGCGCGGTTGCGCTTCAGCGCGTCGCTGCGCACGGCGGTCCCGATCTCGATGCCGCGCGCCTTGGCGAGCTCGCGCAGCGCCGGGCCGGGCAGCGGCGCGGCATCGCCTCCGCCGCGCGCGACGTAGATCGCCACCGCGACGACCACCAGGGCGAAGATCGCCCCGACGGCGATGTTGCGGGGCTTCACGCTAGAACGCGCCGCGGCGGGTGAAGACCGCGGGGACGGTCTTGACGAGGATGCTGAGGTCGAGGAAGACCGACCAGCGCTCGAGGTAGAGGAAGTCGAGGCGGACGAGGTCGTCGAAGTCGAGCTCCGAGCGGCCCGAGACCTGCCACAGACCGGTGATGCCGGGCGTCACGAGGTAGCGCTTCTTGTGCCACTCCTCGAGGCGCTGGAAGTCGCGCTCGGGCAGCGGCCGCGGGCCGACGAGCGACATCTGGCCGCGCACGACGTTGAAGAGCTGCGGCAGCTCGTCGATCGAGTAGCGCCGCAGGAAGCGCCCGACCGGCGTCATCCGCGGGTCGTCGCGCATCTTGAACAGCGCGCCCGAGGCCTCGTTGAGCGACTCGAGGTCGGCCTGGCGCTGATCGGCGTCGCGATACATCGTGCGGAACTTCAGGCACGCGAACGGCACGCCGCCGATGCCCGGGCGCATCGAGCGGTAGACGATCGGACCGCGCGAGCTGAAGCGCACCGCGAGCGCCGCCGCCGCCAGCACCGGGCTCAGGACGAGCAGCAGGAACAGGGAGCCAGCGAGGTCGAACGTCCGCTTCAGGACGTAGTCGAAGCCCTCGAAGACCGGCGGCTTGAGCTCGAACAGCGGCACCGCCTCGCCGGGCACGAACTCCGCGCGGTGGACGAGGAGCTCCATCGTCGACGGCGCGATCCGCACACGCACGCCCTGGCCGTGAGCGATGTCGACGACCTCGACGGCCTGCGTCTGCGGGAAGTCGGGGTCGGCGATGATGACCTCGTCGATGCGGTGGCGGTGGATGACCGCCGCGAGCTCGTCGAGCGTGCCGAGCGACAGCAGGCCGTTGTTCGGGCGCGGCGTCAGCGAGATGAAGCCGACGACCTTCACGGTCGGCGTGGCGGCGTCGCGCAGCGCATGGCCCACGGCCTCGATGTGCTGGCCGCTGCCGACGAGCACCGCGCGGCGCTGGTAGCCGGCGAGCCGCAGCAGCCCGCCCGTGACCTTCTCGTAGCTCAGGCGCAGCAGCGAGACGTAGATCACGGCGAAGAACAGCGACCCGTAGAAGATGTAGTACGAGGAGAACGTGCTCCCGCTGGCGACGGCGAAGACGAGCGCCACGAGCGCGACCTGGAACAGCGACGAGACGATCCGCGACATCCCCGGCCGCTCGCCGCGCGCGGAGTACAGCCCCGAGCGCGCGAACAGCAGGACGGTCACGAGGTAGGCGAAGTCGAAGAGCTCGGCGGTCTGCGCGGACTGCGCCGTCATGCGCCACTCGCCGGTCGTCAGGCCGGCCTTGAGCCACAGCGCCGTGATGATCGCCATGTAGACGCTGAAGAAGTCGATCGTCAGCAGCGTCCCGAGGCGGACGGCCTTGCGCAGCGTGTCGAGCTTCAGCAGGAAGGAGAGCCCCGGCGGGCGCTTGCGCCGGACGTCGCGGTCAGACAGCGTGAAGTCGCCGGCCGGCACGGTCGTCTGTGCCCGCTCTGCGCCCTCCCGTGGCTGCTGCTCCGTAGTCGGCATCCCCTGCTCTAACGGGTGAAGATGGCAGATGTTCCGGCGTCCCGCACCCCGTGCTGGACCTTTGTCGAGCGCCCCGGCTTTCCTGCCTGAGGCCTCAGACCGACCCGCTCCCCATGAGGACGTCGGCGCCCGATTCGTCGAGCGTCTTCGTCAGCCCCTCGAGCAGCTCGACCTGCGGCTCCCACCCGAGCAGCTCGCGCGCGAGCGTGATGTCCGGCTGGCGCACCTGCGGATCGTCGATCGGCAGCGCCTCGAAGACGATCTCGCTGTCCGATGCGGTGACCTCGATGACCGCCTCGGCGAGCTGCAGCAGCGTGAACTCGTTCGGGTTGCCGACGTTGATGGGGTGGTGCTGGCCGGACTCGGCGAGCGCGATCATGCCCCGGATGAGGTCGTCGACGTAGCAGAACGAGCGCGTCTGGCTGCCGTCGCCGAAGACCGTGATCGGCCGGTTGCGCAGCGCCTGGCGCATGAACGTCGGGATCGCGCGGCCGTCGTGCGGGCGCATCCGCGGGCCGTAGGTGTTGAAGATCCGGATGATCGACGTGTCGACGCCCTGCTGGCGGTGGTAGGCCATCGTCAGCGCCTCGGCGTAGCGCTTGGCCTCGTCGTAGACGCCGCGCGGGCCGATCGGGTTGACGTGGCCCCAGTAGGTCTCCTTCTGGGGGTGGACCTGCGGGTCGCCGTAGACCTCGCTCGTCGACGCCAGCAGAAAGCGCGCGCGGTGCTTCTTGGCGAGGCCGAGCGTGTGGTGCGTGCCGTGCGAGCCGACCTTCAGCGTGTGCAGCGGCAGGCGCAGGTAGTCGATCGGCGAGGCCGGCGAGGCGAGGTGGTAGACGACGTCCACGGGCCGGTCCACGAAGTACGGCTGGACGATGTCGACGAGCAGGAACTGAAACGACGGGGAGCGGATGTGCTCGATGTTCGCCAGCGACCCGGTCTCGAGGTTGTCGACGCAGATGACGTGGTGGCCGCGGCGGAGCAGTTCGTCGCACAGGTGCGAGCCGAGGAAGCCGGCCCCACCGGTGACGAGGCACGTTGGCATGTGCCGAGCCTACCGGGCTATCGCTTGCGCGCCCGCTTGAGCTGCTTCTTCTTCACGCCTGCGTGAATGAGCACGAGGCCGTCCGCGCGGCGGTCGGCGAGGCCCTCCTTCTCGAGGCGCTTGAGCACGACGGGGCAGCGCTTGCAGCGCGGATCGCTCTTGCAACAGCGCTTCTTCGGGCGCACCAAGAGCTTCATTAGGCGAGCCTAACGCCCCCGTCAAACCGAGTACAGTCCGCGCATGCCAGCACAAGCCTTCGTCGACCGCCTCAACGAGCAGATCGGCCACGAGTTCGCCGCATCGCAGCAGTACCTCGCGATCGCCGTCTACTACGACGACGAGACCCTGCCCCGCCTGGCGGCGTTCTTCTACGCCCAGGCGCTGGAGGAGCGCAACCACGCGCTCATGATGGTCCAGTACCTCCTCGACGCCGGCGCCGAGGCGCCGATCCCGGGCGTCGTCGCGCCGAAGACCGGGTTCGGCGACGTCGTCGAGCCGGTGTCGCTGGCGCTCGACCAGGAGCGCCGCGTCACCGGCCAGATCAACGCGCTCGCGGGGATCGCCCGCGAGGAGGGCGACTACTCCAGCGAGCAGTTCATGCAGTGGTTCATCAAGGAGCAGATCGAGGAGGTCGCCTCGATGAACGACCTCCTGAAGGTCGTCGGGCGCGCGAAGGACAACCCGCTGCTGGCGGAGGAGTACCTCGCCCGCGAGTCGCCCGGCGAGAGCGCCGCGGACCCGACCGCCCCGCCCGTCGCCGGCGGTCCGCTCTAGTCGCAGCGCGGGCGCGCGAGCGCCCCACTCGCCATACTCGCGCGATGCTGCTGGCGCGCTCACTCTCGGCGGTCGCGCGTGCGCGCGCTCGCCTCGGATCGGCGACCCCGCCGCGCGAGACGCTCATCGCGCGCCACGTCGCCGGGCGCTCGTTCGTCGACGTCGGCTGCATGTGGACGATCCACGGCGCGCTGTGCTTCGCCGCCGAGGACGCCGGCGCGGCGTCGGTCACGGGCGTCGACGTCATGGCGCCGACCGAGCGCTTCGACGCCGAGCTGCGCCGCCGCGACTCGCAGGTGCGCTTCCTGCAGGGCGACATCCACGATCCCGCGACGGTCGCGGCGATCGGGCGCCACGACGTCGTCTGGTGCTCGGGCGTCCTCTACCACGCGCCCCATCCGCTCCTGACGCTCGAGCGCCTGCGCGACCTCACCGCCCAGACGCTGCTGCTCGCCACCGAGACCGTGCCCGAGACGCCGGGCCGGCGCGGGACGTGCGTCGTCGCGCCCGGTCCCGAGGAGCACCCCAACGCCGAGCCGCCCGCCGGCCCGGGCGCCGGCTACGGGCCGTGGTACTGGGGGATCTCACCGTCGGCGCTGCGCAGCATGCTGACGCTCAGCGGCTTCACCGTCGTCGAGGAGCACCGCACCCCGTTTCACGTGACGGTCGTCGCGCGCTAGCGCCAACACGGCCTGCTTGCGCGCCGGCTCCGGGGCGAGCCCGCGCGGGCAGCCGTTCGTGCGATCAGCCGGGGACGCCCGTGGCCGGCCGCGTGCCGAGCTTCACCGTCAGCGTCCGGTTGCCGCCGCCGCGGCGCACGCGCACCTGGATCTCGTCGCCGGGCTTGCGCGCCACGACCGCCGACGCGACGTCGGAGGAGCGCGCGATCGTGCGCCCGCCGATGGCGACGATGCGATCGTCGACGCGCAGGCCGGCGTCGTCGGCCGGGCCGCCGTTGACGACGCCCGCGACGATCGCGCCGGTGCCGGTGTCCGCGTCCCCGGTCGAGACGCCGAGGTACGGGCGCTTGATCTCCTTGCCGGCCTTCAGCTGCGGGATGACCTGCTTGGCGGTGTCGATCGGGATCGCGAAGCCGACGCCGTCGTTGGACCCGGTGTTCGAGGCGATCTGCGCGTTGACGCCGACGACGCGCCCGCCGGCGTCCAGCAGCGGCCCGCCGGAGTTGCCGGGGTTGATCGCGGCGTCGGTCTGCACCGCGTTGTCGATCGGGAAGTTGTTCGGCGCGTCGATCGAGCGGCCGAGCGCGGAGATCACGCCGGTCGTCAGCGTGCCCTCGAGGCGGTACGGGCTGCCGATCGCGATCGCCGGCTGGCCGACCTTCAGCGTCTTCGAGGAGCCGAGCGCGAGCGGCTTGAGGTTTCGTCCCTCGGGGTCGATCTTCAGGAGCGCGAGATCGCTCGAGGCATCGGCGCCGACGACCTTCGCGGTGACCGGCCCGCCCTCCTCGAAGCGCACGCGGACCGTGTCGGCCTGATCGACGACGTGCTCGTTGGTGAGGATGTAGCCGTCGGCGTCCAGGACGAAGCCCGAGCCGGTGCCGCCGCCGGCGCCCGACCGGGTCTGCACGGACACGACGCCCGGGATCACGCGCTCGTAGAGCGCCGAGACGTCGGTGGCGCTGCGCGCCGGGGCGGCGGGCGCGGTCGCCGGCGGCGGTGTGCTGGCCGCGGGGGTGACGGCGGCCGAGTCGTCGCCGGAGTCGAAGGCGCCGCCGGCCGCCAGCGCGCCCATCGGGACGGCGACGGCGAGCGCGCCCAGCAGGGCGGCGAGGAAGTTCGAACGGCGGTGGTCGCTGGTCATGTGTCAGGCATTGAAGGCAACGGCGCTGAAGCGCAGCTCACCGATTCGTAAGAGTTTCCACGGGCGCGGGACCTCACACGTCGGACCGGCGCAAGTACGCTTGCGCGATGGCCACAGAAGAACGCCTCACCGTCGCCCCGATCGTCGGCCCGGACGACCCGCGGCGCTTCACCGACTCGGGCATCCAGGTCGAGCAGCTCTACACCGAGGACGACCTGCCGGCGGAGCTCGACCTCGGCGAGCCCGGCACGTTCCCCTACACCCGCGGCGTCCACGCCGAGATGTACCGCAAGCGCCCGTGGACGATGCGCCAGTACGCCGGCTACGCGTCCTCCAAGGAGTCCAACGAGCGCTACAAGTACCTGCTCGCGCACGGCTCCACCGGCCTGTCGATGGCCTTCGACCTGCCGACCCAGCTCGGCCTGGACTCCGACGACCAGCGCTGCCTCGGCGAGGTCGGCCGCACCGGCGTCTCGATCGACACGATCGACGACATGCGCCTCGTCTTCGACGGCATCCCGCTGAACACGATCTCGACCTCGATGACGATCAACGCGCCCGCGACCGTGCTGCTGGCGCTGTACTCGCTCGTCGGCGAGGAGCAGGGCTGCCCGACCCAGGAGCTGCGCGGGACGACGCAGAACGACGTCCTGAAGGAGTACATCGCGCGCGGGAACTTCATCTACCCGCCCGAGGGCACGATGCGCCTGACGACCGACCTCTTCGGCTGGTGTCGCGAGCACGCGCCGAAGTGGAACACGATCTCGATCTCCGGCTACCACTTCCGTGAGAAGGGCTGCTCGGCGGTGCAGGAGGTCGCGTTCACGATGTGCAGCGCGATCGCCTACGTCGAGGCCGCCATCGCCGCCGGCCTCGAGGTCGACGAGTTCGCGCCGCGCCTGGCGTTCTTCTTCAACGGCCACAACAACGTCTTCCAGGAGGTCGCGAAGTTCCGCGCCGTCCGGCGGATGTGGGCGCACATCATGCGCGACCGCTTCGGCGCCAAGGACGAGAAGTCGATGAAGCTGCGCTTCCACACGCAGACCGGCGGCGTGACGCTCACCGCCCAGCAGCCGCAGAACAACGTCGTCCGCGTCGCGCTGCAGGGCTTCGCCGCCGTCTGCGGCGGCACGCAGTCGCTGCACACCAACGGCTTCGACGAGGCGCTCGCGCTGCCCTCCGAGCGCGCGGCGAAGATCGCGCTGCGCACGCAGCAGATCATCTACCACGAGTCCGGCGCCACCGACACGGTCGACCCGTTCGCCGGCTCGTACTACATCGAGGCGCTGACCGACGAGATCGAGTCGCGCGCGTACGAGCTCATCTCGAAGGTCGACGAGCTCGGCGGCTCGGTCAACGCGATCGAGTTCATCACGAACGAGATCGACGAGTCCGCGTGGGGCTACCAGGAGCGCTACCACAGCAAGCAGGACATCGTCGTCGGCGTCAACAAGTACGAGGAGGACCAGATCGAGATCGAGGACATCCTCCGCGTCGATCCCGAGACCGAGCGCGAGCAGCTCGATCGCCTGCGCGCCTTCAAGGAGCACCGCGACCACGAGCTCGTCGCGCGGCGCCTGGACGAGCTGCGCGACGCCTGCCGCGGGGCCGACAACCTCATGCACCCGATCCGCGACGCGCTGCGCGACCGCTGCTCGATGGGCGAGGTCTGCAGCGCGATGAAGGACGTCTTCGGCGCCTACCGGCCGCGGGCGTAGGACCGGGGGTCAGACGGCCGGCACGACGCGGTCCAGCGGGCGCAGCTCCTCGGCGTAGGAGATCGAGTGGCGCAGCAGCTCGCCGGCCGGCCCGATCTCGTAGGCGCCCATGCGCCACAGCGGCGGCGAGTAGGCGTTGATCGTGATCGCCGGGCCGCTGCCGCCGTGGGAGATCCTGTGGATCTCCGACGCGGCGAAGTCGATCGCCTCGCCGGCGCGCACGAGGCGGCGCGCGGGCGGCCCGCCGATCGCCAGGAGCTCCTCGACGACGGTCCCGCACGCGACGGCCAGCCCGCCGCAGGAGATGTCGTGGTCGTGAAAGCCCGTGTCGTGATCGTCCATCCAGCAGATGAGCCAGACGGCGACGTGCTCGTCGCGCACGAGCTGCTCATAGGTCCGCGCCGTCGGGTCGTGGTGGACGAGATGCGCCCAGTGCTCGGGCGTGGCGGCGATCCGCGCGGCGAGGGCGCGCAGCTCGTCGCGGGTGAGGTCGCGCTGGGGGCGGGGGAGGATCACGCCGCCAGCTCCTCGCGCAGATCGCTCTCGCCGAGCAGCCGCGCGACGTTCGAGCGGACCATCGCCTCGCGCGCGGCGGCGCCGAGCGGCGCCGCCGAGGGCGCGCCGAGGACCGGCCGATCGGAGCCGTGGACGAGTTGGTCGATGCCGACGCAGCGCGCGAGGGCGTCGATCATCCGCACGCCGTAGGACGAGGTGTCGTAGTACAGGCGGTCGTCGGCGATCGCCGCGCTCGGACCGCCCCGCGACGCCAGCCGCTCGGCGTGGAGCGGCGCGCCGCCGGCGAGCATCGCGAAGACGACGCGCAGCGTCGGATGACGCTCGCGCCCGCAGGCTGCGAAGGCGTGCCACGCGGCGTTCATGGCGGCGACGTAGTCGGTCATCGCGGGCCACCAGCCGGGCGCGCCGGCTTCGGCCTTGGGGGTCTCCGCGGGCCCCGGGCCCGGGTGGATCAGCAGCGGCGCGCCGCGCCGCTGCAGCCGCGCGAGAAGCTCCCCGCAGTGCTCGATCCCGGCCGGGCTCGCGAGCGCGCCGGCGGGCAGCGAGATCCCGACCGCGCCGGCATCGAGGAGGGCGTCGACGTCGGCGGCATCGGGGGCCTGCAGCGCCACGGCGCCCCAGACGCCGAACGGGGCGCCGAGCTCCAGCACGCCGGCGTTGTAGGCGGCCAGCAGCGGCGCCGCCTCCTCGCGCGGAAGAACCTCGATGCCGAGCGGGCTCGACAGGCAGATGAGCGCGCGCTCGACCTCGTCGTGCTCGAGCAGCGCGGCGCGCCTGGCGGGATCGTGGTCGCTGCGGCGAACAGCGCACGTGGCCTCGCCCGCGAGCTCGAGCGTCCAGCGCCGGCCCACGCGACGCAGCAGCGGGGCGCTGCGCCGCCGCGACAGCGCCGACAGCAGGGCCTCGGGCCAGAGATGCTGGTGGATGTCGGTGCTCGTCATCGCACCGATCAATATGCCAGGAAGTGGATCGGCTTCGTGAAGTTTCTCAGCGGCGGACGACGCGTTCGCAGTCGGCGGCGCGGTCGTCCTTGTCGACGTAGGCCGTGTCGAAGCCGGGGCCGCAGTCGATCGAGGTCGAGCCCTTGGCGTAGGCGTGGACCGTGTCGTTGCCGGGACCGGCGTCGACGGTGTTCGGGCCCGTGCCGCGCAGGCGGATCTCGTCGTCGCCGTTGCCGCCGTAGATCGCGTTGCGGCCCGACCCGCCCTGCAGGAAGTCGTCGCCGTCTTCGCCGCGGATCGTGTTGCGCCCGGGGCTGCCGTAGATCGTGTCGGCGCCGGCGCCGCCGAAGAGGCGGTCGAGCGCGCGGCTGCGGTCGCGGTGCAGCTGGTTGCCCCAGATCACGTCGTCGCCGCCGCGGCCGTAGATCTGATCCGGGCCGGTGCTGCCCAGCAGCGTGTCGTCGCGGCTCGTGCCGTTCTTCGTGGCACCGCCCTTCGGGCCGAGCCACGTGATGCCGCGGCTCGGATCGGCGGCCGGCGCGTGCTCGTAGCGGATCGTCTCGCAGTGCTTCACGCGCCCGCGGCGCTTCATCTGGGAGTCGGAGATCCCGCCCTTGCGCCCGCGCGGGTCGAGGATCGCGACGTCGTTGCCGGGGCCGCAGTCGACGAGGTCCTGGCGGCCGCCGTCGTTGACGTGGATCTCGTCGTCGCCGGCGCCGCCGAAGAGGCGGTCGGGGCCGGAGTCGGCGTAGAGGACGTCGGCGCCCGAGCCGCCGACGACGGTGTCGGTGCCCGAGCCGCCGTGCAGGACGTCGGCGCCGGCGCCGCCGAGGAGGCGGTCCTGCGCGGGGCCGCCGTAGAGCAGGTCGTCGCCGGTCGAGCCGTAGAGGCGGTCGTGGCCGAAGCCGCCGGACAGGACGTCGGCGCCGGGACCGGCGAGCAGGACGTCGTCGCCCGAGGCGCCGTCGAGCCAGTCGGCGCCGGACTCGCCGGCGAGGCGGTCGGGGCCGGTCTGGCCGAAGAGCTGGTCGGCGCCGGCGCGGCCGAGGATCCGGTCGGCGCCGCCGTGGCCGCTCATGTGATCGGCTCCGCGGCGGCCGTGCAGCGCGTCGGCACCGGCGCCGCCGGTGATGTTGCGCAGCCGGCCGAGCGGCAGCGGCTGCAGCGGCGGTGCGGCGAGCGAGCTGTCGTGGCCGGGCGGCACGCTCGGGGGCAGGAGGCGGCCGCTGGGGGCGGCGGGGCTCTCGGGAGCGGGCTGCGGCGCCGGTGCGGGCGCGGGCGCGGGCGCCGGAGCCGGAGCGGGCGCCGGCGAGCAGAAGATGACGAGCTTGCAGCTCTGCTGGGCCAACGCCCCGGCGGGCGCGCAGAGCAGCGCGGCGGCGGCGACGAGGAGCATGAGTGAGAGGTGCCGTCCGCGCATTGCCCGGTGCATCGGCAGCGCGCGCCGGGCGCTTGAGCCGCCGCCCCGCGTGCGACGCTTGCGTCCATGCTCGCGATCCTCTTCTACGACGTCGTGCTGTTCGTCCACATCACGGCCGTCGTCCTGGCGTTCGGCATCGTCTTCACGTATCCGTTTCTCGACGCGTTCCTGCGCAAGACGAACCCGGGCGACCTCGCCGCGCTGCACCGCATGCAGCACGTCCTGACGCAGCGCTTCATCACGCCGGCGATGGTCGTGATCCTCGTCGCCGGGATCTACCTCGCAACCGACCGCTGGAGCCTCGGCGACCCCTGGATCAGCGCGACGTTCGCGATCCTCATCGTCCTCTTCGGGCTCGTCGGGGCGGTGTACGGCCCCACGGAGCGGCGCGCCGCCGAGCTTGCCGCGCGCGACCAGCGCGCGGGCGGTGCCCGCAGCGAGGAGTACGAGCGCGAGGCGGTGAAGCTCGCGCGCTTCGGCGGCCTCGGGCTGCTGCTCATCCTCGTCGCGATCTTCCTCATGACGGCGAAGCCGGGCGCCTGATTGCAGGGCAGGACTCCATACGCGCCGGGCGAACACCGGCGCCATGGAGCAATCGACGGCGCAGCGGCGCCTCGTGAAGTCACCGCCCGAGCTCTGGGCGGAGGTCAGCAGCGAGGAGTCGCTCAACAGGCACCTCGCCGAGTTCGGCGAGATCCGCATCACACGCACAGAACCTGAGACCACCGTCGCCTGGGAGGGCGACCGCGTCAGCGGCACGGTGGAGCTCGAGCCCGAGGGATGGGGCACGAAGGTCGTCCTGACGGCGACGGCGGCGGGACCGCCGGTCGCCGCGGCGGCGCAAGAAGCCCCGGTCGCGGAGCCCGAGCCGCCGCCACCACCTCCGCCACCGCGGCCGATCGCCATCGTCCGGCTCCCCGCGGCGCGCGCGCGCGAGCCCGAGCCCGAGCCGGCCAAGCGCGGCGTTCTCGCGACCCTTCTGGGCCTGCTCGGCGTCGGGCCGAAGGCCGAGATCCCGGCGCCGGGCCCGCCGGTCCACGATCCGTCGCCGCCGACCCCGGCGCCCGATCCCACGCCGCCTGATCCGTCCCCACCCACCCCACCGGCGCCCGGCCCCACGCCGGTGCCCGACCCCGCCCCGCCCGCACCGGCGCCCGAGCCGATGCCGCCGCAGATCGAGCTGCCCGATCCGGACCGCACCGTCGCGATCCTCACCGAGGTCCTCGACGACCTCGGCGCCGCGCACCACCGCCCCTTCTCGCGCGACTGACCACGCTTGGACGGCCAGAGCCTCGCCCCGGGCTCATCGAAGCATCGCCCGAGGCGAGGCGCGTGCCGTGCCGGCACCGCGTCTGTCCTACGATCAGCGCGCCATGTCCAAGCGTGAGAAGCCGCCGCAGACCTACGAGATGAAGCTCGCGCAGCTCGAGGCGCGTCGCGAGGCCGCGGGTCGCGAGACCTCCGCGGCAGCCGAGAAGCAGCACGCCCGCGGCCGCCTGTCGGCGCGCGAGCGCGTCGAGAAGCTGCTCGATCCCGGCTCCTTCGAGGAGCTCGACACGTTCGTCCGTCACCGGACCACCGACTTCGGGATGGACAAGAAGCGCCCCTGGGGAGACGCCGTCGTCACCGGCCACGGGACCGTCGACGGCCGTCGCGTGTGCGTCTTCTCCCAGGACGTCTCGATCTTCGGCGGCTCGCTCGGCGAGGTCATGGCCGAGAAGATCTGCAAGGTCATGGATCTCGCCGCGAAGATCGGCTGCCCGGTCGTCGGCATCAACGACTCCGGCGGGGCGCGGATCCAGGAGGGCGTCGTCTCGCTCGGCGCCTACGGCGAGGTCTTCGTGCGCAACGTCAACTGCTCGGGCGTCATCCCGCAGATCAGCCTCGTCATGGGACCGTGCGCCGGCGGCGCCGTCTACTCCCCCGCGATCACCGACTTCATCTCGATGGTGAAGGAGAGCTCGCACATGTTCATCACGGGGCCCGACGTCATCCGGACGGTCACCGGCGAGGAGGTCGAGTTCGAACGCCTCGGCGGGGCCATGACGCACAACACGACCTCCGGCGTCGCGCACTTCGCCTGCGACGACGAGGATGGATGCCTCCAGGACGCCCGCTACCTCCTGAGCTTCCTGCCCTCGAACAACCTCGAGCTGACGCCGCGCGTCCTGCCGACGGACGACCCGCGCCGCATGGATCCCGAGCTCGACGCCATCGTCCCGGCCCAGCCGAACAAGCCCTACGACATCCGCGACGTCGTGCGCCACATCGTCGACGACGGCGAGTTCTACGAGGTCCACGAGCACTTCGCGACGAACATCGTCTGCGGCTTCAGCCGCCTCGACGGCTACGCGGTCGGGATCGTCGGCAACCAGCCGGCGCGCAACGCCGGCGTGCTCGACATCGACGCGAGCGTCAAGGCCGCCCGCTTCGTGCGCACCTGCGACGCGTTCAACATCCCGCTGCTGACGTTCTGCGACGTCCCCGGCTTCCTGCCCGGCACCTCGCAGGAGTGGGGCGGGATCATCCGCCACGGCGCGAAGCTCCTCTACGCGTTCACCGAGGCGACCGTCCCGAAGATCACCGTCATCACGCGCAAGGCCTACGGCGGCGCCTACGACGTCATGGCCTCCAAGCACCTCGGCGCCGACATGAACTTCGCCTGGCCGACCGCCGAGGTCGCGGTCATGGGGCCCGAGGGCGCGGTGAGCATCATCTACAAGCGCGACATCGCCGGCTCGCCGACGCCCGAGGAGCGCCGCCAGAAGCTCGAGGACGACTACCGCGCGCGCTTCGCCAACCCCTACGTCGCGGCCGAGCGCGGCTATGTCGACGACGTCATCGTCCCGCACGAGACGCGCCCGAAGCTCATCGCCGCCCTCGAGACCCTGCGCACGAAGCGCGTCGAGCGGCCGAAGCGCAAGCACGGCAACATCCCGTTGTAATGCCGGGGGTGCTCGCGCTCGTGTGCATCGCGGGCGCAGCGCTGCGCTTCGCGACGCTCGACGGCCAGAGCCTGTGGTTCGACGAGGCCGTCACCGCGCAGCTCTTGCGGATGAACCTCCCCGACATGCTGTCGGCGATCCCCGACAGCGAGTCCACGCCGCCGCTGTACTACGTCCTGGGATGGGTGTGGAGCCAGGTCGCGGGCACCGGCGAGGTCGGCCTGAGATCGCTGACCGCGCTGCTCGGAACCGCGACGATCCCCGTCGTGTGGGCGCTCGCCCGCCGGCTCGGCGGCGACCGCGCCGCGCTCGCCGCCGCCGCGCTGACCGCCGTCAACCCGATGCTCGTGTGGTTCAGCCAGGAGGCGCGCTCCTACGCCCTGCTCGGGCTGCTCGCCGCGGCCGCGGCGCTGCTGTGGCTGCGCGCGCTCGAGCAGCCGCGGCCGGCGCGGTTGCTGGCCTGGGGCGCCGTCGCGGCGCTCGCGCTCGCGACGCACTACTACGCGATCTTCCTCGTCGGGCCGCAGGCGCTGTGGCTGCTCGCGCGCGCGCCGACGCTGCGCGCCCGGGCAGTCGCGCTCGCGCTCCCGCTCGTCGCGGGTGCCGCGTTGGCGCCGCTCGCGCTCGCCCAGCGCTCGAACGACAGCGCCGCGTTCATCGGCGAGAGCGCGCTCGGGCGACGGCTCGCGCAGGTCGTCAAGCAGTTCCTCGTCGGCTACGACGCGCCGGCCGAGAAGCTCCTCGCGGTCGCCTCGGCGCTCGTGCTGCTGACCGCGGCCGCCGGGCTCGTCGCGCTCGTGCGCGGCCGGGCCGACGTCCCGCGACGCGCGCGTGACGAGGCCCGTGCCCTGACGGTCGTCGCCGCCGCCGCGGTGCTCGTCCCGGCGCTGCTCGCCGTCGCGGGCGAGGACCACGTCGTGTCGCGCAACCTCGTCGCGGCACTGCCGCTCGCGGCGGCGCTCGCCGGCGCCGGGCTCTCCGCCGTCACGCGCCCTGCGGCGATCGCCGCCACGGCCGTCGCATGCGCCCTCGCGCTCGTCGCCGTCGTCGGCGTCGCGGTGACGCCGGCGTTCCAGCGCGACGACTGGCGCGGCGCCGCAAGCGCGCTCGGGCCGCGGCCGGCCGGCGAGCGCATCGTCGTGACGGCGCCGGGCGCGCTCGTGCCGCTGCGCTACTACCTGCCGCGGCTGCGGCCGTTCGGGTCACGGCCCGTGACCTCGGCGCAGATCGACTACCTCGCCCTGGCCCCGCGGCGCGGCTCGGGCCGCGGGACGCCGCCGCGACCCCCGTCGGACCGCCTCCTGCTGCCGGGCTTCGCCGTCGACGGACGGCGTGAGGGCGAGACGTTCACGGTCGTGCGGACGACCGCGCGCCGCCCGCAGCCGGTGCTCGCCGGGCAGCTCTCGGAGGGCCTGGACCGCGACCGCTCCGAGCTGCTGCGACAGCCATCCGGCCAAACCTGACGCCTCCGTCATCTTCTGCGCTATGCTCGCCGCCATGGCGCGCCACGGCGGTGACCACGACTACGACTGGCTCGTCGTCGGCTCCGGATTCGGGGGCAGCGTCGCCGCCCACCGCCTGACCGAGAAGGGCTACCGCGTCGCCGTCGTGGAGTCCGGCAAGCGCTACCGCGATCACGACTTCCCGCGCTCGACCTGGGACATCCGGCGCTACTTCTTCGCCCCGCGCCTGGGCCTGCACGGGATCTTCCGCCTCTCGATCTTCAAGGACGTCACGATCGTCAGCGGGGCGGGCGTCGGCGGCGGCAGCCTCGGCTACGCCAACACGCTCTACCGCGCGCGGCCGCGCTTCTACGAGGACCCGCAGTGGGCCGCCCTGGACGACTGGGAGTCCGCGCTCGCCCCGCACTACGACGAGGCCGAGCGGATGCTCGGCGTCGCGACGGTCACGACCGACGATCCCGCCGACGACGTCCTGCGTGAGTTCGGCGAGCACATCGGCGTGCAGGACACGTACGCCAAGACGCGTGTCGGCGTGTACTTCGGCGAGCCCGGCACGACGGTCGAGGATCCCTACTTCGGCGGCGCCGGCCCCGCTCGCACCGGCTGCCTCGCCTGCGGGCGCTGCATGGTCGGCTGCCCGGTCGGCGCGAAGAACACGCTCCCGAAGAACTACCTCTGGTTCGCGGAGCGCGGCGGCGCGGAGGTCATCCCCGAGCGCACCGTCGTCGACGTCCGTCCGCTCGGCCGCGGCGACGGCTCCGACGGCTACGCCGTCGTCAGCGAGCGCACGGGCCGCTGGGTGCGCAAGGACCGCAGGACCACGACCGCCGCGCACGTCGTGCTCGCCGGCGGCCCGCTCGGCACGAACAAGCTCCTGCAGCGCTGCCGGCACTTCGGCTCGCTGCCGAAGATCTCGCCGCGCCTCGGCGAGCTCGTGCGGACCAACAGCGAGGCGATCCTCGCCGTCACCGCGCCCGACGACAGCGTCGACTTCACGAAGCGCGTCGCGATCAGCGGCTCGATCTACCCCGACGAGAACACGCACATCGAGACCGTGAGCTACGGCCACGCCGGCGACTCGATGAGCCTGCTGCACACGCTGCTCGTCGGCGACGGCACGCGCGTGACGCGCCCGCTGAAGCTCGCCTTCGCCGTCCTGCGCCACCCGCTGACGTTCGCGAAGCTCTTCGACCCGCGCGGCTGGTCGCGGCGCACGATCATCCTGCTCGTCATGCAGACGCTCGACAACGCGATCGCCCTGCGCCCGCGGCCGGGGCGGTTCGGCGCGATGCGCCTGCAGACCGAGCAGGATCCCCAGAAGCCCAACCCGACGTTCATCCCGGTCGCCAACGAGGCCGCCGAGTGGATCGCCGAGCGCATCGGCGGCATCCCGCAGAGCTCGCTCACCGAGGCGCTCGCGAACATCCCGACGACCGCCCACATCCTCGGCGGCGTCGTCATCGGCCGCTCGCCGCAGGAGGGCGTCGTCGACGCGCGCCACCGCGTCTTCGGCTACGAGAACCTGCTCGTCTGCGACGGCTCGGTCGTGCCGGCGAACGTCGGCGTCAACCCGAGCCTGACGATCACCGCGCTGGCCGAGCGGGCGATGAGCTTCGTGCCGCCCGCGGCCGCCGCCGCGCACCCCGGCGAGGCCGAGCCCGTGCTCGCCGCCTGAGCCGCGCCGGCGCCCGCCGCGGCTACCCTCCCTCCCGTGGCCGCCCCGCAACCGCAGAAGCCGAACGTCATCCAGCGCCTCGAGCAGCAGCGCGATCGTCATCGCAACCGCTCGTTCGCCGTTCGGGTGGTCTACATCGTCGTCGGCTTCACCCTGCTCGCGGCGGGCCTCGCGATGCTCATCCTGCCGGGGCCGGCCTTCGTCGTGATCCCGATCGGCCTCGCGTTGCTGTCGCTGGAGTTCGCCTGGGCGGAGCGGCTGCTCGACAGCGCGCTGGAGAAGGGCGAGATCGCGCGCCAGAAGGCGGCGCGGACGACCCGCACGCAGCGAATCCTGACGGGGGCCGCGGTCACGCTCGGGGCCGGCGCGCTGCTCGCCTGGGCGCTGCTGGCGGACGTGCCGCTCGTCCCGGTGTAGCCGCGGGTGCCGGCGGCGGATGCTCGCCGTGTGGGCCGCCTACAGCGTGACGGTGCCGGCCTGCACGGCGCCGGCCTGTGCGGCGCGCAACGCCGCGGCGGCGACGGCGAGATCCTGGATCGCGAGGCCGGTCGAGTCGAAGAGCGTCATCGCTTCGGGCCCGCTGCGCCCGGCGGTCTCCCCGGCGAGGACGGCGCCCAGCGGCGTCACGTCGTCGCGCGTGACGACGCCCGCCGCGACGGCTCCGGCGAGCTCGCCGCCGTGCGAGGCCTGCTCCCACTCGTCGCAGAAGAGCTCGCACGCGGTGACGACGTCGAGGCTCGCCTCGGCCTTGCCCGAGCCGTCGGCGCCGAGCATGTTCAGGTGCTGGCCCGGTCGCAGGTCCGCGCGCTCGACGACGACGTGCGCCCCGGGCGTGATCGTCGCGACGATGTCGCACGCCAGCGCCTCGGCGAGCGTCCCGGCGCGCCAGCCGAGCTCGGCGGCGAGGCCCTGCGCGGCCTCCTCGCGCGGGTCGAAGCAGACGCCGGGGCCGTAGCCGGCGGCGGCGAGGCAGCGCGCCGCCCACGAGCCGTTGAGCCCGCAGCCGACGATCCCCGCGCTGCGCGCGTCCGCCCGCGCGAGCGCCTGCGAGGCGACCGCGGCCACGGCGCCGGTGCGAAGCGCCGTCACGGCGCGGGCGTCGAGCAGGGCGAGGGGCACGCCGGTGCGGCGGTCCGAGAGGCAGACGACGCCGCTGACGGTCGGCAGGCCGTGCTCGAGGTTGCCGGGAAACGACGTCACCCACTTCAGCAGCGCGAGGTCGTCGCCGCGGGCCGGCATCGCGCGGAAGTCGCCGTACGGCGCGCTGTCGAGATAGACCTTGGCCGGCATGATCCACTCGCCGCGGTGGTGGCGGAGGAAGGCCTCGCGGGTGGCGTCGATCGCGGCCGACGCGGAGACCGCGGCGAGGATCGTGTCGTGGTCCAGGACGGAGAGCTCGGGCATCGCACGGAGGCTAGCTGGCGGTCACGCCGGGCCCGGCGATCGTTCCGGACCCGAATTGGTGGAAACCGGACCGGGATTAGCGGTATTATCGGCCGCCGTCCGTTGACCGCCACCCCCGGAGCACTGACGCCATGGAGCCCAGCACGACCGTCGGCCGGCAGGGGACGCTCGAGAACCCCGAGGTTCGCGAGGACGTCCCCGGCCACGTCATCCCGATCCTCGAGCGTGAGTTCGACGACTTCGACACGGAGTCCCAGCGCTATCTGCGCGGCGAGCTCACCGAGACCGAGTTCATCGGCTTCCGTCTGAAGCAGGGCGTCTACGGCCAGCGCCAGCCGGACGTCCAGATGATCCGCGTCAAGCTCCCGTTCGGCGGCATCACCCCCGAGCAGATGGATGCCTTCGCCGACGTCGTCGAGCAGTACGTGCCGCTGAACAAGGGCCATATCACGACGCGCCAGAACATCCAGCTGCATCACATCCCGCTGCCCGACGCCGCCAAGGCGATCCGCGAGCTCTCCGACAGCGGCCTGTCCTCGCGCGAGGGCTGCGGCAACACCGTGCGCAACGTCACGGGCGACCCGTGGGCCGGCGTCTGCGACGACGAGCCCTTCGACATGACGCCCTACGCGGGCGCCTACGTGCGCTACTTCGTGCGCCACCCGACGACGCAGCTCATGCCGCGCAAGATCAAGACCGCCTTCAACGGCGCGCCGGCCGACCGCGCGCTGACCGGCATCCACGACATCGCCTTCATCGCGCGCGTCGACGAGCACGGCGAGCGCGGCTGCGAGGTCCGCGTCGGCGGCGGCACGTCGATCATGCCGCGCATCGCGCCGACGCTCTACGAGTTCGTCGGGCTCGACGACGGCGAGTACCTGAAGGTCGCCGAGGCCTGCTTCCGGATCTTCGACCGCCAGGACTTCCTGCGGGTCAACCGGGCACGGGCGCGCATCAAGGTGCTCGTCGACAAGGTCGGCATCGAGGCCTTCCGCGAGATGGTCGAGGAGGAGCTGCAGGGCGACTGGGTGCACGAGCGCAACTTCGAGATCGGCGCGATCACATGGTCCGACGACGAGGAGGCCTCCGCGCCGCCGGCGCCGCAGAGCTTTGCCTCGCCGGCACCGAACGGCACAGCCAACGGCGGCACCCACAACGGCAGCCCGAGCCGTTTGGTGGGGGACCTTGCCGAGTACGAGCGCTTCTGCCGCCACAACGTCGCACCCCAGAAGCAGGACGGCTTCTCGACGATCCACGTGAAGGTCACGCGCGGAGACCTGACCCCGGAGCAGTTCCGCGGCGTCGCCGAGATCATGCGCCGCTACTCCGGCGGCTACATGCGCACGACCGTCCACCAGAACATGCTCCTGCGCTGGGTGCGCGACGAGACGGTCTACGAGGTCTGGCAGGCCCTCGGCGCGATCGGCCTCGCCGGCGTCGGGCCCGACAAGGTCACCGACGTCGTCTCGTGCCCGGGGACGGACTCCTGCAAGCTCGGGATCACCTCCTCGATGGGCCTCAACGCGGCCGTCCAGGAGCGCCTGGAGACGATGGACATCACCGACCCGCTGACGCGCGCGATCCACATCAAGATGAGCGGCTGCCCGAACGGCTGCAGCCAGCACCACATCGCGAACATCGGCTTCTACGGCGCGTCGATCAAGGTCGGGACGCACACGATCCCGGCCTACGTCGCCCACGTCGCGGGCAACTTCGAGGGCGGCGAGATCGTCTACGGCCAGCGCCTGAAGGTCCGCCTGCCGGCCAAGCGCGTGCCCGACGCCATCGAGCGCTGGCTGCGCTGGTACGAAGCCGAGCGCGAGCAGGACGAGGCCTTCAACGACTTCACCGCCCGCGTGGGCACGACGGCCTTCGAGGACAGGGTCCGCGACCTCGCGATGCCGGTCGAGTTCGGCCTGGAGACGATGACGACGTTCATCGACTGGACGAAGGACGTGCCCTTCAAGGTCGTGCGCGGCGAGGGCGAGTGCGCGGTCTGACGGCGACGCTGGAGGCGGCCGCCGCGCACGAGCGGCTCGTCTTCCTGTGCTCCTTCCAGAAGGAGGAGTCGGTGATCCTCGACGAGCTGCTCGCGCGCGCGCCGCACGTCCGCGTCGTGACGATCGACACCGGCGTGCTCTTCGACGAGACGCTCGCGACATGGCGGGAGTTCGAGCAGCGCTTCGGCGTCACGATCGAGGTCGAGGATGCGCGCGGCGACTGGACCGGACCGCAGCACTGCTGCGGCACGGCGAAGGTCGCGGCGCTCGAGCGGGCGCTGAGCGGCGCCGACGCCTGGATCACCGGGCTGCGCCGCGAGCAGGGCCCGACGCGCGCCGAGACCGAGCTCGTCGAGGTCGATGCCAAGCGCGGGATCGCGAAGTACAACCCGCTCGCCCTCTGGACCGAGCGCGACCTCTGGGCGCGCATCCACGAGCGCGACCTGCCCTACCACCCGCTGCACGACGCCGGCTACGAGTCGATCGGGTGCGCGCCGTGCACGCAGGCGGGCAGCGGGCGGGCAGGGCGCTGGGCGGGCCAGGAGAAGACCGAGTGCGGGCTGCACGTCTGAGCGCCTGATGGATCCGATGGTCATCGCATTCGGGCTCGGCGTGGGCATCCTCATCGGCCTGACGGGGATCGGCGGCGGCTCGCTCATGACGCCGCTGCTCGTCCTCTTCGCCGGGGTTCCGCCGGTGGTGGCGATCGGCACCGACCTCGCCTACGGCGCCGTGACGAAGACGCTCGGCGGCTGGCGTCATCTGCGCAAGGGCACCGTCGACCTCGGCGTCTCGAAGTGGCTGGCGGTCGGCAGCGTCCCCGGGGCGCTCGTCGGCGTCTGGCTGCTCGGCGTCCTGCACGGCGCGTACGGCAAGAGCTTCGAGCCCGCGCTGCTGGGCGCGATCGCGGTCGCGCTGCTCATCGTCGCGCTGACGATCCTCGGGCGCGCGCTGTTCATGCCCAAGCTCGTCGCCCGCGAGGTCGAGTCGATCCGGCAGACCCGGCGCACGAAGGTCACGGCGGTCGCCATCGGCGCGATCCTCGGCGTCATCCTCGGCGTGACGTCCGTCGGCAGCGGCGCGCTCATCGGGCTCGCGCTGATCCTCGTCTTCAAGCTCACGCCGCACCGGGTCGTCGGCACCGACGTCTTCCACGCCGCGATCCTGCTGTGGGCCGCGGGCCTGGCCCACCTCGTCAGCGGGAACATCGACTTCCTGCTCATGGCGACGATCCTCGTCGGCTCGCTGCCGGGCGTCCTCGTCGGCACCGCGCTCATCGGCCACGTCCCTGCCGTCGTCCTGCGACCGGTGCTCGGGTGCGTGCTGCTCGGCTCCGCGCTCGGCGTGCTGTCGAAGGCGGGAGTCGCCGTGCCGCCGGCGGCGCTCGTCGGCGTCCCCCTGACGGTCGGCCTCCTCGCGTGGCTCATCCAGCGCGCCCGCCCCGCTCCCCGCGAGCTCGAGGTGGCACCCGCATGACCGGTGGGCGGGCCGAGTTCACCCACCTGCAGGCGCTGGAGTCCGAGGCGATCCACGTCATGCGCGAGGTCGCGGCCGAGCTGTCGCGGCCGGTGCTGCTCTTCAGCGGCGGCAAGGACTCGATCGTCCTGCTGCGGCTCGCCGAGAAGGCGTTCCGGCCGGGCCGCTTCCCGTTCCCGCTCATGCACGTCGACACGGGCCACAACTTCCCCGAGGTCCTCGAGTTCCGCGACCGGCGCACGGCCGAGCTCGGCGAGGAGCTCATCGTCGCGTCGGTGCAGGAGTCCATCGACCGCGGGCGGGTGGCCGAGGAGCGCGGCCCGCGCGCCTCGCGCAACCGGCTGCAGACGACGACGCTGCTGGATGCCATCGAGCAGCACGGCTTCGACGCCGCCTTCGGCGGGGCGCGCCGCGACGAGGAGCGCGCGCGGGCCAAGGAGCGGATCTTCTCCTTCCGCGACGACTTCGGCGGCTGGGATCCCAAGAACCAGCGCCCCGAGCTCTGGAACATCTACAACGGCCGGATCGGCCGCGGCGAGAGCGTCCGCGTGTTCCCGATCAGCAACTGGACCGAGCTCGACGTCTGGGAGTACCTCGCCGTCGAGCAGCTCGAGGTGCCCTCGATCTACTTCGCCCACGAGCGCGAGGTCTTCGCCCGCGACGGAATGCTCTACGCGACCTCCGAGCACGTCGAGCTCATGGACGGCGAGGTGCCCTTCCGCGAGTCCGTGCGCTACCGCACCGTCGGCGACATGAGCTGCACCGGCGCGGTGCGCTCGACGGCCGCCGACCTCGACACCGTCGTCGCCGAGATCGCCGCCACGCGCGTCACCGAGCGCGGCGAGACGCGCGCCGACGACCGCGCGACCGAGGCCGCGATGGAGGACCGCAAGGTCGCGGGGTACTTCTGATGAGCCTCGCCAACGCCGACCTGCTGCGCCTGGCGACCGCCGGCTCGGTGGACGACGGCAAGTCGACGCTCATCGGGCGACTGCTGCTGGACTCCAAGCAGATCCTCACCGACCAGCTCGAGCACGTGCAGGAGGCCTCGCGCCGGCGCGGCGGCGCGATGGTCGACCTCTCGCTGCTCGTCGACGGGCTGCGCGCCGAGCGCGAGCAGGGCATCACGATCGACGTCGCCTACCGCTACTTCGCGACGCCGAAGCGGACGTTCATCATCGCCGACACGCCCGGGCACGTGCAGTACACGCGCAACATGGTCACCGGGGCGTCGACCGCCGACCTCGCGGTCATCCTCGTCGACGCGCGCAAGGGCGTGCTCGAGCAGTCCAAGCGCCACGCGTTCATCTCGACGCTGCTCGGCATCCCGCACCTCGTCGTCGCCGTCAACAAGATGGACCTCGTCGACTTCGACGAGGAGACATTCGACGCGATCGTCCGCGACTTCAGCGACTTCGCCCGCGGCCTCGCGGCCCGCGACATCACGTACATCCCGATGAGCGCGAAGCACGGCGACAACGTCGTCGAGCGTTCCGAGCGGATGCCCTGGTACGGCGGCATGCCGTTGCTCGAGCACCTCGAGAGCGTCGTGGTGGCCGACGACCGCAACCTCGACGAGGCGCGCTTCCCGGTCCAGTGGGTCGTCCGCGACCACGACTCCGACTACCGCGGCTACGCGGGCCAGGTCGCGGGCGGCGTGCTGCGGCCCGGCGACGAGGTCGTCGTGCTGCCGTCGCGCGAGCGCACGCGGATCGCGCGGATCGACACCTTCGACGGCCCGGTCGAGGAGGCGTTCGCGCCGATGTCGGTGACGCTCCTGCTCGCGGACGAGCTCGACGTCTCGCGCGGCGACCTCATCTGCCGCCCCGGCGACGAGCCGCAGCTCTCGCGGGAGATCGAGGCGACGGTCTGCTGGATGGCCGACGCGCCCCTGCGCGCGGGCGGGCGCTACGCGATCAAGCATGCGACGCACGCCGCCCGCGCGAACGTCGAAGCCGTCGTCGACCGCGTCGACGTCCACACGCTCGCCCCCGACGCCGCCGCCTCCGAGCTCGGCCTCAACGACATCGGCCGCGTGCGCCTGCGCACCTCCAAGCCGCTGGCGTTCGATCCGTACCTGGCAAACCGCGCGACGGGCTCGTTCATCCTCATCGACGAGGCGACGAACGACACGGTCGGCGCGGGGATGATCGGCTAGCGTTTCCGGGGTGAACCGCCGCCCCAAGCTCCGCATCGTCGCCCCGGGCGCCTCGCCCGAGGAGGCCGCGGCCGTCGTCGCGGCGCTCGAGCAGTTCATGCGCGACACGGCGCCGACTCCGGCGCCCGGCCCGACGCCGCAGGAGCGCTCTGCATGGGCGCGCGCGGCGCTGTACGAGGCCGCCGGCCATGCGTCCGGCGAGGGTGGCCCGTGGGGCGCCGGCCGCTGGCGCTGACGAACGGACGAATAGCTCTCTCAACCTTCGGCCCCTGCGGCCGATACCAGATGGGAAATGGACCTCCCCGAGGAGAGCGCCGGGGCCGTCGTCGACCAACGGCTGATCCCGGCCGGCCTGACCCCGATGCTCGGCAGCACCGGCGCCGGGCGGGTCGTCCTCTCGGTCGCCGGCCTGCTCGTCGCCGGCGCCTGCGCGCTGCTGTCGCTGACGTCCGCGCCGCCGGTGCTCATGGGCATCGCCTGCATCGTCGCGGTGACGCTCGTGTCGGCGGAGTTCGGCACGCGCGCCGGCCTGCGCTGCGCCGCTGCCGCGGTCGCGGCGATGAGCGCCATCGCGCTGCTCGGCTGGACCGGCGAGGGCGTCGCCACGATCGCCGGGCGGGCGGTCATGCTCGCGTTCCTCGCCCCGGTCGTCGGGCGGGCGGCCGAGCGCGCCGAGAGCAGCCGGCGGCTGCTCGAGCAGCTCGTCGAGGCCACGACCGACGCGATCTACGTCAAGGACCTCGGGGGCCGCTACCTGCTCGCCAACAGCGCGACGGGCCGGCTCGTCGGACGGACCGCCCGTGAGATCGTCGGCCGTACGAACGCCGAGCTGCTGCCCGACGTCGCCGACGAGATCGCGTCGCACGACGCCGAGGTGCTCGCCAGCGAAGCGCCCTCGTCCTACGAGATCGCGGGACGCTTCGGCGAGCGCAGCTACGTGCTGTCGGTCTCAAAGAGCCCGTTCCGCGACGCGAGCGGCCTGACGATCGGCTCGCTCGGCATCGCGCGCGACGTCACCGAGGCCCGGCTCGCCGAGCACGCGCTCGCCGGCAGCGAGAGCCGCTACCGGGCGCTCGTCCAGGGGCTGCCCGGCACCGCCGTCTTTCTCATCGGCGACGACCTCGGCCTCGAGTTCGCCGCCGGCCAGCCGATCTACGAGGGTGCGCCTGCGCCGGCGGAGCTCATCGGCCGCCACGTCGGGGCGGTGCTGCCCGAGGACGACGAGGGCCGGCTCGTCGCGGCCTGCCGGGCGGCCCTCGGCGGCGAGGAGCGCAGCTTCGACGCGATCTCCGCGGAGCACGGCTATGCGCTCTGGCTGCGGACCAGCCCGCTGCTGCGCGAGGACAGCGGGGACGGGCACGTCGTCGGCGCGATGCTCATCGCCCAGGACGTCAGCGAGCGCGTCGCGCGCAACCGCAAGATCGGCGAGGCGCAGGAGCGCTTCCGGCGCGCGTTCGAGGACGCGCCGATCGGCATGGCGGTCTCCGACCTCGACGGCCGCTTCCTCGAGGTCAACCAGGCGCTCTGCGCGATCACCGGCTACGCGTCCGACGAGCTGGCCGGAACGACCTTCTCGGCGATCACCCACCCCGACGACGTCCAGTCGGATTTCGCCGTCATGCACCAGCTCGTCGGCGGCGGCCTGACGTCGTCGTCGGACGAGAAGCGCTACCTGCGCCCCGACGGGTCGATCGTCTGGGTCTCGCGCAGCGTGACGCTCATCCGCGACGCCGACGGCGAGCCGCTGCACTTCCTCGACCAGATCCAGGACATCACCGAGCGCCGCCGCTTCGAGCGCGAGCTGCGCCACCTCGCCGACCACGACCCGCTCACCGGCCTGCTCAACCGCCGTCGCTTCGAGCAGGAGCTCGACCGCCATGTCGCCGAGGTCGCACGCTACGGGCCACGCGGGGCGCTGCTCGTCCTCGACCTCGACCACTTCAAGTACGTCAACGACGCCCTCGGCCACCACGCCGGCGACGAGCTCATCCTCTCGGTCGCCGCGCTGCTGCAGGACCGCCTGCGCGACAGCGACACGATCGCGCGCCTCGGCGGCGACGAGTTCGCCGTCCTGCTGCCGAACGTCGACCCCGAAGCGGCCGAGCAGGTCGCCGCCGACCTCGTCCGCGCGGTGCGCGAGGAGGCGACCGTCGTCGCCGGCGATCGCCGGCAGCGCGTGACGACGAGCGTCGGGATCGCGCCGTTCGGCCGCGCGGACCTCAACGGCGAGGAGCTGCTCATCGAGGCCGACCTCGCGATGTACGAGGCCAAGGAGGCCGGCCGCGACCGCTACGCCGTCGTCTCGCCGAGCGCCGAGCGCCCCGAGCGCATCCGCGAGCGCGTGAGCTGGCTCGAGCGCCTGCGCGCGGCGCTCGACGAGGAGCGCTTCGTCCTGCACGCCCAGCCGATCCGCGACCTGCGCAGCGGCGAGATCGGCCAGCACGAGCTGCTCATCCGGATGCTCGGCGACAACGGCGAGCTCATCGGGCCCGGCGCCTTCCTCCCGCTCGCCGAGCGCTTCGGCCTGGCCCCGGAGATCGACTGCTGGGTCGCGCGCCAGGCGATCGAGCTGCTGGCCAACGACCCCGGCGGGCACGTCGCGCTGGAGATCAACCTCTCCGGCCTGTCGCTGAACGACACGACGCTGCTGGAGGTCATCGAGACCGAGGTCGCGCGGACGAACGTCGATCCGCGGCGCCTCATCTTCGAGATCACCGAGACGGCGGCGGTTTCGAACATCCCGCTCGCGCGCCGGTTCGCCGAGCGCCTGACGCAGCTCGGTTGCCGCTTCGCGCTCGACGACTTCGGCGCCGGCTTCGGCTCGTTCTACTACCTCAAGCACCTGCCGTTCGACTACCTGAAGATCGACGGCGAGTTCGTCTCGGGCTGCCTCGGCAACCGCACCGATCAGCTCGTCATCGAGGCGGTCGTGCGGATCGCGCGCGGCCTCGGCAAGGAGACCGTCGCGGAGTTCGTCTCCGACCCGCAGCTCGAGCAGTTCGTGCGCTCCCAGGGCGTCGATTACGCCCAGGGCTTCCACGTCGGCCGGCCCGTGCCGGTCACGGAGCTCGGCCTGGGCCGCCCGGGTCCCGCCCGTATCCTGAAGTGAGCCCTCCGGCAGCACTTAGGATGCTGCCTACCTATGTTCTCGAAAATCCTCATCGCCAACCGCGGCGAGATCGCGGTCCGGATCATCCGCGCCTGCGACGAGCTCGGCATCGCGTCGGTCGCGGTGTACTCCGAGCTCGACCGTGACGCGCCGCACGTCACGCGCGCCGGCGAGTCGCACCTGCTCGGCGGGCCCGCCCCGGCCGACGGCTACCTGAACATGAAGCGGATCCTCGAGGTCGTCGCGGCGTCCGGCGCCGAGGCCGTGCACCCCGGCTACGGCTTCCTCGCCGAGAACGCCGCCTTCGCCCGCGCCTGCGAGGAGGCCGGGGTCGTCTTCATCGGCCCGCCCGCGAGCGCGATCGACGCGATGGGCTCCAAGACGCGCGCCCGCGAGCTCATGCAGGCCGCCGGCGTGCCGATCGTTCCCGGGACGACCGAGGCGGTGCCCGATCTCGACGCCGCGCGCGCGATCGCCGAGGACATCGGCTACCCGATCGCCGTCAAGGCCGCCGGCGGCGGTGGCGGCAAGGGCTTTCGCGTCGCGCCGTCGCCGGAGGAGCTGCAGGCGGCCTTCGAGGGCGCCGCGCGCGAGGGCGAGCGCTTCTTCTCCGACGCGACGGTCTACCTCGAGCGCTACCTCCCCGACCCGCGCCACGTCGAGGTCCAGATCCTCGCCGACGGGCACGGCCACACGATCCACCTCGGCGAGCGCGACTGCTCGATCCAGCGCCGCCACCAGAAGCTCGTCGAGGAGTCGCCGGCGCCGGAGTGGATCGTCGACGAGGCGCTGCGCGAGCGGATCGGCAGGATCGCCGTCGACGCGGCGAAGGCCGTCGACTACCGCGGCGCGGGGACCGTCGAGGGCCTCTTGGCGTCCGACGGCAACGAGTACTTCTTCCTCGAGATGAACACGCGCGTCCAGGTCGAGCACTGCGTCACCGAGATGACGACCGGCATCGACATCGTCAAGGAGGGCGTCCGCGTCGCGGCCGGCGAGCCGCTGTCGGTCGCCCAGGAGGACGTCGTCCTGCGCGGGCACGCGATCGAGTGCCGGATCAACGCCGAGGACGCCTCGAAGAAGTTCGCGCCCGCGCCGGGGCGGATCGGCTCCTACGTCGAGCCCTCCGGGCCCGGCGTGCGCGTGGATTCCGGCGTGCGCGCCGGCAGCGAGATCACGCCGATGTACGACCCGATGGTCGCCAAGCTCATCGTCTGGGACGCCGACCGCGAGCAGGCGACGCGGCGGATGCTGCGCGCGCTGTCGGAGTTTCAGATCGAGGGCCTCAAGACGCTCATCCCGTTTCACCGCGCGCTGCTGGAGACCGAGCAGTGGGCGCGGGGCGAGACCTGCCGCGACCTGCTCGAGGACCGCGACTGGCTCAAGGCGCTGGCGTTCGAGCGGGCGCCGAAGAAGGACGCCTCCGAGGAGGACGCCGAGACGGTCGAGCAGACCTACACCGTCGAGGTCTCCGGGCGGCGTTTCGACGTCCGTGTCATCGGCCCCCCGCCCGCCGCGGGCGCCGCGCCCGCCGCCGTCGCGCCGGCGGTCGCGCGGCCGAAGCGCGCCGAGCGGCGCAACGGCGGCGCGAGCGCGAACGGCAGCGGCGGCGGCGACACGCTCGCCTCGCCGATGCAGGGCAGCGTCTGGAAGGTGCCGGTGAAGGCCGGTCAGGAGGTCGCCGAGGGCGACGTGGTCACGATCATCGAGGCGATGAAGATGGAGAACGAGATCACCGCGCACAAGACCGGCGTCATCGCCGAGCTGCCGATCAGGGAGGGCCAGTCCGTCGCCAGCGGAGACACCCTCGCGGTCATCAGGGACGCATGAGCGCGAGCGTCACAGCCCGCGCCTGGGTCGCCCGCTCCGACGAGGCCGAGGCGATCGCCGACCTGCTCGTCGAGTTCCGCGACCACAACGGCCACGACTGGCCGTCGGAGAACGCGTTCCTCGCCTCCGTCGAACGCCTCCTGGAGGATCGCGACACCGAGTTTCTGCTCGCGACCCCCGACGACGACTCGCCGCCGTCCGGGGTCCTGCAGCTGCGCTTCCGCTTCAGCGTCTGGAAGGCCGCCCCCGACGCCTGGCTCGAGGATCTCTTCGTCCGCGCCGAGGCCCGCCGCGCGGGCGTCGGCGACGCGCTCGTCGCGCTGGCGAAGGAGCGCGCCCGCGAGCGCGGCGCCAAGCGCATCGAGCTCGACACGAACGAGGACAACGCGCCGGCGATCGCGCTCTACGAGCGCCACGGGTTCTCGACGCGCTCCAAGGGCGGCACGGGGCGCGACCTGTTCCTGGGGGCTGCGCTCGACGACGGCGAGCGGTAGCGGCGGTGGCGCTCCGCTCGGGCCTCGCCGCTGGGCGGGCGGGGGCGGACGGCATCGATGAAGGAACGGCGGTCGCCGTGGCGCCCCCGCGAGCGGTCCTGTCGAACGAGGGGGTCCCACAGCCACTCCGTTCGACACGACCCCCCGGCGCGAACGATCGTGTCGAACGAGGTGCCCATACGACCCCTCGAGTCGACACGACCGCCGGAAACGACCGGTCCGAGCGTCAGATGCGGCCGAACCCGATTCCTCATCGCCGCCGTTCGCGAGCGCCGGCGCCCAGCCGGCCGCCAAGGCCACGCGAGCGCGAGCGGTACCGGCGCTACGGCAACCGGCCGCCGAGCCCGACCGACGTGCCGACGGCGCCGGCGAGCAGCAGCAGCGCGATCGCGGCGAACGTCGCGGTGATCTCACGCTTCTCGGGCTTCGTGCCGATCTGCGAGCCGAGGCGGTCGTAGACGGCGTCGAGCTGGTCTGAGTCCTCGGCGGCGAAGGCCTCGCCGCCGGACTCCGACGCGATCCGCTTCAGCGCCTCGGTGTCGGGCGGCACGCGCAGCGTCTGGCCCTGGAGCGTGATCGTCCCGTCGGGCGTCCCCAGCGCGACGGTGTAGATCGGGACCTGCAGGCGCTTGGCCTCGGCGGCGACCTCGTCGGCGGCGTTGCCGTCGGTCGCCGAGCCGTCGGAGAGCAGCACGAGCGCGGCCGGCGGGCGCCGTGAGGACGTGTCGGCGCGGATCTTCAGGTCGTCGAGCGCCGTGCGCAGGCCCGCGCCGGTGGCGGTGCCCGACAGCGGCTGCAGCGTGTCGAGCGCGTCGTGGAGCACGTCGCGGTCGGTGGTCGGCGTCTGCAGGGTCTGGGCGCCGTCGGAGAACGAGACGAGGCCGACGCGCAGCTCGTCGGGCACCTTGTCGACGAAGCTCTCGGCCGCGCGGCGGGCGGCCTCCAGGCGCGTCGGGCTGACGTCCGTGGCCGACATCGAGCGCGAGACGTCGGTCACGAGCACGACCGAGGCGCGCTCGACCGGCACGGCGACGGTCTTCTGCGGGCGCGCGAGCGAGAGCGCGAGCGCCGCCGCCGCGCAGGCCAGCAGCGCGATCGGCAGGTGCTTGCGCCACTGCGACTCGCGCGGCGCGATCGCGGCGAGCGTCGAGAGCGCCGTGAAGCGCACCGGGTAGCGCCGGCGCCGGCGCTGGGCGGCGACGTGGACGAGGATCGCCAGCGGGACGGCGAACAGGCACAGCAGCGCGAGCGGGGCCTCGAAGCTCATGACCGCGCGCCGTTGCTCGCCTGATGGTGACCGGCGGAGGTCATCGCTATCTCAGCGCCTTCCCGAGCGCCCGCATCCAGTCCCCGCGGGTCGAGAGCACGACGTGGTGGGCGCCGGCCTTGCGCAGCTCGAGCGCGACGGTCGCGCGCTCCTCGGCGGCGGCGGCCTCGAAGCGCTCGCGCAGGCCCTTGCGCGAGGTGTCGACCTCCAGCAGGCGGCCGGTCTCGGGATCGACGAGCGCGAGGCGCCCCGCGGGCTCGAGGCGCTCCTCGCGCGGGTCGCGGATCTCGACGGCCAGCAGCCGGTGGCGGGCGCCGAGACCGCGCATCGGCCGCGCCCAGTCCAGCGTCCCGCGGAAGTCCGAGACGACGACGACGAGGCCGGGCTGGCGTGCGAGGCGGCCGGCCTTGTGCAGGACGACGCCCATGCCGCGGCCGGGCACGCCATCGACGCTCACGCCCTCCGCGACGAGCTTCTTCAGCCCGATCTTCGCGTTCGGCCCGCCGCGCGGGGGCAGCACGCGCTCGGCGCCGCCGGCGGTCAGGACCGCGAGCCGGCCGCCGTGGCGGGTCGCGGCGCGGCCGACGACCTGCGCGACGCCCTCGGCGACGTCGGACTTCAGCCGGTCGGCCGTGCCGAAGGCCATCGAGGCCGACAGGTCGAGGACGAGCCACGTCGTGAGGATGCGCTCGGGCACCTGCAGGCGCACGTGCGCGACGCCCGAGCGCGCGCTCGCGGCGGGGTCGAGCTGGCGCACGTCGTCGCCGATCTGGTACGGGCGCAGCTGCGCGAGCTCGGTGCCCGAGCCGACGCCCGGCGCGAGCCGGTCGCCGGGCATCACCCCCGCGCCGCGGCGCGCGAGCGACAGCGACAGCGCGTCGACGAGCGCGGCCGGGATGGGTCCCGGCCCCTGCCGCGCGGGCGGCACCCGCAATGTGCCCGTCGGCGTCGGCATCAGGCGGCCGCGTCGTGCTCCGTCACGTGGATCGCGCCGCCGGCGGTGCCGTCGCTGAGGCGGTCGACGATCCGGGTGAGGATGTCGTCGGCGGTCACGCCGTCGCTCAGCGCGTCGTAGGAGAGCACGAGGCGGTGGCGCAGGACGTCGAACGCGAGGTCGCGGACGTCGTCGACGAGGACGTGGCGGCGGCCGCGCAGCAGCGCGAGCGCCTGGCCCGCCTGCACCATCCCGATCGCGCCGCGGGGGCTCGCGCCGTACTGGATGAACTCGTTGAGGTCGGCCAGCCCGTAACGCTCGGGGTGGCGCGTGCCGTCGACGAGCTGCACGGCGTAGGCGACGACCTCGCGATCGACGAAGATCTCCTGCGCCGCGCGCTGGTAGCGCTCGAGCTCGGGCATCGAGAGGCGCACCTGGACGTCCTCGGGCGGGCGCAGCGAGCGGCCGACGACCGAGGCCTCCTCGCCGAGCGTCGGGTAGTCGACGAGGACCTTGAAGAGGAAGCGGTCGATCTGCGCCTCCGGCAGCGGGTACGTCCCCTCGGACTCGATCGGGTTCTGCGTCGCGAGCACGAGGAACGGGTGCGGCACCGGAAAGCTCTGCGTGCCGATCGTGACCTGGTGCTCCTGCATGACCTCCAGCAGCGCCGACTGGACCTTCGCCGGCGCGCGGTTGATCTCGTCGGCGAGCAGGAAGTTGCCGAAGACCGGGCCGAGCTCGGTGTCGAAGCGCCCGGTGTCGGGGCGGTAGATGCGCGTGCCGACGAGGTCGGCGGGAACGAGGTCCGGGGTGAACTGGATGCGCCGGAACGTGCCGCCCATGACGTTGGCGAGCGTCCGGACCGTCAGCGTCTTGGCGAGGCCGGGAACGCCCTCGAGCAGGACGTGCCCGCCCGCGAGCAGCGCGACGAGCAGGCGCTCGAGCATCGCGTCCTGGCCGACGATGACGCGCTTGATCTCATACAGCGCCTCCTCGAGGGCCTGCCGCGGCGCGCGCCCGTCGTCGTCGTCGTGCGGGCCGTGCGGGCCGAGGTGGATGGAGGTCATCGGGGGACGATCCTTTCGGGGTTAGACAAGACGGCGGAACCAGAGCAGGGACAGGGCGGCACCGACGACGAGCAGGCTCATCGCGCCGCCGGTGAAGGCGGCGGTGATCTCGCGCGGCTCCTTGCGCGTGCCGATGCGCGAGCCGAGCTGCTCGTAGACGTCGCTGAGGTCCTTCGCGGTGTCGGCGGTGTACGCCTTCCCGCCCGACAGCGCCGCGACCTCGCGGCTCTCGGTCGGGTCGGGCGGCACGGGCCGGGTCTCGACGGCGCCGTTGGAGCGCGTGACCTGGATCGTGCCGGCGGGCGTGCCGAGCGTCACGGTGTAGATCGGGATCTTCAGCTCCTTCGCGCGCTGGGCGAGCTGCTGGGGCGGGCGGCCCTTGACCGACGCGCCGTCCGACAGCAGGACGATCGCGGCCGGCGCGCGCGTGCCCGCGGAGTCGGTCTCGCGCGTGAGCGCCGCGATCGACACCGCGAGCGCCTCACCGGTGGCCGTGCCGCCGCTGGGCTGCAGCTGTGAGATCGCGGCGCGGATGGCCTCGCGATCGGTGGAGGGGCTCTCGATGAGGCGGGCGTTCTGGTTGAAGGCGACGAGCCCGACGCGGACGTTCTGCGGCACCTGCGCGAGGAAGCGCTCGGCGGCGGCGCGGGCGGCCGCCAGCCGGGTCGGCGCGACGTCGGTGGCCTGCATCGAGCCCGAGTAGTCGGTCGTGAGCATGATCGACGCCCGCTCGACGGGGACGGCGACCGTCGTCTGCGGCTTCGCGAGCGCGACGACGAGTACGACGAGGGCGATCCCGTAGACCCCGAGCGGGACGTGGCGCCGCCAGCCCGGCGTGCTCGGGGCGACCGCCGCCATGAGCGCGGGCGAGGCGAAGGCGGCCGCCGCCGCGCGGCGCCGGCGCTCGTGGCGCACGTAGGCGAGCAGCGCCAGCGGCACGAGCACGAGCGCCAGCAGGTAGATCGGCTGGCCGAAGCTCACGGCGTCACCTACGGGGTGCTCGTGTTCTCCGGCCGGGTCCCGAGCTTCACGCGCAGCGTCTGCTGCTCGCCGCCGCGCTGGACCTCGACGGGAACCTCCTCGCCGGGCTTGCGCGCCTCGATCGCGGTGCTGATGTCCTCGGGGGCGACGACGGGCTTGCCGCCGACGCTCGTGATGACGTCGCCGATCTCGATGCCGCCCGCCTGCGATGGGCCGTCGGCGACGACGTCGGCGACGAGCGCCCCGCTGCCGACCGTGCTCGCGAGCGTCGAGACGCCGAGGTACGGCCGCTTGATCGAGCCGCCCTGCTCGAGGCGCGGCACGACGCTGCGCACGGTGTTCGACGGGACCGCGAAGCCGATGCCGACGTTGCCGCCGCCGCCCGCCGTCGCGATCTGCGAGTTCACGCCGATGACGCGTCCGGCGCCGTCGATGAGCGGCCCGCCGGAGTTGCCGGGGTTGATCGGCGCGTCGGTCTGGATGACCTTGTCGATCGAGAAGCCGTTGGGCGCCTTGATCGCGCGGCCGAGGCCGGACACGATGCCGGCGGTCGCCGTGCGATCGAGGCCGAGCGGGTAGCCGATCGCGACGGCGAGATCGCCGACCTGGACGTCGTCGGAGTCGGCGAGCGGCAGCGGGCGCAGGTGCGCGGTCTTCGAGCTGTCGACGCGGATGACCGCGAGGTCGGAGGAGGCGTCGGTGCCGAGGACCTCGGCGTCGATCGTCGCGGTGCCGTCGTCGAGGCGCACCTGGGCGCTCGTCGCCGAGCCGATGACGTGGGCGTTCGTGACGATCGTCCCGCCGGAGTCGATGACGAAGCCGGTGCCGCTCGCTTCGCCGCCGCCCTCCCGCACCTGGATGCGCACGACGCTCGGGCTCGCGGAGGCGTAGATCGAGCGGATGGCCTTGCTGCGCTGGTCGGCTGGCGCCGCGCCGGAGATCGCGGGCAGCGCGGCCGGCGCGCTGGGCCGGTCGTCCGTGCTCAGGAGGCTTGCGCCGAGCAGCCCGGAGCCGAAGAGGACGAACGCGGCGAGGCTCCCGATGACGATCGGCAGCAAGCGGCGCGGGCGGGCGGGCGGCTCGGGCTCCTCGTCGAGGTCCACCGGGCGAGGGGCCGGACGGGGGCGCAGCCACTGCTGATGCTCGTCCGATTCGCGCGGATCGGTCCAGAGGCGGCCGGTGGGATCGGACTCGGGGGTCATGGGCTCCAACGGTAGGTCAGTGGTTTGAACACCCCTTAAGTGTGAACACCCTCGTACGTAAGATGGTCATAAGACCGATTCAGCCCGGCGCGAAGGCCATGAGCTCGACCCGGTGACCACCCGGCGAGCGCACGAACGCCCGCGGCGAGCCCCAGTACCGCGTGCGCTCCTCGGGCTCGTATCCGGCCAGGCGCAGCGCCGCGATCGTCGCCTCGAAGCCCTCGACGACGACCGCCACGTGACCCTCGTGCGGCACCTGCGGCTCGTCGGCGAAGAGCAGGTGGACCTGCGTCTCGCCCGCCTGGACCCAGGCCGACCGCTCCGCGAGGCCGTCGGGCGGCAGGACCCGGTCGAAGCCGAGCATCCACCAGAAGTGCAGGCAGGCGTCGACGTCCTCCCGGCGGATCTCGATCGCGACGTGCTGGATCACGTGCCGGACCGTACCCGCCGGACGTTGGCTTCATGGATCGCTCGCTGGGCCGGCGAGCGGCGTGCGATCGGCAGCTCGCCGTCGGGCAGCTTGGCGAGGTAGTTGACGTCCTCGCGCAGGATCGCCGCGGCGCGCGCGCCCTCGAGCACCTCGCCGTGGCCGGGGACGACGTACGCGGCGGCGTCGACGAGCGGCTCGAGGCGCCGGAGCGTCGCGAGGTAGCCGTCGCGCGAGCCGCCCTCGCTGATCATCGGGACCTCGACCGGCGAGAGGTAGTCGCCGGCCACGAGCACGCGCGCCCAGCCGATCCAGAGCGCCATCCCGTCGGCCGTGTGGCCATCGGCGGGATGCAGCTCGAGCTCCTCGTCGCCGATCTCGCAGTGGCCGGGCACCGGCAGCGCCTGGACCTGCCCGAGCGACAGCGGCGCCTCGCGGTCGAGGTAGTGCTCGTCGTCGAACGCACGCAGCTCGCGGGCGGCGACGCCGGGCTCGGCGGCCAGGCGGGACGCGGTCGTCTCGGCGACGCCCAGCGAGGCCTGCGGGAAGGCGAGGCGGCCGAGCAGGTGGTCCCAGTCGGCATGGGTGGCGAGCAGCCCGGTGAACGGGAAGCCCGCGTGCTCGAGCACCGCCGGCAGGACCTCGAGCTCGTCGGGGAAGACCGGCGAGTCGATGACGAAGCACTCCTCGCCGCGGCGGACGATCGTGCAGGTCGTCTGCCAGACGCGGCTGGAGACGACGAGGACGTCGCGGTGCAGCCCGACGACGCGCACAGCGGCCTACAGGCCGAGGAGCTTGACCGCCTCGAGGAGGTTCTTGACCTCGGCGGTCGGCTTCTTCTGGCCCGGCTCGAGCTGTTCCTTCTTGCGGTTGACCCAGATCACGGGGATCTTGTTCTTCACCGCCGGCTCGACGTCGTGGTAGTAGCTCGCCGAGATGTGGACCCAGCCCTTCTTCGTCCCCATCCGCCGCGCGCACTCGGTGAAGTGCGCCATGTCGGGCTTGTAGGAGCGCACCTGCTGGGCGGTCACGACGAGGTCGAAGTCGTGCGGGATGTGGCGGCGGGTCTGGCCGAGGAGCTTGTCGTCGATGTTCGAGATGAGGCCGGTCTGGTACTGCTTGGCGACCTTGTTGAGCTGGGTGTTGGCCTCCTTGAACGGCATCCAGCGCTGGACGCTGTCGGGGAGGAAGCCCGAGCGGGAGGGCTCCAGCGGCCAGTCCAGGCGCTTGGAGATCTCGACGGCGGTGCGCCGCAGCACCTCCGCGTAGAGCTCGTAGGAGCCGCCTTCGATGTCGCGCTCGATCTCGTGGAAGTTCGTGATGAGCTCGTCGCGATCGATCGTGAAGCCGTCGCGGGCGGCCTCCTTCTGAAAGGCGTCGACGATCCCCGACTCCCAGTCGATGAGGGTGCCGTAGACATCGAACGTGACGAGCGAGATCTGCTTGGGAAGCGCCATGACTGCGGCATGATCGCATTTCGCTCCCTCCGGCATCCCGGTCGGCGGCGCGGTCGCTATTGTCGTGCCGCCGATGGACCTCCTCGAGTACAAGGGCAAGCACGTCCTCGCCCGCTACGGCGTTCCGCTCTTCGCCGGCAAGGAGGCATCGACCGTCGACGAGGCCGTCGCGGCGGCCGACGAGGTCGGCTACCCGATCGTCGTCAAGGCGCAGGTGAAGATCGGCGGGCGCGGCAAGGCGGGCGGCATCAAGATCGCCGAGAACGCCGGCGAGGTGCGCGAGTACGCCACGGACATCCTCGGGATGGACATCCGCGGACACACGGTCCGCGAGCTCTGGCTCCAGAAGGCGACCGACATCGAGAGCGAGTACTACGCGGCGATCGTCTTCGACCGCTCGGCGAAGGCGCCGCTCGTCATGCTCTCGACGCAGGGCGGGATGGAGATCGAGCAGGTCGCCGCCGAGCATCCGGAGGCGCTCGCGACGCTGCACGTCGACCCGCTCGTCGGCTTCCACCCCTTTCACGGCCGGCGGCTGGCCTTCGAGGCCGGCGTCGACGCCGACGTCGTGCGCCAGGTCGGCGACATGCTCGCGACGCTCTACGAGGTCTTCTCGAAGGAGGAGGCGACGCTCGTCGAGATCAACCCGATCGTCATCACGCCCGACCGCAGGGTCGTCGCGCTGGACGCGAAGGTCACGCTCGACGACAACTCGATGTTCCGCCATCCCGACAACGCGGGGCTCGACGATTCGGCGCACGCCGACCCGCAGGAGAAGATGGCCTCCGAGCGCGGGCTGACGTACGTCAAGCTCGACGGCGACATCGGGATCTTCGGCAACGGCGCGGGGCTCGTGATGTCGACCCTCGACGTCGTCGCCGCGGCCGGCGGCGCGCCGGCGAACTTCCTCGACGCCGGCGGCGGCGCGAAGGCCGAGGCGATCGTCGCGTCGGTCGAGGTCATCCTCTCCAACCCGAACGTCAAGGCCGTGCTCTTCAACGTCTTCGGCGGGATCACGCGCTGCGACGAGGTCGCGCGCGGGCTCATCGAGGCGTACGGGATCCTCGAGCCGACGGTGCCGTTCGTCGTGCGGCTGGACGGCACGAACGACGTCGAGGGGCGCAAGCTGCTGGCTGACGCGGCGCTGCCGAACGTCCACCCGGAGCAGACGATGGACGGCGCCGCGGCGCGCGTCGTGGAGCTCGCACGCGGATGAGCATCCTCGTCGGCGAGGACACGCGGCTGGCGGTCTCGGGGCTCACCGGCCGCGAGGGGACCTACCACGCGATGAACAACCGCCGCTACGGCACGAACCTCGTCGCGGGCGTGACGCCGGGCAAGGGCGGCCAGGACGTCGAGGGCGTGCCGGTCTTCGACACCTTCCGCGAGGCCGTGGCCGCGACCGGCGCGAACACGGCGATGATCTTCGTCCCGCCGCGCTTCGCGGCGGACTCGATCCTCGAGGCCGAGGACGCCGGGATCGCGACGATCATCGCGATCACCGAGGGCATCCCCGCCCACGACGAGCTGCTCGTCTACAACGTCCTGAAGCGCAACCCCGACGTCCGGCTCATCGGGCCCAACTGCCCGGGCGTGCTGTCGCCGGGCAAGGCGAACGTCGGGATCATCCCGGCCTCGTTCTTCAAGCCCGGCAACGTCGGCGTCGTGTCGCGCTCGGGGACGCTGACCTACCAGATCGGCAACGAGCTGGCCCTGAGCGGCTTCGGCAACTCGACGATCGTGGGCATCGGCGGCGACCCGGTGCCGGGGTCGTCGTTCGTCGACATCATCGCCCTCTTCGAGGCCGACCCCGAGACCGAGCTCATCGTCATGAGCGGCGAGATCGGCGGCTCGGCGGAGGAGGAGGCGGCGGAGTACATCGCCGCGCACGTCTCCAAGCCGGTCGTGGGCTACATCGCAGGGCTGACGGCGCCTCCGGGGAAGACGATGGGCCACGCGGGCGCGATCGTGAGCGGTTCTTCCGGCGGCGGGCAGGCGAAGATCGACGCGCTGGAGGCCGTGGGCGTTCGCGTCGGCCGGACGCCGACGCAGGTCGCGGAGATCGCGATGGAGATCCTCGGCTCGTCGTAGCCGGCTCTCGGCGGCTTGGGGTCCTGCCGGCTCGTGTGAACTGCAGCATCGAAGGAAGCGTGGATCGCCTGTGGCTGCCGGGGAGCCGCTTGCGTCACGGTCGCACGTGGTGTGCCGGAGGGGAGGGGTTGGGCCCAGAGCGTCCCGTAGTGCGTCGTTTGGGGCCCAACCCCCTCCCCGGCCTCGCCGACTGCTGCTCGTCTTCCTCAGTGACGGCCGGTACATCCCGCCACCGGGGGGCGAGCCTGCGCGCGCCGCGACCTAGAGTGGTCACGCGATGCCCGCCACGACCGACCTCGCCGCCCGCGCCACGGAGCTGCTCCACGAGCTCGCCGGCCCGCAAGCCACGTTCAGGCAGGACCAGCTCGAGGCGATCTCAGACCTCGTCGAGGACCGCGCCCGCGTCCTCTGCGTCCAGCGCACCGGCTGGGGCAAGTCCGCCGTCTACTTCATCGCGACCGCGCTGCTGCGCGAGCGCGGCGCCGGCCCGACGCTCATCGTCAGCCCGCTGCTCGCGCTCATGCGCAACCAGATCGCGGCGGCTCAGCGGCTCGGGATCCGCGCGCACACGGTCAACTCGACGAACCGCGACGCCTGGAGCGAGATCTCGGCGCTGCTGGACGCCGACGCCGTCGACCTGCTGCTCATCAGCCCCGAGCGGCTGAACAACCCGCAGTTCCGCGCCCAGATGCTCCCCGTGTTCGCCGAACGCGTCGGGCTGCTCGTCGTCGACGAGGCGCACTGCATCAGCGACTGGGGCCACGACTTCCGCCCGGACTACCGCCGCATCGCCGACATGCTCGAGCGGCTGCCGGCGAACGTCGGCGTCCTCTGCACGACGGCGACCGCCAACGACCGCGTCGTCGCCGACGTCGAGGAGCAGCTGCGCACCGGCCACTCGAGCGCGCCGCTCGTCGCCTACCGCGGGCCGCTCGGTCGCTCGAGCCTGCGCTTCGAGGTCGTCGAGCTGCCCGGCCAGGCCGACCGTCTCGCGTGGCTCGCGACGCACCTCCCCGACCTCCCGGGCTCGGGGATCGTCTACACGCTGACCAAGCGCGACGCCGAGCACGTCGCGACGTGGCTCAGCGCCCACGGAATCGCCGCCGAGGCCTACACCGGCGAGATCGAGACCGAGCGCCGGATCGCCGTCGAGGACCGCCTGCTCGCCAACGACCTCAAGTGCGTCGTCGCGACGAGCGCGCTGGGCATGGGCTACGACAAGCCCGACCTCGGCTTCGTCGTCCACTACCAGGCGCCGGGCTCGGTCATCTCCTACTACCAGCAGGTCGGCCGCGCCGGCCGCGCGATCGAGCGCGCCGAGGTCGTCCTGCTGCGCGGCGCCGAGGACCGCCGCATCCAGGACTTCTTCATCGAGCAGGCCTTTCCCCGCAAGGAGCTCGTCGACCGCGTCCTCGCCCACCTCGACGAGGTCGGCGCCGACGGCGCGTCGACGCCCGAGCTCACCGCGATCGTCAACCTCGGCCGCGGGCGGATCGATGCGATGCTCAAGGTGCTCGACGTCGAGGGCGCCGTCGCGCGCGACGGCAGCCGCTGGGTGCGCGCCACCGACGGCGCGTGGGCCTACGACGCCGAGCGCTACGCGGCGATCACGGCGCTGCGCCGCCGCGAGCAGGCGACGATGGCGACCTTCGGCGCCGACGGGCGCTGCCTCATGCGCGCGCTGCAGGAGGAGCTCGACGATCCCGACCCGCAGGACTGCGGGCGCTGCTCGGTCTGCGCCGGCGCCCGCCACGACGGCCCGCTGGACCCCGGGCTCGTCCGCGAGGCGATCGACCACCTGCGCTCCCAGCCGCTGACGCTCGACCCCAAGAAGATGGCCCCGAACGCCGAGGGCGCGATGCGCAGGATCCCCGCCGAGTTCGTCGTCGAGGAGGGCCGCGCGCTCGCGCGGCTCGGCGACGGCGGCTGGGACCCGGTGCTGCAGCGCGGCCTGCGCGCGGGGCGCCTGGACGACGAGCTGCTCGATGCCGTCGCGCGTCTCGTCCGCTCCTGGAAGCCGCGCGCCGGCTGGATCGCCGCGGTCCCCTCGCAGCGCCATCCGGGCGTCCTCGACGACCTCGCGCGCCGGCTCTCGGAGATGCTCGATCTCCCCTACGCGCCGCTGCTCGAGCGCACCGGCGAGCGCCCGCCCCAGCGCGAGATGTCAAACGCCGTCCAGCAGGCCGCGAACGTCCGCGGCGCGTTCAGGGTCACCGCCCAGCCGCCGGCGGAGGGCTGCCTGCTGCTCGACGACATCCGCCTCAGCGGCTGGACGCTGGCGATGGTCGGCGGCCAGCTGCGCCAGCGCGGATCGGGACCGGTCTTCCCGCTCGCGCTCGCGACCGCGTTCTGACCGGCAGGCCTCGCTCGCTATCGTCCGGGCCATGGCCTCGGACACCATCTCCTTCGCGCGCGGCGCCCCCTCGCTGGACATCGTCGACGTCGACGGGCTGCGCGACGCCGCGACGCGCGCCTTCACGAACGATCCCGGCGGCGCGACCGCCTACGGCACGAGCATCGGCTACGTCCCGCTGCGGCGCTGGATCGCCGAGCAGCACGGCGTCGACGAGGCGAACGTGCTCGTCACGAACGGCTCGATGCAGGCCGACGCCTTCCTCTTCGCGACGCTCGTCACCCCCGGCGACGCCGTCGTCGTCGAGAAGCCGACCTACGACCGGACGCTGCTGAACCTCCGCGGGATCGGCGCCGACGTGCGGATGATCGACCTCCAGACCGACGGCATCGACACCGCGCAGCTGCGCGAGCAGCTCGGCTTCGGGATCAACGCCAAGCTCGCCCACATCATCCCGAACTTCCAGAACCCGGCCGGCTACACGCTGTCGCTCGACAAGCGCAGGGAGCTGCTCGAGCTCGCCAAGGAGTTCCAGTTCACGATCTTCGAGGACGACCCCTACCGCCACATCCGCTTCAGCGGCGACGACCTGCCGACGATGCTCGAGTCCGACGAAAACGACTCGGTCGTCTACGCGTCCTCATTCTCCAAGACCGTCTGCCCCGGCATCCGCGTCGGCTACCTCGTCGGCCCGCAGCCGCTCATCGCGCAGATCCAGAAGCTCGCGACGAACACGTACATCTCGCCGAACATGGTCGCCCAGGCGGTCGTCTACGAGTTCTGCGCGTCGGGCGCGATCGACGCGTCGATCGCGACCGTCAAGGCCGCGCTCGCCGACCGCGTCGAGAAGCTCGACGCGGCGCTGCGGGAGCACCTGCCCGAGGCCCGCTACACGCCGCCCGAGGGCGGCTACTTCATGTGGGTCGAGCTGCCGGAGGGCACCGACGTCAGCGCGCTCTTTCATGCCGCCAACGCGCGCGGCGTGGCGTTCGTCAAGGGCACGGACTTCCTCCTGGAGGGCGGCGAGAACACGCTGCGCCTCGCCTATTCCGGCGTCACCGCCGATCAGATCGACGAGGGCATCCGCCGCCTCGCCGATGCCTACCGCGCCGTCGGCGCGCCCGCAGCCGCGTAGTCGCCTAGCCGCGGACCGCCGACCAGTCGGTCCAGTCGGTCCGCATCCCGGAGCCGCGGGCGGGCGCGCGCCCGCTGCCCGCGCGGGCCGAGCGCGACGGCTCGGCGCCCGGCACGAGGCCCGGCAGCGTCGAGGCGACGACGAGGCCCGACGCGACGACGATGAGGTCCTTGATGGCGTACTGACCCTCGAGCGTCGGCGCGCCGTGCGGGCCCGCGAAGAGGCGGTCGGTGAAGAGCACGAGCGGCGCGAGGACGCCGATGAGCTGGCCGAACAGCAGGTAGATCGCCAGGCGCAGGAAGCGGCCGGTGACGAGCAGCAGGCCGATCGTCGTCTCGAGGATCGCGACGCCGACGATCGCGATGTGGCCCGGCACGAGGCCGAACGTCAGCTTGTCGGTCGTCATCTTCGTCAGCTCCTCCGCGGGGCTGACCCCCGGGAAGAACTTCAGGACCCCGAAGGCGAGGATCACGAGGCCGACGGTGATGCGCAGCAGCGCGATGCTGTGCTCGCGCAGGAAGCGGTGCAGCCCGGCGTCGATGCGTTGATCAGCGTCCATGCGCCGGTCCTACCCGGCGAAGCTGGCGTCTAGGCGCTACTCGTTGCGTACGCCGTCGGGGGAGATGACCGTCACGCCGACGGTGACCTCCTCCTTCTGCTTCTTCGTGCGCTGCGGCCGCGGCGGCCGGCGCGTGAAGCGCTTCTGCCAGAGCCCGACGAGGCCGAGCTTCCAGGCGTAGTAGCCCGTCTTGCCGGGCGTGATCGAGAAGTCCATGACGCGCAGGTGGCAGAGCACGCGCTTCGTGAGGTACATCGTCCGCAGCACGATGCCGAGACGCGGATAGAGCTTCTGCGGCTCGTTGCTCGCCCGGACGCGGCTCATGAGGCGGTTCCACAGCCACGGCGGCGGGCGCCAGAGCGCGATGAGGTAGAGCATGATGTTCGCCCATCGCGGCGGGATCGCGAGGTAGCTGTCGTCGATCTCCTCGAGGTCGACCCCGCGCTCCTCCATCGCCTTCGCGAGACCGGTGTTCGGGATGACCTTCAGCGAGTAGATGAACAGCGTGTAGGGCCGGTCCATCATGTACAGCAGCTGGAGCGTCGACTTCACGTCGTCCCGAGTCTCGATCGGGTTGTCCATGATGATGTCGTAGGCCGAGGGGATGTGGTACTTCGGCGCGAACGACGCGATGACCTCGCCGGCCTTGAGGATCTTCTCCGGCGGTGTCGGGCGCTTGTAGAAGTCGAGCATGTTCTTCGAGCCCGACTGGATCCCCATCCGGACGCGGTTCATCCCCGCCCACGAGAGCAGCTCGAACTTGTCCTGGCGCACGTAGTTCGGGATGACGCCGTAGACGGCGAACGGGAGCTTCAGCTCGTCGTGCCAGAGCTCGGCGAACTCCTCGAGCTGGCCGTAGGGGATCGCCATGAACGAGTCGTCGTGGAAGGAGACCTGGCTGAGGTGCGGGAAGCGGGCCCGTGCGTCCTTGACCTGGTCGACCATGTAGCGCGCGCTCGGGTGGCGGATGCGCTTGTACTTCGCGTCGTTGGCGATGAACTTCGTGTTGCCGCAGTACGAGCAGTGAAACGGGCAGCCGATCGACCACAGCGTCGTGTAGCCGAGGCCGTCGTTGAGGAGGTAGTCCTCGGCGCCCATCTTCACGAAGCCGCGGCCGGGGAGGTAGATCTTCTCGGTCTCGGCGCCGTACTGGGGGAACGGCAGCTTCTCCATCTCCTGGACGCTCATGAGCGGCAGGAAGTGGTTCTTGATGAGCTGGTCGCCGTTGCCGTCGCTCGCGCCGTGGCCGTTGGGCTTGAACCAGAAGTTCTTCGTGTTCGTGTAGTCGCGGCCGTCCTGGAAGGCGTCGAGGAACTCCTCGAAGGCGAACTCGCCCTCGCCGGTGCAGATGGCGTCGACGTCCGAGAGGATCGCGTCCTCGGGCTGGATGATCGGGTGGATGCCGCCCCAGATCATGTAGACGGACGGGTTGAGCTCGCGGACGCGCTTGATGACCCGGCGGGTGAGCTCGGAGTAGCCCGTCATCGAGGAGAACCCGATGAGGTCCGAGTCGGACAGGCCCTGGGCCATCTCGTCGACCTGCTCGTCGCCGATGACCGCCTTGTCGCCCATCCCGCGGACCGCCGTGCGGACGCTGCGGTAGCGCTCGGTGGAGATGTAGCAGGACTCGGTTCCCGGCTGGAGCTGGGCGACGTAGGCCGCCATCTTGCGAAAACCGCAAGACGTGATTCCGTCCTCGAGGCAGACCATCCGTGTGCGCATAAGAGCTCCCCTACCTGCTACTTCGGGTCAGCAGCGTACCTGCCCTGCATGGCAGGCGCGACTGGCTGGACGGCTAGGCAGGCGCTCGCGCTCAGCGCCCGTAGCGCTCGCGCGCGAGCACGAGCTGCTCGGGCAACGCGATCCGCGACGGCGGCGACGGATCGGCGACGACGGAGACCGTCTCGGCGACCGAGAACGTCACGGTGCTCGTGCCGCCGTCCTCGCGCGTCACCGTGATCTCCTCGTCGGAGTGCGCCGTCAGCGTGCACTTGGCGCCCGGCTCGACCCCCGCCTCCTTGAGGTAGTGCAAGAGGTCCTCGGCCTCGTTCTCGAAGCGCAGGATCGTGACCGCCGCGCCCTCCTGCACGTCGGCGAGCGGGACGCCCTCGATGCGGGTGCCGCCGACGATCGGATGGCCGTGCGGGCAGGTCTTCGCGTCGCCGATCGCCGCGAGCATGCGGGCCTCGAGGACCGGGCTCATCGCGTGCTCGAGGCGCTCGGCCTCCTCGTGGACCTCGTCCCAGGGGATCCCGAGGACGTCGGTGAGGAAGCGCTCGATGAGCCGGTGGCGGCGCACGACGCCCTCGGCGTGGTCGAGGCCGGTCGGCGTGAAGCTGATCGCCTTGTCCTGCGCGCGGGTGATGTAGCCGTCGCGCTCGAGGCGACCGATCATCTCGTGGACGGTCGGCGCGGAGAGCTGCATCGCCCGGGCCACGTTGGCTCCGGTCATCGGCAGCTTGGCCTCCTGCAGCCAGAACAGCGTCTGCAGGTACTCCTCCTCGGCGACGGTCGCATGATCGGTTGCCATGGCGTCGATGCTACTCGCCCGGCGGGCACCGCAGGCGGGGTCGTGGCAGGATCGCACGACGTGCAGATCGGATCTGGAAGCCGCGCGATCGTGACCGGTGCCTCGCGCGGGATCGGCCGCGCCGTCGCGACCGCGCTGGCGGCCCGTGGAGCGAGCGTCGGGCTCGCCGCGCGCTCGAAGCCGGATCTCGAGGCGCTCGCCGCCGCGCTGCCCGGGAAGCACCGCGCGATGACCTGCGACGTCGCGCTGCCGGCGTCGATCGCGACGGCGATCGAGGAGTTCATCGCGGCGATGGGCGGGCTGGAGCTCCTCGTCGCCAACGCCGGCATCGCCCATTACGAGCCGGTCGCGACGCAGACGCTCGAGAAGATCGAGCACATGACCGAGGTCAACTGGCTCGGCACGGTCTACACCGTCAAGGCGGCGCTGCCGTATCTGCTCGATCAGGGACGCGGGCACATCGTCGTCATGTCGTCGGGCGCCGGGCTGCGCTCGTTTCCCGGCGCGGCCGCCTACAGCGCGACGAAGGCCGCCCAGCGGATGTTCGCCGAGGCGCTGCGCCACGAGCTCGCGGGCACCGGCGTCTCGCTGACGACCGTCTACCCCGGTGAGATCCGCACGTCGCTGCACGACCACGAGCGCGCGAGCATGCCCGACTGGTACCGCGGCGGCCCGAAGGCGGCGACGCCCGAGGCGCTCGCGGCGCGGATCGTCACGGCCGTCGAGCGCGACCGGCGCCACCTGCACTACCGCCCGCTCGTCAAGGGCATGGCGATGCTGCACGGCCTCTCGCCGGGCGCGGCCGACCGCGTGCTCCGGCGCCTGCGCGGGCCGACCGCGGCGCCGCGCCGGGATCGTTAGCCGGGTGCGCGGCGGCGCGGCGGCTCGCTTCGCAGGACCTCCGCCAGGGCGTCGAGCCGGCGCTCGGCGAAGGTCATGAAGGCGCGCGTCGCGGGCGACAGCTGCGCCCCGCGGCGCCACGTGAAGGCGAACGTCTCGTAGATCGGATCGGCGAACGGCGCCCAGCCGAGCTCTCGCGTCGCGAGGCGGCGCAGCATCCCGCGCGGGGCGATCGTGTCGCCGAGGCCGCGGGCGGTGAGCTCGAGCGCGACCTCGACGTCCTCGACGTCGATCTGCGGCTCGACCGTCACACCGGCCTGCTGGGCGAGCTCGCGCAACTGGCGACGCGTCGGGTCCTCGCTGCCCCAGCTGGCCTCCGAGAGGATGAGCGGCGCGCTCGCGAGGCGCTTGATCGTCATCGCGCGCCCGACGCGCGCCGGGTCGGCCGAGACGTAGAGGATCTCGTCGCGCATCGCCGGCGCGACCGTGAGCCCGCGGTCGTCGATCGGCAGGACGACGAGCCCGGCCTCGAGCTCGCCGGCCTGGATCGCCTCGACGGTCTCCGACGAGTTCTGCCCGACGACTCGCACGCGCACGTCGGGGTGGCTGCGCCGGAAGTCCTCGACGAGGTCTGAGCCGAGGTAGGAGCGGGCGGTGCCGAAGGTGCCGAATGTCGCGGTCCCGCCGCGCAGCTCGCGTACCGCCCCGACCGAGCCGCGGGCGGCCTCGACGGCGGCGAGCGCGGCCTCGGCGTGCGGGCGCAGCGCGCGGCCGGCCTCCGTCGGGACGAGTCCGCGCCCCACGCGATGGAAGAGCCGGACGCCGAGCTCGGCCTCGAGCCGGCGGACCTGCTCGGAGAGCGACGGCTGCGCGAGATGCAGCGACTCGGCGGCGGCGCTGAAGGAGCCGTGCTCGAAGCTCGCGAGGACATATTGCAGCTGCTGAAGAGTCATAGGCGTTGCCTTGAGGTCATGAAGACAATCAAGGCTACCGCTGGAGCGCACAATCGCCGATCATGTCGGCATGTTCTTCGCTGCATCAGCCATCACGGCCTTCGCCATCTTCGAGGTCCTCGCCCTGCGCCACGGCGCAGAGTCGCGCGCGGGCTTCGACGAGCGACCCCAGCGTGGCCCCCGCAACAGCATCTGATCGCCGCAGCGGCATCGCCCTGTGCCTGGCGTCGGCGTGCGGCTTCGGCCTCATGGCGATCTTCGCCAAGCAGGCCTATGCCGACGGCGTCGGTGTCACGGCGCTGCTCGCCGCGCGGTTCGTCCTCGCGGCGGCCGTCTTCTGGGCGATCGTCGCGGCGCGGCCGGCGGCCTGGCCGTCGCGGCGGCTCGTGCTCGCCTCGCTCGGCCTCGGCGCGATCGGCTACGCCGCCCAGGCCGGCTTCTTCTTCACGGCGCTCGAGCACATCGACGCGTCGCTGACGTCGCTGCTGCTCTACACCTATCCCGCGCTCGTCTTCTGCGCGGCCGTCGCACTGCGCCGCGAGCACTTCACGCCATGGAAGGCCGGCGCGCTCGGGCTCGCCAGCGCCGGCGCCGCGCTCGTGCTGCTCGGCGGCGGGACGGGCGGCCTGCAGGCCGCCGGCGTGCTGCTGGCGCTCGGCGCCGCCGTGACCTACACGGCCTACATCCTCGTCGCCGACGGGATCGTCGGCCGCGTCGACCCGTTTCTCCTCAGCGCGCTCGTCTGCACGGGCGCGGCCGCGACGTTCCTCGTGGCGGGGACGGCGGGCGGCACGCTGGAGCTCGCCGGCGACGGCCTGCTCTGGATCGTCGCGATCGCGTTGCTCTCGACGGTTCTGCCGATCGTGACGTTCATGCTCGGCATGCAGCGCGTCGGCGCCTCGACGGCGTCGATCGTCTCGACGGTCGAGCCGGTCGTGACGGTCGTGCTCGCGGTCATCCTCTTCGACGAGACGCTCGGCTCGCTGCAGGTCCTCGGCGGCGTGCTCGTGCTCGCGGCGGTCATCGCCCTGCAGTCGCGCCGGTCCTCTAGCGTACGGGCGCGTGTCCTTGCCGCTCACGCCACCGCTGCTGCCCCAGCTCGCGCGCCCGCGGGCGAGCCTGCCTGACACCGACGGCTGGGCCTACGAGCCCAAGTGGGACGGCTTTCGCGCGATCGTCTTCGTCGACGGCGAGGAGACCTACGTGCAGTCGCGCAACGGCAAGTCGCTGTCGCGCTACTTCCCGGAGCTGACGTTCCCCGCCGGCCGCTACGTCGTCGACGGCGAGATCGTCGCGTCGTCGTTCGGCACGCTCGGCCAGCGCATCCATCCGGCCGTCTCGCGGATCGAGCGGCTGGCGAAGGAGACGCCGGCGCGCTTCGTCGCCTTCGACGTGCTGTCGCTCGGCGACGACGTCGTCATGGACCGCTCCTACGAGGATCGCCGCGCGCTGCTGGAGACGTTCGACGGCCTCGAGCTCACGCCCGTCGTCGCGACGGCGGCCGAGGCGGAGGTCTGGCTGCGCGAGGAGGAGGGCGTCGTCGCCAAGGAGCTCGCCTGCCCGTACTGCCCCGGCGAGCGGCGCGGGATGGTGAAGGTCAAGCGCCTGCGGACGCTCGACGCCGTCGTCATGGGCTGGCGGCCGGGCAAGGAGGACGGCACCGTCGGCGCGATCATCCTCGGGCTCTACGGGGAGGACGGGCGCATCCGCGAGGTCGGGCACTCCAGCGGCTTCACGGCGAAGCGCAAGCGCGAGCTCGTCTCCGAGCTCGCGCCCTTCGAGACCGGCGAGCGCGGCAGCGGCGAGCCGTCGCGCTGGACACACGGCCGCGACCTCGAATGGGTCGCCCTGCGCCCGGAGCTCGTCGTCGAGGTCAGCTACGACCACGTCAGCGACGGGCGCATCCGGCACGGCACGAAGGTCCTGCGCTGGCGCGACGACAAGCCGCCCGCGGACTGCCGCCTCGAGCAGCTCGACCAGTAGATCGCGAAATTCTGGGGTGGGTCCCTAGTGCGCCGGGGCGGCGGCCCGGCCATGATGCGTTCTGCGACGGATCGCACCCGCATCCCCCCAGTGTGGACGGGCGCTTCACGGTTGGAGCACGGAACTTCGCAGTCATGGGCATCCACCCGCGCGGCCTTCGCTCCGCCGCCGGGTGGGCCTATGACGCCGGCGTCGCCAGCACGAGCGCGACGCCATGGCGCTCCCGCGAGGGCTCGCCGAGCTCCCACGTCAGCCGATCGACGCGCCCCACGCGCAGCGACGTCTTCACGGTCCAGCCGCGCAGCAGCTCCGCGACGCCGGCCTCGTCGTAGACGCGCTGGAAGTCGTCGACCGACGGTTGCTCGGCGAACGGCACGGTGAGGACGAGCAGGCCGCCGGGTGCGACGAGCCCGCGCAGGCGGGCCAGCGCCTCGAGGTCGCTGCGCTCGTCGGTCGCGTCCAGCCCGTAGTGCTCGAGGCCGAAGTGCTCGACGGCGCTGAGGACGACGGCGGCTTGGAACGGCTTCGTGTCCTCGGGCAGCTCGTCGAGCCGGCAGGCCGCGTGCGTGAGGTTGCGGTGCGCCAGCGGGTGCGCGCGGGGGTCGACGATCGTCACCTCGTGGCCGAGCGTCGCGAGCGACAGGCCGACGGTGCTCTCGCTGCCGCCGACGTCGAGGATCCGCGCGGGGCCGTCGAACGCACGGGCGATCGCGCCGAAGACGAACGGCTGCTCGGCGATGCGCTCGTTGACGAGCAGGACCTCGACGCCGCCGGGCTCGTGGTGGACCGGGACCGGCGGGTTGAACCACAGGCCCGCCTGCGAGGCGTAGCCCTCGGGACCGGTCGCCCAGTTGAGGTAGGCCGCGCGCGGCGCGTCGAGCTCGCTCAGCGTGCCGCCGGGCTGCGGGACGTCGCGCCAGCCGAGGCCGGCGAGCATGTCGCGGCCCATGCGGTCGAGGTCGTCGAGACGGTCGTGGATCGTCGGCCGGGCGAGGCTCTCGCTGCCGAGCCGGGCGTCGATCTCGTGCACGGTCATGCGCACGCGCGGGTCCAGCGCGCGGCGCAGCGGCCAGCCGAGCACGCGCTTGAGCGCGCTCGTCGTGTACTGCTTCGCGGCCATGGCGCAGAGCATGCCAGTCCTGATCGCCCCCCAGGCCTTCTGCGACGAGCTACGCGCGCCGGTCGTCGCGGCGGCGATCGGGCGCGGCCTGGAGCGCGCCGGCTGCGTGCCGCCGGACCTCTGCCCGGTCGCGGGCGGCGGGCCGGGCACGATCGAGGTCCTGCTGCCGGTGCTGGGCGGCGAGACGGCCGCCGGCTTCGCCCTCGTCGAGGACGGCGGGACGGCGATCGTCGAGGTCGCCGGCTCCGGCGACGTCACGGGCGAGCGGCTCGCCGCGGCGGGCGCGAGCGGGGCGGCGGTCGTGATGCTCGCGGCGGCGGGGGCACGCGACGAGTCCGCGGCCGGCGTGCTCGACGCGCTCGACGACCACGGCGGCGTCGGCGGCGCGGCGCTCGTCGTGCTCTGCGACGTGCGCGACCCCGGCGCGCTCGCGCTGGCGCTGCGCGACGAGCGCGGCGCGCGGCTCGTGGCCGGCGTGCCGTTCGTCCTCGAGGCGCTGGACTTCGACGCCCGGATGCGAGCCGCGCACGCGCTCGTCGTCTGCGAGGCGCTGCTGGACGGCGGGACGCTCATGGGACGCGTCGCGGGTGAGATGGCCGTGCGCGCACGGCAGGCGGGCGTGCCCTGCCACGGGGTCGTCGGCGAGCGCGCGATCGACGGCTTCGACGCCCGCATCCTCGACCTGCAGGCGATCGTCGAAGCGCGGACGGTCCCCGCGCTCGAGGCGGCGGGCGAGGCGCTGGCGGCGTATCTGTAGCCCGGCGCAGACCCACCGCTACGCGGCGCCGGCAGCCCGCCCGAACCGCGCCGCCAGCTCCCCGAACGCCGCCACGAGCTCCGGAGGCTCGTGGACCTCGAACTCCCAGCCGAGCATCCCGATCCGCATCGCCAGCCAGTCGAGCTTGTCGTCGCTCGTGCGGTACTCGCAGGTGCCCGCGTCGATCTCGACGACCGTGCCCCAGAGATACGGCCGCGCGCGGACCTCGTCGGCGGGCGCGTGCAGCGTCACGCGGGCCTGGTAGCGCATCGGCGCCCCCTTGAGGTTCGCGGCGACATAGGACGCGGGGTCCTTCGCCGGCAGCGTGCGCGGCCGGAAGCGTGCGCCCGCGGGCCGCGGGCGCTCGAGGCGGTCGATGCGGAAGGTCCGCCAGGCCTCGCGGTCGCAGTCCCAGGCGACGAGGTACCAGCGGCGGCCGAGGTTCACGAGGCTGTGCGGCTCGACGTGTCGGCGCGACTCGCTCGCGTCGCGGCTGCGGTACTCGAAGCGCAGTCGCTCGCTGTCGCGGCAGGCGCCGGCGATCGCCGTGAGCGCCTGCGGATCGACGAGCGGGCCGCTCGCGGGGAGCGTCGCGAGCACCGACTGCAGCGCGTTGACGCGCCTGCGCAGGTGCGCGGGCAGCACCTGCTCGAGCTTGACGAGCGCGCGGATCGACGTCTCCTCGATGCCGGTCACCGACGCGCCGGCGGCGGTGCGCAGGCCGACGGCGATCGCGACGGCCTCGTCGTCGTCGAGCAGGAGGGGAGGCATCGCCGTGCCGGCGTGCAGCCGGTAGCCTCCGGCCGGTCCGGTGACCGCATCCACCGGATAGCCAAGCTCCCGAAGTCGCTCCACGTCGCGGCGGATCGTGCGCCCCGAGACGCCGAGCCGGTCGGCCAGCTCGTTGCCCGGCCAGTCGCGGCGCGTCTGCAGCAGGGAGAGCAGCTTCAAAAGGCGTCCGGAGGTCTCGGTCATGGCTGCCGAGAATGTCAGAAGTTGCGGCCAGATACTGGCCTAAACAGTTCATACGGTGCGGCCATGCCAACGACATTGGACGACCGCATGACGACAGGCAGGACGGAGACGAGCGCGGATTCCGACCGCGCTCAGGGGGAAGGGCCGGCGATCGTCGCCAGCGGGCTGCGCAAGTCCTTCGGGGACGTGCGCGCCCTCGACGGCGTGGACTTCGAGGTCGCGTCGGGGACGGTGCTCGGCCTGCTCGGGCCCAACGGCGCGGGCAAGACGACCGCGGTGCGCGTGCTGACGACGTTGCTGAAGCCGGACTCCGGCACGGCGCGCGTGGCGGGGCTCGACGTCGTCTCGCAGGCGCCCGTGCTGCGCGAGCGGATCGGGCTCGCCGGCCAGTACGCCGCGATCGACGAGAACCTCACGGGCCTCGAGAACCTCGTGATGGTCGGCCGGCTGTACGGGATGTCGCGCGCGCAGGCGAAGGCGCGCGGTCGCGAGCTCATCGAGCGCTTCGACCTCGCCGAGGCCGCCGACCGCCCGGCGAAGACGTACTCGGGCGGCATGCGCCGGCGCATCGACCTCGCGGCGGCGCTCGTCGCCAAGCCGCCGGTGCTGTTCCTCGACGAGCCGACGACGGGCCTGGATCCGCGCAGCCGCCTCGAGCTCTGGACGACGATCGAGGAGCTCGTCGCCGAGGGCACGACGGTGCTGCTGACGACGCAGTACCTCGACGAGGCCGACCGCCTCGCCGACTCGATCGCGGTCATCGACCGCGGGCGCGTCATCGCCGAGGGGACCCCCGACGAGCTCAAGGACCGCGTCGGCGGCGAGCGCCTCGAGGTCCGGCTGGCGAGCAACGGCGGCGCGGCCGAGCGCGCGGTCGAGGCGCTCGCGCCGATGTCCGACGACGCGCCTGCTGCGCAGGGCACGACGGTGACGCTCACCGTCCGCGCGCGGACCGGCGCGATCGTCGAGGCCGTGCGGCGCCTCGACGAGGCCGGCGTCGAGGTCGACGACCTCACGCTGCGCCGGCCGACGCTCGACGACGTGTTCCTCGCCCTCACGGGCCACGCGGCCGAGACGGCCGAAGACGAGACCGAGACGGCGAAGGAGGCGGCGCGATGAGCTCCGGACGACTCGTGGCGGACACGATGGTCATGGCCGAGCGCAACCTCGTCCGCCTCACCCGCGCCCCCGACCTCGTGCTCGCGTTCACCGTGCAGCCGGTGATGTTCGTGCTGCTCTTCGTCTACGTCTTCGGCGGCGCGATCAACACGCCGGGCTACTCCTACGAGGACTTCCTGCTGCCCGGCATCATCGTCCAGAACATCGCCTTCGGGGGCTTCGTGACGGCGATCGGCCTCAACGAGGACCTCAGCAAGGGCCTCATCGACCGCTTCCGGTCGCTGCCGATGGCGCGGCCGGCGGTGCTCGCGGGGCGGACGTTCGCCGACGTCGTCACGAACCTCCTGTCGGTGACGGTGCTCGTCGTCACCGGACTGCTCATCGGCTTCTCGTTCGACGCGAGCGTCCTCGAGATCCTCGCGGGGCTCGGGATCCTGCTGCTCTTCGGCTACGCGTTCTCGTGGGTCTTCGCGCTGCTCGGGCTCATGGTCTCCTCGCCGGAGGCGGCCAACTCGGTCGGCTTCATCGCGGTCTTTCCGCTGACGTTCATCTCGTCGGCCTTCGTCCCGGTGGACTCGATGCCCGCCGGCCTCGCCTGGTTCGCCGAGGTCAATCCGTTCACCGTCGTCGTCGATGCGATGCGGGCGCTGTGGATCGGCGCGCCGGCCGGCAACAGCGTCTGGGGCGCGGTCGTCTGGGCGGTCGCGCTCACCGCGATCTTCGCGCCGCTGGCGGTCAGGCAGTACCGCAACGCCGCGGGCCACTGAAGGTCCTCAGCGCGAACGCCGCGATGTCCCCGGCGCTGCGCCGCGGCTCCTCCCAGTGGGGGCTGTGGCCGGCGCCGGGATAGACCTCCAGCCGCGCGCCGGCGCCCAGCGCCTCGGCGAGGTCGTCCTGCATCGCGCGCGAGACGATCGGGTCGGCGTCGCCCCAGAGCAGGAGCGACGGGACGCCGACCTCGTCGATGCGCTCGCCGGCGAGGCCCTCGAAGGCGGCGTGCCAGACGCGTGCCGGGACCTTCAGGCACTCGTCCACGACGACGTCGAGGAACGCCGCCGGCAGCGTCGGCGCCGACGTGCCGACGACCCAGTCGCGGACGAACGCGGGCTCGATCGGATCCTCGAGCCGGCGGATCGTGTCCATGAGCACGGCGAAGCTCGGGTGTGTGTCGAGCTCCCGCGGGCTCGCGACGAACACGAGCCCGCGAACGCGGCGGGGGTGCGCCGCGGCGACGCGCGCGATCGTCAGCCCGGCCGCGGAGTGCCCGGCGAGCACCGCCGACCCCACGCCGAGCGCGTCCATGAGCGCGACGAGATCGGCGGCGAAGTCCGCCGGGCGGTAGCCCTGCTCGGCTCGCCCGGCGTCGCCGTGGCCGCGCTGCGTGAGCGCGATCGCGCGCACCGAAGGCGGCAGCTCGGCGAGGACGAGCTCCCACGAGCGCCAGGAGTCGGTGACGCCGTGCACGAGGACGACCGCCGGCCCCGCGGGGTCGCCCTGCTGCACGCAGGACACCGTGACCCCGGTGGACAGCGCGATCGATCTCGGCGCGAGCGGCATCGCTCTCCTCGTCAGAAAGCCCGTACGCTCGCGAACTATGGCCGATGGTCGCCCACGCCTGCCGACGCCCGGCGCCAAGCGGGCGATCGTCGTCGGTGCCGGCTCGTTCGGGACCGCCGTCGCGGTGCTGCTCGCCCGCGGCGGCTTTCGCACGACGCTGCAGACGCGCACGGCCGAGCAGTGCCGGCGGCTGCTCGACGACCGCGAGAACCGCGTCTACCTGCCGGGCGTCGAGCTGCCGCGCGAGCTGCGCGTCGAGAGCGTCGACGCCGGGCTCGGCCGCGCGGACTACGTCTTCCTCGCGCTGCCGTCGGGCAGCATCGGCGACACGATCCGGACGCTCACGCGCTCCGGCCTCGCCGGCCGCACGCCGGTCATCTCGCTGGCGAAGGGCCTGTCGCCGCCGCACGGCGTCGCGCCGACGATCCTCCTGCGCGAGCGCTTCGGCGAGGGTCGCGTCGCCTGCATCGGCGGGCCGTCGCATGCCCGCGAGATGGTCAGCGAGGGCGCGGGCCTCGTCGCGGCATCGACGAACGAGGAGCTCGCCAAGGCGCTGGCCGGCGTCTTCATCCGCGCGGGCGTCGTCTGCGAGCAGTCAAACGACCCGATCGGCGTCGAGCTCGCCGGCGCTGCGAAGAACGCGGCCGCGCTCGCCGCCGGCGCGACCGAGGCCCAGGGCCTGAACGCCGCCGGCGCGGCCGCGGGCCACATCTTCGCCGAGGTCTGGCGCTTCGCCGAGGCGCAGGGGGCGCGGTCGGAGTCGCTGCTCGGGCTCGCCGGGACCGGCGATCTCGTCGCGACCGTCCTCGCACCCCAGAGCCGCAACCGCCGCGCCGGCGAGCTCCTGGCGGCGGGCGTTCCGACCGCAGAGATCCCCGAGCGCGTCGGGCAGGCCGTCGAGGCGCTGGAGACCGTCCCGCTGCTCGCACGGGCGCTCTCGCACGCGGGCCTCGAGGCGCCGGTCACCGACGGCCTCGCGAAGCTCATCGCGGGCGAGCTGCCGCTCGACGACTGGGTCGCGCTCGTGCGCACGACGGTCCCCCCGCCGGCGCGCTGGCGGCGCCCGTCGGTCCCGCCCGGATTCTGGTCGCGGCTGTGGCGCCGGCTCAGGCGCCCCGAAGTGCCAGCGTCGTGACGACCGCCTCGTAGACGCCCGCGCCGTAGGAGGCATCGGCGACGCGGACGTTCGAGCGGCCGGCGGCGACCTCCCGCAGCGTCGGGTCGCGCTCGAGCGCGTTGGCGACGAACCAGAACGCGCCCACGTGCCGGGAGGTCTCGAGGTCCTCGCGCGAGTCGCCGATCGCGATCGCGTCCGCCGGCTCCAGCCCGCGCGCCCTCATGTGCCGCGCGACGCCGTTGCCCTTCGACGCCCCGCGCGGGACGAGGTGGTAGGCGCGCACCTCCTCGAGCGCGACGAGCCGCGGCGAGCGGCGGTGCACGCCGCCGTTGTCGACGAGCCGCAGCCCGGCCATCCCGTGCTCGGCGAGCAGCGCGTCGGCCTCGGCGGCGTCGACGAGCCCGCGGAAGAGGTGGGAGACCTCGCGGTTTCGGTGCCAGGGGTCGTGGTACTCCAGCCGGCCGTCGTAGTGCTCGAGCAGCAGCGCGGGCGCGCCCATCGCCTCGATCTGCTCGTGGATCGTGCCGGCCTCGCCGGGCATGAGATCGCCGGTGAGCCAGTGCTCCTCGCCGTCGAGCACGAGGCAGGATCCGGCTTCGAAGATGTAGGAGTCCTGGCCGATGAGGCGCGCGTCCTCGGAGACCTGGGCCTGGCGGCGGCCGGACATCAGCACGACCTCGGCGCCCGCCCGGTCGCAGGCCTGCAGCGCGCGCACGCCGTCGAGCGAGAACTTCCCGTCCGCCCCGCGCAGCAGGACGCCGCCGGGGCCGAGCAGGGTCGCGTCGAGGTCGACGTAGACGGCGCGCATGGGTTAATCCGGGCAGGGGGCGCGCAGCTGCGCCAGCGGCGGGCGCTCGGGCAGCTCCTGGCACGTGCCGCCGTCCAGCAGCCTGCCCTCGCGACGCAGCCGGCTCGTGACGGCGCCGAGCACCGCCGACGCCATCGGTGTGAGGTCCTCGAGGCGCTGGTGGCGGTTCTGGCGCGAGTCGAGGTCGACCTCCGCGAGGGCGTCGATGCCGGCCGCGGCGTGGACGTCGAGCAGAAGCCCCATCTCGACCGCGTAGCCCGTGCAGAACCCCATCCGCGCCAGCAGGTCGCGGCGGGCGGCGAACTCGCCGGCCAGCGGCTGGCGCACGCCTGCGAGCTCCGGATAGAACGCGCGCAGCAGCGGCCGCGCGGTGAGCTCGGTGACGCGGCCGCCGCCGGTCGGCTCCGGCGCACCGCCGGTGGCCTTGAACGGCCGGCGGTAGAAGCCCTTGACGAACTGGATGCCCGGCTCGCAGACGAGCGGCCCGAGCAGGCCGAGGGCGAAGTGCTCGCCGAAGTCCTCCGAATCGCCGTCGACGAAGCAGACGAGATCGCCCGAGACGGCGCTGAGCGCGCGCCACATCGCATCCCCCTTGCCCTGCACCGGCCCGAACTGCGGCAGCAGCGCCGACGCGTCGAGCACCTCGGCGCCGAGCTCGGCGGCGATCGCGCCGGTCCCGTCGCGGGAGTCGCTGTCGACGACGACGACCTGGTCGACGACGCCCGCCGCGCGCAGCGCGACGAGCGGCGCGACGACCGCGGCGATCGTCGGCGCCTCGTCGCGAGCCGGCACGCAGACCGAGATCGTCTCCTCGCGCTCGGCGCGCAGGCGATCGGCCGGAAACTCCGCGTGATGAAACGAGCGCATGGTGCCGAGCAGGCTCAAGGCGCTCGTACTATGGCAACCAGCTTGTCCGTCGCCCCCGAAGCCCATCCCTGGAGCGCCCTGCTCGACGCCGGCCGCGCCGACGCGCGGCTCGTGCGCGAGGCCTTCGAGGGCGCCCGCGAGGCGCAGACCGCGCCGCTGCCGGACACCCTGCACCCGCTCGTGATCGAGGCGTTGAAGCGCTCCGGGATAGAGGCGCTGTGGTCACACCAGGCGCAGGCGCTGGAGGCTGCCTGGGCCGGCCCGACGATCGTCACGACCGGCACCGCGTCGGGCAAGTCGCTGTGCTTCAACCTCCCGACGATCGACGTCCTGTGCCGCGACGCGAAGGCGCGCGCGCTCTACCTCTACCCGACGAAGGCGCTCGCCCAGGACCAGGCGCGGGCGATCAACGCGTTCGGCCTCACGAAGCAGGTGCGCCCGGCGATCTACGACGGCGACACGCCGCGCGAGCAGCGCCTGCAGATCCGCCGGCGCGCGAACCTCGTGCTGACGAACCCCGACATGCTGCACATGGGGATCCTGCCCCACCACCGCCAGTGGGCCGACTTCTTCGCGAACCTCGCGGTCGTCGTCGTCGACGAGGCGCACGTCTACCGCGGCGTCTTCGGCTCGCACGTCGCCAACGTCCTGCGCCGCCTGCGGCGGATCGCCAACGCCTACGGCACCGAGCCGCGCATCCTCCTGGCGAGCGCGACGATCGCCAACCCGGTCGAGCTCGCCGAGCGCCTCACCGGCCTGGAGGAGATCTCGCTCGTCGACCGCGACGGCGCGCCGGGCGCGCGGCGGGAGATCGCGATGTGGAACCCGCCGCTGACCGACGAGGCCCTCGGCACCCGCCGCAGCTCGCTCGCGGAGGCGGCGGAGATCGTCGGCCACCTCGCGCGCCGCGGCGCGCGGACGATCTGCTTCATCAAGTCGCGGCGGGCGGTCGAGCTCGTCGCCCGGATGGTCGGCCTCGAGAACCCGGAGCTCGCCGATCTCGTCGTCCCCTACCGCGCCGGCTACACGCCCCAGCAGCGCCGCGAGCTCGAGGGCCGGCTCATGCGCGGGGAGCTGCTCGCGGTCATCACGACGGACGCGCTCGAGCTCGGCATCGACATCGGCGCGCTGGATGCGGCGGTCGTCGTGACGTTCCCGGGCACGGTCGCGTCGCTGCGCCAGATGTGGGGCCGCGCGGGGCGGCGCGGACGCGGCCTGGCGGTCTACGTCGCCGGGGAGGACGCGCTGGACCAGTTCTTCTGCCGCCATCCCGACGAGTTCCTCGAGCGTGCTGTCGAGGCCGCGATCCTCGAGTACGAGAACGAGCCGATCCACCTCGCCCACCTGCTGTGCGCCGCGCACGAGGGGCCGCTGAGCGCGACCGACGCCGAGACGCTCGGGCCGCGCTGGGAGGCGCACGCGCAGGCACTGGTCGCCGCCGGCGAGCTCGTGGAGCGCCGCGGGCAGTACCTCCTGCGCCACCCCGAGGACTATCCGGCCGCGCGCGTGTCGCTGCGGTCGGCGTCGCCGGACTCGTTCGCGATCGTCGACGTCAGCAGCGGCGAGCTGCTCGGCACCGTCGAGTCGGCGCGCGCGCACACGACCGTCCACGACGGCGCCGTGTACCTCCACCAGGCGCGCTCCTACATCGTCCGCGAGCTCGAGCTCGACTCCCGCCGCGCGCTCGTCGAGCCGTTCACCGGCGACTTCTACACGCAGCCCAAGAAGGAGACGATGACCGAGATCGAGGCGCTGCTGGACCGCCGCTCGACGCTCGGCGTGACGCTCTCCTTCGGGCGGGTGAGCGTCACCGAGCAGGTGCTCGCCTACCAGCGCAAGAAGCTGCCCGGCCACGAGGTCATCGACCTGCAGGGCCTCGACATGCCCGAGACGACGTTCCAGACGCAGGCGCTCTGGTACGAGCTCGACGACGATCTGCTCGCGTCCGACTTCCCCCTGGAGGTGCTGCTCGGCTCGCTGCACGCCGCCGAGCACGCGCAGATCGCGGTCCTGCCGCTGCTGGCGATGTGCGACCGCTGGGACATCGGCGGCCTGTCGACGAACGCGCACCCGCAGACGGGCGCGCCGACGATCTTCGTCTACGACGGGCACCCCGGCGGCGTCGGCATCACGCGCCAGGGCTATCTGCGCTTCGAGTCGCTCGTGGCCGACGCGCACCGGCTCATCGCCGAATGCCCGTGCGAGGCCGGCTGCCCGTCGTGCGTTCAGTCGCCGAAGTGCGGGAACCTCAACGAGCCGCTGGCGAAGGCCGGCGCGCTCGAGCTCATGGCGCGGATGCTCGAGCGCTGAGCATGCCGGGCGACGTGCAGGTGCAAATGCTCGGCGCCTTTGGCGTCGTCGTCGATGGCCGTGAGGCCGGCGAATGGCCGACGCGCCGCGCACAGGAGCTCGTCCAGCTGCTCGCGCTCAGCGACGGGCGGCGACTCGTGCGAGACCAGGTCATCGAGCACCTGTGGCCGCACCTCGGCGCCGAGGCCGGCGGCGCGAACCTGCGCAAGGCGGCGCACCACGCTCGCCGCACGCTCGGCGACCCGCGCGCCGTGGTGCTGCTGCGGGGTGGCGGCGTCGAGCTGTTCCCCGACCGGGTCGTGCGTACCGACGTCGAGGAGTTCCTGCACGACGCGGCGGCGGCGCTCGCGGGCGGCGCTGATGACTGCGCGCGGATCGCGGCGAGCTACGTCGGCGAGCTGCTGCCCGACGCGCCGTACGAGTCCTGGACGCAGGAACCGCGCCGGCGCGTGCGCGAGCAGCGCGCCGCGCTGCTGCGCCGGTGCGGCGACTGGGAGGGCCTCGTCGCGGTCGAGCCGACCGACGAGCCCGCCTACCGCGAGCTCATGCGCGCGGCGCTGCGCGACGGCAGCCGCCACAGCGCGATCCGCTGGTACGAGCGGCTACGGCTCGCGCTGGCGTCGCAGCTCGGCGTGCGCCCGAGCGCCGAGACGCGCGCGCTCTACGACGAGTGCACGGCGGGCATCGCGCTCGGCGAGGCGGCGTTCGTCGGGCGCGCGATCGAGCTGGCGGCGGCGATGGCGGCGCTCGCGCGGGCGCGCGCCGGCGAGGCGTCGGCGCTGCTGCTGCGCGGCCCCGCCGGCATCGGCAAATCCGCGCTCGCGCGCGAGATCGCGCGCCGCGCGCGCGACGCCGGCTGGCGCGTGATCGCCGTTGCCGGTTCGACCGCCGCCACGCCCTACGCGCCCCTGTCGGCGGCCGTCGAGCAGCTGCTCGCCGACGGCCACGGCGCGCTCGCCGACCTGCCGGAGCGCACACGCTCGGTGCTGGCCGAGCTCACGCCGGTCGCCACCCCCGCGCCGCCGCTGCGCGGCGCGCTGACGCGCCACCAGGTCATCGCCGCCGTCCGCCGCGCGCTGTGGCTCGACGACGACCCGCCGCCGACGCTGCTGCTCGTCGAGGACGCGCAGCTCTGCGACGCGGCGACCGCCGACGCCCTGCACCAGCTGCTGTCGGGCGCGGCCGGCGGGGGGCTGCTGATCATGCTCGCCCAGCGCACGGGCGCGACAGCGAGCGGCGGCGGCCTCGCCCGGATCGCCACGCACGTGAGCACCGAGAAGCTCGACCTCGAGCCGCTCCCCGCCGCCGAGATCGCCGCGCTCGTCGCGCATACCGCCGCCGACGACACGGCGCTCGAGCGCATCCAGCGCCTCGCCGAGGGCAGCCCGTTCTTCGCGCTCGAGCTCGCCCGCGCCGCGGCGACTCACGACCCCGGCGCGCTGCCGGGCACCGTGCGCGAAGCGATCACCGAGCGCTTCGCCGGCCTCGACGCCGCCACGATGAACGCGCTCACCCAGCTTGCGATCGCCTCCGGCGAGCTCGACCTGTCCAGCGTCCTCGCGCTCACCGGCCTCGACGAGCACGCGGCGTTCACGATGCTCGACACCGCGCTCGAAGCCGGCGTGCTCGTCATCTCCGACGCGCGCTATCGCTTCCGCCACGAGCTTGTCCGCCACGCGCTCACCGACCAGCTCGCGCCGCACCGGCGCATGGCGCTCCACCGCAACGCCGCCCAGCGGCTGATCGCCGCCGGCGGGGCGCCGGCGCTGATCGCGCGCCACTGGCTCGACGGCGACGACCCCGCGCAGGCGGTGCCGTGGCTGCTGGCCGCCGCGCGCCGCGCCGCCGGCCTGGGCGCGTTCGCAGACGCGCTGGCGCACGTCGAGGCGCTGCTCGACGCCGACCCCGGACACCACGAGGCGCTCGTGCTGCGCGCCGAGGTGCTGGACGCGCTCGGCGACGCGCGCGCGCCGGCCGCCTACGCCGCCGCGGCCGACGCCGTCGGCGAGCCCGACGCACAGGACCTGCGCGCGCGCCAAGCGCTCGCGCAGATCAAGGCGAGCGATCCCGGTGGCGCGCTGCGCACGCTCGAGGGCCTGCAGCCGCGCAGCACCGACGGCCTGCTGGCCCACGCGCTGACGCTCAGCGCGGCCGCCGCGATCGGCTGGTACGCCGACGCCGAGACCGCCGCGGCGAAGGCCGCCGAGGCGCACGAGCTCGCGGTCCGCCTCGACGACCCGGGCGCGATCCTCGACGCGACCTGGGCGCAGGCGCTCGCCTCGCACGCCAAGGGCGAGCTGCCCGCGCGCCTGCGCCAGTACCTGCGCAACACGCACGAGCTGCCCGAGCTCGCGACGCGCGTCTTCGACGGCCAGCTGTGCGTCACCGAGCGGATGCTGTTCGGCGGGCTGCCCAACGACGAGATCATCGCCTTCGCCGACGCGCTCGCGGCCGAGGCCGAGCGCCTCGGCGCCGCCCGCGGCCACGCCTTCGCGCTGACCCTGCGCGGCGAGGCAGAGATCCTCGCGGGCCGCCTCGACGACGCCGACCGCGACTTCGCCGCGGGCGCGCGGCTGCACGGGCAGATCGGCGCGGTCGCGGGCGAAGCCCTGTCGCTCCTGGGCCGCGCGCAGGTCGCCGTCTATCGCGGCCGCAACGAGCAGGCGCGGCCGTGGCTGGCCGACGCGCTGCTCATGGCGCGCGAGTCGGAGGTCGGCCACCACACGCTCGATCGGATCTACGGGACGATGGTCAGCGCCGCGGCCGACCCCGAGCACGGCCTCGAGCTCATCCGCGAGGCCGAGTCGGCGATCGTCGGCCCGGCCGAGACCTGCCCGACGTGCCGGATCGCGTTCGTCGTGCCGGCGACGATCGCGGCGGCGCGGGCGGGCGACCTCGAGCGCGCGGCGCGCTACGCGGCCGACGCGCGGACGGCGATCGACGTCGTCGCGCTACCGCCCGCCTGGGGTGCCGCGACGCGCGAGGCGCTCGGCTGGGTCGCGCGCGCCGGCGGCGACGAGGCGGGCGCGCGCGAGCACTTCGCCGCGGCCGCCGAGGGCTTCGCCACCTGGGGCCAGCCGCTCGATGCCGAGCGCTGCGGCCGGCTCGCCGCGGCGTGACAGGGAACGCTGCGGGAACGCCGCCCGGCGAGAGTCGGCGCTCGAACTCGTTCCAAAGGAGCCAAGCCATGATCGCCGTGAACCGTGAGGACGCCACCATCGCCATCGAGGGCGGCGGCGCCGAGATGCGCACGAAGGACCTCGGCCAGTTCACCGTCGCGTTCGCGCGGCTCGCCGAGGGCGTCGACCTCGGCCCCGCGCTCACCGGGCTGCCGGACGACCTCTGCCCGTGCCCGCACTGGGGCTACATGATCAAGGGGCGCCTGCTCATGCGGACGACCGGCGGCGATCAGATCTACGAGGCCGGTCAGGCATTCTTTTGGGCAGCGGGCCACGCGCCGGTTGCGCTGGAGGATTGCGAGTACGTAGATTTCTCGCCGACCGAGGCTTTCACACACGTCCTCGACCACGTCCGCAACGCCGTCGCGGCCTGAACCATCCGATCAATGAACCGAAACGCAAGACTCTGGGGGCTGCTCGTCGCGCTCGCCTGTTCGGTGGCCGCGACCGCACCGAGTGCGCTCGCCTCCGATTCGCGCGAAGACGCCGACGTCGTCCGCGACTGGAACAGCCTCGCGTTCGCCGCCGTCCGCGCTGACAACGCCTCCGACGCCCAGGCCGCGCGAATGTACGCGATGGTCAACGCGGCGATGTACGACGCCGTGAACACGACGCGCGGCGGTGGGGGGCCGCCGCGCGCCGCGGCGCTGGCCGTCGACGCCGCGCGCGCCGGCGGTGACCCCGCCGTCGCGGCCGCCGCGGCCGCGCACGACGTGCTCGCACAGCTGTCGCCTGCTCACCTCGCCGACTACGACACGCAGCTGGCTCACGACGTCGCCGCCGCGTCGTCGCACACGCAGGTCGAGCGCGGTCTGGAGCACGGAGCCGACATCGCGGCGCAGGTGCTCGCCGCGCGCGCGAACGACGGCTCGAGCCCGCCGTTCACGCTGCCCGCCGGCAGCGGGATCGGCATCTTCAACGGCCCGTTCGCCGGCGCCCAGTTCCGCAACCTCTCCCCGTTCGTCATCGCCGATCCGGGCGGCTACGCCGGCGCCGGTCCGCCGCCGCTGACAAGCCCGGAGTACGCGGCCGCGTTCGACACGGTCAAGGGTGTCGGCGCACTGCCGGCGCCCGGCACGGCGACGCCCGACGACGACGCCAAGAAGGCGATCTACGACTACTGGAGCCTTGGTGGCCGCACCGACCAGCCGCCCGGCGCGTGGATGCAGATCGCGCAGATCGTGTCGGCGAGCCAATCGCTGTCGCTGCGCGACACGGCGCGCCTGTTCGCGCTGGAGAGCATGGCGCTGGCCGACACGGTCGCGCCGACGTACGCGACGAAGTTCGCGTTCCGCCACTGGCGCCCGGCGGCCGCGATCCCGCAGGCCGGTCTGGACGGCAACCCGGCGACCGAGCCCGACCCGAGCTGGAAGCCGCGCGCGTTCCCGACCACCGGCACGTCGCCGGAGTACTGGTCCGGGCACAGCTCGTTCAGCGCCGCCGCGGCGACGGTGCTCGCGGGCTTCTTCTGCGACGACGCGATCGGCTTCACGCTGACGACCGACAGCGCGCCCGGCGGTGTTCCGCGCACCTACGACAGCTTCTCGCAGGCGGCCGCCGAGGCCGGGATCTCACGGATCCTCGGCGGGCTGCACTTCCCGTTCAGCAACACGGACGGGCTCGTGGCCGGGCGCGCGATCGGCGCCGAGGTGCTCGGCAGGGCGCTGCTGCGCGAGCACGGGCCGACACACCGCGCCGGCTGCCCGCGCTGACCGACGCCGTCAGGCGGGCAGCGCGATCTCGCTCAGCTCGGCCGCCATGTCGATCGCGTCCGGCGCGCCGCCGTCGGCGGCCCAGCGCTCGCGCGCCTCGTCGAGCAGCTTGTCGAGCATGTCGTCGGAATGGCGGGGGTCGTGGTGGGAGAGCAGCGTGTGGCGCGCGTTCGTCCGGCGGGCGAAGTGCAGCGCGTCCGACAGCGACGAGTGCCCCCAGCCGAAGTGGCTCGGGTACTCGGCGTCGGTGTACTGGCAGTCGTGGAGCAGCAGGTCGGCGTCGAGCGCGAGCGAGTAGCCCGACAGCCAGGCGGGCTCGAGCTGCTCGAGCGGCCCGGCGAGCGCCGGCTCGTGGTCGGGCAGGTAGCAGAACGACGCGTCGTCCTCGCAGACGCGGAAGCCGAGCGTCGGGCCGCGGTGGCTGACGGCCTCGGCGCGGATACGGGCGGGGCCGATGTCCCACTCGCTCGGCGGGCAGTCGCGGAAGTCGAGCTGGCAGGGGAGCTCGCGCACCTCGACGGGCGTCAGCGGCGCGGAGAGATAGCGGGCGATGCGGTCCTGCAGCGAGCCGCCGGGGGCGGCCGGGCCCCAGATCGTGATCTCCATGTCGGAGTCGAAGAGCGGCGAGAAGAACAGCAGCCCCTGGATGTGATCGAGGTGCAGGTGCGTCAGGAGGATGTGGATGCGCTGCGGCGCGCCGCCGTTGCCGTCGAGCGTCATGTTGCGGATCCCGCTGCCCGCGTCGAGCACGAGGTGCGTGCCGTCGGAGAGCGTGACCTGGACGCACGAGGTGTTGCCGCCGTAGCGGACGGTCGCCGGGCCCGGAGACGGGATCGAGCCGCGCGTGCCCCAGAGCTTGACGCGCATCAGCCGCCTTCCGGGATGTCCCAGAAGACCGCGAGCGCCCCTCGCATCCCGGCGGCGCCGACGATCGGCAGGGCGTGCGCCTCGATCCCGCGCTCCTCTCCCGTGCCGGTCTGCAGCCACATCCGCCCGTGGGCCGGCTGCCCGGTGCCCAGCGCGATCGTCAGCGGCAGTTCGGCGACCGGGATCGGCGCGCCGGATTCGTCGCGCGGGACGAACATCGTGCCCCACTCCTCGGCCGGCAGCGGCCCGGCCTCCTCGAAGCGCAGCCCGAGCACGTCGCCGGCGGCCTCGTTGTAGAAGATGAGCGTTCCCTCGGGGTCGACGAGGAAGGCGGCCGTCGTGAGGTTCGACATGAGACCGCGCGCGAGGATGATCTCCACGGGGTGCTGTTCGGCCATCGCGTCAGTATCGCGATTGTGACCGCCGCGTTGCAGCGCTTGAGCGTTTGCGCACGATCACCGACGCTGGCCTCATGCGCATGGATGCGTCTGCCCTCTCCGTTGCGGTCGCGGCTGCCGCCTTCGCCTTCGCACCCGTCGCCCCGGCAAGCGCCGGCGGCACGCCGGGGCCGCTGCGCAGCGGCGGCGCGGCGTACGGCTCGGCGATCCCGCGGCCCGACAAGCGGCCGGTCGTCAAGCGGCTCGCGGTGACGCCGCGCGCCGTCGTCGCGGGGTCGGCACTGCCGCAGATCCGCTTTCGCGTGCTTCAGCGCGGCATCTCGCGCGTGCAGGCGCGGGTCGTCGTCGCGCGGGTGGCCGGCAACCGCCCGGTCGCGCGGATCGTCCTGGGCTGGATCAAGCCCGGCCGCCTCGTGACGGCGCGCTGGCCGGCGGGCGTCGTGCTGCGGCCGGGCCGCTACGTCGTGCGCGTGCACGCCAAGGACGGCCGCGGCCACACGCTCGCCCGCAGCGCCCGCGCGCCGGGGCGCACGCGGATCGTCGTGCACGCGCCGCCGAAGTCCGCGGGGCCCGTGCCCGCGCACGCGGCGCCGGCTCCCGCCCCGCTCGTCGTGGCCCCGGCGCCGTCGCCCGGCGGCCCGGGCGTGTTCCCGGTCGCGGGCGCGTTCTCCTTCGGCGGCGCGGACGCCCGCTTCGGCGCCGGCCGCGAGGGCCACATCCACGAGGGCCAGGACATCATGGCCGCGGAGGGCGTCCCGGTCGTCGCGCCCTATGGCGGGGTCGTCAGCAGCACGAGCTACCAGGCGTCGGGAGCGGGCGAGTACGTCGTGCTCGACGCCGCCGACGGGCGCGACTACTTCTTCGCGCACTGCGTGCGCGGCTCGACCACCGTCGCCGAGGGCGCGACGGTCGCCGCCGGCCAGCCGCTGTGCCAGGTCGGCAACACCGGCACGGCGAGCGGCGCGCATCTGCACTTCGAGATCTGGACGGTCGGCTGGCGGATCGCCGGCGGTGCGCCGATCGACCCGCTGCCCGAGCTGCGCAGCTGGTGCGGCTGCTAGGCCACGACCGCGCGGGCGACGGTGACGCCGTCGGGCGCGAGGCGTGCGCGGAGGGCTTTGAGCTTCTCGGCGTCATCGGCGATGCCGACGATCGCGCCGCCCGAGCCGGTGTACGTCGCTGAGAGGCCGAGCCCGCGCGCGGCGGCGATCATCGCGATGTGGCGGGGGTCGAGCGCGAAGATGCTCGCGCGCACGTCGTAGCCCGCGTCGAGGGCGGCGGCGAAGGCGTCGCGGTCGTTGCTCTTCAGCGCGGCGCGGGCGTCGAGGGCGAGCTGCGCGAGGGTTCGCATGGCGGTTGCGACCGCCCGATCCCCGCGGTCGAAGCGCTCCTTGACGCTCGCGTGCGCGGTGCCGGACGAGGCGCCCGCGGACGGGCGATGGGCGACGAAGAGCTTCGGCAGGAGCGCGGTTGGCAGCGGCTCGTGGCGGTCGTGCTCGAAGTCCATGAAGACGAGGCCGCCGAGGACCTGGACGACGCGGTCCTGGAGGCCCGCGGCGATGCCGAGCTCCTCGGTCTCGACGGTGAGCGCCAGCTTCGGCAGCTGCTCCTCGTCGATCTCGACGAGCGACAGGCGCGCGAGCGCGCGCAGCGTCGAGATGACGATCGCGCTCGAGCCGCCGAGGCCGACCTCGCGCGGGATCGTCGAGCGGTAGCGGATGCGGACCGGCTGTTTGAGCGGGCGGCACTCGCGCTCGAAGCGGGCGATCGCGGCACGGATGAGCAGCTCCCCGCCTTCGGGCCGGCCGCGCTCGTCGGCGGGCGCGATGTCGAGCTCCTGTGCCGGCTGCGCCTCGACGTCGGCCTGGAAGTTCAGCAGCGTCACGCTGAGCGTCGCTCCGCCGTAGCCGTCGGAGGGATGGCCGACGAGGCCGGCGCGGGCGAACGTGCTCGCGCGGACGATCCGCGTCATGGGCCGTCGAGGAGGAGGAGCGCCCGCAGGCGCCCGCCGTACTCCGGGTCGGCGAGCGCGAAGCGCAGGAAGGCCTCGGCGTAGCTCTCGTGGCTGCCGACGTCGTGGCGGACGACGCCGGGCGGCAGGCGGACCGCTCGGATCCGTTCGCCCCGCTCGAGCAGGAGCGCGATCGCCTGGCTGAGCCCGACCTCGCCCTTGCTGTCGGGAGCCGTTTCGCGGATGGCATCGAAGATCGCGGGCGTCATCGCGTAGCGCGCCGCGATTGCGAGCGTGCTCGGGGCGCTCGCGGGGTCGGGCTTCTCGACGATCGCGGTGACGCGCTCGCCGTCGGTGGAGAGGATCCCGTAGCGGCCGGCCTGCGCGCGCGGGACGTCGCGGACCGCGATCGCGCAGGCGGCGCCGTGCGTCTGCAGCGCCTGCCCGAGGCAGGCGACGACGTCGACGCGCTCGCCCGTCCCGATGACCGCGTCACCGAGCGCGACGGCGAACGGCTCGCTGCCGACCGCGGGCTCCGCGCAGAGGACGGCATCGCCGAGCCCGCGCATCGCCGGCTGCTCGACGAACTCCAGCGCCAGACCGCTGTCGTCGCCGCCGAAGTGCGCCGCGATCGCCTCCTTCCCGCGCGCGGTGACGAAGACGACCCGCTCGATCCCCGACGCCGCGAGCTCCTCCACGACGTGCTGGACGACGGGCTTGCGGCCGACCGGCAGCAGCTCCTTCGGGATCGCGCGCGTAGCGGGCAGCAGCCGCGTGCCAAGACCGGCGACAGGCACGACGGCGGTCCTCACGGCGGCCACGATCCTCCACGCTAGCCGAGCGCCCACCCGACGGCGATATCCTCCCCGCCGCGGCGAGATAGCTCAGTTGGTAGAGCACACGACTGAAAATCGTGGTGTCCCCGGTTCGAGTCCGGGTCTCGCCATCGGAAAAAGGCCCCGCAAGCGGGGCCTTTTTCTCGCGGGGAGCGGCTCGGTCGGCGGTTTGATCTCGGAGCCTATCTCGCTTCCATCCCCTTTTTGTCCCCTTTTCCTTGAGGGTGGTTGAGAGTTCTGGGGCCGAACTCTTGCGACGACCCGGCGGCTCATCGGAGGGGCGGCAGGCCGGTCCGCGATGCCTCCCACCACGCGATCTCGCGCGTCACGCGACGCGTAGCCGAGCCCGATGGCGACGATTCAGAGTGGCGTGTCGCAGTCGGGGCAGGTGGCGCCTGTCGGGGGTCGCCAAGCGACGAGTCCACAGGCACAGACGTGGGCGCCGTTGGTGGTGTCTGCGGCGCGGAGGACCCAGACCCCCTTGCGCTGAGACGCTCCCTCAGGGACCGAGTCATCCCAGCGGCTCGGCGTTGCGCGGGTTCCCGAGGGACCTCGTGCGGACGCGCTCGTGCCACGAGGGGAACGCTGGACACGCGCCTGTCGACCCGGGGCCGTTGCGTGGCGCGGCGCCGGCGTCGTGCGTCCGGCACGGTAATCCGCCCACGTCAGCCCATCCGCCCTCGCACCGAGTTCCTCGGCGTACTGGGGCGAAGCGCAGAAGAGCAGTGATTCCTGGGCCCGAGTCGCGGCGACGTACGCGATTCGCCGTTCCTCCTCGAGTTGCCCCGACGTCGCTGCGCGCCGGTCCGGCATACCGTCGAGCGGACCGACGACGGCAACGTGCGGCCACTCCTGTCCTTTGGCTTGATGGATGCTCGCGAGGGTGACGGCGCCGGGAGGGGTGCTGGCCTCGGAGTCTGAGCTGAAGTCGTAGTCGGAATTGCTTCCCTCGCGTTGGACCCACTGGATCAGCTCGGCGACCGTCACGAACTGCGAGGCCAGCCGATAGAGGACGTCGTAGATAACGACAGGTGAGGCCTGTCCGGCGCCAGCGGCCTCGTTCTTCATCAGCGCCCTGAGGGCGAGGGCATCGAGGATCGCCGTGGGCGAAGCGTTGGCCGAGGCGTTTCGGACAGTGGCGATGTACTTAGCGAGCGCGTCCGGCTGGTGGCCGGTGTTGAGCTCATCGCGATACGCGTCAGCCGTCGTCAGGACGTCGGTCAGGGTCAGCTCTTCGTCCGAAGCCACCTCGTCGATGAGGGCCGCGATCGTTTCGTTGCGCAGATAGCGAGGCGGCCATCGAAGTGTGTCTTGCAGGAGCGCCGGCCAGTCGCGGCGTGGACCAGCAACGAGCATGAGCCAGGACAGCAGCGCCCGAACGGAGCCGCGCTCGAAGAACCGCTCGTGCGAGCAGCGAGCGTGGGGAATGCCCGCCGTCGCGAGGCGACGTTCGATTGGTACCGCCATGTCGCGAAGGCGGAAGAGCACCGCAATGTGATCAGGCGGTACGCCCGCGGAGAGACGGTCACGAACGAAGGATTCGGCCAGAGCGTCGTAGTCGGATCGGATCTCTGTGCGGACGCGATCGGCTCCGTCGAGCTCCTGGTGCGCCCGCGTCTGCTTCTCGACTCGGTTTCGGTTGCGCTCGATTAGCCACCGGGTCCGAACCACGAGCTCGTGCGGGGATCGGAAGTTAGCGTCGAGGACGTACTGGGCCGCTCCAGGAAACTCCGATGAGAACGATCGGAAGATGTTGGGCGAGGCGCCGGCGAACCCGTACAGCACCTGATCGTCGTCGCCGACGACGAAGACGTTTCGGGCAGGCGCGACGAGCAGCCGCAGGAGCTTGAGCTTTCCGAGCGGAAGGTCCTGATATTCATCGACGATCCAGTAGTCGAACTTGGCCGCCTCCAGGTCTCGGCGTGCCGGATCCGATGCGAGCGCGCGAAGCGCGTCGTGGATCCAGCCTTCGAAGTCGGTCAGGTTGCGATCTCGGAGTTCACGGTCGTACTCATCACAGACCTCTCTGAATCGCTGGGCCGCAGGGCGGTTCCCTGCGTCCCAGTCCTCGAGGTCCGGGAGCTCGAAGGACTGGCGATACGTCGTGACGGCGTCGACCCATAGCTCGTTGCTCGCGCGGAACTTGTACTCGTCCGGATCGAGGAGCGGCTTCAGCACGGCCCAGCGCGTCGGGATCGATCGCGCTCGGTCGGGGCGGATCCCCTGTATGAGCGTTCGCTTGGAGCCTGCGGCCTCGGCGATGCCCTTCGCGAGCGCGTGCAGCGTGGTGAAGGTGGTGCGGTCCGCCAGCTCGGGCAGGCGCTCACGCATCTCATCAACGGCCTTGTTCGTGAAGGAGATCGCGCAGATACGCGCCGGGTCGACTCCGCACGCGGCCAGCTGCCGGACCCTTGCCGCAATCACTCGTGTCTTGCCTGATCCCGCGGGCGCCGCAACTCGAGCTGGGCCGTCGCGATGAGATACGGCTTCGGCTTGGCGCGCGCTCAGTGAACTGTCAACGCTCAGGGAGTGCGGGCTCGGGCCATCGATCGCACGCATGGCGCTCACGACGGCGGCGGCGCAGGCTGGGGCGTCCTGGTAGATCTGCGATCCACTGAATCGGAGGACGGTGTAGCCGAGTTCGCGGAGTTCACGATCCCGGGCGGCATCGCGTACGTCGTCATGAAAGCCCGCCCCGTCGCATTCGACGACGAGTCGCTCGTCGGCCGGGCCGGGCGCGATCAAGAAGTCAGCCCGAAATCGGCCGATCTCGACCTGAGGCCTGAAGTCCACCCCCCGGGCTCGCAGCGCTGCCGCGAGCCGCGCCTCGATAGGGGTGAGATAGAGCGCGGCGGAGCCGTTCGAAACCACGCGAGCGACACAAGACTGCTCGAGAATGAACGCCAACTCGGCGCGCGCAACCAGGTCGGTGGCATCGAGCTCAGACGGGTTGGAGGTGCTGGATCTCGCCCCAGCCAAGGCAGCCTCAGCGAGCGGCGTCGCCGCCAAAATCGCTCGCTTGTCGTGCCGGGCGACCGCGACGTCGCGATGAAGGTCCACGACTTGCGGGCCGCTCAGAAGCTCCTCCGTCAGGACCGGGAGAACGAGCGCTCCGTTCGTCGATATGAGTCCGTCGCTCCGGAGGCCCAGTACCGCGGTGATCTCGGCGTCGGTTTGATACGAGATCAGCCCGATACCGCGACCAAGATTCGCGTCTTGTGCCGCGAGCCATGCCGCCACGACAGGATGACGCGCCGCGTTAGGTCCCACCTCCACACGGGACATCATCGACGTTGAGCCGATCCTTCGCGGCGCATCTGTCGACGTGGATCGCGCCTCGATCACGGCGGTGCCGCGAATCGGGGTCGATCCGGGACCCAACGAGCTGAGCTACGGCACGTCCGCGTCGTCGGACGGGCTGTCCTCGATCGGTGGTTCGTCCGACGCCTCACCGGACGGTTCCTCGTCGTCGCCGCGCATGAGCTCGTCGAACCGGGCGCCGTGGTCGCGCTTGGCTCTGTGCTCGAGCTGGGCGTAGACGTCGAGGGTCATCTTGGAGTCCGCGTGGCCGACCTGGCTCATGACGAATTTGACGTCGTACTTATTGGCGCGAAGGGCGATCGAGATGTAGGTGCGTCGCAGGCTGTGCGGCGTCGTTCGCGGCAGCGGCGGCAGGCCTCGCTTCGCCCGGGTCTCGCTGGCGGCGTGGGCGGCCTCGCGGATGATCGCGGCGACGCACTGGCGGGTGACTCGCCCGCCGCGGGAGTTCTGGATGACGTAGTTGTCGAGGCCTGTCGCGTAGCCGGCGTCACGCATCCGCTGGAGGTGTCTGAGGAACGCGGCGGCGAGGTCGCCGCTCATCTCGACGACGCGGACACCGGTTTCGGTCTTGGCGTCGGGAATGTGGAAGCGCGCGCCCTCGGGGTCGTGGAGACGGGCATGGCCGATGCGCAGGTCGCACAGCTCGCTGTTGCGCACGCCGCTGTAGCCCAGCAGCCACACGATGAACGCGCGGCCGGTGTAGCGAACGGCGGTCTGCGACATGCGCTGGGTGTGCCAGTTGATCGTCGCCTTGCTGCGGCCGAGGGCGGTGGCGATCTGCTGTTGGCCCATGCCGCGGTTGAGCATGTCGGCGACCTGCTGGGCGATCGCGCCGGAGCCGGGCGGCGGAGTGATCCGGGTAGCCGGTGCGTCCTGGGCCTCGGCCGCGGCGATCAGCGATCGCAGCTCGTCGGCCTCGAGGAACGTGCGCGCGGGTTTGGGGACGCGCACGCGCATGCGCTTGGTGCGGGCCGGATTGCGCTCGAGGTGTCCGTCCTCGATCGCGTCGTCGAGGACCGCGGTGAGCGTGGCGATCAGCCTGCGAATCGACGCGGGTCCGAGCGGGACGCGCCGGCGGTTGTAGGCGTCCCGCAAGTCAGCGCCCGCATCCAGGTCGGCTTTAAGCTGGCGCGCCTCCCGGATCTTGTGGGCCTTGAACGCGATGCACATCTCGGCATCGATCTCGTCGAGGCGGTGCTTGCCGAAGAACGGAAGCAGGTGATTTCGCAGCCGCGCGATGTAGTCGGCTTTGCTGTTGGGGCTGAGCGGCCGGTCGCCGAGCACGCCGTCGCTGCGGCGCTGCAGCCACTGCGAGGCGTACTCGTGGAACGTCGGCACTGCAGCCGGCGGCGTGGGTGCCGTTCGCGCGGGAGCGCTTTCGCGCTGCCATACGCCGGCTCGGACGCGCGCGAGGATGTTGCTCAGCTCGCGGCGTGCGGCCCGCTCGGTCCAGCCGCCGCCGCATCCGCAGTCGCAGTCAGGTCGCTCGTGCAGCGAGACGCTCTCGCGCTGCCCGTAGGCGACGAAGCGCAACTCGAAGTGCAGGGTGCCGTCGGCGCGGGTCCTGCTGCGGATGCTGCCAGAGGCGGAGCGACCGGCCATCGGATCGCCACGCTACGCGCGGTATGGCGCGGGGTCGTAGGGGATCAGCTCGACCGGCGCGGCGCCGGTACGCCGGCGGCTGCGCCGTGCCTTTCGTGGCGGTGGCTGTACGCGCCGCTCGCTCTGGCGGTCGCGTTTCCAGCGTTCGATCTCCTCGCGGTCAAAGCCGATGCGCCCGCGCGGGCCCGTGGTGAAGCGGAAGGCGCCGAGCTCGGCCGCATGTTCGTAGACCCAGGGTTTGCTGCGGCCGAGCAGCGCGGCGACGTCGGCGACGTTGAGGACGCGGCCAGGGAGTTGGTCCTTGCGGGCAAAGAGCCCGCGTTCTTCGAGGACGTCGACGAGCGCGTCGGCGAGGTCGCGGATGGCCTGCTCGTCGGGCGTGAGGTGCTCGGTCATGCCTGCCCTCCGAGGCTTGCGTCGTCGACCTCGAGGAAGAGGTCGAGCAGCAGGATGCGGGTGTGCTCCAGCGCGGCGCTCCACGCCGCGCGCAGCAGTGCGTTGGCGAGGTCGCGGCGCTCGCCGGCGGTGAGAACCTGCAGGTCGACCAGGACCGGCGGGGGTGTGGGATCGGGTTGCCGCGTCATGTCGAGTACAAGAGGGACGGCGAAGGTTCTTGGCCCCGGGATCGGCTGACGGTGCGGGATCGCACGTCGGTTACGCCCGTACGTGCCGCAGCCCTCCGCGCGCCTTGACGAGCGACTTGTTTACGTTCGTCATCGTGCGGCCGGGCGTGCGGGCGCGGATCTCCTCGTAGCTGTAGCCCGCGACCTTCAGGGCGAAGTCGATGCGCTGCCGCTCGGGCAGAGCGGCCAGTGCCCGCAGGGCCTCGCGCGCGTCGTGGGCGCCTTCGACCGTTCGCGGGTCGGCGATCACGTCGTCCCAGTTGCCGTCTTCGGGGCGCAGGCGCTCCAGGCGGGCGTCGTGGCGCTCGATCGTGGAGAGGCGGTAGGCCTCGTGGAGTGCGACGACGTATAGCCAGCTGAAGGTCGCCTCACGGTTCGGCTGGGAGTCGATCAGCTTCATCCAGGCGAACTGGCAGGCGTCTTCGATGAGTTCGCGCGGGCCGTTGATGCGCCGGGCGACAGCGCGCTGCAGGTTGTGGTGGTGCTGGCGGTAGAGGTCGTCCTCGTCGCCGCGGGCAGAAGGTGGTTGGGTTCGGGTCTGCATGCGCCCCGACCGGGTAAGCCCGGTCGGCGCGCGTCGCGCGAGCGGTCGGCGTGCCGGCCGCGGTCGGCCGGGCTTGCCCGATCATCGGGGCGACGGCAGCCCCGAACCCAACCGCTCGCGCTTTCCGCGGGTTACGCCGCGATAGTGCGGACGCGGTCAAGCGTTTCGGTTGACGCGAGGGCGTCTTCGATCCGGCGGGCGACGGTGTCGATGGTGCCGGCGTACGCCTTGATGGCGTCCAGCGCGCCGTCCTCGCCCCAACCGGCGATATATGCGATCGACTCTCCGCCGACGTCCAGCCCGACCGAGGAGCAGACGATGTAGGTGGCGCAGTCGACGAGGACCTCGGCCTGCTCGCGGCCGTATTGCTCGTAGCCGATGCCGAGCGCGTGCGCGATCTCGTGCACGAGGGTGCGGACCTGCGCGTTTGCGGATCCGGCGCCGACGACGATCTGCTTGCGCTTGGGGTCACACCAGCCGCCGGGCCCGTGCTCGGGCAGCTCGCGGATCTCGACGCGGTAGCCCAGCTCGCCGGCCAGGTCGCTCAGCGGGGCGACCAGGTGGTGGTGGCTGTCGCCTTCGATCGGCTGCGCCGGCGGGGTGAGCGCGATCGGCTCCTTGCCGGGAAGCGGGTCGGTCATGCTGACGTCAAAGACGGGGACGGTGCGGAAGAAGACCTTCTTCTCGTCGGTCTGCTGCCCGTGCTCATCGCGCTGCTTGACGATGACGGGAGCGAGGATGCGGATCGCCTTCTCTCCCTTGCGCACGTACCGGTTGAGGTCCAGGTACGCGCGGAAGCCGGCGACGTAGGTCGGCGTGATGCCGCGCGCGTGGCATTCGGTCGCGATCAGCATCTGGTTTCCGACGCGTGTAGCGCGAGAGGCCGTTGGTCGCGCGGACGCGGATCCAGCGCTGCCAGCCGTCGGTCGTGAGCAGTGCGCGTGCGGCCTGCTCGAGGCGGTCGCGGTCGGCTTTGCGGCGAGCCTCGCGCTCCTCGCTGGTGAGCGGCGCGCGGTTGGAGTGGCGGGCCATGGTGGCTCCTTTCGGAGTCGGGGCCCGCCCCGCTGGCGGGCCGATCCCCCGCCACCCGCACGCCCGCCAGGGCGTGCCACCATCGGGTGGCGGGTCGGCTCGCCAGCGGGCGGCGTCGGCTAGGACTGAAGCCAGTCGCGGTCCCTGCGGAAGTGCAGGGCGCGGAGCTGCTAGCGCGTCTTGCCCACGAGGTCGCCCTCGCACACGAGGACCTCGTCGGCGTACCAGGTGAGGCCGTCGCCTTCGGAACCGTCGCTCCAGCGGACGACAGCGCGGCGCGAGCCGCGCCAGCCGAGCGGCAGGTCCTCGAAGCGCAGGACCTCCACGACTGTCGGGGTCGTGTCCGATGCGCTCACCCGCTCGACATTACCCGGACGGCGAGCGCTGCTCATCGTGACGCTCCGTCGTGTTCGGCCAGGAGGGGGCACGGGCCGGCGGCCGGGATGACGTTCCAGATGGCAGCCTGCTCGAGGTAGTCGGCGACGATCGCGTCGAGCTCGGCCATGGCGGTGAGCTCGCGCTCGATGACATAGCGGCGCCCGTCGCCGGCGGCGGGCTCGTCGACCAGGCGCACGACGCCGAGGACGCGCTGGCCATAGATAACGCGCTCACCGTCGGCGACGGTGTAGCGGGCGATCTCGACGCGAGCGTTGGTCTGGCCGGCGCGGCGCGTCTCGACGACGGTCGGGGTGGTCATCGCTGGCCTCCCTTCCAGGTCGCTCGGCTTCCGTGCCCGGCCGTGTCGCGGCCCTCGACGATGTGGGCGGCGTCGCCGCGGTCGCGGGCCATGTCGTCCTGGACGGCGCGGATCTCGCGTCGGCGGTCGGCGGTGCTGTCGGGACCGCGACGCTTGAGCTGGTCGATGAGCCGCGAGGCCTCTAAGCATGTGCGCGGTGGGACGAATGAGACGCCGCGCTGGAGGGCGAGCTGGCGTAGGTAGCGCTGCTGTCGGGCGGTCGGCTTTGGGCCGGTGGGCGGGTGGTGATCGGTCATGGGCCGCGCCAGGCGCGGCGCGGCGGGGTTCGTCCAGCCCCGGTCCGTCAGGACTCGCGCAGCGACCCTCGGGGGCAGGGCTTGACGGCGCCCCGCCGTGACGTGCTTCGGTGGCGGACCAGGGCCGGGCACCACCCGCTCCCTGCCTAAATAGCCGTTCCGCACGCGCATGCAGGTTCAAGGGTTCTGCAGGAGCCCTAAAGCCATCGAGTCGGGGCCCGACGGCTGGCGGTTGTGGCGATGCGGGAGGGCGACGTCCACACCGTTACGCTCAAGCCCCTGTTCGGAACGAGGCGGAGTAGCAAGATGCGTGCGTTATGCGTGGCTGTGGCGTTGACGATCCTCATGGGCCTCATGGGCTGTGGGTCGGACGAGAACGCGGTCATGCCGGATGTGAAAGGCAAGAAGCTCGATGTCGCCAAGACGGCGATCAAGGACGCGGGCATCAAAGATGAGGTCAAGGTCGACGGCGGCGGCACGTTTGGCGTCATCAAGGAGTCGAACTGGGAGGTGTGCGTCCAGTCCCCGGCGGCCGGCGAGGCTGTGTCAGGCGCACCGCGGCTGACAGTCGACCGTTCCTGCGACGGCGACGCAGAACCGGGCGGCACAACTGAGCCGACCGAGACGACTGAGACGACGGATACGACCACAGAGGCAGCCAAACCAGCTGCGCCTGAGACCGAGAAGGTCCTGACTACCGACAACAGCAAGGACCTCGCGGCGCTTCTGAAGGTCTCGGACAATTGCGACGAGAAGATCGGGCACTTCGCGGCGAAGTACGAAGACAGGACCATCGAGTTCGACGGTTCCATCGTCAACTTGGCCAATCACGGCGACACGAAGACGCGACTCGACATCCTCGTCGCTCCCGGAAACAAGGGGCCCAATTCGACGCGTGGACCCGCCTTCAAGTTCGAAGACGTGAACACGTTTGACCTGAACGTCACCGGCTCAAAGGCGCCGAGTTCTGTGAACGAGGGCGACCGTTTCCGCTTCGTCGCCAGAATCGTCGAGTACAACCCGGCCGGGTGCTTGCTGCTCCTCCAGCCTGTGTCCACCCGCGCGAGGTAAGTCGGCAGGCGCTGTCGGTCGCAGCGTTCGCCGCCTATCTCAGCGCGGCACTCGGTCGGCGGCCGGCTTCATGAGCGCGGGTCTACGAGCCTTCGCCTTCTTGAACGGCTCGACCATCGCATCGATGCGAGCGCGCCTGCGGGCGCGCCGCGCCGTGCGTTCCTGTGCACGGAAGAGCTCGCGCTCGGCGGCGCGCTGAAGCCCCCACTCACGGATCGTCATCCCCTCCGGGATGTCGGTGTGGACATAGACGAAGTCGTACGGCCCGCCGGGCATCACGCGGCCTCAAGCCCGAACATCCGGCGCAGCTCGGCGCGCAGGCGCAGGAAGTCGTCGCCGCGGTCGGTGTAGCCGTAGAGCGGCGCGGCGAGGTCGTAGATCGTGCCGCCTCGTCGGCAGCGACCGAAGCAGTACCAGCCGCGCTCGGGAGTCGCGTAGACGTGCAGGCTCGGGTGGCGGTCCTCATGGAACGGGCACGTGACTTTGCGGTGTCGCGGGACGTCGACGCCGAGCAGCCGGCGGACATAGACGTCGGGGAGGATCGACAGCAGCGGGTCGGTGCCGTCGGCAGCGGGAGGCTGGCGGCGCGGGTGAGGAGGCGCGGCGGGTCGGCGAGCGCGCCGACGACGTCGCTGGCGGCGTGTCGGCGCGTTACGTCGAGCCGGAGCGCCTCGACCCGCGCCGGCGGGCGGTGCTTGGAGTTCTGAGTGCCGGGGACGCGCAGGATCCGTGCGGCGTCAGCGGACGCGTGGTCGGCGCCGAGCGCGTGCGCGAGGCGGCGGTTGGCGCGCTCGACCTCGTCGCGCGCGAGCGGCGCGGTCAGCGGCCAGTAGGCGTGGCAGTTGGCGCCGCTGCCGGAGGCGATGACGATCGACGGTGCCGGGTCGAACGTGCGCAGCGCGTCGACCGCGGCGTCGCCGTCGCAGTCGACCCACAGGACGTACGCGTGCTCGACAGCATCGCGGCCGCCGTGGCGTCGGGTGCGCGGCGCGCAGCCGACGTAGACGTCGGTGCGGCGGCCGAGCACGATCGCGCGCGTCGCGAGACCGCGCAGATGAGTCGGTCGCTCGAAGAGCTGGCCCATGCGCGCGCCGTCCTCCAGGCGGTAGCGCAGCTCGATGAGCTCGCCGCGTCTGGGCCGGGCTGGCGAGCGCGGCGAGAAACCGCGCTGCGGTCTCGTGGCGGGTGATGGTCGTGGTGGTCATGGCGGTCACGTGGAAGTCGGCGGGCCCGCGGGCGGTGCTGCGCCGCGGGCCCGCGATGTGTGGTCAGGCGGCGGGGTGGGGCTCGCGCGCCTCGCCGCGTGGCGGGCTGTTCGGGGGAGGCCTCGGTCGCTGGCCTGACCGTTCGGCCGGCCGGTGCGGCTGGCGAGGAACTCGACGCGCTCGGCGACGATGTAGATGCGGGAGGCGTAGCTGCCGTTCTGGGTCTGGAACTCGTCGAAGAGCAGGCGCCCGTCGATCGCGACCTCGCGGCCGGCCTTGAGGTACTGCGGCGCAGGCGTTGGCCTGGGCGTCAAAGCACTTGACGTCGAAGTAGCCGTCGTGGCCCTGCTTGCCGGCGCGCTTGACGGAGATCCGCAGCGTGCAGATCGCGGTGCCGTTCTCGGTCTCGAGGAACTTCGGGTCCTTGGTGAGGTGGCCGGTGCCGGTCCAGCGGTTCATGGTGTCCTCCTTGCCCCTCTGCTCGGGGCGGGTCGTGTGTCTGACAAGGCGGCTACCGCCGCCCGCGAGTGGGGCCGTCAAGCCCTGGTCCGACAGGACTCGCGCAGCGACGCGAAGCGCAGGGCTTGACGGCTCCGCGTGGTGGGTGGCGACGATGCAGCCGATGGCAGGCACACGGCCCGCCTGGTCAGAGGCGCGGGACACCGACGCCTGCACCGGCCCTCGACGCGCCTTGGACGTGCGGTTTCGGGACGGAGAACGGCGGCCCGGCCCTGGGCTCGCGTCGTCTCCCGTGAGCGCCCGCGTGCGACCTTCGACGGTCTCGATGGTCAGGTGCTGATGTGGCTCGGGCGGTGCCATGCGACTGTGCCGAGGAAGAGGCGCGAGTCGCTGATCTGGCCCCGGCACGCCGGCGGCCACACCGAACTTCACCGACGTTCACAAGATCTTGTGAACTTCGACCCGCGTCGTTGCGCTGGCGCCGGGTGCGTCATGACGCGACGGGCGACCGGACTGCGAGCTCGCTCGCGTCAACCCGAGCGAGCGGCGGCGAGCTCGAGCGGCACGATGTACTCGCGGCCGCGGCCGCGCAGGTGCCGGCGCAGTCGTCGGTTCACGTCGTCCAAGTCCGCGAGCTGCAGCCCGCCGGCGTAGCCGATGAGGTGCTGCGCCTCGAACGCGATCTCGTTCATGTGGCCGAGCACGCTGCGGCTTGCTGTCTTCGCGATGCGCACGGATCGGTCCGTCGGGCCAAGTGCGGTGCCGGCGAGCGCCTCCCCCGCGAGCGCGTCGACCACGAGCGTCGCGACGTAGAGGCCGAGGTCGTCGAACTGTGCAACGCGAACGTCGGTGTCGAGCACCGAGAACAGCGTGTCCGCGTGCACGAGCAGCAGGCACTTGCGCCGCTCGACGACGAACGTGTTCGCGTACCAGTCATCGACGCCGGGCTCGGTGTCGACGAGCTGGCCGCCGCGGCCGCCGATCAGCTTCAGAAGTCGCGCGGTGCAACGCAGCAGCACCGCCGGACCGTATCTCTCGAAGCCCTGAGAACCTTGATGCACCGCTCGTCTTATTCAAGGTTGTCGGCTAGCCTTGAATACATGCCTGAGCTGGTCAAGGCTCGTTGGGACCCGGTCGGCGTCGATTCCGGCCTCCCCCGGCGTGCGCGCCAGGGCTGTGACTACGAGGCCTACGTCCCCGACCTTCTCGCTGGCCGGGCGTTCACCCTTCATGGCGACACGGCCGCCGACGTCGCCGACGCGGAGCGTGCCGTCGAGCGGCTGCAGCGTGAGGCGCGCTCGCTGGCCGACTCCGAAGCAGTCGCACGACTGTTGTTGCGCGCCGAGGCTGTCGCCTCGTCGCGGATCGAGGGCCTCGAAGTCGGAAGCCAGCGGCTGCTCAAGGCGCAGCTGGCGCTCGGGCTCGGAGACGACCCGCGAGACGTCACCGCCACCGAGGTGCTCAACAACGTCGAGGCGATGCGCTGGGCCACTGAGACCATGGCCGAAGCCGACAAGCTCACGGTCGAGGATCTGCTCGAGATCCACCGGCGCCTGATGGTCGGCACGCGCCTGGAGCATGTCGGCGGTCACGTCCGCGAGGAGCAGAACTGGATCGGCGGGAGTTCCTACAACCCGTGCTCGGCGGCGTTCGTGCCGCCTCCTCACGATCGCGTCGACGAGCTGCTCGTCGATCTGTGCGAGTTCTGCAACGACGACGGCCTCCCCGCGGTGGCACAGGCAGCGATCGCGCACGCCCAGTTCGAGACGATCCACCCATTCGCCGACGGCAACGGCCGCACTGGTCGCGCGCTCGTCCACGTGCTGCTCAAGCGCCGCGGCCTGGCCAGGACCGTCGTACCCCCGGTGTCACTCGTCCTCGCGACGTGGTCAGACGACTACGTCGCCGGGCTCACGGCGACCCGCTCGCACAGCCAGCCCGAGAGCACCGAGGCGGTCGACGGGCTCAACCGATGGATCGCGTTGTTCGCGGCCGCGCTCACGCGCGCGGTCGCCGACGCCGACGACTACGAACGCGAAGTCCACGAGATCCAGGCGCGCTGGCGCGAAGCCGTCCCAAAGGTCCGCTCCGACTCGGCGGTGCTGCGGCTGATCGAGGCGCTTCCCGGTGCACCGCTCGTGACGGTGCAGAGTGCCTCCGCGCTCATCGATCGCAGCGTGCAGGCCACGAACGAAGCCATCGCTCACCTCCAACGCAGCGGCGTGCTCAAGCAGACGACGATCGGCAGGCGCAACCGCGGCTTCGAGGCGACCGATCTGATCGACGCGTTCACCGCGCTGGAGCGGCAGCTCGCCAGCCCCGACGCGGACACGCGCGTCTCGCCGCCGGCGCGGACCGTCCCGACGCGACGGCGCTGACAGCGACGCGCGTCGGCGCGCGCCCGCCGCTCGGGGACCGGCCGCGGCGGTCGAGCTGGCGACGGAGGCCGGGCACGACGGCGACCGATGGCCGGCCAACGTGACGACGTCCGCGACCCACGACGCGACCGATCACCGGACGACGACGTCTTCGTTGAGCATCCTCCACACGACGACGACCTCCTCGACGATCACCTTCACCTACCTCACGACGACGACGTCCTGCTGCTTCTCCTTCTTCTTCATCTTCTTCTTGCTGATCATCACCATCCCCTCCTGCTTGCCGCCGCCCCACCTCCGGCCTCCCCTCCTCATGCCTGGGCTGCCCTGCCCGATTTATCTGGCAGGTCGAGGAAGGGCCGTCCAGCGCGAAGCGGTGGACGGCCCTTCCTCGAAAGCCCAGGCGTGATGCGGGTTCTCGGGCCGGAGGTGGGGCGGCGGCGTGGTCCTCTCCTAGAGGGACCACCAAGAGGAGACCCGCAAGAGGGGACAAGAAGAGAGGACCAGCGCCAGACAGTCTCCGACCGCGATCCTTCACGTCGCAAGGTGCTCACAGAAGATGCCGATCAGGGGCCCGCGAAGCGTCGCGTCGCCCGGATGAAAATGAATCCGATTCCGATGCGGCTCAAGCTTTGAGTGCCACTCGCAGCGATAGACCTCAGCGTTGTAGGCGACGTCGCGTAGCTTCATCAGCTTGTCCGACGCTCGCGTTGCGTGACTCTCGCGGCTCACCGAGATTCCGATGCGCGTCGTTATGGCCCCTGCGCGCCCGTTCTCCGACTCGTACGCGCTCGTCCAGTCGTCGTTCAAGGCCGATAGGTGTCGCACCACGTCTTCTCGGACTGCCCCGTACCCACCTTCGAAGCGCGCGAACGACAGCCCTGGCGCGAACTCCAGGTCGGGGAACGCCCGCACTGCGAGCCCAAAGAACTCAGCCTCTCGAACGTCCTCGAGCGCGAACAACGAGCGCCACAGGAGCGTCGCGTCGTCAGCATCGACGACAAAGGCGATGTCGACCTTCAGCCCATCCCGAGTAACTGCGCAGAGTCCGATGCGATTTGCGTGCGTCGTCGACACAACTCCGCGGCCGTGTGCCGGCGCGCCTGTGACACTGGCCCACGCTACGGCTACGCCGTAGCTCTCCCAATGCGCCCCCTCAACGTCGCACACAGGGTCGAGTCTCTCAGCCTCGTCATCGGTCGAAATGCACTTGTCGAGCAGCCCCAGCAGCAGGAGACCGTCGTCGCGATCGACTAGGGCGGCGCTGGCGAGCACGGAGGCGAGGTCGGTCTCGTCCAAGCACTTGACTGCGCCCCATCCGCCGACGATCCCGACTTGATCGACGGCTTCATCGCGCAGCGCTGCTAGCACGGCGGCGAGGCGGGCAAACGACTGCGCGATCTCCGCCTGTTCCATGCCGTGGCATTCAAGTGCTCTTTCGTCGACAACGAACCGCATGTCCGATCGAGACGCCTACTAGACCGAACGCTTGATCCGCGCTAGGTCGGTCAGATCGCGCTCCCCTTGGTCGAAGAACCCCGCTGGCCAACTGGACAAGGCACCGCGAGCATCGACGTCGATCGCGACCGTGTCCTCGCTCGACAAGAAATGGAATACGGCATCCTCTGGCTCGAGAGCTCCGCCGAGAGCAATAGCGTGGCGGATGCCGTTCAGGACATGATCGCTGTGCGTTTCGACGATCGTTTGGACGCCCGATGCAGCGATCGTCGCGAGGAATCGACCGATCTCGGACTGACCGGCGGGGTGGAGATGCGCTTCGGGGTTTTCGACGATCAGAATGCGATCGATGCTCGCCACCAGACCCCCCACAACGACCGGGAGCGCGTAGGAGAGCCCGAAACCGACGTTGGATGGGCGCATCCAATCTGCGCGTACGTTCGGGGGCCGGAAGCGCACCGTTGCGGCGTTCGTCCCCGGGAGCCAACTCGCTTGGAGCTGGGTGGGCCGTGCGATCGCGCTGAGCCAGCGTTCGCTCTGCGCCATGAGCGTGACAGGAGCGGAATCGTCGTCGTCTTGTGAACGAAATCGGCGCTCTTTGGGTACGGTTCGGCGCTCATGGCGAGCGAGCACATGCGCCGTGAACTGGCCCTGATAGCCCACGCCCGGCTCGAGCGACGCACGCTCCGCATCAGCGACCGCAGCACCATCGCCAACTGCGTAATCGATCTCAAGAAGATCACGAGGGCCAAGGCGCTCGGCCGACAAGTAATTGCCCACGAGGGGGGCGGCGTCGAAGGTGCTTGTGGGCTCAAGCTCCAAGGCAACCGCCCGTTCCGCCGGCACGGCGAGCGTGAAGTGGTCCTGGCCGGCTGACCGATCAGCGACGATCTGGATCACCGCATCCGAAGCGTCTGAATGCAGCACGTCACTCGCTTCGCCGAGCGCCAGACCGAATGGCCCATTGAGCGGAACCTCTCGACGCCCCGCCTTCGCAGACTCGGCGACGAGCACAGCCTGAATCACCGAGCTCTTCCCGGAGTTGTTTAGGCCAGTCAGCACTGTCAGTGTGCGCATCTCGAACGCGGCGTCGCTGAACCGCTTGAAGTTCCTGACTCGGAGGCGGCTAAGCATCGACTTCGTCTTCGATCAACACCGCGACGCTCCGGAACCGGCGCTGCACGCGCCGGCGGTCACCAGTTGACGCTGTGATCGAGCTGACGTAGTCGGAATCGTGGGTCATCGCTTCCTGAGCCCTCGCGCGGATTTCCGATGCCCGCGCGGCGATCCAGTCCGGAGGGTAGTTCGACGCGACGACCGTCCAGCTTTCGAACAGCGCTCGATTGAAGGGCATGCGTCGGTCGGCGTGGAGTGGCCACTTCCGGAACGCGTGCTCGCCAAAGATCGCCCGCGTGTTATCCAAGCCGACAGTGAACCGATGGACGAGGGACTCGAGATCAGCGTCCGAGAGCGCGCTCTCGTTATCGAGCAGCTCAGAGGCTGACCACAGGAACTCGTCCATCGGCTCGATGTACCCATCCGTCCCAAGCACCGCGAAGGCACAAAAGCGAAGCGCGACCTCCCTATCGATCATCCGCTTCTGGTTCTTTAGCACCCCTCCCGTAGCAAGCTCGAACTGCGCAAGCCCGGTGAGCACCTTGAGAAACTGTCGGCTCCTCGACTTGCTCATGCAGTGCCTGATCTCCTGAGCGTTGAGCGGAGTTCCCCCGGTGTTGATCCGCCGGAAAATGTCGTACATGACCGGCGCGGGCGTCGAGGGATCGATCACATTGGCGACAATCTGAGTGTTGTAGATCCTGCGCTGCCAAACCGGGGGCAGATCGGCGAAGCGCATGCCGGTGACGTCGCCGATGTATTCCAACCCGTTCAGGGTGAAGCCGCCCTGTCCGTCCGCACCACCGCGGACGAAGTCGCGGACGGTAGACAGCCGTTGCAACCCGTCGACCACGCGTAGCGTCCCGTCGATGTCCTCCGCGAAATAGAAGGCGGGCAATGGGATCTGGAGGAGGATCGACTCGATCAGCTGCGCTTTCTGAACCGGCTTCCAGACTTGGAGGCGCTGAAAATCTGGCGCGAGATCGAGCGAGTTCTCCTCGAGCGCGTCAAGCATGTTCCGAAGGGAGAAGAGTTTCGTCGCAACACGGATCGACTCTGGCTTCCAGGGCCGATCGATGTCGTGGAAGGGTTCGAGTTCTTCGACCTCGACGCCCACCGCTTCGTTGTCTTCGTACTCTTCGCGTGTCTCGAGGTTGTCGTTCATGGATCTCCTGCCGGTCCGGCCTCCGACCGTGCCATCGTATGGCCGGACCCCGCGAGACCATGTTTCGGGTCCTGATGATGGCCCGACGTTATGGCAAGAGTAGTTGCGAGCACGGCTGAAGATGCGCGCGGCTTGTGGCCGAAGAATCCGGCGGACCGTCAGTCTGCTCGACGTGCCTGCGTCGGTCGCACCGGCAGAGCGACTACGCGAGTGCGTCGAGTCGGACGCGCGAGGCCGTGCAGCTCCGAGACGCGAAGAGCGAGCGCCTCTCCAGCATGCATCGCGGGCTCAGTAACGAACAGCATCTGATCCCTGCCGACGTACTCGCCTCCGCTGGTGGCGTGCCACAAATGACCGGTCAGCTCGCGGTCCGCGACATCGAGGAACGTCGCGCGCTGTTCCTCGTCCTGGCAGATGAACACCACGTAAGGAGGGTCGCGGTACTGCGCGAGCCAGGTGTGGCGCCACCACCAGCAGAGCAGCGCGTCGTACCGGAGGAACTTTTCGAAGTTCTTGTCGACGCGGCGGGTGCGGTCATACTCGACGAGGAAGACACGGGCGCCGCCGGTGGTTCGGGCTGTCTCGACGATCGCGTCAGGTCGGATGAGCCGTGGCCGGCTGTCCCGGATCCCCTTGATGAGGCGCTCGTCCTTCAAACGCTCCGGGCGTCTGAGTTCGCTCGGCGGGACAATCTCGGACTCGGGAAGCCAATCGAGAACGCGGTCGCCGGCGTTTCGTCGCCACGCGAGGACCCAGGCGTTGAGGTGGATCTCGTGGAGGACATAGCGGTAGTCGTAAACCTTGCGCAACTCGAAGCGCGAGCGGCTGTGGAGTTCGCCGACCTCCCTCAAAAGACGGTGGCCTTCGGCGCCGATCTGGTACGTCCATGGGAACGAGCCGCTGGACCGGCTGATCGGTCGGAAGCGCTCGAGAAGCCCTGCCTGGAAGAGCTTTGCCAGGCGCTTGTTTACGACGCGCGGGACGCGATTGGGCCAGTGAAGCTCCCGGATTTGCGGCGAGGTGAGGAACTTGTAGCGCCACACGTCGCGGACGATCGCGAGGTCGCGCGGTTGGATCGCGCAGGGGACGATCCGGTCGCGCTCGTTGCGTTGGATCGCCGCGCCGTCGTACCGGAGAAGGTCAGTGTACGACGCCGGCAGCATCAGTCGATCTCCATCTGGACTTGGTCCTCGGTCGGCGCGTCGCCCTTCCGTGGCTTCTTCGGCGGCTCAGGCGCGGGGTCGGCGGGCGTTGCGGTCGTCGTCACCGGAGACGGCACCGGATCGGGGAGCGAGCTTGGGTGGTGGCCGCCGCGCTCGCGCTGCGCTGCGAGGTGCTCTTCCACGATGTCCGCGTCATGCAACGACTCCATCGGCAAGGTGCCGGCGAGGAACCCGGCCCGCGGAACGCCGTCGGCGACCCAGAGGTTGATCGCTCGATGGATCGGCAGCTTCACGACGTCGTCGGGCGAGAAACGGAGTCGCTCCTGTTCTTCCTGGTCGACGGAGATGCGGTCGGAGTAGACCTCCATCGCCAGGCCTGCGAGCGAGCGCGCGTCCTCCATCTCGCGCATGCGGAAGATCGAGATCGACTGCAGCAGCGAGCGGACGCCCGAGCGGATCACCTCGTCGCGGATCTGCGCTGAGTACTGCCAGGCGAACACCGCTTCCAGGCCCGCCGAGCGGCCCTCGGCGAGCATCTTTGCGACGGAGGGGGTGAGCACGTTGTGCGCCTCGTCGACCAGCAGCGAGACGCGACGGCGGTCGATCGGGGCGCTCCTCGTGCTGCGCCTGGATGGCGCGGTGCAGAAGCTGAAGAAGAAGCTGGCTGACGAGGATCGTGTTGTCCTCGCCGACCGAAGCCTTCGCGCCGGCGACGATCAAGACCTCGCCGCGCTCGAGGACGCCCTCGATGTCGAGGCCGTGGGGGTGGCGGAGCAGAGTGTCGATCTCGCGCGTGGAGATCAGCCGCTCGATCTTGTTGCGCGGCGGGTTGAGCGCTTGCGCGGCGAAGCCGCGGTCGGGGATCAGCGCCGGAAACTCGTTGCGCCCAGTAGGTGCAGCGCGAACTCAGCGTCGGGCATAGCGTCGAGTCGGTTGACGACGGTCTCGCGGTAGTTCGACGTCTTGGCGTAGTCGAGCATCTTGTAGACGTGCCACAGCGTCGGCTGCTCCTCGACGGCGCAGACTGCGGCGACGGCTTGTCGCAGGAATGAGTCGGACGCCGCCTGGATCGCGCCCAGGCGGGTTGGCGTCGATGAGCGCCTGCAGGAACACCGCCGCACGGACGCCGGGGCTGGCCTTGATCGGTGAGCGGGTTGAAGCCGACCTCAGGATGGCCGAGGTCCATGTAGTGCACGGTACGACCGGCCGGAACGAGACCGAGGCAGAGCTCGGCGAGCGGACCCTTCGGGTCGATGAGGATCACGGCGCGGTCGGGGTCGCGGGTGTCGTTGGCGAAGTGGCGCGCCATGACCGAGCTCTTGCCGCCGCCCTGGCCGCCGATGAGCGCGTGACCGTACTTGCGGTCGGCGGGCGCGATCGAGACGGCGCCGCGTTCATCGTGCATCAGCACGCGGTCGGCGTCGCGCTCGATGTCGGGCGGCGCGACCGCGCGCCGGACCGTCGCGCGTGGGAGCCGCGCGTTCTTCACTCGCGCGCGTGGAAGCTGCCAGAGCGTCGCGAGCTCGGAGGTCGAGAGGACGCCGGCTCGCAGGTTGGGCATCGGGTTGGGCAGCGCGTAGTGGATCGCGCCGCGCGTAGAGCCGGCGGCGGACGCGCACCTGGCGGACCTGCAGCTCGTTCTCGGAGCGCAACTGCGAGAAGAGGCCGGCGACACGACGGACCGTGGTCGCGTCCTCGCCGACGATGCGCAGGTCGAAGTACAGCAGCGAGCGGTGTTGCAGCTCGAGAGCGCCCTTGAGCTCCTTGGCCTCGACGACGGAGTCGATGCCGAGCTCGCCGGGGTCGCGGTGGTCGGCGTGCTGCAATCCGCGCTCGCGGCGCTTGAGCATCTTCCGGGCGCGGCGATAGACGAACCCGGACACCGGCGTGAGCACGAGCTGGATCGTGGCCTTGTGCTCGTGCGCTCGCGAGCATCGCGATCAGCGACTCCGAGAAGGCGTGCTCGTAGTTGCGAGTCGTCTGGATCGACAGCACGAACGGCTCGCGCTTCTTGAGCCGCACGATCGTCGACGCCCAGTCGGGGCGACCGTCGCGCTCTTGAAGCGCGACGTCGGGATAGAGGTCTTCAAGCGGTCCGCGGATCGCTGGCCCGAGGTACGCCGGGGCGGCGATCGTGAAGCGGATCGACGCGTCGCGGAGCGCGGCTGACCTCGACAGCGAAGTGGTCGCAGCCGCGCCAGAGCCGCTCATACCAGCGGGCGTTGATCGCGCCCGCGATGCCCTCGAAGGCCTCCTGAACGCGGTACGGGTTGGCGAGGTCATCGCGACCGAGACGCAGTTCCCAGCTTGTCATCGCGTTCGCCCGGCGCCTGCGTTCGAGCAGGCGCCGGGCAACAACGACAGCCGCGAGCCCGACGAGTGCGATCGCGCAGTACAGGACGAGCTGCACGATGAGTCCCGCGACCGACATGGCAACCTCGACGCCGTGGGGGGCGTGGTAGCCGTGCTTGGCGCGCGGCGGCCAGGTGACGTGATGACCCATCTGCATCTGGCGGCCGAGGTGCTGCCAGTCGCGAGTGCTCACATACAGCGCGAGCATCGCGAGAGCCGGCAACCAGACCAGCGGGAAGAAGAGCCGAGCCTTCGACGAGAGCGTCAACGGAGGCCTCCGATCTGGACTGATGTCTCGATCACGCCCGCGGCGAGCAGCAGGCCGGCGCAGACGATCGCCACGCGGTACAGCGCGCCGGTGCGCAGCTCGCCGTCGCGCGCGTTGAGGTAGGTGCCGCCGGCGAGCGACATCGCGGCGAGCTCGAGCGGTCCATGCAGCGCGAGCGCACGCAAGGTGCGCTCGCCATACCCACCAATCGCGATGCCGACGAGCGCAGCGTTCGCTACCAGGACCCCGACCGCCGCCGCGTCGAACGCGAGGCGGGCCGTACGAAAGCGTGGAACGGTGGCAGCGCCGATCAGCGCTGCAGCGACGAGCCGCGCGTTGCTCGCGGCGATCTCCAGGCCCGTCTGTTGCGTGCCACGGAAGTCGAAGCGCAGCCAGGCGCGCGCCTCGGCCGCGAGGCCGCCGAACACCACCACGCCGGCCAGCACCGCCGCGGTGGCGACCGTCGCTGCCGCAACCGTCGCCGACGCCCGCATCATCGGGTCCCCCTGATCGCAGCGGCGAGGCGCGCGATCGCGTTCGCCACCGCCTCGTCGTCATCACCCTGGCCGCGGGCGAGCTTCGCGCTGTAAGGCACGAGCACCAGGCGGACGCACTTGCGCGCCAGCGCGCGGCGGACGTTGCGGACGCTCACGAGCGCGTTCGGATCGCGTGCGACGGCGACGGCGATCCCGCCAGTTGCCGGGATCGCGTGTCGCGCCGCCGACAGGCCGTACGGCATCGCCGGGAACACCCACACGCGGTGGGTCGCGGCTTCGAGAACCGAATCGCGCGGCGACCACGTAGTGCCGCAGTCGATGACGACGAGCCCGTGCGCCGCCCGGGCCTGGCCAAGCAGCCCCTCGAGCGAGGCCTCCGCCACGCGATCGACTTGACCGGCCGTTGCGACGAGTCGAAGCCCGGGAGCCAGTTCGGTGAACGCATCCGCGGGCGTCTTGCCTTCTGCGGCGCGGGCGGCCAGGGCTCGGAGCGAGTGTGGTGTCGCGCGGCCGGCGCGCAGCGCAAGGCCGCGGCGAGCCTCGGACTCGGTCACCAGGACCGGACTCGAGCCCGCCGCAGCGGCATGCTGCGCGAGCAGCAGAGCGAGCGCCGTCGTGCCGGCGCCGCCGGTCAGCCCACAGAGCGCGACGACCGGGCCGCCGAGCTCGTCGAACGCGACGCCAACAGTCGACGCTCGCGAGCGCCGGCCGCGGGTCACGAGCAGGTGACGGGCGGTCACGGCTGCGGCTTCCATGCGCTCACCACCCAGCGTGCGCCGTGGCGGTCGAGTGTGATCGCGTAGACGCGGTAGTGAGCTCCGCCAAGGTCGGGGCGCCCTGCGGTGTAGGTCTGCTCGTGCGTGACGACCAGGCCGGTAACGAGGGAGCCGCGCGGCTTGAGATGCACGATTGCGACGGTGCTGCGGATGCTCGGCTTGTCGCGCGTGAGGGTTGCGTCGATGCGAGTGCTTGCCGCGTTGGCTCGGAGATCGGCGGCCAACTGCCCAGCGGCGAGGCCGGCGAGCGAGCGCTGCTGTGACGCGGCCGACCGCCAGTCCCAGTTGACCCAGCGCAGCGCGAAGCTCCGAGCGGCCGTCGTTGCCCCCGCCGACGGCGTTGCCGGACGCGGCGTCGGCGGCTTCACCTCGTGCGAGCTGCGCGCGTACGGGTCCGAGCACCCGGCAAGCACCGCGGTCAGCGCCAGGTACGCGATGGCACGCTTCATGACGCGCACATCTCCGCGACCGGGGCATCCAGGTAGGGCGCGGGGCAGGTCGGGCGGCCGTCGGCGCGGACCTCGAAGTGCAGGTGCGGACCGAAGCAGCGACCGGTGCAGTCGGAGATCCCGATCGCTGGCCGCGCCCGACGAAGTCGCCGGCGCTGACGAGCACGCGCTCTTGGTGGGCGTAGCACGTGGTCAGCGCGCTGGTGTGGTGCGACGCAGGCGAAGTTGCCATAGCCGCCCGAGGTCGCCGTCGACTGGACGAGTGACACGCGGCCGGCCGCGGCGGCGAGGATCGGCGTGCCGCTCGGCACGCCGATGTCGACGCCGGGATGGCACGCCTCCCAGGCGCGGCGCTCGCAGAACTTGCGACGTCACGGGGCCGCTGACCGGCCAGGCGAGTGCGCCGCTCGCGCCGAGCGGCGGAACGCCCGGGAGCGTTGCCGTGCCGGAGCGTTCCCAGCCGCGGGCGCGCGCGAGCACGTCGGCGGCGTAGTTGCCGGCGACGCCGTCGGCGCACGCGCCGTAGTAGCCGCACAGCGCGCGGTAGGCGACATCGTCGAGGTTCGGGATCGGTCGGCCGCCGACCTTGCCGCGCAGGTGTACGGCGGCGGCCATGACGTTGTCGAAGGAGTCGAGGACGTCGGGGTGGCGGTCGGTCGTGAAGCTGTAGCTCAGCCGGTCGCTGCGCCGCGGCGGTAGGCGTTCTTGGTCGGCGCCCCACGAGTCGCCGCCGCGGCCGCCGACGCACATCTGCATCAGGCCCGACGCAGCCGGCGCGTTGACGGTCCGCCATCCCGGCCCGGTGCCGAACGTGGACTCCTGGTCGGCGATCGACGCGAGCAGGTACGCGTTGACGGCGTAGACGCGTGCGGCCTCGTTGAATACGGAGACGAGCCCGGCTGGGATCTCGCCCTGTGCTGGTGATCTGGCCCGCCGCCGGTCGAGCGACGAGAAGAGCGCCAGCGGCGCGACGATCAGCAGCAGCAGCCCGAGCGTCGCGAGCCCGGCGGCGCGCGAGCAGTCGCGGCAGCGCGTCGCGACCGGCGACCGCGGCGCCTGCGGCCTGCAGAGCCGGCGTCGCCCATCAGGCTCGCCTCCCAGCCCTTCGTCGGCGAGCCGCTCGAGCGCGCGCCAGGCGTCGCCGTCTCTCGGCGTCGAGGATCTGGGTGCGGCGCGGGAGGTCGCCGACGGGGTCGGAGGTCGCGAGCCCGTACTCGGTCGGGCCGACGCGCAGCGCGATCGTGCCGCGGCCGCGGGTGCCGTTGATCCAGTAGGCCTGCGAGTAGGAGCGCTTGACGGTCTTCAGCCGCGCGATCGCGGCGACCTCGGCGTCGGACAGGCGCACCGCTTCCTGGATGTAGGCGAGCTCGTCGGGCGACTGGCGCAGGAACAGCTGCTGGGTGGAGTTGCGCAGCAGCGCCTTGCCGTACGGGCCGGCGAAGTCCGAGAGCTGCTGGCTGATCGCGATCAGGAACAGCCCGAGGTGGCGCGAGCGGCGCGCGATGTCGTTGACCCACTCGCCGGTTGCGCGGCGCTCGACGAGCTTCCAGGCCTCGTCGATGACGAGCATCGACCGGCCGGCGAACAGGCCGGCGTCGGTCTCGCGCAGCCGCTCGGCGCCGCGGCGCTCGATGCGCGCGGTGACGTGCTCGGCGAGCACGAACAGCACCGCGGCCGACAGCTCGCGCGGCACCTTGCGCGTGTCGAATGCGACCAGCGGCGCGTCCGCGGGGACCGTGGTCTCGCGGTCGAGCAGGTAGGCGTAGGAGCCCTCGTCGACGAACGACGCGATCCGCTCGGCGAGCGTGCGCAGCACCGAGGCGACCTCCTCGGCGCCGGCCGCCGCCTCCTGCTCGGCGCGGCGGCGCAGCTCCTCGCACAGCAGTCGCTCGCGCGGGAGCGAGTCGCTCGCGCGCGGCGCGCGCGTAGACGGCGCGGATCGCGACCTCGAGCAGGTTGCGCTCCAGCGCGTCCAGGCCGTAGGAGTCCTCGCCGGCGCGGTGGTCGCCGACGAGCAGCGCGTGCAGGGCGACGAGGTAGGCGATCTTCTCGATCGGCGGGCTGGCCGGGTCCTCGCACGTCCCACGGGTTGACGGCGTGCTCGTCGGAGGATGCGCCGATCGTCAGGTGGCGGGCGCCCGGGATGAGCTTGCAGAGGAACTCGTAGTGGCCGGCGCGGTCGAGCACGAACGCCTGCATGCCGTGCGCGAGGAACCGCGACAGCAGCACGTTGACGAGGAACGTCTTGCCGCCGCCCGAGCGCGCGTTGACCAGCAGCGTGCCGTTGTCGTGCGCAGGGTCGAACGGGTTGATCGAGCGCGACCTCGCGGCCGGGGTCGGTGAAGGCGAACGGGATGCCCGACGGCGATCCGCAGCGCGGTGCCGACCAGCGGCACGGTGTCGCCGACGTGGCGGGTGACGTACTTGCGCGTCAGCCGCGCGACGTCGCGGCCGAGCGGCAGCGTGGACTGCCACAGCTCGAGCTGGCGCAGCTGACCGAGGTTCACGCGCGCGTCGGAGGCGGCGATGATCTCCCTGCGAGGCCTGCTCGACCGCCTCGGCGAGCTGGACCGGGTCCGGGTCGGGGCCGCGCTCGCGGATCGACTGGTAGATCGAGACCTCGAACGCCGCGGCGCGCTCGTGGCCGGACAGCTCCTTGAGCAGCTCGCCGAGCTCCTCCTCCTGGGCGAGCATCTCGTAGTCCGGCGTGCGGCCGCGAAGCTCGGCGCCGCGGTTGACGCCGAACAGCCGGCGATGGCGCGCCTTGAACCGCGAGCGCTCGCGCAGGCGATCAAGCGCGTGAACGTGGACCGAGAGCGTGAACGGGCGCGCGACCTGCATCGCGTCCAGCAGCCAGCCGAACTCGGTCGCGTCCGGCAGCGTCGCGACGTACAGCGCCTGCTCGAGGTCGCGGTCGACGCGCAGGTGGCGCTGGTCGGGCCAGTCGATGCCCGAGGCGGCGACGAGTCTCGCGCAGCGCGTGCGCGGCGCGAGCTGCGTCGCGCGCGTCGGCGACCGCGTCGAGCTCGCCGACGACCTCCAAGCCGCTCCTCGCGCGCGCCGGGGCGCCGCTCAGGCGTGCGGTCGGCAGTGGTCGGGTTGAAGCGCCGCCAGAGCAGGTCGAGCACCTCGGGCCCGGAGAGCAGGTGCGTGGAGAGGTCGAGCGCCTCGAGGTCGCCGCGGATCGAGTCGGTGAGATGCAGCGACTCGCGCGCCACCCGCCGGTGCGAGGCGAGCGAGCGTTCCAGCGACGCGCTGCCCAGCCGCCGGCGCGCACCTGGCACGAGCTCGCGCCAGTCCAGGCGGACGGCCTGGTCGGGCAGGTAGGGAACGATCACGTAGTAGGCGACGTCGACCGCGGCCTGCTCGTCGGCGTGACGCTCAAGCGACTCGCCCAGCGCGCCGTGCAGCCGGCGCAACGCATCGACGCGGTCGCCGGATCGCGTCACGGCGCGCAGCGCGCGGTCGGCCTCGGCCTGGCTGTGCTGCCAGCAGCGCGTCGAGGCGGACGGGCGCGGCCTCGACGTAGAACTGGATCGACTGGCCGGCCTGCAGTCGGCCCGCGAGCTGGCCGAATGCGTGGCCGACCTGCTCGCGCTCGACGGGCGCCATCACCAGCGGGTTCTTCGGCGCGGCGCGCAGTACGCGGACGAGCGCGCCCTCGGCGGTCACGACCAGTCCCTCGCGGTCGATCGCCTCGACGGCGCAGAGGTCGCCGGCCTCGCGAGTGTCGCCACGGCGCGGCTCAGACGTCCCACAGCAGCTCCCGTCCGTCGAGCGCGGTCGCGGCGGCGCCGGCGTCGATCCGCGCCGGTTCGGCATGGATGACGTAGCCGGCCGTCGGCTGTCCCGCGCCGGGCAGAAACCGGCGCGGCTCGCGCCAGTAGCGCCATCCTGCGCGCACGAGCTGGGCTACCGAGAACTCGAGTCCCATCGCGCCGTAGGACAGGGCGACCGGCAGGCCGGCGCCGAGGATCGAGACGAAGATCGTCGACCTGCAGCGGAAACGGCGAGAGGTAGCCGCCGAAGACGGCGGCAGCGGCGCCGGCGATCGTGATCTGCGCCCACTGCCCGAGCGAGAACGCGCCGAGGCGCAGCTTGGCCTCTAGGTGCTTGTAGGTCGGATGGCGCACCGTCAGCCTCCGGCTCCTGTCGCGGCCTGCTGCGCGAAGCGCCCGGAGACGCCCTGCGCGCCGCGGGCGCCTGCCGAGGCGCCCATCGCGGTGCGGCCGTAGAACATGCCCGCGCGCGGCGAGCCCGCCGGGCGAGGGCATCAGGCCAGCCAGCATCGCTTGGCGCGCGAGCATCTGCGGCGCCTTGAACGCGACGTACAGCGCGGCGACCGACACGAACGGCTTGACGAGGTGCGCCCCGAACGAGCCACCGGGCGTGATCGCCGACGCGCCGATTACCGCGAACAGCGCGAAGCACAGCGCCCACACGACCGGCCACAGCAGGACGCCGATCAGCGACTGCAGGACCGTCCGCGCCAGCCATGAGGTTTCGGGCAGCGGCCATAGCGCGATCGCCAGCGGCGCCGCGACGAACAGCAGCGCCAGCAGCGTGGCCAGCACGATCTTCGTGACCATCAGCAGCAGGAAGATCACGACGGCGACGACCGCGCCGATCGTCCCGACACCCAGCGGGGTGAATGCTGCAGTGGTCGCGCCGCCGAGCACGCGTCGTCAGGCCGGCCGTTACACCGGGTACGTGCGTGATCCCGTGGGTCAACTGGTTCGTCGCGATCGCAAGCAACCCGAAGACCTGCGGATACAGCGCCAGCGCGCCTGCGGCGATGCCGCCGCGGGCTAGCGCCTCAACTGCCTCGTATGAGCCCGAGCTGATGTAAAGCCTGAGGCGTAATAGCGGACCGTCGAGATCGTGAAGACGAGCGTGAACAGCGCCCACGCGGCGACCTCGAGGTTCGAGCGCAGCGCGTTGAGGTCGCCGTAGGAGCTCTGGTCCGTGTAGACCGGCGCGGCGAGCATCCAGTCGACCGTGCTGCGGGTAACCTTCGCCTGGATGCCGAAGAACGTCTTGAAGAAGTATTCGAAGACACTTGCCGATGAGGTCGGTCGGGCCGGGGATGCCTGGCAGTAGGTCCAATGGGCTCGGGATCCCGATGCCGGTGCCGGGGATGTTGAGGGGCGACGCCTCAGCGGAGGTCGGTGCCGCGGCGAGCGTGCACATCGCGACCAAGACGACCAGGAGCAGGAGGATCCGTGTGCTGCGACTGCCCATCACGCGGCGATCGGCTTGGAAAGCAACACGATGCCGAGACCTAGCGCGACGAACCCGAGCACGCGGCCCGCGCGCGTGTCGCCGGCCTGAAACAGCAGTCCGCCCCAGACCAGGCCGAGCACGGAGAACGCCGAGCCGATCGGGATCGTGTAGTCGGCGAGGTGGTTGATGAATTCGACGAAGCGCGAGAAGCCGCCGCTGTTGGGCTTGCCGCCGGCGGCGCCCTGTAGCGCGGCGGCTGCGACGCTCGGCATCGCCACGTACAACGTGATCGCGAGGCCGAGCGCCGCCGTGACCATGAGGCGAAGGCGGTCCTGGCGGGGGTTGGGGTCAAGGGCCATGTCGTTGCTCCTGGGTCACATGAATTCGGGCGGCGAGCCGGACGGCACGCGCTTGGGCAGGGGTCGAGGTGCAGACGGGACGTGTGGGGTCGGCGGCGGCGGTGCGGGAGCACCCTCCGGCGGCGATTCCATCGGTGCATGCCGCGCGGGTATCGGGCGCAGCGGGCGATCGTGATGACGGCGTGCGCGGTGCCGGTGGGGCAGTCGCGCGCGGCGAACCGGCGCCACGCGCCGCCGGTGCGAGACCGCGGGCTCGGCGGCGCGCGGGTACGGAACGACGCGGGTGGCGGGCGACGTCTCGCGCGTCGGGATGACCGAGACAGCGATCAGCAGCGTCGCGGCGACAACGGCCGCCCAAGCGCCGCGGCGCGCGATCGGCGCTACGCGACCACGGATCGGCTGAGCGCCGGCGATTCGTTCGCCGGCGCAGCCGGCGTTGTCCTCGAAGACTCCGCGGTGGGCTGGTCGCGCCTGTGGCGATGCCGGCGGTGCCGCAAAGATGTTTGGCAGCGCCGCGGCGCCGGTGCCCGGGTGTTTGGGGCTGCGTGACATGGTCGAGCCGAAGAGGCACGACCAACCGAGTTGGCCCCGTCGTCCGCGCTAGGCGGGCGGGAAGGTCGCCGCGAGCGCCTGTGCGAGCGCGTCGATCGCAGCGGCGCCAAGCTGACCGTCAGCGGCGAGTCGCTTGACGAGCGCCCTGCGATACAGCAGTTCGTGGCCGCGCATTCGCAGCGTCCCGAGCACCGGCAACTCAGCGCGCGTGAAACAGAGAACGCCATGAACCGGCACCTGCTCCTCTCCCGCTGGTAGAGCTGCTCGGACAGCCGTGACCTGCCGGTCCAGACCATCGATGAGCTTGGAGCGGTCGCGCCCGTCGACGAGCAGCTTGGCAGCGCCGAATAACGGCGCCGAGACCTTCACCCTGCCGCGGATGTCCTTGGCGTCGACGACGAACACCCCGGCCGGGCAGACGACGAGGTGATCGATGTTGCCGTGACCGCGCGGCATCCGGCGGTCGTGCAATACGACCGCGGGCCCATCGGCGAGCCGGTCGTCGAGACGGCCTCCGACGGCACGCTCGCCGCTGGCTCCGCGCTGAAATGCGGCCTCGTGCTGAGGTGCTGATCGCAGCGCGAGCAGCGCGTCGCCGATGATCGGATGCGCCTCGCGAGTGCGTCGTTCACGCGCGGACCTGCGCCGTTCGTGTTCTCGCGCTGCGCTGGAGCCGGCTTCGCCTCGCTCGATCGGCGGAACATCATCGGCGGGCCGGCAGCCGGTACATGTCACAACCCGCTGCTCTGAGTCCCACCACGCGTGGCTACCCGTTTCGAGCACAACGCCGCACTCGCTGCAGGTGTCAGGACGCTTGAGCTGCAGACGGCGCGGGGCCACGCCTGGTGTCTAGCAGGGACGCTCCGGCGCCTCTGGCCAGGCGACACCGGGTGGGAGCCGCACGCCGTCCGGCGGCGGTGCCGCGGCCACCGCGCGCTGCCATGCCCTGATCCACGCCTCCCGCTCCTGCGCCTCGCGCCGGCTACGAAACGCATCGGCCGCAACGATCGCGGCGAGCACCTTGAAGAACATCGCTATCGCTCCTCCTTCATCGCAGGATCAGCTTCGTGCCGATGAGCAGCATGTCGGGGTCGCCCGTACCGATTCGCGCGCTGTTGTGGACCCAGAGCAAGTGCACCTCACGCGCGACCGCCGTCACTGTCGCACGCGGACCCAAGAGGTCCGTCGCGATCACCCACAGCGATTCGCCACGACGCACCGTGTGCGTGCGGTCGCCGGGCTTCGCGCGGAGCTTGGCGGGGATCGACGTGGCGTTGCCAGGAACCGCGCGCGGCGTGACGACCACGGGTACCGGCGCTGCAACGGTCGGGATCTGCGCGGGATTCGAGGCTGTAAGCCGGTGGCGCCGTGTGAGCCGGTGGACCGACTTGACCCGGCGTGCGGTGACGGTCGACACGACCGGCGCCTGTGGCGCCGGCGCGCCGGGTGGAACAGCAGCAACGGGTCCCGCGTCGGATTCGGCGGTAGGTGCGGCGGGAGTTAGCGCCTCGACCGATGGCTGCTGAGGCGCTGCGGGCGGCGTGGGAGCAGCCGTGGCCGACGAGGCCGCGGGCGGCGTAGCGGTCTCGGCATCGGCTCCGTCGCCGGGATCGACGACCGGATCAGCCTGATCGGAGGCGTCCGGCGCGGCGGGCGGCGTCGGGCTGGAGGTCGCCGTCGTCGGGGCAGCGTCGGGGAGACCCGCAGCGTCCCCGCCAGGATCAAACGATGCGCTCTGGTCGGGATCGGTGGCCGTGTTCTGCGTGACAGCTGCTGTGCCGTCATCGGTTTGGTCCTGCTCTGCAAACGCGACGGGCGGCATCACCGCCGACAGCGCGAGCACTCCAGCGGTCAGTGCCGCAGGTGCGCGAGATGTGAGACTCGTCGGTTGGATCGTGGCTCGCATCAGAGACTCCCATCAGTTCAAGGGGTCGGTCACACAGCGGAATGCCTTCGCCCCAGATCCCGTGTCCGGTGTCAGCGCGACACTCCCCACGCGGTCGGTGACGTAGAGCACGTCGAGCTGGCCAGGGGTCGATGTCGACGGATAGACGTCCGACGTGAGCTCCCCACCTTCGGCCAGCGGGACGGCACTCAGCGCCGCCACAAGTTCGCCGTGGGTCGCCAGACGTCGACCAGGCGCGGCGGGCGTGCCGACCGTCAGGCAGGTGTTGATCGCGCTGTGATAGGAGGCCGCTGGGCGCGAAGTCCGCTCAATGCAGACGTCCGCTTCCGGGAACGTATCTGCCGGACACTTGATCTTGAGCTGGCCCGCGGTTATGCCGTCGAGCGCGTCGGCTTGCTTCGCCCGGTTGACGCGGCCGAGACTCGACTCCCTGATCTCGTTCCCGGTCAGGGTGTTGTGGCGGATCTTCGTCGCCCGAATCGAACGGTTCTTGATTGAGTCGCCGTTGATGGCGACGGCTGCGTACGAGCTGCCACCGAGCGCGATGAACACCGCGAGCGTCGACATCACATTGGCGTAGGTGACTCGTTGCTTCATTCGGCTATGCACGCTGGTTCCTCTCGTCATGACTGGCCTCGGACACGGACTCGGATCGACTTGGATGCGCCGTTCGCGAACGGGTATCCGGCTTCGCGAGGAAGCTCGATGCGGAAGCGGTACCACTGCACCCCGACAGTGCGGGCAAAGCGGTACGGGATCTGCCAGCGGCCGGTCGCGTCGGTGCGCACAGTCCGGAACGTCTGCCATCCGCCGGAGAGGAGCACCTCGACTTCGATGAGCTTCCCGCTGGCCGGGAGCGGCAGGCTCCGAACCTGACCGCTGAACATCACGCTCTGGCCGTTGACGACGTGGCGCCGGTTCACGGTGAGCGTGCTCACTGCCGGCACGCGTAGGTCGACCTTCGATTCCACCGGGAGAATGAGCGGGGAGCCGGCATAGACGAACCGCAGCCTTCGGCTCGCGCTCCCGCTGGCGGTGTACGTGTACGAGCCGCTCTGATCGGTGTGCAGCTCGCCCACGAGTTGCTCCGGGGCGCCGTCGAGCGTCGCCAGCACCTGAATGTCGGCGCCCACGATGCCTTGACCGTCACGGTTGGTCAGGCGCCCACTGATCTGCGTCGTGCGGCCAAGGCGCACGATTCCGGCCGGGCTCAGCACGGTCACGCGCTTATGGATGATGCGCCGACGGCCGTGTCGCCGCACATGCTTCCGTAGCGTGCGCTGCCGGACGAGTCCGGCCTGCATGGTCGACGCGATGCGTAGCGGCAGCGTGACCGTCATCGGCTGACCGTCGCTGCGCGTCGTCGTCGACGCCTCGTTGTGCGCCTGGTCGTGCGCGGTCGCGCGGAGCAGGTACTGCCCTGCGGCCAGCCCGCCGTCGTCGATTCGGGCAACAAGGCGGCTGCCGTCCTCTGTCGTGGTCAGCGCGGTCCAGGTGTTTGACCCGGCCGGACTGATTTCGATCGTCCCGTCCGCGAGTCCGGACACCGTGTCGCTGACCGGCACCGAGACGAGCGTCGGATCGCTCGGCGACGGCGTATCGAACGAGAGCCGTGGCGGCTCGGGGTCGTAGCGCAGAGTCAGCGAGTCGGACGCGGTGCCCGCATCCGCGTTTCCCGCCGCGTCCTTCCGCCACATCGACACCGTCCAAGTTCCAGGCCCAGGAACCTGAACCGGCAAGCGGGCGATGTCGGCCCCTGTTGTCTCGGCGGTGTTGCACGCACCGCCGCCAGCGGGGCACAACTTGTAGTCCGCGGCCACAATGGGCGCGCGGTCATTCTCTGGCGGGTTGGTCCAGGTGACGGCGAAGCCGTTGGTGTTGCGCCAAGCGTCTCCACCGTCGATCGCGGGTGTCACCCGTGCCGGCGGTGTGTTGTCGATTCGGACCGTCACCGGCGGCGAGTCCTGCATATTGCCGGCGGTGTCCTGCGCTCGCACTACGAGCGGCTGCGTCCCCTCTGCGAGAGCCGTCGTCCGAATTGTGATCTGGCCCGCCCCACTCGGACATGGCGCGCCCGTCTGGAACTCGCCGCCGTCGGTTGCCATCGCGCAGCGCCGCTGGTCCGCGTCGCCCAGGTCGTTGCCAACGATCGCCTGTGCTTGCCGCACGCCCGTGTTGTCTTCGGCGTCGTAGTTGAGTGGCTGGTTTCCCGCAACCCAAGCCCCCGTCGCCAGCGGCGTGTCGGGGGCGATCGTCGCCGTCGGCGGCTGGTTGTCGGCCACGTCTATCTCCGCCTGGTAGGTGCGCAGATAGTTGTCCCCGGCCGTCGAGCATGAGTTGAAGCCGTTGCCACCCATGCAGATGACGCGCTGGACGATGCGCGTCGCGCCGGTCACGTTGAACGTCCGCAGCCGATAGCCGGCGGCTTGCGCCGCGAGGGCGCTCCCATGGCCGGGGCAGTGCTGATTGGCGCGAACGTTCTTGATCGGCACAGGCTTGACACCGGGGCCCTCTGCATAGAGCTGGAGGGCGTACCGGCAGTCCGTGCGGCGAGCTGTGCCGGCCCAGCGAAACCTCGTGAAGCTCGTCCCTCCCGGCGCGGAGGCAGTGACCAGTGCAACAGATCCGCGTGGCACACTCCCCGGCCGGTGGACGTTCGTCGTGACGAGGCCCCGGACGCCCGGGCCCACCGGGTTGCAGGCACGGCGGATGCGCATACCGCGAGTCGCGAAGTCACTGAACGCTACGGTGCTGAAGCCGAGCCGGTCGGCCTGGCAGCTTGCGACCGTGAACTCGGCTGCCGAGGCCGTAGCGGTGCTGATGGCGGTCGATGCAGCGAGCAGCACCCCGAGGGCGACGACGCGGGTGATCTGAGTACTGCGCATGAGGCATCTCCTCTCAGGGGTCATGCTCACGGCCCTCCGAATTCGGGAGCCCCATTGGCTGGCGCCGGCTTTGGTTTGGGTGCCGTCGCAGATGCGGCCGTCGCGGTGGTCGACGACGCGGTGGCCGCGGCGGATGTCGGCTGGAACTCGTCCTCAGGTGCAGGCGGTGGCGTTGCCTGCACCGTGGGCGGCGGTGGCGCGGTCTGTGTCGTCGTCGGTGGTGGCGGCGCCACGACCGCAGCCGTCGGCGTTGTCGTTGTCACCCTGGCTTGGGCGGCGTGCACGCGCGGCGCGTGACGCTTGGCTTCGTGATGCTTGTGGGCGCGCGCCGAGATCCCGGCCATGCGTGTGACCGATCCGAGGTCGACGTTCTGATCGACGCAATAGCCCGCGCTACTTCCAACCGCGATGCATCCCGCGATCGCGGTCGCCACGGTCCCCGGCCTCGCACCTGCCAGCGGCGTCGGGTCAAACGCGCGGGTATACAGCCCGGCGGCCTGCTCGCGAACGTGAGCGAGCGCACTCGCGACATGTCCGCGCGGCGCGACGGGCCCATCCGCGACCCGCGAGCCGGAACCGCCGACAAGATCGCCGCCAGCGTGCACAAGCCGCTCCGCCAGATGTGAGTGCCCGCCGGCGACGGCCGGGACTGGAACGGTCGCCGCGACCTGCTCGCGCCAGAAGTCAAGTCGCTCGCACATGGCGCTACAGCGCGGGCATGTGGCGAGGTGCGCCCGCGCGCGCTGCACGTCCCTGTCGGAGCCCAGGCCGAATGCGTAACGAGCGACGAGCGGCTCGCCCGTAGCGCATCCTCCGCCGGCGAGCCGGATCAGCCGCCTGCGCCCGTTCGAAAGCAGCTGCTCGAGTGAGCGCTTGACGATCCGCGGCGTGACGTCGAGGTGCGCGGCGATCTCCTTGCGCTGCAACCCGTGGCAGTAGAGGATCGCGACCGCGCGCTGACGCTCGGTCATCTCCTCAAGCACCTTTGTCGTTAGATCCTCGAGCGCGCCCTCACCCTCACGCTCGACGACCTCGTCGGCGACCGATACGTCCGAGCGCCGAAATCGAGCGAGCGACTCGGTCGACCAGTCGACCGGCGCCTCGCGCTGCAGCATCTTTCGGGTCGCCCCGAGCTCGCGCATCATCGTCGTGTAGAGCCATTGGTAGACCTCGCCCTCCGACTGGCCGCGGCAGCTCTTGGCGGCTCGCTCGCATGCGGCCTGGAATGCGTCGTCGACATGAGACCGGTCGAAGTCGGCGTTCAGTGCCGCGACCTTCGCACGCAACTGCCGGCCACGCTCGCCGCGGACGATCTGCTCAAGGATCTGGCGCGTCTGCTCGCCGCCGGGTGGGGTCTTCACGGTGGTTGCCATGTGAGCCCAAGAGGGACAGGCGCCGGTTTTGGCCCCCAATTCCTCAGAACCTGTGAGCGAGTGGACCAGCGTCCGGTCGCGGAGCGCAAAATGTCCAGCGTCGAGACCCTCCCCCGTCATGCCGGTCCGCATTCCGGTCCATTTGACGGCGAGAACGTCCGTCGCCGCCAACGGTGTTGCAGTCGGCACGTTGCGGGCTGGGATCGCGTTACGCGGTCACCGAACGCTCCTGCATATGTGGCCAAATCCGCCACCACGCGTTCTCCTCGCGCGCGTCCTGTCAAGGCCGGTTGAAAAGTGCCCCACCTGCGCCGGTTGAAAAGTGACCCACCCTGTCGGGGTGCTTGGCGGATCAAACGGCTGCGAGCAGAGCGAAGGCGCGTAGCGCCGAGCGGAGCTCGTAGCCGTTTGCGTGCGACTGCTGGCTTGGCCGGGGTTAGGCGATCTCGGAGATCTTGGCGGCGTTGCGGGCGTCGAGGTCCTTGCCGCGCAGGCGGTAGCTGTCGCCTTTGAGCGAGAGGATCTCGGAGTGGTGGATGAGCCGGTCGATCATCGCGGTGGCGGCCATGTCGTCGCCGAAGATCTCGCCCCAGGCGCTGAAGGGCTTGTTGCTGGTGACGATCATCGAGGCGCGTTCGTAGCGGCTGGAGACGAGGCTGAACATGAGGTTGGCGGCCTCGGGGTCGAATGGGATGTATCCGACTTCGTCGACGACGAGCAGCGGGATGAACGACAGCCGGCGCAGCTCGGCTTCGAGGTTGCCCTGTCGCTTTGCCTCGGAGAGCCGAGCGACCCATTGGGTGGCGGTCGCGAACTGCACGCGCTGACCGGCCAGGCAGGCGCGGATCGACAGCGCGACGGCGAGGTGGGTTTTGCCCGTGCCGGGCGGGCCGAGCAGGATGACGTTCTCGCGGGCGTGCAGGAAGTCGAGCTGGCCGAGATGCTCGACGACGGTCTTCTTGACCGAGCGTTGGAAGGTGAAGTCGAACTCCTCCAGGGTCTTGCGGGCGGGGAACCGCGCGGCCTTGATGCGGCCTTCGCCGCCGTGGCTGTCGCGCGAGGAGACCTCGGTGCTGAGGAGTGCTTCGGCGAAGCGTTCGTAGCTCCAAGCCTCGTCGCGGGCGCGCTCGGCGAGCACGGGCATTGCCCGCGCGGCCGCCGGCGCCTTCAGCGCGCGGAACAGGTGCGCCAGCTCGGCGGCGGCGCGGCTCATGCCGGGATCAGAGCGTCGTAGCGGGCCAGCGGCCGGATCTCGACCTCGACGTCGTGGCGCTGGCGGCGCCGGGTGCGCTGGCGCTCAAGCTCGGTCTGATGCGCTGCGTCGACGAGGGTCAGGCCCCCGGCGAAGCTGCGCCGGTGCCGGCAGGCGATTTCGCCGGTGTCCAACACGACCGCCGTGATCTCGGTCTGGGAGACGCGAAGCTCGACGCGGCGCCCGGCGAACGAGGGGTCGATCGAGTAGTCGTTGCGATCGATCCGCACGAACGGCTGCTGCGCAACACGCACGACCATCCGCCGGTCGCAGTCGGGCAGGACCGGCGGCAGCGGCCGCATCCGCTCTTGCTCCTCGACGAGTCGCTCGGCCGGGACGGCGCGGACGGTGCGGTGCATGCGCTGGTTGGCCTTGTCGCACCAGCCGTCGAACTGCAGCTGGAAGTCCAGCGGGTTGGCGAACCGCCGGCCGGGCTCGAAGTTCGAACGCATGAAGCGATGCGAGCGCTCGAGCAGGCCCTTCGCTTGGGCGTCGCCAGCGTCGAGGATTACCCAGCCGACACCGAACTGTCCGCAGAACGCGGCGAACGCCTCGGTCGGGCGCCCGCCGCCGGCGATCGCGGCCTCGCGATCCCAGACCAGCTTTTCGGGCAGCGCGCCGATCCGTCCCAGGCAGCGACCCAGGCCCCAGAGGATGTCCGGAGCCTCCTTGGAGAAGATCAACGCGCCGGCGACCACTCGCGACCAGCACAGCTCCGCGGTCACCACATAGCCGCGGCGCGTCTGCCCATGGCCGACGGGGATCTGCAGGCCGGGCTCCCACAGGTCGCACTGCACGAGCTCCCCGGGGCGATAGATCGTGCGCTGGAAGGTGCGCCTGATCAAGAACCGCGGGCGGACCTCGCGCACGTAGTCATCGAAGATCGTCTTGCCGCCGTCATAGCCCAACTCGGCGGCCATCTCGCGCAACCGCAGCGACTGGATCCGCGGATCCTCACGCAGCTGCTCGCAGATCCATTCCTTGAACGGGTCGAGCTTCGACACGGCCCGCGGCCGTGAATACGTCGGCGGCGACTCGGCCGCCAACGCCCGCCGGATCGTCTTGCGATGCAGCCCCGTCCGCTTGCTGATCTCACGGATCGACAGCCGCTCGACGCGGTGCATGCGCCTGACCTCCGCCCACTGCTCCACGCCGACCACGCCCTCCTCCTCGCCCGATCACCAGATCAAGCGAGGGTCCGGACCCGGCCGGACGAACCCGACCCCGCGCCAGGTGGGTCACTTTTCGACCGGCGCAGGTGGGTCAGTATTCAGGCGGCGCCCACACGTCCCTACCCGGGCGGTCCACACACCGAATCACGGACCGTTAGCACCGCCCACTACTTGCCATCGACCCCCCGCCGCAGACCCTTGGCCCTCCGGCCGGTAGCGACTGAGTAGACCTTCCCGGACTACCTGCAGGCCGACGACCAGATTTGGCCTCGCCGCGACCTGCTCGACGCATCAACGCGGTCGCACGGGTTACGGTGATGACCGGCCCGGCTCGTTGGACTCCCTACGCCTCCGCCTCACGGCCCTCTTTCCACATCGCGCCGAAAAGCCGCACCGTACGAACGGCTGAGCCTGCCCCCCCGCCCGCCCACCAGCTTGCCTACTCGTGCATCGCGTCTTCAGCGCACCCCACCGTTCGCCTAGTCTGATCCTGGACGGTCGGACCGCGGCGTCGACAGGTATTTAGCTGGGAAGCGGCTCGAGCAACCCGCGCTCGATCAGCACACGGAAGTGCTTTGAGAGGCTCATCGCGACGGTCCGGTCACGCGAAAGCATGCCGGCTTCGATGTTCGCGTCGAACGCCTTCTCGGTGAGGTTGGCGGACGTGACGAACGCGACCTCATCGTCTGCCACTACCGCCTTTGCGTGCAGCACCGCGGCCTCGCCGTCGTCCTTCAGGGAACGCGGGTCATAGAACACGCTCGGTCGACGTTTGCCCGGCCATCCCTTGCTCCAAAGCTTCTTGGCAAAGTCGTCCGCCAGTTCATCGGCAGCCGTTCTGTCGCCCCATTCACGCTTGATGTTGAGGAGGAGCGTGACCTGCAGGCCGGCCTTCGCGTCCATTCTCTCGGCGATCCGTTGGAATGCCTTCGGGCCGTTGAAGTAGGCGTAGGAGCAAATCCATAACGACTTCTCCGCTCCGCCGACGAGTTCGTCGAAGACCTGGCGCGTCTTGCGGGAGTGCAGGCCTTGAACCTCTTCACCGGACCAAACGAGGTCGGGCCGATGGACACTCGCCGCGGCCTCGGAAGCGAGCTCAAGCGCGAACGCCACTGCCGAACCGCCGATTCCCTTCGCCGACAACCGCGCCAACTCGCCACAGACTGCCAGAGGCGTCGACGTCCCCGCCGATGGCGGTGCGCACCGCGATCTCTGCGTATGGCGCTTCGAGCATGCCGGTCTCGAGCGCGCGGATGAGGCGCAGGCGCTGATGGGACGGTAGGTCAAGCGCCGACATGCTCACTCGACCGGCGAGAAGAAGGCGGCGTCCGGTATCGCGAGCGTCGGGATGACGAGCGCGCGGTCAAGGTGATCGTTGCGCATCTCGCACGAGGTTTCGGCGATGAGCGAGCACCCGTGGCACGCAGCGCCGTGCAGCCATCGGCCCTCGAAGCCCTCGCCAGGGCTGTGCTGCGCGCAAACCGGGTCGTTGGAGCACAACGCACCCGCACGAAGCGCGATCGCAAGGTGAGCCTCGATGTCGCGCGCCTGCTGCACGAGGCCGCCGAGCGTGCCCTCGGCGTCCGAGCTCGCGGTGTAGAGCATCAGTCCGTAGCGATCGCCCATCGAGTCGACGTAGACCCGCTCCCGGATCGAACTTGCCGGATAGCCGCACGTCATCGACAGGGACTGCAGAAGCAGATGCGAGAGCGTGTGGAGCAGGACGTACGGTCCTCCGGGATAGGCGCGGTCAATCTTGCGATGTGCTGACCACGCCGCGTATCCGGCACGCAGATCGTCGATCCGCTTCTTCACGCCGTCCCTCGCGAGCCAGGCCTTTACTGCACCCGGGTCGAGCAACAGGAAGATGCCCTCGCCGCGGTTCTCGACGGCCGGGAACCACTTCGGCTCATCGGCCAGCTCGGCGCGCTGGACGTCGCTCTCGTACTCGCCGTCGATGTCCGGGGTGACGGCCTCGAAGCGCGTGAACCCAGTCAATGCCAGCACCTCACGAAGGCGGTGCAACTGGACCACCGCGGAGATGCCGTCGCTCAGCAAAGTCTTACGCCAGTACGCCTCGGGGAGTCGCCGGGCATGAAAGTTCGGATCGATCGGCACGTCGTCGCCGAACCCTTCAGGAACGGCGAGAACCGCGTCCAACTCGACCTGCTTGACCGGTCGCTCGGCGGCGCCGCCGCTCCGCTGCGCCTGGATCGCCTTCCAGACGTCCGCGTCGGGATGGCCGGCGAGCTTCGCGGCAACCTTCGCCTTCTTCTTCACGAACGCCAGGTCGGCTTCCTCGTCGACCATGTCCAGGAAGTCCCAGAGCTCGCCGACGATCTTCGCGAGCCCGGTCTGGTTGTCGGGCAGCGAGAGTGCGCTCACGACCTGCGGGAAGTACGCATTTGCAGCGGTCCGGATTAGCAGCCGGTAGGGCTGATCGCAGTCTTCCTTGCTCGCGTTGCCGATCCACGGCCGCCGCCCGCCGCACATCCCGAGCGCGAAGTTCTCTACCTCCGCGGCCTGCTGAAGCGGTCGCTGTGCCTTGCACTCGCAGCGCACGATTAGGTCAGCCAAATCGCCGCCAGTGCCCTGCTCGTCGAGCCAGAGCTGCTGCTTGCAGCCGTCGCCCTTCTCGTGGACGAATCGCCGCCAGTTCACATCGCTGATGTGGCCCCGCGGGCAAGCCCTGACAAATCGTGTCGGCACGACCTCGCACCCGTCGACCCGAAACCGCTCGTCGAGTGCGCTGCGCATGACGAGCCGCCGGGATCTGCTGCTGCCGTCTCCGCCAGCTTTCTCCTGCACGAGGAACCACTCCGGGAAGCGCCATACGGTGATGCCGAGCTTTGTCTCGCCGGGCTTGCTGCTGTCCGGCGGTGGCGCGTAGAGCTTGGGCGACACCAGACCGGTCATCACCGCGAGCTTCTGTGTCAGCCGCTGGTCGACGATCTCCTCCAACTGACCGATGTTCGGCCAACCATCGAGACCTCCGACGATGCCGGACTGACGGGGCAGGTCGATGAGCGCGCCCGGCCCCCAGGTGGTGATGACCTGGCTACGGCGGACGCTGCCATGACCGCGTTTCATTCGTCCGCCTCCACCCATTTGCCGCTCATCTCGTTGAGGAAGAGGTTGACCTCAGGCTCGACGTCGCGCAGCGATCGGTTGACGCGGAACTTCCGCTCCTCCACCGTGAGCCCCTCGCCCTCGAGCATCTCGTGCAGCAACGGTTTGGGTCCTGTGAGTTCATAGCGCTGGTACTGCATCTCGACGCCGGCGTCAGCGAAGCCCTCGTGGATCGACTCCCACGAATCGAGTAGGTCGACGACCCGCGCCTCGACGCTCTGAATCCGCTCTGCCCGCTCGTCCTCGCTCATCCTCTGCTGTTGCAGGCGTTCACGGAACGCGGACCGCAGCAGTCGTTCGAGGTCGACCCGGACGTCTTCCACCTTTTCTGCTCCACGCGGACGCGTCAGCTCCGTGCGGCCATGACGAGCGAGTGCGACGAGCGTCCCGGCAAAGCCGCGGTCGAGCGCCCGCGCGGAGAAGGGCGTCACGCTGCCGACCTCGACCGAGCGGTAGAAGGTCTCGTGGAAGTGGCGGAACCGCTCGTAGTGTGAGCGGTCGCGGGGCTTGTGGACGTTGAGCAGAGTCACGACCAACCCTGGTCCGTTCTTCTCGTCACGCCCGACACGGCTCGTCGCCTGGATGTACTCGGCGGCAGTCTTTGGCTGACCGAGGACGCCCATGAGCCCGAGCCGGGGGATGTCGAGACCGACGGAGATCATGTTCGTCGCGATCGCACAGTCGACGCGGTCGGGTTGATCGAAGCCCTGGCCGAGGCGTCGCCGGGCGTCGGCCACCTTGTCTGTAGAAACGCGCGACGTCAGTTCGACTACCTCCCTGAACGTCGTGCGATTTCGAAACAGCCGGGTGGGCTCGTCGATACGACGGCGCTCGCCGTAGCTCTTCAGTGTGTTGCGGACCTCCTCTTCGAGGATTCGTCTCGCCCCGCCAAGTTCCCGCAGTGAATTGAAATAGCCCAGCACGGTCATGTAGGCGTCGACCGGGTTGTTGTGATTCTCGTGGCCGCCGGCGTCTCGGTAGAGCTTCTCCGCGGCGCTCATCAGCGCCAGCCACACCTTGCGCATCGCGACCTTCGGATTGCGGCCCTGCGCCGCGATGCCGAGGTACCGACGCGCTGGAGCCTCGCTTGCCAGGACGATTTTGGCGAAGAACGAGTCGCGGCGATCCGGCCCCGGCGGGGGAAAGACGTGGGTGTCTGCTCGCCCGAACAGCGCTTGGACTTGTTCACCTGCCCGCCGGACCGTTGCGGTGGACGCGACGATCTTCGGACGCACGCCGTCGCGAAGAGTCAGCGCGCCAATGGCCGTTTCGTACAGCCCGGCCATGGTCCCGAGAGGTCCGGAGATGAGGTGCAACTCGTCTTGGATGACGAGGTCGGGCGGTGCCAGCGGAGCGGGAAGGGCCGTGCCCCAGGACGCCTGCTTCTCGCCAGCCCCGGCGAATCCAAGCGTCCCATGGCGGGTCGCACCGCCCAGGAGTGCGCCTGATTCCGCAACCCACGGCAGGGTTGCGAACTTGTCGACCGTCGCAATGAGGAACGCGGGCAACCGCCGATAGAGCGAGTCGTCGACGGCGACGATCGGTAGCGCCCGTTCGCCGATGAAGTCGCACTCGAAGTTCGCGCACACGATTCGCAGCTCGGTCGGCTGGTCATCGTTGGGGAGCAGCGTGAACGAATCCGGGGTAAACCGTGCGCCGCACCACGGGCATTCCTCGATCGGGATCGGGATCGGCTTGCCCTTGGGATCGTTCTTGTACTGGCGGACCTTCGTGCGCGCGGTGTCCTGTCGGCCGTCGCCCTTACGGCCCATGATGTTCGGGGTGCCGGCCTTGCCAACCCACAGCCCAATCTCAAAGGGCCACGTTCCGTACCGGCGTGGATCTTTCTCGCGCTCAAGCTCCAGCGCGCAGACCAGCCCGGCGGCACGCGAGAGCTGGTCCAGCGTCAACAGGCGCAACGTGTAGCGCATGACGACGCTCACGCCGCCCCCCGCGAGGCCGTCGGCCTCGGGGTTGCGCAACCGCCGCAGGACGATCGTGAATGCCGATAGACCAAGGTACGCCTCGGTTTTCCCGCCGCCGGTCGGGAAGAAGAGGAGATCCACCGTCTCGCGGTTCGGGTCGGCCGGATCGGCGACGCCGCTGAGGTTCAGCAGGATGAACGCGAGCTGAAACGCGCGCCAGGACGGATCGTCGATTTCGAGCCGCCGGGCGATCGCAGCGGCGACGGCGCGGTTGGCGACTCGGAAGGCGTCAAGTGCATCTTCGTCGGTCGCGAGCGTCTCGATGCCCCGCTCGATGCGCTTGGCGGCGAACCCGGCCAGAAACAGCATCTGCCCCGCGGTTTCGCCGCGCTTGCCGGGAAGCCCCGCGGCCGCAGCCTGTTGTGCGGTGATCCACTCGCGGTAGTGCGCAACGAGCGGGGTGAGCGCCGCTCGCACCGCCGTACCGTCGGCGAGCCCGCCCAAGGCAGCCATCGACAACTCCACGTCGGCGATCGGCGCAGTCACCGTCTTCTCAACTTCAGCTTTCGGGATCCAGCGCGTCCGCAGAACCCGGCACTCCGCGTCGACAACCTCCCAGTCCGCGGCGATGCCATGCCCGGTCGCGTACTCCGGCGTGTCGGCGTAGTGAAGGTCGCCCACCAGCTCATCCCACTCATCTGCGGTCGCGCCGCGAAGGTCGGGGCGCGGGACAAACGACAGCGCGCAGCTCACTTCGATCTCCGGCTGGAACGCGTAGGCGCGATCCGGCTGCTCTGAGTCAGGACGACGCTTGTTGACGAGGAAGACCGACACCGACCGAGTCCCAGGTGGGATGTCGTGGTCGCCGGTCGTTGCGACCGCCCGCTCAAGCGTGTGGATCTGCAGCCCGTCGCTGTTCGGGAGTACCTGCGCGACAAGGACGCCTAGTTTCTGGCCGAGGCTCACGGTGATCTGCTCGTCGCGCGCGGCGCGCTGCCAGACGCGAATCGGATCACCCGGTTCCTCACCTTCCGAAGGCTCGAGGGTGTGCTCGGCCGCCGTGTAATCGCCCCACCGCACGCGGACGGTGAGCGCCTGCGCATCAGCCGCGACGAGCGAAGAGAGACCCACGGACGACGGGAAGTACGCCTTTTTCGCGGCGACCCGCTCCTCAGCGGTCTCATCGCCAGCGCCCTCCGTGTCGGCCTCAAACTCGTCGTCGGCGTCGTCGTCGCCAGCTTGCTCCGCCTCGGTGTCGACTGGAATGAGGAAGCCGGTGAGGTACCAGTTCGACGGGCGTACTCGGCGCGGGAGCCGCTCCTGCTCCAACTCGTGGCCTGGCCACGGACCGACGAGGTCGAGCTCGAGCGCCTCGACGAGCCGGTCACGGATCTCGACGGGAGTGAGCTGGGGGTCGGACGATGTGTCGGGCATCAGAACAACCCTTCGGTTTGAGGCGGCGCTTTCGCCGCGACGGCGGGTTTCCTCGTGGACGCACCGACGGCCGCTGCGCCAGACCGTTGCTCCTCAGCCGCACGTTCGACGTTTAGAGCAAGCAGTCGAGCGAGTACCTCATCGTGGATATTTTCGGGCCAGCGGTATCGCCATGGCTTCTTCCGGCGGGCGGACTCGTCCTCGACCTCGTAGTCGAGAAGGAACTCGCAGTCGGTCGGCAGGTCGGTCCAGCCATATGCGTCTAGAACAGCTCTATCCATCTCTGCATGCAGCCTGCGGAGCGCTATGACGCCGGCGTCATGCTCGTCGGGATTGTGAAAGCGGTTGTAAAGCTGGGTGGCGCCCTCGCCGAGGCGTGCCATCGCCGACTGCCGGTGTTCGACGTAGCGATCGGCAGCCGCGGCGAGCGCCGCCGTGTCTGGCGGAAGTGGAAACGTCTCGAAGCAGTCCGAGCCGACGTAGCGAAGGTCTGTCTTCAACGTTGACGAAAACTGCCGCGCCCAAGCCTCGTGCACTCGCGATTGCAACACGCACAGGGCTGCCGATGAAGACGTGGTGAAGACAATGACTGTGTTGGACGGCAAAGCACTCGCGGCGACGCGCAAGACTGCATGCCAAGTGGACGTTTCCGCTGTGCACACGTACGAGTCGTGGTCTGTCGATGCCATCCATGACCGCAGTCTGCGAGCCGGGGCGCTGAACCGCTGCCAGCCTTCGGCTCCGGGCGCCGGATCGATCTTCTCCCGGAGTAGCGCGAGTGTCTTCGGGTAGCGCGTCTTCAAGTCGTCGAGACTCGAGTCCCCACAGTCGATAATCCGTCGTCTCGGTCCCGGTACGACCGTCGACATGAGATCTTCGCCTGTCAGATACGGCCTCACGAGATCGCTCGCCGCGGGCTCATCTGCCTCAAGTTCGTCAAACTCATCGTCGCGGAACCCTGCGCGGGGATTGTCGTCGACGACGAATGCTCGCGACCCGGGCTTGACCCCGAGCAGCGCTGCGTACGGCTGCACCAGGCCGGCCGGACTCTCGTCCGGCCCCACCGCGAGCAAGTAGGCACTAATCCGGTCGACCGCCACTCCATCCAGCACCGGATCAGCAGGCGCGTCAGGCGCGCGCTGCACGTGCACGACCGCGACCGTCACCGCCGCAACCCCTGGCCACGGCAGCCTTCGGGTGGCGGCGTAGATCCAACCGTGGGCGCGGGCGATCGGCAGCAGCGAAGACTCGCGCGTGTCGCCTTGCCTGATCGTGTTGGTGGCCACAAGCCCAAACGCTCCGGTGATCGGCCGCAGCAGTTCATAAGCGCGACGGAAGAAGTAGGCGACCAGGTCGGCCTTTCCACCAGTGTCGGAGAATCGCCCCCGAAGCCAGTCGGTGTATCCCGCAACAGACGAGGCGGACAACAGCACCGACCCCGCGAATGGCGGATTCCCGACGATCGCGTCGAAACCCGGGGCATCTCGCTGGAAGACTTCGGGGAACTCGATGCTCCAGTGAAAGGGTGCCACCGGTGGATCCGCTCCGCGCGCCTGCTCGATGAGCCAGCGGTATTGGTTCGCGCTGCCTTTGGTGACAGCGGTGACGAGTTCCGCCCGTTTCGACTCCCGCTCCCGGGGTTTCGTGCTCGAGAAGAAGGCATGCACAGCGAGGTCGCCGAACAGTCGGACCTCATCGAGCTCTGTCTGCGCTTCGTCCCACATGTCGCGCAGCGCGAAATCCGACACGCCCTCATCGGCGACACGGATCTCGTCGCGCAATTCGACAACTCGCTCCATGTGCTTTCCGATCCGAATCGGAGCAAGCGGCGGCTTCGCGTCGTCCCAATGGAACGCCTGAATCTGACGTCGGCTGAGTCCGACGAGCGCGTCGCCGCTACGTAGGGCGTGGTCGAGGAATGTGAGAGCGTGATCGCTGGCGAGCGTTGCGAGCCAGAGCGACATCTTCGCGAGGTCGACTGCGACCGGGTTGCGATCGAGGCCGTAGAGGCAGCGCTGCGCGACGAGGCGTCGGGCGAAGATGACCTCGTCCTCATCGGCGGGAATCTCGGGGCGCCCACCGTGGATGGCCCACGCTTCGATGAGTGCGTCACCGAGCTGCCGGCACGCCTCCACGAGGAAGGCCGCCGGACCCCATCGCCGGATCGCAGACCTTGAGGTCGAGGATCTCCGCCGGGGTCGGCGACTTACCGCCTTCGTCGCGAAGCCGAAGAAGGACCGGTGCGAGTGTCGTGCGGACGATCGGCTCGGTGAGCGTGCGCGGCGTGTAGTGCGAGCCGGACTTGCGCCGCTCCTCGCTGGGTTGCAGCACCATCGCTCCGGCCGGCACGAGGTCAGGGCTTGCGTTGCGATCGACGACTGGCTCAAGGGCGCTGTGCAGCTCGGCGACGCGTTGCCGCCTCCTTGACAGCGGCGGCGACCTTCGCGGGGAGGTCACGCTCCGCGGTGTCCTTGATGTGCTTTACGCGCTTGCCGGAGTCGACGTCGAGTAGCTCGTCGAGGTCGATGGCCGTCGGCGCGCCCATCTTCTGCTTGGGCTTGAGCGCGAGGGACTGGCCGGTAGCAGTCTCCAGCCGGAACCCCATCATCGTTTGGTAGACGGAGCCGATCTGCTCGACGTCGAGCGCGCGGTAGGAGAGCCGTTCGCCGTCGAGGACGAGGAGCTTCTCGAGCGCACGGAAGATGGTGCCGTCCGGGACCCGCGGCGGCTCGATGCGCTCGTGCGTCTGACGGGCTCCGGCTTCGGGACGACCCTCGAGGAACTTGTAGCGGTCCGGGTCGAAGAGACCGCCGTGTCGCGGCGGGAGCTTTACGTCGCCGGCGTTTGCGCCGTCGTGGACCATCCGGAAGAGGACGAGTAGCTGCGCCCAGGCGCCGTAGCGCTGGTCCATGGTGTCCGGGTATAGCGCGGCGTGGTCCCGCAAGCGGCTGAATAGCCCGGCGAGCGAGTAGTACCGGACGAATGCCTCGTCGTGTGTCGGGAGCATCTCTCGCTCCTCGGCGTAGAGGAGGAAGACGAGGCGCAAGACGACGGTCAGCAGCGCGCGGTAGACCTGATCGGGGTCCTCGTCGAGTGGTTCACGGAGTAGCTCTCCGCCCGAAGCGTCGTGGCGGCCTGGAAGCCGCGGAGCATCTCGTATAGGGCGTGGAGGACCTGCTCGGCGAGCTTCTCGCTGACCTCGTTCTGGAACTTGCGGCTGTCGTCGAGCAGCGCGCCGAGGCGCTTCTCCTTCGGTAGGACAAGCAGGCGGTGCTGGCCGAGGAGCAGCCGCATCGCCGTGCAGATCGGTCGGCCCGCGGTCTGCGCCATCGCCTTGACCTCGAACTGCAGCCAGCCGGAACTCTCGCCGCGAGGCGCTGAGATGAGCCGCAGTAGCGTCCCGTTGAACAGCAGCCCCGCCGGAACACCGGTCTCCCGTAGCAGCCGTTCCATACGACCGTGCGGCGAGGCTTCGAGCAGCCCGCCCCCGGTGACGCTCTTATCGAGGTCGGTGCCGGGAGCGACGGTCGTGACGAGCAACTGCCATGGAGTCGCGCCATCGGCCGGGTTCAGCTCGCGAACCGCGAAGTCCGGCGTGAGTGTCTCGCCGTAGTCGGGCAGCGCGACGTGCAACTCGCTCGGGATCGGCGACGCTTCGGTCCCGGCGAAACCCTTCGGCGGTAAAGCCCCAGCCGAGGACGCTGCGGGCGAAGTCCTCGAAGTCGGCGATGCGCGGTGCGTCTTCGGGCGCGTCCGGATCGAGGGCTGCCCGGAGCAGCTCTTGGCCTGCCGCGTCGCGTCGGTCAAGGATGCAGCCGGCCCGGACGAGCGCCGGAGCGGAGACGACGAGGCCGATCGGCTGGACGAAGCCGAGCCATTCGAGGTGCGCGAGGACTTCGGGGTCGATCCTTGCCATCAGTTCGTGTCGGGCCAGAGGTAGACGAGACCGACAGGCTCGACGCGATGCGCCTGGACGACGTAGAAGTCAACGAGTCGCTGCGGTTCGCTCTCGAGCTCGCGATCGAACTGCTCGAGGCGACGCTCCCAGGACTTCATGTTCGCCTCGAGCTGACGACGCTCGTCGACGTCGAAGCCAAGCGTGAGCTGCTCGTGCTCCTTCGTATGGCGGGCAAGCTCTTTATCGACGCGATCGCGTTGGGCTACGAGGGTCTCGCGTAGATCCTTCGACTCGCGTTCGCCGCGGTCGGTGAGCTTGCGAATCGCGTCCTGGGCGAGATCCTGCGCTCGCGCCTGAAGCTGCGGCAGCAGGTCGGCCACGTCCTGCGCGGCGGAGCCGAGGAGTTGCTGCGCGACCGTCGCGGACGGCTGACGCGCGCCGCCGGATTCGTTGAGCGTCTCTTCCAGGAGCGCCATCGTGGTGGTCGCGGCGTCTTTGGCGTAGGCGCTGAGCGGCTGGTCGCGCCGTGTTGGGTCGACCCAGCGGGCGGCGATCGGCACCAGCTCTTCGTGGAGACGTTCGGCGCCCTTGCCGTAGAGCGACAACCGCCCGAGGAGCACGACGCGTGGGATCGAATCACGCACCTGGGCGAGGGCCGCTCGCGAGAGGTCGTCATAGACGAAACCCTGCGCGCGGAAACGGGAGAGCAGCCTCTGCGCGACGCGCTGCTCGAGATGCAGGTGCACGGTCTGGTCGGTGAGGACACCTTCGTCCTCGAAGACGACCGGTCGGATCGGGGCCTCCTTGCGCCAATCGGTGAGCTTCTGCTTGGTCGCGCGCGGGGCGCGGAGCGTGTCGAGCGTCGCCGTCCAGCTCGGATCCCCAGCGGCGCGCTGGTCCAGCGGCGGGAACGTCCACGCCAGGCGCCCGTGCTCGTCCTTCGTCTGCGTCAGCGGCTGGGTGTGCAGCAGCTCCAGGGCGCAGTCGAGCGCGTTGCGAAACGGCTCGGTGTGAAAGCCGACCCAGCGCCGCGACGTTTCGAGAAGGTTGCGGCAGGTATCGATCTGGCTCTTCAGGTCCTCCTGGCGCTCGCGCGCCTGCTCGAGTTCCTCGGTCGGCGACCGCCTTCCGGGTCGCGTCGATGTCGGCCCCGTCGATCTCGCTGGCGAGCTGCTCCACGTCTGCGTGGCGGATGCCGCCGCCGAGGCGGCGTTCGATGTCGTCGTCAATGACCTTCGAGAGGCTGCCGAGCTCGCGCTTGATCGTCTCGGTCTTGCGGACGAGCACCTCGAGGACGCGGTCCTCCGCGCGCTGCGGGAGCACGAAGTAGTGGCAGCGAACCTCTGCGGCCGGCTGGAGCTTGCGGTCGATGCGGCCGTTGCGCTGCTCGATCCGGCCCGGGTTCCACGGCAGATCGAAGTGGAAGAGGTCCGCGCAGTGGGCCTGGAAGTTCAGACCCTCGCGGGCGGCGTCGGTCGCGATGAGGATGCGCAGCGGGTCGTCGGCAGGGTCGGTGTTGAAGCGGCGCTGGATCTCCTTGCGTGCCTCGCCGCTCGTCATGCCCGTGATGACCTCGATCCGCGTCGTCGGCGTCCTCGGTCTCGGCGATCGCCTGCCCGAGGATCTCGACGAGATGGCGCTTGGTCCCTTCGCGGCTCTCGGTGAAGATCAGGACGCGGCGATCGTTCCAGGTCGGCGTGCCGGTGGCGCCGCTTACCGAACGCCGGCAGTTCCGCGCACATGTTCTCGACGGATCCAGTCGATCAGCGCGCGGTCCTTGCCATCCGGCTGGTTGCGATGCTGCGCCGCGATCTGCGCCATCTGGTCGAGGAGCGCTCGTTCGGCGTCGCGCTGCGCCTCGACAACGCCGCTGCCCGCGGCCGCGGCCTCAACGGCCTGAGTGACAGTCTCGACCGCGCGCTCGTCGAGCGCGTCGAGGTCCTCGTCGGTCCGATCGGTGTCCTCATCGTCTGAGCCGGGCGCATGGAGGAGGAGCTGTTCGGCTTGCGCTTCGGTCAGCTCCGTCGCTGCCTGCGCCTCCGCGTGGGCCCACTGCCGCTCGACGGTCTTGCGATGGGTCTCGAGGCTGCGGGCGAACGCCTCGATCGATGACAGCAGTCGTTGCTGCAGTCCGACGACGAGCAGCCCCGCCGACGCCTGGGTCCGCTTCGACGTGGCGCTGAACCGCTGCTCGCGCAGCGTGCGGTACTCGTCGAGGAGCGTCGAGAGCGCGAGCTCCGGTGCGTCGGCCGGAAGGTTGTCGACCGCGATGCGGACGATCTCGCGGTTCGGGAAGCCGCCCTGGATCTCGCGAATGTCCTCCTTGAGCCGGCGGACCATCACGTCCTCCAGCGCCTTCTTGCCGCGGACCTTCACGCCGCGGGTGAAGCGGGTGGGGTCGAGGAGCTCGAGCAGCGTCGAGAAGCTGTTGGAGTGGCCGTTGTGCGGGGTCGCCGAGAGGAAGAGCCGGTGCTCGAAGCGCGCGCCGAGATCGCGGATCGCGCGCGTGAACTTGGTCTCGATGCCGTATCGACCGCCGCTGGACGGCGCCGCGTGATGGGCCTCGTCGAGGATCAGCAGGCTGCCGGCCTTCATCGGCCCAAGCCATGCGCGCATCGGGTCGGCGTAGGTCGGGTCGACGAGCAGGTTGTGCGAGACCAGGAAGCGGCTGTGCGTCTCCCACGGGTTGACCCCAAAGCCACGCTCGCGCCGGACGCCCGCGACGTAGTGGCGGTCGAGCACCTCGAACACGAGCCCGAACCGCTCGTCGAGCTCCGCCTTCCACTGCTCGAGCACCGACGGCGGTGCGGCGACGACGATCGTCTTTGCCTTCTTGCGCAGCAGCAGCTCCCGCGCGATGAGCCCGGCTTCGATCGTCTTGCCGAGCCCGGTGTCGTCGGCGATGAAGAGGTTGACGCGCGGCAGCCGCAGGGCCTTGCGCAGCGGCTCCATCTGGTAGGCGTCGATCGTGATGCCGGCACGGAACGGCGCCTGGAAGAGGTTGGGCTCGGTCGCGGTGACGCGTGTTCCACCTGAGCGTGTTGAGGAACGCCGCGAACTGACGTGGGTCGTCGAATCCCCGCGATGCCAGATCCGCCCAGCCCTCTTCCTCGAGGATGCGGCGGTCGATCTCGTAGTCCCAGAAGACTTCGAGCGCCTCGCCCTGTGCGTCGTCATCGGCGCACGCCAAGGCGACGATGGGGTGCTCGTCGTTCGTGTACCGCACGTCCTCGACAAGCCACCTGCGGGAGCGCACCTGAACGAGTTCGCCGCGCTCAGGTGCACGCTCAGGGAGGACATCAGATGTCGTAGCCATCAGATCGCTGGTTGGTCGCGCTCAGGCAGCAGGTTGCCCCAGGGGCAAAAGAACTCCTGCCCGGTCTCGACCACGCGTACTTCCGATCCCCCATAGCCGTGGTTCGCCAGAACCTCCACGAGGACCCCTGGTGAGATCGATGGGTCGTACTCCTGCGGGATCAGCGTGTTCGTTCGGTACATCCCGCCTAAGTGCGGGGCGAGTCTCGGCTGCTTGTCGAGCGCCGGCGACTCGGTGGCCCGTGTCGCCTGGAGCTGCGCGACTCCTTCGTCATCGACCACGGGCTGCGGGTCGTCATCCTCGATGGGGTTGTAGTCGTCGTCGAAGCCGTCGACGAGAATTCGCATGCCGTGTCGCGCGTCGTCCTCTGGGAGGTGGTCCGTTGGCACGTACCCGTACGTGTCCGTGAACCCGATGGGATCCTCTTCCCACTCTCGGATCTGTTTCTCGATATCCCAGCTGTAGGCATCGTCTGGTGCGATGTCGGCTGCCTGCTGTCCCGTCGCCTCGTCGTCGATGAAGTGCACGACGAAGCCGGCGCCGCCGTCAGGTGGCGTTACGTAGGCCACGGGCGAGGGCGGCGGCCGCCGGCCCCTGCGGCTTTCGATCTCGCCGTCCGTCCACTCTTGGTGGCGTGCCCAGATCTCGTCGGGCGCTAGTCCGTTGACCAGCGAGTGAACCCTGTCGACACTCAGCGTGATCCCGTCATACGTGATTCGCCCGACCATACGCCCGCTATCGACGTCATAGAAGTCGATCGTCCAGCGTTCGGAGCGCGCTTCGGGGTCGGGCATCAGCACGCAGTAGGTCGCGCGGAGCAGGCGGCGTCTGACGTCACCAAACGCGCCGCAGGCCGATCGGCCGTGCGCATCAGGACCGCCACCGCTGCTTCTGGTGCGCGAGCATCTCGGCTCCCGTCAGCTCTTGTGTGCTGCTGTTGATTCGGACGAGGTAGAGCTCCCTGCCGTCGCCCTTCGGACGCTTCGCGAACACCGGGGCCGCAGCTGGCCCGACATCGGCACGCGCGACGAGATGCCCGTCCCGTTCAACAAAAGACAGATCGACTTCCGCCGCCGCGGGCTTGCCCAGCGCGGTGCTCAATGCGGTCGTAAACCAGAGGTCCCACCCGTCGGCATCCTGCTTCTGGAGGAAGGGGTAGTCGTCCTCGATCCCGCGAACTTGCCCGCCGTCGGCGACACCAACGAGCAACGTCCCGCCGGATGCATTCATGAATCCAGCCACCGACTTGATGACCGCCCACTCGATGTTGGGGTCCTTGTCGCCCGTGTGGAGGTTCAGACGGCCGGTCGACTTGAACTCAACCACCTTGCTCTCGCCGCCCGCCAGCAACGACTCGAGTCCGCTTTCCGCTGGGTCGGAGGTCGCGAACGGACTCTCGTCCTCTCCGGCAGCGCGGTTCACTGCTTTGCCGGTCGCAGCTTCGATCTGCTTGAGCAGACGCTCAAAGCGGCGGTTGAAGAACGTCGGGAAGTCGTCTTGCCGCAGAGCCACCGAATCGATGTCGTGGGACCGCAGCAGTTCGTCGAGTTCATCGGACGCGATCTTCTCGATCGACTCAATGCTGTCGAGGTACGCACTTGGGGCCTTGCCACCGATCCGGCGATTGGTGTGAGCGTCGATCGGAGTCTTGTTCACGATGCTGTTCGCGAGGCCTTCGGCAATCGCGTTCTTCTCGCACCACGTTTGCGGGAAGATGTGGTGGATGTCGATCGCGTCGTCCACGTACGCGTGGATGTCGATGGTCTGCCCGGTCCTCAAGTCGCGCGCTCCGCGTTTCATCTGCAGCGCGTAGAGGCCCTTATACGCGGCGCTGTTCCTCGTGCGAAGCGTCAGCAGCCGGTTCGCCTGGAACTGGGCGTCGCGCATCGTCCGTGGCTCGTCGGCGTCCGTGCCACGGACATACATCACGACGTCTGGGACATCCAAAGCAAACCGGGTCTCGGTCGATCCGCCATACATCTCGCCGAACACCCCGGACCAGTACCACCGCGCCATCTTGGTGCGGGCGCCGTGGCCTTCGGCGTCCTTCCCGAGGATCGCAATGATCGCTGCGAGCGGCGCAAGCTGCGTCGCGTAAGGGACGTCGTTGCCCTTGTAGATGTGCTCGCCGTGCAGAAATGGGACTGTGCGCTCGAGCCCGCTCGTTGCTGCGTCGGCCCAGCGCTGGTAGTCAGCCAGCTCCAGGCGCAACACGTCGCGACGCTTGCAGGAGACCGCCGGCGCCTTGTCGTCGTCGTGGTTGGCAGCCAAATGCTTGATTCGACGGTCGTACGTGGATAGCAGCGCCACAACCTGCAGGAACTGCGTCGCGTCGACCTTGTCGAGAACGCTGTGGTCGGCGAGCTTCTTCCGGCGTTCTGTCCAGTCGTCGCGAAGGTTGAAGTCGTCTGCCGCATAGGTTGCCGTGAGAAGTTCAAAGACGGTGAGCGAAACGCCACCGGTGTTGACCTTCTCGAAGACTTGGCACACCGCTTCCTTCGGCGTCGACTTCACCAGCTGGATCGTGGGGACCTGGTAGTGGTCGAACGCTTGGACGACGGCCATGTAGAAGTCCATCCACGTCTTCATGCGTGCGGCCTGGTCGCCGTCCGGATGCGAGACGTACGCGTGGTGCCACATCATCGTCTCGCCGGCGTCGAGCACGATGTCCAGCGGAAACATCGCGTTCTCGATCTCCATCGCGCGCGTCGACAAATCGAGCACAACCTCACCGCGAAACGTCCGGATCTGCCGATCAGCGGGAACGCTGAAAATCGCTTCCTCGCGATCAGCTTCCGGGTCGAGGCATTTCTCAACGTCGGCGTAGTACCTACGCAGGAGCTTGTTCCCCTTCGTGTCACGCGTCGGGACGGGCTCCTTGGACATCAGCGCGAGGTACAGAGACGTCGACCGCTGTTGACCATCGAGCAGCATCAACTCCGGCTCAACGTCCTTGTCCAGGTCGACGCCCTCCAGCGGACGCGGACGGAACTTCACGTCCGGGTTCCCAGTCTGCAGCGTCATCACGGCGCCGATCGGATAGGACAACGAGATCGATGCGAGCAAGCTCGTGATGTGGTTGTCGTCCCACACCCATCCGCGCTGGAAATCGGGGAGCTGCAACTCGCCTGACTTGGCCTGACCGAGCAGCTGCTTGAGCGGCACCTCGTCGCTCGTGAACTTCTTCTCCACTGACTCTCTCTCCTCGATGTCCCGCCGACCTTCGCGGCTCCCGTCGCGAGTCTAAACGCGGGCGCGCCGCCGCCTCTGACAGAGCCGAGCAGCTGCGACTGGCGGGCGCCCTCCCCGAGACGCCGACCAGCCCGAGTCGGTCGGCTAGGTTGTGGACGGCGCCGGGTCGCACCTCCGCCAACGCCGCTAGCGCGCCCGTGCCACCCGTCCCCGCGCGACCTCCGGCGCATTCGAGTCGTCCCGGGCATTTGTGGGATGAGGCCCCGCCTCATCCCACAACTGGGCCCAGAAAGCTCGCAAATAGCGACTTTTATTGCGGGCGAAACGCCGCGCCGAACGTGCCTTCTTTGCAGGGATTTCGCCGGTTGAAGCGGCCCCTGAGCCACAACTGAAAATCGTGGTGTCGGCGGTTCGAGTCCGCCTCTCGCCATTTCGGGGCCTCGAATCCCGCATGGCTGCTTGATTTTCTAGCTGCAGGTGTAACGGGTGGCGGGTTCCTCCTGCACACGAGGCGTTTCGTGTGTTCCTCGCGTCGAGCCGAGCGCTTGGGCCTCGGAACGCCGCTTGGATCTGCCGTTCTCATCCGTGGGCTGGCTCAGGTCGCGGGAGTCATCGGCGCGCGTCTGCCTTTTCCTGCCTTTTCGGGAATGCGCATCGCCGCACGTACGCGTCACTCGTCGAGTCGGCGCGCGTGAGCGTTGCGGAGCGTGGGGCTAGAACACCCGCGGCACGGCGGTGACTGCCGCTGCGATCGCGTTCAGCTCTGAGGTCGTGCTGAGCACGAGATGGGTTCGTTGACTCAGGGGTGGATGGTCACGGGCCGCCGGTCGGCAAGGTGCTCGAGTTCGGCGACGACCTCGCCGTGTCCGGGCATCGCCCCGATCTCGCTTTGCACTTGCTTCGCCGCGGCGGCGTAGCCCGGGTCGTCGAGGAGTCGCAGGAGCGCCGTGCGGACGGTGGCGGCGTCGAAGTCCTCGGGGTCGATGCGGATGGCGGCCGCGGCCGCGGCACCGGCGGCGGCGTTGCGGAACTGGTCGGCGCCTTGCGGCAGCAGGAGCTGCGGAAGGCCGGCGGCGAGGGCGGCGAGGAAGGTGCCCGATCCGGCGTGTGACACCACGGCGGCCGCGCGAGGGAGGATCTCGGCCTGCGGGACGAACTCGGCGATCTCGACGTTGGGCGGCTGATCCCCGAGGCCCGCGGGCTCGGCGCCCGGGCCGAGCGTGACGAGCACCTTCACCGGCAGGTCTGCGATCCCCTCGAGCACCGTGCGGTGGCCGCTGAGGTCGCGGCCGAAGACCGTCCCGAACGTCACGTACACAAGCGGCACGTCGCGATCCGGGACAGGCGTCACGACCGGCGCCGGGCGCATGGGCTGAACGGTCGTCCCGGCCGGCACGCCGCTCGCCTGAAGGCTCCGCGGGTAGATGTCGAGGTAGACGTGCTCGAAGAGCCCGGCGTGGGGCGCCGGTGCCAAATCGTGTGCCCGCCAGACCGGCGCCATCGCCTGCGCCGCGTCGTCGATCACGGCCTGCGGCATCGGCGAGCCGAATGCATGGGTCGCGTTCGGTACACCGGCGAGCGCTGCGGCGATCGGGCCCGCGTACTCGACGCCGTCGCAGACGAGCAGCGACGGCTCCCACTCCCTGATGACCGGCAGCAGCTGCTCGAGCATCGGGCCGGCCCGGTCGGGAAAGCGCCGGGCACCCGAAGTCGCGCCCTCGGGCAGGCCGGCGGCGACCGCCTCGAACCCGCGCGCGCGGAGCCCTTCGCACGCCGCCTCGGCGGTCGCCCACAGCACCTCATGACCCCGCTCGCGGCAGGCGGCCGCGAGCGGGATCATCGCGAGGTAGTGCCCGCGTCCGGGGGTCGTGGTGAAGAGGACGCGCATCGGCGCTCAATCGGCGCTGAGCGGCGGCCCGAGGAGGGTCATCCCGTGGCGCTCGAAGATCGCCGCGATCTCGGCTCGGTCCGGATTGGCGGTCCTGGTCGCGGGCCCGAGCTCCTCGAAGAACGTGTGCCCGCCGCCCGGCGCGAACGTGACGATCAGCTCAGCCGGCTGATCGGTGAGGTTCAGGAACGCGTGCGGCAACCCCATCGGCATGTACGCAAAGCCGCCGGCCTCGAGAACGTGCTCGTCCTCGCCCACCCTGACCTTGAAGCGACCGCTCTGGACGTGCAGCGTCTCGTCGCGGTCGTGGTGCACGTGCAGCGGCGGCCCTCCGTGCGGCGTCACCTCGCAGACGAAGTAGTCGATCGCGCCGCGGGTGTCCTGGCCGGTGACCTTGAAGATCAGATCCCGGCCGGGACCCGACGGAAGGCGCATCCCCTCGTCCGGCGCCAGGACCTTCGACGGTGTGCTGGTGGTGGTGGTCATCTCCTGCCTCCCGGTGAAGCGGTAAAGTATTTGCGGAATGCAAACAGTAGAACCATGTATTTGCACGAGTCAACTAAATCTTGAGAGAGTCGCTCCTCCCGTCGAACGTGGCCCCTGAGCCCGATCCCTTCTCGGCCGACGAGTTCGCCGCGTGGCGAGGGATGCTCCGCGTCCACTCGACCGTCTTCCGAGAGCTCGACCGGCAGCTCACCGCGACGCACGGTGTCGGGATCGACGCGTACGGTCTTCTCATCACGCTGGTGACGGCTCCCGAGCACCGGCTCCCGATCGGGGAGCTCGGACTGCGCCGCAACCTCAGCCCGAGCGGCATCTCGCGCTCGGTCGACCGCCTGACCAAGCTCGGACTGCTCGAGCGCGTGCCCAACCCCGTCGACCGCCGCAGCTTCCTCGTCGGGCTCACACGCGAGGGGCTCGAGCGCCTGCGCGAGGCGCAGGTCACCCATCACCGGGTCGTCCGCGAGACGCTCTTCGCCCACCTCGACGCGCGCGACCTCAAACGTCTCGGCGGGCTCTGGGAGAAGGCCATGCCAGGCGCGGCCTCGAGCCCGACCTGGCCGCTGTGACCAGCTCCCCGAGGCGCTGACCGGGCGGCAACGATCTCGTCTGGGACCCGTCGAGGCCGACAGTGACGCGGGCCTCGTCGAACGGGTCGCTGACGGCGCCGCGAGTCCCCAGGTGAACCGCGCCGGGTCGTCTGGGCGCGCGTCGCCCGGTCGCGTGGGGCCGGACGTACACTTGACGCGTGAGCTCCAAGGACGTCACCGACGAGTTGGTTCGACAGGTCGCCGACGAGTTGCGCGCCCGCTACGGCCTCGATGACGAGGACGTCCGCACGCTCGGCGCCCGACTGGCCGAGCCGGCCGACGCCCGCGCCGCGGAGAACCTCGAGTTCGCCGAGCGCTTCACCGCAGAGCATCGCGAGACATTCGACCGGCTCTCGCAGTAGGCCATCGTCGATGAGGCCGGCCTGGCAGCCGTCGATCGACGACTACATCGATCTCGCGGCGTATCTGCTGCGTGCGGACCGCGCGGCGATCGCGGCGCTCCCGCGGATCACGCTCGCCGAGTCGGCGGTGCACGCGCCGTTCGCATCCTTCGGCGGCGTCGAGGCGTATCCCGAACTCGTCGAGCAGGCTGCGGTGCTACTGGAGCACCTGGCCAAGAACCATCCGCTCCCCGACGCGAACAAGCGTGCCGCGTTCCTGCTCATGGCGCGGTTCCTCGACGCCAATGGCTTGGCCTGGGGTGAGCAGGACGTCGACGTCGACGCAGGCATGGTCGAGCGTGTTGCGGCCGGCGAGGCAAGCCATGAGGACGTCGTGCATTGGATCCGCGCACGGACGAGTTGACGCCCAGCTGCCATCGATCGACTCGGCGATCGTGAAAAGGCAGACGGCCGCCGGCGTCTGCCGTATCCCACGGGAAACGAGCGCAAACTCCGGGAAAACACGGACGCCGACGGCATCGCCAATCAACGCGGAACCCCTGCAAATTCGCTGGTTTCAGCCACAAGGACCGCACGACTGAAAATCGTGGTGTCCCCGGTTCGAGTCCGGGTCTCGCCATCCACGAAAGGCCTGCAAAATCGTTGTTCCACGACGACGTGCTGCCGACGCAAGATCGGCCGAGACGTTCTCGCGGGCCTTTCGGGCCTTTTCAGCCGTCGCACTGCCCAGATGCACGTCCATCGCGGAAGCGAGCGCGAGAGTGCTCAGCGTGGGACACGGTCTTGAACCGGCCGTCGAGCGCGCAGCGCGGCTAGACGGAGCGGCCTCATAGATCCGGCTCATCGTGCATGACCGGCGACGCAGTGCCCGCGTACCGGAACGTCCACGGATTATTGACAACTGCCGGACTGTGATCGAGGCTGCGCCCCTGAGGGCGCTCCGACGCGTCCTCGGCTACCGCGGGAGGAAACCATGGCAGAGCAGCTCTCGGACCACGAGCGCAAGACGACGCTTCGTGTCTCGCGTGCGATGTACCCGCACGCGTCACTGCCCGACGAGGCGTATGAGCCTGTCGTCGGCAAGATCGAAGCAGATGCGCGGGCTAGCGCGGCGGTCCGCGCGACCATCGAGCAGGGCATCGCCGAGCTTGATACCCCGACGCCGTTTCAGGAGCTCGACGCGGATGCGCAGCTCGCGGCGCTCGAGCGCACTGAGGGCTCGGACTACTTCGATCTCGTGCGCTCGGCGACTGTCGTGGCGCTCTACGACAACCCACTCGTCTGGAAGGCCTTCGGGTACGAGGGTCCATCCGTGCATCTCGGCGGCTACATCGACCGCGGGTTCGACGACCTCGACTGGCTGCCCGACCCGCCGATCGAGCTCGCTCCAGACGCCGGCTCACATCACCGATAGGAGGACCCAAGATGGCTCGCTTCCGCTACGACGACGAGGATGTCGTCGTCATCGTCGGCTCCGGTGCCGGGGGCGGCACGCTCGCCAACGAGCTCGCTCAGAAAGGTCAGAAGGTCGTCCTGCTCGAGGCCGGTCGCCATCACACGCCCGACGAGTTCATCAACGACGAGTGGCGCTCCTTCAAGCAGCTCGCGTGGCTGGACCAGCGCACGACGTCGGGGTCCTTTCGCATCGCTAAGGACTTCCCGAACCTGCCCGCCTGGATCTGCAAGACCGTCGGCGGGACGACCGTCCACTGGGCCGGGTGCTGCCCGCGCTTCATGGAACACGAGTTTCGGGCGTCGACCTACCTCGGCGGCATCGAGGGCGTCAACGCGCTCGATTGGCCGATCTCGCTCGCCGATCTCGAGCCCTACTACGAGCGCGCCGAGGACAAGCTCGGCATCACGGGCACCAACGGCATCCCGCAGCTTCCGGCGAACAATAACTACAAGGTGTTCGCCAACGGCGCGCAACGGGTCGGCTACAAGCGCTTCCATACGGGCCGCTGCGCCTGCAATCCGGTGCCGCGCGACGGCCGTCCGGCGTCGATCCAGGACGGCTTCACGTTCCAGGGGCACAAGAACAGGGCCCGCTGGTCGACGCTCTACACCGAGATCCCCAAGGCTCTTGCCACGGGCAAGCTCGACCTGCGCCCCGAGTCGCACGTCATCCGGATCGAGAGCGACGAGCAGGGCCTGGTCACGGGTGCGATGTACATCGACGGCGACGGCGTCGAGCAGTTTCAGCGCGCGCGGGTGGTGGCGGTGGCCGGCAACTCGATCGAGACGCCGCGCCTGCTGCTCAACTCGGCGTGCAATCTCTTCCCCGATGGCCTGGCGAACGCGTCGGGCCAGGTCGGGCGCAACTACATGCGCCATCTGACCGCATCGGTGTACGCGATCTTCGACAAGCCCGTCCGCATGTATCGCGGCGAGACGATGGCCGGACACATCGAGGACGAGGCTCCCAACGACCCGTCGCGTGGCTTTGCCGGCGGTTACTACCTGCAGCTGCTCTCGCTCGGCGTGCCGTTCATGGCCGCGTTCATGGAGCCCGGCGGCTGGGGCCGGGAGTTCACGTCGGCTCTGGAGGGCTACGAGAACATGGCCGGGCTGTGGCTCGTCGGCGAGGACATGCCGCAGGAGTCCAACCGCGTGACGCTCAACCGCGACGAGCTCGACCAGTTCGGGCAAGCGGTGCCCAACGTGCATTTCGACGACCACCCCAACGATCTCGCGATGCGCGAACACGCCTGGCAGGCGGGCGAGGCGCTGTACGACGCGGTCGGCGCGCGGCGCACGATACGCACGCCGCCCTACCCCGCGACGCACAACCTCGGCACCGCTCGCATGAGCGCTCGGCCCGAGGACGGCGTCGTCAACGCCTTCGGCCAGGCCCACGACGTGCCGAACCTGTTCGTTTCCGACGGCAGCCAGTTCACCACCGGCGCGGCGGCCAACCCGACGCTGACGATCATCGCGCTGGCGATCCGCCAGGCCGAGTACATCACCGAGCAGCTGCGCAAGGGCGCGATCCCCGCCGGCCATGCGGTGTGGGACAGCGGCCGCGATCCCGGCGGTCCGGCGCCCGAGCCCGCTTCCGGGCCGGCCGCACGGGTCGGCGTGCCCGACGAGACCCGGCCGGCGGCGGGGGCGGCGGCGTCATAGCGATCCGCGGCAGGACGCGCAGTTCCTCGATCGAGAAAGATCACTCGCCAGCGCCGCAGCGCCTCGGCGTAGCGCGGCAGGTCCTCGTCGAGGACCGATCTAGCAGCTCGCGGCGACTGGTCTGTTCGGTGTACAAGCGGACCGCCTCACGCGCGACCTCCTGCATCGACCGACCCTCACGACGGGCGCACTCACGCAGCGCCTGCGTCTCCTCGTCGGTCAACCGCCACATCAGTCGCTGGGCGGTTTGCGCCCAGGCGAGAGCGGCAGCTGCTCGGCGATCTGGCGCTCGAGCTCGCCGCGGCGGATGACCAGCGCGTCGACGGCGCCGCGGTAGTCATCAAACACGGCCTGCGTTCCTGAAGACGTTTGTGGCGCTGGCTGTGCAAGTCAGCAAGACGGTCGCGGCGATTATCGATCGTGAGTCCGGGGAGCTGAGGCGGCAGCGCCTGTCGGGACACGCCCGGACAAGACCTGCCGCTCAAACCGACAGGCCATACGTGCTAGCCCGCCACCGCGGCGACGATGAGCGCCGCGGCATCCTCTGCGCTGAGCCGATCGGTGTTCAGGACGATGTCGTAATGGTGTGGCTGCTCGGCGCTCACGCCGTAGAAGCGCTTGAGGTAGTCCGCGCGCTGCCCGTCGGCCCGCGCAAGGCGCTTGGCCCCGTCGCCCTCGCCGTCGAGCCGCGCCGCACGCGTCGCCGGCGATGCGGTGAGGGAGACGCGCAGGGTGTCGCTGCGTTCGCTCAGCGCGAACGAGGCGGCGTGCGCGACGATCACCACGCGCCCCTGCGCCGCCACCTCCGCGATCGCCGAGCGGATGAGGTCTCGCAGCTCGTCGCGGTCGGGGATGTCGAACCCCGGGTCGAAGGTGAACCCGCCCAATGCGCCCGCGGCGCTTGCGGACGGGTCCAGGCGCTCGAGCATGCGGGCGACGAGCGGCGCGCGTTTCTCGACGTCGGCGATCACGGCGGGGTCGACCTCCGCCTCGCGCGCCGCGCGACCGATGATCTCCGCATTGACGACCTGGAAGCCGAGGCGTGCGGCGACGAGCGAGGCGATCTGAGCTCCCCCCGCCCCCTCGATCGCGGACATGCAGACGACCTCGTAGGACATCGCTTCACCGTACGCACCCGATGCTCCCGCCGTCAACGCCGACCGCCGGCGACGAGAGCCGGGAGCGGCTGGGTCATTCCTGCGCCGCCTGCTCGTCGCGCAGGTTCTTGACGACCGACTGCAGGAGCTTCCAGCTGATCTCGGCGCTGCCCTGCACGAGCGGGCGGAAATCCCAGTACGTCAGGCCCTGACAGCGCAACTCGGTCACCGCCGTGATCGTCGCCGAGCGCGCACCCTCGTCGATGAGCGCGATCTCGCCGAAGCAGTCGCCCGGCCCCAGCGTCCGGCGCTCGTGGCCGTGGACCGAGACGACGGCGTCGCCCGACTCGATGAGGTAGAAGGCGCCGCCGCCGGACCCCTCTCGCGCGACGGTCTCGCCGGCCGCGAAGCTGCGCGGCTTGAACAGGCGCGCGACCTGTTCGGCCTCGTCGCGATTGAGCTCTGCGAAGAGCGGGACCCGCTGCACGGCCTCGACCGGCGCGCCGCGCATCAGAAACGCGTCACCGCGCGGCACTGCAGCAGGTAGAGCTCGCCGTTTGCGAACGCGAACTCGATGTCCCGGGCGGGGCCGTAGACCTCCTCGCAGCGGGTGGCCAGCGCGTTGAGCGCCGCGAGCTGGTCGTCGTCGAGGCAGAGGCACTCGACGAGGCCAGGGGCGACCGGCTCCTCGAACGTGCCGCCGTCGGGCAGGCTGCGGATCGCGAGCGTCTTGTAGCCCGGCGTCCGCTCGAGCACCCGGCCGGAAGGGTCGATCCGGAACGAGTCCGGGATGACCTGCCCGGCGACGACGGCCTCGCCGAGCCCCCAGCTCGCCTCGACGAGCCGCTCCTCGGCGCCGGTGACGGGGTGGCGCGTGAACATCACGCCCGCGGCGTCGGGGTCCAGCAGCGACTGCACGACGACGCCGACGCTCGGGCGGTGGAAGAGCCCGACCTTCTGGCGGTAGGTGATCGCCGAGTCGGAGTTCGCCGACCACCAGACCTCGCGCACCGCGTCGTTGACCGCGTCGGCCGATGGCACGTTCAGCAGCGTGAGGTGCTGCCCGGCGAAGCTCGCAGAGGCGCCGTCCTCGTCGACGGCGGAGGAGCGCACCGCGAACGGCGCCCGCAGTGCGCCCGCAGCCTTCAGCACCTCCGCGATCGCGTCCTCCTCGCCGGAGGCGACCGCCTCGACGATGTCGCCGGACAGCGCGACGCCGGGCGGCAGCGGCAGGCCCTCGCGACTGGCCGCACCGAGGCCGACCGCCTTGGACCCGAAGATCGTGTCGTCCCTGGCCTCTGCGAGCGGTACGACCTGCGTCACTCGAGCACCGTCACGGCCCCGGCGTCGCCGTCGACCCGCACGCGGGTGCCGTCCGGGATGAGATCGGTCGCGTTGCGCGTGCCGACGACGCCTGGGATGCCGTACTCGCGCGCGACGAGCGCCGCGTGGGAGAGCAGGCCGCCGCTGTCGGTCACGATCGCTCCCAGCAGCGGCAGGAGGATGTTGAAGGCCTCCGTCGTCGCCTCGGTGAGCAGCACGTCGCCCTCGACGATGCGGTCGAACTCCGTCGAGCCCGCCACGCGCCGCGCGGTCCCCTCGTAGCTGCCCTTGCTCGCGCCCAGCCCGCGGATCCGACGCTCCTCGTGCGGCGCCTGGGAGGGCGCGAACATCGCGTCGAGCACGATCCCCATCGCGCGCATGACCCGCGCACCCGCGGGCGGCAGACCCGACATGTCCGGCGGCGCCGGAGTGGGCGGCCCGAGATGCGGGGGCGCCGTCTTGGCGTCGCGCGACGTGCGGTCGGCGAACCGCTCGGCCAGCTCGTCCGCCGACGGGCCACCATCGCCCGACACGAGCGCGCACATCTCGTCGATGCCGGCCTCGAGGAAATGCAGCGGCTCGTGGACGCGGCCGGCGGCCGCCACGCGCTCGCCTGCGCCGAGCGCGGCGCGGCGCATGATCCCCGACGCCCAGATGTCGCTGAACACGCCGCGCTCGTCGCGCAGGCGGGCCATGAGGCGGGCCTCGCCGAGGAGCTCGTCGAACTCCTCGCGATGCTCCTCGGGCACCTTGGCGCGCACGTCGGCGATGAGACCCTCGACGTCTGCGTCGACATCGCCCCGGCCCTCGATCGCGATGCGGATCGAGCGCACCAGCGCGTCCGGAAGCTCGATCGCGCGCTGGTTGGAGATGTCGAACCCGTCCAGGAGGCGGTTGCCGACGAGGTCGAGGTACTCGCCGACCGCGCCACCGACCTCACCTTCGCGCGAGCGCAGCGCCTCGAGCACCTCGGCCGGATCTGCATCGGACGCGAGGAGCTCGCGGGCCTCGGCGTCGTCTTCGACGACCGCGATCATGCGCTCGAGCTCACCCGTGACTCCCGCCGAGACGGGCGCGGCCCCGCGCATGAGCGGGAGCAGGTCCGACGCCGGAAGCTCGGTCCAATCGCCGACGTGCGCCAGGAAGTCACCGGTCGGGATGCTCGGCGCCGCGGTGAACCGCATGTGCTGGTAGATCATCTCCGCGTGGTGGTCGCGGCACTCCCTGAGGTACGCGGCGAGCTCGTCGTCGGACAGCGCCTCGACGTCGACGGCCTGCAGCTCGCGGTGGCGTCGGATCGACTCGGGCTTGCACGTCTCGTCCCACTCCTGCAGCTGCTCGCGCCAGAGCTTGCGCTCGAACGTCTCGGCCGCCCGCTGGAGCCGCGCGGGAACCTCCTCGCCGGCGACCGGATGCGTGGTCCCGTACGCGAAGCCGTTGACATACCGGTTCTCACGCCCCGCGATGAGCATCCCGTAGAAGCCGGCGAACTCGCCGAAGCCGCGTGCGAAGGGCGCCGGGTGCAACTCGGACCAGTAGCGGGTGACAGGGCGCGGGAAGTGGACCGCGTCGATGTCCCAAGGGCCGGGACCCGGCGGCTCGTAGCTGGGCTGCGCTGACGACAAAAGAGCTCCCCTGTTCTCGTAGGCCGGTTCCGCATGCGCAGTATCCAGCATGTCCGCACGGAATTGGAAGGCGTACCGGGGCGGGAAACGGATGCCACCGACGCCGCTACTGACCGAACCAGCGCGCTCGCCGCGTGGCGCCGAAAGCGTCCTTCTCGGCGGCGTACTCGCTCGCGGGGGCGTATCGCTGCGCTGCCGGCGCGGGCCCCGTGAGGAAGCTGACCTCGACCTTGGAGACGAGCCCCTCGCCGAACTCGGCGTAGCAGACGCCCGATCCGCCGAACGGCGCGGGCGGCTCCTCACCCGAGATCGAGGCGGCGATGTCGTCGGCCACGACGAGCGCGGCAGACTCGGCGAAGATCCCGGCCTTGGGAACGGTGCGGGGACCGGTACAGACGTCGCCGAGGGCGTAGACGTCGGGGAACTCGGTCCTGAGGTTCGTCTGATCGACGGGCACCCAGCCGCCGACCGCCAGGCCGGAGGCCGCGAGCGGATCGGGCGCCCGGTGGACCGGGATGCCGACGAAGAGGTCGTAGGGCAGCGTCTCGCCGCTCTTGAGGTGCGCCGTGCGCGTCGCGGGATCGATGCTCGTGACGAGCTGCTGGGGCAGCTCCTCGATGTTCCGCGCGGCGAGCCCGTCGCGGAACATCTGCGCGACCTCGCCGGTCACCGGCACCGGGCGCTGCATCGGGAACGTCGTCGCCATCTGCACCGCGTCGCGGATGCCCCGCTGCATGAAGTGCTCGTGCAGCAGAAACGACCCCTCGAACGGCGCCGGCGGGCACTTGAAGGGCTGGCCGAGGATCGAGACGAGGACGCGCCCGCCGTCGAAGTCGGCCAGCGCGTCGCGCAGCCGCTCGGCCCCCGCGAGCGTGTAGTACTCATGGCCGCCCGCCTCGAAGCCGGGCGTCGCGTCGAAGTCGTAGTCGGCGCCGAGGGCGATCACGAGGAAGTCCGCGTCGTAGGAGCCCGCGTCGGTCGTGACCCGCCGGGAGGCGGGATCGACGCCGGTCACCGTCTCCTGGCGGAACTCGACGCCGTCCTTCTCGAAGCCGCGGTAGGACAGCTTCACGTCGTCCGCCGATTTGCGCCCGAGCATGACGTCGAGCTTGGAGTACCCGAAGAAGAAGGAGTCGCTGCGGTCCAGCAGCGTGACGCGGACCGCGTCCTGGAGCGTCTCGGACAGGCGCGTCGCGAGCTCCATGCCGGCGAACCCCGCGCCGAGGATCAGGACGTGCCGCTTCACGTGGCGGACCGTACTCCAGGGCGCCGACGCGTGGCGCCCCCTAGATTGCGCTGCGTCATGCGCGTCCGACGCTGCCGAGACGACGAGCGCCCGGCGATCCTCGAGGTCGTCAACGCCGCGGCGCAGGCCTATCGCGGCGTCATCCCCGCCGACCGCTGGCACGAGCCGTACATGCCCGCGGACGAGCTCGACGGCGAGATCGCGGCGGGCGTCGAGTTCTGGGGCGCCGAGGACGGCGGGCGGCTGGTCGGGATCATGGGCATCCAGCCGGTGCGCGACGTCGAGCTCATCCGCCACGCGTACGTGGCGCCTGACCGCCAGCGGCGGGGCGTCGGCGCCGCGCTGCTGGAGCAGCTCATGCGCGACCGCCCGCAGCGCGTGCTCGTCGGCACCTGGGCCGCGGCCGACTGGGCGATCGGCTTCTACGAGCGCCACGGCTTCGAGCTCGTCTCACCCGAGCTGAAGTCCGGGCTGCTGCAGCGCTACTGGACGATCCCCGACCGCCAGATCGAGACGTCCGTCGTGCTCGCGAGGCCGGCGTTGGGAGCGCGACGCACCTGACGCGTCCTACGACGGCGTCAGCGCGACCGCTTGGCGCGCCGTTGACCGGCGGCGTCAGCCGGAGGTGCCGGAGGCCGGCGCGGGGGCAGCCGCGGCGGGCGCGGCGGTCGTGCCCTTGTTCGCGCCGGACGGCGCGGCCGAGGCATCGGGTGCGTCGGGGGCATCCGGCGCGTCAGGGGCGTCGGGCGCGTCGGGCGCGTCGGGTGCGTCCGGGGCGTCGGGCGCGTCCTCGGCCGCGGCCTGCGCACCCGCGGGCTGCGAGCCCGATCCGCTCGTTCCCTGGCCGCTGCCCGTGCCGGTGCTGCCGTTCGGGCTGCCGACGCGATTGCTCGTCGTGTCGTCCGCGCCGGCCGCCGGCGCGGTGGCGTCGGTGCGATCGAGCGCGGGCTCGACGGCCGGCACGGCGGAGCCCGGCACGAGGCCCGGCTCGTCAGCCGGGCGCGGGCGCGATCCCGGGCCGCTGCCGTCGGGCGCCGCCGTGCCGGCGCGACGGCCACGCCGAGCCTGGCCGATCGATGCCGCCGGGGAGCCGCTGCGCCCCGTCGCCGGGCGGGCGCCGGCTCCGTCGCGGTCGGCCCCGGCCGGCACGGCGCGCTGGACGGCCGGCGGCGATGACGGTGAGCGGTGGTGCTCGGTGAGCTCGACCGCACCGCCCGCGGCGGCGCCGGCGACGAGGATCGCGGCGGCGGTCTTGCTCGCCATCGCCGTCAGCGCACCGCCGGCGACGAGCTGACCGCCGTCGGGAGCGCTTGCGAGCCACGGGAGCCGCAGCCAGAACGGCGCGGGCATGATCGCGGCCGCGGCGGCGCGGACGCTCGCGCGTGCACGGTGCGCGAGCTGACGGACCGCGCCCTTCGTGAGGCCGAGCTCGGCCGCGATCCGCTCGTGGCTCTCGCCGTCGAACTCCTGGCGGACGATGACGTGGCGCTGGCGCGAGGGCAGCGACTCGACGGCACGGACAACCGATTGCAGCGACTCGCGGCCGGCGACGATGTCGTGTGGCGAGCGGCGGTCGCGCAGCTCGCGCACGCGGTCGAGGCTCTCCTCCTGGCGGTCGCGCAGACCGTTGACGGCGGTGTTGTGCGCGATCGCGTGCAGCCACGGGCGCAGCGCCGAGGGCTGGGCGCCGCCCGCCAGCGCGACGTAGGCGTTGGCGAAGGTCTGCTGCAGCGCATCCTCGGCGCGCGAGCGCGACAGCGTGCGGCGGCACTGGCGCTCGAGTGCCGGGCCGTGGCGCAGGACGATCGCCGCGAACGCGTTCTCGTCACCGTCGCGGACGAGCGCGGCGAGGCGCTCGTCGGACGCGTTGGAGAGCAACCCGGGGCCGGCGAAGCCGGTGAGCTCACCGCGGGTGATCTCAGGCGACGCGGGGTCCCGCTGCACGGCGATTGCCACCGACCGATTCTACGGGCGGCTGTCACGGGACTTACGTCTTAAGACCGTGATCGGCCGGGGCGTCCGGTGTCTCGAACAGGTGAAGGGAACGTCAACGATCGCCGCCGCGGACGAGGCGGCGCAGCGGAAGGACGACATGCGGATCGCCCTGTACTCCCACGACGCGCTCGGCCTCGGCCACGTGCGCCGGAACCTCGCGATCGCGCGTGCCCTCACCCGTCACGGCGCGTCGACGCTGCTCGTCACGGGCGTCCGCGAGGCGGGGGCGTTCCCGGCTCCGGACGGCATCGACTACCTCACGCTCCCGGGGTACGCGAAGGACGCGCAGGGGGCCTACCGGCCGCGCTTTCTCAACGTCACGACCGACCGGCTCGCCGCGCTGCGGGCCGCGACGATGCGCGCGGCGCTCGCGGCCTACGAGCCCGATGTCCTCATCGTCGACAAGCACCCGCTCGGGCTCGGCGGCGAGCTCGTGCCCGCGCTCGACGCACTGCGCGAGCAGGGGACGCGCTGCGTGCTCGGCCTGCGCGACGTCCTCGATCGCGCCGATCGCGTCCGCCGCGAATGGCGCGACGCCGGCTCCGAGGAGGCCGTGCGCGACCGGTACGCGCAGGTCTGGATCTACGGCGACCCGCGCGTCTATGACCTCGTGCAGCGCTGCTCCCTGGGCGACGCGGTCCGCGAGCGCGCGCGCTTCACGGGCTATCTCGGCAGCGGCGCCGCCGCGCCGTCCGCGGGCGAGACGACCGCCGAGTCCGACGGCTCGGGACGGCGGCTGGCGCTGTGCATGGTCGGCGGCGGAGCCGACGGCTACGCGGTCGCCGACACGTTCGCCCGCGCGCCGATGCCGGCGAACACCGACGGGATGGTCGTCACCGGCCCGCTCATGCCCGACGCCGACCGCCGGATGCTGCGCCGGCGCGCCGGGCGCCACGTCGAGGTCGTCGACTTCCTGCCGTCGCCCGAGGCCGTCATCGATCGCGCGGACTCCGTCGTCGCGATGGGCGGCTACAACACCGTCTGCGAGCTGCTCGCCCGCGAGAAGCGCACGCTCATCGTGCCGCGCGTCGCTCCGCGCCTCGAGCAGCTCATCCGCTCGCTGAGCCTCGGGCGCCACGGCGTCGTCGACGTCGCGCACCCGCTGCGCGCCGACGTCACGACGATCGGCGACTGGCTCGCCGAGCGCCCGCGCGCGCCGCGCGCGCGGGCGCCGATCGACCTCGACGGCCTGCGCCGCCTGCCCGCGCTCCTGGACTCCGTGATGTCCGACGGCCCGATGACGACGGTCAGCCGTGCCGCCTGAGACGCCGCGCATCGGCTACGTCGCGAAGGTCTTCCCGCGCCTGTCGGAGACGTTCATCGTCACCGAGCTGCTCGCCCACGAGGCGGCGGGCCTGGACATCGAGATCTTCTCGCTGCGCGAGTCGGCCGACCTCGGCGCGCACGCCGCCCACGCGCGGTTGCGCGCGCCGACGACCCACCTGCCGACCGACGTCACCGTCGGGCTGCTGCTCGACGAGATCGACGCCGCGCGCGCGTTCTACGCCGACGACCTCGACGACGTGCGCGACCTGCATCCGCGCGAGCTCGTCCAGGCGCTGCGCCTCGCATCGCTCGTGCGCGACCGCGGGATCGGCCACCTGCACGTCCACTTCGCCAACGTCGCGGCCTCGGTCACCCGCCTCGCGGCACGGCTCGCGGGCGTGTCCTACTCCGTCACCGCCCACGCGAAGGACATCTTCCACGAGGACGTCGACCCCGTCGCGCTGCGGGGCATCCTCGCCGATGCCGCCGCGATCGTGACCGTCAGCGACTTCAACGTCGCGTACCTGCGCAGGCTCTGCCCCGCGGTGGCGCCGCGGCTGCATCGCGTCTACAACGGGATCGAGCTCGAGCGCTTCACGTTCTCGGCGCCCGCCGAGCGCCCGCCGCTCGTCGTCGCGGTCGGGCGGCTCGTCGAGAAGAAGGGCTTCGGCGATCTCGTCGAGGCCTGCGCGCTGCTCGCCGCGCAGGGCCGGCGCTTCGAGTGCCGGATCGTCGGCGGCGGCGCGCTCGAGGCGCGGCTGCGCGCGCAGGTGGCGCAGCTCGGCCTCGACGACGTCGTGACGCTCGCCGGGCCGGCGAGCCAGGAGGTCGTGCGTGCGGAGATCACCGCGGCGGCGGCGCTCGCGGCGCCGTGCATCGTCGGCGCCGACGGCAACCGCGAGGGGCTGCCGACCGTCCTGCTGGAGGCGATGGCGCTCGGCACGCCCTGCGTCGCGACCGACGTCACCGGCATCCCGGAGGTCCTGCACGACGGGCGCACCGGCCTCGGGATCGCCCAGCACGACCCGCCGGCGCTGGCCGCGGCGCTCGGGCGCCTGCTCGACGACGCCGACCTGCGGGTGCGCCTCGCGACGGGGGCCCGCAAGCTCATCGAGCGGCGCTTCGACATCACGCAGACGACCGCGCGATGGCGCGCCGCGGTGCTCGCCGGACGCGACGAGGAGGAGGTGACGACGGGTGCGGATCGCGTACGTCTGCGCTGATCCCGGCGTCCCGGTCTTCGGCTCCAAAGGCGCGTCCGTGCACGTCCAGGGCGTCCTCGGCGCGCTGCTGCGCACCGGCGCCGAGGTCGAGCTCTTCGCGACGCGCACCGGCGGAGAGCCCACGCCCGCGCTGCGCGCCGCGACGCTGCACGACCTCGGCCGGCCGCGCGCCCGTGACACGCGTGAGCGCGAGGTCGCGCTCGCCGCCGCCAACGACGCGCTCCGCGACCGGATCGCCGCGGCCGGGCCGTTTGGGCTCGTCTACGAGCGCCACGCGCTGTTCGCCTGGGCGGGCATGGAGGCCGCCCGCGACGCCGGCGCCGTCGGGATCCTCGAGGTCAACGCGCCGCTCGTCGAGGAGCAGGCGACGCATCGCACGCTCGTCGACCGGGGACTGGCCGAGGAGGGGGTTCGCCGCAGCCTCGCCGCGGCGACGGCGGTGCTCGCGGTCTCACGCCCGCTCGGCGACGCGCTCGAGGACACGGCGGAGGCATCCGGCAAGGTCCACGTCGTCCCCAACGGCGTCGATCCGGCGCGCTTCGCCGCGCCGGCCGAGCGCACGGGCGGCGAGCCGTTCACCGTCGCGTTCGTCGGGACGCTGAAGCCGTGGCACGGGCTCGACACGCTCGTCGACGCGTTCGTCCTCCTGCGCCGGGCCGTGCCGGACGCGCGCCTGCTCGTCGTCGGCGACGGGCCGGGCCGCGAGCGCCTGGAGCAGCGGCTGACGGACGCGGGCGTCCTGCACGCGACGCAGCTCACGGGATCCGTCGAGCCCGCGGCGGTCGGAGCGCTCCTCGCGCGCGCCGACGCGTCGGTCGCCCCCTATCCGGCGTCGGCCGACAGCTACTTCTCGCCGCTGAAGGTCCTCGAGAGCATGGCCGCCGGCGTGCCGGTCGTCGGCAGCCGCGTCGGGCAGCTTCCCGCGCTCATCGACGACGGCCGCGACGGACTGCTCTGCGAGCCCGGCGACGCGCACGACATCGCGCGCGCGCTCGGAACGCTCGCCGCCGACCCGCACGCCAGGCGGCGGCTCGGCGCACGGGCGCGCTCGCGCGTGCTCGCGCACCACAGCTGGGACGGCGTCGCCCGGCGCATCCTCGGGATGGCGGCATGAGCGCCCAGCGCTCGCTGCGCGCCGCGCTCGCCGGGTTGCGCGCGTTCGCGCGCCGGTTCGGGCCGCAGGTGCGCGCCAACCGCAGGCTCCTCTGGGCCGCCGGGCTGCTCATCGTCGGCGAGGTCGCGCTGCGGCTGCTCGAGCCGTGGCCGCTGAAGTTCGTCCTCGACGACGTCCTGAAGAGCTCGGGCGGCGCGGGCTCCAACCCGTCGTGGATGAACGGCCTGAGCACCGACGAGCTGCTCATCGGCTGCACGGTGGCCGTCATCGTCCTCGCGTGCCTGCGGGCGCTCGCGTCCTACCTCTCGACGATCTCGCTGGCGATCGCCGGCAACCGCATCCTCACCGAGGTCCGCCAGGATCTCTACCGCCACGTCCAGCGCCTCTCGCTGCGCTTCCACACCCGCTCGCGGACCGGCGACCTCATCACGCGGCTCACCGGCGACATCGGGCGCCTGCAGGAGGTCGCGGTCACCGCGGCGCTGCCGCTCGTCGCGAACACGGCGACGCTCGTCGGGATGGTCGCCGTCATGTTCCTCATCAACGTCGAGCTGGCGCTCGTGTCGATGATCGTGCTGCCGCTGCTGTCGCCGACGTTCATCCGCCGCAGCGGCCGCATCCGCATCGCGGCGCGCAGGCAGCGCAAGCGCGAGGGCGCGATGGCGAGCGTCGCCGCCGAGGGCCTGGGCGCGATCAAGCTCGTGCAGGCGCTCGGGCTCGAGGGCACGCTCGAGAAGTCCTTCGCGAGCCAGAACCAGGCGAGCTTCCGCGACGGCGTGCAGGCCAAGCGCCTCGCCGCCGGGCTCGAGCGCAAGGTCGACGTCGGCGCGTCGCTCGGCACCGCCGCCGTCCTGTTCTTCGGCGCCCGGCAGGTGCAGTCGGGCCGCCTGACGATCGGCGAGCTCGTCGTCTTCATGTTCTATCTCAAGACGGCGTTCAAGCCGATGCGCGACCTCGCGAAGTACACCGGCCGGATCGCCCAGGCGTCGGCCTCGGCGGAGCGCATCCTCGACCTGCTCGACGAGGAGCCCGAGATCGTCGACGCGCCGCACGCCGTGGACGCGCCGCCGTTTCGCGGGGAGGTCGCCTTCGAGCACGTCACGTTCGGCTACGAGCCCGGCCGGCCGGTGCTGCGCGACGTTTCCTTCAAGGCCAAGCCGGGCGAGATCGTCGCGCTCGTCGGCCCCTCCGGCGCCGGCAAGTCCAGCGCGCTGAGCCTGCTGCTGCGCCTCTACGACCCGTCCGACGGGCGCGTGCGGATCGACGGCTGGGACGCCCGCGACGTCACGATGGCCTCGCTGCGCGCGCAGATGGCGGTCGTGCTGCAGGGCAGCATCCTCTTCGGCGTCAGCGTCCGCGAGAACATCGCCTACGGCTGCGACGGCGTCAGCGACGAGCAGATCGAGGCCGCGGCCCGGCTCGCCAACGCGCACGAATTCGTCATGGCGCTCGCCGGCGGCTACGACACGATCCTCGGCGAGCGCGGCGCGACGCTCTCGGGCGGGCAGTGCCAGCGGCTGGCGATCGCCCGCGCCGCGGTGCGCGACGCCCCGATCACGCTGCTCGACGAACCGACCACGGGCCTCGACGAGGAGAACCAGCGCGAGGTCGGCGAGGCGCTGCGGCGGCTCACGCGGGGGCGCACGACGCTCATCGTCGCCCACGACCTCAGCACGGTCGAGCACGCCGATCAGATCCTCTACCTCGAAGCCGGCGAGATCGTCGAGCGTGGCACGCATGCCGAGCTCATGGCGCGCGACGGGGCCTACGCGACCGTCCACCGGCTGCAATCCGCGCAGCGACCACCGGCGCAGGCGACAAAGCGCCGCCGGCCCGCGAGGATCCCGTGGCGACTGGCACCCTGACGCCGCACGCCGAGCTCGCAGCCCGCGACCGTGCGCTGCCCGGCCTCGCGATCGTGCTCGACGACGAGGCGCTGGCCGCGGAGCTCGCCCACGCGCTGCCCGACGCCGGCGTCACCGCCGCCGAGGCGACGTACGTCCGCTACAAGCCCGGCACCGCCTGCGTCGTCGCCTGCCGCCTCACCGCCGCCGCCGGTGAGATCCGCGCCTATCTGCGCCTGCAGTCGCCCGAGTCGCACGACAAGCTCGTCAAGAACGCAGGGCGCGCCGGCGCGCCCAGCGCGCTCGGCGCGGGCGCGGTGCTGCTCGAGAACGTGCCGGCGGCGCTGTACCCCGAGCCCAACGACCGCCGGATCGCCGCGCTGCCGAGGCTCGTCGATCCCGTCGAGCGCGAGCGCCTGCTGGCGCACGCGCTGCCCGATCGACCCGAGCTGTGGCCGTCGTCGCTGCGGCTGCTGCGCTGGAAGCCCGAGCGCCGCTACGTCGCCGTGCTGCAGGGCGTAAGCGGCGAGCAAGCGCTCGTCAAGGCCTACGCCGGAGGCCGCTTCCCCGCCGCCGACCGCGTCAGCTCGCTGCTCGGCGGGCGCGAGCAGCCCCGCACGCCGCGGCGGCTCGGCCGCTCGCGCCGCGCGCGGATCGTCGTGCTCGAGTGGCTGCCCGGTGCACCGCTGGAGGGCGAGCTGCTCGCCGGCGGCGGCGCGGCGATCGCCGGCGCCGCGCTCGCGCGCCTGCACGCGATCGCGCCGCCGCCGCTGCCGTTCGCGACGCGCGACCTCGAGATGCAGCGCGTGCTGCGTTCGGTGGACACGATCAGCACGCTCGTCCCCGGCGCGCGCCCGGCCGCTCGGCGCGTCGCCCGGGACGTCGCGCGCTGGCTGCCGCGCGACGGGCGCCCGGTCGCCGCCCACGGCGACTTCTCCGCCGACCAGGTGCTCCTGCACGAGGGCGAGGTCGCGCTCGTCGATCTCGACGACGCCGTGCTCTCAGACCCCGCCCGCGACCTCGGGAGCTTCGTCGCGTCGCTCTGGCGCGACGTCGTCGGCGGCAACCTCGATCCGGGCGCGGCGGCGGCCGCGCAGGCGGACGTCGTCGGCGGCTATGGCGAGGTCGACCGCGACGCGCTGCGGGCATGGACCGCGGCCGCGCTGCTGCATCTCGCGCCCGAGCCGTTTCGCCATCGCGAGCCGGACTGGCCGGCGCGCGTCGAGCACCTCGTCGCATTGGCGGAGGCCGCCCATGACGGGTAGCGCGCGCGTCCTGTCGCGCATCGCCGAGCTGCGCGCGCCCAGCGGCGAGACGCTGCCGCTGCGCCGGGCATGGCCGCACTCGCCGACGGAGCTCACGCTCGAGTACGCCTCCGGCGAGGTCGTCGTCGCGGGCCACTGGTCGAGCGATCGCGAGGCGCTGCGCCGCACCGCCGCCGCCGACGAGCACATGGCGATCGTCGAGGTCGAGGGCGAGCAGGTGGCCCTGCAGGCCGCCGGCACCGACGTCCGGCTGCGCGGCCTCGAGGCGGCCGTCGGCCTGCCGGGGGCGCGGCTCGTGTCGCACCGCGCGCAACGCCGCGCGACGGTCGCCGTGCCCGGCGCGTATCTGAAGATCGTCCGGCCCGGACGGGTGGGTGCCGCGGCCGCCGCGCATCGTGCGGTGCACGCGGTCGCGGCGCCGTCCGTCCTCTCGGAGGACGAGCAGGCGGGCGTCCTCGCGCTGGGCCGCGTCCCCGGCCGCGCGTTGCGCGAGCGGCTCGCCGAGCCGGGCGCGGCGGCCGCCGTGCGCGCGACGGGCGCCGCGATCCACCGCCTGCACAAGCAGGACGCGCCCGAGATCGCCCGCGCGCGGGTCCACGGCGCGCGCGAGGAGGCGATGGTGCTGACCGACTGGCTGCAGCGACTGCTGTGGCACGACCCCGCGACCTACGCGAAGCTCGGCGTGCGCGCGCAGCAGGTGCTCGACGACCTCGCCGGCCTGCGCGACGTCCGGCCCGCGCTCATCCACCGCGACCTGCACGACAAGCAGGTGCTCGTCGCCGAGGACGGGGGCATCGCGCTCATCGACCTCGACACGCTGACGCTCGGCGATCCCGCGATCGACCTCGGCAACCTCGCCGCGCACTTCGACCTGCGCGCGCGGCAGGCGGGAGCGCAGCCAGGGAGCCACGGCGGGCTGCGCGACGCCCTGCTGGCGGGCTACGACGCCCGCGAGGCGTGCCGGCGGCGGATCGCCGTGTACGAGCAGGCGACGCTCCTGCGCCTGGCCTGCGTCTACGCCTTCCGCCCTCGCTGGGCGGCGGTGGCGGCATCGCTCGCCGAGCACGGCGCGCCGCCCGGCTGAGCCTGCGGCGCGCGTCCGCGAGGTGACGATCGGGTTCGCGGCGGTCAGCGCGCTGCTGACGCGCCGCGTGACGGCCGTCCCCGCGTTCTGGAACGCCGAGGGCGTCGCGCTGCAGCGCCACGGCCGCGAGATGCGCGAGTTCCGCGTCGAGGACTACGGGGCGCCGCCGTACCCCGAGGTCGTGCTCATGACCGCGCGCTCGATGCTGCGCGACCACCGCGACCGCGTCGTCGCCGCCGTGCGCGCGATCGCGGCCGGGATGGACGAGGTGCGCGCGCATCCGACCGCCGCGGTGCGCGAGATCGCGGGCGCCGCGCAGACCGGCGACACCGGGCTCATCGGCGCCCAGCTCGACGCGGTCGCGCCGCTCTTCTCCCCCGGGATGCGGATGGACCGCGCGATCATCCGACGCTGGGCGGACTTCGTCGCGCGCGTCGGGGTCATCGACCGCCGCCCGCAGGTCGACGCGGGCTTCGACTTCTCGGTGGCGGGTTAGTCGAGCGACTCGGCGCTCGTCGCACCCGTGCACGGCCGGCTGCGCGCCAACGCTCGCGAACTGCAGCGATGAGGGATCGGGTGCGTTCGTCGCGGCGCTCTCTTCGAGCGCACGGTGGGACGAGTGGCGCTTTTGTCGGCTTCAGACGGACAAGAGCGCCACTCGACGATTTCTGGGCCGTCGTGCCGGACGAGGGGGTCGCAGGGCCACCTCGTTCGACACGACCGCTCGCACGGGACGCCGCGACACCCCGACCCATTCCTCACCGATGCAGTTTCAGCCCGCCGCAGACGCCGAGTGACCCGGCAGGCGCAGGACGGCGAGCAGCGAGACGCCGGCGGGGAGGTCGCGGCCGCGGGCGATCCATGCCGCCTCGGCGGCGAGCACGCGCTCGAGCGCGTCGTTGACCGGGCCCTGGGGCGTGCGGCCGAGGTCGTCGGAGGGAACCGCCCGGCGGCGCAGACGCTGCACGAGCCGCGCGGCGGCGATCGGCGGCAGCAGCAGCGCGTTGAAGGCCGTCATGCGCTCGACCTCGAAGCCGGCCTCGCGCGCACGGGCGGCGAGCAGCGAGCGCGTGTAGCGGCGGTGGTGATGGGAGACGACGTCGTGCTCGCCCCAGAGCCACGCGTACTGCGGCACGGTGACGACGAGCCGGCCGCCGGGGGCGAGGACCCGCGCGAGCTCGCGCAGCGCCGGGCCGTCGTCGGACAGGTGCTCGAGGACGTCGAGCGCGACCGCGAGGTCGAACGCCTCGTCGTCGAACGGCAGCCTGTCCGACAGCGAGCCGGCCCGGACCTCGCCGACGCCGCGCGCGCGAGCTGCCGCCAGCGATGCCTCCGCGAGCTCGACCCCGGCGACCGTGCCGCGCCGGGCGAGCTCGACCATGTTGCGCCCGGAGCCGCAGCCGGCGTCGAGGATGCGGGGCGCCGGCGGCCCGTCGAGCCCGTCGAGCACCGCGGCCAGCACGCGCCGGCGACCGCGGTACCACCAATGGCGCTCCTCGGCCTCGAACGTCCAGCGCTCGAGCGCGTCGTCCACGCGCTAGGAGTCCTGGTCGCGGGGCAGCTGCGCGCCGTCGATCTGCTCGTCGACGACGAAGAGCGGGCGGCCCTTGACCTGGTCGAAGATCCGCCCGATGTAGAGGCCCACGACGCCGAGCGCGATGATGATGAAGCCGCTGAGCAGCAGCAGCAGGACGACGATGCTCGTGTAGCCCGGCGGCGTGTCCTCGACGTAGCGCGAGAACACCGCATAGGCCGCCATGACGGCCCCGACGCCCGCGACGCAGAAGCCCGCGAAGACGATCCAGCGCAGCAGGACCGTCGTGCGGAAGAACATGCCGTCGAGCGCGACGCGGACGAGCTCGCGCAGGCCGTAGCTGCTCGGCGAGTCGCCGCCGCGGTCGGCGTGCTCGAAGCTGATGCTCGCCTGGCTGAAGCCGAGCCAGTCGAGCACGAGCTGGTACTCGCGGTCGCGGTCGCGCAGCAGCAGGAACGTGTCGACGACCTTGCGCGAGATGATCGAGAGCGTCGAGAACTCGATCTCGCCCTCGCGCTCGCTGAGCATCCGCCGGTACAGCGAGGCGGAGAAGCGCCGAAACGCGCTGTGCCTGCGCCCCTCGCGGACGGCGCGCACGATCTGGAAGCCCTCCTGCGCCTTGGCGTACAGCCGCGGGATCTCCTCGGGCGGCTCCTGGAGGTCGCAGTCCATGACGACCGTCCAGTTGCCGCCGGCGCGCGCGAGGCCGGCGGTGATCGCGGCGTGCTGGCCGAAGTTGCGGCTCAGGCGCACGACGCGCAGGCGCGGGTCCTCGTGGGCGAGCGCGCGCATGATGTCCCACGCGCCGTCGGTCGAGCGATCGTCGACGAGCACGATCTCGTAGTCCGGCGTGATCTCCCGCAGCGACGCGGTCAGCCGGGCGTGCAGCTCAGCGAGGGCGCCGGCGCAGTTGTAGACGGGGATGACGACGCTGAGCTCGATCACGGCAGACCCGACGGTGGCTATCCTCGCGCCTCTGCCCGAGAGCCTCATCTACCGCAGCGCCTGGGGCTACGGCCTCGCGATGCGCGTGCTGTACGGACGCTACTACGCGGCACGCGACGCAGCCGTCGCCGCCCACGTCCCGGAGGGCGCCGGCGTCCTCGAGCTCTGCTGCGGGCCGGCGCGGATGTACCTCCGCGAGCTGCGCGGGCGCACGCGGTCCTATGTCGGGCTGGATCTCAGCGAGGCCTTCGTCGAGCGCCTGCGCCGCCGCGGCGTGGACGCGCGCCGCGCCGACGTCGCGACGGCCGAGCTGCCCCCCGCCGACGTCGTGATCATGCAGGCGAGCCTCTACCACTTCCTGCCCGCGGCCTCGGCCGCGGCGCTCGTCGAGCGCATGCGCTCGGCGGCGGCCGACCGGGTCGTGATCTCCGAGCCGGTCCGCAATCTCGCGTCGAGCCGTAGCGGGGCCGTCGCGCGCCTTGCGGCCGGCGGAGCGGCGACGGCCGAGGGCGCGCAGGCCCAGCGCTTCGACGCGGCGTCGCTGCGGGCGCTCATGGACGGCTTCGACGTCCTGCACAGCGAGGCGGTCCCGGGCGGGCGCGAGCACGTGTACGTGCTGCGCGGGGCCGCGCGCGCCTGACCCGCGCCGATCAGCGCGCGAGCGCCGTCAGCCGGTCCTCCGTGAGCACCTCGTCGCGCAGCTTCGGATCGGCGACCCTCAGTCGCATGTCGCGGACCGGCGCCCCGGCCGCCACCGGCGCCGCGGGACCGGCGGTGCTCAGCACGACGTCCGCCCCGCCCGCGGGCACGTCGACGACGACGTCCAGCGAGGCCCCGTCGGCCCCCGCCCGGATCGTCTGCGGCGCCGCGCCGGGCAGCGCGACGGTCACCGTCGACGGCGCCGGCGCCGGGCCGGTCAGGGCCGCCGTCAGCCGCACCCGCCGCGACCGGTCCAGCGGATTGCCGAGCCGCAGCGTCGCGCGCGGCCCCGCCCAGCGGAACGGCACCCCGTCGGCGACCTCGCCGAAGGAGAAGCCGATGCCGTAGGCCGCCGTCGCCGGATGCAGCAGCGCGTCGCGGATCGCGCCGCGCTGCGCGGGCGTCGACTTCGACGCGACGCGCGCGGCCAGCGGCCGCAGGTCGTAGTACGCCAGCCGGCCCTCGGACGACACGCCGGCGGGCGCGGCCCCCGTGGCCTTCGTCAGCGCGTCGATCACCGCCGCGCCGTTGTCGGCGTAGCCGGCACGGTCGACGTAGACGGCGCCGAAGCCCGCCGCCGTCGCCGCCGACGCGAGCGCCTCGGGCGTGAGGTCGCGCGCGTCGTCCTGCCAGTCCTCCGGGCGCCCGCGCGTCGCGGCGTAGCTCCAGCGCAGGTGCTCGGAGTGCAGGTAGCCCTTGAAGAGGTCGTAGTCGAGCATCCCGTTGACCGGCCCGCTCTCGGGGAACGGCACGTAGGGCAGCTGCAGCACCGCCGTCCCGTCGGGCAGGCCCGCCTCCATCCCGTGCACGAACGCCTCGTCGGCGCGCCAGTTCGGGATGTGCACCTGGTAGCCGGGCGCGTCGTGCGGGGAGGTCTGGTCGAGGATCCCGATGGCGCCGACGAGGACCGCCACCGCGCCCGCCACCCAGGCCGGCCGGCCGCGGTCGCGCAGCCGCTCGCCGAGCGCCGTGAGCCCGAGCGCCACGACGAGCAGCGCCGCGAACGCGATGAAGAGCGAGATCCGGTTCCAGCCGCGCACCTGCGGCGAGAGCTCGAAGGCGATGAGCGCCGAGATCCCGCCGACCGTCCCGACGAGGAAGCACACGAGCGCGACGGCGCCGGCGAGCGAGATCCGCCGCCGCCGCAGCGACAGCCCGCGGTCGCCGAGCCCGGTCATGAGCAGCGCGAGCAGCGCGACGAGGAGACCCACCGTCGCCACCACGCCGAGCGACGGGGAGAAGTCCTCGGCCCGCAGCGGCGTCTGCTCGCGGTAGCTCTCGCCGCGCCGCGCGAGCAGCCCGATGCGATGGTCCGGCCGCGGGATGACCATCTGCGCGAGCTTCAGCCCGAAGGCCTCGCTCTCCCCCGGCGAGCGCACCGCGACGGCGGGATCGCGGCCGTGCTTGGCGACGTGGATGACCGGCGGCGCGTGGCAGAGCGCGAACACGACGCCGATCGCGGCGAGCACGAGCGCGCCCTGGACCGCCATCGCACGCGAGCGCCAGGCGAGCGCCGCGAGGCCGACGACGAGCACGAGCGCGAGCATCGTGAAGACGGCGTAGTAGTTCGACGCCGACGCGACCACGACGCAGGCCGCGAGCGTCAGCAGCGTCCGCCGCCGATCGGCGCGATCGAGCAGCGTGCGCCCCTCCGCGAGCGCGATGACGAGCCAGACCCCGAGCGGGACGGCGTAGTAGGCCGCCAGGAAGAGGTGGTTCTGGTGGCGGAAGAGGTGGTAGGGCAGAAACGCGAACAGCACGCCCGCGACGAGCGCCGGCAGCCGCGCCGAGCCGAGGTCGCGCAGCACGACGAACGCCATGACCGCGATGAGCGGGAAGCACAGCAGGTAGAAGGCGTTGAACACGACGACCGGATCGCCGAGCACGAACGCGAGCGCCCGGATGATCACGTAGTGGCCGGTGTCCCCGAAGGACGCCGCGAAGTCGAGGTTGGACTGCCCGAACGGCGCCGCGAGGTCGGGGTTGTGCCAGAACCAGCCGTGCTCGACGACGTCCTTGACGGTCGACAGGAAGAACGACGTGTCGTTGTAGGCGCCGGAGATCGGGACGCTCGCCGAGGCCCTCCACAGCTCGAGGTCGACGACCGTGAGGAGCGTCGCCACCAGGGCCGTCGCGAGGATCCAGACCAGCTCTCGCAGCCACGGCGGACGGCGGGCGAGCATGCCCCGAGGATAATCGCCCTCCGCCGGGCGGGTGCCACGGTGCAGCGGCGCCGCGACCCCGCCACTAGAGTCGCCCCGTGCGCCGCCCCCGGATCCCCGACGTCAGCGTGGCGCCGATCCTCCTGGGCGTCGTCGCCGTCGTCGTGCTCTGGCTCGTGCGCCCGCTGTGGCACGGCCTCGCGCTCTTCTTCTGGACGGCGCCGATCGTCTGGCTGCCGCCGCTCGCCCTGCTCGTCACCGGCGGCGTGCTGCTGCGCCGCTCCCAGCGCAGCTGGACGACGCTCGAGGACCTGCGCACCGGCGTGCGCCCGCCGGGCTGGCTCATCGCATTCCCGGTCCTCGCGTTCGTCGTCTTCGTCTTCACCGCGGGCCTCAACGGCCCGCTCGTCAGCCGCGCGATCGTCAACGCGACGAACTACGAGGCGATCGACGGGCTGCCGCCCGACGGGATCGTGCGGCTCGTCCCGCGCGAGGTCGCCGAGCAGAACGCCTCGAGCGCGTTCAACTCGCCGACCGAGACGCTGACGAACTTCCGGATCGTCAACACGAAGGACGGCCTGACGTGGACCGCGCTGCGCACGCCGCAGGGCGCCTTCCGGATCTTCAGCAAGAAGAGCCAGGGGCTCGTCGAGCTCGACGCCGAGAACACGGCGCGCAAGCTGCGCCCGATCGACGCCGAGCTCCAGGTCGCGCCGGGCCTGCAGATCACCGACAACCTGCGCTGGCGGCTGCTGAAGAAGCGCTTCCTCATCAACCTCGAGGAGCCGGTCGGCATCGACACCCCCGCGGGCCCGCGGATCATCGTCCCCTACCTCGAGTACAAGGGCATCCTCATCCGCCGCCCGGTGCTCGGCGGCGTCTTCGTCGTCGCGCCCGACGGCACGATCGAGGACCTCGAGCCCGACGAGGCCGCCCGCCGGCCCGAGCTCGCGATCACCGGGCGCATCTACCCCGACACCCAGGCGCGCCGGATCCAGGACGCCTACCAGTACAAGCGCGGCCTGTGGAACGCGTGGTTCGTCCACGAGGACCAGACGCGCATCGAGGACACGGAGTCCAACCGCCAGCCCTACCTCGTCGACTTCGGCGCCGACGGCCTCGGCCCGCAGTGGGTGACGGTCGCCGAGCCCTACGGGCGCGCGTTCGCGGCCAGCGCGATCTTCCTCACCGACGCGGTCACCGGCAGGACTCGACTCTGGCGCGTCCCGCAGCGCACGTCGCTCAGCGGCAACCGCCGCGCACTGCAGGCGGTGCGCACGGTCGCGATCCCGGGCATCGACTTCGGCAACGAGGCCGGCGCGACGGGCAACTTCCGCGTCGTCGAGCCGCGGCCGGTGTTCGTCTCCGGCCGCGTCGTCTACCTCGCGTCGATCATCCCGAACTCCGCCAACGCCGTCTCGAAGACCGTCGTCGTCGATGCCGAGACGAACAAGCTCGTCGCGATCTTCGACAACGACACCGACCCGCAGGCCGAGGAGAAGACGCGCCGCTACATCGAGACCGGCGAGGTGCCCTCCGACGCGGCCGCGCCGGGTGCACCGGCCGGCACCGGCACGCAGGACGAGACGCCGCCGGCGACGACGACGACGCCCCAGGGCGCAGGCGGCGCCACAGGCACGTCGACGACGCCGGGCGACGACGTCGGCCGCCGCCTCGACGACGTCATCCGCCGCCAGCGCGAGCTGCTCGACGAGGTCGAGAAGCTCCGCGACGCCGTCCGCCGCGGCAACGGCGGCTGACGCTCAGCCCGGGCGCCGGGCCGTGACGAGGTAGCGCTCGGCGTCGGCCGCGTACGTGCTCGTCGCGGCCTGGAGGCCCGCCGCCGCGAGGTCCTCCTGCAGCGACTCGTGGCTGAAGGGCCAGAACGCGAGGCGCTCGCCGATCGTCTCCACGGCGCCGCCGTCGCCGAACAGCGCGACGGCGGTGTCGAGCTCGTGGCGGTCGTCCCACTCCTCGGCGATCGTCCAGACGCGGACCGGCAGGCCCGAGCGCCCGGCGCGCGTGACGAGCTGCTCGTCGACGTCCAGGCGCGAACCGAGGTCGCGGACGAGCTCCCAGTTGCGCGACGTCAGGACGAGCCGCCCGCCCGGTGCCAGCACGTCGGCCATGGCGGCGAGCGCCGCCCGGCGCGCCGCGGGCCCCGCCGCGTGCGTGATCGAGTTGCCGATGCACAGCACGGCCGCGAACCCGTCCTCCCAGCCCGCGCCGGGGAGCCTGTCCCACGGCAGGCGCACGACCTCGAGCGCCACGTCGTGGGCAGCCGCCAGGTCGCGCGTGCGCTGCACCATCCGCAGGCTCGCGTCGGTCGCGACGACGTCGAAGCCGCGCAGCGCGAGCCCGACCGCGAGCCGCCCGGTGCCCGCGGCGCAGTCGAGGATCCGGGCGCCCGGCGCGAGGTCGGAGATGACGTCCGCGATCGCCTCGGCCGCGCCCTGCGGCGACAGCAGCGCGTCGGGCACGAACCAGTCATAGACCTCGGCGAGCGCGTCGTAGGCGTCGGCCATGCACGCAGTCTCGCGCGCGCGCCGGTCAACCCGCCAGCGCTCGCCGCCAGGCCGCGGCGCGGGCCGCCGCACCCGCCGGCTGCGGCGGGTCGATCCAGTCCGACACGACCCGGATGCCGTGCAGGGCGCTCGTGAGCCAGACCTCTCGCCCGGCGAGCTGCGCGGGCAGCGGCGAGCGCACCCGCAGCTCGATCCCGCGCTCGCGCGCGAGCGACAGGACGAGGTCCCGCGTCACCCCCGGCAGCGTGTGCTCGGCGGGCGTCGTGCAGAGCGCGTCGCCCTCCCACCACAGCAGGCTCGAGAGCGCGCCCTCGCGCAGCGCCCCGTCGTCGTCGCAGAGCAGCAGCTCGTCGGCGCCGGCGGCGCGGGCGCGCTCGCGCAGGCCGACGAGCAGCTCGAGGTCGGGCCCCTTGACGCGCGGGCACGCGCGCGGGTCGCCCGGCGGGCCGACGAGCACGCGGGCGCTGGCTGCCCCCGGGGGGGCCCGGCGCAGGAGGACCTCGAGACCGCGGCCGGTGAGCTGCACGCGGGGAAACCAGCGCCCCTCCCGCGGGACCGCCGTCGCGACGACGTTGCGAAACCGGTCGAGCTCGTCCGCGGCGACGCCGTGCGCGCGGCAGGACGAGCGAAAGCGCGCCCAGTGCGCGTCGAGCGCGCGCGTGCGCCCGTCGTCGACGACCCAGGAGTCGGCGACGAGCAGGGTCTCAGGGTCTGGAAGGGCCAATGCCTAACCTTGCCGTCCGGTGACGACGCTGCTGATCGACAACTACGACTCGTACACGTTCAACCTCTATCAGCTCCTGTCGCAGGTCGCCGGGGAGGAGCCGGTCGTCGTGCGCAACGACGAGCTGGCCTGGGAGCGGCTCGCGCGCCATCGCTGGGACCGCATCGTCATCTCGCCGGGCCCGGGGCGCCCCGAGCGCGAGCGCGACCTCGGCATCGGCCGCGACGCGCTCACGCAGGACGACGTGCCGGTGCTCGGCGTCTGCCTCGGCCACCAGGGGCTCGCGCACGTGCGCGGCGGCAGCGTCGTGCGCGGGTCGGAGATCGTCCACGGGCGCATCAGCCGGGTCTTCCATCGCGGCGACGGGCTCTTCGCGGGCGTCCCGCAGGGCTTTCGCGCGGTGCGCTACCACTCGCTCGTCGTCGAGCCTGCGCTGCCGCCCGAGCTCGAGGCGATCGCCTGGGCGCAGGACGGGACGCTCATGGCCATCCGCGACCGCCGCCGGCGCGCGTGGGGCGTGCAGTTCCATCCCGAATCGATCGGCACCGAACACGGCGCGCTGCTGCTCGCGAACTTCCTCTCCCTGACGCGCGGCGGGCGGGGACGCGCGCACCGCCGGCCGCCGATCGCACGCGGCGTCCCGGGCGATGGTGCACGCGCCGCCGTCCGCGTGCACCATCGCCTGCTCGCGCAGGCGCCGGACGCCGAGCGCGCCTTCGCCGCCCTGTTCGGCGACCACGAGGAGGCCTTCTGGCTGGACTCCAGCCGCGTCGATCCGAAGCTCTCGCGCTTCTCGTTCATGGGGGCGGCGGCCGGCGACCTCGGCGCGGCGATCCGCTACCGCACCGGCGAAGGGCACGTCCGGGTCTCCCGCGCCGGCGCCGAGACCGTCGTCGACGAGCCGCTCTTCGCCTACCTCGCGCGCGAGCTCGCGCGGCTGCGCACCGACGGCCCCGACGTGCCGTTCGACCTCCACGGCGGCTTCGTCGGCTACCTCGGCTACGAGCTCAAGGCCGACTGCGGGGCCGCGCCCGGCCACCGCGCCGAGCTGCCCGACGCGTTCCTCCTGCTCGCCGATCGGATCGTCGCCTTCGACCACGAGCGCGGCGAGACGCACGTGCTGGCGCTCAGCGACAGCAACGCCGGCGACGACGAGCGCGCCGCCACCGCGTGGCTCGACGACGCCGCCGCCGCCCTCGCGGCGGCCCCGCCGCTGCCCGACCCGCCCGCCGGCGACCACGAGCCGGCGGCGCTCGAGTTCGAGCTGCGCCGCGGACGCGACCACTACCGCGCGAACATCGAGACCTGCAAGGCCCTGCTGGCGGCGGGCGAGAGCTACGAGATCTGCCTGACGAACACGATCGAGCTGCCCGCGCCCGCCGACACGTTCGAGCTCTACCGCGTGCTGCGGCGCGTGAACCCGGCGCCCTACAGCGCGTACCTGCGGATGCGCGAGGGCGCGATCCTGAGCTCGTCGCCCGAGCGCTACCTGCGCGTCCGCCGCGACCGCTCGATCGAGACGAAGCCGATCAAGGGCACCGCCCGCCGCGCCGCCGACCCGGCCGCGGACGCCCGCGCGCGCGACGAGCTGGCCCGCAGCCCGAAGGACCGCGCCGAGCACCTCATGATCGTCGACCTCCTGCGCAACGACATCGGGCGCGTCGCGCAGATCGGCAGCGTCGGCGTCCCGAAGCTCATGGACGTCGAGAGCTACGAGACCGTCCATCAGCTCGTCTCGACGATCCGCGGGCGGCTGCGCGAGGACGTCGACATCGTCGACTGCATCCGCGCGACGTTCCCCGGCGGCTCGATGACCGGCGCCCCGAAGCTCCGCACGATGGAGATCATCGACGCGCTCGAGGGCGCGCCGCGCGGGGTCTACTCCGGCGCGCTCGGCTACCTCGCGCTCAACGGCACCGCCGACCTCAGCATCGTCATCCGCACGCTCGTCGCGACGCCGGCGGGCGCGACGATCGGCTGCGGCGGGGCGATCGTCATGCTCTCCGACGCCGCGGCCGAGTACGACGAGATGCTGCTGAAGGCGCAGCCGCTGCTCGACGCCGTGGGCATGAGCCGCCGGGTCCGTCAGCCCGCGCTGTAGAGCGTGTCCTGCAGCGGCGCGGGTCGCCCGATCCCGAAGCCCTGTGCGAAATCCACGCCGAGGCGTTCGATGATGTCGAGGATCTCGTCGTCCTCGACGCCCTCGGCGACCGTCTTGCTGCCGAAGCCCGCCGCGAGCCCGACGACGGCCTGGACGACGTGGCGGCTGGAGACGTTCGTCCCGAGGTCGGTCACGAACTCGGTGTCGATCTTCAGGTAGTCGACCGGCAGGTTCTTGAGGTACGCGAAGCCGCCGTAGCCGCTGCCGAAGTCGTCGAGCGCAATCTCGCAGCCGAGTGCGGCGATGCGCTTCATGAAGCTCCTCCCCAGCGACTCCTCCTGCATGAGCGCCGTCTCGGTGAGCTCGATGACGACCCGCGCCGGGTCGGCCCCGAACTCCCGCAGCGACCCGGCGAAGTCGTCGTAGAGCCCCGGATCGCCGAGCGATGTCGCCGAGACGTTGAGCTCGATCCGGTAGCCGAGCCCGGCGAGACGGGCGCCCTGACCGATGACCCAGCGATCGAGCTCGCGGACGAGGCCGCTGCTCTCGGCCGCCGCGAGGAACGTCGCGGGCGAGCGGATGCTGCCGTCGTGCATGCGCATACGCAGCAGCAGCTCGTGCGAGGCGATCGCGCCGGTCGACAGGTCGACGATCGGCTGGGCGTAGAGCTCGAAGCGCTGCTCGCGCAGCGCGTCCTGCACGTCACGCACCTGCGAGAGGCGCTCGACCTCGCCCTGGAGCCGCAGCTGCTTCGCCTTCGTCGGGGTGATGTCGGAGAACACGAGGACCGACCCGCCGCCTTCGACGCTCTGAAACGGCGTCGACGTGTAGGCCACCGGAAGCTCGGAGCCGTCGCGGCGCACGAACAGGTCGTCGTCGACGCGCAGCGGCGTGCGCTCGCTTTGGGCGGCCGCCAGCGGGCACTCCTCGATCGGGTACGGGCTGCCGTCGGGACGGCGGTAATGCACGGCCTCGTGGAGCGTGCGGCCCTGGAGCTCCTCGACATCCCAGCCGAGCAGCCGCTGCGCGGTCTCGTTCATGTAGCTCACGTGGCCGAAGGTGTCGAGCGTGCACAGCGCCTCGCCCATGCTGTCGGTCACGGCCCGGAGGTGATCGCGGGCGTGGCGCAGCTCCTCGGCCGCCCGCACGCGGTCGGACACGTCGATCGCGACGGCGATGATCCCGACCGGACGGCCCTGGTCGTCGTGACGCAGGACGCTCGAGATGTGCCCGAAGAACGTCGTACCGTCGCGGCGCCGCAGCGGACGCTCGGTGAAGCGCGAGCCGGTGGCGCGGATCGCCGCGACGACCGCGCCGCCGAGGTCGGGCTCGCCCGGCGGCAGGACGAGCGCGCTCACCTCGCGACCGACCACCTCCTGCTCGCTCCAGCCGAAGATCTGCTCCGCGCCGCGGCTCCAGAGCTCGATCACCCCATCGAGATCGGTCGCGATGATGGCCGCGTCGATGCGGTCGATGAGCTCGGAGCGCAGGCGCGCGTTCTCCTGGGCCTCGACGAACGCCGTCTTGTCGAAGTGCTCCATGACGACGCGCCCTCGCTGCGCCCCCCGGAAGCGGCCGGCACGCACGCCGAACCGGCGGAGAGTGGCAGCGGCCGGGTCGAGCACGTAGTCGGCGGTGAAGCTCTCGCGGCTGCCGGCGAGCAGCTCGCGCAGCCGCATCGCGATCTGCCCTCGCTGCTCGTCGCCCTCGGCCGCGGCGGCATCGCAGAGGCCGAGGTAGCCGGAGCCCAGGCGCAGCTCGACGCTGCCTGTCTCGGCGGCGAAGCGCTCGAGCGCGACGTTCACGGCGATCGTCACGCCGGCCCCGTCGAGCACGGCGATGTACGCCTCGAGCGAGTCGAGGGTCGCACGGTGGAACTCTCCCGGCTGCGGGTCCCACCGCTCGCCGTCCTCGCGCCGCCTTGAAATCGACTCCCCCTGAGGGTGATCGTTTGGCTCCCCGCACCCAGAGAGATAGCTCAGCGCGGGCCCGCGGTCAACCGTCGCCCAGATCCTGCGCGGACTTGGTCAGCCGATGAGGACGGGCGTGCCGACCGGCACGCGCTTGTAGAGCGCGATGACGTCGGACACGTGCATCCGGATGCAGCCGTGCGAGGCGCGCGTCCCGATCGAGTAGTCCTCGCCGGTGCCGTGGATGCCGACGCCGTTGGCGATCCCCATCCAGCGCGCCTTCAGCGGGTTGGCGGCGCTGCCGCCGACGACCGTCGAGCCCGCGAGCTCGCCGGCCCACGGGCTGTTCGGGACCGACCACGTCGGGTTGACCTGCTTGTTGACGATCGAGAAGCGCCCGCGCGGCGTCGGGTAGGCGGGCTGGCCGACGGCGACCTTGTAGGTCTTGACGACCTTCAGGCGCTTGAAGAGCCGCAGCGTGAACGTCGACTGCGAGATCGTCAGGACGGTCGAGGCGTTGTTGCGCAGCTTGTCGGCGGTGACCTTCGCCTTGACGGTCAGCAGCGCGGGCTTGAAGACGCGCGGCAGGCGCGGGTCGTCGAACGCCGCGCCGATCTGCCGGGCGAGCTGCGCGGCGTCGATGTCGCGGCCGGTCTTGGAGTGCGTCACCCGCACGCGGCGCAGCGTGATCCGCAGCTGCGCGTCGCGGGCCGGGCGCCCGATCCTGCTGTCGACGCGGGCGGCGAAGCGCTTCACCGCCGCCTGGTCGTGCTTCACGGCGAGCGGGACGTCGGCTCCGCTCGGCACGGCGGCCGGGGTCGCCAGCGGCTGCTGCATCTCGCGGCCCTTGTAGAGCGCGCGCTTCGCGGTCGTCAGCGCGTCGAAGACGACCTTTGCGCCCTTCGCCGTCATGCGCAGCGTCACGTCGGCGCGCTGGACGATGACGCCCTCCTGCATGCGCGGCCCATAGGCCTCCTCGAGCTTCTGCGCGGCCTCGTCGACCGTCAGCCCCGAGACGTCGATCCCCGCGGCGGTGATGCCGCTGGCGATCCGCTCGCCGGGCAGCGGCGGGGTCGCGGTCGCGGGGACGGCGGCGAGGGCGAGCACGAGCGCGCAGGACGCGAGGACGAGGCGGAGCATCGGCCGTCGGGACTGTACCCAGCGGCGAGGCGACTTCATGCAGGTCGCACGCGCGCTTGCAGTCCGCTCAGGCGCGCCCGTAGACCGGCACGTGGGCGCCGCTGATCGCCGCCGAGCCGTCCTCGCAGAGGAAGCGCACGACGTCGGCGATCTGCTCGGGCGCGACCCAGCGCGAGTAGTCCGCGTCCGGTTGGGAGCGGCGGTTGGCGGGCGTGTCGATGATGCTCGGCAGGATCGCGTTGACACGGATGGCGTCCTGGCGGTACTCGGCCGCGAGGGCGTCGACGAACGCGAGGACCGCCGCCTTGCCGACGATGTAGCCCGCCGCCCCGGGGAACGGGCGCAGCGCCGCGCGCGAGGACACGCAGACGATCGCGCCGCCGCCGCCCTCGAGCAGGTGCGGGAGCGCGGCCTGGCAGACGAGGTACGTCGGGCGCAGGTTCAGGCGCAGCTGGGACTCGAAGTCCTCGATCGGCGTCGCGTGGACGCGCTCGCCCGCGGCGAAGCCGCCGACGAGGTTCACGACGGCGCGCAGCGGGGCGCCGGCGTCGCCCGCGGCGGTCGCGACGACGGCGGCGGCCGACGCGGCGTCGAAGAGGTCGGCGCGTTCGAGCACGAGGCGCTCGTGGTCGCCGACGCGGTCGCGCTCGGCGTCGTCGTAGACCGGCACGACGACGCGCCAGCCGGCGTGCAGGAAGGCGCGCGTGACGGCGGCACCCAGGCCGCCGGTGCCGCCGGTGATGAGCGCGCTCGAGGTCATCGCGTCAGACCGTAACGCCTGCAGGCGTCAGATTTTCGATCCGTCCGCGACGCTTGCCACCGTGTCCACCATGGCGCTGCACGAGTCCGACCTGACCGACGGCCCCCCGCGCTCCGCCGCGCGGATGGAGGCCGATCTGCGCGAGCTCGTCGCGACGATCCAGGACCGCGACCTGCACTGCCTGCTCGAGCTCGTCTTCGGGGAGAGCTCCGCGACGTGGGCGCGCTACCGCTCCGCGCCCGCCGCCAAGCACTTCCACCAGGCCTACCGCCACGGCCTGCTCGAGCACTCGCTGTCGGTCGCCGAGGCCGTCAGCGCCATCAGCGCGACGTTCGCGGGCATCGACCGCGACGTCGCGGTCGCCGGCGCGCTGCTGCACGACATCGGCAAGCTCGACGCCTACGCGTTCGCCGGCGACGGGATCGAGATGACCGACGCCGGCAAGCTCCAGGGCGAGATCCCGCTCGGCTACTACCGCGTCCGGCAGCTCGTCGAGCAGATCGACGGCTTCGACGAGCGCACCGCCGAGGCCGTGCTGCACATCATCCTCAGCCACCACGGCAGCCTCGAGTACGGCAGCCCGGTCGTGCCGTGCACGCGCGAGGCGACGCTCGTGCACTTCTGCGACAACCTCGGCGGTCGCCTGGGCTCCTTCGACCGCCTCGAGAAGGAGCTGCCGTCGGGCGAGCGCTGGTCGCGCTTCGACCGCGCGCTCGGCGGCGGCGCGTACTTCGCCGCACCGGTGCAGGACGCGCGCGAGGCGGCCTGAGCCGCAAAACATCGCAAAGAGCGTTCCGGGTCGCCCCCGAGCGGGCCGGATCGGAGCCGGCGGCACGTATCGTGTCCGGCACATGGCAAAGGACACGGAGAAGCTCATCCGCCAGCTCTCCCTCATCTCCTATCTCATGGCGGAGCGCCGGCCGGTGACGGCGCTCGAGATCCGCCGGGATGTCGAGGGCTACAGCGCGATGAACGAGGACGCCTTCGCGCGCCGCTTCTACGCCGACCGCTCCGAGCTGGACTCGCTCGGCATCGCGCTGACCGTCGAGCGGCCGGTGGACGGCGTCGCAGAGCAGGAGAACTACTCGCTGCGCCCCGAGAACTTCCACCTGCCGGCGATCGAGTTCTCCGACGGCGAGCTCGCGGCGCTGCAGACCGCGCTGTCGCTGCTCGACGGCGAGTTCGCCTACGCCGAGCCCCTGCGCCTCGCGCTCCAGCAGATCTCCTGGGGCCGCGCGAACCCGCTGCGCGCCCCCGAGCAGCGCTCCGTCGCGCTCGGCATCACCGCCTCCGCGGGCGGCCACGACCTCTCCCAGCGGCTGGCGAAGATCGAGACCGCGATCTTCCGCAACAAGACGATCACCTTCGACTACTACACGATGGCCCGCGACGAGACGGGCACGCGCAAGGTCGATCCCTACCACCTGCTCTTCCAGGGCGGCCAGTTCTATCTCCTCGGCCACTCCCACGAGCGCGACGCGCTGCGCGTCTTCCGCCTCTCGCGCATCCAGGGCAAGGTCGCCTACGCGACGAAGGCCGAGCATGACTTCAAGGGCCGCCCCGACGCCTTCGACCCGCGCGCCTACGCCAACCGCGCCGACTGGCAGTTCGGCGACGCCACGGAGACCGCCGAGATCCGGATCTCCGAGCGCATCGCGTGGCAGATCGAGCGCCACTTCGGGCGCTTCGGCGCGGTCCGGCAGGATGGCGACAACGGCGACATCGTGTTCGAGACGCGCTACGCCGACCGCCGCCAGCTCGCGGCCTGGGTGCTGCGCCTCGGCGAGCACGCGCGCGTCCTCGGTCCGCCCGAGCTCGAGCGCGAGCTGCTCGATCGCATCGAGCTGCTGCACGAGCGCCACCGCGGGCCGTCGCTCGAGCTCGCGGCGGCAGTCGCTGCGCGGCCGCAGCGCGGCCAGCAGGCGGCGTCGTCCAACGGTGCCTCGCGCCGCGGCGAGGCCGCGATCCGGCCCGAGCGCTTCGCGCGCCTCGTGACGCTCGCGTCGATCCTCATCGAGGCCGGGCGGGCGGGCGTCGACCTCGACGCGCTCGAGGTCTGCGAGCGCATGCAGATCTCCGACGCCGAGCTGCGCGAGGACATCAACGTCCTGAACGTCGTGAACTTCGGCGGCGGCTCGTACGTCCTCTACGCCGAGATCAACGACGCGGGCGAGATCGAGGTCGATCCCGAGCCCTACTCCGACAACTTCGCGCGCCCGGCCCGCCTGCTGCCGGTCGAGGCCAAGGCGCTCATCGCCGCGATCGACCTCATCGGCGAACACCTGCCCGAGGGCTCGCTGCGGTCCGCGCGCGAGAAGATCGTCGCGGCGCTCGGCGCCGACCCGATGGACCAGGGGCTGCACGTCGCCGCCGCCGCCGGCGACGACTCGGCGATCGCGCGGGTCGTCTCGGAGGCGATCAACGAGCGCCGGCTGCTGCGCCTGGACTACTACAAGCCCAACGAGGACGAGTTCTCGGCCCGCGTCGTGGAGCCCTACGCGCTCGTCAACGGCCGCGAGGGCTGGTACGTCGCGAGCTTCGACCCCGAGCGCGACGCCGTGCGCCACTTCCGCCTGGACCGCATCCGCCACGCCGAGGTCACCGAAGACACGTTCGAGCCGCGCGCCGAGGTCGATCCGGCCGCCGAGGTCGACGGCTGGCTGCGCACGGGCGAGGTCGAGGCCTCGCGCACCGCGCGCGTCTGGGTCGCGCCCGAGCGCGCGCGCTGGGCCCGCGAGGAGCACCGCGTCGCCGAGGAGCTCGCCGACGGGTCGGCGATCGTCGAGCTGCGCTTCAAGGGCACCGACTTCCTCGTGCGCGACATCCTCGCCGAGGCCGGCGACGCCGCGGTCCTCGAGCCCGCCGAGGCACGCGAAGCAGTTCTTGCCGCCGTCGCACGGCTGCGCACATCCGCGGTACGGTAGGGCCACAAGGACGCCACGCCGCTGACCTTCGGGGGGAGGAAATCCGGTGTATCTAGCAATTCCGGGCCGGCTGCTTTTGGGGCCGGTGGGCCGGGGGTAGGGCCTGGGACCCAGGTGAATACACACGCGCGTCGAAATCTGAGATCCGCCGACCAGACCCTCGGCGACGCAACCGCGCAACCTTCGGGCCGACACGCGGCCCGCCCACGAACGAGGAGTCCTCGATGAGTCGCAAGCTGCTGGTGGTCCTTTCCGCCATGTTCGGAACGCTCGTCCTCGTGCCGAGCGCTGATGCGTTCACGACGCTGCCGCTGTGGCAGTGCCGGGCGAGCCCGAGCTACACGGCCGTCAACGACGGCAACCGCGTCGAGCCGTTCGCCGCGAACGGCAACATCAACACGGCCCAGGGCGGCAACCCGGACCACGCGCAGTGCGCGCCCGCCGAGACCGGCGCGGGCAACACCGCGACGCAGATCGGCATCCCGCAGGACCTGCTCGGCGCTCGCACCGCCGGCGGCGTCACGACGATCACGCCCGAGATCGGGCGCGCGATCGACCAGAGCGTGAAGTCCGAGGCGAAGGTCGAGAACGTCACGCTGCAGCTGCCCCAGGGCGGCACGATCACGCTCGGGGTCAACGCCGCGAGCTCGAGCGTCACCGGAACCTGCGAGAGCGGCTCCACGGTGCCGAAGCTCACGGGCACGAGCCAGGTCGCGGGCCTGACGCTCGGCGGCGCGCCGATCGACCTCGATCCGCTCGTCAGGGCGATCGACCAGCTCCTGCAGCCGCTGAACGCGGTCGTGGACATCATCCCCAACGAGGAGATCCGCACGCCGACGTCGCTGACCCGGCGCGCGCTGCACGTCAAGGTCCTGACGGCCAGCGGCGGCACCTCGCTCGTCGACGCGGTCCTCGCCGAGAGCAAGGTCGCAGCGAACGGCCCGGTCTGTGACCCGGCCTCCCAGAACGACGGCTCCGGCGGCCCGGTGCTCGGGCAGATCTGCCCGACGGGCGCCACGCTGAACGCGACCGGCACGCTGTGCGTCATCCCCGCCGGTACCGCCGGATCGGGTCTCGGCGAGATCATCGTGGGCCGGCCGTTCCAGGGTCCGAGCGGTGGCACCGTGCTGCCGCTGGACGTCGCGCGCAGGCGGTTCGGGGCGAGCCCGTGCCTCAGCGGTAGCGGCGCGCCGAAGTTCGCCATCGTCGGCACGAACAAGGCCGACCGCATCACCGGCACGAACATCGCCGACCGGATCATCGGTCTCGGTGGCAACGACCGCCTCGACGGCGGCCGCGGCAACGACTGCATCGAGGGTCGCACCGGCGGCGACAACATGTCCGGCGCCCTGGGCAACGACAAGCTCTACGGCTCGGCGGGCAAGGACCACCTCAACGGCGGTCCCGGCTCCGACTACCTGTCGGCAGGCGCCGGCGACGACACGATCAACGCCGCATTCGGCCGCGACCGGGCCATCGGCGGCAGTGGCCGCGACTTCATCAACGTCGCGACCGCCGGCCCGGCCGCTTCGGTGAGCTGCGGCAGCGGCAACGACGTCGCCCGGATCAACAACAACGAGCGCAGGCGCGTGAACGGCTGCGAGCGCGTGGCGGTGTTCGGCAACAACGACAAGTAGGCAGTCTCGCGGCGCCGCGGGCGGGGCTGGCTACAGTCCCGCCCGTGAGCCGCCGCGCGCAGATTCAGATGTCCGACGCGGAGGTCGGTGCGTTCCTCGAGGCGGAGCGCACCGTCGTCTGCGCGACGATCGGGCGTGACGGCTACCCGCACCTCATGCCGCTGTGGTACGTCGTCCGCGACGGCGAGCTCTGGGCGTGGACGTTCGCGAAGAGCCAGAAGGTGCGAAACCTCGAGCGCGACCCGCGCGCGACGCTCCAGGTCGAGGCGGGGACGGAGTATCCGCAGTTGCGAGGCGTCATGCTCAAGTGCGACGTGACGATCCACCGCGACACCGACAAGGTCGCCGAGCTCGCGCTCGAGCTCTTCGGCCGCTACCGCGAGGGCGGCGCGGGCGAGGTCGACGACGATGTGCGGGCGATGGTCCTCGCGCAGGCACCCAAGCGCGTCGCGCTGCAGTTCGTCGAGCGCTCGCGCGCGACCTGGGATCACCGCAAGCTCGGCGGGGTCTACTAGGCGCACGGATGAAGGGCCTGATCCTCTCCGGCGGCAAGGGCACGCGCCTGCGCCCGATCACGCACACGAGCGCCAAGCAGCTCGTCCCGGTCGCCAACAAGCCCGTGCTCTTCTACGGCATCGAGGCGATGGCCGAGGCCGGCATCGTGGAGATCGGGATCATCATCGCGCCCGAGACCGGCTCGGAGATCCGCGCCGCGGTCGGCGACGGCGTGCGCTTCGGCGTGCAGATCACGTACGTCGAGCAGGACGAGCCGCGCGGCCTCGCCCACGCCGCCCTGACCGCCGAGGAGTTCCTCGCCGGCGACGCGTTCGTCATGTACCTCGGCGACAACCTCCTGCAGGGCGGCATCACCGAGCTCGTCGAGGCCTTCCGGACGAGCGCGCCGGATGCGCTCATCCTCCTGACCCCCGTCGCCGACCCGCAGAACTACGGCGTCGCCGAGCTCGACGGCGACCGCGTCCTGCGTCTCGTCGAGAAGCCGGCCCAGCCCGCGACCGACCTCGCGCTCGTCGGCGTCTACATGTTCACGGCCGGCATCCACGACGCGTCGCGGGCGATCGAGCCCAGCGCGCGCGGGGAGCTCGAGATCACCGACGCGATCCAGCACCTCGTCGACGGCGGCGCGCGCGTGGAGCCGCACATCGTCCGCGGCTGGTGGAAGGACACCGGGCGCCTGGACGACATGCTCGAGGCCAACCGCCTCGTGCTCGACCGCATCGAGCCGCGCGTCGAGGGCCAGCTCGTCGAGAGCCAGTGCGACGGCCGCGTCGTCGTCGAGGCGGGCGCGCGGCTGGAGCGCACGGTGGTCCGCGGCCCGGCGATCATCGGGGCGGGCGCGCAGCTCACGGACTGCTACATCGGGCCGTACACGGCGATCGGGGAGGACTGCGTCATCTGCGAGGCCGAGGTCGAGCATTCGATCCTGCTCGCGGGCTGCACGGTGCGCAACCTCGAGGGCCGGATGGAGTCCTCGCTGCTCGGCCGCAACGTCACGATCTCGCGCGGCGTGCGCCAGCCGAAGGCCTACCGCTTCATGGTCGGCGACAACTCCGAGATCGGAATCCTGTGAGCCGGTTGCTCGTCACCGGAGCCGGCGGGATGCTCGGGCGCGCGGTCACCGACTGCGCGCAGCGCCTCGGCCACGACGTGCGCGCGCTCACGCGCACGGACCTCGACATCACCGACGCCGCGGCGGTCCACCGCGCGCTCACCGAGCTGCGCCCGCGCGCGGTCGTCAACTGCGCGGCCTACACCGACGTCGACGGCGCCGAGTCCGACCGCGACAGCGCGACGGCGGTCAACGGCGACGGCGCCGGCAACGTCGCCGCCGCGGCCGCCGAGATCGGCGCCGCGATCGTCCACGTCTCCACCGACTACGTCTTCGACGGCTCCCAGCGCGAGCCGTGGCTCGAGTCCGATCCGGTCGCGCCGCTCGGCGCCTACGGCGCGACGAAGCTCGCCGGCGAGCAGGCGGTCGCGGCGGCGAACCCGGCGCACGCGATCGTCCGCACCGCGTGGCTCTTCGGCGCGGGCGGGCGCAACTTCGTCGACACGATGCTCGCGCTCGGCGCCGTGCGCGAGGAGGTCTCCGTCGTGACCGATCAGATCGGCTGCCCGACGTGGACCGGACATCTCGCGGGCGCGCTCGTCGAGCTCGCCGAGCGCCCGCAGGACACGGGGATCCACCACATCGCGGGTGCCGGCTCGTGCTCCTGGAACGAGCTGGCGATCGAGGTCTTCGACCGCGCCGGCGTCGACTGCCGCGTCCTGCCGGCGACGACCGCGTCGTTTCCCCGCCCCGCCCCGCGGCCGGCCTACAGCGTGCTCGGCACCGAGCGCCGCGATCCACTCGCGCTGCCCGCCTGGCAGGAGGGCGTCGCCGCCTACATCGCGACGCGGGTGACGGCCTGATGGCGCGCCTGCTCGTCTGCGGCGGCGCCGGCTTCATCGGGTCGGCGTTCGTGCGCGTGCGCCTCGAGGAGCACGGCGACGAGGTCGTCGTGCTCGACAAGCTCACGTACGCCGGGCGCCGGGAGAACCTCGAGGGCCTCGACGTCGACTTCGTCCACGCCGGGATCGAGGACGCCGACGCGGTGGCGGGCGCGATCGCCGGCGCCGACGCCGTCGTGAACTTCGCCGCCGAGACGCACGTCGACCGCTCGATCACCGAGCCCGACGCCTTCGTCACGACGCATGCCGTCGGCACGTGGGTGCTGCTCGAGGCGGCGCGGGCGGCGGGCGTGCGCTACCTGCAGGTCTCCACCGACGAGGTCTACGGCTCGATCGAGGAGGGCTCGTTCACCGAGGCCTCGCCGCTGGCGCCGTCCTCGCCCTACAGCGCGACGAAGGCCGGCGCCGACCTGCTCGTCGCCAGCTACTTCCACACGTACGGCCTGCAGGCGGTCATCTGCCGCGGCTCGAACAACTACGGCCCGCGCCAGTACCCCGAGAAGCTCATCCCGCTCATGGTCCTCAACGCGCTGCACGGCGACCCGCTGCCGGTCTACGGCGACGGCATGCAGGTTCGCAACTGGCTCTACGTCGAGGACTTCGCCCGCGGGATCGGCCACGTCCTCGCAACCGGCGCCGCCGGCGAGGCCTACAACGTCGGCGGCCCGGACGAGTGCACGAACCTCGAGGTCGTCCGGCGCATCATCGAGCTCACGGACGCCGACGAGTCGCTGCTGACGTACGTCAAGGACCGCCCCGGCCACGACCGCCGCTACTCGCTGGGCTCCGAGAAGGTCCGCGCGCTGGGCTGGGAGCCGCGCGTGCACTTCGCCGAGGGCCTGGAGCAGACCGTCGCCTGGTATGCGGACAACCGCGCGTGGTGGGAGCCGATCCGCTCGGGCGACTACCGCGAGTACTACGAGCGCCAGTACGGCTCGAAGATCAAGGACTGACGCTGCCGGGCGGCCGGCGCCGCCCGCAACTCTCGCGCCGCCGGCGGTCTTGGACCCACATGCGCCCGCGTCTTCTGCTGCCGCTGATCGCCATCGCCATCGCCTTGCCGGTCGCCCACGCCGGCGCCCAGGCGACCAATGCTCCCGTCATCACGACCGGCGGCGTGCAGAACGTCACTTCCACCAGCGCCGTGTTGACCGGCACCGTCAACCCGCGCGGCTCCGCGACGACCGTCTTCTTTCGTTATGGCCCCACGCGCGACTACGGCGCGCGCACACCCAACCAGGTGGTCCCCGCCGACGCGACGGTGCCCGTGGTGGCCCCGATCTCGGGCCTGGCCCCGAACACGCGGTACCACTACCGCCTCGTCGCCGCCGGCGGCGCGGTCAGCGGCAATGATCGCTCGTTCCGCACCGCCAGCGTCGCTCCCGTCGTCGCTCCCGAGCCATCGAAGCTGCAACTCGCCCGCGCGACGATCTTCAAGGCCGCACGGCTGATCGACATCCTCGCGCCGATCACGCGCCGCGCTTCCGGCAACATCAACCTCGAGCTCTTTGCCGCCGGCCGGCGCCATCGCTGGAGCGCGCCGATCAACTCGGCGCAGGGGCGGCTCCGCAACAGCGAGCGGATCCCGGCCGCCCAGGCCAACCTCGGCACCGGCATCCTCACGATGACCTACCCCGGCGATCCGGACACGCGCCCGCAGACGGTGCGCCTGCGCGCCGCCAACGTCCCCGCCGCCCTCGACGCCCGCCGGCCGACCCTGACCGCCGGCCGCGTCCAGACGAACGGCACGATCAGCCGCGCGGCGCGAGGCGTCGTGCGCGTCCAGCTGGAGTACTTCTCGGCGGGCACGACGACGACGCTCGAAAAGCAGGCGACGATCTCCAACGGAACCTGGACGCTCGACACCGCGCTGACAGCTCCAGAGCTGGCCGCCATCGCTCTGCGCAGCGGTACCGTGCACTCCTACATCCTGTTCACGGGCTACCTGCCGGCGAGGATGCGCGGGGAGATGCAGTCCTACCAGGTGCTCGGCAACCCGTAGCTGGTCGACTCGCGATCAACCATCTCGTGGGTCCAGCGCTCAGGCGCTCCCGAGCGAGGAGATCTTCCACGCGCTGCCGTCACGGACGAACTCGAGCGTCGCGGTCTTCTCGCCGTCGCGCGAGCGGTGCTTGACCTTCGCGGTCGCCTTGGCGCCGGAGATCGCGACGTCGTCGACCGTGAGGTCCAGCGAGTCGGCGTCGCGGAAGGCCTCCTTGACGCCCGTGCGGCAGTTCGTGCCCTGCCTGCGCAGCGTCGACAGCAGCGAATCGCTCAGCAGCCGCGTGCAGACGACGTCCGGCTTGTCGTCGCGGGCGGCGGTCTCGAGGCGCTCGACGACGGCGGCCACCGCCTTCTCCTGCCCGTCGAACTCCTTGGCGGAATCCTGCGGCGCGGCTCCGCACCCCGCCACCACGAGTGCGAGGAGGCAAAGTGCGGGGGCGGCTCTCATCGGCCGGGAGCCTATCTAGACTCCACCCCGATGGCCGAGCTCACGTCCTCCCAGCCGCCGGTGCCGCGCGGGCGCCACGCGCCGCCGCTGGAGGTCCGCCTCGAGGTGCAGAAGCAACGGCTCTTCGACGCCGCCGCGATCGTCTTCTCGCGCGTGGGCTACGCCGATGCCAGCGCCGAGTCGATCAGCCGCCAGGCGGGGATGTCCAAGGCGACGTTCTATGAGCATTTCGCCAACAAGGAGGAGTGCCTCGTCGCGCTCTTCCAGTACGCGTCGGAGATCGTGCTGGGCGTCCTCGTCGAGGCTGCCCGCTCTGCCGGCGGCGACTTCCGCGACCGCCACCGGGCCGGGCTGCGGGCGATCCTCGAGATCGCCGACGCGAACCCGTCGATGGCGCAGGCGATCCTCGTGGAGACCGTCGGCGCGGGCCCGCGCGTCGCCGACCTGCGCGACCGCGCGCTCAACGGCTTCGCGAACGTCATGTACGAGGAGACCGTCCGCGCCGCCGAGCGCGGCGGCGGCCCGCCGTTCGCCTCCCCCGACGACGCGTACGCGATCGTCGGCGCGACGTTCGAGCTCGTCTCGCGCCAGCTGCGCACCGGCCGGCCCGAGAGCGTGCTCGACCTCGAGCCGCTCGTCGGTCGCCTCATCGTCGGGCTGCTCTCCCAGCCGCCCGAGTGACCGACCTCGAAGCGCTCGAGGACCTCGAGCTCGAGGTCGTCGCGTGCCGCGCCTGCCCGCGGCTCGTCGCGTGGCGCGAGCTCGTCGCGCGCGAGAAGCGCGCCGCGTTCGCGGGCGAGACGTACTGGGGCCGGCCGATCCCGGGCTTCGGCGACCCCGCGGCGCGCGTCATGATCTTCGGCCTCGCGCCCGCCGCGCACGGGGCCAACCGCACGGGCCGCGTCTTCACCGGCGACCGCTCCGGGGACTTCCTCTTCGCGGCGCTGCATCGCACGGGCTTCGCGAACCAGCCGACCTCGGTGCGGGCGGACGACGGGCTGAAGCTCCGCGACGCCTGGATCACGGCCGCCGTGCGCTGCGCGCCGCCGGCGAACAAGCCCACGCCCGCCGAGCGCGACACCTGCCTGCCGTACTCGATGCGCGAGCTCGACCTGCTGCCGGGGGTCCGCGTCATCGTCTGTCTCGGCGCGTTCGCCTGGGCCGCGGCGCTGCGATTGCTGGCCGCGCGCGACGCCCCGATCCCGAGGCCGATGCCGCGCTTCGGGCACCTCGCCGAGTTCGCGCCCGGCGCGCCGCACCCGGTCCTGCTCGGGAGCTTTCACCCCAGCCAGCAGAACACGTTCACCGGCAAGCTCACGCCGGCGATGCTCGATGCGGCCCTCGTGCGGGCCGCCGAGCTCGCCGGCTGAGCGTTGCGCTCGTACGTCAGGTCAGGCGGTGACGGCGCGGCCCCGCGCCACGGCCGGGCTCGTGAGCCCGATGGCGAGGCCGATGACCGCGATGAGGGCGTGCAGCAGGTTGTCGGCGGTGTTGATCGGGATGAGCGAGAGCAGCAGCCCGCCGTCGCCGACGAGGAAGCCGAGGATCGTGACGAGGACGTAGACGATCCCGTAGCCGATGCAGAACAGGCGCGCCTTCGCGGCCGTGCCGGCGAGCGCGATGCCGGCGACGCCCGACAGCAGGTGGACGACGTTGTGCCAGCCGTTGATGTCGAACAGGATCAGCGTGCCGCGCTCGGCGCTGTCACCGACGCCGAAGCTCGGCTCGACGAGGAAGCCGAGGATGCCGACCGCGACGAGCGTCGCGCCGAGCACGAGCGCGTAGACCTGCGGGAGTGTCTTGCCTGACATGGTCCGATACCTCCAAGAGTGTTTTGTCTCTGGAGGGTTCGGAAGACCGGCGCGGATGGATCACCCGGGCGCGACGTCGGCCGCGAGCTGCTCGCCGCCGATGCGCCGCCGTGAGTCGCCGGCGTAGAGGATCGTCAGCTGCCCGCCGGCGGCCACCGCCGCCGCGGGAATCGCCGTGTTCAGCGACCAGCGCCCGCGCGCGATGCGCGCGGAGAAGTTCAGCGGGCGCGGCGTCGCGCCCGCGAGGTACGTCAGCCGCACGCGGACGACGCCACCGGCGCGCGAGGTCACGGTGCCCGCGACGCGCAGGCGGCCGCCGGAGATTCGCGACGACGTGCGCACGAGCCGCGCGCGCGCCGTGCCCGCGCGCAGCGTGACGGCCTCGGGCGCGACGAGCGCAGACCCGGCGTACGTCAGCGTGACGCTGCCCGTGCGCTGCGTGCGCTGTGAGCGCGGCAGCGTCCGGCGCGCGGTGATCCTGCCGCCGCTGATCGTGGCGTCGAAGGCCGTCGTCGCGCCCCCCGCGCGGAAGCGGACCCGCACCTTGCCGGTCGCCGTCGATGCGATCCTCGCGCGGACGTCGAGCCGGCCGGCGCTGAGGATCGCGCGCTGGACCGCGAGCTTCGCGGGCGCGCGCGCCGTCGCAGGCGGAGGCGGCGGCGGCGGGACCGGCGGCGGCGGCGGCGGCGGTGGCGGTGGCGGCGGCGGCGGCGGCGGAGGAGGAGGCGGCGGCGGCGCGGCGCGCACGACGGAGATCGCGACGGTCGCGGGATCGGAGGTCGTGTTGGCGTCGGAGGCGGTGTACGTGAAGGAGTCGTTGCCGGCGAAACCGGCCTCCGGCGTGTAGGCGAACGAGCCGTCAGGCGCCAGCGAGAGCGTGCCGTGCGCCGGGTCGGAGCTCTTCGTCGCAGTCAGCGGTCCGCCGTCGGGATCGCTGTCGTTGCCGAGCACGCTCGAGCCGTTGAGCGTGCTGTCCGTCTCGACCGTGTAGGCGTCGGCGGCGGCGACGGGGTCGCCGTTGAGCGGCGCCGAGCACGCGCGGCCGTCGGGGACGAGGCCCCAGTCGTGCAGCGTGCCCGCGTCGGCCGCGGGGAAGCGATCGGAGACGGACAGGATCCAGTTGCCCGCGCGCGGCTCGCCGTCGAACCGCGACAGCGGCTCGTTCGGGCGGAAGCTGCCGGTGTAGCCGGCCGGATCGGCCGGCTGGTCGGGGATGTTCTCGATCGCCCGCGTCGCGCGGTCGTCGAAGACGAGGTCGACGAGGTTGTCGCCCGAGGCGCCTTCGAGGCCCGCCCCGGGGCGGTCCATGAGCGTCGCGATCGTCCCCGACGGGCTCTCCAGCGTGATCGTGAGGTCGCCGACCCATGAGTGCGTCAGTTGCGTCATGCGCACCTTCAGCCGGTTGATCGTGCCGGAGTTCGGCGGGAACGTGATCACCGTGTTCAAGGGCCCGGCAGGGACGGCCGGGACGTCCTGCGGACCGGCGGTGCTGGAGCGCACGCCCGTCGGGAGCTTCAGCGGCACGGTGAGCGGCCGGTCGCCGGGGGCGGGGCTCGTCGCCGTGAGGACGAGGCTCAGGCCCAGTGTCGAGCCGCAGCGCACCGAGGACGGGATCGAGACGCGGAACGGCGGCGCGCCGGTCTGCGTCGCGCCCGCGGTGAAGTCCGGCCAGGTGGCGGTGGAGTTGGCGGGCACGACCGTCACGGGCGGCGTCGCCGTGAGCGTTCCGCTGACGCCCTGGACCGCGAACGGGTTGAGGTTCGTCAGCGTCTCGGTGACGCTCACGGTCTCGCCCGGCTCGGCGATGCCGTCGGCGTCGCCGCCGGGCAGGGGATCGGTGACGTCCGTGTCCTCGTGGGCGAGCACCGGCGGCAGGTCGAAGGACTCGGTCGCGCTCAGCGCCGAGCTGCTCGAGGTCCTCGCGCTGAAGCCCATGCCGCGAGCCGCGAACACGCGCCACAGCTCGTCGTAGTTCGCGCCCCCGTTGGCGACCCGGTCGGCCTGGATGATCGCGTCGCGGGCCTCGAGGAAGCTCGGGTTGTTCGGCGACAGCCGCAGGGCCTCGGTCACGACCTCCTCGGCGCCGGTCGAGCCGAGCACTCCCCGGACGTCCCAGAGCGTCTCGAGCCAGATCTCGCCGTTGTCGTGGACCTCGTCGGCGGGGGTGCTGATCTTTCCGAGGTCGCCGAGCGTGAAGCCGCCGGCGCCCGCTCCCGCGGTGCCCGGGCAGGCGCCGCCGACCGGGCAGTCGGCGCCCTGCAAGCGGAAGCCGCCGGGGGCGAGGTAGGTGCCGACGTTCAGCTCGTTCGGCGCCGCCGTGTCGGGCAGCAGGCCCTCGTCGACGAGGAAGTCCAGCGCGTACCAGTCGCTCCAGCCCTCGCCCATCGAGCGCGACTGGAACGTGTCGAGGCCGACGCCGCTGCCGATCGAGCGCGTCGTCAGGCCGTGCGTGTACTCGTGGAAGACGACGTCCGCGGCGTCCGCCGAGTTCAGCGACGGGTTCGTGAAGAGGTACATCTGCATCCGCGGCGGCTGGCCGTCGAGCGGCGTGGACATGCTCGCGTTGTTGACGCTCGGCGCCGGCGTGTTCTCGAAGTTGTCGGTCTCGGCCATGACCGGGTCGCCGCCCTGCCCGGGGCCGGCGCCGTCGGCGTCCTGGAACTCGAACTCGCCCGCGCCGTTGGCGAAGTTGATCGGCGATCCGGCGAGATGGTCGTGGTAGCGGTTGACGGAGTAGAAGAGCTGCGTCGTGGCGCGGTTGCGATTCGCCGGGCGCGTGCTCGGGTCGCCGGAGTTCCACGTGCAGCCGCTCGGCGGGCAGGAGGGTCCCGCCGGCACGACGACGAACGGATAGGTCCAGTCCGGCGGCGGGGTCGAACTCGGCGGGATCTCCTGGTCGCCGAGCGGCGGGCAGTCGAGCGCCGGGGCGGTCGCGGGGTTGTTCGCCGCGTCGACGTCGGCGTAGGCGTGCGCGTTGTTGCCGCAGAGCTTGTCGGTGCTCGTGAGCCAGGGGGCGAGGTCGACGGTGTGGGCGACGCCGCCGTTGGGGGCGCCCGGATAGAACTCGAACACATCGGCGGCGGCGTACTCCGTCAGCGACCGGCGCTTGAGCACGCGGCCGGTGGTCGCATCGAGCACGACCTCGTAGAGGACGTCGTCCTCGCCGAGGACCTGCAGCCGCCAGGCCAGGCGCGTGGTCGCGCCGTCGTTGAAGAGCGTCAGGCGCGCCGTGTCGCCGTTGGTGAAGGTCGTCGGGAGCTCGGGGCCGCGGCCCTGGCGCCCGCGCGGCGGGATGAGCGCGCCACCGACCTCGAGCTTCGCGACGACGAGCGCGGCCTCGGCGTCGAGGTCGGGATCGACCGAGTCCACGCGCAGGCCGTCGACGGCCGCGCCGCCGACGTTCACGAGGCGCCCGTCCTCGTCGACGTTCGCGAGCAGGACGTTGTCGTAGCCCGCGATGCCCGCGAAGGTCTGGACGTAGGCGAGGTGCGTCACGCCGTCCGCGCCGCGTGAACGGCGCGTCGGGCGCAGGCGGTCGATGTCGGCGTCGTCGAGCCCGAAGACCGCCGGCCGGCCGGCGACGTAGTCGAGCGCGACCTCGGACGGCGGTGCGGAGCGGCGGCCGGTGAGGAACCCGTCGGTGCGCGCGACCATCCGCGCGCCGCCGTTGATGCGGTCGGTCGAGACGGTGCCCTCGTCGCCGAGCTCGCGCTCGAGCTCGCCGCGGGCTCGCTGCTCGCGCGGCGTCACCGGCCCGCCGTCGGCCTTGCGGACGTCGATGTTGGGCAGCGGGCGGTCGGCGGGTGCGGTGACCGCCCCGGCGGGTGCCGCGGCGGCGAGCGCCAGGAGCGCGGTGAGCGCTGCGATGCGAAGACGAGTCATGGGCACGGTCCGACCGCTTGAAACGCACAGCGGTCATCAATCTTGCCTAATACCCGAACCTAACTCCGAGCGAGCCCCCACGGAGCGGTGCCTCAGGGACTCGCGGGCGGCGACCTCTAGATTGGTGGGATGCCGTTGTCGCAGTTCACGCCCGCCGTCCGGGAGTGGTTCGGATCAGCCTTCGAGGGCCCCACCGAGGTCCAGGCGCAGGCCTGGCCGGCGATCGCGACCGGCGAGCACACGCTCATCTCGGCGCCGACGGGCTCGGGCAAGACGCTCGCCGCGTTCCTCTGGGCGCTCGACCGGCTCTCACGCGAGCCCGCCGCCCACACGCGCCTGGTCTACGTCTCGCCGCTGAAGGCGCTCGCCTACGACATCGACCGCAACCTCCGCGCGCCGCTGCGCGGGATCGGCGCCGATCTCAGCGTCGGCGTGCGCACCGGGGACACGCCGCAACGCGACCGCGCGGCGATGCGCCGCCACCCGCCCGACATCCTCATCACGACTCCCGAGTCGCTGTACCTCATGCTCTCCAGCGGGGCGCGCGAGATCCTCACCGGCGTCGAGGCCGTGATCGTCGACGAGATCCACGCCGTCGCGGCGACGAAGCGCGGCTCGCACCTCGCGCTGACGCTCGAGCGCCTGGCAGCGCTGCAGGCCGACGGCCGCGAGCCGCAGCGCATCGGGCTGTCGGCGACGCAGAACCCGCTCGAGGAGGTCGGCCGCTTCATGGTCGGCCCGCGCCGGACGTGCACGATCGTCGACGCCGGCGTGCGCAAGCCGCTCGACCTCCAGATCCACGTCCCGGTCGAGTCGATGGTCGAGCCCGAGCAGGCGATCGACGCAACCGCCGTCGATCCGTTCGACGCGCTCCCCGATCTTGCGCCAGGAGGCAGCAACGAGGCGTCGCGCCGCTCGATCTGGCCGGCGATCTACCCGGAGATCCTGAAGCTCGTCGAGTCGCACCGGTCGACGATCGTCTTCGTCAACGCCCGCCGCGGGGCCGAGCGGCTCGCGCTGCGCCTCAACGAGCTTGCCAACAAGGACCTGCCCGACGACGCGCCGCCGCGCCACGTCGCGCGCGCCCACCACGGCTCGCTGTCGCGCGAGGAGCGCGGCGTCGTCGAGGAGATGCTGAAGGCCGGCGAGCTGCCCTGCCTCGTCGCGACGAGCTCGCTGGAGCTCGGCATCGACATGGGCGCCGTCGACCTCGTCCTGCAGGTCGAGTCGCCGAAGTCCGTCGCGCGCGGGCTGCAGCGCATCGGCCGCGCGGGCCACAACGTCGGCGACGTCAGCAAGGGCCGGATCTTCCCGAAGTTCCGCGCCGACCTGCTCGAGTGCGCGGTCGTCTGCAAGCTCATGCGCGAGGGCCGCATCGAGCCGACGGTCGTGCCGCGCAACGCGCTCGACGTCCTCGCCCAGCACGTCGTCTCGATCGCCGCGAGCGCGCCGGAGGAGGCTCCGGTCTCAGTCGACGACCTCTACGCGCTCGTCACGAGGACGCACTCCTACGCCGAGCTCTCGCGCCCGCTGCTGGAGAACGTCCTCGACATGCTCGACGGGCGCTATCCGTCGGCCGAGTTCGGCGAGCTGCGCGCGCGGATCGTCTGGGACCGCGTCGGCGGCACGATCCGCCCGCGCAAGGGCGCGCGCCAGCTCGCCGTCACGAACGCCGGGACGATCCCCGACCGCGGCCTCTTCAGCGTCACGCTGCCCGACGGGCGGCGCGTCGGCGAGCTCGACGAGGAGATGGTCTACGAGGCGCGCGCGGGCCAGACGTTCCTGCTCGGCGCCAGTACCTGGCGCATCGAGGAGATCGGCCGCGACCGCGTCATCGTCACGCCCGCGCCCGGCGCGCCGGGCGCGGTGCCGTTCTGGAAGGGCGACGGCGTCGGGCGCCCGAAGGAGCTCGGCGAGGCGATCGGCGCGTTCAGCCGCTGGGCCGTCGACCAGGACGCCGAGACGCTGCAGGCCGACTACGACCTCGACGCCTTCGCCGCCCGCAACCTCCTGGACTTCCTGCGCGAGCAGCAGGCCGCGACGCGCGTCCTGCCGAGCGACCGCACGATCGTCGTCGAGCGCTTCCGCGACGAGATCGGCGACTGGCGCCTCTGCGTCCTGTCGCCGTACGGCGGCCGCGTGCACGCCGCCTGGGGCCTCGCCCTGTCGAGGCGCATCCGCGAGCTCTACGGCCTGGAGTCCGACGCGATCTGGTCCGACGACGGGATCATCGTCCACCTGCCCGACGCCGACGAGCCGCCGGGCGCCGAGCTCGTCATGGTCGAGCCCGACGAGCTCGAGGACGACGTCGTGGCCGAGCTCGCCTCCAGCGCCCTCTTCGGCGCGCGCTTTCGCGAGAACGCCGGCCGGGCGCTGCTCATCCCCCGCGCGTACCCCGGCAAGCGCACGCCGCTGTGGCAGCAGCGCCTGAAGTCGCAGTCGCTGCTGGAGGTCGCGCGTCGCTATCCCGACTTCCCGATCATCCTCGAGACCTACCGCGAGTGCCTGCGCGACGTCCTCGACGTCCCGGGCCTGCGCGACCTGCTCGTCGCGCTGCACTCGCGCGAGCTGTCGCTCGTCGAGGTGCAGACGCCGACCGCCTCCCCGTTCGCCTCGTCGCTGCTCTTCGACTACGTCGCGACGTACATGTACGAAGGCGACGCCCCGAACGCCGAGCGGCGCGCCGCCGCGCTGTCGCTCGACCGCGACCTCCTGCGCGAGCTGCTCGGCCAGGAGGAGCTGCGCGAGCTCATCGATCCCGGCGCGCTCGACCAGGTCGAGGCCGACCTCCAGCATCGTTCCGACCGCACCCGCGCCGAGACCCGCGACGCGCTCGCCGACGTCCTGCGCCGCCTCGGCGATCTCACGCGCGACGAGGTCGCAGACCGCGTGCTGGCGGGGGTCGATCCCGACGCGATGCTCGATGCGCTGGCCGCCGAGCGGCGCGCGATCCGCCTGCGGATCGGCGGCGAGCAGCGCTGGGTGGCGGCCGACGACGCCGGCCTCTACCGCGACGCGCTCGGCGCCGTGCCGCCGGGCGGGCTGCCGGACGTCTTCACCGCCGACGTGCCGCACGCGCTGTCCAAGCTCCTCGCCCGCTATGCGCGGACCCACGGCCCGTTCCAGACCGCCGAGGTCCGCGCGCGCTACGGCGTCGATCCGACCGCGGTGCTCGAGGGGCTCGAGCGCGACGGCGAGCTCGTGCGCGGCGAGCTGCGCCCCGGCGGCCGTCCGGGCGAGCCGGAGTGGTGTGACACCGAGGTGCTGCGGCGGCTGCGGCGCGCGTCGCTCGCCGCGCTGCGCAAGGAGATCGAGCCCACCGACCAGCGCGCGCTCGCGGCCTTCCTGCCGTCGTGGCAGGGCGTCGACCGCCATCCGGCCGCGGGCGCCGGGATCGACCGTCTGCGCGAGGTGCTCGTCCCGCTGCAGGGGCTCGCGCTGCCGGCCGAGGTCTGGGAGCGCGACGTGCTGCCGCGCAGGCTCGGCGCGTACTCGCCGACGTGGCTGGACCAGCTCTGCTCCGCGGGCGAGATCGTCTGGGTCGGCGCCGGCACGCTCGGGCGCACGACCGGCCGCGTCGCGCTGTACTTCCGCGACGACGCGGAGGCGATCGGCCGGCCGGCGAACAAGAGCGAGCCGCCGAGCGCGCCCGAGCACGGGCTCCTCCGCGAGCGGCTGGCCGCCGCGCCGTGCTTCTTCAGCGACCTGCTCGCGGAGGTGCCGCTCGCGCCCGAGGAGGTGCAGGAGGCATTGTGGGACCTCGTCTGGGCCGGCGAGGTGACAAACGACGCCTTCGCGCCGCTGCGGGCGCCGCGGCTGACGCTCGCCCGCGCCCGGCAGGCCCCGCGGCACGGAGGCGCGTCGCGGCGCTTCGGCACGCGGCGCGGCGGGGCGACACCGACGGTCCAGGGCCGCTGGGCGCTGACCGACACGATCTTCCGGCGCGAGCCGGAGCCCACCCAGCGCCGCCGCACGCTCGCCGAGCTGCTGCTCGAGCGCTACGGGATCGTCACGCGCGAGCAGGTGCTCGCCGAGGGGATCGCCGGCGGCTTCTCGATCCTCTATGACGCGCTGTCGCAGCTCGAGACGCTCGGCATCTGCCGGCGCGGCTACTTCGTCGAGGGCCTCGGCGGGGCGCAGTTCGCGCTGCCGGGGGCCGTCGAGCGGTTGCGCGCGCAGCGCGCGGTCGAGGAGTCGCCGCCGCTCGTGCTCGCGGCGACGGACCCCGCGCAGCCCTACGGGGCGGCGCTGCCGTGGCCGGCGCGCGATGCGGTGCAGCGGCGCCCGGCGCGCGTGCGCGGCGCCTACGTCGTGCTCGCCGGCGCCGAGCCGGTGCTCTACGTCGAGAAGGGCGGCAAGGGAATCGTGACGCTCGTCGGGGCGGACGATCCACGGCTGCGCGCGTCCTTCGGGGCGCTGGCCGAGTTCGTCCGCGGCGGGCGCGGGCGCAAGCTGTCGCTGGAGCGCATCGACGGCGAGCCGGTCGTCGGGTCCGGGCACGAGCCGATGCTCGTCGAGCTCGGGTTCCGCGCGGGGCCGCGGAAGCTCACGCTCAGCGCGTAGCTCGTGCGCTCTGGGGACTCCTCGGCCTGGGGGCCAGCGAGCGCCCGGGACCTGCATCATTGAGAAAACAGGTGTCTGCGCCGCGCCCGCGCGGGCCGAAAGAGCGGTCGGCGAGACGTGCTCGCGGGCTCCGCACGCCATCGTGTCGACTGAGGTGCGCAGAGGACCCCCTCGTTCGACACGACCGTCGGCGGCCTCAGGGTCGTGTCGACTCAGGTGCCCGTGGCGCCCCCTCATTCGACACGACCGCTGGACGGACGCTCCCGGCGCCCGCAACTCGCTCGACTCGACGCGAGGGCGTTGAAGCTTGCGTGACCGCACGCGTCGCCTTCCTGCACACCTCGCGGGTCCATGTGCCGACGTTCCGGGCGCTGCTGACCGAGCTCGCGCCGGCGGCGACCGACCTGCACCTCGTCGACGCGCGGCGGCCTGCGGGAGCTCGGTCGTCCTCGTCGACGCGCTGTGCCAGGACGCCTGGACGCTCTTCGAGCATGGCGACCACGACGGCTTCCACGAGCGCATCGCCCGTCACGTCCGCACCCTGACCTGCGACCTCGACGTCGTCGTGCTCGCGCAGGCGAGCATGGCGCCCGCGGCCGAGCTGCTGAACGACCTCGCCGTACCGGTGCTCACGAGCCCCCGGCTCGCGGTCCAGCGAGCGGTCGAGGTCGCGGCGGCGGGCGCGTGATCCCCCGTGCGGCCTGCCTGACGGTGCTGCTGCTGGCGTGTCTTGGCGCCCCCGCCCGGGCCGCATCGCTGGAGGTCTTCGGCGCGGCGAACAACGCGCCGCTGTCCGACGGCGACCGCTGGGCCGTCATCTGGGTCGGCGACGCGATGGAGATCGTCGACGACCGCAGGGGCGAGCGCAGGACGGTCGCGCTGGCGGCGCCGTGCGGCTCGCAGTTCGGGCAGCCGCTGGCGGTCGCAAGCGGGCTCGTCCTCGTCGAATGCTCGTACCTCGTCGCGCTCGCGCGCCCGAAGCTGCTCGTCTACGACCTCGCCGCGCGGACGTTCACCGACGTTCCCGGCACCGAGATCCTCACCCGTGGCGCCGAAGGCTCGACCGTCACCGGGATCGGGCGCACGTGGATCTCGTTCGGGATCAACGGGCACCGCGGCGGCAGCACGCCCGGGCTGCTGAACTGGCACACCGGGCAGGCCGCGCCGGCGCCGGCGTTCGTGCGCGATCGCGTCACCGACCTCGACCGGCCCTCTGCGACGCGCCGGATCTGCGCGTCGATCCGCCGGCCTGCCAGGCGCCGGCTCTTCGCCTACCGCGCGCCGTATGCGCTCGTCGACCGCGGCACGGCGCAACGCCACGAGCTCGTGCTCGAGCGCTGCGACGGCCGCCCGCGCGCGCTCCCCGCGCGCTCCCTGCGGAGCACGTCGCTCGGGCGCCGCGCCGTGGCCTGGGTCGACGGCACGACGATCCATGCCCGCTCGCTGCGCAGCGGGCGCGAGCGGCGCTGGCGCAGCCCGCTCGGCAAGGCGGTGCTCGGGCTCGCGGAGGTCGGCTCGCGGCTGCTCGTGACGATCCAGGGCGGCCCGCTCAGCGGCGACCGCGGCTTCGGCTTCACGGTCTACAGCGGGCGGCTGCCCTAGATCTCGTTCCCCGAGCACGTCATTGCCCGGGCCTGCCCGGAAGAGGACACGGGGATGAGTGCGGGTGGCGCTCGTGTGAGCCTGCTCGGCTGGGGTGCTGCCTGCGCCGGCGACCGGCATCTCTTAGGGCATGAGTCCGGTTCGTTTGCTGTGCCCGCGGGGGGTTTGGCCGGAAGCGACGCACTGTGCGTCGTTTGCGGCCAGACCCCCCCGGCTGGGAGGGGTTGGGCCCCAAACGACGCCATGTGGGACGGTCTGAGCCCAACCCCCCGAGGCGACCGCGCCGCGCCCCCGCGCCTCGTCTGTTCCTCAAAGCCGCAGTTCCATCCCGCCGCGAGCGCCTCGCAGGCACGGCGCGCCACCCCCGGACACGGTGTCATCGGCCACAAGCCGCCCGTCGCTCGCCTGCGCGAGCAGAACAACCTCCTCGGGTCTACACCTACCTAGACCGCGGCCGCGGCGTCGCGGATCTTCTCGAGCCAGCTCGCGACGGCCTGCTCGTCGAGCACCTCGCGCTCGAGCGTCGCCGGGAGGTTGGCGAACATCCGCTGCACGCGCCAGGTGCGCTCGAACGTCGTCGGCCCGAGGAGGATGACGTGGTGGCCGTCGAGCTCGGGGATGTGGCGCGGCATGCCCTCGTCCCAGATGAGCGTCTCGTCGACCTCGTCGTCGTCCGCCGGCACGGGCAGGCTGCCGTCCTCACCGAGCGCGGCGTAGCTGTAGAGGTTCCAGACCCCCTCGACGGTCTCCGTGCTCTGCTGCGGACCCTCGCCCGACGCCGTCGCGACCGCGGCCCGTGAGACCCGGCGGCTGCCCGTCCACGGCACCGCCTCCATGAGCAGGACGTTGAGCTGGAAGTTGTCGACGACGCCGCTCATGCGCCCGGTGATGCCGACGCCGGTCGCAGGCTCGATCGCGACGAACGGCGCCTCGTGCACGACGCTGAGCATCGCCGTCAGCCAGCCCGCGGCCTCGTGGACGTCTTGGAGCTCCTCGGCGAGCGGGAGCAGGTCGGCGCCCTCGGCGCGGCCCACGGGATCGACGGACAGCAGCGCGATCGCGCCCGGCCAGACAGCCTGCAGGCGCTCCCACGCCTCGGAGGCCTCGGGCATCTTCACCGCGGCGCGGCGCAGCGCCTCGTTCGCGCGCCGCGAGACCCACTTGCCGGCCGCGTACTCGCTCATGCCCGGCGGCGGCTCGCCGACCTGCGGGCGCAGGACGGTCGCGAGCTCGATCGACAGCGGCAGGACCCGGCGCAGGCACTCGAGCATCGGCTCGCGAGCCGGCTGCGGAGCGTGGCCGGCCTCGATCATCGCCCCGAGGACGCGCGCGGCGATCTCCGCGTTCTCGGTGTCGGGGAGCTCGAGCCCCTCCGAGAGCTTGCGCAGCGCCGCGGCCGAGTCCTCGGGCGACGCCCCGCGCTGCGTTGCGCCGACCGCGCGGACGAGCCGGTCGACCTGATCCTCGTCGAGCGTGCCCGTCTTCAGGCCGGCGATGAGGTAGCGGGTTGCCTGTACGAGCTCGGAAGCCACGGCGGCAACCCTACTCACGCCTGCGTCCTGCCCGGGTTCAGGAGCCGCTTCGTGGTGCAGCACCGCCTCGTCGTGCGGCGCGGCGGGCCCCTACGCTGGAGGCGATGCCCGAGGGCGACACGATCCACTACGCGGCACGGCGCATCCGGCCGCTCGTCGAGGGCCGCGTGCCCCAGATCTCCCATCCCCACCCGCGGCTGCGCGGCGAGCGCTGGCCCGAGAAGCTCGCCGGGCAGGCCGTCACCGGCGTCGACGCCCACGGCAAGCACCTGTTCGTGCGCTTCGAGGGCGACCTCACGATCCACTCGCACCTGCGCATGACGGGCTCCTGGGGCACCTACCGCCCGGGCCAGCGCTGGCGGCGCGGCGCCCACAGGGCCTGGCTCGTCCTGCGGACCGGCGAGGGCGAGGTCGTCCAGTTCGACGGGCCCGTGCTCGAGCTGCTGACCGAGTCGCGGACGCGCTTCGATCGCCGCCTGGCCCAGCTCGGCCCCGACATCCTCGCCCCCGAGCTCGACGAGCATGGCTTCCTGCGCCGCCTGCGCGAGGACGACCAGACGCGCCCGATCGGCGACGCCCTGCTCGACCAGCGCACGATCGCCGGTATCGGCAACCTCTGGAAGTGCGAGGGCTGCTTCGCGGCGAGGATCGACCCGTGGCGGGCGACCGGCGCCGTCAGCGACGACGAAGCGCTCGCCGTCGTGCGCGCGACGCGCCCGGGGATGCAGCAGTCGGCCCTCGACGGCATGCAGGACCTCCATCGCACGATCTACAAGCACGCCGGCCGGCCGTGCCCGCGCTGCGGCGAGCTGATCCTGAGCCGCGGGCAGGGCGACGACAACCGGATCACGTACTGGTGCGGGAGCTGCCAGCGATGAGCACGATGCGCCGCGTCGGCCACAAGGGCGCCGACCTCATCGCGCCGGGCAACACGTTCGCCTCCTTCGCGGCCGCGCTCGAGCATCACGTCGACATGATCGAGTTCGACGTCCTCTCCGAGCACCCGGACGGCACCGGCGAGCTCCTGCTCGCCCACGATCACATGGACGCGGCCGCGCGGACGCCGCACACGCTCGACGAGGGGCTCGCCCACTTCGCCGGCGCCGCCTACGACGGCATCGAGCTCGACGTCGACCTCAAGCTCGCCGGCTACGAGGAGCGCGTCGCGCAGGCGCTCGAGCGCCACGGGCTCACCGACCGCGTGCTCGTCTCGACGATGGAGGACTCGTCGCTGGCGCTCCTGCGCGAGCGCCATCCGCGGATCGCGCTGGGCTGGTCGGTCCCGCGGATGCGGCGCAACCCGCTGCGCAACCCGGTCATGGCCGTCCCGGCCTATGGCGTCCTGCAGTACGTGCGCCGCGCGCTGCCCGGCGTCGCGGCCAACCGCATCCGCCGCGGCGAGATCGAGGCGCTCATGGCGCACGAGCGGCTCGTGTCGCCCGCGCTGGCGCGCGCGATCACGCGCGCCGGAGGCGAGCTCTATGCCTGGACCGTCGACGACCCGCGGCGCATCGCCGAGCTCGAGCGGATGGGCGTCAGCGGGGTGATCTCCAACGATCCGCGCCTCTTCGCGCGCGAGACCGCCTAGGAATCAGGTGTGACGGTGCAGGTCGAGGCCGTGTAGCCGGGGGGGTCCGAGCCGGCCGTCGAGCGATGGCCCTTGCGGGTGAGCATGCTCGCGCGGCGCACGACGTCGCCGTCGAGGCGCCACTCGAAGGACACCCTGCCGCGCAGCAGGACCGGCTTGCCCGGCTTCGGCGAGATCCGGAACGAGCGGCCGGCCTGGCGCGCCTTGGCCCGCGCCGCGCCGACGAAGACGAAGCCCGAGTCGCCGCCCTCCGGGACGTTGTGCCACTTGTCGTCCTGCGCCGAGCGGAACTGGACCTGGAAGCGCATCCACATCGCCTGGCGCTCGTCGGAGGCGCCGGGCATCGACCCGCGGATGCCGATCGTGTCCGGCCGGCGCTCGGTGTCGCAGACGTTGACGGTCGCCCAGAGGTTGCGCGCCGGCTCGGCGGGCTTCTGCGCGAGCGCGACGGCGACGGGTGTTCCGGCGGCGACGGCGGAGAGCGCGAGCACACCCGCCGCCCGGCGAGGCGTGATGATCTCGGCGGCGCCGCGTAGTAGTCGCATGAGCGCAGCTCTGACCATGGCAGAACCCTCCAACACGTCAACCCAGAGCTTCGATGCGCTCTACCGCGACAGCGCACGCGACCTCTATGCCTACGTGCGCACGCTCCTGGGAGACGACACGGCGGCCGAGGACGTCACAGCGCTCGCGTTCGAACGCGCGTACCGGCGGCGGGAGAGCTTCGATCTGCGCCGCGGCAGCCAGCGCGGCTGGCTGTTCGGCATCGCGCGCAACGCCGCCCTGGACGAGCTGCGCCGCCGCAAGCGCCTCGCGCCGCTCATCGGCGAGCTCCCCGACGAGGGCGCCGCGGGCCCCGAGGAGGAGGCCGATCTCGCGGTTCGCCGCACCACCGTCCGGGCCGCGCTCGCGGCGCTGGAGCCCCGCGACCGCGAGCTCGTCGCGCTGAAGTTCCACGGCGGCCTGACGAACGCCGAGCTCGCCGCCGTCCTCGGCACGACCGAATCCAACGCCGGCACGCGCGTGCACCGCGCGGTCACGAAGCTCAGAGAGGCCTGCCATGCGCAGACGTGATCTGCCCAATCCCGACGAGGAGCGCGAGCTCGACGCTCTCGAGCGCGCGCTCGCCGGCGAGCCCGTCCATTCCGACCTGCGCGAGCTCGAGGAGCTCGTCCGCGACATCCGCGCGAGCGCGCCCGAGATGACCCCCGCGTTCGCGGCTCGCCTGGAGCACGAGGTGGCCGAGGGCTTTCCGAACCCCGCGCCGCGCCCTCCGCGCCCTCCGCGCCGCCGCCCGCAGCGCTGGATGCTGCTGCCGGCCGCCGGGACGCTGGCGGTCGCGCTCGTCGCGCTCGTCGTCGTGCTCGGGCAGTCCGGCGGCGGCGCGACCGAGGACTCGCAGCTCGGCGCCACCGGCGGCGACGACGGCGCCGCGGCCGCGCTGCAGGACGCCCCCCCGGCCGGCGGCAGCGCCGGCGTCGCCCGTGACTCCGCCTCGCCGGCCGGCGAGAGCGCGCCGCAGCCGTCCGGGCGCCGCGCCGCGGCGCCGGCGCCCCAGGCCAGCCAGGCCACGACCCCGCCCCCGCCGGTCGTGCGGTCGCGCCCGGGGGCGGTGGCCACCCTGAAGTCCGCGCCGCGCCGCCGGGTCGAGCGCGCCGCGCAGCTCATCCTCGAGACCGCGCCGGGCAAGGTCGAGGAGACCTCCGACGACGTCATCCGCACCGTGGACCGCTTCGACGGCATCGTCGCGTCCTCGTCGATCGGCAGCGACGACGACGACGGCGGCGAGGCGACGTTCGACCTGCGCATCCCGAGCGCGCGCCTCGACGACGCCCTCGCGGCGCTGTCGAAGCTCGGCCACGTCGCCGAGCGCCGTCAGCAGCTCGAGGACATCACGGGGTCCTTCACCTCCGTCCAGGACCGGCTCTCCGACGCCCGTGCCGAGCGCCGCGGCCTGCTGAAGGCGCTCGGGCGCGCCGCGACGCAGTCGCAGATCGCGAGCCTGCGCGCCCAGCTGCGCAGCGCGCGCAGCCAGATCAGCCGCCTCGAGGGCGACCTGAACTCGCTGCGCCGGCGCGCCAACCTGTCGACCGTGAGCCTCACGGTCCGCGGCGTCGAGGGCGCGGGCGGCAGCGGCGCGGGCAGCGGCGCGGGCGGCGACTGGTCGCCCGGCGACGCGGCCGCGGACGCCCTCCGCGTCCTCGAGGTCATGGCCGGCGTGGCGCTCATCGCGCTCGCGATCTCCGTCCCGCTCGGGCTGCTCGGCACCGCGATCGCCCTCGGCGCCCGCAGCGCCCGCCGGCGCGGCCGCGAACGGGCGCTGGATCCGGCCTGACCGCCGTCCGGACGCCGGCAACCCCCATTCGCGCGGCGCTGTGTGTGCTATTGCTCACGCATGGACACCCGCGAGCAAGACGCCGTCGATCTGCTCGCGCACGTGCCGGTGTTCGAGACGCTCGGGCCCCGCGAGCTCACCCGCGTCGCCGCCGTCAGCGTCCCACGCTGCTTCGAGGCCGGCTACGTCATCTTCCGCGAGGGCGACGCGAGCGACACGTGCTACATCGTCCGCAGCGGCCACGCGCGTGCGATTCGCGCCCACGGCGACGGACGGACGCTGACGCTCGCGCACTTCGGCCCGGGCGACATCTTCGGCGAGCTCGCGATGTTCGACGACGAGCGCCGCTCGGCGACCGTCGAGACGCTCGACGAGCTCGACGCGGTCGCCATCCTCGGGCCCGACATGCGCCGGCTGCTGCGCGAGCACCCGGACATCGCCGTGAAGCTCGTCATCGCGCTCGGCCGCCGGCTGCGAGCGGCCAACGAACGGATCGCGCGCCAGTCCTTTCAGACCGTCCAGAGCCGCGTCGCGGGGGTTCTCGGGCAGCTCGTCATCCAGGCCCAGGCCGAGGGCTCGGGCGACCGCGACGTGCTCGTCGTCATCACGCAGGCCGACGTCGCCCAGCTCGCGGGCTCCTCGCGTGAGTCCGCCAGCCGCTTTCTCGCCGTCCTCGAGCGCGCCGGGGTCGTGACGCAGGGCCGCGGCCGCGTGACCGTCCACGATCCCGAGGCGCTGCAGCGCTACGTGTACTGATGGCCTCGGAGTTCTCGGCAGGCGGCGTCGTGTTCAACGAGGCGGACGAGATCATCGTCATCGTGCCGACGCGCCGGGCGGCCAACGGATCCCGGGTGCTGGCCCTCCCCAAGGGCCATCCCGACGGCGCCGAGTCGCCGGCCGAGGCCGCCCTGCGCGAGGTGCGCGAGGAGGCCGGCGTCGACGCCGAGGTCGTCGAGTCGCTCGGCGAGGTCAGGTACTGGTACCAGCGCAGCGGACGTCGGATCGCGAAATCCGTCGAGTTCTTCCTCCTGCGCTACCTCTCGGGCGACGTCGCCGATCACGATCACGAGGTCGAGGACGCGCGCTGGGTGCCCGCCGAGGAGGCGGCCAAGACGCTGACCTACGACGGCGAGCGCGACATGGTCCGCAGGGCGATGTCACGGTTGCAGCCCGGGCAGTAATCTCACGCCTGTGCGGGTTCTGAACTTCTACTCGACGATCTTCGCCGACCAGCTCAAGCGGGGGCGCAAGACCGCGACGATCCGGCTCGGCGACAAGTCGCACAAGTACCAGAAGAACCAGGCGGTGCTCGTGACGATCGGCTACCAGCACTCGCCGCGCGAGAAGGTCTTCATGGCGGTCATCGACACGGTCGAGGTCAAGCGCGTCAAGGAGCTCTCGCCGCGCGACATCGAGCACGACAACCCCGAGTTCCGCCGTACCGACGAGATGATCCACTTCCTCGAGCAGATCTACGGCCGCGAGGTCACGCTCGAGGACACGGTCACGGTCGTGCGCTTCTCGCAGATCGTCGAGAACCCGCCGTCGGTCACCGAGCGCCTGCACGGCATCGGCGGCGCCCAGAACTAGCTCTTCCCGCGCGATGTTGGCACTCTCCCACCGAGAGTGCCAAGTGCGCTACAGTTGTCGCAGCAGGTTGGCACTCTGTACGTGCGAGTGCCAAACCACACCGTCATCTCTGGAGGTCACACCACCATGAAGCTCAAGCCCCTGGGCGATCGTCTCATCGTGCGGGCGATCGAGGAGGAGGAGACCACCGCGAGTGGACTCGTCCTGCCTGATACCGCCAAGGAGAAGCCGCAGAAGGGCATGGTCATCGCAGTCGGCGATGGCAAGTTCGACGAGGATGGCGACAAGCGCATCCCGCTCGACGTCGCCGAGGGCGACGAGGTCCTGTACTCCAAGTACGGCGGCACGGAAATCAAGGTCGACGGCGAGGAGCTGCTCGTGCTCCGCGAGTCCGACGTTCTCGCCAAGATCCTCTAAGGCCTAGGAGAATCATGCACAAGGAAATCCTGTACGACGTCGACGCTCGAAACGCCCTTCAGGCCGGCGTCGACTCTGTTGCAAACGCCGTCAAGGTCACGCTCGGCCCCAAGGGCCGTTACGTCGTCCTCGACAAGAAGTTCGGCGCTCCGACGATCACGAACGACGGCGTCACCATCGCCCGTGAGATCGAGGTCGAGGACGTCTTCCAGAACCAGGGCGCGCAGCTCGTCCGCGAGGTCGCCACGGCGACCAACGACGTCGCCGGCGACGGCACGACGACCGCGACCGTGCTCGCCCAGCAGATCGTCCGCTCCGGTCTGAAGAACGTCACCGCCGGCGCCAACCCGCTCGCGCTCAAGCGCGGCATCGAGCGCGCCGTCGACGACGTCGTCAACCACATCGGCCGTCAGGCCAAGGACGTCTCCGGCAAGGAGCAGATCGCCCGCGTGGCGACGATCTCCGCCGGCGACGAGGAGATCGGCGACGTCATCGCCGACGCCATCGAGAAGGTCGGCAAGGACGGCGTCGTGAACGTCGAGGAGGGCCAGACGTTCGGCATGGACCTCGAGTTCACCGAGGGCATGCTCTTCGACAAGGGCTACATCTCGCCCTACATGGTCACCGACCAGGAGCGCATGGAGGCCGTCCTCGACGACCCCTACCTCCTCATCGCCAACCAGAAGATCGCCTCCGTCCGGGACATCCTTCCCGTGCTCGAGGCCGTCATCCAGTCCGGCAAGCCGCTGCTGATCATCTCCGAGGACGTCGAGGGCGAGGCCCTCGCGACGCTCGTGGTCAACAAGCTGCGCGGGACGTTCACCGGCGTGGCCGTCAAGGCTCCCGGCTTCGGCGACCGCCGCAAGCGGATGCTCGAGGACATCGCGATCCTCACGAACGCCGAGGTCATCACCGAGGAGATGGGCCTCAAGCTCGAGAACACCACGATCTCCCAGCTCGGGCGCGCCCGCCGCGTCGTCGTCGCGAAGGACTCGACGACGATCGTCGACGGCGCCGGCGATTCGGCCGCGATCAAGGGCCGCATCAACCAGCTGAAGGCCGAGATCGAGACGACCGACTCGGACTTCGACCGTGAGAAGCTCCAGGAGCGCCTGGCCAAGCTCTCCGGCGGCGTCGCCGTCGTGAAGGTCGGCGCGGCCACCGAGACGGAGATGAAGGAGAAGAAGCACCGTGTCGAGGACGCCCTCCAGGCGACCCGCGCGGCGCTCGAGGAGGGCATCGTCCCCGGCGGTGGCGTCGCGCTGCTGCAGGCCGAGGGCGCCATCGACCTCGACACCTACGAGGACGACGAGAAGACCGGGGCGAAGATCGTCCTGCGTGCGCTCGAGGAGCCGCTGCGCCAGATCGCGCACAACGCCGGCCTCGAGGGCTCCGTCGTCATCAACGACGTCCGCAAGGCCAAGAAGGGCTGGGGCCTGAACGCCGCGACGAACGAGATCGAGGATCTCGTCGCCGCCGGCATCATCGACCCGGCCATGGTCACGCGCTCGGCGCTGCAGAACGCGGCTTCGATCGCGAAGAACATCCTCACCACCGAGGCCATCGTCTGCGAGATCGAGGGCAAGGAGCTGTCCCTCGGCGGCATGAACGAGGGCGGCGGCATGGGCGGCATGGGCGGCATGATGTAGCCAGCCCGCGAGCCGCCTCGCGGCTTGCACCGGAGTGTGTGTGCTCCAGCAGTACCCGAGGGCCCGGCGGCATGCCGGGCCCTCGCGCGTTGCGGGCCGATTACGCTGAGAGGCATGTCCTGCGGCCACGTCGCCTCGCTGCACCGCTGGCCCGTCAAGTCGATGGCCGGCGAGGACGTCGAGGCGCTGTCGGTCGACGAGCTCGGCGCGGCCGGCGACCGGACGCATGCGCTGTTCGCCGAGTTCAAGGGCGCGCCGCGGCGCATCAACGCCGAGGGCGTCCCGCGGCTGCTTGCCTGGGCGGCGGCCTATCCCGTCGCAGCCGACGCGCAGCTGTCGCGCGACGCGCTGCCACAGCCGCTCGTCACCGCACCCGACGGAACGGCGCGCGCCTGGGACGATCCGGCGCTGCCCGCGGCGCTCTCCGCCGACCTCGGCCGCGAGGTGACGCTGGCCCGCGAGCCCGGCGGCCAGCAGGATCGCCCGCAGACCGTCCACGTGACGATCGACGCGTCCGTCCGCGCGCTCGAGCACGAGCTCGGCGCGACGATCGACGTCCACCGCTTCCGCCCGAACATCCACCTCGTCCTGGACGCCGATCCCTATGCCGAGGAGGGCTGGATCGGCCGGCGGATGCAGATCGGCGACGCGGTCCTCGTGTTCGAGGAGGGCTGCGAGCGCTGCGCGATCCCGACCCGCCATCCGCAGACGCAGGAGAAGTGGCCGCAGCTGCTGCGCCATCTCGCGGCGCAGCGGGCGACGAACTTCGGGCTCATCGCACGCTCGCTCGGAGCGGCCGTCGTGCGGCCGGGCGATCGCGCCCAGCTCCTCTGACCGTGCACGCAGGCGCTACGGTTGGCCGGCGGGGAGCGCTGCAGGGCAGGACCATGGGCCGCACGACCTCATCCTTTCGCTCGACGACGCGCCGGCTGCTGCCAGCGCTCGCCCTCGCCGCGCTCGTGCCCGCGACGCCGGCCCTCGCGGCGAGCTGGCGCCTGGAGCCGATCGGCGCGTCCGAGGGCGTCGCCGGGCTCCACGAGCTCGCCTTCGACTCCCAGGGCCGCGCGCTGCTGAGCTGGAGCGGGGCGCTGCAGGGCCACGATCCCGCCGTCTTCGGCGGCCTCGCCTCGCGCGATCCCGCCGGCGGCTGGCAGCGGCCGCCGGACCTCGCGGGCGTCGAGCCCCAGAGCGCGCGGATCCACCTCTACGCGCAGTCGCGCGCGCTGCTCGTCGCGCGCGAGGCCCGCTCCGGCGAGAGCCGGCGCCGGCTCGTCGTCGCCGAGGGCCAGTCCGACGGCGGCTTCGGCGCGCTCGCGCCGCTGGACGACTTCACCGTCGACTCGTGGTCGGCCGTCAACGCCCTCGGCCAGGCCGTCATCGCCTGGACGAACGAGCGCTCCCCGTTCATCCGCGTCGCCGAGCGCCTGCCCGGCCAGCCGCTGTCGGTGCCGCGCGACCTCGCGCTCGGAAGCGCCGCCGCCGTCGCGATGAACGAACGCGGCGATCGCGTTCTGGCGTTCGTCGCCGACAAGCGGCGATTCGGCGCCCGCGCGCGCCGCGCCCGCGGCGCGTGGGGCCAGACCGCGACGTTCGGCCGCCTGACCTCGACGGCCGGGATGAAGCTCTCGGCGGTCGTCGCGCGCAACGGCCGGGCGGTCGTCGCCTGGGGCGACGAGGGGCGCCCGTGCGGGGTCTCCGTCCGCGCCGCCGACGGCACGTGGCGCACGCGCCGGCTCGAGCGCCGCTGCGGCCCGGCGGCCGTCGGCCCGCACGCCGCACCGGTCGTCCCCGTGGCCGACAGCGCCGGCGCGACCTACGTCGCGTGGACCGGCCGCGATCGCACCGGGCGCCGCGTCGTGAAGCTCACGCGCGTCGGGCCGGGCGCGTCGCAGGCGGTGCTCGTGCTGTCACGCCAGCGCGGGGCACTGCTCGACGACGTCGCGGCCGGCCCCCGACGGGCGCTCGCGGTCACGTGGTCGGCGCCGCGGCCGACCGCGGCGCGGCCGTTCATCACGGCGACGTTCGCGGCGGTGCGCCGCGCGGGCGGGTCGTTTGACACCGACCGGCTGACGCCGCCGAGCGCCGTGGCCGCGCGCGGCAGCCGCGTGGCGTTTCAGCCGCTCACCGGCGAGCCGGTCGTCGCCGTGCCGTTTCTCGTCGGCAGGACGGTCGCGGTCGGCGCGGCCGTCGGGCCGCCCGCGCCGTGATCGTGGTCCTCACGGTTCGGACGGGTCCGGCTAGCCCTCGATCTCGTTCGGGTCCTCCTGCCCGGCGAGCTTCAGCGCGGCCGCGCGCGTCTGCTCGAAGTGGCGGCTCTGGACCTTCAGCGCCCACGTGGCGAGCTTGCCGATCTGCGCGTCCCTGGCCTGCTCGTTCATCTTGCAGACGATCTCGACGTGGCCGAGCTCGCCGGCCTCGGCCATGATGAGGAACTCCAGGCCGTCGAGACCGTCGGCGTCGTCGCCGAGGTAGGTGTCCATCATCTCGGTGGCCTCGGCCTTCGTCTCGCGCGCCTTCTTCTGGACGGCGGTCTTCTTGCCGTTGAGCGTGCCCGCGAGCTGCATCCCGCGGTCGGCGGTCTCCTTGGCCTCCGCGCGCATCGTGTTCAGCGTGCGCTTCACCTCGTCGTCGTCGACGAGCTTGGCGACCTTGCGGGTCGCGTCCTGAGCAGCCTGGGCGAGGCCGATGACCTCGCCGAGCTTGCTCTCGATCTGCGTGAGTTCCGCCATCGTGCGCCTCCTGGTCGGCGTGTGGTGAGACCGCGAGTACCCAGGCGCGCGCAGGCGTGCACACCGGGCCACCGACACTAGGCTGCGCGACGTGACCGACCCCGACCTCATGTTCCGCCCGGTCGGCGAGCTCGCGGCGCTCGTGCGCGGCGGCGAGCTGTCCGCACGCGAGCTCGTCGATGCGTCGCTCGAGCGCATCGACGCCCTGCAGCCGACCGTCAACGCGTTCGTCGACGTCGACCACGACGGCGCGCGGGCCGCCGCGGACGCCATCGCCGCCGGCGACGAGCGCCCGTTCGCCGGCGTGCCGGTCGCGGTGAAGAACAACCGCGCCGTGCGCGGCATGCGCCTGACGCTCGGCGCCGGCCTCACCGGCGACCTCCTCGCGCAGCACGACCACAACGTCGTGCGCCGACTGCGCGCCGCCGGCTTCGTCGTCGTCGGGACGACCTGCCTGCCGGAGTGGGGGATCATGGCCGTCACCGAGACCCGCCGGTTCGGGCCGACGCGCAACCCGTGGGACCTCGGGCGCACGCCCGGTGGCTCGTCCGGCGGCTCGGCGGCCGCCGTCGCCGCGGGCATGGTCCCGATCGCGACCGGCAACGACGGCGGCGGCTCGACGCGGATCCCCGCCGCCTGCTGCGGGCTCGTCGGCCTGAAGCCCGCCCGCGGGCGCATCTCGCTCGCGCCGGACGCGGGCGAGTCGTTTCTCGTCGCCGACGGCGTCCTGACCCGGACCGTCGCGGAGACCGCCCTGCTGCTCGACCTCCTCGCCGGGCCCGAGCCCGGCGATGCGTCGTGGGCGCCGCCGCCCGCCGAGCCGTTCGCGGCGACCGCGGCGCGCGAGCCCGGCCGCCTGCGGATCGCCGTGACGACGGCGATGCCGCTGCTGCAGGCCGACCTCGATCCCGCCTGCGCCCGCGCCGCCGAGGACGCCGCGCAGCTGCTGGCCGCGCTCGGCCACGAGATCGTGCAGGCCGATCCGCCGTGGCATGAGCCGGGACTGCTCGAGCGCTTCACCGCGCTCTTCGGCCCGGCCGTCTGCTCGCAGATCGCGGCGGTCGCGCTGCGCGTCGGCCGCGACCCGGTCGAGGACGACATGGAGCCGCTGAGCTGGGCACTGTGGCAGGCGTGCCGGGAGATCGGCTCCGTCGAGGCCGCGCTCACGGGCTACGGGCTGCAGGCGTTCGCGCGCCGGATCCTCGTCTGGGCGCAGCCCTTCGACGCGATCCTCACGCCCGCGCTCGCGCAGGCGCCGGTGCCGATCGGCGAGCTCGACCCGTGCGGCCCCGACCCGCTCGGGACGTTCCGCCGCTCGGGCCATTTCACGCCCTACACCGCGATCTCGAACGTCACCGGCGCGCCGGCGATCTCGCTGCCGCTCTACGCGCGCGAGGACGGCCTGCCGCTGGCCGTCCAGCTCATCGGCCGCCCGGCGCAGGAGGGCGCGCTGCTGGCGCTCGCGGCACAGCTCGAGCGCGCGCTGCCGTGGAGCGACCGCCGCGCGCCGCTCAGCCTGCGGTGAGCGCCTCCAGCGGCTCGCAGAGCGCGTGGACGTTCGCGCCGGCCTGCGCGACCGGCTCGAGCCCGTCGAGGTTGACGACGCGGTAGCCGGCGGCAGCCATCGCCCGCGCGAACGGCTCGTTGCGGTCGTGCATCTCGGCGATGACGATCGGGCGCCGGCCGGCGAGGACGCGCTGCATCCCGGCGATGACGTCGAGCTCGGCGCCCTCGACGTCGATCTTCACGACGTCGACGCGCGCGAGGCCGAGGCGGTCGACGAGGTCGTCGACGGACGCCGCGGGCACGCGCTCGCGGCGGACCTCGAGCGGGTGCTCGCCGACGCTCGCGAGGCGCGTCCAGAGCGGGTCCTGCGTGATGATGACCTCCTGCTCGCTGCTGCTGTCGGCGGCGACCGCGCAGTGCAGGACCTCGACCTGCGAGAGGCCGTTGAGGCGCGCGTTGCAGCGGGTCGCGTCGGCGCACTCGCGCTGGGCGTCGAGCGCGATGACGCGTCCGGCCGGGCCGACGATGCGGGCCGCCAGCAGCGCGGTGTAGCCGAGGTTGCAGCCGACGTCGACGAACACGCCGCCGGGGCCGAGCGTGCGCCGCAGGGCCTCGTGGACCATCGGCTCGTGCGTCCCGGTCAGGACGCTCCAGGCCTGCGCGCCCCAGACGGCGAAATGCTCGCCCGACAGGCGCGCGCCGTGCGCGGGGCCGCCGAGCACGCGCAGCTCGCCGCGCTGCAGCAGCGCCTCGACGGGTCGCAGCCAGCCGCGGTCGTGCGCGCGGCGGCGCTGCTGGACGTCGAGCGCGCGCATGAGGCCCCAGGCCACGCGCGTGCGCAGCGCCGCGGCGACCGCGGGACGCGCCATCAGACGCCCAGCACCGCGCTCATCGCGCGGGGCGTCACGCCGAGCGCCTGCGCGTCCGCCGTCCCCGAGCTCGACGTCATCGAGACCTCGAGCAGCTCCGCCTCGTCCCACGTGACCGGCGCGCGCGACTTCATGAGCGTCTCGGCCACGCGCAGCACGCGGTTGACGATCGGGATCGGCACGTGGACCGTCGGCCGCGAGCGCCCCGCGGCGCGCAGCATGAGCTCGACGATCTCCTCGTGGGAGAGCGTCTGCGGGCCCGCGAGCTCGAAGCGCCGGCGGCCGTCGGGCGCCAGCGCGAGCGCGAGGGCGATGCAGTCGGCGACGTCCTCGGCCCAGATCGGCTGGTAGACGGCCCGGCCGCGGCCGCTGACCGGGACGACCGGCAGGAAGAGCGCCATGCGCTCGAGCAGCGTCATGAGCCGGTCGCCGGGGGCGTAGACGATCGACGGCGCGATGATCGTGTGGCGGACGTCGGAGCCCTCGACGGCGCGCTCGGCGAGGGCCTTGGCGCGCAGGAAGCGGGTCCGGTCGTGGCTCGAGGCGCTCATCGCGCTCGTGAAGAGGAAGTGCTCGACGCCGGCGCGCTCGGCGGCCTGCACCATCCGCCACGTCGCGATGCCGTTGAGCTCCTCGATCGATCCGCTGGGCTGGTCGCGGATCGACGCGGCGAGGTGGACGACCGTGCGCACGCCGCGCAACGCGTTGCGAAAGGAGGGCGGGTCGGCGAGGTCGCCGAGCGCGATCTGCACGCGGACGCGGTCTGCTCCGAGGCCGCGCGGATCGCGGACGAGGCAGCGGACCGGCTCTCCGCCCGCGGTGAGGCGCCGCAGCAGCGCCCGCCCGACGAGACCCGTGGCACCGGTCAGCAGGAGCACCCGTGGTCCCTCCTGTGGGCCCGTGTCCATCCGGGCGGATGCCCGCGCCGGCTGGCGAGGACGCAGTGAGGGAGTGGGCCTCTAGGCCCATGACCGAGCGAGGACAAAGCCAGGCGGGGATCGGCAGCCGAGCCGGTTGGGCGCGGGTTCGCAGGAGTGACCACTGGATACTATGTCCGGCCCGCCCCAACCCGACGACAGCGAAGGACGAACGCTTCATGGCCTATGTGATCGCCGAGCCCTGTATCGGCACGAAGGACAACTCGTGTGTCGAGGTGTGCCCGGTCGACTGCATCCACCCCACGACGGATGAGCCCGACTACGACAAGGTCGAGATGCTCTACATCGACCCCGAGGAGTGCATCGACTGCGATGCGTGCGTCGAGGCCTGCCCCGTGGACGCCTGCTTCGCCGAGGATCAGCTGCCCGAGGAGTGGCAGCAGTACACGAAGATCAACGCGGACTACTTCGCGCAGAGCTCCTGACCGCGGCCCACGTCCGCGCACCGCTCGTGCGCCTAGCGTCGCCCTATTCTCGGGTGTTCGGATCGGATTTGATGTAATTGGCTCTGGGCGAGCCAGCAACCCCGAACCGCCCGGAGGTCAGATGTCCGTCAAAGACGAAGTGCTCAGCGCCAACGACGCCTACGCGTCCGACTTCGGCGAGAAGGGCGAGCTCGCGCTCCCGCCGGCCCGCGGCTTCGCGATCCTGACCTGCATGGACGCCCGCCTGGACCCCGCGAAGTACGCGGGCCTCGCCGAGGGCGACGCGCACGTCATCCGCAACGCGGGCGGCCGTGCCAGCGACGACGCGATCCGCTCGCTCGTCATCTCCTACAAGCTGCTCGGCACGCGCGAGTGGTTTGTCATCCACCACACGAACTGCGGCATGGAGTTCTTCACGAACGACGTCATGGGCGGCCTGCTGGAGTCCAGCCTGGAGACCGCGGCGCTCGGCGACGAGGGCTTCTACGACGTCGGCGCGGGGCCGGGCTCACCCGAGGGGCGCAACATCGACTGGCTGACGATCTCCGACCAGCAGCAGGCCGTCGTCGACGACGTCGAGCGGATCCGCGACCACCCGCTCGTCCCGGACACCATCCCGGTCTACGGCTACGTCTACCACGTCGAGACGGGGCGCCTCGTCGAGGTCCCGGCGGCGACGGCGGCGGGCCGCGCCGGCAAGACAGCCGACAACGCGGGCTAGCGACCGCTCGCGCCCGGGGTCAGCCTGCCGCCATCGGCAGGTTCATCCCGGTCGGCGCCGGAGACTGCAGGACAGGCAGCGGCGCCGGGGTCATCGCGATGATCCCGCGCGCGGCCGAGCGGATGGCCTGGGCGGCGGGGTCGTCGGGATCGGTGAACACGAGCGGCGCGCCGGCGTCGGCCTGCTCGCGCAACGGCATCGTCAGCGGGACCTTGCCGAGCAGCGGCACGTCGAGCTCGTCGGCGAGCTCCTGGCCGCCGCCCTCGCCGAAGATCTGGAAGCGCTCGCCCGACGGCGTCGTGAAGCCGGCCATGTTCTCGATGACGCCTGCGATCTCGAGGCTGACCTTCCCGGCCATCTGCGCGGCGCGGCGGGCGACCTTCTGCGCCGTCGGCTGCGGCGTCGTGACGATGACGAACTGCGCTTGGGGCAGCAGCTGCGCGAGCGTCATCGAGACGTCGCCGGTGCCCGGGGGCAGATCGACGAGGAGGTAGTCCAGCTCGCCCCACGCGACGTCCTCGAGGAACTGCGTCAGGGCCTTGTGGAGCATCGGACCGCGCCAGACGACGGCCGCGTCCTCCTCGACGAAGAAGCCGATCGACATGACCTTCACGCCGTGGGCCTCGAGCGGGACGATCTTGCGCTCGGCGTTGACCGGCGGGCGCTCGCCGCCGAGGCCGAACATCCGCGGGATCGAGTAGCCCCAGACGTCGGCGTCGAGGATCCCGACCGACTTGCCGTCCTCGGTCAGCGCGGCCGCGAGGTTCGAGGTGAGCGTCGACTTGCCGACGCCGCCCTTGCCCGAGCCGATGCACAGGACGTTTGCGACCTGGGCCAGCGCGCCGGCGGGCAGCGCGCTGCGGCCGAGCGTCTTCTGCAGCGACGCCTTCTCCGTGTCGGAGAGCACGTCGAAGTCGACGGCGACGCTCGTGACGCCGGCGACCGTCCCCGCCTCGCGGCGGACGGCCTCGACGAAGTGGTTGCGGATCGGGCAGCCGGCGGTCGTCAGCGAGACCGTGACGCTCACCGCGCCCCCGTCGGAGATGGCGATCGAGCGGACCATCCCGAGCTCCACGATCGACTTGTGCAGCTCCGGATCGATGACACGCTCCAGGGCCCTGCTGATCTCGGTGTCGGTCGGCATGCGTCCAGTCTAGAAAACCGCCGACGCCGCACCCGGGAAGGGCACGGCGTCGGCTGTGGGAGGTGCTGCTATGGGAACTACAGGTACTGCGATCTGTGAGGGAAGTTCTTACGCCAGGCCGGCGAGGCGCTCCGAGACCTTCGTCGTCGCCTGCGTCGCCGCGGTGCGGCCACTCTGGACGGCGTTCTCGACGCGCGCGGTCACGAGCTCGGCGTTCTTCACGACGGGCTCCGTGCGGGTCTTGATCGTCTCCGTGCGGGCCTTGAGCTCCTTCTCGACCGTCGCGCGCCGCTGGCGCAGCTCGCGCTCGATGCGCGTGCGGGCCTTCTTGGCGTCGCGCTCGATGCCCTTGAAGGCGCTCGATCCGCGGCGCTCGAAGCGGCGCAGCTCGTTCTCGGCCTTCGTGCGGGTGTTGTACGACTTGCGGATGTCCTCGATCGCCGACACGATCTGCTCGCGGGCGACGAGGGTCGCGCCGACGGGCACGTAGACGGCCTTCTCGGCGAGCTCGGTCGCGCGGCCGACGGCGCTGCGGGTCTCCTGCTTGGCCTCGGCGGCCTTCTTGGCGGCGGTCGTCTCGGCGCGGGTGGCCGTCGACTTCGCGGTCGCGCGGGTCTTGCGGACCGCGGTCGTGCGGGCGGCGCTGCCGCGGTTGGCCGCGCGGGTCGCGGCCGCCTTCTTGGCGGTCGTCGAACGCTTCGTGGCGTTCTTCTTGCGCGTGGCGGCGGCCTTCTGGGCGGGGGTGGTGCTGGTGGTCGTGCTGGCCATGAGTTCGGCTCCTCTGGGGACTAAGGATATTAGTTCTAAGTCTGTGTTCGAGACCATACTACCCGAACGTGTGTTTGTAAACCCCAATCCCCGGATGGTTACGTGGCGAACACGAGTTCTGACATCCGCTGGGGGTGGCGCGCGCTTGGCGACGCGCTTGCGGAGCGATGTACCTGCGGCATGAGGAACGGACGAGGCGCGGGGGCGCGCCGCGCGGTCGCCGGCGAGGCATGGGCCCAGAGCGTCCCGCAGAGCGTCGTTTCGGGCCCAACCCCCTTCGGAGTGGGGGGTTTGGCACCAGACGGACGTATGTGGTCTCGTTCGGGCCAAACCCCCCGCGCGCACAGCAAGCGAACCGGACCCATGCCCTCAAAGACGCCGGTCGCCGGCGTCGGCAGCACCCCAGCCCAAGCAGGTTCACACGAGCGCTGGCTGCACCCATCGCCCAACGTGCCCGGGAACTACGCTAGACCGCAGCCGCGCCCACGCCCGTGCGCTGGATCCACGCGTCCGGGTCGCGGAACTCTGCGGATGTGGGCAGCTGCTCCGGCGCGGCGAAGACCTCGTGCAGCGCGGCGGGCCCGGCGGCCGCCACGACGGCGTCGCAGAAGCGCTTGCCGTCCTCGTACTGGCGCATCTTCGCCTCGAGGCCGATGAGCTTCTCCAGCAGCGCGAGCAGCGGCGAGCGCTCCCGGCGGCGCTGATCGAGTGCGGCGCGCAGCTCGTCGAGAGCCGGCAGCGCCTGCGCGCCGACGACGTCCATGACGTGCTCGGCATGCCCCTCGACGATGCCCATGACGCCCTGCACGCGCTGCAGCAGCTCCTTGCGCCCGGCGCCGCCGACCGCCGCCATGAGGCCGTCCTCGCGCAGCGCCGACACCATGCCGCGCACGTCGTCGAGCGCGGGCAGCTTCAGGAGCGAGCGCGGATCGACCTTGATCTCCAGCGACTCGAGCAGCTCGCCCAGCAGCCCCGCGAGATACGGCCGCAGCCACGGCACCCCCGAGAACTGGACGGCGTGGGTCACCTCGTGGAAGGCGATCCAGGTCAGCAGCTGCTCGGGGTCGGCCTTCAGCCGGGTCGCCGCCTGCGCGATGTTCGGGGCGACGAACAGCAGGCGGGCAGGCGACTGCGGATCGACGAGGACGAACTCGTACTGGCCGAGCACGCGCTGGGAGAGATAGCCGGTGATCGCGCCCGCCTCGGCGGAGATCAGCGCTCCGGCGGCGGCGCGCGTCGGCGCGCGCAGGAAGCTCGGCCCGCCCCCGACGAGCCGCTCGCCGACCGTGTCGAGGATCGCGCCCATCGAGTTGACGTTCGCGGCGATCCAGTCGGCGCGCGCGACCGACTCGGGGGCCGGCAGCGGCGCGGCGGGCTGCAGGCCGGTGTAGGCGACGACCCGCGTCTCGGCGTCGGCGCAGATCGCCGCGAGGTCGCCGGGCAGCGGCGCGGGCTCGGCGCCGCCGTTGCCGCGCGCGACGGCGTTGGCGATCCGGCGGGTGAGGTCGCGATCGAGCATGCCTCCATCATGGCGAACGGCGCCGCCGTGCCCGCCGCCTTGGCGCGTCAGGCCACGATCGAGCGCAGCTGCGCGAGCCCCTCGGCGGTGCGAGCGGCGACGACCGGCGAGTGCGGCTCGAGGTCCAGCGGCGCGCCGAGCGGCTCGTCGAAGGCCGGGAAGTCGACGAGCGCGCCGGTCTCGCGGACGATGAGCTGCGCGGCGGCGACGTCGACCGCGCGCGTGCGCCAGAGCGTCAGCATGCCGTCCACGCGCGTCGGCGCGAGCTGGCACAGCGAGATGGCGATCGAGCCGATCGCGCGGATCCGGTTGACGTTCGCTGTCAGGCCGTCCATCGCCGGTGCCATCCAGCGCGGGTCGGAGGATTCGATCGCGACCATCTCCAGGCGCCCGTCGGCCATCCGCCGCTCGGGCTGCGGCGTGTCGAGGCGGCGGCCGTCGAGCCACGCGCCCTCGCCGCGGCGCGCGGTCCACTCCTCGCCGGGGCCGAAGTCGTAGACGAAGCCGAACGCGACGTCGGCCATCGTCGGCCCGTCGGCGACGGCGATCGAGAGCGAGTAATGGCTCATCCCGCGCTTGGCGTTCAGCGAGCCGTCGATCGGGTCGATGAGGACCCGGATCTCCGCGTCGCCGTAATCCACGACGCCGCGCTCCTCGCTGACGGCCGTGAAGCGGACGCCCGCCTCGTGCAGCGCGTCGAGCTGGGCGAAGACGACGTCCTCGGCCTGCTCGTCGATGACGAGCGTCCGGTCGCCGCCCTCGCCGCGCGTGCCGGTCTCGATGACGCGCTCGCGGCTCGTCGGGTGCGCCCTGAGGACCGCTTCCATCCCCTTGGCGGCCGCGCGGCAGGCACCGAGCCAGTCGGCTGCCAGCGCGGTCGGAGGGGATGGCATCGGGGGATACTAGGTGGGTGACGAGCGCTTCGGTCTCAGCGTCCTGGGAGCACCTGACCCCTACCCAGGCGCGCGCCGCGGCGCACACCGAGGGCCCGCTGCTCGTCGTCGGCGGCGCGGGCAGCGGCAAGACGACGGTGCTCGTCGCCCGCTTCGCGCGGCTCGTCGCCGGCGGCGCCGCGCCCGAGTCGATCCTCGTCCTCAGCCCCTCCGGCGCGGGCGCGGCGAGCCTGCGGCGCAGCATCGAGGACGCCCTCGACGGCCCCTACGAGGAGCTGCCGGTCCACAGCATCCGCGAGCTCTGCACGCGCCTGCTGCGCGACGAGACCGCCGAGGCGGGTGTCGACCCGTTCTTCGCGCCGGTGACCCGCGCGGACCGCCTCGCCGTCCTGCTGGACCGCATGGACGACCTGCACCTGCGCCGCCACGACATCGCCGGGCGGCCGGCGATCCTGCTGGCGGGCGTCATCGACCGCATCGACCGCCTGAAGGCCGAGCTCGTCAGCGCGGCGGACTACGCGGCCTGGGCGGAGGGGCTGCCCGACGGCGACGACGCGCAGCGGATGCGCGCCGCGCGCGAGGTCGAGTTCGCGCGCCTGTACCTCGACCACGACCGCCTGCTCGCCGAGGAGGGCGCCCTCGACGCCGGCGAGCTCGTCTTGCGCGCGATCGCGCTCCTGCGCGAGCGCCCGCACGTGCGCGCCCGGGTCGCCGAGCGCTTCCGCCACGTCCTCGTCGACGAGTTCGCCGATCTCGGCTTCTCGTCGGCGATGCTCGTCGAGCTGCTGGCGATGGAGCACGGGAACGTCACCGTCACCGCCGACGACGACGCCGCGGCGCGCCGCGTGCGCGCGGCCGCGACGAAGAACGTCGCCGACTTCGAGCGCGCGCATCCGCGCGTCGAGGTCGTCGAGCTCGAGCGCTCGCTGCGCTGCCCGCAGCGCGTCGTCGACGCCGCTCGCGCCGTCGTCGAGCCGATCGCCGGGCGCCGCGGGACGCCGCTGCACGGCGCGCCCGGCGGGACCGTCCGCTTCTGGCGCGCCGCCGACGAGCGCGCCCAGGCGCAGGCCGTGGCGGCGGAGATCGAGCGCCTCGTGCACGGGGGCTGCGAGCCCGAGCGCATCGGCGTGCTCGTGCGCTCGCTGCGCGACGAGGGCCGCCACGTCGTCGTCGCGCTCGAGGAGCGCGCGATCGCCCACCGCACCGTCGGCGAGGCCGACCTCTTCTCCCACGCCGAGGTGCGCGACGTCCTGGCCTGGCTGCGGCTGCTGGCCGACCCGTCCGACGCCGGCGCGGTCGTGCGCGCGCTCGCGCGCCCGCCGGTGTCGCTGCGCTCGACCGACCTCGCGCGCTGCGTGCAGATCGCGCGGCGGCGCAAGCTCGACATGGTCTCCGGCCTGCAGGCGGCGACCGAGTCCCCGCAGGTCTCGCCCGAGGCGCGCGATCACATCCATCACTTCCTGCGCCTGCACCGCGCCGCCGCCGAGACGCTCGACAGCGCGCGCCCGGACCTCTTCGTCCACCGCCTCGTCGAGCGCCTCGGGCTGCGCCGCCAGCAGGTGTTCTCCGCGCAGGCCGACGTCGTCGAGCGTCTCGTGAACCTCGCGCGGCTCGGCGAGCTCGCCGGCGCCTACGCGCGCCGCGCGCCCAACGCGACGCCACGCGACTTCGCACGCTACGTCGCGGCCGTCGCCGAGGCCGACCTGCGCGACGAGGACCCCGAGGGCGCGCCGCCGCGCGCGGGATCGGTCCAGATCATGGCCCTCGACGCGGCCGGCGGGCGCGACCTGGACTGGGTCTTCGTCCTCGGCCTGACCGCCGCGCGGATGCCCGGCCCGCGCCTGCGCGCGGGCGAGGCGATCCCCGACGCGCTGCTGAAGGAGACGCTCGGGCCCGACGACCGCGCCGCCCAGATCGCCGGCATGCGGCGGCTGCTCGGCGTCGCGATGACGCGGGCGCGGCGCGGGCTCGTGCTCTCGCACCCGACGCGCAGCGCCAGTGGCGCGCTGCAGCCGCCGTCGCCGTTCGCCGAGGAGGCGCGCGCGGCGCTCGGCGCGGAGTGGGAGGAGCTCGAGGAGGAGCTCTTCGGCCCCGAGGAGGCGCTGCACGCGACGTTCTCGGCGCTGCGCGACGAGCTGCTCGGGGACGTCGCGCGCGTCGGCAAGGGCCTGGGGGAGCTGCGCCTGGACACCGACCTCGACGTCACGCACGCCGTCGCGCGCTACCTCGAGCTCGTGAAGCTCGCGGCGCTCATCGAGCGCCCTGCCGGGCAGTCGGTCGCCGAGGCGCTCGTCCCGGTCAACGAGCGCCTCGCGGCGTCGCTGTCGCCGATGCAGCGCGAGGTGCTGCTGACCTCCGGCCTCGACGAGCTGCTGCTCGACGCCGAGCGCCACGACCGGGCGCGAGCGGCCGCGCGCGCGGCGCGCAGCGAGCCGAGCCTCGTCGCGTTTTTGCCGCGGCGCGGCGACGGCCTTGCGCTGTCGGCGTCGGACATCGAGACCTACCGCGCGTGCCCGCTGCGCTACAAGTTCGCGCGCGTGCTGCGGGTGCCGCAGGAGCCGACGATCAACCAGCGCTTCGGGATCCTCGTCCACCAGGTGCTCGAGCGCTACCACCAGATGTCCGCGTCGCCGTGCCCGTCGCTCGACGAGCTGCTCGACCTGCTCGACGGCGGCTGGCGGCGGGCGGGCTTCGGCGACAGCGAGGAGGAGCGCCAGCTGCGCGCGAAGGCCAACGGCGCGCTGCGCCGCTACCACGAGCGCGTCAGCGACGAGCCCGTCCAGCCGGTCTGGTTCGAGCGCGCGTTCTCGTTTCGCATGGGGCCGCACACGCTGCGCGGGCGCGTGGACCGCGTCGACCGGCTCGCCGACGGCGCCTACGAGCTCATCGACTACAAGACCGGCCGGCCGCGCTCGGCGGCGGCGCTGAAGGAGGACGTCCAGCTCTCGCTCTACGCCGTCGGCGCACGCGAGGCGTGGCAGCTCGATGCCACCCAGCAGGCCTACCTCTACGTGCTCGACGACGAGAAGGTGCGCGTCCCGAGCGCGGAGATCGACGCGGCCTGGATCGCCGACACCGTCGACGAGGTCGCCGGCGGGATCCTCGCGCAGGACTTCGAGCCGACGCCGTCCTACACGGCGTGCTCGATGTGCGACTTCCGGATCGCCTGCCCGGCGGCCGAGCGCTGAGCCGGCTCAGCCGCGCTCGGCGACGTCGACGCCCCCGGTCGTCGAGGGCCAGGCCACGAGCACGCGCTGCCCCGACGACGCCACGGCGATCCCGCGGCCGTCGCCGGCGCTCGTCGTGCCGAGGGCCTGCGGGCCGGACGCGTCGGACGCCGCGACCGTCCAGCGAGGCGGGCCGGCGTCCGGGACGAGCGCGCTGAAGACGACGACGGGGCCGGAGCCCGGTGCGGCGACGAGCGGGTCGAAGCGGCTGAAGCCGAGGTGCGCGAGGGGCCGCGGGTCAGACCACGGCCCGCCCGCGTCCGAGCGGGCGCTGACGACGTCGAACGCGGGCACGCCGCCGCGGACCGATGTGCGCAGGGCGGCGACCGCGCTGCCGGGGCCGTCGAAGGCGACGCTCGGAAGCCCGGCCGGGAACGTCGGCGCGCCCCCGATCGGGCGCGCCGGCAGCACGCGCGGGAGGACCTGGCGCGTGAAGGCGACCGGATCGACGTACGCGCTCGGCGGCGGAGCGTCGCCGCGCTCCTCGCCGGGGTACGGGCGGATCTTCTGCGGGCGCAGCCAGGCGGCGACGACGCGCCCGTCCGGCGCGCCGGCGAGGCGCGCGATGGGACCGACGTCGCGGGCGACGACGGTGCCTGCGCCCGCCGGCACCCCGCGCGAGTCGAGCGCCCGGACGGTCAGCGGCCGGGGGCGCGCTCGCGGCACGGACAGGGGGGTCTTGCGGATCCGCGGGCGCAGCGCGCCGACCCAGGCGACGGCAGCCCCCGACCCGCGCGCGGCGAGCGAGATCTGCGCGGCGTCGGTGCCGGCGGTCCGGGGGGCGCGCTCGAAGCGCCGGCCGTCGAACGTCGCGACGCGGACGCGCGCGCGCCGCGAGCCGGAGCGACCGTCGCGCCAGGCGACGACCACCGCGCCGCTGCGCAGCACGGCGAGGCGCGGGAAGGCGCCGAACGCGTTGGCGAGCGGCACCCGCTCGCGGACCGTCACGCGCGCGTCGGCGCCGACGGTCGCGACGACGACCGACTGGCTGCGCTGGCGGGCCTCGGCCCACGCGAGGACCGTCCCGCCGGAGCCTCGGACGACCTGCAGGTCGCGGACGATCCGCGCGGCGGTGGCGAACCCCGCGATCCGCCACGGTGCGCCCGCCGCCGAGCGCGTCGCGACCTCGAGGCGCGCCTGGACCGGCGAGTCGCTGAGCTGTCCGGCGACGACCGCGGCGCCGTCCGCCGTCAGCGCCCCGGCGAGCGGGCCGCCGACCGGGAGGGCGAGCGGCTGCGCAGGGCCGAAGGCCGCATCGGCGCCGGCGGGCAGCAGCAGCGCGAGCGCCACGAGCGCTGGGGAGAGGGCACGGCGCAAGAGGTTCACGGACCACCAACGCCGGCGCACGGCGCACGTCGCGCGCCGGCTCGGGTTCCCCTAGCGCTCGGGGCCCTGCTGGCGCAGGAAGCGCTGGAACTCGCTGGCGAGCGCGTCGCCGGAAGGCAGGTCGCCGGGGCCGAGCGGGGTGATGTCCTGCTGGGCGGCCTGCTCGAGGCGCTCGACGAATGCCTGGACGTCGGGGTCGGACTGCACCGCGAGGCCGACCTGGCGCTCGTACTCGCCGGTCGCGTTCTCGAGGTCCGTCGCGTCGACCGACACCGCGACGAGGCCCTCGATCTTGCGCACGAGCGCGAGCGCGGCCTTCGGGTTCGGCGCCGCCGCGACGTAGTGCGGGACGCTCGCCCAGATGCTCGCCGAGGGCAGCCCGGCCTCGGTGCAGGCGGTGTGCAGGACGCCGACGATGCCGGTCGGGCCCTCGTACGTCGTCTCGGCGAGCCCGAGCTTCGTCACGAGCGCCTCGTCGGACGCCAGGCCGGTGATCGCGACGGGCTGCGTGTGCGGGACGTCGGCGAGCAGCGCGCCCATCGTCACGACGAGCTGCGTGCCGAGGGCCTCGGCGAGGTCGATGATGTGCCGGCAGAACGTCTGCCAGCGCATCGAGGGCTCGGGGCCCTGGACGAGGATGAGGTCGCGCGGGGCGCGCGGCACGCGCGCAGCGAAGATCTCGACCCCCGGCCATGTGACCTCGCGCGTGCGGTCCTCGTTGAAGCGGATGTGCGGGCGCGTGGACTGGAAGTCGTAGAAGTCCTCCGGGTCGATGCGCGCGAAGCGCTCGGCACCGAGCGACTCGCCGATGAACGTCAGCGCGGCGGAGGCGGCGTCGCCTGCGTCGTTCCAGCCGCTGAAGGCGCAGACGAGGGCGGGGGCGCGCAGACCGTCGGGACGACTCTCCCAGATCAAGGGCTGCATCCGATTCAAGGTACATCATGGGCAGATGACCATTGCGACCTTGCGGCCCGGACAGGAGGTCGACGCCGTCTTCGCCTGCACGCGCAAGGATCGCCTCATGTCGCGCGCGGGCACGCCGTACCTCGCCGTCGAGCTGCGCGATCGCACGGGCGCCGTGCAGGGCCGGGCGTTCCGCGACGCCGACGTCCTCGCCGGCCGCTTCGACCGCGGCGACCTCGTCCGCGTCGCCGGCCGCGTCGAGCGCTTCCGCGACGAGCTACAGGTCGACCTGCGCGCGATCGGGCGCGCTCGCGAGGGGGAGGCCGACCCGGCGACGTTCCTGCCGGTCGCCTACCGCGACCTCGACGAGCTCGACGGCTTCCTCGAGCACCTCGCGCGCGAGGTCCACGACCCGGGCCTCGCCGGGCTGCTGGGCGCGCTGCTCGCCGACGCGGCGCTGCGCGCGCAGTGGCGCCGCGCGCCGTGCACCCGCGGCGGCCACCACGCCTACCTCGGCGGCCTGCTCGAGCACACGGTCGCCGTCGGGACCCTCGCGCTGGAGGCCTGCCAGCTGCATCCGCGCCTGGACTCCGACCTGCTCATCACCGCCGCGCTCGTCCACGACCTCGGCAAGACGCGCGAGTTCACCTACGGCGCCGAGATCGGGCTCACGGAGGCCGGCCGGCTGCTCGGCCACGTCGAGCTCGGGCTCGGCCTGCTGCGCGAGGTCGCACCGCGCGTGCCGGCGCTCGGCGCCGACCGCGTCCTGGCGCTCGCCCACTGCGTCCTGTGCCACCACGGTCCGGACGCCGCTCCGGGCCGCCGCTTCGGGTCGCCCGAGGCGCTTGCGCTCCACCGCCTCAACGCGCTCGACGCCGCCGTCAAGGGCGCGCTCGAGCACGGGCTGGGCTGACCCGCAGCGCGTCGCGCGCGAGCTGGCCCGCGACGACGAGGATGAGCAGCGCGAAGCCGATCTCGAGCGCGCGCTGGGGCGCCGCGTTGGCGAGCGCCGCGCCGCCGACGGCGCCGCCGGTCGCCAGGACGCCGAGCGTCAGCCCGGTGCGCACGTCGGCGTTGCCCTTGCGGTGCTGGCGCCAGGCGCCGACGATCGCGACCGGGATGATCGCCAGCAGCGACGTCGCCTCGGCGTCGAGCTGACTCAGGCCCAGGCCGAGGACGAGCGCGGGCACGAACAGCGCCCCGCCGCCGACGCCGAGCAGGCCGGCGACGACGCCCGCCGCAAACCCGATGACGACGACCTCGATCACGGGACGAGCAGGTCGATCGCGACCGCGACGAGCATCGCGGAGAACAGCAGCGAGATCGCCTTCGTCGAGATCCGCTGCTGCAGCTCGGTCCCGAGCACGACGCCGGCGATCGCCGGGATCCCGACGAGCAGGCCGTCGGTGACATGGACGTTGCCGTACGCGCCGTGGGTGAGCGTCGCGGACGTCGCGATGACGACGATCGCGGCCAGCGACGTGCCCGTCGCGAGGCGTTCGCCGAAGCCGAGCCAGAGCACGAGCAAGGGGACGATGACGACGCCGCCGCCGACGCCGAAGAGCCCGCTGAAGAGGCCCGCCAACGTCCCGATCGCGGCGAGCCTGGCGGTTCGGCCCCGCAACATGCGCGCCATACTAGAAGTCATGTCAGCCGCCGCCACGCTTGCCGAGGCGCTGGAGCCCGTGCGCGCCGATCCGGCCCGCGCGGCCGTCCTGCTCGACATCGACGGGACGCTCGCGCCGATCGTCCGCCACGCCGACGACGCGCACGTTCCGGAGCCCACCCGCGCGCGGCTCATCGCGGTCGCCAAGCGCTACGGCGTCGTCGGCTGCATCAGCGGCCGCCAGGCGGCGACCGCGCGGCGGATGGTCTCCCTCGGCTCGATCTCCTACGTCGGAAACCACGGCGCCGAGCTCCTGCCCGCGGGCGGTACGCAGGTCGAGATCGACCCGGAGATCGCCTCCTACGAGCAGACCGTGCGCGACTTCGCGCGCAACGTCTGGACCGACGAGCTGCAGCGCCTGCGCGTCCGCCCCGAGGACAAGCGCGCGATCGCCGCCTTCCACTGGCGCGGCGCGCCCGACGAGGCCGCCGCCGAGGCCGCCGTGCGCGAGATCGCCGCCCGCGCCCAGGCCAGCGGGCTCGCCGTCCACTGGGGCCGCAAGGTCCTCGAGGTCCGCCCGCCGATCGCCATCGACAAGGGCCGCGGCGTGCGCCTGCTGCTGGCCGGGCGCGACCTCGACGCCGGGCTGTACGTCGGCGACGACCGCACCGATCTCGACGCCTTCGCGGCGCTGCGCGGGCTCGTCGCGGCGGGCGAGCTCGAGCACGCGGTCTGCGTCGGCGTGCGCTCCGACGAGACGCTGCCCGAGCTCGAGGAGGCCGCCGACCTGCTCGTCGAGGGTCCGCCCGGCGTCCGCGCGCTGCTCTCCGCCCTGGCGGGGTAGCCGCGCGCGATGCGGTTCGTGGACTTCCTCCGTGGTGCGGTCCTGCTCTGTGCGGGGGCCGCGACCGCGCTTGCGGCGGTGACGGTGCTCGCAGCCGGCGCCGACGAGGAGTCCACGGACACGCTCATCCTCTTCATCGCCGGATGGTGGCTCGCCGCCGGGATGATCGGCGCCTGGCTCGGGCGCCGCGCGGAGACCAACTCGCCGATCGCGAACCTGCTCGCGAGCGCCAAGTCCACGATGTCGCTGCCCGAGCAGCGGCCGGGAACCCTGCTCGTCAACCGCATGTGGCCGCTGCTGCTGTCGACGATCCTCGCGCTCGGGCTCGGGCTCGTCGCGCCGCAGATCCCGGGCATCGCGTGCGGCTTCGCGATCATCGGCGCGCTCGCCTGGCGCCGGCAGGAGGCGGCGGTCTCGGCGATCGAGGAGCGCGACGGCGTCGCCTTCTACGTCGAGCCGACGCCGCCGCACAAGCCGATCAAGCTCATTCGCGCGCCCGGCTTCCGGCGCGACCTCGCGTCGGCCAACGGCTCGCCGCGGTAGCTCTAGAGGAGGCTGACGAGCCCGACGAGCAGCGGGGCGAAGAGCAGCGCCGGCAGGAAGTTGCCGACCTTCACGTCCTTGAGGTCGAGCAGCTTCAGCGAGATCCCGATGATGAGCACGCCGCCGGCCGACGTCATCGCGGCGAGCGCCTCGCCCTCGAGCAGGTCGTCGAGCAGCCCGGCGCCGAGCGTCAGCGCGCCCTGCACGAGCAGCACGGTGACGGCCGCGAACGCGACCCCCGCACCGAGCGTCGAGGCCAGCGCGATCGACGCGAACCCGTCGAGCATCGACTTCGTCGCCAGCGGCTCGATGTTGCCGCGCAGCCCGTCCTCGAAGGAGCCGATGACGGTCAGCGGGCCGACGCAGAACAACAGGCTCGCGGTGAAGAACGCCTCGCTGACGGAGCTCTGCCGGCCCGGCGGTCGCGATCGGCTCACGCGCGCCTGCAGGCGGTCGCCGAGGCGCGCGAGCCGCGCCTCGATGCCGATCGCCTCGCCCGCGAGCCCGCCGAGCAGGATCGCGCCGAGGACGTAGAGCGGGCTCGTCTCGCGCCACTGCAGCGCGAGGTCGATCCCGATGACCGCCGTGACGAGGCCGAGGCCGGCAAGGACGCGCTGCTGCAGCCCCGGCGGCAGGCGCGACCCGGCGAGCACGCCGATCGCGGTGCCGGCGAGGACCGCCGCGACGTTGAGGAAGGTCCCGGTCACGTGCTGCGAGGATGCCAGCCGATGCCCGCGGCCGACGTCCTCCTCGTCTCGCTCGCGTCGACGCCCGGGCTGCGGACCTCCGACGAGGAGTTCGCGGGCTGCCTGCGGCGCGCGGGCGCGACGGTCGCCGTCGCCGTCGCCCGGCGACCGCGCGAGCTGCGGACGTTCGCGCTGACCGACCTCGGCTGGGCGTGGACGGCGCGCGCCGCCGCCGAGGCCGGGATCGCCGCGCACGCGCCGCGCGCGGTCGTCTACTCGACCGTCACCGCCGCGCTGCTGTGGCCGCGCCCGGGAGCGATCCGCTACGACGCGCCGTCGGCCGCCAACCGGCCCGGGCGCCACGGCATCTGGCAGCGACCGCTCGAGCGCCGGCGCTTCGCCGAGGCGCCGCTGCTCGTCGCCGTGGACGGCGCCACGCTCGCCGAGACGCCGCGCCCGCACGCGCCGGGGCTCGTCGTCCCGATCCCGGTGCAGCCGTCGCGCGACACCGGCGCGCCGCGCGACATCGCGGTGCTGACGTACGCCGCCAACCCGCACAAGAAGGGCCTGGACCGGCTGCTGGCGGCCTGGGCGACCGCGCGGCGCGAGGGCGAGGAGCTCGTCATCGCCGGCGCCGACCTGCCCGTCGACGCTCCCGGCGTGCGCGTCGCCGGCCGCCTCGCCCGCGCGGACTACCGCGCGCTGCTGCGGCGCGCGCGGGTCTTCGCCACCGCCCCGCGCCGCGAGGACTACGGCATCGCGCAGCTCGAGGCGCTCGCCGACGGCTGCGTGCTCGTCACGACGACGGCGCCGGGCCCCTACGCCGCCCTGCCGCTGGCGCGCGCGCTGGACCCGCGCCTCGTCGTCGCCGACGACGCCGCGCTGGCGGGCGCGCTGCGCACGGCGCTCGACGACCCCGTCGACGGCTACGCGCGCCACGCCGCCACGGCCGTCGCGGCGTTCTCGCGCGACGCGGTCGACGTCGTCGTGCGCGACGAGCTGCTGCCGCGCCTACTGGGCTGACGCCGCGCGCACGGCGAGCTCCTCGCGCGGGAGCAGCAGCGCGCTCGCCGCGACGACGCCGGCGCCGGCGAGAAACGCCGCCGGGAGGCCGAGCGACGTCGCCATCGCGCCGGCGAGCGCCGGTCCCGCGAGCAGCCCGGTCGCGAGCAGGAACATCACCGCGGCCAGCCCCGTCGCCGGGCGCTGGGCGAAGACCTGCGCGCTCCAGATCGCGTCGACGGCGAGCAGGACGTTGTAGGCGGCGCCGAAGAGGATCGCCGAGGGCGCGACCGCGAGCCACGAGCCCGGCGCCGCCGCCAGCAGCGCGAGCGACGCCGCCAGCGCCAGGGCGCCGCAGACGATCGTCGGGCACGGCGGGTAGACGAGCCCCGACGACGCGCCGGCGACGAAGAGCCCCGCCGCGAGCGCCGCCGGCCCCTGCGCGGCCGGCGACGAGCAGCATCCCGGCGACCGCGAGCGCGCCGCCGACCGCGACGAGCAGCCGCGGCCCGAGGCGCGCCGCCAGGATCCCCGACGCGACGGTGGCGACGAGATAGGCCGCGAACGACCCCGTCCCGATGAGCCCGAGCGCCGCGCTGTCGAGCTCGAGCTCGGCGCGGATGTCCGGCAGCAGGAGGCCGTAGCCGTAGCGCGCGAGGCCGAACGTCACTGCGACCATCGCCGCGCCGGCCGAGACGAGACGGGCTGTCGGACCGATCCTGATGCCCGAGGACTACCCGGTCGCGCGCACGCGCTTGCGCAGCCTCGCGAACTCCGGCCACGGGCGCGTGTTGGCGACGTGCTCCGGCGTCAGCCACGCACGGCGCGCCGTCGCGACGCCCCAGCGGACGTGGTGCATCGTGTTCGCGCCGTGGGCGTCGGAGTCGATCGTGATGAGGACGCCGGCCTGCGCGGCCGCGCGCGCGTGGACGTCGTCGAGGTCGCGGCGGTCGGGCGCGGAGTTGATCTCGAGCATCGTGCCCGTCCGCGCGGCGGCGGCGATGACGTCGTCGATGTCGAGCCCGTAGCCCTGGCGGCGACCGATCTTGCGACCCGTCGGATGGCCGATGACGTCGATGTACGGGTGCTCCATCGCCGCGATCATGCGCCGCGTCATCTCGCGCGCGGGCGTGCCGAAGGCGGTGTGGATCGAGCCGACGACCCAGTCCAGCCGCGCGAGCAGGTCGTCGTCGTAGTCCGGCGAGCCGTCGGGGAGGATGTTCGTCTCGGTCCCCGCGAGCACGGTGATGCCGTCGACGCGCTCGTTGACCTCGGCGACGCGCTCGATCTGGCGCTCGAGCTCGTCGGGCGTCACGTGGTTGCCGAAGCCGTGCGTCGCCGAGTGGTCGGTGATCGCGATGTACTCATAGCCCCGCGCGAGCCCGGCGCGCGCCATCTCCTCGATCGAGTTGCGCCCGTCGGAGGCCGTCGTGTGCATGTGCAGGTCGCCGCGCAGGTCGTCGACCGTGACGAGGCGCGGGGGCTGGAAGTCGGGAGCGAGCTCGCCGCGGTTCTCGCGCAGCTCGGGCTCGGGGAACGTCAGGCCCAGGCGCTCGTAGACCTCCTCCTCGCTCGCACAGCGCAGCGTCTCGCCGGTCTCGTCGTCGAGGATCCCGTACTCCGAGACGTGCAGCCCGCGGCGGACCGCCGCCTCGCGCAGCGCGACGTTGTGCGCCTGCGAGCCGGTGAAGTGCTGCAGGAGGTTGCCGAAGTTCTCCGGCTCGACGACGCGCAGGTCGACCGGCAGGCCGGTGTGCGTGCGCCCGCGGGCGGCATGCTCGTTCGGCGCCGACGCCGACTCGATGAGGTCGAGCTCGCCGAGCGCGCGGGCGAGGGCCCCCGGATCGGTCGCCGTCGCGATGATGTCGAGGTCCTTGACGGAGTCGGCCTGGCGGCGCGCCGAGCCCGCGAGCTCGACGCGCTCGGCGGCCGGGTGCGCGCGCAACGCCGCGACGATCTGCTCGCCGACGGTCAGCGCGCGGTGCAGCAGGACCCGCTGCGCCGGCGCGTCGGCGATGCCGGCGTCCAGCGACGAGAGCATCGAGGCCTCGAACTTCGGCCCGAAGCCCTTCAGGCCGCGCAGGTTCTGGGACTCGATCGCCGCGCGCAGCATCTCCGGGGAGTCGATGCCGAGCTCGTCGAAGAGGCGGCGCGCGCGCTTGGGCCCGAGGCCGGGCAGGCGGGTGAGCGCCAGCAGGCCCGGCGGGTACTTTGCGCGGAGCTTCTCGAGCGCCGGGATCGCGCCGGTCTCCAGCAGCGCGACGAGCTTCTCCTCGAGCGTCTTGCCGATGCCCGCGAGCTCCGTCACGCGGCCCTGGCGCGTCATCGCGGCGACCGAGACCATCGCCTCGCGCGCCGCCTTCGCGGCCGAGCGGTAGGCCATGACGCGGTGCACGATCGCGCCGTCGAGCTCGTAGAGGTCGGCGAGCTCGTCGAAGACGGCTGCGATCTCGAGGTTTGAGGGGTCGGAGGCCATGAGGCGTTGCGGGACGTAGGGTAGTCGCGCGCATGCCGCCGACCGCCTGGCTGATCCTGCCCACGTACGACGAGGCCGAGAACATCGAGGCGATCGTGATCGCGGCGCTCGCGGTCCTCGAGCGGGCGGCTCCGGGCGCGCACCGGATCCTCGTCGTCGACGACGGCTCGCCGGACGGGACCGGCCGGATCGCCGACCGCCTGGCCGCCGAGCACGAGGCGGTCGAGGTCCTGCACCGCACCGAGCGCCAGGGGCTCGGACCCGCCTATCTCGCCGGCTTCGCCCACGCGCTGGCGCAGGGCGCGGGCCACGTCCTGGAGATGGACGCCGACTTCTCCCACGATCCCGCCGACCTCGCCCGCCTGCTGGCGGCCGCCGCCGCCGCCGACCTCGTGCTCGGCTCGCGCTACGTCCCCGGCGGCGGCATCTCCGACTGGGGGCGCGTGCGGCGGCTCGTCAGCCGCGGCGGCTCGTGGTACGCCCAGCGCGTCCTCGGGCTTCGCATCCACGACCTCACCGGCGGCTTCAAGTGCTTTCGCCGCGAGGTGCTCGAGGCGATCGACCTGCCGACCGTGCGCTCGCGCGGCTACGCCTTCCAGGTCGAGCTCACGTATCGGGCGGTCGAGGCGGGCTTTCGCGTCGTCGAGGTGCCGATCGTCTTCCGCGACCGCCAGGCCGGGCGGTCGAAGATGTCGTGGCGGATCGCGGGCGAGGCGGCGCTGCTCGTCCCGCGGCTGCGGTTCGGGCGGCGCGCTCGCACATCCGGCCAGCAGCGCCGCGCCTGAGCGCGCGGGCGGCCGCGCCCGCCGATGGGCGCTGGGTGCAGACGTCCGATCTGGCGCTCGTCCGCGGGATCGCGGACACGCGAGCCACGCTCGACCTCTGGAACGAGCGGCCGTGGCCCGTCCTCGCCCGCTGGACCGCCGCGTCGCTGGCGATCGCCGTCGTGCTGCTCGCGACGGTCTGGCTCATCGCGACCAAGACGCTGCCCGACTGGGGCCCCACGACGTTTCTCGGCCGCAGCGACACGCCGACGGTCGCCCAGGTCATGCACGTCCTCTGGCGCAACGGCCTCGTCCTGGCGCTGCACGCCATGGCCTGCGTCGCCGGCTTCATCGCCGGCAGCTCCCTGCCGGCCGAGGCCCAGCGCCACCGCGGCGTCTGGCGCTGGGTGCACGAGAAGGCGGGGCCGCTGGCGATCCTCTTCGTCGTCGGCGCCACCGGCTTCTCGCTCGTCACCCAGGCGCTCGTGCTCGGCCAGGGGACCTCGACGCTCGCCGGCGAGCTCGGGATCTCCCCCGCGCTGCTGCTCGCCGGGCTGCTCCCGCACGCGCTGCCGGAGCTCGTCGCGCTGTTTCTCCCGCTCGCGGCATGGATGATCGCGAGCCGCAGGGGCGACTGGCATCAGCTGCTCGCGGCGACCTTCGTGACGGTCACGCTGGCCGTCCCGGTGCTCGTCGCGGCCGCGTTCGTCGAGGTCTACGTCAGCCCGGGTGTCCTGCGCGCGCTGGCCGGGTAGAACGTTGCTTCATTTTGTATAGTGGGTAGCACCACCCAGCCCGAAGGAGCAACGACACATGGCCGGAACGATCAGCGAGGTCACCGACAGCAGCTTCCAGGCCGAGGTCATCGAGAGCGAGACTCCGATCCTCGTCGACTTCTGGGCTCCGTGGTGCGGCCCGTGCCGCGCGATCGCTCCGCTGCTCGAGGAGATCGCCGGTGAGCGCGACGACGTCCGGATCGTGAAGCTCAACGTCGACGAGAACCAGGAGAGCGCCGCCGCCTACGGCATCCTCTCCATCCCGACGCTCATCCTCTTCAACAACGGCGCGGAGGCCAAGCGCCTGCGCCCGACGCGCTCCAAGAGCCAGCTCGAGGAGCAGCTCGTCCTCGAGCCCGCAGCGTAGGGCTCAGCCGGCCCGGGCAACCGAGATCCGCAGCTCGCGGCCCTCGATGCTGGCCGCGTCGCCGACGCCGTCGGAGTCGTAGTGGACCTCGACGGCGAGCACCTCTCCGCTGAGGTAGATCTCGTGCTTGCGAGCGGCGGCGAGCAGCTCGTCGTCGCCGCCGAGGCGCAGGACGATCCGGTCTGAGATCTGCAGGCCGGCGTCCCGCCGCGCGCTCTGCACGGCGTGGACGACCTCGCGTGCCAGGCCCTCGCGACGCAGCGCGTCGTCGAGCGTGAGCTCGAGCGCCACGGCGTGCGAGCCCTCGCGTTCGAGCTGGTAGCCCTCCAGCGGCGCGAGCGCGACCTGCAGGTCCTCGGGATCGAGCTCGTGGTCGTGGCCGTCGAGGAAGATGCTCACCGACCGGCCCGCCCGCAGCGCGTCGGCGACGTGCGCCGGGTCGAGCGCAGCCACCGCCGCCGCGACCTGCGGCATCGCCCTGCCGAAGCGCGGGCCGAGGGTGCGGTAGTTCGGCTTCAGCGTGTAGGAGCCGAGCTCCCCGGCCTCCGAGACGAAGCGCACGACCTTGACGTTGAGCTCCTCGCGCACGACGTCGGCGAGGCGCTCGATCGCATCGCGCTCGCGGTCGGCCGCGACGACGACGGCCTCGTGCAGCGGCTGGCGGACCTTGAGCTTCGCGGCGCCCCGCGCCGCCAGGCCGAGGCGGACGGTCTCGCGCGCGATCGACATCGCGAGCTCGAGCTCCTCGTCGCGCGGCTCGGGCCGGGGCCAGTCGCAGAGGTGGACGCTGGGCTCGGTCCCGTCGAGGTTGTCGTAGATCTCGTCGGCGACGAACGGGACGAACGGCGCGAGCAGCTGCGCGACGGTCACGAGGCAGTGACGCAGCGTCTCGTGCGCCGCGACGTCGCCGTCCCAGAAGCGCCGCCGCGAGCGGCGGACGTACCAGTTGGAGAGGTCGTCGACGAACTCCGCGATCGCGCGCCCGCCGTTCGTCGCGTCGTAGTCGTCGAGGTGGCGGGTGACGGTCGTGACCGTCGCGCTCAGGCGCGAGCGGATCCAGGTGTCGAGGTCGCTGGGCGCCGCAGCCGCGCCCGTCGCGTCGGCCGGGTAGAGCGTCGCGAAGGCATACGTGTTCCAGAGCTGTCGCAGGAACAGCCGCACGCCCTCGCCGATCGCCTCCAGCGAGAAGAGATAGCCGTCCCAGGGCTGCTTGGAGGTGAAGAAGTACCAGCGCAGCGCGTCGGCGCCGAAGCGGTCGATGACCTCGTGCGGTGCGACGACGTTGCCCTTGGTCTTCGACATCTTCTGCCCCTCCTCGTCGAGCAGGAGGCCGAGGCAGACGACGTTGCGGTACGGGACCTCGGGGCCGCGCAGGAGCGTCGAGATCGACAGCAGGGAGTAGAACCACCCGCGCGTCTGGTCGAGCGCCTCGCAGATGAAGTCGGCGGGATAGAGCTCCTCGAGGCGCGCCAGCCCCGTGCCCGACCGCAGCGGCTCGTGGCGCTGGGCGAAGGGCATCGCGCCCGAGTCGAACCAGACGTCGATGACCTCGGGGACGCGCGTGGCGACCTCGCCGCACTCGCCGCAGGGGAACGTCACCTCGTCGGCGAACGGCCGGTGCGGGTCCTCGAGGCGCACGCCCGAGAGCTCCTCGAGCTCGTCGAAGCTCCCGATGACCGTGACGTGGCCCTCGCCGCAGCGCCAGACCGGCAGTGGCGTGCCCCAGTAGCGCTCCCGCGAGAGCGCCCAGTCGACGTTGTTCTCCAGCCACTTGCCGAAGCGCCCGTGCTTGATGTGCTCGGGATGCCACGTCACCTGCTCGTTGGCGGCCAGCAGCTCGCCGCGGAGCTTGGACGTCGCGATGTACCAGGACGGCTTGGCGTAGTACAGCAGCGGCGTGCCGCAGCGCCAGCAGTGCGGGTAGCTGTGCATGAGGCGCTCGGAGCGCAGCAGCCGGCCGCGCGCGCGCAGGTCCTCGACGAGGTCGTCGTCGGCGTCCTTGACGAAGCGCCCGGCGTAGGGCCCGATGCGCTCGTCGTACGTGCCGTCCAGGCGCACCGGGTTGACGACCTTCAGCCCGTACTGCGCGCCGAGGCGGTAGTCGTCCTCGCCGAAGGCGATCGCGGTGTGGACGAGCCCGGTGCCGTCCTCGGCGGAGACGAAGTCGGCGAGCAGGACGCTGTGCCCGCGCTCGCCGTACTCGCCGGCGCCCAGAAACGCAAACGGCGGCTCGTAGCGGACGCCGTCGATCGCGGCGCCGGGGAAGCGCTCGAGGATCTGGACGCCGGCAGGGTCACCGAGGACGCGCTCGACGAGCGCCTCGGCGAGCACGACCGGCGGGTCGAGCCTGCCGGTCTTCGCGCGGACGTAGACGAGCTCGGGGTCGACGGCCACGGCGGCGTTGGAGACGAGCGTCCAGGGCGTCGTCGTCCAGACGAGCAGCTCGTCGCCGCTCTGCAGCGGGCCGCCGTCCTCGGCGACGCGGAAGCGCACGTAGATCGACGGGTCCTCGACGTCCTGGTAGCCCTGCGCGACCTCGTGGCTGGAGAGCGCCGTCCCGCAGCGCGGGCAGTAGGGCACGACCTTGTGGCCCTCGTGGAGCAGCCCGTTGTCGGCGATCGTCTTCAGCGCCCACCAGACGGACTCGATGTAGTCGGCGTCGAGCGTCCGGTACGCGTGGTCGAGATCGAGCCAGAAGCCGATGCGCTCGGTCAGCGCGTTCCATTCCTCGAGAAAGGCGAAGACCGACTCGCGGCAGCGCGCGTTGAACTCGGCGATGCCGAACTCCTCGATCTGCTCCTTCGACGTGATCCCGAGCTGCTTCTCGACGGCGATCTCGACCGGCAGCCCGTGGCAGTCCCAGCCGCCGCGACGCTCGACGTAGAAGCCGCGCATCGTGCGAAAGCGGGGGAAGATGTCCTTGAAGGCGCGGCTCAGCACGTGGTGGACGCCCGGCGGCCCGTTCGCGGTCGGCGGGCCCTCCCAGAAGACCCACGGCGGGGCGCCCTCGCGGCGGCGCAGCGACTCGCGAAAGACGTCGCGCTCGCGCCAGCGCTCGAGGACCTGCTCTTCGAGCGCGGGAAAGGACTGCTGGGGGTCGACGGGCCGCTTCGCCATGCGGAACCTAGTGTTACAAGGCGCGCGCGGCGACTACGCCGCGAGTTTCCTGCAGATGTGGGCGAGCGAGCGCTTCTCGCTCTCGTCGAGCACCGCAAAGGCGCGCGCGACGCGCTCGCTGTGCTCGGGGAACAGCCGGTCGACGATCTCGGCGCCGCGCGGCGTGATCGCGACCGCGGCCGCGCGGCGGTCGGTGACGAGCCTGCGCCGGTCGACGAGGCCGCGTCCCTCGAGCGTCGTGACGACCTCGGTCGCGTTGGCCTTCGACGTCCGCAGCCGCGCGCGCAGGACGCGCAACTCGAGCTCCCCGCCGGCGACGGTGACGATGACGAGCACCGAGAAGCCGGTGGCGGAGAGCCCCTCGCGCTCGAGGTCGGCACTGAGGCGGCGGCGCACGGAGGCTTCGGCGCGCAGCAGCGACTCGAGGGCGCGATGGGCCAGCGGGTCGCCGGGGACGAGCGTCATCTCAGACCGGCACCGTAGCGGCCGGTCCGGACGTCGAGCGGGCGCTGACGTGACTAGGAGATCTGGGCGAGCGCGGGGCGGCCGCGCACGCTCGCCTGGCGCGCGTTGAGGCGGGCGAGCACGAGGTCGCGGGCGCCGACGGCGCTCGTCCCGAGCCGCGGAACCGACGTCGCGTCGGACTCGGCGAGCGCGCCGCGGAAGTCGAGGATCTCGACCCGGCCCGGGGAGTGGCGCAACTGGTAGGCGATCCGGCCGAGCGCGTCGAGCCACGGGCGCCGTCCGGTGAGCACGACGAGCCGCGGGCTGAGCGCCTGCAGGACGTGCACGAGGCGGCCGGCATCGAGCTCGGCCGTGAGCATGAGCGTGCGGATGCCGGCGCGGCGCAGGCAGAGCTCGAGCGCCTGCGCGTGCAGCGCGTTGATGTCGCACGGGGCGCTGGCGTCGAAGATCAGGATGCTCTCCGGGCGCGACGGCGGCGGCGCGACGCGCTTGGCCGCCGCGAGCCAGCCGATCGCCCAGCGCCAGGCGAAGGCGAGCTCTGCGGTCGGCGTCTCGCCGGGGGCGACGGACAGCCCCTCCACGCCGGGCAGCAGGACCTCCTCGACGGTGCGCTCGACCGACCTGACGGCGAGGCTCTCCTCGAGGATCCGGTCGGCCTCGATCTCCTCGAAGCGGCGCAGTGCCGAACGCAGCCGCGTGGGCGACGAGGGCCCGCTGCCGCGCTCGCGCGCGATCGAGATCGCCGAGGACACGTTGTGCGTCTCCTCGAAGGCCTGACGCAGCGCCTCGACCTCGGCCAGGTCGAACTGGCGATGCCCGCCAGAAGTCCGCCGCGGGGTCGGATATCCGAAGCGGCGTTCCCAGGACCGAAGCGTATTCGGGCTGACGCCCAACATGGCCGCGGCGGCGTGGGTGCGTAGGACGCTCATCGTGGGGTTGCACCGGCCCTGACCCACGGTACAGCGAAACCCACTCGCGCCTGCCCGGGCGAACCGATCGATACAGGTTAGGGGAACGTGCGCGAAGTTTCAGCCCGAAAGCACAAGCAATGCTGCATGCGGCGGGCCGCATGGCCCGATCCGGGCCCGGTAGCGCACGCCGAACTCCTGGCGCGGGCGCACGACCGCGGAGCGGGGATCGCCCGATCCGGACGCCGCCTCGACGAGCAGCGCGAGAAGGTTCTCGGCGCTCGGCGCGTTGGCGTCCGCGGGCACGAGGAAGTCGGCGATGTGCTTGTTGACGGCCTCGGTCTCGTCGACGCCGAGCAGGAGCTCGGCCTCGGCGGAGACCGCGCATACCGAGAGCGTCGAGTCGATGACGAGAAACGGCTCGCCGCGGCGCGGGGCGATGTCGGAGGGCGCCTGCAGGACGAGCCCGAGCCCACAGTGGCCGCAGACGCGCGACTGCGGCGCGGCGTCGAGCGCGGGCGGCACTGCGCAGTGGCCGCAGAAGGCGACGAGACCGAGCCCGCGGCCATCGACCTCGACGGGCCGTACGGCGTGAAGTCGTCTCATGCCTGCGCCTCGCGAACCCCGGCGCCTTCGATACGCGCGACGGCCGCGACCTCGGTGAGCCGCTCACGGCTGCGGTCGTCGACGAACGCGAGCAGCTGGCGGTGCGCGCCGAAGGGCGTGTCGGGCAGGATCCGCGTCCCGGTCGTGCGGACCCGAGCGCCGCTGTGCGACCGCCGGAAGAGCGCGACGGGCAGCGGCCCGGCGGTCGACCGCACGCGGTAGGCCCAGAGCGCGACGTCGTCGTCGGGCACGTGGCTGCCGGCGATGACGACGGCGTCGGGAGACAGCGAGTCCACGACGTCCGACAGGCCGGCGACGCCGGCCACGGGCAGCGCGATGATGCGCACGCCGGAGCGCCCGCAGAAGAGCTCGAACGCTCGCACCGCGAGGGCATCGGGATCGAGCTCGTTGCGGGTCGCGTCGCCGACGAGGATCGCGAGCGGGCGCACGGGCGGCGGGGCGAGGCGCTGCGCGCGGCGCAGCCAGCCGTCGGCCCAGCGCGCGGCGAACGCCCACGGCGCGCTGTCGATGCCGTGGCGGGCGCCGAGCTCGTCGAGCGACGGGAGCAGCACCTCCTCGACCGAGCGCTCCACGGACCGCAGCGCGAGCGCCGCCTCCATCGCGCTGTCGGCACGGTCGAGCTCGAAGCCGGCGAGCGCGCCGACGAGGGTGTGCGTGTCGGTGCTCAGCGCCTCGCGCGCACGGCTGACGGCGGATGAGATCGAAAGCCCCTGCTGAAGCGCGTCGCGAAGCGCCGCGACCTCGCCGTGCGTGTACAGCCTGTGGCGGCCGGCCGACCTCTGCGGTTTCGGATAGCCGAAGCGGCGCTCCCAGGCGCGCAAGGTGTTGGGGCTCACGTTCAGCAACGCTGCCGCCTCGCTCGTCTTGAGAGTTCTCATCGCGACATGATCTTCCGATTTGCACGGTCTTCCGGCGGCGCGGAAGTGGAAACTGCACGGGTTCGGTAGCCGAAGCTCAGCAAGGAGGCGTGGGCTCCCGGGGCGTCCGGCGCGCCCTCGGAGGGCTGCGCCGCGCACGCCCCTGGGGTTCACTTCATCCTCCCATTACCGCGCGCTCAGATCAAGCCGGTTTTCGGTGCGTACGCGCCATGCAGGAAATGCGGACCTCCGCCGTACTCCCGCACGCGCAGTAACGCAAACTCACTGCTGCAAATGCGTGAGCATATTGCGAGCTCAGCGTCAAGGAGATCGGCGATGAGGGCGGGGTGTGCACGACTTTGCGGCACGGAAGCTGCACATTTCGCGCAGGATCGTCAAGACAATCCCGTGTACTTTTGGCGCCTTGGCGAATTCAGGAGAGGTTGCTGGAAGGGTGCGGCGCCTGACGTCCATCCCCTGGGAGAAGAAAACATGACCCGTCTCAAGTACCGCTGCTACCCCGTCCTGCTCACCGCCATCACGGTCCTGGCAGCAACGGAAGGCGCTTGGCGGATGCACTGAGCCGGGCCTCGCGCTCGACCCGCCCTCGACGCTAGGGTTGGCGCGTGACGGACGCTCCACAGGCCGGGCACCCCCGGCTCGCGGTCACGGTGGCGCTGCTGCTGCTCGCGGCGCCGGTGCCCGTGCTCCTCGCGCAGCCGCACGAGGAGCTCACGGCGTGGCTGACGCTCATCCTCGCCGCCGGCGCCATCGCCAGCGTCTACAGCGCCTCCAACTGGGAGGGCGCGGTCGACATCTCGGCCGCGTTCATCTGCTTCATGCTCGCCGTCGCCTTCGTCGGGCCGCTCGGCGCGTTCCTCATCCCGGTCGTCGCCGAGGTCGTGACGTGGTCGCTGCGCCGCTACCGCCTCGTCGCGCTGCCGGTCAACCTCGCCGCCACCGCGGTACCGAGCCTCGTCGCGGCGCTCGCCTTCGATGCGCTGGCGGGAGCGCCGCTGACGGAGAGCGCTCACGACATCGCCGTCCTCGGCGCCGTCGCCGTGGGCTTCCTCGCGCTGAACTTCGTCATGCTCACCGCGCTCGTCGTCCTCGTCGACGGAGGCCGGCTGAGTGAAGCCGTTCACCACCCGCGCGAGATCCTTCCGTCGCTGGCACTCACCGTCGCGCTGACGCTCGCGATCGCCGGCGCGTACGCGGGTGTCGGTATTTTCGCCAGCGCCTTTGTCATTCTCAGCATTATTGCGTTCACCTATATGTCGCGCCTCGTCGTCATCGCGCGCGAGCGAACGGGTCAATACGCCGCGCTGTCGTGGGGCGTCCTCTCGGCGCTCGTGCGCTCGCTGGACCGCCGCGACAGCAGGACGGCGCGCCACAGCGCCGCGGTCGCGAGCTTCTCGCGCGACATCGCGATCGAGTCCGGCATGAGCACGCGCGACGCCGAGCTCGCCCACACCGCCGGCCTCCTGCACGACATCGGGCGCTTCGCCCTTCCCGACCGCGTCATGGAGCGCCAGGGCACCCTGACCGAGGACGACTGGGAGGCGATCCGGCTGCACCCCGAGCTCGGCGCCGACCTCCTGCGCGACCTCGGCGTCTACGGCCCGGTCGCGCAGATCGTCCGCGCCCATCACGAGCGCGTCGACGGGCGCGGCTACCCCGACGGCCTCGAGGGCGACGAGATCCCGCCGATCGCGCGGATCGTCGCCGTCGCCGAGGTCTACGACACGCTGACGGCCGAGGACACCTACCGGGATCGGATGACCTCCTTCCAGGCGATGACCGAGCTGCGCCGCGTCGCCGGCCGCCAGCTCGACGAGCACTACGTCGAGGCGCTCGCGTCGCTGCTGTCCGGGCGCGGGATGGAATACCGCCACGCCGACACCGCCGACTTCGGCTCCGAGCTTGCGATCCAGAGCCGCATCGCCGACGCGATCTCGACGGACTCCGCCGCCGGCTCGGGCGTCGGCGCCGTTGCCGGCAAGCCGGCGACGACGCCCTAGCCACGGACGACCGCAGCACCGGTGACCGCCCAGCGCCCGCGCGCGAAGCGCGCGCCGATCGACAGCAGGCGGGCCACCATGAGGCAGAGCAGCCCGGCCCAGACGCCGGTCATCCCCCAGTCCAGCGCAAGCGCGAGCAGCGCGATCGGCACGTATACGCCGATCCCTGCCAGGAGCATCGAGCCGGCGAGGTAGCGCGTGTCGCCGGCGCCGATGAGCACGCCGTCGAGCGCGAAGACGACCGCCGCCACCGGCTGCATGAGCGCGAACATCGGCCAGATCGCATCCGCGCGCTCGAGCACGACGGGATCGGGCGTGAAGGCCCGCGGCAGCGTCCCGGTCAGCGCGAGCAGCAGCGCCGCGAAGCCGCAGCCGGCGACGAACGCGAGCGCGACCGTCCGCAGCGCGACGGTCCGCGCCAGCGCCGCGTCACCGGCTCCGAGCGCCCGCCCGACGAGGACCTGCGCGGCGATCGCGATCGCGTCGAGGACGAGCGCGCTGAAGATGAAGAGGCTCATCGCGATCTGGTGGGCGCCGAGCGACGGCTCGCCGATCCGCGCGATGACGGCGCTCGCGGTGGCGAACGCGACGAGCAGCGCGGCGGACCGCACGAAGAGCTCGCCGGAGATCCGCATCAGCGGCGCCAGGAGCCGCCGGCTCGGGCGCCGGCTGCTCGCGCGAGACCGCAACAACAGCCACGCGAACGCCGCGCCCATGCCCGCCTGCGCGACGACGGTTCCGGCGGCCGATCCGTCGAGGCCCCAGTCCAGGCCGTAGACGAACCACAGCTCGAGCACGACGTTCGCCGCCTGCGCCGCGACGACGATGAACAGCGGGGTGCGCAGGTCGCCGATGCCGCGCAGGTAGCCCTGGCCGGCGAGCGCGACGAGCGCCGGCACGAGGCCGGCCGCGCTGATGCGCAGGTAGCGCGCGGCGAGGTCGGCGGTCTGCCCGCGCCCGCCGAGCAGCGCGACGAGCGGGTCGGCGAGCAGCACGCACCCGAGCGCGAGCGCGGCGCCGAGGCCGCTCGCGAGCCACAGCGCCTGCGCGGCGAGGCGGCCGGCGCCCGGCGAGTCGCCGGCGCCGTGCAGCCGCGCGACCTGCGCGGTCGTGCCGTAGGTCAGGAAGATGCACAGCGAGACGAGGGTCGTGAGCACCGTCGCCGCGAGCGCGAGCGCCGCGAGCTCGCGCGTCCCGAGGTGCCCGACGATCGCCGTGTCGACGAGCAGGTACAGCGGCTCGGCCGCCAGCGCGCCGAGCGCAGGGATCGCGAGGCCCGCGATCTCGCGATCGTGGGGCGAGCGCAGCACCGCGCGGACTCTACGATGCCGCCATGCCCGGCCTGCTCGTCGTCGCGATGCTCGCGCTCCTGCTCGCCGGCTGCGCGGACCGCGGCGACGAGCCGCTTCCCGCGGCCTGCCTCGACGGCCCGGCCGCGCTCGTGCTGGCGCTGCAGCGCGCGCCCGCCGCGGTGCGCCTGGCCGACGGCAGCACGCGGGTCTCGACCTGCGTGCGGCGCGTCCGCAGCGACGGCGAGCTGCAGGAGCTCGGCGTCGCGCTGACGACCGCGGCCGACACGCTGCGCCGGCAGGTCGCCACCGATCCCGGCGCCGCCGTCATGCTCGGCTACCTCGCGGGGGCCGTGACGGCCGGGGCCGACGGCAACCAGAGCCTCGCGGGCGAGCTGCGGCGGAAGGTCGAGCGCGTGACGGCGCTCGCCGCCGACGCGCCGCTGCTCGCGCGCGCCGCCCACGACCGCGGCCTGCGGGCCGGCGGGAGCAGCGGATGAAGCTGCGCCTCTACCACCACCGCGACGGCGCGCGGATCGCCTACCGCGAGGCCGGCGTCGGGCCCGGCATGTGCCTCGTCCACAGCGCGGGGCTGTCGCATCGCGAGTTCGCGCCGATCGTCGAGCACCTCACCGATCGCTTCCGCCTCGTCCTGCCCGACCTCCCGCTGCACGGCGACTCCGAGGACCGCCCGCGCCACCCGTACACGCTGGACTGGCTCGCCGAGGTCATGGCGGCGTTCTGCCGCGAGACCTGCGGCTCGCATCCGATCGTCGGCGGCCACGCCGCGGGCGCCGAGATCGTCCTGCGCGCGTCGGTCACCGGACAGCTCGCGCCGGCGCGACTCGTGCTCATGCCCAACCGGTTGCACCGCCCGCCCGAGCGCTCGCGCCTGCCGGTGGCGCTGAGCGCGCTCGCGCCGGCCGCCGCGCTGCCGGGCCTGGACCGCATCGCGACGCACGCCGCGCGCGTCGCCTACCGCCCCGAGCACGGCATGAAGCTCACCGCGCGCGGCAACCCGGCCGCCCGCGATCTCCTGCGCCACGCGACCGACGACATCGGCGGCAACGGCAACCTCGCGCGCTCGTGGTCGCGCTGGCTGCGGCGCTGGCCGAAGGGCGCGCAGACGGGGCTGCTCGACGCCTATCCGCGCGTGGACGCGCGCGTCCTGCTGCTGTGGGCCGACCGCGACCGCTACCACCCGCTCGCGGCGGCCGAGGAGGCGCTCGACCTCCTGCCCGACGCCCAGCTGCGCGTCCTGCCCGGCACGGGCTACCTCATCGCCTACGACGACCCGGTGGGCGTCGCGCGCGAGCTGACGTCGTTCTGCCTCTAGTGGATCTGGCCGGACGGGTCCACTAGGCCGCGGAGCCTCGAGCCATCTTGCGCAGGTCCATCGCCTCGTCGAAGGTCGCCTCGTCGACGCCGTGCTCGAGCGCGACCTCGCGCAGCAGGCGTCCCGACGACGCGGCCTCCTTGACGATCACGGCGGCCTTGTCGTAGCCGATGAAGGGGTTCAGCGCGGTCGCCGCGGCGAGCGTCGACTCCGCCGAGCTGCGGCAGCCCTCGACGTTGGCCTCGATGCCCTCGACGCACTTGGATGCGAAGAGCTCGCTCGCCGACGTCAGCAGCGCGATCGAGCCGAGCAGGTTGCGCGCGATGAGCGGGATGCGGACGTTGAGCTCGAAGTTGCCCTGCAGCCCGCCGACGGTGATCGCGACGTCGTTGCCGATGACCTGCGCACCGACCTGCATGACGACCTCGGGGATCACCGGGTTGACCTTGCCCGGCATGATCGAGGAGCCCTTCTGCAGCTCGGGGAGGAAGATCTCGCCGATCCCGGCACGCGGGCCGGAGCCCATCATCGCGAGGTCCTGGGCGATCTTCGTCAGCGAGACGGCCACGACCTTCAGGGCGCCCGACAGCTCGACGAGCGCGTCGCGGTTGGCCTGCGCCTCGAAGGGGTCCTCGGGCGCTGAGATCTCCAGGCCGCTGGACTCCGTCAGGCGCGCGCGGATGCGCTCGGCGAACTCGGGATGGGTGTTGAGGCCCGTGCCGGTGGCGGTCCCGCCGAGCGGGATCTGCGCGACCTGCGGCAGCGCGTTGCGCACCCGGCGCGCGCCGAGGCGCACCTGCGCGGCGTAGCCGGCGAACTCCTGGCCGAGCGTCACCGGGACGGCGTCCATGAGGTGCGTGCGGCCGGCCTTCACGACGTCCTCGAACTCGGCGGCCTTGGCGGCGAGCGCCCGCTCGAGGTGCTCGAGCGCCGGCAGCAGCCTGTTCGTCGCCTCGTCGAGCGCGGCGAGGTGCACCGCGCTGGGAAAGACGTCGTTGGAGGACTGCCCCATGTTCACGTGGTCGTTGGGGTGCACGCCGTCGCCGGCGAGCGTCGCGATGACCTCGTTGGCGTTCATGTTCGTCGACGTGCCCGAGCCGGTCTGGAAGACGTCGATCGGGAACTGGTCGTCGTAGCCGCCGGCGGCGATCGCCTCGGCCCCCGCCGCGATCCGCTCGGCGAGCTCGGAGTCCAGCTTGCCGAGCGTCGCGTTGACGCGCGCGGCAGCGCCCTTGATCGCGGCGAGCCAGCGAATGACGCTGACCGGTACCCGCTCTCCCGAGACCGGGAAGTTCTCGACGGCCTTGGACGTCTCGCCGCCCCACAACTGCTCGACAACGCTCATGGCGCGCAGACTAGTGGAGTGCTACTTCGCTTCGGCGGCGGCCTGTGCGGCGAAGCGGCCGCTGACGACCTGCACCGACGGCTTGGCCTTGTAGCGCAGGTCGAACAGGCCCTTCTGGTTGATGCCGCGCACGAGCTTGATGTTCGGCACCTGGCTCTTGATCGAGCCGCCGTAGAACGTCGGCGCCACGGCGAAGTCGCGGAGGTTCCAGACGAGCGCGCCCGCGAGGTTCGGGATCTGCGCGTAGGTCGAGAGGTGCAGGTCGAGCAGGTGCGCCTGGAAGGCGTAGCCGCCCGGCGAGGTCGTCGGGTTGCGGCCGTTGGCCTCGGCGCCGAACTCGGTGACGGCGATGACCTTGTCGGGGAAGACGCGGCGGATCTCGGCGAGCCGCGAGCGGATCTCGCTGCGCAGCGTCTCGGCGCTGGCGTGCGTGGACTCATACCAGCCGATGTAGTTCGTCCAGCCGATCATGTCGACGTTCGAGTAGATCTGCGACGTCTCGTGGGGCGGGTGCGCGCCCCAGATGTCCAGCGCGATCGGGCGGCTGGGATCGAGCTGCTTGAGCTCCTCGGCCATCGAGTCGACGTACGGGATCTGGCCCTTGGGATGGCCGCCGCCGGCGATCTCGTTGGCGAGGTTCCACGTGATGATCGACGGGTGCAGCTGCGCTTGGCGGAACGTCGTGCGCACGCGGTTGCGCGCGGTCTCCACGCGCCGGTCGCCGCGCGAGGTCCAGGCGCCGGGAGCGTCGGTCGGGCCGACGCCCTGCCAGATCATGATCCCGGCGGCGTCGAGGCGCTCGAGCAGCCCCTCGTCGAGCGGGTGCTGCGTGCGCGTCGCGTTGGCGTCGATCGCCTCGAGCTGCTCGACGAGCCGGTCCTGGTCGGCGGGGCTCAGGCCGTCGCCCTTGCCGAAGACGTCCTCGTGGATCGATGCGCCGCGCATGCGGATCGGCTTGCCGTTGAGCAGCAGCTGGCTGCCCTCGGTGCGCACCTCGCGCAGCCCGACGCGGGAGCGGTAGGTCGTCTCGCCGGGGATCTCGAGCTCGAGCTCCCAGAGGCTCGGCGACGACGGCGACCAGAGATCGGGGTTGTCGACGCGCGCGGTCGTCTCGACGACCTCGGTGTCGTTCTTGGCGATCTCCTCGCCCGGGAACTCGATCGGGATGCGCTTGTCGCCGCGGCTCAGCGTGCCCTTCACCGTCAGGACCCGCGGGTCGAGGATGTTGCGGACGTGGACGCCGAGCGAGAGCTCGGCCGTGTTGCCCTTCAGCACGGTGCGCAGCGTGGGGTGCGTGAGCTCGCTGGCGCCGATGCGGCGGATCGAGACGCCGCGGTTGATGCCGCCGAAGTTGAACCACAACCGATGCCAGCCGTCGCGCTTCATCCTCGTCGGGCCGCGCCAGTCCGCGCGCACGACGAGCGTGTGACGCACGCCGGTCTTCAGGAACGACCGCACCTCGAAGGGCAGGTACTCGCCGGTGTGGGTGCGCACGAGCTCGCCGTCGACGAAGACCATGACCTTGTGGTTGACGGACTCGAAGCGGATCGCGTACATGCCGTCCTTCGGCACGTCGATCTTCGTCCGGTACCAGCCGATCGTGCCGCGGAACGTCTTGATGCCCCGCAGCCCGCTGATCCGCGTGGCGTCGGGGACGTACGGCACGCGCACGAGCTCGCCGCCGAACTGCCCGGCCGCGAAGCCCTTGTCGAGGCCGACGTCGCCGGGGTCGCGGCGGAAGCGCCAGAGCCCGTTGATCTGCGCGCGGTCGCCGGGACCGGTGTAGATCAGCGGCGGCGCGCCGTGGGGCGCGAGGACGACCGAGCCCTCGGGCGCGTCGGGCGCGGCCGCGGACACCGCGACCCAGACGGCGACGACCACGAGCGCAAGCGCGCTCAGGGCTCCGAGCGACCCCCCGATCAGCCGTCTGCTCACTGGACTGTGTTCCCCGTATGGATCAAGTTTGTCCTGCGCCGTGGTGCGCGCAGGGCAACGGATGCCGGCGCGAAACGTCCTCGCCGCTGCAACGCGGCGGCGGGGAGAATGTAGCGCCCCGACGGCGATCAGGCGACGGGCGTAGGAGCACGCGGCGCGGTAACGTTGCGTATGTCGGCTGCAGGCTCTCGCCAATGCGCAACCCGATTCGCAGCGAAACCGATGCGTTCTACCTCGCCCTCGGCGGGTCGGCGCTGACCGGCGCCTCGCTCGCGCTCGGCGCGCTCGTCAACCCGATCGCCGGCGCCGCGCTCTTCATCGGCGGGCTCATCGGCGCGGGGGTCTGGGAGTTCTCGACGAAGGATCCCGACCGCCGGCAGGCGCTGCGCGAGGCCGCGGCCGCCGGCCGCCTCGGGGCCACGCCCTCGCGCCGCCGGGTGCTCGTCGTCGCCAACCGGACGCTGCAGGAGGAGGATCTCGCCGAGATCCTGCGCGACCGCGCCGAGCGCGGGGACGAGCTGCACGTCGTCGCGCCGATCCTCGTCTCGCGCATGCGCTACATCGCCTCCGACGTCGATCGCGAGCTGGCGGAGGCCAACGACCGCCTCCAGACGGCGCTCGCCTGGGCGAACGCCGCGGGCTACGAGGCCAGCGGCAAGGTCGGCGATCCGAACGTCGCGCTCGGCGCGATCGAGGACGAGCTGCGGCTCTTCGCCGCCGACGAGATCCTCATCTCGACGTTCCCGCACGGCAAGTCCAACTGGCTTGAGACCGGCATCGTGCGGCGCCTGCAGGAGGAGCTCGACATCCCGGTGACGCACGTCATCGTCGACGCCGACCGCAGCTGGATCGCCGAGCCGACGGCTACACGCTCATCGCGACGTACTTGATCTCGAGGTACTCCTCGATCCCCTCGCCGCCGCCCTCGCGGCCGATGCCCGAGTGCTTCACGCCGCCGAACGGCGCGCCCGCGTTGGAGACCATGCCCTGGTTGAGGCCGACCATGCCGGTCTCCAGGCGCTCGCAGACGCGCATCGCGCGCTTCTGGCCCTCGGTGTAGAGGTAGGCCACGAGCCCGAACTCGGTGTCGTTGGCGGCCGCGATCGCCTCCTCCTCGGAGCCGAACCCCACGATCGGGGCGACCGGCCCGAAGATCTCCTCCTTCAGCATCCGCGCATCGGCGGGCACGTCGGCGAGCACGGTCGGCTTGTAGAAGTGGCCGGGGCCGTCGACGCGCTCGCCGCCGCAGAGGACGCGGGCGCCCCTGGCGACGGCGTCGTCGACGAGCTCGGCGACCTTGTCGAGCTGGTCGGCGTCGATGAGCGGGCCGACCTCGACGCCCTCCTCGGTCCCGCGGCCGATCTTCAGCGCGCCCATCCGCTCGGCGAGACGCTCGGCGAACTCGCCCGCGACCGCGTCGGCGACGTGGAAGCGGTTGGCGGCCGTGCAGGCCTCGCCGATGTTGCGCATCTTCGCGATCATCGCGCCGTCGACCGCGGCGCCGAGGTCGGCGTCGTCGAAGACGAGAAACGGCGCGTTGCCGCCGAGCTCCATCGACACGCGCAGGATCTGCTCGGAGGCCTGCGCCATGAGCGTGCGGCCGACCTCGGTCGAGCCGGTGAAGGAGAGCTTGCGCGTGCGCGGGTCCTTGATGAGCGGCTCCATGACCGCGCCCGACGAGCGCGCGGTGATGACGTTCAGCACGCCGGCCGGCAGGCCCGCCTCCTCGAGGATCCTCGCGAGCATGAGCATCGACAGCGGCGTGAGCTTCGCGGGCTTGACGACCATCGTGCAGCCGGCGGCGATCGCGGGGCCGATCTTGCGCGTGCCCATCGCCAGCGGGAAGTTCCACGGCGTGATGAAGACGCACGGGCCGACCGGCTGGCGCATCGTGAGGATCCGGCCGGTGCCCGCCTCGTTGACCGCGAAGCGGCCGTTGACGCGCACCGCCTCCTCGGAGTACCAGCGCAGGAAGCTCGCGCCGTAGGTCACCTCGGCCTTGGACTCGGCGAGCGGCTTGCCCATCTCGAGCGTCATGAGCAGCGCGAGCTCGTCGGCGCGATCCATGATCGCCTCGTAGGCGCGGCGCAGGATCTCGCCGCGGTCGCGGGGGGCGCTGTCGCGCCAGCTCGCGAACGTCTCGTGTGCCGCGGAGAGCGCGTCGAGGGCGTCCTGCTTCGTCGCGTCGGCGACCTCGGCGACCGTCTCGCCGGTCGCCGGATCCTCGACGGCGATCGTCTCGACGCCGCTGCCGTCGCGCCAGCGGCCGGCGATGAACAGCTGCTTGGGGACCGCCGCGAGGACGGCCTCCTCGGATGTGTCGCTCGTCGTGCTCATGTCGGGATCACCGTCTCCTCTCGAATCTCTGAGATTAGGCTGCTTGACGCCGTGAGGAAGACCCTGGGAGATCACGCCCGCTCAGTACCCGGCCGTCCGCCGGGCGCAACTCCCCCTGCGTCCGCGTGTCCGCAGTCACGATGACGGCGCTTCGGATCTCCCTGCTCGCGATGGTCGTCGCGCTGACGACCTGTGCGCCCGCCTCCGCGGCGTCGCGGCTCGTCGTCAGCGGCGCGGGCTTCGGTCACGGCATCGGGATGAGCCAGTACGGCGCGATGGGCTACGCCCAGCAGGGCGCCGACCACGGCACGATCCTCACGCACTACTTCACCGGGACGCAGCTCGGCAGGCTCGGCGGCGCGAGCGAGGTCCGCGTGCTCCTGAAGACCGCCAGGCAGATGAGGTTCAGCGGTGCGACGGGCGTCGCGGGCGGGCGCTCGCTGGACCCGGGCCAGACCTACACCGCCGTGCGCGGCCTCGGCGCGGCGGTGACGCTGCGGTCCGCGTCCGGCCGCGACCTCGGCAGCTACCAGGCGCCGCTTGCGATCACCGGCTCCGGCGACGGGCTGCTCGTGCGCGGCCGCGCCGACAACGACATCGCGAGCGGGCGCTACCGCGGCAACCTCGAGCTGCGGCCGTCGGCGATCGGCGGCGTCGCGGCGATCAACGCGGTCGGCCTGGAGGACTACCTGCGCGGCGTCGTCCCCGGCGAGATGCCGCCCACCTGGCCGGCCGAGGCGCTGCGCGCGCAGGCCGTCGCCGCGCGGACCTACGCGATCTCGACGAGCAAGAGCGGCGACGGCTTCGAGCAGTACGCCGACACGCGCTCGCAGATGTACACCGGGATCGCCGGCGAGCGGCCGTCGACGGACGCGGCCGTCGCGGCGACGCGCGACGAGATCGTCGTCTACGACGGAAAGCCGATCGTGACGTACTACTTCTCGACGTCGGGCGGGCAGACCGAGAACGTCGAGAACTCGTTCCTCGGCGCCGACCCCGCACCGTGGCTCGTCTCCGTCGACGACCCCTACGACGCGGCCTCGCCGCGCCACCGCTGGACGAAGCGGATGACGCTGCGCGGCGCGAAGCGGCGGCTCGGCTCGCTGCTGAAGGGCCAGCTGCGCCAGATCAGGGTGCTGCGCCGCGGGCGATCGCCGCGGGTCGTGCGCGCCGAGATCGTCGGCACCGGCGGGCGCACGCGCGTCAGCGGACCGCAGCTGCGCTCGAAGCTCGGCCTCTACGACACGTGGGCGCGCTTCACGGTCATCACCTCGCGCGCCACGCGCGGCGACGGCAACCGCCCGACGACGGCGCCCGGCGGGTCGGCGACGACGGGCGGCACGACGCCGCGGATCGTCGCGCGGTTCTCGGCGGCCGCGCTGCCGCCGGCGGGCACGATCCGCGGCCGCGTGAGCGATGCCGCGGCGGGCAGCCTCGTCTTCGTGCAGCGCCACGAGCCGTCGGGCTGGGTGACGCAGCTGACGGTCCCGGCGCGCGCCGGCGGGATCTACGCCGCCGACGTGCTGCGGCCGGGCCTGTATCGCGTGCGCCACGAGGGCGCCGCGGGGCCGGTCGTGCGCGTGCGCTAGCTCCCTAGTTGTAGACCCGCGTCAGCGACTCGGCGACGCAGACCGGCTTCAGGGCGCCCTCGCCCTCGAAGGTGAGCTTCATCTTGATCTGCGCGCCGCCGAGGACGTCCTCGACGTCGAGCAGCGAGATCCGCATCCGCACGCGGTTGCCGACGGGCAGCGGCGCGGGAAAGCGCACGCGGTCCAGGCCGTAGTTCACGGCGAACGAGAAGCCCTCGAAGCGCAGGAGCTGCTGGGCGAACATCGGGTGCAGCGACAGCGTGTAGTAGCCGTGGGCGATCGTGCCGCCGAATGGCGTCTGCGTCGCCTTCTCGGGATCGGTGTGGATCCACTGGTGGTCGCCGGTGACGTCGGCGAAGGCATCGACGGACTCCTGCGTGACCTCGTGCCACTCGCTGACGCCGAGCTCCTCGCCGATCTTCGTGCGGAGCTCTTCCAGGCCGGTGATCGTGAGCATGCGCGGCAGCTTATTAGGGTGTGGGTCGTGCCCGGCCCACTGCTCGTCGTCGATGCCCCGTCGCTCATGTACCGCGCGTTCTTCGCGCTGCCCCAGAGCATCACCGACGCCGACGGGCATCCCGTCAACGCGCTGCTCGGCATGGCGAACCTCGTGCTCTTCGTCGTCGAGCGCCACGCGCCGCGGGCGGTCGTGCTCTGCTGGGGCGCCGAGAAGGCCGCCTACCGCGCCGAGCTCTACGCGCCCTACCACGCCGACCGCCCGCCGATGCCGCCCGAGCTCGAGCACCAGTGGATCGACGCGCCCGCGTTCTTCGGCGCGTTCGGCTGGCCGAGCGTCTCCGACGACGAGCTCGAGGCCGACGACCTGCTCGGCTCGCTCGCGCAGGTCGAGGCCGGCGCCGGCGGGTCGGTCCTGATCTTCACCGGCGACCGCGACATGTACCAGTGCGTCGGCGACGCCGTCACGGTGCTGTTCCCGCGCGGCGGCAAGGACGGGCCGGAGGTCGTCGACGCCGCCGAGGTCCGGGTGCGCTACGGGATCGAGCCCGGGCAGGTGCCCGACTTCATCGCCCTGCGCGGCGACCCGTCCGACGGCCTGCCGGGCGCCAAGGGGATCGGCGCGAAGACCGCCCGCGACCTCCTGCGCGAGCACGGCACGCTCGAGGACGTCATCGCCGCCGCCCGCAAGCCGGGCACGATGACGCCGCGCCAGGCCGGCGCGCTCACCGGCGACCCGGACCAGCTGCTCGCCTTCAAGGACATCGCGACGCTGCGGACGGTCGAGGTCGAGCGCCCGCCCGACGGCCCGCTGGACGGCGAGCGCGCCGCCGCCGCGGCCCGCGAGCGCGGGATGAACCGGCTCGCCGAGCGGCTGGACTCGTGACGTACGGTTCGCGCGGGCACGTTCGCGACCTGTCGCCGTACGCTACGCCGGTGGCGGCCGACGACGCGGGGGGACGATTGGACCTTGCGCGACTGCTCGCGGCCGTGGAGAACGCTCCGCCGGTCGCGGCCGCCGATGTCGTGGGTGAGTGGCTCGGGCTCGGGTTGGGCGCGACCGACGTGTCGTTTCTCGTCGTCGACTTCAGTGGCCGTGCGCTGATTCGGCTCGGTCACGCAGGGTCGAAGACAGCGACGCGCATGCAGGGACGCGAGACCGCCGAGCGCGTCTCGCTCGCGGGGACCGCGCATGGGCGCGCGCTGAAGCATCAGCAGGTCGAGATGACATCTGGCTTGGACGAAACGCAGGTGTTCGCGCCCGTGACGAACCGCGGCGAGGCGATCGGCGTCCTCGAGCTCACCCTCCCCGACGCGCCGGACGAGCAGACCCTGGCCGATGTCGCGCTGGCCGCGCACGCGCTCGCGTACGTCGTCATCGCCAACCGCCGGTTCACCGACCTGTTCGAGTGGGGGCAGCGGTCGGTCCGGCTCTCGCTGGCCGCCGAGATCCAGCATCGCCTGCTACCAGGGGCCTTCACGTGCGAAGGCGGGCAGTTCACGCTTGCTGCGTGGCTCGAGCCCGCCGGCGAGATCGCCGGCGACAGCTTCGACTTCGCGATGGAGCGCGACACCCTGCATCTCTCGATGTCCGACGCCCGGGGCCATGCGGTAGGTGCGTCGATTCTCGCAACCCTGCTCGTCGGCGCCTTGCGCAACGCGCGGCGGGCCGGAGTCGGGCTGGAAGAACAGGCGCGCTTGGCGAACCAGGGACTCGGTGACTACGTGCGATGGCAGGACTTCGTGACCGCGCAACTTGCACGCATCGACCTGGACAGCGGAACGGCAACGATCGTCAACGCCGGCCACGAGCCGCCATTGCGCCTGCGCGACGGGCGCGTCGAGGCCATCGAGCTCCTCGCTGACCCGCCGTTCGGCCTCATGCGCGATCACCGCTATCGCGTACAACCGTTGCCGCTGGAGCCCGGCGATCGGCTGATGTTCCTCACCGATGGCATGCTCGAGCGAAACGCCGCGAGCATCGACATCCGGACCCTGATGGTCGAAGGCGCGCAGATGCACCCCAGAGAGGCCGTGCAGCATGTCGTGCTCGCTCTGCTCGCGGCGGCCGACGGGGAGCTCAGGGACGACGCGACCGCGATGTGCGTCGACTGGCACGGCGGTCCACCGCGCGAGCGCGCGACCGATTCGGGCGCCAACCAATAGGCGCAATCGTTGCGGTCCAGACCCACGACAAACGAACTACGGGCGCACGAGCGCTAGAGGATCCGGACCGGCGTGCCGATCGGCATGAGCCGGGCCAGGCGCGAGATGTTCGCGTTCGGTACGCGGACGCAGCCGTGCGAGGGTCGGCCCGGGATGAGCCGGGGCTGGTTCGTGCCGTGGATCCCGACGACGCCGCCGCCGGGCCAGTCGCTCAGGACGGAGTAGGCGGACGTGCCGAATGCCCAGGGGCCGTAGATCGTGCCGCCGCCGAGGTTGCGCAGGCGCTCGCGGATCCAGAAGCGGCCGGCGGGCGTGGGGGTGCTCGGCGTGCCGATGCCGATGCGCGAGGACCAGATCCTGCGGCCGTCGCGGTAGAGCGTCGCGCGCAGCGTGCGCCGGTCGACGCGCAGCTGCGTCCGCACGACGCGCAGCCCACCGAGCGCCGAGCGCTCGACCCACCCCGTGCGCCCGTTGGGGCGCATCGGCAGGCGCACGTGCAGCCACAGCCGCCCGCGCGCGTCACGCAGGCTCGCGAGCACGAGGTAGACCTCGAGCGGGCCGTCCTCGGTCTGCAGGCGAAGGCGCGTGACCTGCCTCGACGCGCGCGTCGGGTGCTTGTAGACGCGCGCCCGCAGGACGGCGTTGGCGACGCGGGTGATACGCAGCTCGTCGGACAGGCGCTCCGTGCCGAGCGCCGTCTTCGCCGTCGGCGGGCGGACGGGGCGCGAGTCGGCGCTCGCCGCGGCAGCACGCACTGCGCCCCCGCTCAGGAGAGCGAGGGCGCAGAAGCTGACCCGGAAGGCCTGTGAACGGGCGCTCACGTCACCCCGTGAACTGCGGCAGCACGGCCGACCGGCAGCCGAGGTAGACGTAGCGCAGCGTGCGGGCCTTCGTGCCGGTGGCGGACTTGAACGTCACGCGGGCGCTGACGCGGTGCGCCTTCGCGTTCTGGCCCTTCGGGTCGATCCTCACGGAGAACACCGTACGCCCAGCCGCCGACCTGACGGTCTTGATCCGCTTGCCGTCGAGCGTGTAGACGACCTGCGCGATGCCGCGCCCGGTGACCTTCACTTTGAAGGGGCCGGTGACGCAGCGGGCCGGTCCCGTGAGGCGGGCGGTGCCCGCGGCCGGGGACGAGATCCGCTCGCCGGCGACGCCGCTCTGCAGCGGCGGGAGCGCGGCGGGGGCCGCGGTCTGCCCAGCCGGAGCCGGGGCCGGGGCCGGGTCGGGCGTCGGTGTCGGCGTCGGCGTCGGCGTCGGCGTCGGCGTCGGCGGCTGCGTCAGCGCGGTCGTCGCCGGATCGCTCCCGCTGACCTCGCGGCCGCCGAAGCTGTCCTTCGCCGTGACGCTGCCGACGTTCTCGACCGTCGTCTGCCCCGCCAGCGTCTGCACGCGGCACGTGTAGCTCCAGGCGTCGCCCGGATCGAGCTGGTCCGGCGTGCCGTCGCCGTTCTTGGAGCGCAGCAGCGGCGGGGCCTCGCAGAGCGGGTCGGTGACGCTGACGTTCGGGGCGAGAAACGGCACGTCGCCCGGGTTCGTCACGACGAGCCCGTAGACGACCGGGTCGCCGGCCTGCGCGGTCGCCGGGCCGGTCTTGTCGATCGCGATCACCGGGTGCAGGATCCGCGTCGTGTGCGAGTCCGTGTCGTTCACGGGCTCCCCGTCGGCGTCGGTCGCCGCCATCGTCACGACGTTCACGAGGCTCATGTCGCCCGCGACGTGCTCGGGCACGGTCATCGTGCAGGTGTACACCCACAGCTCGCCCGCATCCAGTTGGCCGTCCTGGTTGCCGCCGAGCTTCTGGGTCGGGCCGGCGACCGGCGCGCACTTGTCGTCGGTCACCGCGACCGTCGTCAGCGGCGTCGTGCCGGGGTTCGTGACCTCGAACGTGAAGGTCAGCGTGTCGCCGTGGTAGGCGTACGCGGCGCCCTTCTTCACGACGATGCCGCCGGGCAGCACCTTCGTGTTCGTGATCGTGCAGGTCTTCTCCGTGCCGACCGCGATCGTCCCCGAGCAGCTCTCGGAGAGCTCCTTGGCGAACGTCGTCGGGCCGCCGGACTCGTCGACCGAGTACCGGCCGGCGTCGAGCGTGATCGTCGTGCCCTGCTCGGTGCCGGGGAAGTGCGCCTCGCCGGGGTCGGTGGCCGTGACGTCCATCTGGAAGTCGGCGGCCTGCGCGGTGCTGCCGCCCTTGTTGACGACGTGCTTGACGATCGTCAGGCGCGGCGCGATGTCGTCGTTGGTGATCGTGCAGGTCTTGTCCTGGCCGACCGTGACGCTGACGTTGCCGGTCTCGCGTCGCAGTCGCCGGAGAAGGTCGCGGCGTAGCCGGCGGGACCGCCGGTCTCGCGCGACCGTGAAGGCGCCGGGCGAGACGGCGTACGTGTCGCCGTTCTCGCTGAACCGTCCTGCGGGCTGCCGGCGACCTCGTCGGCGCCGCTGGAGAGGTGCAGCGACCAGTCGCTCGCCGTGGCGGTGCCGCCGTCGTCGGTGACGACGTGCTTGACGACCTTGATCGTCGGGGCGATGTCGTTGTTCGTGATCGTGCAGGTCTTGTCCTGGCCGACGGTGACGCTGACGTCGCCGTCGGCATCGCAGTCGCCCGAGAAGCTCGCGGCGTAGCCCGACGGGCCGCCGGTCTCCGAGACCTTGAAGGCGCCGGCGACGACGGTGTACGTGTCGCCGTTCTCCGAGCCGTTCTTCGGGCTGCCGGTGGCCTCGTCGCCGCGGCTCTTGAGGTGCAGCGACCAGTCCGAAGCCGTCGCCGTGCCGCCGTTGTCGGTGATGACGTGCTTGACGACCTTCACCGTCGGCGCCACGTCGTTGTTCGTGATCGTGCAGACCTTGTCCTGACCGACCGCGACCGAGATGTCGCCATCCGAGTCGCAGTCGCCGGAGTACGACGCCGCGTAGCCGGCCGGGCCGCCGGTCTCGCTCACCTTGAACGCGCCGGCGGAGACCGTGTACGTCGTGCCGGACTCCGAGCCGTCGGCCGGGCTCGTGCCGACCTCGCTCGCGCCGCTCTTCAGATGCAGCGACCAGTCCGAGGCGACAGCCGTGCCGCCGTTGTCGTTCACGACGTGCTTGACGACCTTCACGGTCGGCGCGACGTCGTCGTTCGTGATCGTGCAGACCTTCTGCGTGCCGGCGGCGAGCGTGACGCCGCCGTTGGCATCGCAGTCGCCCGAGAACGTCGCGGCGTAGCCGGACGGGCCGCCGGTCTCCGAGACGGTGTAGCTGCCACCGTCGGAGAGCGTGTAGACGTCGCCGGTCTCGCTGCCGCTCTTCGGGCTGCCGGGGACCTCGGTCGCGCCGCTGGTGACGTGCAGCGACCAGTTCGACGCCGTCGCGGTGCCGCCGTCGTCGGTGACGACGTGCTTGACGACCTTCAGCGTCGCGGGCCGGCGCCGGTTGCCGAAGTCACGGCCCGTGAAGGTTTCGTTGTTCGTCCAGGCGAGCTGGAAGCCGAGCGCGGTGTCGGGATCGGTGGCGGTGTTCTCCGGGCAGGTCGCCACGGCGCCCGCGCCGATCGCCGCGGTGCAGTCCCACGCCGGCTTCAGGATCTCGCGGACCTGCCACGTGCCGCCGGGGGCCGCGGCGCTGCTCTGGACGTCGGTGATGCGGTAGTAACCCAGGGGCTTGCCGTCGGTGCCGTCGGAGGTGACGCCGTAGGGCTCCTCCTCGCCGGCCTCGACGACGCCGTCCATGTCGTTGACGAGCGTCGCGTCCTTGTCGTTGTCGAGCACGCCGTCGCCGTCGTAGTCGACGAACATCGTCCAGCCGCCGAGGAACGGCTCGCCGTTGGCGGTGCCGTCGTTGTCGCCGTCGCCGTTTGCGTCGTTGAACTTCCGGCCCTCGACCGAGCAGTTGCCGATCGAGACGGGCTTGGCGGGAAGGATGAAGTCCTTCTGGGCGGAGGTCAGGGAGTCCGACGAGCGGCTGTGCATCCAGACGTAGCCGAAGTCGATGCACGACTGCGGGCCGTTGGGGTTGCTCGGGTCCCTCAGCGCGTCGGTGAGGTTCACGACGGCCTCGCCGAAGCGGCCCTCGCCGATGATGCCGGTGCCGACGTAGTTCTCGGCGGCCGGAATGTCGCCCTGGCGGCCGTCCTGGGCGTCGTTGAGCGCGGCCTGGTAGAGCGTCGACGAGATCGCCGGGCAGCTCTGGTTCGTGATCGGCGCGCCGGTGAGGTCCTGCTCGAAGACCTCCCACCGGCCGCTGTGCTCGTTGCCGTCCCAGACGCAGAGGCCGAGGGCGATCGCGCCCTGGGTGCTGACGTTGTAGGTCACGAGCAGGTCCCCGCGCGAGCGCGTCGGGACCGCGAACGGCATGGACGCGTCGGACTCGTTCGGATCCAGGCGGTAGCCGGGCTGCTTCTGGTTGAGCTCGAACGCGAGGAACGTCGCGCCGCTGGATCCCGCGCGGACGAAGGCGAGGTCGACGAAGAGCTTGTCGCTGACGTCGGTGAAGCTGTAGGCGGCCAGCGCGTCGTACTTCGGGGCGCCGAGGTTGCCGATCATGAAGTTCCAGCTGTCCGGGACGTTCTCGTCGGTCGAGCCCGCGACGAGGCCGGCGTTGTTGGAGCCGTACATCGTGTCCGCGTCGCTCGGCGTGTCGGTCGTGCTGACGAAGCCGTCCTGACCGGTGACGTTCTGCCAGTCGCGCTTGGGACCGAGGCCGTCGGAGTCGCACTGGTCGCCGTCGGCGCCCTCGAAGCTGTTGGACAGCGGCGACGGGGAGAACGGCTGCGCGACGCAGGCTGACGCGGTCTGCGCGCCGGCCGTCGCGATCGCGGCGAACACCACCAGCGAGAGGACGAACGCGCGCAGCGAGCAGCGCGGCGCGAGCCCGAGGAGGGCAGTACTGCTCATGTCGGATTCCTTTCCGACGCGCTCGGCTTCCGGGCCAATTGCATCGACTACGACGAAGTTCTCTTGTCCGGATCTTCTACCAGTGCACTACGACAACTCCCTGCGGGCGGTTGATTTTCCGACCTCGGATATCCGTCGAGACCGCAGGCGAGCGCGGGCCGGAGCGCGTCGTACGTCCGTCCAGACGGCTCACCGGAGGGCTGCAACCGCAGTTTGCGCCATCATGTGGGCCCACGTGCCCCGTCCCCTGCTCCTCGTGCTCGCGGCCGTGATCGCGCTCGCGCTCCAAGGCGAGGCGCTGGCGGCGGGACCGCCACCGCCCGTAGCGCTGTCGCAGGGCTGGGAGTGGGCCGCCGACGCCGCCGATCAGGGCGTCGACGAGGGGTGGCAGAACGGTCAGGCCGGCATCGGCTGGCAGCCCGCGACGGTTCCCCACGTCTTCGACGCACGCACCGAGCCCGATGTCTTCTTCGGCTCGGTCGGCTGGTACCGGCTGACGTTCGACGGGCCGTCCACCGCCCCGGGCATGGGCTGGGCGGTGCGCTTCGAGCAGGTGCGCCGGACGGCGCGGGTGTGGCTCAACGGGCGCGAGATCGGCACCCACGGCGATCCCTACACGCCCTTCGAGCTGCCGGCCGCCGGATTGCGGCCCGGCGCGCCGAACACGCTCGTCGTGCGCGCCGACTACCGGCGCAACCCGAAGCTCCGGGAGGGCTGGTGGAACTGGGGCGGCATGACGCGCACGGTGTCGCTCGTGCCGCGCGGGCCGGTCGTCATGCACGACGTCGGGCTGCTGCCCCGGCGCCGCTGCGCGGACGGCGCCTGCCGCTGGAGCGTCCTCGTCGACGGCTGGCTGGAGAACGTCTCAGACCGCGTCCAGCAGCCGGCCGTGAGCGTCTCCCTGCGCGCGCCCGACCAGACGCTCTCGCAGCGCGGCGCCACGCCGCGGGCGCTGCGACCGGGCGAGCGCGTCCGGCTGCGCTACTCCGTTCCCGTGCGCGGCGCGCCGAAGCTCTGGTCGCCGGAGGACCCGGCGCTCTACCCCGCGACGGTCTCCACGAGCACGGGCGGGCGCGTCGTCCAGGTCGACCGCCGTCGCATCGGCCTGCGCGAGGTCGACGTCGTCGACGGGATGCTGCGCCTCAACGGCCGCGTGCTCGACCTGCGCGGCGCGTCCATCCAGGAGGACATCCCCGGTCGCGGCCCGGCGCTGACGGACGCCGACGTCGACAACATCGTCGAGGAGCTCAAGGCGCTGGGCGTCAACGTCACCCGCGCGCACTATCTCCTGGACCCGCGCCTGCTCGCACGCTTCGACGAGGAGGGGATCCTCGTGTGGAGCCAGGCGCCGGTCTATCACCGCGACGCGCAGCTCAAGACGCCCGGGCAGCGCTCGCACGAGCTCGGCGTCGTGCGCGACACGATCCTCGAGGCCCGCAACCATCCGTCGGTCATCACGCACTCCGTCGCCAACGAGCTGACGGCGCAGCCCGACACGCAGCGCACGAGCCGCGTGTGGCTCGAGAACGCCGCCGCCCTGGAGCGCGACCTCGACCCGACGCTGCCGGTGTCCGTCGACATCCTCTCCTACCCCGGGATCCCGCGACAGCGGACGTACGACCGCTACGACGTGCTCGGGATCAACTCCTACTACGGCTGGTACGAGGGCAAGGCCAACCGCTCGACGGCCGACATCGACGACCTCGCGCCGTACCTGCGCGCGATGCGCGCGAAGTACGCGAGCGCCGCGCTCGTCATCACGGAGTTCGGCGCCGAGGCGACGGACCCCGGCCCGGCGGGCGTCAAGCAGACCTACGCCTTCCAGGCGAGCTACATCAAGCGCAACCTCGACATCGTCGACCGCCTCGGCTTCATGGGCGGGGCGATCTACTGGACCGCGCGCGAGTTCGCCGTCAAGCCGTTCTGGGACGGTGGCGCGCATCCGCCCGACCGCGACTCGATCCACAACAAGGGCCTCATCTCCTACGACGGCAAGGTCAAGCCCGCCTTCGCGGTGACCCAGCAGGCGTTCAAGGCCACGCCGCTGTACCGCGGCGATCCGGACGCCGTCGCGCGCGCGGAGCTCTCCGAGCCGCGCTCGATCGTCCTGCGCACGCTGCTGTCGCTCGGCGTCCTCGGCCTCGTCGTGGCCCTGCTCGCGCTCGACGCGTGGTGCCTGCGCGAGATCTGGCGCGCGGTCCGCCCGCGCGACGCGCAGGTCGTCGAGCTGCGGCGCGCGGCCTGAGCGGCTAAGGCGTGAACTTCACGGTCATGACGTCGCCGTCGCGCATCGCGTAGTCGCGGCCCTCGAGCCGCAGGGTGCCGCGGTCGCGCGCGCCGGCGTAGCCGCCGGCGTCGACGAGCTCGTCCCAGCCGACGACCTCGGCGCGCACGAAGCCGCGCTGGATGTCGGAGTGGATCTGCCCCGCGGCGTGCCAGGCGGTCTCACCGCGCCGCAGATGCCAGGACTGCGCCGGCTTGTCCTCGCCGGCCGTGAAGAACGCGATGAGGTCCAGCAGCGAGAAGGCGCCCCCGACGACGCGCTGGAGGCTGGACTCGGCGATCCCGAGGTCCTCGCGCATCGCCGCGGCGTCCTCGTCCTCGAGCTCGGAGAGCTCGGCCTCGATGCGGCTGGAGACCGCGACCGCGCCCGCGCCCTGGGCCGCCGCGTGCGCGGCGATCGCCTCCGGGACCTCGTCCTCGCCTTCGTCGACGTTGGCGACGAAGAGCACCGGCTTGGCGGTCAGCGGGCCGAGGTCGCGCAGCGCGTGCGGCGCGTCGGCGGGCGCCGGCACGGTGCGCGCCGGCTTTCCGGCGTGCAGCGCATCGACGAGCTCGCGCAGCCAGGCCTCCTCGGCGATCGCCTCGCGATCGCCCGAGCGGGCCGTGCGCACGACGCGTTCGTGGCGTCGCTCTGCCTGCTCGAGGTCGGCGAAGATCAGCTCCGTCTCGATCGTCTCGATGTCGGCGAGCGGGTCGACGCGGCCCTCGGGGTGGATGACGTTGGGGTCGTTGTGGGCCCGCACGACGTGGACGATCGCGTCGGTCTCGCGGATGTTCGCGAGGAAGCGGTTGCCCAGGCCCTCGCCGCTGTGCGCGCCCGCGACGAGGCCGGCGATGTCGTGGAAGTAGATCGTGTCCGGGACGATGTTCGACGCGCCGATCGTCTGCGCGACGCGGTCCAGGCGCTCGTCTGCGACCGGCACGACGGCGATGTTCGGCTCGATCGTCGTGAAGGGGTAGTTCGCGGCCTCCGCGCCGGCGCGCGTCAGGGCGTTGAAGAGCGAGGACTTGCCGGCGTTGGGCATGCCGACGATGCCGACCTTCATCGCGCGGCCCTGCCGGCGCTGCCGACGAGCGTGCCGAGCAGCGCGCCGGCGGCGATGTCCGAGGGGTAGTGCACGCCGAGATAGACCCGCGACAGCGCCATCGCCGTCGCGACGACGTACAGCGGGGCGCCCGGCAGCAGCGCCGAGTACGCGCGCGCCGCCGCGAACGAGGACGACGCGTGCGCCGACGGGAAGCTCAGCGACGTCGGCGTCGAGATGAGCGCGGGGAGCTTCTCGAGCTGCGGCCGCTTGCGGCGCACGACGGTCTTCAGCACGGTGTTCAGCGCGTAGGCGAGCAGGACCGCGCGTGTCGAGCGCAGCCAGCGCGAGCGCCGCGGCCGGTCGGCGGCGGCGCCGGCGAGGCCCAGCAGCAGCCAGATCGCCGCGTGCTCGCCGAGGCGCGAGAAGCGTCGCACCGGCAGCTCGATCGCGGGCGCGTGCCCGTGCCGGCGCAGGAGCGTGAAGAGCGCGACGTCGATTTTCGCGATCGCACGCGCGACGGGCCCCGCGGCCAGGCGCGCGCGCAGCGATCGGCGTGCTGCGGGGTCGGCGGCGGGAGGCGCGGCGGCGGCGTTCATCCGCGGGGACCATAGCCCCGGGCCGAGTCCGGCTCGGGCCCGGCACCAGAACTCTCGTCCATCCTCCGGTTGGGCGCGCGAGCAACGGGCAGACTCCCCCGCGTGCGGCTGGCGCTCATCTGCAACCCGAAGTCGGGAACGGCTCCCGATCCGTCCGAGCTCGCGGCGCTGCTCGCGGCCGACGGCGCGACGGTCACGACCGTCTCGATCGAGGACGTCGCCGACGAGGACGGCGGCGAGCTCGAGGACGGCGCCCTGCGCGCGCTGCGCGCGCCCGACCGGATCGTCGTCGCCGGCGGCGACGGGTCCGTCGGGCCGGCCGCGCTGTGCGCCGCGCGCCTCGATGTCGCGCTGGCCGTCGTCCCGGTCGGCACCGCCAACGACTTCGCCCGCGCGAAGGAGCTGCCGCTCGATCTCGAGGCGGCCTGCGCGCTGGCGCGCGACCCGGCCGCCGCGACGCAGGCCGCCGAGCTCGGCCTCGCGGGCGCCCGGCCGTTCGTCAACGCCGCCGCGGCGGGGCTGTCGGTCGTCGCCGCGCGCGCCGCGCGCCCGCACAAGTCGCGCCTCGGCGCCCTCGCCTACGCGGTCGGCGCCGTGCGCGCGGCGGCGACCGCCTCGCCCCTGCGCTGCGCCGTCGCGTGCGACGGCGAGCAGCGCTACAGCGGCCGCGCCTGGCAGGTCGTCGTCGGCGTCACCGGCGCGTTCGGGGGCGGCAGCGAGATCGGCGGCACGCGCCCCGACGACGGGCTGCTCGACGTCGCCGTCGTGCCCGCCGGGTCGCGCGCGGGGCTCGTGCGCCGCGCCGTCGGGATGCGCACCGGGCGGCTCATCGCGCAGGACGACGTCGCCCACGAGCGGGCCGCGGTCATCGACGTCCGGATCGCGGGCGACGCCGCATTCAACGTCGATGGCGAGACGTGCCCCTGCGAGCCGCCGCGCTTCACGCTGCACCCGGGCGGCTTTCGCGTCGTGACGGCGTCATGAACAAGCGCTGGCCGACCGCGATCGCCGCGGGCGCCGTCGCGTGGTACGCCAGCGACTCGCTGCGCCATCGCCGCGAGCAGGGCCAGGGCTACGAGCTGCGCGGCGGCGACGTGGAGGTCGGCTCCGGCGACTTCCTCCGCGCCACCGAGGCGATCACGATGGCGCCGATCACGCACGGCAACGCCATCGAGCTCTTCATCAACGGCGACGAGATCTTCCCGGCGATGCTCGAGACGATGGCCGGCGCGCAGCGGACGCTGAACTTCCTCTCCTACCTCTACTGGAGCGGCGAGATCGCCACGGAGATCGCCGGGGCGCTGAGCGAGCGCGCGCAGGCCGGCGTCGAGGTCAACGTCCTGCTCGACGCCGTCGGCAGCGCGCGGATGGATCGCGACCTCATCGCGAAGATGAGCGATGCCGGCGTGACGTTCGCGTACTTCCGCCCGCCCAAGCCCTACGCCGTCCGGCGGCTGAACAACCGCACCCACCGCAAGCTCCTCGTCGCCGACGGCGAGGTGGGGATGACGGGCGGCGTCGGCATCGCCGACCAGTGGACGGGCAACGCGCAGGACCCCGACCACTGGCGCGACACCCACGTGCGCGTCCGCGGGCCGATCGTGCGGGGGCTGCAGGGCGCATTCGCCGAGAACTGGCTCGAGGCGACCGGCGACGTCCTCGTCGGCCCCGGCTACCTGCCGAAGCTCGATCCGATCACCGAGGACGGCGCGATGCAGGTCGTGCGCTCGACGGCGGAGGTCGGCGACACGAACGTCGAGGCGCTGTACTTCCTCGCGATCGCCTGCGCGCAGGAGAGCCTGCACCTGACGTCTGCGTACTTCGCGCCGCGCCCGGCATTCGTCGAGGCGCTGACCGACGCGGCGGAGCGCGGCGTCGACGTCCGGATCCTCGTGCCCGGCCCGCACATCGACAAGGAGTTCGTCCGCCAGGCCGGCCGCGCGACCTACGAGGAGCTGCTGTCGGGCGGCGTGCGGATCTACGAGTACTGCCCGACGATGATCCACGCCAAGACGATGACCGTCGACGGCTCGTGGTCGTCCGTCGGCTCGGTGAACTTCGACAACCGCTCCTTCCAGCTGCAGGACGAGGTGACGCTCTGCGTCTGCTCGAGCGACTTTGCCGGCCGTCTCGACGCGCAGTTCGAGCGCGACCTCGAGCGCTCGGAGGAGATCGACCTCGACCGCTGGAACGGCCGCGGACCGGTCAATCGCGTCAGCGAGGCGGTGACGAAGGTCGCGCGTCGCGAGCTGTGACGCTCCGGACCGCAGCGCCCGCGCCGTAATACACCCGGGCCGCGTCATCGACTACGTTGGGCCTGTGGACGACGACGCGATCCGGGTGCTGGTCCGGCGGCTGGCGCGTTCCCATCCGTCCGGTGGCACGGTCGTCGAGCGGGCTGCGATCGTCGCCGAGGGCACGGGCTCCGACGACGTCATGACCTGGCTGCTCGCCCACGGCGCCCAGCCGGAGGCGACGGTCGTCGAGCGTGCGAGCCATGGGCTGCACGGCATGGACCGTCGCTCCACGAGCGCATCGAAGCAACCGCCGCCGTCGCGCTACATCCTGCCCGCCGGCGCGCTCGACGGCTGACCGCTCCCGGGACCGGCGCTAGCCGGAGCCGAACCCGACCTTGTGCTCGTCGAGCTCCGTGCGGACGTAGACGACCTCGCTGAGATTCAGCCGGATCGTGCCGCCGTCGACGGCGAGGTCGTGCCACTCGCCGGCGGCGAGCGACTCGAGCAGGGCGTTGAGCGCGTCCTCCTCCATCCGCACCGCGAGCACCTGGGGGCTCGAGAAGCCGATCGAGACACGTTGCAGCGCCATCTAGTGCCCCTCCGCCGGTTGGACGATCTCCGTGAGCAGGCCGCCCGCGGTCGCGGGATGCAGGAAGGCGACCCGCGAGTTGCGGATCCCGGTGCGCGGCGTCTCGTCGATGAGCCGCATCCCGGCCGCCTTCAGCGTCGCCAGCGTGGCCTCGATGTCGTCGACCTGGTAGGCGACGTGGTGCATTCCCGGGCCCTTCTTCGCCAGGAACTTGCCGACCGGCGTGTCAGGGCCGGTCGCCGCGAGCAGCTCGACGTGGTTCTCGCCGACGTCGAGCAGCACCGCCTCGACGCCCTGCTCTGCCACGGTCTCACGATGGACGAGCGTCATCGCGTAGTCGCGCTCGTAGAGCGCCAGCGCCGCGTCGATGTCCTCGACGGCGATCCCGATGTGGTCGATGCGGTTGAACACGCGACGCATCCTAATGACGCGCGTCCTCGCGCGGTGGCGAACGGCCGCGATCAGACGCCGGGCGTCGGCGGCGGCGGCGGCGAGGAGCGGTTGCCGCGCGGCGGCGGGTCGCCGTCGGGGCCCTGCGCGGCGCGGCGGGCGGCGGCGACGACCGCCGGGGGCTGCTCGCGCGCCTCAGGGCTCGCGATCCGCAGGCCGCGCCCGGGCTCGCGCGTCATCCGCGGCACGCCGCGCATGATCTGCTCGATCTCGTCGCGGTCGATGACCTCGTGCTCGAGCAGCGCCGTCGCGATCTCGTCGAGCTTCTCGCGGTGGGAGCTCAGCAGCTCCTGCGCGGCCCGCGTCGCCTCGAAGGCGAGCTCCTGCTGCTCCTCGTCGCGCACGCGGCGAAACTGCTCGGAGTCGGTGTCGCCGTCGGTGATCGCCCGCTGCGCGGCGCCGGCCGTCCCCATCGCGTAGTCGTAGACCATCGCGCGGGCGACGGCCGAGACCCGCTGGAGGTCGTCGGACGCGCCGGTCGTGACCTCGCCGAAGACGAGCTGCTCGGCGACGCGGCCGCCGAGGAGCATCGTCATGTGGTCGATGAGCTCCTCGCGGGTCTTGAGGTAGCGGTCCTCGTCGGGCAGGTTCATCGTGTAGCCGAGGGCGCGGCCGCGCGGCACGATCGAGATCTTGTGGACGCGGTCGACCGACGGCAGCAGCTCGGCGCACAGCGCGTGCCCGGCCTCGTGGTAGGCGATGACCGCCTTCTCGTGGTCGTTGAACAGCCGGCGCGACTCGACGCCGGCGACGACGCGCTCCAGCGCCTCGTCGAAGTCCCCGCGGCTGAGCGCCAGGCCGTCGCGGCGCGCGCAGCGGATCGCGGCCTCGTTGCAGAGGTTCGCGAGGTCGGCGCCGGTCAGGCCGCTGGTCTGCGCGGCGATGTCGCCGAGGTCGACCTCGAGCAGCGGCTTGTCGCGGGTGTGGACCTCGAGGATGCGCTCGCGCCCGGTGACGTCGGGCGGGGACACGAAGACCTGGCGGTCGAAGCGGCCGGGGCGCAGGAGCGCCGGGTCGAGCTTCTCGAGGAGGTTGGAGGCCGCCATGACGACGAGCTCGCCGCTGGTATCGAAGCCGTCCATCTCGACGAGCAGCTGGTTGAGCGTCTGCTCGCGCTCGCCGGAGAAGTCCGAGCCGCGGCGGCCGCCGACGGCGTCGAGCTCGTCGATGAAGATGATCGCCGGCGCGTTCTTGCGCGCCTCGCGGAACAGCCGCCGGATCCGCGCGGCGCCGAGGCCGGCGAACATCTCGACGAACGAGGCCGCCGACTGCGAGAAGAACTGCGCGCCGGACTCGTGGGCGACGGCCTTCGCCAGCAGCGTCTTGCCGGTGCCCGGAGGCCCGTGCAGCAGCACGCCCGCGGGCACGCGCGCGCCGAGCGCCTTGAAGCGCCGAGGGTCGCGCAGGAAGTCCACGACCTCGCGCAGCTCGTCTTTGGCCTCGTCGACGCCCGCGATGTCGTCCCAGCCGATCGAGGACTTCACCTCGGGCTTGATCTGGACCGGCTTCGTGCGCGGCATGAGCTTCAGCGTCCGCCACAGGAAGAAGCAGATGAGGAACATGAAGAGGATCGTGAACACGCCCGACCACTCGAGGCCGAAGTTCTTCACCTGGTCGAGAAACGACTGATCCACGCCACCTGCATCGGCAGGCGGGACCCAAACCTTCAGTGCACTTGGACCGCCGTCGGCTCGACGCGCAGGATCTCGGCGAGCGCGGCGCGCCCGACCTCGAGCTGCTCCTCGGTCGGCTCGCGCGTGCCGAGCACGCGCTGCAGCTCATAGCCGGGCCGGCGCAGGGCCCGCGCCGCGCGCGAGCCGGAGTGGCGCTCGGTCCAGACGAAGACCTCGACGGCGAGCCCGAGCGACGCGACGCCGACCGCGAGCTGCGCCGCCGGCCCCGGCCTGCGGACCGCGCGCTTGAGCAGCGCGCCGCCGACGAGGTTCAAGGACAGCAGGGGCGCCATGAGATGCGAGCCGCAGCGGTCGTGCTCCTTGGCGGCGTCGGCGGCATCGGGCGCGTCGCTCTCGTAGGCGGCGATCGCCTTGTGCTCGACGCCGTGGTACTCGGCGAGCTCGCCGCCGCGCAGCGCGACGACGCTCGGCAGCAGCGAGATGCCGGCCGCCAGCGCCTCGATCCCGGGGCCCGAGCCGCCGCGGCGAAGCAGCCGCCCGCTGGCGGCGGCGGCCGCCATCGCCGAGAGGACCTTCGCGTCCTGGAAGGGCAGCTGGGCGTCGGGCAGCGCGCGCTTGACGAGCGGGATGACGAGCATCGCCTCGCCGAGGCGGACGACGCCGCGGACGCCCCCGACCTTCTCCACGCCGGGCACGCGCGGCTTGCGCCCGGAGGCCGTGGCGATCGTCCCGTCGCGCCGGCGCACGGACGCGGCCCAGTGCGTCGGGCCGTGCACGAGCAGGCCGTTGCGCAGCGCCATGCCGCCGAGTCGCAGCTTCTCAGCCACCGAGGAGGTCCTTGGACACGTCGCGGAAGAATGCCGCCGCGAAGCCGAGATCGCGAACGTCGATGCGCTCGTCGGCGGCGTGGATGAGCGGCGCGGTCTCATAGAGGCTCTGGTGGCGGTGCGGGAAGAAGCCGTAGGCGACGCACTCCGGGAACGCCGCGCGGAACGTCCGCGAGTCGGTGAAGCCGGGGAGGATCGTCGGCACGACGCGCGCCTGCGGGTCGTGCTCGGCGATCCAGCGCGCGATCGCGTCCATGAGCGGCGACCGCACCGGCGACTGGTTGCCCGGGACGCGCTCGGTGAACTCCAGGCGGTAGCCGTCGTCGCCGAGCACCTCGCGGATGCGCCGCAGCGCGAGCTCCTCGCCGAGGCCGGGCGGGACGCGGCAGTCCACGCGCAGCTCGGCGCTGGCCGGGATGACGTTGATCTTCTCGGACGCGGAGATCTTCGTCGGGGCGAGCGTCACGCCGAGCAGCGGCTCGACGAGCAGCGCGAGGAGCGCGTCGCGCTCGCGCAGGCGCTCGAGCGCGGCCTCCACGCCGCCGGCGGCGCCGTTGGGCGAGACGCCCAGGCCCTCCAGCAGCGCGCGCGCCGCGTCGGTGACGTCGAAGCCCGGCTGGCGCTCGGCCATGCGGGCGAGCAGCGGCGCCATCTTCAGGAGCGCGTTGTCGCCGATCTTCGGGATCGAGGCGTGGCCGGCGATGCCGTCGGTCATGAGGCGGAAGCGGAAGACGCCCTTCTCGGCGACGCAGACGCCGTAGTAGCGCTCGCCGTCATAGGGGAAGGGCGCGCCCGCGCCCTCGTTGAGGAGGTAGTCGCAGCGGACCTTGTCGGGGTGCGTGTCGCAGATCCACATGGCGCCGAGCTCGCCGCCGACCTCCTCGTCGACGAGCACGATGACCAGCAGGTCGCCGGCCGCGGGCCGCCAGCCGCCCCGCGCGAGCGCGAGCGCGGCCGCGACCTCGGCGGCCGTCTGGGACTTCATGTCCAGGGCGCCGCGACCCCAGACGAACCCGTCGGCGAGATCGCCCGACCACGGGTCGTGCGTCCAGTCCTGCGGGGTCGCGAGCACGGTGTCGACGTGCGAGAGCAGGCAGAGCGCCGGACCGTCGGCCCCGCCGCGCAGACGGGCGACGAGGTTCGGGCGGTCGGGCTGCGCGCCGAGCAGCTCGACCTCGAAGCCGGCCTCGAGCAGGTCGGCGGCGAGCGCCTCCTGCGCGGGCCGCTCGTTGCCCGGCGGGTTGACCGTGTTGAAGCGGATGAGGCGCCGGAGCTGGGCCGTCGCGAGAGCCTGCAGGTCGTTCGGTCACGATGTGGCTGATGCTAGACCGTCGCGATCGGCTCGCCGCCGGGCTCGCCGAGCGCCTGCGCACGAAGCTCGAGGAGCTGCCGGGGCAGGGCGGCTCGCCGCTCTACGCGCACGTGCTCGCCCACGCCGCCGAGGACGTCGAGGCCGGCGGGCCCGTGCTGGAGGTCCTGCGCCCGTTCGCCGGCGAGCCGCGCGGCTCGGCGCTCGCGCTGCGACTGCTCTGCGCGGTGCACCGGATCGTGCTCGAGGGCGGCGCGCCGCAGCTCGCCCGGCATTTCCCGTCGGCTGGTGGCGAGTCAGGGCCCGACGGCGCCTGGCCGGCCTTCCGGGCGGTCCTCGAGGAGCGCCCCGACGACGTGCGTGCGTCGATCGCCCGGCCCTGCCAGACCAACGACGTCGGCCGCTGCGCGGCGCTGCTGCCGGGCTTTCTCGAGGTCGCGCGCGAGCTCGGCCCGCGGCTGCGGATCCTCGAGCTCGGCGCGGCCGCCGGCCTGAACCTCAACTGGGACCGCTTCCGCTACGCGTTCGAGGGCTGGTCGTGGGGCCCGCAGGACTCGGCGACGCGCATCACCGGCGCGGCCGGCCGGCCGCCGGCGCTCGGGACGCCGGTGTCCGTCGTCGCGCGCCGCGGCTGCGACGCGGCGCCGCTGGATCCGGCCGGCGAGGACACGCGCCTGCGCCTGCGCGCGTCGATCTGGCCGGAGCATCTGGACCGCCTCGCGCGCCTCGACGGCGCGCTGGCGGTCGCCGCGGCGCATCCGCCGGCGATCGACCGCGCCGACCTCTGCGACTGGCTCGAGGAGCAGCTCGCGCAGCCCGCGCCCGGGGTGGCGACGGTCGTCTACCACTCGATCGTGTGGCAGTACCTCGACGAGCCCCATCGCGACCGCCTGCGCGCGCTCGTCGCCGCTGCCGGGGCGCGCGCGAGCACCGGGGCACCGTTCGCCTGGCTGCGGATGGAGCCGGCCGGAGGACGTGCGGCGGTGACGCTGTCGACATGGCCCGGCGGCCGGGAGCGCATCGTCGCGCGCTCGGGCTATCACGGCCCGCCGGTGGTGATCGAGGGCTAGGACACGACGCCCGCGCCGCGCAGGCAGGCGCGCACGTGGTGCCCGCCGACCGCGCGGCAGGCGCCGCGCAGCGCCGACGCCGTCGGCTCGAGGGACGCGAGGACCGTGCCGACGCCCTGATAGCAGCGCGCGCGGTGGCGCGCCGGCGTGTGCGCGCAGAACCGGCCGCCGCGCTCGCCCGCCGCGTCGGAGTTCACGATCTCGCGCGCGACGCCGTAGATGCAGTCGCCCTCGTGGCGGCGCGCCAGGCGGCAGCTCGCCAGCGCCTCGCCGACGTCCTTGCCCGCGATCCCGGACGCGTCGCGGCCGAAGGACTCGTAGCACGTGCCGACCCACTTGGGCTCGCTGCGCATGCAGGCCTCGGCGGTCTCCCGGAGGTCGCCGCCGTTGACGCGCAGGATGTTCGCCGTCACGAGCATGTAGCAGTAGAGCTTGTGGCGCTCGGCGACCGAGTTGCAGGGGTAGATCGGGTCGCCCGCGCGCAGGTACCTCGACTTCACGCCGTAGGAGGAGTTGAAGTTCTCCATGAACACGCCGCCGCTGCAGGAGACCCGCGCAAAGCCCGTGCGCAGCTCGTCGCAGGTGTGCAGCGACTGCGGCAGGTCGTAGCCGCTGTAGATCATGAGCCCGTGTCCGAGCCCGTGGATGCACTGGTAGCTCAGGAAGCGCTGCGCGTTGATCTGCGGGTCGCTGCAGAGCTGGCGCGCGACGGTCGCCAGGCGCGCGGTCGGCTGGCCGAGGAACGCGCGCTCGATGATCCCGTGGTAGTAGCCCGACGCGCAGATCGGCGAGCCCGCGACGAACGCCGGCGCCACGCGGTCGCGGAAGCGCGTCAGCGCCGCCGACCCCATCCGGTGAGCGATCCGGTGGCAGTCGATCTGCACAGCGCGGTTGGACTCCAGCGAGGCCTGGAGCTTGGCGAGCGCGGCGTCCGGGCCCTCGTTGAACGTCACGTTGCCGAAGGCCTGCTCGATGCACTCCGCCCCGCCGTCGCCGCAGTCCGACAGTCGGGTGTTGTCGGGGTGAAACGGCTTGGCGACGGCCTTGCCCGAACTGCGCCCGGCGCCGACGAACGCGGCGAGGTCGCGCATGTCGGCGGCCGACAGCTTGTCGGCGAAGCTCGGCATGAGGCCGCCGCCCTGGCGCAGCTGGCGCATGACGGTGCGGGTGCTCGGCAGCGCGTCGTCGAGGTCGGGGCCGGTCGTGCCCGACGAGCCGGCGGCCGCGAACGTGTGACAGCCGCCGCAGCCGTGTGACGCGAAGAGGCGCTTGCCCTTGACGGCGTCGCCGGTGGAGGCGCCCTTCTCGTCGCCGCAGGACGCGAGCACCGCGGCGAGGACGAGGATCGCGGCGCACGTCAGCACCGTGCGGCGGAGGGGCATATGCCGACGATAGCGGCGGCGATCGGCCCTCGCGCCGGGTTGGAGAGGTCCTGCGCGCCGTCCTGGAGAGGGTGATACTGGAGGGATGACAGCGCGCCATCGCCCGACGACGGCCGGCGACCTTCGGAGCTAGCCGCTCGCGATGTCCGACCAGCTCTTCGACATCGGCGACGACCCACCGGCGACGACGACGCCGGTGCCGGCGTCCGACGCGCCGCTTGCCGTTCGCATGCGCCCGCGGACGCTCGACGAGCTCGTCGGCCAGCGCCACATCCTCGGCACGCCCGGGGAGCCGACCGCGCTGCGCCGCGCGATCGCCGAGGGGCGCCCGCACTCGATGGTGCTGCACGGGCCGCCGGGCAGCGGCAAGACGACGCTCGCGCGGATCGTCGCGGGCTCGGCGAAGGCGGCCTTCGAGGAGCTCAGCGCCGTGCAGGCCGGCCGCGCCGAGGTGCGGGCGATCATCGAGCGCGCCGGGCACCGCCGCAAGTCGCGCGGCGAGGGCACGGTCTTCTTCCTCGACGAGATCCACCGCTTCAACAAGGCCCAGCAGGACGCGCTGCTGCCGGCCGTCGAGGAGGGGCTCGTGACGCTCATCGGGGCGACGACCGAGAACCCGTACTTCGAGGTCAACGCCGCCTTGCTGAGCCGGACGCAGGTCTACGAGCTGCACGCGCTGCAGGCCGACGAGATCGAGGCGCTCCTGCGCCGGGCGATCGACCGCGGGGAGTGCGCGGCGGCCGAGGTCCCAGACGAGGTGCTCGCGTTCCTCGCCACGCGCGCGGGCGGCGACGCCCGCACCGCGCTGGCGGCGCTCGAGCTCGCCTGCGAGAGCACCGGCGGCGGTGGGGCGGTCACGCTCGAGGACGCCGAGGAGGCGCTGCAGCGCAAGGCGCTGCGCTACGACCGCGCCGGCGACCAGCACTACGACTACATCTCCGCGTGGATCAAGGCCACCCGTGCGTCCGATCCCGATGCCGCGCTGTACTACCTCGCGGTCATGCTCGAGGGCGGCGAGGACGCGCGCTTCCTCGTGCGCCGGATGGTCGTCCTCGCCTCCGAGGACATCGGCAACGCCGACCCGCAGGCGCTCGTCGTCGCGACCGCGGCGGCGGCCGCCGTCGAGCACGTCGGCCTGCCGGAGTGCATCCACGCGCTCTCGCAGGCGACGATCTACCTCGCGCTCGCGCCGAAGTCCAAGGCCGCGACGCGCTCGATCGGCGCGGCGATCGACCACGTGCGCACGCACGGCGCCGCGTCGCCGCCGCCGCAGGTGCGCTCGCAGCCGGTCGGTTACGACAGCCCGCACGATCATCCGGGCCATCTCGGCCCGCAGGAGGTCGCGCCCGACGAGCTCGCCGGCGTGCGCTTCTACGAGCCCGACGAACAGGAGGCCGCGCTGCGCGAGCGCCTCGAGGAGATCCGGCGGGCCCGTGGCCGCTCCTGACAGAATCGCGGCGGTGCCGCCGGTGCCTGCCACCGCCGCCCGCATCGAGGCGATCAGCCCGATCGACGGCAGCCATCTCGGGACGGTCGCGGCGACGGACCCGGCCGCGGTGCCGGCTGCGGTCGCCGAGGCCGCCGCGGTCCAGCGGCTGTGGGCGCAGCTACGTCTGACCGATCGCGCCCGCTACCTCGTCCGCGCCGCGCAGGCCGTCATCGACGAGTGGGACGAGCTCGTGCCGGTCATCGTCCGCGAGCAGGGGCGCCCGCTGGCCGAGGTCCAGACGATGGAGCTGCTGCCGGCGGTCGAGACGCTGCAGTGGCTCGCCGAGGCGGGGCCGCGCGTCCTGGCGCCGGAGCGGATCGGGCTCGCGCGCTCGCTGCAGCCCGTCAAGCGCGCGCGCCTGACCTTCGAGCCGCTCGGCGTCGTCGCCGTCCTGACGCCGGGCGCCGAGCCGTTCGCGACGCCGCTCGGCGACGTCGCGGTCGCGCTCATGGGCGGCAACGGCGTCGTCCTGCACCCGTCGCCGCTGGCGTCGCTCGCCGCCGAGCGGATCGCCCGCGTCTTCGTCCGCGCCGGGCTGCCCGAGGGCCTGCTGCAGGTCGTCCACGGCGGGCCAGAGACCGCCCGCGCGCTCGTGTCCGCCGACATCGCGCACGTGCGCTTCACCGGCTCGTCGCAGGCGGGCCGCGACGTCGGCGAGGCCTGCGCGCGCGAGCTCAAGCGCGCGACGATCGAGGTCGGCGGCAAGGACCCGATGCTCGTCCTGGCCGACGCGAACATCCCGCGCGCCGTCGCCGGCGCGCGCTGGGGGGCGTTCGCGAACGCGGGCCAGTCGGGCGGCAGCCTCGCGCGCGCCTACGTCCTGCGCGAGCGTCACGAGCGCTTCACGGCCGGCGTGGTCGCCGCGGCCCGCGCGCTGCGCGTCGGCGACCCGAACGCGGAGACGACGGAGATCGGGCCGCTGCTCGCGCGCGATCGCGTGCAGCGCCTGTCCGCGCTCATCGACGAGGCCGTCGCCGCCGGCGCGACGCTGCACTGCGGCGGGCCGCTGGACGAGACGTACTTCGCCCCGGCGGTGCTCACCGGCGTCGCGCGCGACGCGCGCCTGATGCGCGAGGACGCGCCCGGGCCGTGGCTCGCGATCGAGGCCGTCGACTCCGAGCAGGAGGGCATCGCGCGCTGCAACGAGGGCATCGGCGGGCTCGGCGCGTCGGTCTGGACCGCCGACAGCCACAAGGGCGCGCGGATCGCGCGCGAGATCCGCGCGGGGATGGTGTGGATGAACGACCACGTCGTCTCGCGCGCCGAGCCGCAGCTGCCGTGGGGCGCCGTCCACGGCGCCGGCATCGGGCGCGCCCGCGGCGCTCCCGCGCTGCGCGCGATGGTCGAGCCCAAGCTCGTCACGTGGGACCCGCCGGGCGGGCGGATGGCCTGGTGGCAGCCCTACGACAGCTCGCTCGTGGCCGGCTGGCGGGCGCTCGCGCGGCTGCGCTCGGCGCGCGACGCCGACCGCGAGCGCGGCTGGCGCGACGGGGCGAGGCCGCTCGCACGCGTCGCGGTCCGGACGATGCGCGCAACGCGCCGAAGGTGACCTGTCGATTTCGTCGCTCCCCGTTCGTCTCAGGGGCAGACCATCGAGCGAAGGAGGACGCGATGAAGTACATCCTGCTGATCCACCAGGGCACGACCCCGCTTCCCGGCAGCGACGCGTGGGAGGCGCTGTCCGGCGAGGAGCAGGGCGCCGTCTACGCCGCCTACCAGGGCATTCGCGAGACGCCCGGCGTCACCCCCGGCGAGGGGCTGGCGCCGCCCGAGACCGCGACGACCGTGCGCGTGCAGGACGGGCAGACGCTCACGACCGACGGCCCGTTCGCCGAGCTCAAGGAGGCGATCGGCGGCTACATGCTCTACGAGGCCGACGACCTCGACGCCGCGATCGAGCTCGCCGCGCGCGTCCCGGCGGCTTCGATGGGCGGTGCCGTCGAGGTGCGGCCGATCGCGCAGTGGTAGCGACCCTCGAGCAGGTGTTCCGCGACCGGTGGGGCTACGTCCTCGCCGCGCTCGTCGGCTTCCTCGGCGACTTCGACCTCGCCGAGGAGGCCGCCCAGGAGGCCTTCGCGATCGCCGCCGAGCGCTGGCCGCGCGACGGCACGCCCGAGCACCCGGGCACGTGGCTCGTCGCCACCGCGCGCAACCGCGCGATCGACCGCATCCGCCGCGACCGCGCGCTCGCCGCGAAGACCCGCCTGCTCGACGTGCCCGAGGTCGCCGAGGAGGACCCGATGGACGAGACGACGACGTTCCCCGACGAGCGCCTGGAGCTCATCTTCACGTGCTGTCATCCGGCGCTCGCGACGGAGGCGCAGGTCGCGCTGACGCTGCGGACGATCGGCGGCCTGACGACCCCCCAGATCGCGCGCGCGTTTCTCGTCGGCGAGCCGGCGATGGCGCAGCGGCTCGTGCGCGCCACGCGCAAGATCAAGGCCGCCGGGATCCCCTTCCGCGTGCCGCCCGAGCACCTGCTCCCCGACCGCCTCGCGGCGGTGCTCGCGGTCGTCTACCTCATCTTCAACGAGGGCTATGTCGGGCCGGTCGACCTCGAGACGGAGGCGCTGCGGCTCGCCCGCGCGCTCGCCGAGCTCATGCCCGACGAGCCGGAGGTCCAGGGCCTGCTCGCGATGATGCTCCTGCACGACGCGCGTCGCGGCGCGCGCTTCGACGGCGACGATCTCGTGCTGCTCGCCGACCAGGACCGCTCGCGGTGGGACACGGGGCAGATCGCCGCGGGACGCGCCGCGCTCGAGCGGGCGCTCGCGCTGCGCGGCCGCGGCCCGTACGTCGTGCAGGCGGCGATCGCGGCGCTGCACGCGCAGGAGCCGCGCGACTGGCCGCAGATCGCGGCGCTGTACGGCGAGCTCGCGCGGATGACCGGCTCGCCGGTCGTCGAGCTCAGCCGGGCGGTCGCCGTGGCCGAGGCGGAGGGGCCGGAGGCGGGCCTCCAGATCGTCGACGCCCTGGACCTGGAGAGCTACCGCTACCTGCATGCGACACGCGGCGAGCTGCTGCGGCGGTTGGGTCGGCTGGACGAGGCGCGTGAGGCCTACGGGCGCGCGCTGGAGCTCGCGCAGGACCGCGCCGAGCGGCGGCTGCTCGAAGCGCGTCTGGCGGCGCTCTAGCGGGCGCCCCGCGCGCGCTCGATGCCGTCGAGGATGAGGTCGAGCCCGTATTCGAACTCGTCGCCGTAGTCGTAGCCGGGCTGGAGCAGATCGACCGGACCTATCCGCTCGCCGACACGGCCGCGGCGATCCGCCACATGCTCGACGGCCGCGCGCAGGGCAAGGTCGTCATCAGGGTGGCGGCGTAGGCGCGCTACGCCGAGCGCGCGCTCGACACGAACCGCAGCCGCCCCGGCGCCAGCGGGACGAGCACGCGCTTCGTGTACTCCGCGCCGCCGCGCAGCATGAGCGAGCGCAGCGGGTCCCAGGAGAGCCCGTACTGGCGGCGCAGCTGGGCGGGCAGCAGGCCGACCGTCACGAAGTTCGCGATCTCCAGCATCGGGCGGCGCTTCAGCGGCACCGGCGGGCGCATGACGATCTCGATCGCGAGCTCGCGGGCGGCGCTCGTGACGAAGAGGTCGGGGCCGTCGAGCATCTCGCGCATGTAGTCGTCGAAGTCGCGGATGGCGTCGGGCATCTCGCCGTCGCGCAGCCCGAAGAGCGAGCCGATGACGCGGTAGTCCTGCCAGTAGGCGTCGCGCTCGGCCTCCGACAGCGACCCGACGTAGCGCTCGTAGACGACGAGCGCGGAGTCCACGAGCGTCGCGAGCACCCAGAGCAGCAGCTCCGGGTCGTCGGCCGCGAACGGCGTGCCGGCGGGAAAGCGGCCCGCGGGCCTGGAGAGCTCGCCGCGGATGCGCTTGTGGATCGCGCGCACGCGGCGCGTCGCGCGGTCGGCCTCCTCGCGGGAGCCGAAGCCGATCGTGTTCATGACCTGCGCGGTGCGGCGCAGGCGCTCGTAGGGCTTGTCGAGCGCGCCGGAGACCGCGAAGAAGCCCTCGAAGGCGACCGGGTGACTCGCCTGCATGAGCAGCGCCCGCGGCCCGGAGAACGCCACCGCCATCTCGCGGTGGACGCGGCGCAGCATCGAGGTGTCGTCGAAATACCCTTCCATCAGATGGTCGTGGAATCAGCCATCTACCAGACCGTAGAGGGATACGGAGAGTTACCCTGTCCGGGTCATGCCAGCTCAGGCATATGCCGGAAAGGACTGCGTCTGCCAGCTCCGCAAGGGGATCTGCGACCAGTCCTGCGTCCAGGGGATGCTCGAAACGCCGTTCTACATCGCCTGCCTGAAGCTCACCGGCCGGCGCTGCCTCGTCGTCGGCGGCGGCGACATCGGCCTGGAGAAGACCGAGGGCCTGCTGGCCTGCGGCGCGAGCGTCGTGCTCGTCGCGCCCGACGCCGTGGAGGAGCTGCGCGCGCTCGCGGCGGAGGGTTCGATCGAATGGCAGCAGCGCGCGTACGAGGCCGCCGACCTCGAGGGCACGTTCATGGTCATCGCCTGCACGAACGACACCGACGTCAACATCCGCGTCTTCGACGACGCCGAGCGGCGCGCGATGCTCGTGAACATCGTCGACGTCCCGCCGCTGTGCAACTTCATCCTGCCCGCGATCGTCCGCACCGGCCCGCTCGCGATCGCGATCTCCACGGCGGGTGCGTCGCCGGCGCTGGCCAAACGCATGAAGCGCGAGGTGTCCGAGCTCTTCGGCGAGGAGTACGCGCGCCTGGCGATCATGCTCAACGACGCCCGCGGCTGGGCGAAGGGGACGCTGCCGACCTACCAGGACCGCAAGGCGTTCTTCGAGGGCATCGTCAACGGCGACCCGGACCCCGTGGAGCTTCTGCGGGCGGGCGACGAGCAGGCCGTGCTCGACCTCATCGCCGCCGCCCGCCGCACCCACGCCGCGGCCTGACCGCCGCCGCGTGAAGGGCCGGCACCGCGCTGCCGTCACCGCCGTCTTCGCCGTCAACGGCGCCGCGTTCGCAAGCCTCTACTCGCGGATGCCCGACCTCCAGCGCGAGCAGGGGCTCTCCGACGGCGCGCTCGGGCTCGTGCTGCTCGCGGGCGCGCTCGCGCTCATGGTCACCCAGCCGCTCGCGGGTGCCGGTGCCGCGCGGCTCGGCAGCAGGCCGCTGACGATCGCGGGGGCACTGGTCTACGCGGGCGCGCTCGTGCTCCCCGGCCTCGCACCCTCGCCGGCCGTCTTCTGCCTCGCGATGATCGTGCTCGGGGCCGCCAGCGGCATCCTCGACGTCAGCATGAACACGCAGGCCGTCGCGGTGAACAAGCGCCACGACCGGGAGATCTTCGCCTCCTTCCACGCGGCGTTCTCGTTCGGGGCGCTCGCGGGCGCGGGGATCGGCGCGCTCGCCGCCGGCGCCGGGCTGCGACCGCTGGGCCACATGGCGCTCGTCGCGCTCGCGCTCGTCGCGATCGTCCTCGCCGTGCGCGGCGGGCTGCTGCCCGCCCACACCGATGCCGGATCCGACGGGCCGCTCTTCGCCCGGCCGTCGCGCGCGCTCGCCGCGCTCGGGACGCTCGCGTTCTGCGTCCTGCTCGCCGAGGGCTCCGTCGGGGACTGGAGCGCGATCCTGCTCGACCGCGAGACCGACGCCGGGCCTGCGGCGGCCGCGCTCGGGCTCGCGGCGTTCTCGGTGACGATGGGCTTCGGGCGGCTCGCGGCCGACCCGCTGGCAGAGCGCTTCGGTGCGCCGGCGGTCGTGCGGGTGGGCGGGCTGCTGGCGGCGGCCGGGCTCGCGCTCGCGCTGCTCGGCGGGACGGCGGTCGCCGGAATCGCCGGCTTCGCGATCATGGGCTGCGGCCTTGCCGGGATGTTCCCGCTCGCGCTGAACGCGGCCGCCTCCGGCGACGCCGCCGCCGCCCCCGCGATCGCGGCGGTGTCGACGACCGGGTATGTCGGCTTCATCGCCGGGCCCGCGCTCGTCGGGCTGCTGTCGGACGCGACGAGCCTGCCGCTCGCGCTCGGGCTCGTCGGGCTCCTGTGCGTCCTCGCCGCGACGCTCGCGCGCGCAACTTCGGCGTGACCCGCCGCGTTGCAACGGGCATGCAACCGCGCCTGTGCCACCTCCTTCTCCCGCTCGCCGCCGCCGCGGCGCTCTGTGTCGCGGTCCCCGCCCACGCCGACGTCTTCGTCGCAGAGCTCTCGCGCGACACGCCGATCGCGGCCTACGGCGGCGTCCTCGCCTGGTCGGAGCACGACGCGGCGACCGGCCGCTACCGCCTCATGATCGCGAAGGGGACGGGATCGCTGGAGCCCGCCCGGGTGCGGACGTCGGCGCAGCCCTTCGACGTGAGCCTCGGCCCCGACCGCCGCGGCAACGTCGTCGCGCTCTACACGCGCTGCCGGACGAGGGCCACGAAGTGCGACATCTTTCGCTACGCCCTCGTCGGCGAGCAGGAGCGCAGGCTCGGCTTCTCGTCCTCACAGGCGGACGAGGCGTGGCCGGTGCAGTGGCGCGACCGCGTGGCGTTCGTCCGCCGGCACACGAAGGGCGGGCGCGGCGAGATCTCCGACTGCGACGTGCCGTACGTCAAGACGCTGACGTCGAGTGCCCCGCCGCGGCGCCTGGATCGGGGCTCGTGCGGCCTCACGACCGGCATGTCGATGCGGGCCACGCGGATCGTGCAGGTCACGTTCGGCTCGCCCGCCAGCGCGACGCGCTTCGACAGCCAGGTCCGCGTCCTGTCGGCGCGCGGCGGCGCGGTGCGCGTCGTCGCCCGCCAGGGGTCGGGCGAGGAGTCCAACGAGTTCGTCTCCCCCAATCAATCGTCGCATGCGATCTGGCTCACCCGCACCGGCGTGAACCCGGAGCCGACGTTCGTGACGATCGACCTCCAGCGGCGCACGCCGCGGACGCGCGAGGTCCGCGCGCACACCGAGCTCACGGGCGCCTTCGCGCGCGACGACCGCAGCGGCGCCTTCTTCTACGTCGAGGGCGGCGGCTTCCGCGGCGACGGCTGCGCCCAGGCGGCGCCGGTGCCGTGCCGCCTCGTCCGGGCGTCGGTCGGCCCGTTCTCGCCGCTGCCGCGGCCGCTGCTGCCGGTGCTCTCGATCGCCTCGACCGGCGAGCGCGTGCCGAGCCCGGTCTACGGCGATCCCTTCGTCGTCTCCGGGCGGCTGACCCGCAAGGTCGTCGTCTTCGGCAACGTCGCGCGGACCGATCCGATCGCCGGGATCGGCGTCTCGCTCCTGCGCCGGGTCGAGGATCCCCTCCGTCCCGAGGCCGGCACGCGCCTGGAGCCGACCGGCATCGTCGCGACGACCGGGGCCGACGGCCGCTGGGCGACGACGCTCGCGGGCCCACCCGCGCAGCCGTGGTTCTCCGCCGTCGCAAGCGCGCCCGGCGTGCCCACGACGTACGCGGGCCGCGGCACCGGCGGCACCGTCCTCGCGCGGATGACGCTCACCGTGACCGGCACGACGTTCGCCGGCACGATCGCGCCCGCGCAGCCCGGCCGGACCGTGAAGATCGAGCGCCTGCAGTCGCGCCGGTGCCAGACCCTCCAGTCCGGGCAGCGCTTCTGTGCCGAGAAGTGGGCGCCCGTCGCCGAGGCGCCCGTCAACGCGACGGGCACCGGCTTCGAGGTCACGGTCCCCGGGGCGCTGCAGCCCGGGACCTACAGCGCCGCGCTGCCGCTCGCAGACCAGCAGCGCGATCCGTCCGCCTACGGCGGTCGCAGCCCGGACGTGCCGCTGTAGCAGCGCTCCTGAGTAGCGTTGCCCGCGTGCCGACCACCGACCACGCCGTCGTCCTGCGCGGCGCCGGCCGCCGCTACGGCGAGCGTGCCGCCCTGCGCGACGTGTCGCTCGAGCTCGAGACCGGTCGCACGCTCGTCGTCTTCGGACCCAACGGCGCCGGCAAGACGACGCTGCTGCGGATGCTCGCCACGCTGCTGCGCCCGCATGCGGGCGAGGTGCGCGTGCTCGGACGCGAGCTGCCCGCCGACGGCTACGCGGTGCGCGGGCGCATCGGCTTCCTCGGCCACGAGCCGCTGCTGTACCGCGAGCTCAGCGGTCGCGAGAACCTCCGCTTCCACGCGCGGTTGCACGGTGCGCCGGCCGCGCGCGTCGAGGAGGTGCTCGACGCCGTCGGGATGACCGCCCGCGCCGACGACCCGATCGCCGAGCTCTCGCGCGGGATGGTCCAGCGGCTGGCGATCGCGCGCGCCGTGCTGCACGAGCCCGAGCTGCTGCTGCTCGACGAGCCGACCGCCAACCTCGACCCCGCCGCCGCCGCCGCCGTGCAGCCGCTCATCGGCCGCGCGAGCGGGCGCACCCGGATCGTCACGAGCCACGACCCCGCCGGCGGCCTGAAGGGCGCCGACCTCGCGCTCGGCCTCAAGGCCGGCCGCGCCGCGCTGCTGGCGCCCGCGGGCGACGTCACCCCCGCGCAGATCGCCGAGCTCTACGCATGAGGGGGACCGTCGCGGCGCTGCTGGCCAAGGACCTCGCGCTGGAGCTGCGCACCCGCGAGGCCGTGCCCGCGATGGTGCTCTTCAGCGTCACGACGGTCGTCATCTTCCACTTCGGGCTGGACCGCGACACCGTCGAGGGCGACCTCGCGGCGGGCGTGCTGTGGGTCACGCTGCTCTTCGCGTCGATCCTCGGCATCAACCGCCTGTTCGTCGCCGAGCACGAGCAGGGCGGCTTCGACGGCTTCCTGCTGGCGCCGGTGGACCGCACGGCGCTCTACGTCTCCAAGGCGATCGCGCTCTTCGCCTTCCTCTGCATCGTCGAGGTCGTCGCGGTGCCGGCGTTTGCGATCCTCCTGCTCGGGCCTCCACCCACCCAGGCGATGCCGGGCCTGCTGCTCGTCCTGCTGCTCGCGAACGCCGGCGTGGCGGCGACCGGGACGCTCGTCGCGGCGCTCGCGATCCAGACGCGCGCCCGCGACCTCATCGTCCCGCTCCTGGCGCTGCCGCTGCTCGTCCCGGTCGTGCTGGCCGCCGCGCGGGCGACGACGCCGCTGCTGCAGCAGGGCGGCGCGGAGGCGCTCCCGGGTGACTGGCTGGCCGTGCTCGCGCTCTATGATCTGGTGTTCGCGCTGATCGCGTACGCAGTCTTCGACTTCCTCCTGGAGGACTGACCCATCGTCTACGGCAAGGGGCTGCGCGCCCTCTCCATCGCCACCGTCGTCGTGTTGTGCAGCGCGTTCGCGCTCGTCTTCTTCTACGCGCCGCTGGATGCCGACCAGGGCTTCGTCCAGAAGATCTTCTACATCCACGTGCCGATGGCGATCGTCGCGCTCTGCGGCTTCGTCGCGGGCGGGATCTGCGCCGTCATGCACCTGCGCACGCGCGACCCGCGCTGGGACATGCGCTCCTACGTCGCGATCCACATCTCGATCATCCTCGCCGTCGGGGTGCTCGTGACCGGGTCGATCTGGGCGCGCGCCTCGTGGGGTCACTGGTGGGTCTGGGACGAGCCGATGCTCGTCTCGTTCCTCATCGTCTTCCTGCTCTACGCGACGTACTGGCCGCTGCGCTTCTCGATCGAGGACCCCGAGCGCCAGGCGCGCTACGCCTCGGTGTTCGCGATCGTCGCGGGGTCGTTCGTACCGCTGAACTTCGCGGCCGTCCGGATGGCGCAGCAGTTCGTCCACCCGCAGACGCTCGCGACGACGACCGGCGGGCTGCCGCCGAAGATGGCGCTGACGTTCGTCGTCGCGCTCGCCGGCATGACGCTGCTGTTCATCACGCTCGTGAAGTACGAGACGGCCTCCAAGCACGCGACCTTCCGCCTGCGCGCCCTGCGCCGCCGCCTCGCCGGCGACGACGACCTCGCCGCTGTCGGACGCAGCGCGGCGCCCCAGCTCTGATGCTCCCCGCGCTCCCACTCGACGAGGCCGGCAAGTACGTCGCGGCGGCGTACCTCGTCTTTCTCGCACTCATCCTCGTCTACGTCGCGATCATGGCCTCGAAGCTCAGCCGCATCGAGCGCGAGGTCGTCGAGATCGCCGACCTCGTCGACGCGCGCGACAAGGCGGCGCAGGCGCCGTCCGAGCGCGCGAAGGAGCCGGTGTCGCGATGACTGCGCGCCATTGCTCGACGGTCCTCGGAGTCGAGCCGGAAGGCCGGTCCTCGCGATGAGCGAGCACGAGCTCATCACGCTCGGCATCTCGCACAAGACCGCGCCCGTGCAGCTGCGCGAGCGCCTCGCGCTGACGCAGAGCGCGGTCACCGGCTTTCTCCGCGAGGTCCACGCGCACGAGGACATCCACGAGGCGGTCGTCATCTCGACCTGCAACCGCACCGAGTTGACGCTCGTCGTCGGCGACCCGGTCGCCGCCGAGAGCGCCGCGCTCGGGATCCTCGCCCAGCGCGCGCACGTGCGCCCGACGGAGCTCACCGAGCGCATCTACTCGCCGCGCAACTGCGACGCCGCGCGCCAGCTCTTCCGCGTCTGCGCGGGCCTGGAGTCGATGATCGTCGGCGAGGCCGAGATCCAGGGCCAGGTCAAGCGCGCCTACGAGGCGGCGCTCGCCGCGGGAACGACGGGACCGCTGACGAACCGCCTGTTCACCGCCGCGCTGCAGACCGGCAAGCGCGTGCGCAGCGAGACGTCGATCGGCCTCGGCCGCGCGTCGATCTCCTCGGTGGCCGTCGATCTGGCGATGGAGGTCCTCGGCGGCGTCGCCGAGCGCCACGTCGTCATCATCGGCGCCGGCGAGACGAGCGAGCTCACGGCCCGCGCGCTCGCCGACCGCGGCGTGCAGACGATGTTCGTCGCCAACCGCCACGCCGACCGCGCCCGCGCGATGGCCGAGCGCTTCGGCGGCGGCGTCGTGGCGCTCCAGGACCTGCCGGCCCAGCTCGAGCGCGCCGACGTCGTCGTCGCCTCGACGGCGTCGCCGCATCCGATCCTCGGCGAGGAGGAGCTCGCAGACGTCATGCGCGTCCGCGACGGCCGGCCGCTGCTGCTCGTCGACATCGCCGTCCCGCGCGACATCGACCCGGCGTGCCGCGAGGTCCCGGGCGTGACGCTCTACGACATGGACGATCTCCAGTCCGCGGTCGCGCACACGCTCACCGTGCGCGAGGCCGAGGCCGCGCGCGCCGAGGACATCGTCGAGGAGGAGATCCTGCGCTTCGCCGGCTGGCTCGGCTCGCTCTCCGTCCAGCCGACGATCCGCGCGCTGCGCGAGTACGGCGACGCGATCGTCGAGCAGGTGCTCGACGAGAACGCGGGCCGCTGGGAGCACGCGAGCGATCGCGACCTCGCCCGCGTCGACGCCGTCGCGCGGTCGGTCATGAACCGCCTCCTGCACGAGCCGACGCTGCACCTGCGCACCCTCGGCGACTCGCGCAGCCACGGGCGCCTGCAGATCATGCGCGAGCTCTTCGGCCTCGAGGGCGTGCCGGACGCCGAGCCGGTCGACAAGGCCGGGCCCGACGGTCGCGAGAACGTGCGCCCGCTGCCGCGGCGCGTCTCCTAGGAGCCGGTCGGATGCGGGTCGGCACGCGCGGAAGCGCACTGGCCCTCACGCAGGCCGGGACCGTGGCCGAGATGCTCGGCGACGGCGCGCGGCTGCACCCGATCACGACGAGCGGCGACCGCGACCGCGCCGGCAGCGACAAGGAGAAGTGGGTCAAGGAGCTCGAGCTCGCGCTGCTCGCGGGCGAGATCGACCTCGTCGTCCACAGCGCCAAGGACGTGCCGAGCGTCCTGCCCGAGGGGCTGGAGCTCGTCGGCGCGCCGCCGCGAGCCGATCCGCTCGACGCGCTCGTGGGCGCGTCGTCGCTGGACGAGCTGCGCGAGGGCGCGCGCGTCGGGACCGCGAGCCTGCGCCGCGCCGCGCAGCTGCGCGCGCTGCGCGAGGACCTCGAGGTCGTCGTCATCCACGGCAACGTCGACACGCGCCTGCGGCGGCTCGCCGAGGGCGACCTCGACGCGCTCGTGCTCGCCGCGGCCGGGCTGCGGCGCCTCGGGCGCGAGCGTGAGATCGGCTGCCTGCTGACCGAGCTCGTGCCGGCGGCCGGCCAGGGCGTGCTCGCGCTCGAGGCGCGGATCGGCGACGAGGCCGCGGCCGGCGCGGCGCGCGCGATCACCGACGCCGCGAGCTGGGACGCGCTGAGCGCCGAGCGGGCCCTCGTCGCGCGGCTGGACGCGAGCTGCAACACGCCGCTGGGCGCGCACGCGAACATCGGCGCCGAGGGGATCGTCCTGCGGACGTTCGTCGGCCTGCCCGACGGCTCGGCCTGGCTGCGCGACGAGACGCCCCCGGCGCCGGACCCCGAGGCGGCGGGCGAGCTCGCCGCCGGGCGCCTGCTGGCGGCCGGCGCCGCGGAGCTCCTGCGCCGCGCCGAGGAGCTCGCGGCGTGACGACCTATCTCGTCGGCGCGGGGCCCGGCGACCTGGGCCTCATGACCGCGCGCTCGCTCGAGCTCATCGCGCGCGCCGATGTCATCCTCTACGACCGCCTCATCCCCGACGGCGCGCTCGACGGCGCGCGAGCGGATGCCGAGCTCGTCGACGTCGGCAAGATCGGCGGCGGTGCGCAGGTCCCACAGGAGGCGACGAACGAGCTGCTGCTCGAGCACGCGCGCGCGGGCCGCGAGGTCGTGCGCCTCAAGGGCGGCGATCCCTTCGTCTTCGGCCGCGGCGGCGAGGAGGCGCAGCTCCTGCGCGCGGAGGGGCTCGCCGTCGAGGTCGTGCCGGGCGTCACGGCGGGCGTCGCGGCCCCGGCGTACGCCGGGATCCCCGTGACGCAGCGCGGGATGGCGGCGGCGGTCGCGTTCGTCACCGGCCACGAGGACCCCGGCAAGGAGGAGACGCAGATCGACTGGCCGGCGCTCGCGGCCTTCCCCGGGACCCTCGTCTTCTACATGGGGGTGCGCCGCCTGGACCGGATCGCGTCCCAGCTCGTGGCCGGCGGGCGGCCCGCATCCCAGCCCGTCGCGATCGTCGAGCGCGGGACGCTCCCCGACCAGCGGACCGTCGCCGGGACGCTCGGCGACATCGCGCAGGTCGCGGCGGATGCCGGGGTGCGCGCGCCGGCCATCACGATCGTCGGCGCGGTCGCCGGGCTGCGCGAGGAGCTCGCGTGGTTTCAGGCCGGCCCGCTGGCGGGGCGCAGCGTCGTCGTGACGCGGGCACGCGCGCAGGCGAGCCCGCTCGCGGCGCGGTTGCGGGCGCTGGGCGCGCGCGTCGTCGAGGCGCCGGCGATCCGCGTCGAGCCGATCGACGCGCAGCTGCCCGACCTCTCCGGCTTCGACCTGCTCTGCGTCACGAGCCCCAACGGCGCGCGCCGCCTGCTCGAGCTCGCCGGCGACGCGCGCGCGCTCGCGGGCCCGGCGATCGCCGCGATCGGCCCCGGAACCGCCGACGCGCTGCGGGCCGGCGGGATCGCCGCCGACATCGTGCCGCCGCGGGCGGTCGCGGAGTCGCTCGTCGAGGCGCTCGCCGGGCGGCCGGTCGGGCGCGCGCTCGTCGCCCGCGCCGAGCAGGCGCGCGACGTCCTGCCCGACGCCCTGCGCGAGCGCGGGGCCGAGGTCGAGATCCTGGCGCTGTACCGGACGGTCGCCGAGCCCCTCGACGGCGCGGCGCTCGACGCCGCGCGGGCGGCCGACTACGTGACCTTCACCTCGGCGTCATCGGTGCGCTTCTACTGCGAGGCGGCGGGGGCGCCGCGCGACGGCCAGCAGATCGCGTCGATCGGGCCGATCACGAGCGACGCGCTGCGCGAGCGCGGCCTGGCCGCCGACATCGAGGCGAGCGAGCACACGCCCGCCGGCCTGCTCGCCGCGCTCGTCGCGGCCGCGTCCGGGCCGTAGCGGGCGCCGCGCTCAGCCGGCGGTGTCGATGTCGCCCTCGGGGATCCCCGGAAGCTCGCGCTCGGCGTCCTCGTCCTCGGGCGGGACACCGAGCGGGACGTCCTCGGGCTCCTCGTCGGGCATGCCGCTGGGGGGCGTTTCGGTCACAGGTCGATCCCGCGCAGCGCCAGCCAGTCGGCGACGTACGGGGGCGGGTGCGCGCCGAACTCGGCGCGGGCGGCGAGGCGCAGCAGGTCGTCGTCGTCGTCGGTGACCTCGTCGCGGCGGAAGGCGAGGTACGTCGCGACCGCGGCGGCCATCACGAGGCTCGGCTCGGGGTCCTGCCCCTCGACCATCCCCTCCTGCTCGAAGAACTCGCGCTCGCGCCCGCCGCCGAGCGCCGTGACCGGCTCGTCGCGGTCCTCGAAGCGCAGGTAGTACTCCGCGAGCCCGTCGACGTCGCCTTCGAACTCGCAGACGTCGATCGCCCGGCGGACGACCTCCGAGACGGTCGGTGTCTGCTGATGTGATCCCGGTCGCACGCCCTTCGGCTACCCGATGGGCGCGCCCTACACTCGACCGGCGCGATGGCGGTCGTGACATTCCTCAGCGACTACGGGCTGCACGACGACTTCGTCGGCGTCTGCCACGGCGTCATCGCACGGGTCGCTCCCGGCGTCCGCGTCATCGACATCACGCACGGGATCGCGCGGCACGACATTCGCTCCGGGGCGCTGACGCTGCGCCGGGCGCTGCCGTTCACTCCCGCGGGGATCCATCTCGCGGTCGTCGATCCCGAGGTCGGCGCGCAGCGCCGGGCGGTGGCGTTGCGCTGCGCCGAGGAGGAGCGGGTGCTCGTCGGGCCCGACAACGGACTGCTGCACCCCGCGGCCGAGCGCCTCGGCGGCGTCGTCGAGGCCGTCGACCTCGGCCGCTCGCCGCTGCGCCTGCAGCCGGTGTCGGCGTCCTTCCACGGCCGCGACGTCTTCGCGCCGGTCGCCGCGGCGCTTGCCGGCGGCGCGGCGCTCGCGGACGCCGGCGAGCCGCTGGATCCCGGCGAGCTCGTGGCGCTCGCCCTGCCGCGCGCCGAGCGCCGGCAGGGCGGGCTGCTCGCACACGTCCTGCAGGCCGACCGCTACGGCAACGCCGTGCTCGACGCCGAGCATGCCGACCTCAGCGCCGGCGGGCTGCGCCTCGGCCATCCGGTGACGGTCAACGGGCGCCCGGCGCTCTTCGCGACGACGTTCTCCGACGTCCCGGCCGGCGGGCTGCTGCTCTACGAGGACGGCTACCGGACGCTCGCGCTCGCCGTCAACCGCGGGTCGGCGCTGGAGGCGCTCGGGCTCGCACTCGACGACGAGGTCCTCATCGCGCCGGCGTCGTCGTGACGGAGCGCCTCGGCATGCCGCGGCTGCACCTGCGGCTCACGGGCTCGACGAACGAGCGCGCCCGCGAGCTCGCCTGGGCGGGCGCGCCGCACGGGACGCTCGTGACCGCGGGCGAGCAGGAGGCCGGGCGCGGGCGCCAGGGGCGCACGTGGTCGGCGCCCGCCGGACGGGCGCTGCTGCTCTCGCTCGTCCTGCGCGAATGGCCGCCGCTGCTGCCGCTCGCCGCCGCGGTGGCGGTCGCCGACCTCGCCGGCGACGGCGCGCAGATCAAGTGGCCCAACGACGTCCTCGTCGGCGGCCGCAAGGTCGCCGGGATCCTCGTCGAGGGGCGCCCGCAGGAGGGCTGGGCGGTGCTGGGCATCGGCGTCAACGTCGCCGTCAGGGTCGAGGATCTTCCCGCGGAGCTGCGCGACCGGGCCGGGACGCTCGGCCTCGAGCCGGACGCCATCGAGCCGCTGCTCGCGCGGCTGCTCGGCGAGCTCGAGCGCCGCCTCGGGCAGGAGGGCCCGGCGCTGCTGGCGGACTTCCGTGCCCGCGACGCGCTGCTCGGACGCGCGGTGCGCTGGCAGCGCGGCGCGGGCGTCGGCGCGGGGATCGACGAGGACGGCCGGCTGCTCGTCGATCGCGCGGACGGCGCGCGCGAGGCGCTGGACGCGGGCGAGGTGCATCTGTCGCCTCCCGGCTGACGGCGGGCGCGCGCCGTCTAGCCTTGGCGGCCCATGTCACGCCGTCCCCATGTCCTGCTCGCGCTCGCGGCCCTGACCGCCTGGTCGGCCGTGCTCGTCTGGGCGGCGGCGTTCCACGTCCCGGGCGGGCGCACGCTCGACGGCGAGGCGCTGCAGGCCTTCACCGGCGTCGCGAGCACGCCGCGCGCGCCGTCGATCGAGGGCCTCGCGCTGCTCGCCGACCCGCTCCCGTTCGTGCTCGCAGGCACGCTGCTCGTCGGGATCGCGCTGCTGCGCGCGCGGCTGCTCATGGCGCTCGCGGTCCCGGTGATCCTCCTGGCCGCCAACGCCTGCACCCAGACCCTGAAGCCCGCCCTCGCCGATCCGCGGATCATCGATCTCGGCAGCTCCAGCGGCGTCGGCGGGATCTACCCCGGCTCCTGGCCGAGCGGGCACGCGACGGCGTCGATGTCGCTCGCGCTGTGCTTCGTGCTCGTCGTCGGCCCGCGGCTGCGCCCGGCGGCCGCGCTCGCCGGCGCGGCGTACGCGATCGGCGTCGGCTACTCGCTCGTCGCCGGCGGCTGGCATCTGCCCAGCGACGTGCTCGGCGGCTATCTCGTCGCGGCGACGTTCACGCTCGTCGGTGCCGCGGCCCTCGCAGTGCTCGAGTCGCGGCGGCCGGCCGACCTGCCGCGGGTCGCGTGGGCGCCGCGGGCCCCGGCATGGCCCTCGCCCGCCACCGCGGCCGCCGCGCTGGTGCTCCTCGGGACGCTCGCGCTGCTCGTCGGGCGCCCGGAGGTCGCGGACGCCTCGCTGCGGCACGTCGAGGCGCTCGTCGTCGCGGTGGGGATCGGCGCGCTCGGGCTGGCGCTCACCGCAGGGCTCGCGTTCGCGTTGCGGCGCTAGGGAGCGGTCGGAGAGAGCGCCGCGGCGAACGCACCCGATTCCTCATCGCCGCCGGTCGCGAGCGCCAGAGCCCGCACCGCGACCGATATGTCTGGCGGGGGGCGTCAGGCCGCGGACTCGACGTCGCCGTCGGGCGCGTCGTTCTTCGGCGCGGCGGCACGCTTGCGCTTCGGTGCCGCGGGCTTGGCGTCGGTGCCGGCCTTCGCCGCGGCGGCGCGGCGCCGCTTGGGCGCGGGCGCGGGCGCGGGCGCGGCGCCGTCGGCGGCAGGAGCCGCGGGCGCGGACTTCTTCGCGGGCGCCCGGCGCCGCTTGGGAGCTGGGGCCTCCTCGGCCTTCGCGGGCGTCTCGCGCGCGGCAGCCAGCGCAGCGGCCGCGCCGGCGATCGCCTCGACGGCGGCCGCGTCGTCGACCGGCGGCGCGGCGGGCTTGCGCGAGCGGCGCGCGGGCGGCGGCGTGCCGTCATCCGGCGCGGCGTCCGCGGCCTCCGCACCGGGCCGGCGCACGCGCGCCCGGCGGGCGGGCTTTGCCGGCGCCCCGGCGTCCTCGGCTGCAGGCGTGGCGATCGACTCGGGGTCCGCGGCGCTCTCGGCCGCGGCCGTGGCGGTCGGCTTGTTCTCCGCGGTGTCGGCCGTGCCGATCGGCTCGGCCTCCGCGGCGGTCTCGGCCGTGGCATCCACCGGCGGGCGCCCGTTGCGCGACCGCGACCGCGAGCGCCGTCGCGACGAGCGTGAGGTGCCCTGCTGCGGCGCGTCGCCGTCGGCGGGCTCGCCGCCATCCATCCCGCCGCCCGACGTCGTCAGCGCGGCGACCTCCGGCGCGATGCCCTCGACGCCGTCGCCCTTCTTGCGGCGCCGGCGGCTGCCGCGGCGCCCGCGGCTCTTGGGGAAGTTGCGAAGCAGCTCGCGCGACAGGGCGCTCGGCTTGCGTGCGAGGCGGGTGCGCGCGCCGCGCAGGATCTCCTCGCCCTCGGGCGTGTGCGCGATCGCCGCCGCCAGCAGCGCGGCCGACAGCCGCCGGTCCTGCTTGCGCGCCGCGTGCACGAGCCGGCGCGCGTTGCGGGCGTGGGCGGCGCCGGAGGAGTTCACGAGCAGGCCCAGGAGGCGCTTCGTCTCCGGCCAGCGCTGGACGGCGTACTCCTCGTGGACCTCCCGGGTGTAGGACGCGAGGCGCCAGATCCAGGCGTTGGCCTGGTCGCGGCGGCCGATGCGCTTCTCGGCGAGCGCGAGGAGCATGACCTTCGTCCCCTCGCGGCGCTCCTCGCGCGTCCACGTCCCGATGACGTCGATCGCGGCGTCGAACGCCTCGCCGTCGCGCGAGGCGGCGATCTCCTGCAGCGCGCGGACGCGCAGCTGCGGGTTCTTGTTGCGCTGCACGGCGGTCAGCAGGAACGCGCGCTTGAACTCGCCGCCGCGGTCGAAGTGCAGCATCGCCCGGGCGCGCCGCCAACCGCTCGGCGCGACGCGCGCCCCGGCCAGCGCCGCCCACTGGATCTGCTCGCCGTAGGGCAGGTGCTCGACGGCGATCCGCCAGAGCTCGCGCTCGAAGACCTCGATCCGGCGGTCCTCGTCGCTCGTGACCGGCAGGACGCGGCGCTCGACGCGCACGCGCCGCCCGCGGCCGCGGCGGACGGGGCCGACGACGATCGCGCCGCCGCGATAGACGTCGCGGTCCAGCAGCGAGTGCAGCGTCACGACGGGGTCGTCGTTCTTCGTGTCCGGCGCGACGAAGTCGACGACGATGCCGGCCTCCTTGCCGGGATGCCGGCGCGTGACGCGGCCGACGCGCTGCTGATAGATCCGCTTGGAGGCCGTCGGCGCGAGGTGCATGCAGACCGTCGCGCGCGGCGAGTTCCAGCCCTCGGCGAGCAGCTGCGCGTTGATGAGGACGTCGATGTCGCCGCGCTCGTAGCTTGCGAGGATCTCGGCGAGGTCGCGCTTGCGGGTCTCTCCCGACACCGCCTGGGCCTTCAGGCCCTGGGCGCGGAAGGACTCGGCGAGGTTGTAGGCGTGACGCACGCCCGCCGCGTAGACGACCCCCGGGACGCCGTTGAAGCGCGTCTTGTAGAGGTCGGCGACCGCGAGGTTGAACGGCTCGACGTCGAGCAGCTCGGCGAGCATCTCCTGGTCGAACTCGACGTCGACCTCGCCGCGGCGCAGCGGCACCTTGGCGATCGTGCGCACGCCGGGACCGGGCGGGATCCGAACGCCGCGCAGCGGGGCGATGACGCCGCGACGCGCGGCCTGCGCGAGGTCGAAGCGCGAGGTCTGCGTCGGGAAGAGGTCGGTGACGTGGCGGGCGATGAGGGCGCCCGTCGCGGTCATGCCGATGAAGATCGGGCCCGTCCACTCGCGGATCGCGGCGCTCGTCTTCTCGCCGAGCGCCGTGTGCGCCTCGTCGCAGATGACGATCGAGTAGGCCTCGGAGATGTTGCCGGCGTTGCGGACGAACCACTGGTAGGTCTCGACCGTGACGGGGCCGTCGGCGGAGTCCTTGCCGCGCAGCAGCGCGGGCGTCACGCGCTTGGCGTAGCCGCGGTCCTTCAGCTCGCCGTGGAACTGGTCGACGAGGTTGCGGCGGTGGGTGAGGATGAGGATGCCGCCGGTGCGCGAGGCGTCGACGAAGCCCATCGCGGCGACGGTCTTGCCGGCGCCGGTGGCGTGCTCGAACCAGAAGCGCTTGTGGGCGTTGGGATCGTCGGGCGCCTCCTCGAGCTGGTCCTCGTCGAGGGCGCTCTCGGCGTCGTCCTCGGGATCCTCCTCGGGCTCGTCGTCGTCCTCGTCGCCGATGTCGATCTCGATGTCGAGCGGCTCGTCGTCCTCGGGGTCGTCGCTGTCGTCGTCGGTGTCGTCGCTCTCGTCCTCGTCGTCCTGCACCGCGACCGGCTCGGGCTCGGAGAAGTCCTCGTCCTCGTCGTCGACGGCGAGCACCGGCGCGGCGGACGCGACCGGCTCGCCCCCGCGGCCGTTGCGCTGCGCCTCGGCGAGCAGCGCCGTCAGCGTGCCCGACAGGGCATCGACCTGGTGGGGGTTCAGCGAGGTGCCGTCCGCGAGCTTCGGCTCGTCGTCGGAGAGCACGCGCTCGAGGCCGAGCATGAGCGAGTAGCGCCGCCGCCAGGCCGGCGAGGGGACCTTCGCGCCGGCGTCGATCTCCTTCAGCGCCGCGTCGAGCGCGCGGCGGCGGGCGGTGCCCGGGCCGATCGCGTCCTGCACCGTCTCGCCCGCGTGCACGAAGGCTTCGCGCGTGAACGATTCAGCGCGAGCGATGTCCTCGGATGGGGGGACGGACGTGGTCTCGACGACCACTGGCGTGGGATCAGCCAAGATCGGCTTCCTGCTCGAACGTGAGGTGGGTCGCGCGCTGACAGCCGACGCGACCCAGACGCCGGGCGTGCTGCCCGGTGGGCGGAGCGAGGCGTCTCCGTCGGAGACCGGCCCTCCACCGCGTACAGGCAGGATAGCGAACGCGACAGATGCGTCATGCGCCACGGGGCGTCTGCAACGCTGTCGCGGTGCGAAAGGCCCTCATCGCGATCTGCGCGCTCGCCGTCACGGCGGCCGTCGTCGTCGGGATCGTCCAGGCGGGCGACAGCGAGCAGGCGTCCGGCGACGTCGTCAAGCCGCTGACGCGAGCGGAGGTCTCGGAGCCGATCGCCGGAGCGCCCGCCGACCTCGCGGCGCTGCGCGCGCGCATCAACGAGCTCGACGGCGGCGGATCGGACGCGTTCGACGCCCAGCTGCGCGCGCTGCGCGGTCATCCCGTCGTCGTGAACCTCTGGGCGTCCTGGTGTGAGCCGTGCCGCTTCGAGCTGCCGTTCCTCCAGCGCGAGGCCGTGCGCCGCGGCGACAAGATCGCCTTCATCGGGCTCAACGTCGGCGACGAGCGCGGCGCCGCACGCCAGCTCGCCGAGGAGTTCCCGATGCCCTACCCGTCCTTCGAGGACCCGCGCAGCAACATCTTCGCCCGCTACCGGGCCCGCGGCCTGCCGACGACCGTCTTCTACGACGCCGCGGGCAAGCTCGTCCTCGTCCACCAGGGCGTCTTCTCGACGCAGGCCAAGCTCGCGGAGGCGATCGACCGCTACACCGTGTCGCGCTGAGGCGGCCGTGCACGAGATCCGCATCGATCCGCTCAGCGGCCTGCGCACGATCATCGCCACCGAGCGCTCCGGCCGGCCGGGAGCGCAGCTCACCGTCACCCCGCCCGCGCCGATCGACCCCGCCGCCGACCCCTTCGCCGAGGGCCACGAGGACCGCACGCCGCCCGAGCTCTTCGCGCTGCGCCCCGACGGCGGCGAGCCCGACGGACCGGGCTGGAGCGTCCGGGTGGTCCCCAACCTCCACCCCGCGCTCGCCGCGCAGGCCCCGGCGCCCGAGCGCGACGCCGTGCCGCACCTCTTCACCGCGCTGCCCGCGGGCGGCGGCCACGAGGTCATCGTCAACGCGCCGCAACCCGTGACCTCGCTGTCGCAGCTCGGCGTACAGCAGGTCGTCGCGGCCGTCGACGTCTGGCGCGAGCGCATGCGCGCGCAGGGCGGCGCCTACCCGCACCTCATCGTCAACGAGCGCGCCGAGGCGGGCGCGACGATCGCGCACACCCACGCGCAGCTCTTCGCACTGGACGCCGTTCCCGGCGCGGTCGCCCGCGAGCGCGAGCGCTTCAGCGCCCACGCGGCGCGCACGATGGGCGGCAACCTGCTCGAGGACCTCGTCCAGGAGGAGGTGCGCCGGCGCGAGCGGGTCGTGGCGATCGACGACGAGGCCGTCCTCGTGTGCCCGTACGCGTCGCGGCTGCCCTACGCGCTGATGCTCGCGCCGCGCCGCCGTCGCGAGCGCTTCGAGGACGGCGGTGCGACCGGCGCGGCGCTCCTGCACGACGGACTGTCGCGCCTGGCGCGCCGCTTCGGCGCGCCGCCGCCGCTGAACCTCTGGGTCCGCACGGCGCCGCGCGACGCCGACCGCTTCTGCTGGCGCATGGACATCCTGCCCCGGCTGACGCCGCTCGCCGGCCTCGAGCTCGGGACGGGCGTCGGCCTGAACATCGTGGCGCCCGAGCAGGCCGCGGCCGAGCTGCGCGACGCCTGAGCGCCCGCCGGCCGCGCGGCGAGGGCCGGGCGCGGTGCATACGATGCGGCCATGGCACGCATCGGACTTCTGACCGGCGGCGGCGACTGCCCGGGGCTCAACCCGGTCATCCGCGGGATCGTCCGCAAGGGCATCGACACCTACGGGCACGAGATCCTCGGGTTTCGCAAGGGCTGGAAGGGCGTGCTCGAGAACGACGCGATCGAGCTGACGCCCGAGAACACGAGCGGGATCCTCCACAAGGGCGGCACGATCCTCGGCACCTCGCGGACGAACGTCTACAAGACCGAGAACGGCGAGGAGCGCGTCCTACAGACGCTGAAGGCGCGCGGCATCGACGTGCTCATCCCGATCGGCGGCGACGACACGCTCGGCGTCGCGCGCAAGCTCTTCGCGGCCGGCTTCCCGACCGTCGGCGTCCCCAAGACGATCGACAACGACCTCAACGCGACGGACTTCACGTTCGGCTTCCAGACCGCCGTGCAGATCGCGACGGAGGCGATCGACCGCCTCCACTCCACGGCGGAGTCGCACGACCGCGTCATCGTCTGCGAGGTCATGGGCCGCGACGCCGGCTGGATCGCCTGCTGGTCGGGGATGGCCGGCGGTGCCGACGTCATCCTCGTGCCCGAGCGGCCGTTCGACGTCGAGGAGGTCTGCGACCACATCCGCCGCCGCCACGAGAAGACCGGCAAGACGTTCTCGATCGTCGTCGTCGCCGAGGGCGCGACGCGCTCGGACGGCGGCGCGGCCGCGACGGCGACCGACACCGTCGACTCCTTCGGCCACGCCCGGCTCGGCGGGATCGCCTTCGAGCTCGAGAAGGAGATCGAGGAGCGCACGGGCTACGAGAGCCGCGCGACGGTGCTCGGCCACATCCAGCGCGGCGGCTCGCCGGTCGCGTTCGACCGCGTCCTCGGCACGCGCTTCGGCGTCGCCGCGATCGACGCCGCATCCAACGGCGACTTCGGCAAGATGGTCGCGCTGCACGGCACGAAGATCGAGCTCGTGGCGCTCGAGGAGGCGCTGAGCGAGCCCAAGCTCCTCGACCCCGAGCTCTACGAGACCGCGCAGGTCTTCTTCGGCTGATCGATGCGCGCGTTGGTGCAGCGCGTGACCCGCGCGGCGGTGCGCGTCGAGGGGGAGGTCGTGTCGGAGGTCGGGCCTGGGCTGCTCGTGCTGCTCGGGGTCACGCACGACGACGACGAGGCGATCGCCGACAAGCTCGCCGACAAGGTCCGCGCGCTGCGCGTCTTTCCCGACGCGGAGGGCCGGATGAACGAGCCGCTCGGCGACCGCGGCGTCCTCGTCGTCAGCCAGTTCACGCTCTACGGCGACACGCGCCGCGGCAACCGGCCGTCGTACGTCGCGGCCGCGCCGGGCGACGTCGCCGAGCCGCTCTACGAACGCTTCCGCGCGCGCCTGGACGCGGCCGGCGGCGTCTTCGGCGCGCACATGGAGGTCGAGCTCGTCAACGACGGGCCGGTCACGGTGATGCTCGAGGCCTAGTGTGTGAGTCAGACGAACGTCTGAATCACGGCACTAGACTCCCCCGTCGTGCCCGTCGAGCCCCGCTTCGTCCCGCGCTTCGTCGCCGAGCCTCCGCAGGAGCCGCTGCCCTACGGGCGCTGGGCGGCGACGCTGCAGCGCCATTTCCTCGGCGCCTGCGACGCGATCGATCCCGGCGAGGACGAGCTCGGCGAGCCCGGCGACGTGACGTTCTATCCCGACCGCACGTGGCACGGCCGCACGTTCATCCCGGCCACGGCGATGACGTCCACGGGCCTCGAGCTCTTCGGCTACGTGTCCTTCCGGCCCGGTGGCGAGAACCGCGAGCCGACCGAGTTCGACGCCGTCGCGGACTTCACCGAGGACACCGCCGACGCGAACCCCGAGTGGAAGCTCGACCTCTGCGACGAGGTCGTCGGGACGTGGCGCGGGGAGGCGGGCAACAGCGCCGACATGACGCTCGTCTGGGGCCGGCCGCTGGTCTCCGGCGGCGCGATCGTCACCGCGGAGCTCGCCGATCTCGCGGTCGACCAGTGCGCGCTCGTCGAGGACCGCTTCACGCTCCTGGCGCCCGACGGCTACCGCGGCGACACGCTGGACTGCAAGCTCTTCGACAAGCGCGGGACCGAGGTCGCCAGCGAGTCGCTCTACGGCGAGGACGACGAGGACGCGGGCGAGGACGAGGAGTAGTGGAGCTCGAGGAGGCGATCCGCACGCGGCGCACGCACAAGGCGTACGCGCCCGAGCCGGTCGCCCGCGAGACGCTCGACGAGCTCTTCGAGCTCGCCCGCTGGGCCCCGAACCACCACCTCACGAACCCCTGGCGCTTCCGCGTCGTCGGCCCGCGCGCGCTCGAGCGCCTGAAGGCCGCCGGCGACGACCCGGTCGCGGCGGCGAAGCTCGACCGCGCGCCGACGCTCGTCGTCGTCTCCGCGACGCAGACCGGCGACGAGCTCTGCGACGAGGAGGACCTCCACGCGGCCGCGACCGCCGCGTACATCGTGCTGCTCGCCGCCCACGGCCGCGGGCTCGCCGGCTACTGGCGCACGCCCGCGATCCTGCGCACGCCCGCGGGCCGCGCCGCGGTCGGCCTGCCCGAGGACGAGCGCGTGCTCGGCCTCCTGCACCTCGGCTACCCGCGCCAGGAGCCGCGCGTGCCCGACCGTGCGCCGCTGGGCGAGGTCGCGACCTACCTCGACTGACAGGACCGGCCGCGCCGCTGTCAGGTCCCTCCGCCCAGCGGGTAGTGGCACGCGGCGGCCCCGCCGGGCGGCTTGGGCTCGAGCAATGGCTCCTCGACGTCGCAGTGCCCGGCCACGAACCGCGGGCAGCGCGTGTGGAAGCGGCAGGCCGCGGGCGGGTGCAGCGGCGAGGGCGGGTCGCCCGCGAGCGCGACGCGCTCGCGGCCGCGCGCGGACGGATCCGGGATCGGGACGGCCGACAGCAGCGCGGCGGTGTACGGGTGCTGCGGGCGCGCGTAGAGCTCGTCGGCGGTCGCGAGCTCGACGATCCGGCCGAGGTACATGACGGCGACGCGGTCGCACATGTGGCGCACGACGGAGAGGTCGTGGGCGATGAGGACGATCGTGAGGCCGAGGTCGCGCTGCAGCGCGCGCAGGAGGTTGAGGATCTGGGCCTGGATCGAGACGTCGAGCGCCGACACCGGCTCGTCGGCGACGACGAGCTTCGGCGCCAGCGCGACCGCGCGCGCGACGCCGATGCGCTGGCGCTGGCCGCCGGAGAACTCGTGCGGGTAGCGGTTGTAGTGCTCGGGGTTCAGCCCGACCTGCTCCATGAGCGACTGCACCGCGCGCCGGCGCGCGCCGTCCTCGCGCTGCAGGCCATGGATCGCGAACGGCTCGGCGATGATGGAGCCCGCGCTCTGGCGCGGGTTCAGCGACGAGTAGGGGTCCTGGAAGACCATCTGCATGTCGCGCCGCAGCGCCTTCAGGCGCGCGCCGCGCGCGCTCGTGATGTCCTCGCCGTCGAAGGCGATCGTGCCGCTGGTCGGATCGAGGAGGCGCAAGATGAGCCGCGCGGTCGTCGTCTTGCCGCAGCCGGTCTCGCCGACGATGCCGAGCGTCTCGCCGCGGCGCACCGCGAACGAGACGCCGTCGACGGCGTGGACGACGCCCGCGCCGCGTCGGGCGACGACGCCGCGTCGCGCCGGAAAGTGCTTGACGAGGTCGCGGACCTCGACGAGGGCGCCGGCGCTCACCGCCGCCACAGCTCTCGGCGCTCGGCCGGGGCGAGCAGGCAGGCGACGGCATGCCCGGGCGCTCCGGGCACCGGCTCGAGCGGCGGCTCGACCTCGCGATGGCGCGGGCGCGCGTACGGGCAGCGCGGCGCGAACGAGCAACCCGCCGGCAGGTCGATGAGGCTCGGCGGGCGCCCGGGGATCGGGACGAGCTCCGCCTCGCGCGGCGCGTCCAGTCGCGGGATCGAGCGCAGCAGCCCCCACGTGTACGGATGCTCGGGAGCGGCGAAGATCCGCGCCGCGGGCGCGCGCTCGACGATCCGCCCGGCGTACATCACCGCGATGTCGTCGGCGGTCTCCGCGACGACGCCGAGGTCGTGGGTGATGATCACGACCGCCATCCCGAGCTCGTCCTTCAGGCCCACGATGAGATCGAGGATCTGCGCCTGGACGGTGACGTCGAGCGCCGTCGTCGGCTCGTCGGCGATGAGCACCGCCGGCTCGTTGGCGAGCGCCATCGCGATCATGACCCGCTGGCGCATCCCGCCCGAGAGCTCGTGCGGGTAGCTGTCGATCCGCCGCGCGGCGTCTGCGATCCCGACGAGGTCGAGCAGCTCGCGCGAGCGCTCGCGCGCCCGCCCCTTCGCCACGTCGCGGTGGGCGCCGATCGCCTCGCCGAGCTGGTCGCCGACGCGGTAGAACGGATGCAGCGCCGAGAGCGGGTCCTGGAAGATCATCGCGACGTCGTTGCCGCGCACCGCGCGCATGCCGTCGGCGCCGAGCGTCAGCAGGTCGCGGTCGCCGAGCAGCACCCGCCCGGAGATCCGCGCGCGCTCGGAGTCGACGAGGCCCATGACCGCGAGGCTCGAGACGCTCTTGCCCGACCCCGACTCGCCGACGATCCCGAGCACGCGGCCGGCCCGCAGCTCGTAGGAGATGCCGTCGACCGCGCGCACGAGCCCGTCGGGCGTGTCGAAGTGCACCCGCAGGTCCTCGACGCGCAGCAGCGGCTCGGCGGTCACGAGTAGCGCACGCGCGGGTCGAGGAACGCGTACGCGATGTCGACGACGAGGTTCGCGACGATGATGAAGAACGCCGCGAAGAGCACGGTGCCCTGGATCGCCGGCAGGTCCGCGGACTCGATCGCGTCGAAGGCGTAGCGGCCGATGCCCGGGATGTTGAAGACCGCCTCCGTGAGGACCGCGCCGCCGAGCAGGACGCCGATGTCGAGGCCGAGGACCGTGACGATCGGCGTGATCGCCGCGCGCACGCCGTGGCGCCAGACGACGCGCCGCTCCGTCAGGCCCTTCGCCCGCGCCGTGCGGATGTAGTCCTCGGACATGACCTCGACGAGGTTCGAGCGCAGCAGCCGCGCGTAGAACGCGGCGAAGCCGGCGGCGAGCACGAGCCAGGGCAGCAGCAGCGAGCTCAGCCACCCCAGCGGGTCCTCGGTGATCCCGACGTACGAGCCGGCGCCCGAGAAGATCGGCACGACGCCGATGTCGGTCGCGAAGAGCAGCAGCGCGACGAGCGCCAGCCAGTACACCGGCGCCGAGATCGCCAGCAGCGCGCCGCCCATCGTGAGGCGATCCAGCAGCGAGCGGCGCCGGACGGCCGAGATGACGCCGATCGGCAACGCGGCCGCGAGCCAGATGACGAGCGCGCCGGCCGTCAGCGAGATCGTCGCCGGCAGCCGCGACACGATCTCCTCGCGGACGTTCTGCGAGCTCTGGTAGCTGAAGCCGAAGTCGAAGTGCAGGAGGACGCCCTTCATCGTCGTCCAGTACTGGACGACGAGCGGCTCGTCGAGCCCGAGCGACTGGCGGATCTGGGCGACGAGCTCCGGCGAGCCCTGGCGGCCGGCTCGCAGCACGGCCGGATCGGCGGACGGCAGCGCGTAGAAGATGAGGAACGTCAGGGCGCTGACGAGCGCGAGCAGGACGACGGTCCAGGCGACGCGGCGCAGGACGTATCCGGCCATCAGTACGGCGGCTGTCTCACGCCGCGGCCGGCACTACTTCAGCGACGTGTAGGCGAGGTCCCACGCCGCGTTCCACTGCGCGACGACGCCCTGGACGTCCTTCGACACGACGTTGGAGACGTTGTCGAAGAGGAACGGGATGCCGGCGACCTTCTCGACGAGCGCGCGGTCGATGTCGCCCCAGGCGCGGGCCCGCTGCTCGGCGTCGCTCAGGAGCGCCGCCTCGTCCATCGCCCTGTTGACCGCGGGATCGTCGAAGAGCGACGGGTTGTTGTTGTTCGTCGCGGCGATCGACGCGCCGTTGAAGTTCACGTAGAGCATCGCGTAGGGGTCGGTGAAGTCCGGCAGCCAGCCGGCGTTCGCGCAGACGTCGATCTTTCGCAGCTGGGCCTCGACGCCGCAGAACTTCGTCTGCACCGCCGACTGGTCGAGCAGGCGCAGCGTGACGTCGAAGCCGAGCGACTCCAGCGCGTCGCTCGTGATCTGTGCGGTCTCCTTCGCGGGCGAGTCGCTGATGCCGAACATCAGGATCTTGTCGCCGTCGGCCTTGCCGCTCGCGAAGCCGGCCTTGCGCATGTAGGAGGCCGCGAGCGCCGGGTCGCCGCCGGGCTTGGCGAGGTAGTCGGCGCCGGGACCGGCGGCACCGCCGGCCTCGTCGAAGCCGGGGATCGTCGGCGGCAGGAAGTGCGTCGCGATGTCGCCGGCGAACGTCCCGCCGCGGGCGAGCTGCATCGCGCGGCGGTCGAGCGCAGCCGCGAACGCCTTGCGCGCGTTGACGTCGCTGAACGGCTTCTTCTGGGTGTTCAGCGCGACGAAGCGGTTGCCGAGCGGCGTGAACGTGATGCGGTCCTTCGCGCGCGTGGCGAAGCGCTTGATCGTCGAGGCCGTCGGCGTGTCGGCGTTGGCCAGGCCGGTCCCGTCGAAGATCTGGCGCCCGGCGACGGCGGGGTCGGTGTTCAGCGTCCACTCGATCCGGTCGAGGTAGGCGGGGCGGTCATCGGTGGCGCCGTCCCACTCCGGGTTGCGGACGAGCGAGATGCTCTTGCCGGCGTCGTAGCCGTCGATCATGTACGGGCCGGTGAACGCCTGGCGCTCGGGCTGCGCGTCGTAGACGTTCGGCGACCTGGCGTCGAACGTCGCGGCGTAGGACTTCGGCACCGGGATCGTGACCGGCATCGTGAGCGCGCGGGCGGCCGTCGCCGCGAAGGGCTTCGTGAGCTTGAAGACGACGGTGCGGTCGTCGGGCGTCGCGATGCCGGAGATCGGCCCGCCCTTGGCCTTCTCGGCGCCGACGAGCGGGAAGTAGAGCGAGACGTAGCCGTTGGCGACGCTCGGATTGAACGCGCGCTCGAACGCGTACTTCACGTCGGCGGAGGTCACCTCCTTGCCGGAGATCGCGGTCTTCTCGTTCGTCCCGTAGCGGACGCCGGGCTTGATCTTGACCGTCAGGGTCGTGTTGTCGGCGGACACGGCCGGCGGCCCGTCGGCGAGGTCCGGGACCGCGCGCTTGGGGTCCTCCGGGCGGAAGTAGTACAGGCCGCGATGCGTCGCGAACGAGATCATGTAGTCCAGCTGGAAGTACGAGGCGCCGGGGTCGAGATGGAAGAAGCCCTCCGAGCCGAGGAGCTTCAGCGTGCCGCCGCGCTTCTGGTCGTCGGACGGGAGCCCCGCGCCGAAGCCGTCGCTCGTGCCGGGGGCCGTCTTCGCCGCGCCGTCGCCGGAGGAGCCGCCACCGCAGCCGCCGAGCGCGAGGGCCACGAGCGCGACGCAACCCAGGGCCGATGCGCCGCGGCGCAGGGCGCCGGCACGAGGATCCGTCATGGGGCTCCTTTTCGATCTCGGGTGGCGGCTGCGATCACCGGTCGGACCTCGGGTCGAGGGCATCGTGCAGACCGTCGCCGACGAGGTTGAACGCCAGCACAGTCAACACCAACGCGGCGCCCGGGAAGACCATGAACCACCATGCCTCGTCGAAATCTCGCGACGCGTCGGCGATCATCTGACCCCAGCTGGCCTGCGGCGGCTGCACGCCGACGCCGAGGAACGACAGCGCGGCCTCGAAGAGGATGTTCGTGGGCAGCACGAGCGTCGTGTAGACGATGATCGGCGCGACGAGGTTCGGCAGGATCTGGCGGAAGATGATGCGCCGGTCCGAGGCGCCGAGCGACCGCGCCGCCTCGATGAACTCCTTCTCGCGCAGCGACAGCACCTGCCCGCGGATGATCCGCGCGATGTAGGGGAACGTCGCGATCGCGATGACGACGACGACGACGGTGAGGCCGGGCTCGATGATGCCCAGGCAGCCGTCGCCGAGCGAGCACGCGGACGCGAGGCCGATGCCGAGCAGGAGGATCGGGAACGCGAGCAGGACGTCGAGCGTGCGCGAGATGACGGTGTCGACCCAGCCGCCGTAGTAGGCGGCGAGCATGCCGACGACGACGCCCGCGACGACCGCCGTGCCGGTTGCGAGCAGCGCGACCTCGAGCGACACGCGCGCGCCGTAGACGACGCGGCTGAAGACGTCGCGGCCGAGCTGGTCGACGCCGAAGAGGTGCTCCGAGCTCGGCCCGGTCGGGCTGCCGAAGGTCGGGTCCAGCGCGTCGGTGGAGCGCTCGTCGGGGGCCGGCGCGCCGAAGAGCGCGACGACGAGCGGCGCGAGGACCGCGACGAGCACGAGCACGACGATGAAGACGACCGCGGCGAGCGCGACGCGATCGGAGCGCAGGCGCCGCCAGAAGAGCTGCAGCGGCGAGCGGGCGGCGATCGGGTCGCCGGCGGCGAGCGGGTCGGGCGGCGGCACGACCGCCGGCGCGACGGAGCTCATGGCGAGGACTCTACGTATCATCGGCCGCGTTGCGCCCTGCGCCCCGATAGCTCAGCTGGATAGAGCGACTCCCTCCTAAGGAGTAGGCCGCAGGTTCGAATCCTGCTCGGGGCATGGCCGGCGGCTTACACTGACGTCGTGCTGCATCGCACGTACTCAGACCAGGACTGCTCGGTGGCGCGGGCGCTCGAGGTCGTCGGCGAGCGGTGGACGATCCTCATCCTGCGCGACGCGTTTCTCGGCGTGGGCCGCTTCGACGACTTCCAGCGCAGCCTCGGCGTCGCGCGCAACGTCTTGCAGACGCGGCTGCGGCGGCTCGTCGACGAGGGCCTCATGGAGCGCCGGCGCTACCAGGAGCGCCCGGTCCGCTACGAGTACCGCCTCACGGAGCGCGGCGAGGATCTGTGGCCGGTGCTGCTCGCGCTCATGCAGTGGGGCGAGCGCCATCGCGACGGCGCGACCGCGCCGCGCGCGCTGCATCGCGGCTGCGGCGGCGAGCTGACCCAGCGCTGCGCCTGCAGCGCGTGCGCCGCGGACATCGGCGTCGAGGACGTCGAGCTGCGCTACGACGCATCCGGCGCGCGCGTCGTCGCGTAGATCCTCAGGTGGCATCCGATCGCAAGCGCCGGCTCGTGACGGCGTTGCAGGTCCGCGTCTTCAACCCGCCGATCCGCTGGCTGGCCGCGCGCGGGCTGGCGCCGAAGGTCGCGCTGCTGGAGACGACCGGCCGGCGCAGCGGCCGGCCCCGCACGACGCCGGTGACGAACGGGCTGCGACGCGGGACGAGCGAGTTCTGGCTCGTCGCCGAGCACGGCCGCAAGGCCGCCTACGTGCGCAACATCGAGGCCGACCCGCGGGTGCGCGTGCGCGTGGGACGCCGCTGGCGCACCGGCACCGCGCACGTCCTGCCCGACGACGATCCCGTCGCGCGCCAGCGCACGCTGCCGCGGCTGCACTCCGCGACCGTCCGCGCGATGGGCTCCGAGCTCGTGACGGTCCGGATCGACCTCGATCCGCTCTAGCGGTCGGGGCGCTCCGGGTAGACGTCGTCGATCGTCACGAGCGCAACGTAGGGGGCGCCGGCGGCCTGCGCGATCCGCTCGCCGCCGCCCATGAGGCGATCCAGGACGCTGACGACGCCGCAGATCTCGTGCCCGGCCTCCTGCAGCGCGCCGACGGCCTGCAGCGTCGAGCCGCCGGTGCTGACGACGTCCTCGACGACGAGGCAGCGGTCGCCGTCGGCCAGCAGCGGCCCCTCGATGCGCCGCGAGAGGCCGTGCTGCTTGGCCTCCTTGCGGATGAAGAACGCCTTGACGTCGGCCCCCGCGGCCAGCGCCGCGCACGCGACCGGGTCGGCGCCCATCGTCAGCCCGCCGACGGCGGTGGCGTCCCATTCGGCCACGCGCTCGGCGAGCAGCTCGCCGAGCGCCATGAAGCCGTCGCGGCGCAGGATCGCGCGCTTGGCGTCGACGTAGTACTGCGCCGTGATGCCGCTCGTGAGCGTCACCTCGCCGATCACGAGCGCGTGCTCGCGAAGCTCCTCGACCAAACGTCTATGCGCGCTCATCGGGGCCGTACCTTAGACCGGTGCTCGAACGGCCTCTCACCTACCTCGCGATCGTCCTGAGCCTCGTCGTCGCGGCCGGGTTCGTGCTGTTCGCGGTCGACGACTTCAGCCGCGCCTCGGAGCAGTCGCGCGACCGCATCGCGGGCTTCGAGAAGACGTCGCCGACGGCGGCGGGCGAGCGCACGCGGGAGCGCCGCAACTCGCAGGTGCGCGAGGCCATCGACGACGCCAACGACGTCCTGCTGATGCCGTTCGCCGGCGTCAGCGAGTCGGCGAGCAGCCGCTGGGTGCAGCGCGGCGTGCCGACGCTGCTCGGGCTGCTCGTCTACGGCTTCCTGCTCGGGTACGTCGCGCGCTTCGCGCGCGGCCGCGGCGCGCCGCGGGCCGCTTACGGATAGACGTCGACCGGCGTCCCGATCGCGATCCAGTTGAAGAGGCTGCGCGCGTCGGGGATCGGCACGCGCAGGCATCCGTGGCTCGCCGGGAACACGGGCACCGACGGATAGCCGTGGGTCGCGTAGCCGCGGATGAAGTACGCCGAGTCGACCATGCCCTTCGCGTTCGTGCCGGGTGTCTTGGAGTAGACCCTGAAGGAGCCGAGGACCGTCGGCGTGCTCGGCGCGCCCGAGGAGACCGGGTAGATGCGCGCGACGCGGCCGCCCGCGACGAGCGCGATGACCTGGCGTGAGAGATCGGCCTCGATGTGGCGCCCGTGCCGCGGGAAGCGGATCCTGAACGTGCCCCTGCCGCGCGCGATCGCGCGCATGACGTCCGTCGAGGCGTTCGTCGTGCGGGCCATGCCGCTGACCTTGCGAAACGCGAGCACCGCGCGCGCCGTGCGCGCGTCGTAGGAGCCCCGGGCGCCGACGACGTAGCCCAGCCGGCTGAGGCGGCGCTGCAGCGCGCGCACCGAGGAGCGCCCGCTGCTCGGACCGACGCGGCGCGGCAGCACGTCGACCGAGCGCCCGACCGCCGACAGCTCGCCGAGCGCCGGCGTCGCCTCGTGGACGGCGCGCACGACGAGGCGACCCGTCTTCGTGGGCCGGAGGTTGAAGAGGAAGCGCCCGGCGCCGCCTGGGCCCGACTGGATCGTCACGCGCTTGGAGAACACCTTGCGCCCGTTGCTGAAGGCCCGGACGATCACCGCCTCGCCGGCGACGTAGGCGCCGACCGTGCCGCGGACCCGGATCGGCGAGCCCTTGAGGACCGTCGAGCGGGTTCCGCCGACACGCTCGAGCTTGAGCTGCAGGCCGGTCTGGACCTGCGCGGGAGCGGGCGCGGGCACCGGCGCAACCGGGGCGACCGCGGGCTGCTGGGCGAGCGCGGAGGCCGGGAACGCGGCTGCTGCCAGCAAGCTCCACAGGGCGGCCGTCCGACGCATCGGCGGCACTATGCCATGCAGGGCCGACGCACGACCCCGCACGGACCGGTTGGCGCGGCGGCGCTCAACCCGCGCCCGCCGGCAGCGCGGCGCGCCCGTCGCCGACGAAGCGGGCGAGCAGCCGGGCGATCCCCAGCGCCGCGAGGACGGCTGCGACCATCGCCGGCGGGATCTGCCAGTCCCATTCGACGAGCACGCCGAAGGCGAGCGTGTTGTTCGCGGCGTGCAGCGCGATGCACGGATACAGCGAGCCGGTCTTCTCGTAGAGCAGGCACAGCCCGGTGCCGAAGAACGCCAGCGGGACGAGGAACGCGATCGGCGAGGAGCCCGCGTGGATGAGGCCGAAGAGCACGCCGGTCATGATCGCCGCGGGCCACATGTTCTGCCAGTTGCGCAGCGCGCGGAAGACGAGGCCGCGAAAGAGGATCTCCTCGCAGAGCGGGGCGAGGACCGTGAGGAGGACCGCGCCGGTGACGAGCAGCAGGGTGGTGTCCTCCACCCCGAGGTCGGAGACGTCGTCCTCGGCCTCGGCGCCGATCGCCGCGATCCAGATCGCCGACAGGACGTAGAACCCGACGCCGACGGCGATCGTCAGCCCGAGCGCGCGCCAGAAGCGCGTCGGGAGGAGCCCGAAGTCGGCGGCGACCGGCCGGCTCGTGAAGCCGGCGAAGAGCAGCGCGGCCGCGACGAAGAACGCGTCCTGGAGGTACGTCGTGAGCTGCAGCGCGCCCGGCGGGATGTCGCCGCCGTCGGAGTTCCAGGCGAAGATGATGATCCCGCCGAAGATCGTGATCGCGGCGAACGCGGAGATGAGCGCAGCCGGGCCGATCCAGGGCGGCCAGCCACCCGCGCCGCGGCGCTCGGCGGCGGGAGCGCCGGTCGCGGGCCGCGGCGCCTCGGGCGCGGGCGCGACGTCGGGTGGCGGAAGGCTCGTCATCGTCGCACGGAGGTTACGCAGCGAGGGCGGGCAACCCGCGCAGCGACCGGATGACCGTCACGCCGTCGGGCAGCACGGGCGCGCGACCGGCGCGCAGGACGAGCACGGGCCGCAGGCCTGCGGCGATCGCGCCCGCGACGTCGTAGGGCACGGAGTCGCCGGCGTGCAGCCCGCCCGGCGCGTCGTCTCCGGCGATCGCGCGCGCCCGCTCGAAGATCGCCGGCGCGGGCTTGGAGACGCCCGCCTCGGCCGAGGAGATCGCGCCGTCGACGAGGTCGCGCAGCCCGGTCGCGCGGAGCGTCTCGTGCAGCGACACGTCCCAGTTGGAGACGACGACGAGCCGGTGACCGGCATCGCGCAGCGCCGTCAGGACGGCGCGCACCTCCGCGTAGGGCTCGAAGCGCAGCGCGGCCAGCAGCAGCGCCTGGAGGTCGGCGAGCGCCAGCCCGCGGACCCCGTCCACGCCCGCGCGCAGCAACGCGTCGCGCAGGACCTCCGTACAGCGCACGCGCAGCCGCGCGAGCGACGCGGCGTCCGCGGCCGTGTCGTGATGGGCGCGGTAGAAGGCGATCTCGGCGGCGATCGACGCGACGGCCTGGCGCTCGCCGATCTCGATGCCGCGCGCGCGCAGCCCGGCGGCGAGCAGCGGCGCGGGCGGCTGCAGCGCGAGCAGCGTCCCGAGGGCGTCGAGCGTCACGAGCATCGTCTACGCCACGAAGTGCCAGGTCGCGAAGATGCCCGTGTAGATCGCCAGGCCGACGGCGAAGAGCCCGAGCACGAGGCGCTCGCGCCAGACGCGCCCGGTCATCCAGACCGCGAGCCAGATCGCCAGCGGGAACAGGACCGCGAGAAACCGCGGCAGCGACATGAGCGGCTGCGGCCCGACCGGATAGGACAGCGGCAGCGCGAGCGCGGCGAGCACGTACGCACCGTAGGCGGCCGGCAGGCGGCGCAGCGTCCCGGCGACGGCGGCGGCGCCCGCGACGAGCCACGCGAAAAGCTCGATGTTGTGGCGCGCGACGACGAACGGGTCGCCGCCGGCGGCCGTGAAGTACACCGGCTCACGCGCGCCCGACAGCAGCTGGCGCGCGCCCTGCCAAGCGGCGACGGCGCCGTCCCAGACACCCACGAAGGGGCCGGCGAAGGAGCGAAACCAGACCTCCTGGGCGTGGAAGGGCGCCAGCGCCTCGCGGCCGTCCAGCGCGAGAAAGCCGCAGTACGCCGCGAGGCCGAGCGGGACGAGCGCGAGCCACAGCACGTCGGCGCGCAGCGGCCGGCGCGCGCGCAGGGCCGGCGGGCCGCTGCCCCAGAGGTAGATGAGCGCGAGCGGCACGAGCAGGACGACGCCCGCGCTGCGCGTCGCGGCGGCGAGCATGCCCAGCGCGCCCGCCAGCGCCCAGCGCTCGCGGCGCGCCGCGTAGACCGAGCCGACCGACAGCGCGAGGAACAGCGACTCGCTGTAGACCGCCGAGAAGAAGAACGACATCGGAAAGAGCGCCGTCACGAGCACCGCGTTGCGTGCGACCGCGCGGTCGTGGTCGAGCGCGACGAGCCGGTGCAGCACGACGAGGGCGACGAGCAGCAGCGCCGTGGAGAGCAGCGCGCCGCCGACGAGCGCCGAGCCCAGCGGCGCGCCCACGACCTTCACGAGCAGCGGGTACAGCGGGAAGAACGCCTCGCGCGCGCCACCCCCGTAGCCGTCGCTGGAGATCGCGAGATACCAGACGGAGTCCCAGCGCCCGAGCACCGCCACGAGGGCGTCGCCGGCGGCTCCGAACGGCGTCGTCACGCCGGCCGGGTCGAAATCCCGCTCGCGGCCGGAGAGCCCGAAGGCGGCGACCGCGACGACGCCCGAGAGCCACACGAGCAGTCGGGACGCCCACAACGCGCGCCAGGCGTCGGCCAGCGCCGCGTCGCGTCGGAGCCAGGGCATCGGGGCATCTTGGCAAGCGGGCGCGCGCGTGCAGCGGCAGGAGCGCGGGTATCGGCCGCCGAACATCGCCCGACCCCTAGACTTCCTCGTTGCGCCCGGGCCGCCCGCCGCGCGCCCGATCCCATGTCAGCTCGTCTCGAACGCCAGCGTCGCAACCGCCGCAGAGGCGGTGCCGCGCGCGTCATCATCATCACCATCACGGTGCTCGTCGCGTGCTGCGTGATCGGCGCGCTGAGCGCCGTCGGCTACGTCGTCGGCATCGCGAACTCGGCGCCCGATCTCGACTCCCTGCGCCCCCAGGATCCGGGCCGCATCTCCTCGGTCTACGCGGCCGACGGACAGAAGCTCGGGATCATCCAGAACGACGTCCTGCGCGTCCCGATCGAGTCCAGCTCGATCCCGCAGAGCATCCGCGACGCGACCGTCGCGATCGAGGACCAGCGCTTCTACCAGCACAAGGGCGTCGACTTCGAGGGCGTCATCCGCGCCGCGTTTCGCAACGCGAGCTCGGGCAAGACCGTCGAGGGCGGCTCGACGCTGACGATGCAGCTCATCCGCAACCTCTACATCTCCGGCGAGCGGACCTTCCAGCGCAAGGTCCGCGAGGCGAAGCTCGCCGAGGAGCTCGAGAACAAGCACCCGGGTCGCCGGGGCAAGGAGTGGATCCTCACGAAGTACCTGAACTCCGTGCCGTTCGGGACCAACGGCGGCCAGACGGCGGTCGGCGTCCAGGCCGCGGCGCGCGCGTTCTTCGACAAGCGCGCCGCCGACCTCACGCTCTCGGAGTCCGCGCTGCTCGCGGGCCTCCCGCAGGCGCCGAGCGCGTACAACCCGTTCCGCGAGCCCGCCCGCGCGACCGCGCGCCGCAACGACGTCCTGCGCAAGATGGCCGAGAACGGCTTCATCTCCTCCGGGGCGGCGCGCGAGGCGATCGAGTCGCCCCTGGCGCTGCACTCCAGCGGCTACTTCCAGCAGAAGCGCGAGAGCTACTTCTTCGACTACGTCACCGACGAGCTCATCAAGGAGTACGGCGTCAAGCGCGTCCGCAGCGGCGGGCTGCGGATCTCGACGACGATCGACCTCGACCTCCAGAAGAAGGCGCGCGCGGCGATCGCCAAGAGCCTGAACTTCCCCGGCGCGCCGTCCTCGGCGATCGTCTCGATCGACCCGTCCAACGGCTACATCCGCGCGATGGCATCCTCGGCGAAGTACGCCGACTCGAAGTTCAACCTCGCCGCACAGGGCAAGCGCCAGCCGGGGTCGGCGTTCAAGGTCATGGCGCTCGTGGCCGCCGTCAACGCGGGCGTGAACCCCGCGACGACGAGCTACCCCTCCGGGCACTTCAAGCAGCTCGTCCCGAAGTGGGGGCCGATCGACGTCAACTGCTACGGCGGGCGCTGCTCGGGCGGCTCGAAGAACCTCATCTCCGGCACGCTGAGCTCCGACAACACCGTCTACATCCGGCTCGCGCTCGACCTCGGTCCGGAGAAGGTCAAGGCGGCGGCCCGCGGCCTCGGAATCACGTCGAAGCTCGAGGGCGTGCCGGCCGAGACGCTCGGCGGACTGAAGCGCTGCTGCTCTCCGCTGGAGATGTCCAACGCCTACGCGACGATCGCCTCCGGCGGCTGGCGCAACAAGCCCAAGGCCATCACCGAGGTGCGCTTCCCGGACGGCAAGGTCGACGACCTCTCCAAGCCGATCCGCCATCGCGCGTTCGACTCGGCCGCGATGTTCGAGGTCACGAAGATCCTCCAGCAGAACATCAAGGGCGGGACCGGCCGGCGCGCCGACATCGGCTGCCCGGCGGGCGGCAAGACCGGCACGACCGACGAGAACCGCAACGCCTGGTTCGTCGGCTTCACGCCGAAGCTCGCGACCTCGACATGGGTCGGCTTCCCGAAGGCGAACGTCCCGATGACGAACCTCTTCCACGGCGCTCCGGTGGACGGCGGCACGTACCCGGCCGAGATCTGGGGCACGTACATGAAGGCGGCGCGCAGGGGCTACTGCGGCGCCTTCGCCAAGCCCGACCACCCGTTCAGGCCGAAGGTGTTCAAGCCCCGCTTCAACCGCGGCGGCAGCGCGCCCGAGCAGCCGTTCGTCGCGCCCCAGCCGGTCGATCCGGGCAGCGCCGCGACGAAGCCCGGCACGGTGAAGCCGCCGCGCACGACGAACCCGCCCGCCGCGCCCCCGCCGCCGGCCACCGGCAACGGCGGCACCGGCGGCTTCGATCCCGACCAGTACCAGCCCCAGCCCCAGCCCGAGCCGCTCCCCGAGCCGCCGCCCGAAGAGGCCGCCACCCCGGGCTGACCGCGTGCGCGGGCCGCTGCTAGGCTCGTGCGGATGGCAAAAGAGGAAAAAGTCGAGTTCGAGGGCGAGGTCATCGAGGCCCTGCCCAACGCGATGTTCCGCGTGAAGCTCGACAACGAGCACATCGTGCTCGGTCACGTCGCGGGCAAGATGCGCCGCTTCCGCATCAGGATCCTTCCGGGGGACCGGGTGCGCTGCGAGCTGTCGCCCTACGACCTCGATCGCGCCCGCATCGTCTACCGCCACCGTTAGAGCGTCGCCGATCACCGCCGGGCGGTGTCCTCGGATCGCTCGAAAGGCTGACGCCTTCCTTCGGATCCTGCGTCCTTGCCTGGCGGCGCCGGCGAAGCTCTAGAACCAGTGGATGAATTCGACGTCATCGAGGCGATGCGCGAGCGCTTCGACGCGCCGCCCGAGCGCGTGCTCGTCGGCAGCGGCGACGACGCGGCGGTCGTGCGGGCGCGCGCGCTGAGCGTGACGTCGACCGACGCGATGATCGACGGCGTCCACTTCCGCCTCGGCGAGACCGCGACGGCCGCCGACGCGGGGCACCGCGCGCTGGCCGGCGCGCTGTCGGATCTCGCGGCGATGGGGGCGCAGCCGGGCGAGGCCTACGTCGTGCTCGGCGTCCCACCCGGCTTCGGGCGCGACGACGCGGTCGCGATGGCCGACGCGCTGGCCGCGCTCGCGCGCGGCACCGGCGTCGCGCTCGTCGGCGGCGACGTCACCCGGGCGCCCGTGCTGACCCTCGCCGTGACCGTCGTCGGCTGGGCCGACAGCGAGGACGCGCTCGTGCGCCGCAGCGGCGCGCGCCCGGGCGATCTCGTCGGCGTGACCGGCACGCTCGGGGCCTCCGGCGCCGGCATGGCGATCCTCGAAGGACGGGCGCGCGGCCCCGAGGCGCTGACCCGCCGCCACCTGCGGCCGCAGCCGCGCCTGGCCGAGGGGGTCGCGCTCGCGCGCGCGGGCGCGCATGCGATGATCGATCTCTCCGACGGCGTCGCCTCCGACGCCGAGCACGTCGCGCGCGCGAGCGGCGTCGCGCTCGACATCGATCTCGACGCGCTGCCGCTCGCGGCAGGGGTCGACGACGTCGCGAGGCAGCTCGGCGTGCCCCCGTGGGAGCTCGGCGCCGGCGCGGGCGAGGACTACGAGTTGTTCGTGTGCGTCGCGCGCGAGGACCGCGCCGCGGCCGAGTCCGCCGTGGCGCTGACCTGGCTCGGCAGCGTCGCAGACGGGCCGCCGGCGGTGAGGCTCAGCGCGGGCGGGGCGAGGCGGACGATCCGCGGGTTCCACCACCGCCTGTAGCTGATGGTGTGACGGATGATCGCCCGCGCGACCGCGGCCGGGTCGACGACGTAGTCCGAGCACTGCACACGGAGTCTGAGTTCTTGGGTTCGCATTGCACCCTCGCTATCGAACGACGTCGCCCCGCGCTTGAGCGCGAGCGCCGGGCGTCCACCGATGGACGGTCTCCGTGTCGCTGCCGAGCATGGTGTTTGCCTGGGCCTGCTTGGAGGCTTGTGGCGTCGGGGCTTCGGAAGGTGAGTGCAGGTGACGCTCGTGTGACCCTGCTTCGCCTGGGTGCTGCCGACGCCGGTGACCAGCATCTCTGAGGCATGAGTCCGGCTCGCTTGCGGTGCGCGCGACCGCCCGGCGCACCGCCGCGCCTCGTCCGTTCCTCGAAGCCGCAGGTACATCCCGCCGCAAGCGCGTCGCGGCGCGGGCGCCACCCCGGTCTTACGGCCTAGGAGAGCGCCGCGCCGCGCGCCTGCGCGCCCACGAGCCGCGCGAAGACGACGACCCGCTTCGCCGCGCTGTAGAGCGGGTGGCACGCCGAGAGCACGAGGCGGTCGAAGCTCACGCGCTTGATGACCGAGACCTGCGTCGGCGCGACGATCTGCGTGCGCTCGACGTCGTAGGTGAAGCGCCCGTAGGGCATCTCGACGGTGATCGCGTCGCCCCGCCTGAGCTTGTCGATCCTGCGAAACGGCGCGAGGTACGTCGTCCGGTGCCCGGCGATCGCCGTCGTCCCGGGAGCGCCTGGGAACGGGACCTCGTCGTAGATCCCCGGGCCCTTGCGCAGCGACGAGGTGTCCGTCCCGTTGACGATGACGAAGCTCGCGCCGATCGCCGGGATCTTGATGCGCCCGACCGCCGCTCCGCGCTCGGCGGTGCGGCGCAGGACGCGCGCGAGGAACGTCATCCGCCGGCGCTCGGTCGCCAGCGCGCGCAGCGCCGCGAGCTCGACCTCGCTCGGGCGCGCGAGCTCGAGCTCGCGCAGGTCGTCGCCGAGCCGGTTCTGGACGAGCGACGCGTAGAGCGCCGAGACCGGCTCCTGCCAGGCGACCGTCAGCCCGGCGTCGCTGAGCATGAGCACGCCGGCGATGATGAGGACCGTCGATAGGGCCCGGAGCGGCCGCCGCACGCCGCTCATCTTCGCAGCGCCGACTCCGTCCCGCCGAGCGAGCCGGGCCCGGCGTAGCTCGTGGGCCCGCGGACCGTGATCGGGATCTCGTCCTCGTCGGCGTCGTCGCGGCCGCGGGCGGCGATGAGCAGCGCGGCCGCGGCACAGCCGCCGAAGAGGCTCCAGAGCAGCAGGCTCGCCGCCGAGATGTGCCCGCCGGCCGACAGCAGCAGCAGCTCCCACGCGGAGTCCACGAGCCCGAGCCCGAGCGACGACGCGAGGCCGATCGCCACGAGCGCGACCGGCAGCAGGCCGAGCGCCACGACCGCGAGGCCGAGCGTGCTGCGCATCCGGAACTCCGGCGCGAGCGCGAAGAGCCAGATGTGCAGGGCCGGGATGAAGAGCGCTGCGGCATAGGGGTTCGAGACCCAGATGACGGCCGCGAGCGCGAGCGCGACGAGCACGACGACGATGCCCGCGCCCGGCTCGGACGGGTCGCCGGCGACACGCGCGACGCGCAGCGCCCCCGGGCGCACCCATGCCCAGCCGAGGGCGAACACGAGCGCGACCGCCAGCAGCGCCGGGACCTGCGCGGGATGCGCGGCCGGCGACACGGGCGCGTCGGGATCGGTGATGAGGCCCGTGACACCGAGCAGGAGCGCGAAGAGCGCGACGAGCACGAACGGCAGCGCGGCCGCGAGCGTCCAGCGCAGCCACACCAGGACGCGCTCGCGGCGGCGCAGGAGCGCGGCCAGCGCGTCGACCGCGGTCACCGCGACGGCGAGCAGCAGCGCGCCGGTGAAGAGCCGCACGGCCCAGCCGGGCAGGACCTTGCGGCTCGTGAGCAGGTCGCTGCTCGTCGCCTCCGGGCTCAGCGGCCGGTTGGCGGGCGCGCCGTCGAGGACCGTCACCGTCCGCAGCGCCGCGCGGCCGAAGGTCTCCAGGCGCGTCCGCGCGATCGGCGCGCCGGCGGCGGGCGGGCGGTCGCTGCCGAGCGAGAGCAGCACCGCCGGCAGCCCGGCGGCCAGCAGCGTCCCCTGCTCGCCGAACGTCGCCGGCATCGCGAAGCGCGCGAACTGGCTCATCGCGCGCGGCGGGTTGGCGCCCGAGCCGGTCTCGACGCGCACGGCCTCCTGCACCGTCGCACGCAGCCGCAGCGGCGTCGCGCCGAGCGCGTTGGACCACGGCGTCACGAGCGGCGCGCGGAAGTTGCGCGAGGCGAGGTCGCCGAGCACGAGCACGGCGCCGACCGGTTGCCCGCGCAGCTCGCCGGCGAGCGCCGCCGCGCCGCCGGCGCCACCGCTGCCGCCGCTCGTCGAGACGAGCGTCAGCGTCCGGCGCGTCTGGCGCGGCGCGCCGAAGACGCGCGCGAGCTCCAGCAGCGCGGCCGTGCCCGACAGCTCGGCCTCGGCGCGCAGGCCCGCGGCGTCGCGGTGGGCGACGACGACGATCCGCTCGTCGACGGTGCCGGTGCGCTCGGCGATGACCGTCCGCAGCGCGCGGCGGCCGTCGATCGTCTCGGCGTCGCGGACGACGCTGCGCACCCGAAAGCCGGCCTCCTCCATCTGCGCGGCGATCGTGTCGGCGAGCCCCGCGTCCCCGGCCGAGCCGGGGCGCCGGTTGGGGAAGCGGTCGCTGAGGCCGCGGTCGCCGTACGCGCGGTCGAAGGCGCGGTCGCCCGCGAACGCGTCCGGCGCGATGGGCGTCGTGAGCGGGCGCGGGCGGTTCTCGACCGAGAACGCGAGCAGCACGAACGCGAGGAGGACGGGGAGCAATCCCGCCCGGTAGATGCGCGGGTCGACCATCTGCTCGTCACACTATTGACGATGGTGGATCGCGCTCCCCGCATCCTGCTGGTGGACGACGAGCATGCGATCCAGACGCTGCTCTCCTACCCCCTGCGCAAGGACGGCTACGAGGTCGTCCAGGCGACCGACGGGCGCGCCGCGCTGGCCCGCTTCGCCGAGGGCAGCTACGACCTCGTCGTGCTCGACCTCATGCTTCCCCAGCTCGACGGCCTGGAGGTCTGCCGCCGCATCCGCGCCCGCAGCACCGTGCCGATCATCATGCTCACCGCGCGCGCCGACGAGATCGACAAGGTCGTCGGGCTCGAGCTCGGCGCCGACGACTACATCACCAAGCCCTTCTCGATGCGCGAGTTCCGCAGCCGCGTGAAGGCGGCGCTGCGGCGCGCGGACATGCAGCCGCACGACAGCGCGCCGGCCGGCGACGCGCCGCTCGAGGTGGCCGGGCTGCGGATCGACTTCGACAAGCGCGCCGTGCGCGTCCGCGACGAGCCGGTCCAGACGACGTTCGTCGAGTTCGAGATCCTCGCCGCGCTCGCGAGCCACCCCGGCCGCGTCTATACCCGCGAGATGCTCCTCACGCGGATCTGGGGCGACAGCGCCTACCGCGACCCGCGCACGATCGACGTCCACATCCGCCACCTGCGCGAGAAGCTCGAGCTCGATCCCAAGCGGCCCGAGTACCTCTTCACGGTCCGCGGCGTCGGCTACCGCTTCCGCGACTCGGAGACCTGACGATGCGCCTGCGATCGCTGCGCACGCGGCTGACGGTGCTCTCGTTCGCCGTGACGCTCGTCGCCGTCGGCGCGATCCTCTTCTACATCGCGCCGCAGCTCGAGAGCTCGCTGCGCGACCAGAAGCTGCGCTCGCTCGCCTCGACGGCGCACGCGTTCACGCCGCTCATCGCGAAGGTCGTGCGCAACAACGGGTCGGCCGACGAGATCAACGACGTCGTCGCCGACGTCAGCGACCGCTCGAACTCGCGCGTGACGCTCTTCTCCGTCGGCGACGGGACCGAGGGCCTGCAGCTCGCGATCTTCTCGGACTCGACGTCGGCGGTCCAGATCAGGGACCTGAACTTCGAGGTCGCCGACGTCGCCGCCCGCACCGGGCGCCAGGCGACCGGCAGCGAGTCCGGCGAGGAGGCCGAGCTCGCCCAGGTCGCGGAGCCGATCCGCGACGACGGGACCGTCAGCCGCGTGGCGGTCTTCTCGACGCCGCTGTCGGACGTCGAGGGCAACGTCGCGCTCATCCGCCGCCAGATCCTCGTCGCGGGCGCGCTCGGGCTGCTGCTCGCCGCCGCGGGCGCGTTCTTCGTGTCGCGCTCGCTGGCCGACCGCGTGTCGGAGCTCGAGCAGGGCGCCCAGCAGGTGGCGGCGGGCGACTTCACGGCGACGTTCCCGACCGACCGCGACGACGAGCTCGGCCAGCTCGCCCGCGCGCTGGACGACATGCAACGCCAGCTCGTGGCGCTCGAGTCCGCGCGGCGGCGCTTCATCGCGACGGCGTCGCACGAGCTGCGCACGCCGATCTTCTCGCTCGGCGGCTTTCTCGAGCTCATCGAGGACGAGGAGCTCGACGACGACACGCGCCGCGAGTTCCTCGGCGTCGTGCGCGAGCAGGTCGCTCGGCTCGGCAAGCTCGCGACCGACCTGCTGGACCTCTCGCGCCTCGAGGCGGGGTCGCTGGAGCTGCGCCCGGAGCAGACCGATCTCGCCGACCTCACGCGCGCGGTGGCGGCCGAGTTCGGGCCCGCGCTGGACAAGCACGAGTCGGCGCTCGACCTCCAGCTCGGGGGCGAGCCGATCCAGACCGTCTGCGATCCTGAGCGCGTGGCCCAGGTGCTGCGGATCCTCATCGACAACGCGCTGACCCACACGCCGCCGGGCACCGGCGTCGTGGTGAGCGCCGAGCGCGAGAACGGGGCCGTCCGCGTCGCCGTGCGAGACGACGGGCCGGGCATCGCAGCGGGCGTCGCCGCCCGCGTGTTCGAGCCGTTCTTCACCTCCGACGACGCCCAGGGCTCCGGGCTCGGGCTCGCGATCGCGCGCGAGCTCGCCGAGCGGATGCGCGGGTCGCTCGACGTCGACGCGACGCCCGGTCGCACGACGTTCTCGCTGGAGCTCCCGAGCTCGTGACGTCGCGCCTGGCGGTGCTCGCGGGCGTCGCCGCGCTGGCGTTCGCCGGCTGCGGCGGGGGCGGCGGGGGCGATTCGCAGCCTTCGCGCGCGGGCGACGCCACGACCGAGGCCGGGGCGCCGCGCGCCGCCCGCACGACGACGGTCGAGATCGTCCGGCCGGCCCGCGGCGGCGACGACGGGGCCGGCTTCGACCCGGCGGAGATCTACGAGCGCGAGGCGCCCGGGGTCGTGACGGTCTTCAGCGTCCTGCCCGGCGAGGCCGGGCTCGGCGGCGCCGGCGGGCAGGGCCTGGGCACCGGCTTCGTCCTCAACGGCCGCGGCGAGATCGCGACGAACGCCCACGTCGTCACCGACGGCGAGGGCACCGCGATCCGCAAGGCGCGCGAGGTCTACGTCGCGTTCGCCGACGGCAACGAGGTGTCGGCGCGGATCGTCGGCTTCGACCCGAACGCCGACGTCGCGCTGCTGCGCATCGACCCGAAGGGGCTGACGCTGCGGCCGCTGCCGCTCGGCACGGCGGAGGACCTGCGCGTCGGCTCGCCGGTCGCCGCGATCGGGTCGCCGTTCGGCGAGCCGCAGTCGCTGTCGGTCGGCGTCGTGTCGGCGACCGACCGCCAGATCACATCGCTCACGGGCTTCGAGATCGCGGGCGCGATCCAGACGGACGCCGCGATCAATCGCGGCAACTCCGGCGGCCCGCTCGTCAACGCGCGCGGCGAGGTGCTCGGGATCAACTCCCAGATCCAGACGGCCTCGGGTGGCGGCGACGGGGTCGGCTACGCGGTGCCGGTCGACACCGTCCGGCGCACGCTCTCCGCGCTGCGCCGCGACGGCGAGGTCCATTACGCGTACCTCGGCGTCGCGACCGCGCCGATCTATCCCCAGCTCGCGCGCCGCTTCGAGCTGCCGGTGAAGACCGGCGCGTGGGTGCAGGAGGTCGTGCCCGGCGGGCCGGCGGACAAGGCCGGGCTGCGGGCCGGCGCGAGCACGCAGCGCTTCCAGGCGCGGACGGTGCGGGTCGGCGGGGACATCATCACGGCGGTCGACGGGCGCCCGCTGGAGGACGAGGCGGCGCTCGGCGTCGAGCTGCTGCGGCTGCGGCCGGGCCGGCGGGCGACGCTGCGCGTCTACCGCGACGGCAAGCCGCGCGACGTCGAGGTGACGCTCGCCGAACGCCCGCAGTCCAGCGACGCGAGCGTGCGCCCATAGACTCCGGTGGGTAAGGCAGCCAGCATCCCGCGACCGGAACGGCTCTCCTGATGGAACCATCTGATCCCACGTCGAACGGCTCGGCGAGCTCCTCGCCGCTCGTGCTGGTCTCCAACCGGGGGCCCGTGACGTTCGACGTCGACGGGTCCTTCACCCGCGGGACCGGCGGTCTCGTCACCGCGCTGACGGGCCTGGCCTCGCACCGCGACGCCGTCTGGATCGCCTCAGCGATGACCGAGGGCGACGTTCGCAAGTCGCGCGAGCGCAACGGCCGCGCGTTCGTCGTCGACACGCCCAGCGGCGAGTTCCACGTCCGCCTCGTCGTGTCCGATCCCGAGGCCTACGACCGCTTCTACAACGTCGTCGCCAACCCGATGCTGTGGTTCATCCAGCACTACCTCTGGGATCTCTCCAACGCCCCGGACATCCGCGAGAACGAGGTCGAGGCCTTCGAGGAGGGCTACAAGGTCGTCAACGACGACCTCGCGGCAGCGGTCATCGAGCAGATCGAGGGTGAGAGCGAGCCCGTGGTCATGGTCCACGACTACCACCTCTACACGCTGCCCTCGGTCGTGCGCGCGGCGCGCCCCGACGTCTTCCTGCACCACTTCATCCACATCCCGTGGACGCAGCCCGACGCCTGGCGCGTGCTGCCGCGCAAGATGCGCAACGAGATCTACGAAGGCGTGCTCGCCAACGACATCGTCGGCTTCCACACGCGCTCCTACCGCTGGAACTTCCTGCAGTGCTGCCGCGACCTGCTCGACCTCGAGGTCGACTTCGCGCGCGGCGTCGTCCACCACGACGGCCGCGAGACCTGGGTGCGCGCGTACCCGCTGCCGATCGACTACGAGGCGACGCGCAAGGTCGCCCGCAGCAAGCGCACCGGCGAGTTCGAGGAGGAGATCCTCCGCCGCCGCCGCGACCACATCATCCTGCGCGTCGACCGCGCCGACCTGTCGAAGAACGTCCTGCGCGGCTTCACGGCGTTCGACCAGTTCCTCGGCGAGCATCCCGAGTACCTCGAGAAGGTGACGTTCATCGCCCAGCTCATGCCGTCGCGGATGGACGTGCCCGAGTACCAGGAGTACCTCGAGCGCATCGAGGCCCTGGTGGCGGTCGTCAACCACCGCCACGGGACGCCGGACTGGATGCCGATCCAGCTCAAGCTCCGCGACGACCTCGAGGAGGCCGTCGCGGCGTACAAGCACTACGACGTCATGATCGTCAACGCGATGTTCGACGGCATGAACCTCGTCGCGAAGGAGGGCCCGCTGGTCAACGAGCGCCACGGCGTCTCGATCCTGTCGGAGAACACGGGCGCCCACGAGGAGCTCGGCGAGTTCGCGCTGAGCGTCAACCCCTTCGACATCAAGGACACCGCGGACTCGATCCACCGCGCGCTGACGATGAGCCCGGAGGAGCGCGAGCGGCGCTCGCTGGGCCTCAAGGGCGCGGTGACGGCGCGCGATCCCGGCGACTGGATCGACGATCAGCTCGCCGACATCCGCGCGAAGGCCGCGGCGATGGCGGCGGGGGCGGGCGGCGGCTCGTAGGGCGACTCGCGGCGAGTCGTAGCGGCGACTCGCCCGGTCGGTGTGACCAGTCGCGTCCTGCATCGATGAGGGAAGCGCGTCCGCCTCCGGCGCGCCGTTCGATGCGCGGCGGCTCACGGGCGGTCGTGAGTCGCTTTTCCCCTGGTATACGGGGGTGAAGGCGACTCAAGGGGGCGGTTTCGAGTTCGCCGTCGGTCGACGGGCTCCCGCCCGCCCCGCCGGAGCACGGGCGGACCCTGTTCCGCAGAGACGCCGTTCGTGACTAGCCGAACTCGGTCTCGAACTCCGGCGAGCCGCCTCCAGGGGGCGTCCTGTGGCTCGGGGCGGGTCGCCGCGGCGCCGGCTTCGGCCTGGTCTTCGGCCGCGGCGGCGGCGTAACACGCGGCGCCGGCAGAACACGAGGCGGCGGCGTCTCGCGCGACGGCGGGACCGCGGTTCGATGCGGCGCCGGCCTCGGCCGCGGTGGTGCGACGGCGCGAGGACGCGTGGCCGGGCGCGGCGCGGCGCGGCGGGGTACGCGCCGACGTCCGAGCTGCCGGCGCGGTCGCACCGGCGCGGCCTCGGGCGCGAGCACCGCTTCCGGCACCGCGGCTTCTGCCGGCGGGGCGGGCTTGCTCGCGCCGGGCGGAGCGGGCTCGAGCTCGCCGGGCGGGGCGGCCTCGACCTCGCCCGGCGGGGCGGCCTCGACCTCGGCGGGAGGGGCGGGCGCGACCTCGGCGGGGACCGGCCGCACCGGCGGCAGCGCGGGCGGCTTCGGGCTCAGCCGCGGCCAGGCGACGATGACGCCGGCGAGCGCGACGAGGGCGCACGCGCGGGCGACGTTTCCCCAGCGCACGCGGGCGTGCAGCGGTGGCGGACGGTCGGCGTCCATGCTCCGCTGAGGGCCGCCCGCGCGAGCTTTCGCCCCCCGATCGCTATCATCCGCGACCGCCCCCTGGGCACCGAGACGCCATGGCTGCACACGATCCCCTCTACGACCTCGTCCTCATGCTGGACAGCGCCGCTCCCGACGAGCAGCGCGCGAAGGTGCTCGACATGGTGCAGCGCACCATCGCCGCGGGCGGGGAGATCGTCAACGAGCAGGACTGGGGCGTCCGCCAGACGGCCTACGAGATCCGTCACAAGACCGACGCGGAGTACCACCTGCTGCAGTTCCATGCGGCGACCCGCGAGGTCCTCGAGACGCTGCAGCGCACGCTGCGCATCACCGACGGCGTGATCCGCTTCCGGATCATCAAGCTCGCCCCCGGGACCCCGGCGCCGCCGGCGACCCGCCCCGAGCCGCGCCCGACCGGCATCGGCGAGCCGACCGCGGGCGAGCCGGTCCCCGCTGCCGCACCGGCCGCAGCCGCAGCGCCCGCAGAGCCCGCCGACGCACTCGCGTAGGCCCGCTTCGCGTCAGATCTGCGCAAGGACGCGCGACTGCGTGACTTAAGTGCGGAAGGTGCGACGTGATCGTGTTTTGCGATCCGGCGCCCGCTCTAGACTCGCTCGCCGATCGTTCGTTCCCGAAAGAGGAGGCCGCAGATGGCCGCGACCAACATCAACCGCGTCGTTCTGACCGGCAATCTCACCACCGAGCCCGAGCTTCGGAACCTGCCCAGCGGCATGTCGGTCTGCAAGCTGCGCGTCGCCTGCAACACGCGCCGCAAGGGCGCCAGCGGGGAGTGGGAGGACAAGCCGAACTACTTCGACGTCACCGTCTGGGGTGCGCAGGGCGAGAACTGCGCTCGCTACCTCTCCAAGGGCCGTCCCGTCGCCGTCGACGGGCGCCTGGAGTGGCGCGAGTGGCAGGACAAGGAGGGCAACAAGCGCCAGGCCGTCGACATCATCGCCGACTCGGTGCAGTTCCTCGGTGGCCGCGACGAGGGCTCCGGGTCCTCCAACGGCTTCACGCCGCGCTCCGACGTGCCCGCGAACACCGACGACTTCCAGCCGGTCTCGACCGGCGGCGGCGGTGGCGGAGCCGACGACGACATCCCGTTCTGATCGCGCGCTGAGACCTGTTGGGACGCGAGCCTCCGCCCTGCGGAGGCTCGTCGCGTTTTGGGGTCGCGAGAGCCCATCCCGCGGCCGTGACGCGGTCCGTGTCACAATGACGGGCCGCGCGCAACGCTCGCGCGCGCTCTCACATCCCGACACAAGGACTTCCAGTCAGTGGCCAAGCAGCGCAACCGTGGCAAGCCCACGCGCCGACGTGACAAGAAGGGTGGGCCCGGCAGCGGCCGGCGCAAGCCATGCCCGTACTGCAAGGAGAAGATCGAGCAGGCCGACTACAAGGACACGGCCACGCTGCGCAAGTTCATCTCCGAGAAGGGCAAGATCCGCTCCCGGCGGATCACCGGCGCGTGCCGCCGTCATCAGAGCCAGATCGCCCGTGCGGTCAAGCGCGCCCGTGAGCTGTCGCTGCTGCCGTACGTCAACGAGGGCGGCCGCGACGACGCCGAGCGCGAGGGCGGCCGCGGGCGCGGCGGCCGCGGGCGCGACGACCGCTAGCCATGCCGTCGGCCATCCTCCTGAAGGACGTCGAGCATCTCGGCGCGCGCGGAACCGTCGTCGACGTGTCCAAGGGCTATCTGCGCAACTACCTCATCCCGCGCAAGCTCGCGCAGCCCGCGACGCGCGGCGCGCTCGAGGAGGCCCGCAGGCGCGCCGAGTCCGCCGACCGCGCGCACGAGGTCGCGCTCGGCAAGGCGAAGGAGGATGCCGACGTCCTCAGCCGCACCGTCCTGACGATCAGCCAGCAGGCCGGTGACGACGGCCGCCTCTTCGGCTCGGTGACCAACCAGGACATCGCCGACGCCATCGCCGAGGCGCGCGGTGTCACCGTCGACCGCCGCAAGATCCACCTCGACGAGCCGATCAAGAACGTCGGCACGTACGTCGTCGTCGTCGAGGTCGCCGAGGGCGTGACGGCCTCGGTCAAGACGATGGTCGTCGAGCGGAAGTAGACCGGCTGCCGCTCGCCGGCGTCGCGGACACGATCTGGAGCGCCATCGGCGTCGCCGGCGGCGTGGCGTCGGTCATCCTCCTCGTCTATCTGGCCGGCCGCAGCACCGCCGACAGGGAGGCCGAGGAGGCCGCCCGCGAGTTCTACGACGCACACGGACGGTGGCCGGACGAGCCGGCCTGACGTGCCGCGTGCGCTGAGCGAGGATGCGACCCGTGCCCTGCGGCTGCGCTCCCAGCGCCTGAGCGGGCCGCCCGAGACCGCCGTCGCGCGGCTCGTCGGGTCGCTCGGCGCGATCCAGTCGCAGGACCCGGTCGCCGCGGCGCTCGCGGTCCGCGCGCGAACCAGCGGCCTCGACGCCGCCGCCGTCGACCGCGCCCGCGACGAGGAGCGGTCGGTCGTCTGGACGTGGGCGCTGCGCGGCACGCTGCAGCTCGTCGCCGCCGAGGACGTCGGCTGGATGCTCGGCCTGCTCGGCCCGATCTTCGCGGCGGCGGGACGCCGGCGGCGGATCGCGCTCGGCCTCACCGACGACCTCTGCGAGCGCTCGCTCGCGCAGCTGCCGGCGATCCTCGCCGAGCGCGGCCCGCTCGAGCGCGGCGAGATCGTGGAGCGCCTCGCCGCCCGCGGCGTGACGATCGACGCAGCCGGGCAGGCACCCGCGCACCTCCTCGCCTACGCCGCGCTGCGCGGCGTCGTCTGCCGGATCGGCCCGGCGGCCGCGCCGCGCTACGCATCGCTCGAGGCCTGGCTTGGCCGCGCGCCCGCCGCCCGCGACCCTGACGACGCCCTCGCCGAGCTCGCCCGGCGCCACCTCGGCGCGCACGGCCCGGCGACCGCGGACGACCTCGCGGCGTGGTCGGGGATCGGGCTGCGCCGCGCCCGTCGCGCCCTGGGACTGCTCACCGGCGAGCTGCGACCGGTGCAGACCGCGACGGGCGCCGCGTGGATGCTCGCGGGCTCCTCGCCGCGCTCCCCACCGCGCCGGCGGCCGCACGTCGCCCTGCTCGGGCACTTCGACCCCTACCTGCTCGGGTACGCCGACCGCGACCTCGTGCTCGACCGCCGCTTCGCCGCGCGCATCCAGGCCGGCGGCGGCTTCGTGCAGCCCGCGATGCTCGCCGACGGGCGCGTCGTCGGGACGTGGCGGCGGCCGTCCCGCGGCACGCGCCTGGAGCTGCAGCCGTTCGCCGCGCTGCCCGAGGAGGTGCGCGCGCGGTTTGACCGCGAAGCTGCGGACGTCACACGCTTCCTCGGATCGCCCGCGCCGTAGGCCTCGCCTCCGTCCGGTCCTCGTGCGAACATCTGTTCGCATCATGTGACGTCCCATCGGCGCACGGCGGAAATTCTTCTTGCGGTGCGAGCGGAGAACCCGGTCGCCGCGAGCGGCCGGGCAACCTACCCTGACCCAGGCCTTGAGCAGCTATCCCGACTCCGCTCCCGCGCGCCCCACCGCGCAGATCGCGACCGGCGTCGCGCCGCCGCACTCCCTCGAGGCCGAGCAGTCGGTGCTCGGCGGCATCCTGCTCTCCGACAGGGCCATGTACGGCCTCGTCATCGAGGAGGGCCTGAAAGCCGAGGACTTCTACCGCGAGCGCCACCGCCTCATCTACACGGCGATGCTGACGCTCTACCGCGACACCGAGCCGATCGACGTCCTCACCGTCTCAGAGCACCTGCGCAGCACCGGCAAGCTCGAGGAGGCCGGCGGCAAGGGCGCGATCGACGAGCTCACCGGCGGCGTCCCGGGCCTCGGCGGCATCCGCCGCTACGCCCAGATCGTCCGCGAGCACGCGCTCATGCGCCGCCTGCTGAGCACGACCTACGAGATCCAGGCGTCGGTCCTCAACCACGCCGCCGCCCCGCGCGAGCTCGTCGAGCAGGCCGAGCGCGCGATGCTCGAGGTCGCCCACGACGACCGCCAGAAGGACTTCCGCACGATCGAGGAGATCCTCGACGACGAGCTGAAGAAGATGGAGAAGCTCTCGCGCGAGCACACCTCGCTGACCGGCACCCCCTCCGGCTTTCGCGACCTCGACGAGATCACCGGCGGCTTCCAGCCCGGCAACCTCATCATCATCGCCGCGAGGCCGTCGATGGGGAAATGCCAGAGTGGTTCGACACTCGTCTATGACCCCCTGACCGGGGCGCGGCATCGACTCGATGAGCTCGTGGCGCTCCACGAGTCTGGTGAGGAGGTGTGGGTTGCAGCGCTCGGGCATGATCTACGTTTCCGCCGGGCCCGCGTGTCCGCGACGTTCCGCAACGGCATCAAGCCGTTGTTTCGCGTGACGACCAGGCTCGGTCGCCGTGCCGACCTGACGGCGAACCACCCTCTCCTGACGCTCGACGGCTGGAAGCGCGTCGACGAGCTCGAGCCGGGCGCAAGAGTCGGCGTTCCTCGGAACCTGCCGTGCCCGGAGCATGCGCAGACCATGCCCGACTGCGAGATCGTGCTGCTCGCCGGCCTCATCGCAGACGGCTGCATCATCGGGAGCACGCCGTCGTTCGCGTACGCGTCCGACTCGGCCGTCGCCGAGGCAATGCAGTCCGCGACCGAGGACATCGGGGGTCGCTGGCATGACGCTCGCAAGTCGCCGACGAATGCGAACCGCAATGCGTACCTCAGCGGCATGAGCATCATCGGCGGCAACCCGATCACCGAACTCTGCCGCCGTCACGGCATCTGGGGAACGCGGTCTGGCGACAAGTTCGTCCCGGATGCGATCTTCGGGCTCGGCGAGCGCGACATCGCGCGCTTCCTCGGAATCCTCTACGCCTGCGACGGCCACATCTACGCCAGCGACCGGCTGCGTCAGATCGGCTACTCGACGATCAGCGAGCGGCTTGCCCGCGACGTGCAGCACCTGCTGCTGCGTCTCGGCATTGTCTCCTGCATCCGCGTCCTCAAGCGAGACGTCTACGAGGGCACCGAAAAGCTTGCCCGTGAGGTGCGCATCACCGATCGCGCGGGAATCGAGCGCTTCTGCGACCTCATCGACGTGTGCGGCAAGGTGGCGCCGGCCGCTCGTGCGATCGCGAGCCTCAAGACCGTGCGCCACGGCACGAACGTCGACACGCTGCCGGTCGCGATCTGGGATCGCGTCCTCGCAGTCAAGGGCAAGCGGCCGTGGGCCGAGGTCAGCCGCGCCGCTGGGCACCCACCGAACCACAACTGGCACGTGCGTACCCGCGGTCTGTCACGACCACAGCTTCAGAAGATCGCCGACTGGAGCGGCGACGCGACGCTCGACGATCTCGCGACGTCCGATCTCTGGTGGGACGAGATCCTCTCGATCGAGCCGATTGGCGAGGGAGAGACCTACGACCTCACGGTCCCGGTCCACCACAACTTCGTCGCCGAGGACCTCGTTGTCCACAACAGCGCCCTCGTCACGAACATGGCGGAGAACGCGTCGATCGAGCACGGCCGGCCGGTCGCGCTGTTCTCGCTGGAGATGTCGGAGTCCGAGCTCGCCCAGCGCTTCGTCGCCTCCCAGGCGCGCATCAAGGGCGACGAGCTGCGCAAGGGCCGCGTCGCGGATTCCAAGTGGCCGAAGATCCTCGAGGCCTCGGCGCGCCTCGCGGCGGCGCCGCTGTACGTCGACGACTCCTCCGACGTCGGGATCCTCGAGATCCGCGCGAAGGCGCGCCGCCTGCACCAGCAGTCGCCGCTCGGGCTCATCATCGTCGACTACCTCCAGCTCCTGCGCCCGGACGGGCGGGTGGAATCGCGCGTCGAGCAGGTCGGCCAGATGAGCCGCGGCCTGAAGATCCTCGCCCGCGAGCTCAACGTGCCGGTCATCGCGCTGTCGCAGCTCAGCCGCGCCGTCGAGTCGCGCACCGACAAGCGCCCGATCCTGTCGGATCTTCGTGAGTGCGTCACGGGCGAGACGCTCGTGACGCTCGCCGACGGGACGCGACAACCGATTCGCGACCTCGTCGGCTCCACGCCGGAGGTCATCGCCGTCGATGAGGACGACCGCGTCGTGCGGGCCGTCAGCGACAAGGTGTGGCGCGTCGGCCGGCGCGCGGTGCTGCGCCTGCGGCTTGCCTCGGGTCGCACGCTCTCCGCCACGAAGGATCACCGCGTCCGGGCCGGCACCGGGTGGCGGACGATGTGCGAGCTCGCCCCTGGCGACCGCGTCGCGCTCGCGCGCAGATTGCCGGCGCCCGTGCAACCGGAGCGTTGGTCCGACGATCGAGTGCTGCTCCTCGGTCATCTCATCGGCGACGGAAGCTTCCTCACCCACCAGCCCTTGCGCTATACGACCGCGGACGAGGCCAACAGCGCAGCAGTTGCTCGGGCTGCAGAGCGCGAGTTCGGCGCGAGGGTCAGCCGACACGAAGGGCGTGGAAACTGGCACCAGCTCGTGATCGCCGGGAACGGCAACCGGTGGCACCCGGCTGGAACGGGACGGTGGCTCCGCGAACTCGGAATCTGGAACCAGCGTTCGGCGCAGAAACGTGTTCCGGCGGCCGCGTTCCGCCTCGCCGACGCGCAGATCGCGGCGCTCCTCCGACACCTGTGGGCGACCGACGGAACGATCTGGTGCGGGACGCGGCCGAACGGACGGCGCGATACCCGCGTCGCGTTCTCCACCGCGAGCGCAGGCCTGGCCGCCGACGTCGCCGCGCTGCTGCTGCGCTGCGGCATCGTGGCGCGGATCGCGACGATCGTGCAGCACACGGGGACGCCGCTGCACAACGTCGTCGTCTCAGGCGCCCTCGAACAACGCCGGTTTCTCGATGTCGTCGGCGCGTTCGGGCCGCGGGCGACGCAGGCGGACGCTTTGCGCCTCATGCTCGCCGAGATCGAAGCGACGACGAACGTCGACACGCTCCCGATCGAGACATGGTTCGGCGTGCGCGAGATGATGACGGCGCGTGGCATCTCGCAGCGAGAGATGTGCGCTCTGCGGGGTACCTCGTATGGAGGCACCTCGCACTTCCGCTTCGCTCCGTCCCGCACTGTGCTCGCCGGTTGCGCGGCGCTCCTCGAGGATCCCGACCTGGCCGCGATGGCGGCGAACGACCTCTTCTGGGATCGCGTGGTAGCAGTCGAGGAGGCCGGGGAGGAAGACGTGTTCGATCTCACCGTTCCCGGGCCTGCGTGCTGGATCGCCGACGGGATCGTCACGCACAACTCGGGGCAGATCGAGCAGGATGCCGACCTCGTCGCCTTCATCTACCGCGACGAGTACTACGACAAGGAGTCCGAGCGCCAGGGGATCGCGGACATCATCATCTCCAAGCACCGCAACGGCGCCCTGGGCGACGTCGAGCTGACGTTCGCCAAGGAGTATCCGAAGTTCCTGAACTACACCTCGCCGGAGCGCTACGGGTAGGGAGACACGATGACGAGCCCAGCCGAGTCGCCGATCACCGCCACCGCACAGAGCCCCGGGGAGGGCGAGGCCCTCTGGTTCTACGTCCTCGACGGCGAGGTGACGTTCTGGGTCGGCGGCGAGGTCATCGTCGCCGCGGCCGGCGCGTTCGTCTTCGGGCCGAAGGACATCGCGCACACGTTCATCGTGAGCTCCGACGAGGCACGCTTCCTGCTCGTGACCGAGCCGGCGGGATTCGAGGACTTCATGCGCGCGTGCGGCGAGCCCGCGCCGCGGCTGGAGATCCCGCCGCCGCCGGCCGAGGCGCCGGACTTCGAGGGGCTCGCGCGGACCGCCGCGAGCTTCGGCATCGAGTTCGTCGGGCCTCCCGGCATCCCCGCCGGCTGATCGTCGGCCGCCGCCGTTCGTGCTGCCTGCCTGCATCCCCGGGTTCCTCGCGCCGCAGGAGGCGCGCGCGATCGTCGAGGAGATGGACGCGTCGCTGCAGGAGCCGGCCCAGGTCTGGCTCGGCACGGAGTTCGCCGTGCGCGCCGAGAGCCGGCGCGGCAGCATCGCGACGCTCTCGCCAGCCTCCGAGGCGCTCGTGCAGGACCGCCTCTGGGGCGTCATGCCGGCGCTCGAGCAGCGCTACTCGTGCACGATCTCCCACGTCAGCGGCGTCACGGCGCTCGTCTACCGCCGCGGCGACCACTTCGCCGCGCACTCCGACGGCGGCGTCGACGAGGACGCGCCGGCCGAGGTCGCGCTGCGGCGCATCTCGCTCGTCGTGGCCCTCAACGACGGTGCGAGCGAGCAGGCGCAGTTCACGGGCGGCGAGCTGAGCTTCTTTCCCGGGACGGCCCCGGGCACGCCGCCCACCCCGGAGGACGAGGTCATCCTCGTCCGCAGCGAGCCCGGGCTGCTCGTCGCGTTCCCGTCGCCGCTGGTCCACCAGGTGATGCCGGTCGCCGGCGGCTGTCGCTACTCGCTCGCGCTCTGGGCGCTCGCGCCCGGCGGCTGACGGCGGTTCTCGTCGCACGTTCCGAGGACGGCGTGGCGCCGCCGCTCGCGCCGGCCGCGGCGTGTCATACCCTGGAGCGGATGGACGACCGCTGCCCATTCGACCTCTGCGACGGCACCGGCTTCGTCGTCGACGAGGCCACCAACGACGCGCGCGACTGCCGCTGCCGGGCGCAGCGCGTCAGCCGCGCGCGGGCGCGCTCGCTCAGCGGCGTCATCCCGCGCCGCTACCGCGGGGTGTCGTTCGACCGCCCGCCCGTCACCGAGATCGCCCCCGCCGTCACCGCCGTCGTGCGCCGCTACGTCGGGCGCATCGACGACCAGGTCGCCGCCGGCCGCGGGCTCTGGTTCTTCGGCTCGGTCGGAACCGGCAAGACGACGCTCGCGATGCTCGTCTCCCGGCACGCGCTCGAGGCCGGCCACAGCGTCGCGATCTACTCCCTGCCGCGGCTGCTGGCCGAGATCCGCACGACCTTCGACGACGATCGCGACAACTCGTACGTCGACCTGCTCGACCGGCTGACGTCCGTGGACCTCCTGCACATCGACGACGTCGGCGCCGAGAAGACGAGCCCGTGGGTGCTCGAGCAGCTCTACGCGATCGTCAACGCGCGCTACGAGGACGAGCGCTCCGTGATCATCACGACGAACCTCGAGCGCGACGAGCTGGCCGGCCAGATCAACGAGCGGACGGTCTCGCGCCTGGAGGAGATGTGCGAGGTGCTGCCGCTCTGGGGAGCCGATGCACGCCAGCAGCGCCACGACGTGCAGTCGGCGTAGGGCGCAAGACCCCGCCTGCGCCTAGAATCTCTCTCCGTATGCCGGGAATCTGCATCGTCGGCGCCCAGTGGGGCGACGAGGGCAAGGGCAAGGTCGTCGACCTCCTCGCCGAGCGCGCGGACGCCATCGTGCGCTTTCAGGGCGGCAACAACGCCGGCCACACGATCATCCGCGACGGCGAGGTCTTCAAGTTCCACCTCATCCCGTCAGGGATCCTCTATCCCGGCAAGCGCTGCATCATCGGCAACGGCGTCGTCATCGACCCGCGCGTGCTGACCGACGAGCTCGACGCCCTGAAGGCCCGCAGGATCGACACGAGCGGGCTGCGCATCAGCGCCAACGCGCACGTCATCATGCCCTACCACCTGCTGCTCGACACCGCCGGCGAGACGAAGCTCGGCAAGCTGCAGATCGGCACGACGCGGCGCGGCATCGGGCCCGCCTACGCCGACAAGGCCGCCCGCCTCGGCATCCGGATGCAGGACCTCCTCGACGAGAAGATCCTCAAGAAGAAGATCACCGCCGCGATCGATCCCAAGCGGCTGAGCCTGCGCCCGTACGTCAAGGACCCGTCGCTGGACCTCCAGTCGATGACCGAGGCCTACCTGACCTTCGGCCACCGCCTCGAGCGCCACATCGCCGACTGCGCGCGGATCGTCTGGGACGCGCTCGACGAGGACAAGCTCGTGCTCTACGAGGGCGCGCAGGGCGCGCTGCTGGACATCGACCACGGCACGTATCCCTTCGTGACGTCCTCCAACCCGATCGCGGGCGCGGCGTGCGTCGGCGCCGGCGTCGGCCCGAAGGACATCCACGAGGTCTGGGGCGTCGCGAAGGCCTACGTCACGCGCGTGGGCTCCGGGCCGTTTCCGACCGAGCTCCATGACGAGGTCGGCGAGGAGATCCGCACCCGCGGCGGCGAGTTCGGCACGACGACCGGCCGCGCCCGGCGGACGGGCTGGCTCGACATCCCCGCGCTGCGCTACGCCTCGCGCATCAACGGCCTGACGTCGCTTGCGATCACGAAGCTCGACGTCCTCTCGGGCTTCGAGAAGATCAAGGTCGCGACGAGCTACAGCGGCCTCGACGACGCGCAGTTCGAGGACTTCCCCTACCACCAGTCGGTGCTGCACCACTCGCGCGGGCAGTACATCGAGCTCGACGGCTGGACCGAGGACATCACCGAGTGCCGCACGCCGAGCGACCTGCCGGCCGCCGCCCGCGACTACCTGGCGTTCATCGCCGAGCAGATCAAGGTCCCGATCGCGCTCGTCGGCGTCGGCCCCGGCCGCGAGCAGATCATCTGGATGCAGGACGCGCCGCAGCTCGCGGCCGCGGCCTGAACAGCCGCCGCTCGCCCTGGCGCAGCGCCTGGCGCGCGAGCGACGCCGCGCTCAGGAGCGCGATCGCCGCGAGCGTGATCTGGACGCTGACGATCCCCTCCTCCGACCAGTAGACGTCGTCGAGGCGCAGCAGCAGCGCGGACTCGTCGAGCGTCAGCGCGACGCCGATGCCGAACGGGATGGCGAGCAGCGGATCGAGCTCCTCGTCACGCGAGATCACCGACGCCCCGCCGGCGAGGAACGCCAGGACGATCCCGGGCACGAAGTGATGGATGTGGCGCTCGCCGATGAAGACGTCGCGCAGGAGCCAGCCGCCGCCACCGCCCGCCCGGCGGCGGATGAGATACGTCGACAGGCGGGCGCCGGCGAACGTCAGCGAGAAGGACCCGAGGAGGTTCAGCAGCGCCGTCTCGCGCGTGCTCATGCTCTCGTAGCCGGCGACGGCGACCGCCACGGTCTCGCGCATCGCGAGGTCGGCGGAGTCGATCGCGTCGAGCTCGGGATGCTCCTGGATGCGCTCGCGCAGCACCCGTGCGATCTCGGTGCCGAGCACCGCCGCCGTGAGCGCGAACGCCGCGACGCCGAGCGCGACCGTCCCGCGCTCGGCACGCAGACGGCGCCGGCGGGCCCACGGCAGCTCGACGGCGCCGGGCAGGCGCAGTCGCGGCGCGTTCAGCTCCACTGCTCGAGCAGGTCCTCGTCGGGAACGTCGCGGACCATCCTCGCCGGGACCCCCATGACGACCTTGCGCGGCGCGACGTCGCTCGTGACGACCGCGCCCGCGGCGACGAAGGCCTCCGCGCCGATCTCGACGCCGGGCAGCAGCACGACGCCGCCGCCGATCCGGCAGGCGCGGCGCAGGGTCGCCCCGCGCAGCGGCCGGCCCTTGGGGTGGCGCGCCATCGTGTCGTCGTTCGTCGTCATCGCGCAGGGGCCGAAGAAGACGTCGTCCTCGATGACGCTGTATGCCGTGACGTAGCCCTGCGACTGGATCCGCACGCGGGCGCCGATGCGGACGTCGTTGTCGATGCCCGCGGCCCGCCCCACCACGGTGTCGGGGCCGATCGTCGTGCGCTCCCGGACGAAGGCCTGGTCGCCGACGATCGCCCCGGCACCGACGTGCGAGCCGGCGAAGACGATCGCCTGGGCGCCGATCGTGACATGCTCTTCGAGGACGAGCGCGGCGAGCTCACTGCGTGGCGCGGTCGAGCGACGGGCGAGACGCGGCACCTTGCCGAGGATCGCGCCGTCGCCGATCGAGCAACCGTCGCCGATGACGACGCCGTCTCCCACGACGACGTGCGCGCCGAAGCTCACGCTCTCGCCGACCGAGGCCGTCGGGTGCAGGACGAGTCCGGGTGCGCTCGCGGCGTCGGCCATTCAGCGCTGGAGACTAGCCATCGCCGCCACCACCCTCGGCCCGGCGTGGCCGTCGCCGTAGAGCTCGGGCCGCGCACGGGGCAGCCCGCGAGCGAGCGCCTCCTGCGCCGCGGCGGCGTCGAGATCGACGAGGACGTTCCAGCCGCTGTCGACCGTCTCGACCCACTCCGTGCTGTCGCGCAGGGTCACGCACGGGACACCGGCGAGGTAGGCCTCCTTCTGCACGCCGCCGGAGTCCGTCAGCACCGCGCTGGCGCGCGTGAGCAGCGAGGTGAAGGCGAGGTAGCCCAGCGGCGGCAGGAGGATCGCCCCGCCGGCCAGCCGGTCGAGCAGCCCGGCGCCGGCGAGTCGCGCGCGCGTTCGCGGGTGCAGCGGCAGGACGACAGCCGGCGTCAGCGACAGCAGCAGGTCGACGAGGCGCTCCAGGCGGGCCGGGTCGTCGACCGTACCCGCGCGGTGAGCCGTGACGAGGACGTACTCCCCCGGGCTCACGCCCGCGGCGCGCAGCGGCGCGTCGTCGGCGCGGGCGCGCGGCGCCAGGAGCCGGGCGACGTCGACCATGACGTCGCCGACGATCCGGACGTCGCCCGCCACGCCCTCGCGCTCGAGGTTCGCGGCGGCGACCTCGGACGGCACGAGCAGCAGGTCGGACACGTGGTCGGTCAGCACGCGGTTGAGCTCCTCGGGCATCGCGCGGTCGAACGAGCGCATGCCGGCCTCGACGTGGGCGACCGCGATCCGCGCCTGCGCGGCCGCCAGCGCGCCGGCGAGCGTCGAGTTCGTGTCGCCGTAGACGAGCACGGCGTCCGGAGCGAGGTCCGACAGGATGCCCCCGAGCGCGGCGAGCATCCGCGCGGTCTGCTCGGTGTTCGTCCCGCCGCCGAGCCCGAGCTGGATCTCGGGGACCGGCACGGAGAGCTCCTGCACGAAGATCGTCGACAGCTCGTCGTCGTAGTGCTGGCCGGTGTGGACGAGCACCTCCTCGTGCTCGTCGCGCAGCGGCCCGGACACCGCCGCCGCCTTGACGAACTGCGGGCGGTTGCCGATGACCGTGACGATCTTCACGCTACGTCTGGGCGGCGAGCTCGGCGGCGATGTGCTCGTGCACGCGCTCCGCCGCGGCCAGCGTCACCGGGCCCGGCGTCCCCTCGATCGGCGTCCCGTCGATCGCGTGGACCGGGTGGACCTCGCGCAGCGAGGACGCGAGGAACGCCTCCTCGACGGCGGCGAGGTCGTCGAGCGTCGTCACCCGCTCCTGCACGCCGGTCACCGCGAACAGCGCCCGGCGGGTGATCGAGTCGAGGATCCGGTCAGACAGCGGCGGCGTATGGAGCGCGCCGTCCAGGACGTACACGAACGACGTCGTCGGCGCCTCGAGGACCCGGCCGTGCGGCGAGACGAGCAGCGCCTCGTCGGCGCCTGCCTCCTTCGCCAGCCGCGACGCGAGCATGTTCGCCGCGTAGGACAGCGACTTCACGCCGTCGAGGATGCGCGACGGCGAGTACGTGATCGTCGCCAGCGAGATCGTCTCCGGCAGCGCCTTCAGCGGCTCGACGAGCCCGATCCGGCGTCCGCCGCGGGTCACGAGCAGCCGCAGCGCGCCGTCCGCCGGCTCGACCGCCCCGAGGATCTCGGCGGCGTCGGCGCGGAGCGCGTCGAGGTCGAGCGGGAGGCGGATCGACGCCGCGCTGCGGGCCATCCGCTCGAGGTGCGCCTCGAGGCCGAACGGCCGGCCGTCGTAGAGGCGGACGACCTCGAAGACGCCGTCGCCGCGCAGCAGCCCTTCGTCGGTGACCGGGATCTGGGCCTGCGCGGGGTCCATGAGGACGCCGTCGAGGATCGCGAGTGTCGGCTGCATCCGACCAGCAGCGTAGTCGTCCGCGCTCGAAACGGGCCGACACGGCCTGCGCTCGGCTACAGTCGGCATGGTGCGGGGCCGGCGCGCGACTGTGAAGCACGACGATCGGGGTCAGCGGCGGCGCATGCGCTCGCGCGCACGGCGGATGCTGTTCCTCGGGGCGGCGCTGCTCGTCGCAGGCCTCTCGCTGGCGCTGTTTCTCACCGACGCCCTCCGCGCGTCGGAGACCGGCTCGGTCGACCGCCGCTTCGCGGTCCGCGCGCAGCCGCCGCAGCCCGACGACGTCGCGGTCGTCGCCGTCGACGACAAGACCTTCGACGAGCTCGGCGAGCAATGGCCGTTCCCGCGTGCATTGCACGGCAGGGTCATCGACCGCCTGCGGCGCGACGGCGCGTCGGTCGTCGTCGTCGACATCCAGTTCACGGAGGAGACCGACGTCGAGAACGACAACGCGCTGCTGCAGTCGGTCATGCGCGTCCCGCGGATCGTCATGGCCGCGACCGAGGTCGACGCGAAGACCGGCGCGACGAAGGTCTTCGGCGGCGGCGAGGGGCTGCGGCTCAGCGGCGCGCACGTCGGCATGGGGCTGCTGCCCAACGATCGCGGCGGCACGATCCGCCGCTTCCGCCACAGCGAGCAGGGCGTGCGGACGATCGGCGTCGTGGCAGCCGAGCTGGAGACCGGGCGCCGGATCGCAGCGTCCGAGCTCGGCGACGGCAGCGCCTGGATCGACTACCGCGGCGACGCGGGCGCGATCGAGACGGTCTCGTACTCCGACGTCCTGCAGGGCCAGTTCCCGAAGGGGACCTTCCGCGGCCGCGCCGTCGTCGTCGGCCCGAGTGCGCCGTCGCTGCAGGACGTGCATCCGACCTCCACGACCGCCGACGGCCTCATGTCGGGCGCCGAGATCCAGGCCAACGCGATCTGGACCGCCCTGCACGGCTTCCCGCTGCAGCCGCTGCCGCGCTGGATCGGCGCGCTGATCGTCGTGCTCATGGGGCTCGCCCCGCCGCTCGCGTTCCTCGCCCTCGGCAGCCGCGCCGCCGCCGTCGCGCTGGCGCTCGTCGCCGCGGCCTACGTCGTCGCCGCGCAGGTGCTGTTCGGCGGCGGCACGATCGTCCCGCTCGTGTACCCGCTCGCGGCGCTCGGCCTCGGCGTCGTGGCGGCGCTCGGCGTGCTCATCGTCAGCGGCGCGTTCGAGCGCGAGCGCGTCCGCGACCTCTTCTCGCGCTTCGTCCCGGAGTCGGTCGTCCAGGAGGTCCTCGCGAAGGTCGACGACGACCTGCGCCTCGGCGGCGAGCGGCGCGTCGCGACGGTCCTCTTCAGCGACCTGCGCGGCTTCACGTCCTACGCCGAGAGCCGGTCGCCCGACCAGGTCATCGACGTCCTCAATCGCTACCTCAGCGCGATGAGCGACGTCATCCTCGACCACGGCGGCACGCTCGTCGCCTACATGGGCGACGGCATCATGGCCGTCTTCGGCGCGCCGATCGAGCAGGACGACCAGGCCGAGCGCGCGCTCGCCACGGCGCGGATCATGACCGGGCCCGCGCTCGAGGCCTTCAACATCTGGATGCGCGAGGCCGGCGCGGGCGAGGGCTTTCGCATGGGCGTCGGGATCAACAGCGGGGCCGTCATGTCGGGCAACGTCGGCTCCGAGCGGCGCCTCGAGTACACGGTCATCGGCGACACGACGAACACCGCCGCCCGCCTGGAGGGGATGACGAAGGGCACGCCGTACGCGATCTTCCTCGGCGAGCAGACGCGCGAGATGCTGAGCGAGCCCCCCGACGACCTCGTGCACATCGACCGCCTCGAGATCCGCGGCAAGAGCCAGAAGCTCGGCGTCTGGGGGATCCTCGACCCGCTCTCCGCGCCGCTGGCGTCCGAGGCGGCCGCGGCGGCGGCGGCGGACGAGGCGGCCGCCGATGAGGCGGCCGAGTCGCCACCTGTCACCGCCGAGACCTGAGCGCTACGGCGCCTTCGCGAGGTAGCTTTTTCCGGGGCGCAGCCGGATCGTCTTGCCGGTCCGCGCGTCCCTCACCGTGACGATGCCGCGCCGGACGCGCGTGAGCGTGCCGTCGCAGCGCTCCTCGGTGAGCCAGCGCGTGCCGCGGACCGTCGCCGCGCTGTTGCGCCCCTTCGTGCGGAACTTGCCCTTGCCGTCGCCCCACAGCCGCGAGACGACGCGCTTGGAGCGCTTGCCCTTGCCCTTGGACTGGGCGCTCTGCGCGAGGAACGGCTCGCCGGCCGCGGCCGCCCGTGCGCTGCTCGCCCGCGTGCGGCCGCACAGGCGCGCGAAGCGCGTGCTGCGCAGGACGATGTCGGTCACCGAGTTCGTCCCGCGGCGCTGGCGGATCGTGAACTCGCCGTCGAAGAAGTTCGCGCTCTGCGTCTTGCCGCGCTTCGTGACGGCGGTGGTCACGGCCGCGGTGCCGCGGGTAGCGTCGACGATCGTCCCGATCGGCACGTTCTCGCCGAGCCCGGCGATGGAGTGCTCGTCCTGCCCCGGCAGCGTGACCGTGATCGTCCCCTTGACCGCGCGGATGACCGCGCTCGTGCCGTTGACGGCGGGCGCCGGGCCGGGCTCGAAGTCGTAGGTCGTCGGGCCCGAGCCGGTGTCGATCGTGATGGCGTCGACGTTGCCGTCGAAGCGGTCGTTGGCCGAGACGACGCCCGAGGAGATGCTGACGCCGCCGTTGCGCGGCGAGGCGTTGACGATCCGCGCCTCCGGCGCGGCGGCGGCGATCGCGTCGAGCGTCTTGACGCCCGCGCCCGGAGTCGCGCCGCCAACGCCGCTGGCGGCCCACCAGCCGCCGTCGCGCGCGTTCCACAGCTGCCATGCGCCGAGCTGGATCGGCGCCTGCGCCGGGACGCCGAGCGCGAAGCCGCTCTGGTAGACGGGCTCGAAGAAGAGCTGGTCGTCGGGCGTGCCGTTGCCGTCGACGTCGACCGTGAGCCGGACGTAGGGCAGCTGCGATCCGTTCGTCTGCGTGACGTACGTCGCGTACGACAGGCTCCTGATGTCGCTCAGCCGCGTGCCCGCGAACGCCGTGGAGTGCACGAGCGCGGCGCCGTTGCCGTGACCGGTCGCGGTGACGAGGCTCAAGCTGCCGACGCCGGCGGGCGGAACGGCCGGTCCGGTGACGAACGTCGCGCCGCCGTCGCCGGGGGGCAGGTCGGCGCCCGTCGCGTCGATGAGGAGCGGCTGCCAGATGCCCGGCGATGCGGGCGCGACGGTCGTGACCGCCGCCTGGGCGGTCGCCGCGCCGAGGACGAGCACGATGGTCACGAGCACTGCTCCGAGCAGACTGCGCTGCATGGCATCCCTGTTCCCGCGCCCGATGAACTCCATTCAGGAGCGATGCTGGCGAGTCCGAGCGCCGGCGTCAATGGTCAAAGTACGCACATCGCGCCAGATCTGATGCCCCCGCCAGGAATCGAACCTGGAACCTTCGGATTAAGAGTCCGCTGCTCTGCCAGTTGAGCTACAGGGGCGCGCGAGGCTCGGTGATGCTACCCAGTCGTCGTCGTCTGCCCGCTCTGCACGGTCGTGGCCTGGGTCTTCAGGCCGTCCAGTGCCGTGCGCAGGGCCTTCTTGTCCTTCTCGGGCGCGAGGCTCACGGCCTTCGAGGCCGCGAGGTCGGCGGTCCGGAAGTCCTTCGCGCGATAGCCGAGCTCCGCGAGCTGCGCGTAGAGGTTCGAGCTCGGCGGCTTCTCGGCCGCCGTGATGATCTCCTTCGCGCGCAGGGCCTTCTTCAGCTCGTTGAGCGCGTTGGACTCGTAGGCCTGGACCATGAACTTCGCGGCGCGCAGGTCGGGCGTCTTCGGATCGAGCGCGAGATGGCGCTCCCAGGCGTCGCTGGCGAGGCGCAGGCGCCGCAGGCCGCTGTCGGTGTACGAGCCGTCGGTCGTGATCTCGTTGATGCCCGCGCGCTGGAAGCGCAGCGAGGCGAGCGTCGCCCACGGCGCGGGGTCGCGCGGGCGCGCCTTCGTGGCGGCGATCGCGTTGTCGATGCGCTTGTCGATCGCCTCGGTCGCGCTCTGGCCGCCGGAGCTGCCCGACAGCGCGTCGAAGAGGCCGCCGCTCTGTGAGCTGCCGATGCCGAACAGCACGAGTCCACCACCCATGAGGATGGCGAGCGACAGGTAGATGGCTTGCACGGTGCGGCGACGACCGCGCCCGCGCAGATCGAACAACATCGAGGTTCAGTCCTTCCGATCGGGGTCTTGCAGCTTAGCCTCGTCGTCGCCGGCACCGTCCTCGTGGTCGTCCTCGCCGACGACGGCCGCGACCGCCTCGGCGGCGGCGGTGACGTCGTCGGGCACCTCGGCCTCCTCGGGCTCGTCGGGTTCGAGGTCCTCGTCGTCGCCGGCCTCGTCGGCGACCGGCTTGATGCGATCGATCCAGCGCGCGAGCAGGATGCTGAGCTCGAAGAGGACGACGAGCGGCGCCATCGCGAGCGTCATCGTCACCGGATCGGGCGTCGGCGTCGCGACCGCCGCGAGGATCGCGATGCCGAGCAGGACGTAGCCCCGGTTGCGCGCCAGCTGCTTGGGCGTGAAGATCCCCAGGCGCGTGACCGCGAGCACGCCGACCGGGATCTGGAACAGGAGCCCGACGCCCGCGACGAAGAGGACGGCGAACTTGAAGTAGTCCTTGGCCTGCAGGAGGATGTCGAACGAGTCGTCGTTGAAGTTCTGCAGGAACTCGACGGCGCGGTCGAGCACGACGAAGTAGCCGAATGCCGCCCCCGCGACGAACAGCACGGGCACCATGAGCATGAGCGGCAGCGCGACGTTGCGCTCCCGCGGGCTGAAGGCCGGCAGGACGAACGCGTAGGCCTGGAAGAGCAGCATCGGCATCGCGAGCAGCAGCGAGGCGTAGAACGCGATCGTGATCGTCGCGGTGAACGGCTCGGTGACGCCGAGCGTCACGAGGTTTCGCTGCGTGTTCGTCGGCAGCGCCTGCGCGGCCTGCGCGACCTGCCGGCCCGCCGCGGCGAGCTGGCGCGAGCTGCGCGCGATCGACGCCCGCTGGGTTGCCGTGAGGTTCTCCGCGCCCGCGAGCGCGTCGAACGTGCCTCCCGCCGACGTCAGTGCCGGCGCGAGCGCGCGCAGCATCTGGCCTTCCTGCTTCTGAAAGCGCGCGGCCTGTTCGAGCGGGTCCTTGCTGGCCTTGCTCGGGTTGTCGAGGTTCTGCGTCTCGCGGACGGGCTTCGTGACGATGTCGAGGATCGCGTCGTTCTGCCAGAAGCAGAACGAGAACGCGGCGACGAGCGTGGCCAGCGAGATGACGAGCCGCTTGCGCAGCTCGGAGAGGTGGTCGACGAGGCTGAGCCGGTCCTCGTGACCGATCGGCCGCAGGGCGGTTCCCATCGCTGTCGCGTCACTCTCTCGCTGCGGTCGCGGCGATCAGCCGCGCGGGCGGCTGACGGCGTCGTCCGGACGCGCCGGATCGTCGGCGTCCGCCGCGGGCAGCGCCGGGTCGTCGTCGTCGTCCTTCGAACTGCCGGTGATCGAGTCCTTGAACTCGCGCATGCCGGTCCCGAGCGAGCGCCCGAGGTCGGGCAGCCGCTTCGGCCCGAAGATGACGAGGGCGATGACGAGCACGATGACGAGTTCGAGTGGACCGATGCCAAGCGGCATGGATGCTCCTCGGGTCGGGAACGAAACAGGGTAGCGCGACACACGCGCGCGGCCGGCGGTTGGACGCCGCGCGCGGAACGCTCAAGTTCCCTCGCGGTGTGCCGATGAGTGGGTCATGCAGGAGTTCGAACAGAGTCCTCAGCCGGATCACCAGCAGTACGTCCGCAAGGTCACGCTGCCCTCCGGGAAGACCATCGAGGTCATCTCGTTCGAGGATGTTCCGCCTACCCCGGCCGGTGCCGAGGATGCCGCCGCGAACGCCCCGGCCGTCGCCGCCACCCCGGCCGACGAGGCCGCCGAGACCGTCCAGGCGGACCTGCACGTCTGTCCCTCCTGCAACTCGCACCTCGTCTACCCCGTCGCATGGGACGAAGCCGGTCGCACGAGCTGGGAGGTCAGCCTGCGCTGCCCGAACTGCGAGTGGGATCACACCGGCGTCTTCGGCGAGGACGCCATCCAGCGCTTCGACGAGACGCTGGACCTCGGGACCGAGGCGCTCGTCGCCGATCTTCGCAAGCTCACCCGCGCGAACATGGAGGACGACGTCACGCGCTTCGTCGCCGCCATCGAAGGGGGCTTCGTCCTCCCCGAGGACTTCTAGGCCCGATCGCTCTCCGGCGGCTCAGGCCCGCCGGTCGACGACCGCGTCGGCGACGAGATCCAGCGCGCGGCGCTGCGCGTCGTCGAGCGCGAGCGCCCCGAGCCGCTCCTTCGCGCCGGCGACGATGCCGAGCGCCTGCTCGGTCGCCTCGGCGAGCGCGCCGCCGGCCTCGATGCGCTCGCAGACCTCCGCGGCCTGGGCGGGCGTCGTGATCGCCCGCAGGTCGACCGCCGCGAGTTGCGGATCGCGCGCGCGGGCGAGGATGAGCGGGAGCGTCACCGTCCCGTCGAGCAGGTCGGTGCCGCGGTGCTTGCCGGTGCGCGCGGCGTCGCCGGAGACGTCCAGGACGTCGTCGAGGATCTGGAAGGCCAGCCCGATGTCGCGCCCGAAGCCGCCGAGCACCTCGACCGTCTCCTCGCCGGCGTCCGCGGCCAGCGCGCCGAGCTCGCAGGAGGCCTCGAAGAGGCGCGCGGTCTTCAGCGTGCAGCGCTCCATGTAGCGCTCGACGGGTACGTCGGCGTTCCAGGCGTCCTGGCGCTGGAGCAGCTCGCCCTCGGCGAGCGCCGAGCCGGCCTTCGACAGCGTGCGGACCGCGGCCGCCGAGCCGGTCGCCACGAGCTCGGCGAACGCGCGCGAGAAGAGCAGATCCCCGGTCGCCATCGCGAGCTCGCGCCCGCCCTGCGCCCAGACGGTCGGACGCCCGCGGCGCAGGGACGCCGCGTCGAGGACGTCGTCGTGGACGAGCGTCGCCGAGTGGACGAGCTCGACGGCGGTCGCGGCCGCGACGAGGTCGCCGGTGCGCGCGGCGCCGGGACCGGCGGCCAGCAGCACGAGCAGCGGGCGCAAACGCTTGCCGCCCGCGGCGATCGTCGCGCCCGCGTGCTCGGCGAGGATCGGCCCGTGACCGGCGGCGAGGGCCTGCAGGCGCTCCTCGACGCGGGCGAGCAGCGCGGGCACCTGCGGGCCGGAGACGCTGACGATCGCCGCGACGCTCGCGGCCGGGCTCATCACGGGCGCTCCGCCGGCTCCGTCCTGCGCGTCCCGACGTGCAGCGCGATGATGCCGCCGGCGGTCAGGACGTAGCGGACGTCCAGCCCGCAGGCATCCATGCGCGCGGCGAGCTCGTGCGGGCCGGGGAAGCGCTTGACCGAGTTCGGGAGGTAGCTGTAGGCCTCCGGGTCGCCCGCGACGCGCCCGATGAGCGGCACGACGCTGTCGAACCACGCGCGGTAGAACGTCGACAGCGGCGGCCGCGTCGGCGTCGTGATCTCGAGCACGACGACCCGCCCGCCGGGCCGCACGACGCGCGTCATCTCGCGCAGCCCCTGGTCGAGGTCTGAGAAGTTGCGCGCGCCGAAGCCGACCGTCGCGGCCGCGAACTCGCCGTCGGCGTAGGGCAGCCCGAGGGCGTTGCCCCACTCGAACGTGATCGGGGCCGACCCCGGGTCGGGGTCCTTGCGGCGGGCGTGGGCGAGCATCTCCTCGGAGAAGTCCGAGGCGACGACGGTCCCGCCGGGACCGACGCGCCGCGCGAGCTCGAGCGCGAGATCGCCGGTGCCGGTCGCGACGTCGAGCACCCGGTCGCCGGGGCCGACCTCGGCGAGATCGACGGCCCGCCGGCGCCACGTGTGGTGCAGGCCCGCCGTCATGACCGAGTTCATGACGTCGTAGAAGCCGGCGATGCGATCGAACATCGCCCGTACCTGCGGCTCCTCCAGCGTTCCCTTGTCGGTCTCGTTCATGCCGGCGCGCGCGGCGGCCGGGCCGCCGCCGTCCTCACTTCAGCTGCGCGAGGAACTCGACGAGCGCGGTCCGCTTCTCGGCGGGCAGGTCCGCGTAGGAGGGCATCGGCGCCGTCGGGTTGATGAGCGTGCGGTCGATCGCCTGGCGCGCGAGGCGTCCGCCGATCTCCGTGAGGTTGGGGCCGAGCGTGCCGCCGTTCTCGCCGATCTTGTGGCAGGCCAGGCAGCCCGACTGCGCGACCACCTGCCGGCCGGCCTCGAAGGTGCGCAGCGTCTCGCCGCCGGCGGCGACGACGCTCGCCGGGGTCTCGAGGTCGATCTGGTTCGGCGAGCCGGCGTTCGCGCCCTCGTAGGTCAGGAAGGCCATCGCCGCGATCGTGAAGAACGCCGCGGCCATCGCGATCGGCCGGCGCTCGGGGCGGCGCTCCGGGCTGCGGTCGTAGAACGGCAGCAGGAACAGGAGGATCATGCAGATCGTCGGCACGCCGATCGCGGCCAGCGGCGTCAGCGAGGACGGCTTGATGACGCGGAGGACCTCGAAGAGGAAGAAGAAGTACCACTCCGGACGCGGCGTGTAGGTCGTCGTCGTCGGGTCGACCTTCGGGCCGAGCTCGGCGCCGAGGACGAGCGCCATCATGATGATCGTGATCATGACGACGACCGCCATGATCGAGTCCTTGGCGACCGCGTACGGGAAGAACGGCTTGCCCTGCGACTTCAGGATCGAGTACTCGCGGAGGTAGGCCTCCTTCTCGCGCTGGTTCATACGTGCTCCGTCCTGTGAGCCCGTGCCGCTCCAGGCGAGTTCGGGTTTGCAGGACGGAGCACTAGGTCTCGTCCTTGCGCAGCTCGGGGCTGACGTCGGCCTTGATCCAGGGCGGAGCGGTCGTTCCGAGGCGCGCGACGAGATAGAGGTGCGCGCCGATCATCGCTGCGATCGCGCCCGGCAGGACGAGCATGTGCAGCGCGTAGAAGCGCGACAGCGTCGTGACGCCGAACTCCGGGCCGGCCCGCAGGAAGTCGTTGAGGTAGGGACCGATGAGCGGGCCGGTGCCGTTGATCGCGACGCCGACCGTCGTCGCCCAGAAGGAACGCTGGTCGAACGGCAGCAGGTAGCCGGTGAACGACATGAACAGCGTGAGGATCAGCAGGACGACGCCGATGACCCAGTTGAGCTCGCGAGGGTACTTGTAGGCGCCGAAGAAGAACGTCCTGGCCATGTGCAGGAAGACGAGGATGACCATGACGGTCGAGCCCCACTTGTGCATCGCGCGGACGAACTCGCCGAGGAAGACCTCGTTGGTGAGGTGGCGCGTGGACTCGTAGGCGCGCGTGGCCGACGGGTCGTAGTACATCGCGAGGAAGACGCCGGTCACGGCCTGCGACAGGAAGGCGAACATCGTCGCCGAGCCGAGCGTGTAGAACCAGTTCGTCCCCCGCGGGACCTTGCGGAACATCAGCCAGCGCGCTCCCGCCGACATCGACGTGCGCTCGTCGACCCAGTCGACCGCCGAGATCCCGACCTCCGCGAGCTTCTCCTTCGGCGTCGCCGGCCCGTGGCCGTTCTCGCTCGGGGGCTTGGGCTTGGGGCGGAGCCTGCCGGGGAGCGGGGGGGTGAGCTTCGCCATGAGGATCAGGTTCCGGGGATCTTCCGCGTCGACGGGCGCGCGGGGTACAGGTACTGGCCGATGCCGTCCAGCGGCATGCCCGGGTCGCGCGGTGAGAAGCGCTTGAGCTCGGAGTTCACGCTGTAGCGCGGGCCGACCTCGACGAGCCCGCCGCGGATGCGCGTGTAGAAGCGGTCGAGCGGGCGGACCGGCGGCCCGCCGGTGCGCTTGCCCTCGAAGTCGTAGACCCCGCCGTGGCACGGGCAGATGAAGCGCGCGGACGCCTCGACGAAGCGCACCGGGCAGCCGAGGTGCATGCAGCGCGTCGAGATCGCGATGAACTCGCTGTACTCGTCCTTCGGGACGCTGTCGAGCTCGGGGTTGTACTTGCGGATGTAGACCGTCGACTTGCCGACGTCGCCGATCCCGCGCTCGAGCGTGAGCGTCCGCGGGGTGTACGTGTCGTCGGGGAAGTCGACCGGCGGCCCCATCGCCTCCCAGCGCTCCTCGCGCTTGTCGAAGACGGGACCCATCGCAAAGCCGATGGCGGGCAGCGTGAAGGCGGCGGTGGCGATCGCGCCGGCCGCGTGCGTCGTCGTGGTCATGAACCGCCGCCGGGTGACCGTCTCGCCCTCGAAGGCCCCGGGGATGTTCAGCTCCGCGGTCGTCTTCGGCTTCTTCTCCTTGCGATCTGCAGGCATCGGGGACGGAAATCTACCGACCGGGGACCTCCGGCGATCCCAGCGTCGAGCGCCTGTGCGTCACGTCACAAGCAGTGGTGGCGGACGTCACAAACTTCGCGCGGATGCGGCGGCTTCGCGCAGGGCCGCCGCGGCCCCCGGCGCGCCCGTGCGGGCATGCTCCTTGGCCGCCGCGATCGCGTCGTCGGCGCCCCAGCCGATGACCACGGCGCCGGCCTCCCAGACCGCCGCCTCGAGGTCGGCGTCGCCCGCTGCGTGCGCTTGGGCGCCGAGCGCGATGACGTCGGCGAGCTCGCCGATCGCGACGAGGTCGCCGAGCTCGGCGAGCTGCGCGAGGCCGAGCGCGTAGAGGCGGTCGCCGGCGAGGAGCTCGAGGTCGGGATCGCCGAGCGCCAGCGCCCGGGCCTCGCCGTAGTGCAGGAGATAGCCCTCGTGCACGGCGGCGACCGCGAGCTCGACCTCGGCCGCGTCGTCGGCCACGCGCGGCCCGGCGGCGGCGATCGCCGGCGGGGACCCGCCGGCGCCCGGGTCCGGCGGCGGATCGTCGCCGAGGACCGCCGCGAGCGGGCTGCGCGACGCGCGCACCGCCCCGCGCAGGCGCGCGATCGCGTCGGTCATCGCGAGATCGCAGTCATGGCGCGATCTCCGCGAACGCCGCGGCCGCCGCGGCGACCGTTCGCTCGACGTGCGCCGGCGTATGGGCCAGCGACGGAAACCAGGCCTCGTACTGCGACGCCGGCGCGTAGACGCCGCGCGCGAGCAGCGCCCGGCACCAGGCGCCGTAGGCGTCGTGGTCGCAGGCCTGGGCGCCGGCGTAGTCCGTCACCGGCTCGGCGCTGAAGAAGACCGTCAGCAGCCCGGTCGCCGTCGTGATCTGGACGTCCTCGAAGCCGGCCGAGCGTGCGGCGCCGGCAAGACCGTCGGCGAGCGAGCCGGTCGTCGCCTGCAGGCGCGCGTAGGCGCTCTCCTCGTCGAGCATCGCGAGCGTCTGCAGCCCGGCCGCGACCGCGAGCGGATTGCCCGACAGCGTCCCCGCCTGGTAGACGTCGCCGGCGGGCGCGATGCGCTGCATGAGCTCGCGCGAGCCGCCGTACGCCGCCGCCGGCAGCCCGCCGCCGATGACCTTGCCCATGATCGTGAGGTCGGGGAGGACCTCCGTCAGCGCCTGCGCGCCGCCGAATGCGACGCGGAAGCCGGAGATGACCTCGTCGAAGACGAGCAGGGCGCCGGTCGCGTCCGCGCGCTGGCGCAGGAGCTCGAGGAAGCCCTCGGCGGGCGCGACGAGCCCCATGTTCGCCGGGTAGGGCTCGGCGAGGATCGCGGCGAGCTCGTGCTGCGCGGTCGCGGCGGCAAGCCCCTCGTGGTCGTTCCAGTTCACGACGATCGTGCTCGCCGCGACCTCCTCCGGGACGCCCGGGCTCGCCGGGATGCCCTGCGTCGCCAGGCCGCTGCCGGCCTGTGCGAGCAGCCCGTCGACGTGGCCGTGGTAGGCGCCCGCGAACTTCAGGATCTTCGTGCGGCCGGTCGCCGCCCGGGCGAGGCGGATCGCGCTCATCGAGGCCTCGGTGCCCGACGACGTCATGCGGACCATCTCGACGGACGGCACGCGGCGGCTGATCTCCTCGGCGAGGTCGACCTCGGCCGCCGTCGGCGCGCCGAAGCTCGTGCCGCGCTGGGCGGCGTCGGTGACGGCCGCGACGATCGCCGGATGCGCGTGGCCGTGGATCAGCGGCCCCCACGAGCAGACCCAGTCGACGTAGCTGTTGCTGTCGACGTCGACGAGCTCGGCGCCCTCGGCGCGCTGGACGAAGATCGGGTCGCGGCCGATCGCGCGCATCGCGCGCACCGGCGAGTTCACGCCGCCGGGAAGGTACGTGAGCGCCCGCTCGTAGAGCTCCGCCGAGCGGGTGTCACGGAGCGAGACGGTCACGCGGCGCGCCGATCAGGCGCCGTGCTCGCGCTCCCAGTTCTTGAAGTCATCGGTGAAGTACAGCAGGCGAATCTTCTTGAACTCGGTCGAGGAGTAGAGGGTCGCGCGCTCGGTGATGGCGAACTCGTCGGCGATCGCGTCGAGGATCGCGTCGCACTCCTCCTTGGAGCGGCCGTGGGCCATCGTGAAGACCGAGTAGGGCCAGTCCTCGTACGTCGGGCGCTGATAGCAGTGCGAGATGCCGCGGAAGGAGGCCATCCGCGGGCCGAGCTCCTCGATCTGCTCCTCGGGCACCTTCCAGACGCCCATCCCGTTCGCCGAGAAGCCGGCGCGACGGTGGTAGAGGATCGCGGCGACCCGGCGCAGGATGCCGCGCTCCTTCATGCCGGCCATGTGCTCGAGCAGCTCCGGGACGCCGATGCCGAGCTTCGCGGCGGCGGGCGCGTAGGGCTCGGAGATCACCGGCATGTCGCCCTGCGTCGCGCGGATGACGTCGCGGTCGAACTCGTCGTAGGCGACGCCCTCGAGATCGACCGGCGCCTCGGCGACGCCCTCGGTCGACAGCGACTTCGTGTCGCCCTCCATCTCGAGCTCCATGCGGATCTTGAAGAGCTTCAGCGTCGGCAGCTGGCGGATCGACTCGGCGCCGGTGAGCTCCTGGAGGATGTCGAGCGTCCCCTGCAGCCCGAGCTTGGAGTCGCCCTCGACGGCGAGCGTGAACCACATGTTGAACTCGTGGTTGCGCAGGTAGTTGTGGCTTACGCCGGGGTGCGAGTTGATGACCTTCGCGGCCCGCCACGGATGCTCGGGATCGACCTTCGCCGCGACGAGCATCGAGCCGTAGCCGAGCGCGCGCGTGTCGTAGATCGGCGTGACCTGGCGGATGATCCGGTCGTCGAGCAGGCGCTGGACGCGGCCCATGACGTCGGCCTCGGTGAGCTCGGCGGCGGCGGCGACCGACGCGTACGGGCGCGGCTGCAGCGGGAACTTGCCCTGCATGAGGTTCAGGACCTTGCGGTCGACCTCGTCGATCGGGGCGGCCGACCCGTCCTTGCGGGAGCGGAGCTTCGGGATTGCTGTGGATCTCACGTCTGAAGCCACTGTGCCGCGTCCTTCGCGTGGTAGGTGATGACGATGTCCGCCCCGGCCCGGCGAATGGAGGTCAGCGTCTCCAGCACCGCGGCGCGCTCGTCCAGCGCGCCGATTGCTGCGGCCGCTTTCACCATCGCATACTCCCCGCTGACGTTGTAGGCGGCAACCGGCAGACGCGTTGCGTCCTTAACGCAACGGATGACGTCGAGATACGCGAGCGCCGGCTTGACCATCACGACGTCGGCGCCCTCCTGGACGTCGAGCAGCGCCTCGCGCAGCGCCTCGTCGCCGTTGGCGGGATCCATCTGGTAGGCGCGGCGGTCACCGAACGCCGGCGTCGAGCCGGCCGCCTCGCGGAACGGGCCGTAGAAGGCGGAGGCGAACTTCGCGCTGTAGGCCACGATCGGGGTGTCGCCGAAGCCCTCCTCGTCGAGCGCCGCGCGGACCGCGCCGATGCGCCCGTCCATCATGTCGCTCGGCGCGACGATGTCGGCGCCCGCGCGCGCGTGCGAGACGGCCGCGCGCGCGATGAGCTCGACGCTCGAGTCGTTGTCGACGGCGCCGTCGGCGCGCAGCAGGCCGCAGTGCCCGTGGTCGGTGTACTCGCAGAGGCAGACGTCGGTCATGACGAGCAGGTCGGGATGGGCGTCCTTGATCGCGCGCGTCGCGAGCTGGACGATCCCCTCGTCGTCGTAGGCGCCCGTGCCCTCGGCGTCCTTGTCCTCGGGGATGCCGAAGAGCAGGACGGCCGGGATCCCGAGCGCCTTCGCCTCGCCGGCCTCCTCGACGGCGGCGCTGATCGAGAGGTGGTCGATGCCCGGCAGCGAGGCGATCGGGCTGCGCCCGGGGATCCCGGACCGCACGAAGAGCGGGAGCACGAGGTCCGACTGGTGCAGGCGCGTCTCGCGCACGAGGTCGCGCAGGACGGGCGTCGAGCGCAGCCGGCGCATGCGGGTCGCGGGAAACGGCATCGCACCCAGCGTACCTGCGCGCGGACGGTGCTCGGACTATCCGTCCGGGCGGGATACTGGCGTCATGAGCGAGGGCAGGGATTGGCGCACGGAGGGGGTGCGCGTCGTGCGGGGCGACGAGCTGGACCCCAACACGCCGCAGACGCCCGGCATGAGCCGCGCGGCGGCGATCACCGCGGCGCGGGCGGGCGCCGAGAAGCTCTGGGCGGGAACGGTCGTCATCGAGCCCGGAGCGAAGACCGGCGCGCACCACCACGGGCACGTCGAGAGCATCATCTACGTCGTCGCCGGCCGCGCGCGGCTGCGCTGGGGCGAGCGGCTGGAGTTCGTGGCCGACGCCGGCCCGGGCGACTTCATCTTCGTGGCGCCCTACGTGCCCCACCAGGAGATCAACGCGCAGGACGGCGAGCCGCTGGACTGCGTCGTCGTGCGCAGCGGGCAGGAGCCGGTCGTCGTGAACCTCGAGCTGCCCGACGTCGAGCCCGAGCCCGAGCGCGTGCGCTGGGTCGACGACATCCACGGCTAGGCCTTCGTGGTCGGCACCTTCTCCGTCTCGGCCTTTGCGGCGGCGGGCTTCGGGGGCGTGGGCGCCTCGGCCGGCTCGGCCGGCTCGGGCGGCTCGGGCGGCTCGCGCGGCTCGCCCAGCTCGGACGGGGGCGACGGCCCGGCCATGATCATCGGCGTCGTGCCCCACGCCTCGAAGACGAGGTGGCGCTTGAGGTAGACGACGGTCTCGCGCAGGATCGCGGCGATCGGCAGCGCGACGAGCGCGCCCACGAAGCCGTAGATCTCGCCCCCGAGCAGCAGCGCGAGGATCACGAGCAGCGGGTTCAGGCGCAGGGCGTGGCCGAAGATGTTCGGCGCGACGACGTGCCCTTCGAGTTGCTGCAGCGCGAGGAACAGCAGCGCGACCCAGAGCGCCATGAGCGGGTCCTGCACGAGCGCGAGGATGATCGGCGGCAGCGCGCCGAGCACCGGGCCGACGTACGGGATGAGCTCCATGAGCCCGAAGAACAGGCCGAAGGCGGGGGCGTACGTCCGCCCGTCGGGGAAGATCCCGACGACCCCGAAGAGCCACAGCGCGACGCCCGCGCTCGTGCCCATGATCGCGCTGAAGAGCAGCTGCCCGCGGACGTAGCCGACGACGGCATGCTGGACGCGCGTCGGGAAGTCGTCCTCCGGCGTCCCGTCGCCCGGCGGCATGACCGAGCGCACGAGCGTCCCGATGCGCGGCGCGTAGATCAGCATGTAGACCGACAGGACGACGACGAGGATGACGTAGAACGAGAGCTCGACGAGGCGCCGCAGCAGCTCCCCGGTGATCGCGACGATCTCGCCCGAGCCCGAGACGATGCTGTCCTGCAGCGAGGCCAGCGCGCTGTCGGTCTGGCCCTTGATCTGGACGTTGACGCCCTTGTCGTCGAAGAACCCCTGGACGTCGTCGAGCATCGCGCTCGTGTCGTCGATGAGGCCCGGGACGTCGCCGGCGAACGACGTCGCCTGGTCTGAGATCGGATCGGCGAGCAGGAAGCCGATGAGCGGCAGCGCGGTGAAGAACGCGAGGTAGACGACGATCACCGCGAGCGTCCGCGGCAGGCGCGCGCGCTGCACGAGCTCCACGACGGGGTTGAGGATCAGCGCGATGACGGCCGCGACGACGAACAGCAGCAGGACGATCCCCGCCGCCTGCGCGAGCGCGTAGAGCGCCAGCACGCCGAGCGGCAGCATGACGAGCTGCACCCAGCGCGGGACGACCACGGGCGCGCCGCGCGGGGGCGCCGGCGGCGGTGGTGCGGGCGGGATGTCGAGGTCCTCAGCCATCCCCTCCGTCAGAGTATGGGCCGTGCCAGATGCGCCGGTGACCATTCTCTTCGTCGGCGACGTCGTCGGCTCGCTCGGAAAGCGGACGCTGCTCGGGCTCCTGCCGGTGCTGCGCGAGCGCCACGACCCGACGTTCGTCGTCGTCAACGGCGAGAACGCCGCGGGCGGGCTCGGCATCACGCCGAAGATCGCCGACGAGCTGTTCGCGGCCGGCGTCAGCGTCATCACGCTCGGCAACCACGCCTACCACCGGCGCGAGATCTTCGACTACATGGGGCAGCGCAAGGAGATCCTGCGCCCGTACAACTACCTGCGCAGCCAGCCCGGCCACGGGACGTGCGTCGTCGAGCGCGGCGGCGTGCGCCTCGGCGTCGTGAACCTCAGCGGCAACCTCTTCCTGCGCGCCGGACGGCCGGCATTCACCGACGTCGACGTCGCGCTCGGCGAGCTCGACGGCAAGGTCGACCACGTCCTCGTCGACTTCCACGCGGAGGCGACGAGCGAGAAGGTCGCGCTCGGATGGTTCCTGGACGGGCGCGCGACGGCCGTCGTGGGAACCCACACGCACGTCCCGACCGCCGACGCGCGCGTGCTGCCGGGCGGCACCGCGTACATCACCGACGTCGGGATGACCGGCCCGCGCGGCGGCGTCATCGGCGTGCGCAAGGAGCAGTCGATCCGCGGCTTCGTGACGCACATGAGCGAGCGCTACGAGACCGCCGACGAGGACCCCTGGCTCAACGCCGTGCTCGTGACGTGCGCGCCCGAGTCGATGCGGGCGGAGTCGATCGAGCAGCTGCTGCTGCCGGCCGTGTGAGGGTCGCGCGATCTGCCGCGGTGCGCTCGTGGACGCGCGGCGCGCTTACGGCGTCTTTGAGGGAGGACGTGCAGTGGGTTGCCTTCCGCTGGGTGCGGCGGGCGATTCGGGCGAGGCTGAAGGGTTGGGGGCGGATATAGCCCCTAAGCCCACAATCTCCCTCGTGGACCGCCCGCGTCCGGGGCGAACGCCATCCGCAACCCGACCCCTCCCTCAATGCCGCCGGTCGCCGACGCCCGCACCCGGCACCACCGAACGAGTCACCAGAGCGACAAGAAGCACCACCAGTGCGACGAGCAGCACGACATTCCGTGCCGCCACGAGCAGCACGACGTCGCGCTGCTCGTTGATGAGGTCGAAGTAGCGGCCCGGGAACTCGACGTGCGTCAGGACGATCCCGGCGCCGCACAGGACCGCCACGACGCGCTGCCCCCACACCCACGCGAGCGCCGCGAACGGCGCGATCCAGATGACGTACTGCGGCGAGAAGACCTTGCCGAGCGTCACGAAGGCCAGCAGCGCAGCGAAGCCCGTCAGGACGACGTGGCGCGCGTCGCGCCCGCGCGCCGCGAGGGCGACGATCGCCGCGAGCGCCAGCACGAGCAGCGCCGCGAAGAGCGCCGCGACGAGCTCCGCGTGGCCGCCGTCGAGGCCGTTTGACTTGAAGCGGTCCGGGCGCAGGTTCGTGCCCGTGACCTCCGAGCCGCCGAGCGCGAAGAGCACCGTCGCGGGCATCGACTCGATCTGCACCGGGCGATCGAGGTGAAAGCGAAACGAGTCGACGTAGCCGTCGCCTGCGAAGGGCAGCGAGATCAGCGCGACGACGGCGAGGAAGATCGCCGCGCCCCGCAGCGCCGCCCGCGCATCACCGCGCGCCGCCCAGAGCCAGACGATCGCCACGACCGCCAGCAGGCCGGGAAAGAGCTTCGTCATCGTGCCGAGGCCGAGCAGGAGGAAGCCGAGGTCGTTGCGACCGCGGGCCAGCGCGAGCAGCCCGCCGAGCGCCATCGCGACCGGCAGCGCGTCGAAGTGCGTCCGCACCGACGCCCCGATGAGCACCGGCGCGAGGGCGAGCAGCCAGCCCACGAGCAGGCCGGCGCGCCGGGCGCCGGCCAGGCGCATCGCAAGCTGCTGGCCCACGATCGCGCAGGCCGCCATGAGCACGCCGAAGCTCGCCTCGTAGGTCCCGGGGTCGCGACCGGGCAGCCCCGCGAGCCACAGCGGCAGCGCTGCCAGCGGCGGATACTCGAAGCCGACGTCGCGATAGGGCAGGTTCCCGGCCGCGAAGAGGTCGGCGTACGTGCGATAGACGAAGAGGTCGTTGACCGTCGTGTCCGAGAACGGGCCGGTCGTCGTGGCGACGGCCCAGGCGACGGCCAGCGCGACGGACGGCAGCGCCCACGCGACGCGTGGGCTCACGCCCGCCTCGGCGGACCGTGGCGGCCGACGAGCGCGAGCATGACGAGCGGGAAGAACCACGGGACGTAGAGGTAGAACCAGTGCGTCACGCCGAGCTGCAGCGTGATGAGGATCGCCGCCGAGCAGGCGGCGAGGCCGACGAGATCGCGCCGCCGCGGGACGACCGCCAGCGCGAGCGCGAGCACGACGGTCAGGATCTGGATGGCGAGCTGGATCGTGTCGAGCCAGCCGGGGTCATAGAGCCCCCAGAGCGAGAACGGCGAGCCGCGCTGGGCCTGGAAGGCGACCGTCGCGTCCCAGAAGCTGCGCAGGTCGTTGTGCGCGAGGATCGGCGCGAACGCGAGCACGGCGGCCGCCGCGAAGCCGGCACCGAACATCGCGATCGTCCTCGGCCGCGGGTGCGGATAGGTCGCAAACAGCGGCGCGAGCGCGAGCGGCGCGAACTTCGTCAGGCCCGCGAGCGCGATGAACGCGCCGCGCCCGGGCGCGCTGCCGGCCGCCCACAGCGCCGCGAGCACGAGCGCCGCCACGAGCGCGTCGTTGGCGTTGGACATCTGCGTGTAGAGCGTGAACGGATACGCCGCCCAGGCGTAGGCGAGCACGATCCCGAGCGACGGCCCCCGCACCCGCCGCCCGACGAGGAAGCACAGCAGGCAGGCGAGCAGGTCGAACGCGATCGCGGCCGCGTGCGCCGCCGGCAGCTCGTCCCAGCCGCCGCTCCACGTCAGCGTCTGCTCGAAGGGCACGTAGGCCTCGTAGACGACCGGCCCATACGTGTCGCCGCTGGCGTTGTCGGAGGGGAAGGCGCCGTAGAGCTTCTTGCCATCGACGAGGCGGTCGGCACCGATGACGCCCGCGTAGCCGACGTCGATGACGTTCGAGTTCGTGACGTTCAGCGCCACCCGGAAGCCGAGCAGGAAGATCAGCGCGATCGCCAGCCAGCTCACCGGCACGAGCAGCGGCAGCGGCCGGCGCTGCTCCTCGGCGGCGCCGCGGCGCCGCAGCCCGATCCACAGCATCCGGCCGAGGAGATAGGCGAGCAGCGGATAGACGAGCGGGACCGAGACGTCGATCCGAGCCGCGTTGAAGAACGCGAGCGAGATCGAGAAGCCGCTGAGCACGAGGAGGTCGAGGTGCAGCACGCGCCACGGCCGCCGCGGGGTGACGAACGGCACGACGAACAGCACCGCGAGCGGGATCCACACCCAGGGGGCGTTGACGATCCGCCCGAACGCGCCCTCGTAGCCGCGCGCCATCGTCCAGGCGACCTTGTAGCCCGTCCAGTGCTCGAGCACCCTTCCGCTCGGATCGTCGATGAGGACCTGCGCGATCTCCTTGCGCGGCGCGCCGACGGGGACCTTCGCGAAGTACGAGACCTGCCAGCGATCGCTGCCCTTGAGGAACACCTCGCGCGTCGAGCCGGGGAACCTGCGGCGCTCCTCGCGCACGTCGTCGAGGCGGCTGGCGATCGCGCCCACCCGGCGTGCGGTCAGGCCGCGTCCCGGCGGCGGCTCGTCGTCGCTGGCCGGCAGCGAGAGCTGATCGGGCGCCGCGGGCGTGCTCGCCAGCCCCGCGCCCAGCGACCCCGCGCTGCCGGCCTGCGGTGACTGAGCGGCGGCGGGGCCCGCTGTCGCGAGGAGGAGGACGAGCGCGGCGACCCACGCCGCGCCGCCGATCACGCCCGGAAGCTCCAGAGCTTGTTGCCGAGGAAGTTCAGCGGCGTCGCCGCGGCGATCGCGATGGCCTGCGCCGGGACCTCCTGGACCCCGGCCCACTCGACGAGCGCGAACAGCACGAGGAGGTTGAAGCCGAACGCGAGGAGCGACACGACGCAGAAGCGCGCCGCCTGGAAGCCCGCGTGCCCGGCGCTGGCGCCGAACGTCCATGCCCGGTTCCAGACGAAGTTGTTCGTCAGCGCGACGACGAACGCGCCGACCGCGGCGAGCTTGTAGTCGACGCCCGCGCCGTGCACGAGCAGCGTGAACACCGCGAGGTTCACGACGTAGCCGCTGGCGCCGACGGCGCCGAAGCGGACGAGCTGCAGCCAGTTGGACGGCTTGCGCAGCCCCGCGCGCACGCGGGCGCGCCGGCGCCCGCGCGGGACGTCGACCGCAGGGTCGCTGACCGGCGGCGCGAGGGCCTCGTCGACGGGCATGGCCGACAGGCTACCCAGCGACCGTCCGCCGGACGTCGGTCAGCCGCCGGCGCCGAAGTGGCCGCGGATCATCGGCGCCACGTCGGCGATCGACCAGCAGCCGTCGTCGCGCTCGGGCGGCGCCTGCACGCCACAGAACAGCAGCGCGCCGAGCGAGTCCACGCGGTGCAGCGAGCCGTGGCTGCCGCCGCGCACGTGCGCCCGCCGCCCCCAGTCCGGGAACTCGTAGGCCGGCTCGGCGGACAGCAGGACGTCGCCCGAGGTCGGGCACTTCAGCGCCGCCCAGACGCGCGCGAGCGCGTCGGGGTAGTGGTCGCAGCTCAGCACCCCGTCGTCGCCGACGTAGCCGCGCAGCGCGTCGAGCTCTCCGTCGACGCTCCAGCGCCGCCCGCGGACGTCGACGACATCGCCGCCGGGAACGAACGACAGCTCGCCGCGCTCGCCGGCGATGCAGCCGCGGCCCTCGGCATCGAGCCACATGACGAGGTCGACGCCCTCGATCGCGCGCGCCGAGGCGACGACGCGCTGCAGCGCGCTGGAATGGGCGTCCTGCAGGATGTAGATCATCGCCGAGCGCTGGGCGGGGCACAGCGCGAGCTCGGCGTGGCGCGCCTGCGCGCCCGACGGCTGCAGGACCCTCCAGTCGGCGAAGGTCGCCTGGAACTCGATGACGCGCTCGATGTGCGAGTGCGAGTGGTCGGCCATGACGATCATCGCGTGCTCGTCGAGGAAGGTATCCGCGCCGCCGCCGGCCTCCATGAGGCGCCAGAGCTCGGCGTCGGCGGCCGCGATCGAGTTGATCTGCGCGTGCGGGCCGTTCTTGTGGGAGTGCGCGTCGTTGTCGGGCAGCGAGAGCAGGAGGAAGTCGAAGAGGTCGTTCTCGACGAGGTAGGTCCCGACGCAGCCGGCGTGCTGGTCGCGCATCCCCGGGATCCCCATGCGCGACCAGCAGCTCGTCTTGCGGCTCGCGAAGATGTCGGCGTAGAACAGCTCCTTCGGGCCGAGCGTCGAGCGCTTGAAGAGCGACGACGCCGCGCGCGTCAGCGCGAAGTCGCGCGAGATCTCGTGCTCGTGGCGGCCGCGGTAGATGAGGTACGTCGTGCCCGCGGTCCGCACCTCGCCGGTGTCGTCGAGCGTCTCGAAGACCGTCGGCGTCGCGGGTGACAGGTGCGTCGCGTTCATGTTGAAGATCGTGTCGACGAGCTGGCGGTTGAGGCCGAACTTCCGCGATGCCGAGAAGGACGAGCCGTACTCGACGTAGCGCTGCTCGGCGCGCGAGTACCAGTTCATCGACGGGATCTCGTGCTCGTCCTGGAGGCGGCCGGTGGCGATCGTCGCCGCGCAGACCGGCGTCACCGACGGGAACGCCGCGACGCAGTCGTCGACGTAGCGGCCGCGATCGCGGATCGCGGAGAGCGCGGGTGCGCTGCCCGAGCGCATCGCGCGCTCGGCCATCGACGGCTTCATGCCGTCGATGACGGTCAGCACGAGCTTGGGGGGCGTTGGACTCACCGCAGGATGCGCAGGCCGGCGTACTTCTCGCCCTCGCGGCGGCGGCCTCCGCGCAGGAGGAAGGCGAAGAACCCGAGGGCGAGCAGCGAGATCGGCGCGACGACGACCGCGAGCGCGGCGAGCACGATCGCGGTCCCCTCGACGTAGACCGGCAGCGCCGCCGCGGCCTCGGGATCGAGGCGCGCGCGGGTGCGCAGGACGAGCGAGCGCGTCGCGGCGCCCGCGAGCGCGGCGCACAGCCCGCCGGCGAGCAGGCCCGGCCACCAGAGGTCGAAGTGGTCGGCGAGCGTCGCGGCGAACAGCAGCGCGCCGATGCCGATGCCGATGCCCGACAGCGCCGACTCCAGCGGTCCCTCGGGCGCGCCCCGGCGCACCGCGATCGCCATCGCGATGACGGCGAGCAGCAGCGCGAGCAGCCAGATCGGGGCCTCGAGGAAGGAGAACGGCGTCCCCTCGTAGTCGATCCCGATGTCGCCGGTCGCCAGCGCGCCCGCCACGAGTGCCGGGAGAAACGGGCGGATGCCCGCCGCGCCGGCCAGCCCGGCGCCCTGGAGAATGTCGATCAGCAGTCGCACAGCGTCCGGTAGCGTGACGGCGATGACGATAGACGACAGGGACGGCCGGGCGACCGGCGAACCCCGGCGCATGGCATCCAAGCCCGGCGCGCGTCAGACGTCCCGCGACCTCGAGCGCTACGCCGGCCTCTTCGCCGCGCGCACCCGCGTCATGCGGTCCTCGGCGATGCGCGACCTCATGGCGCTCACCGAGCGCGCCGACATCATCTCGCTCGCCGGCGGGCTGCCGGACACGTCGTCGTTTCCGTCGGAGTCCTTCGCCGCGATCATGGGTCGCGTCGCCGTCGAGTCGACCGCGCGGTCGCTGCAATACGGGCCGACGGAGGGCCTCGCGGTCCTGAAGCAGTGCATCGCCGAGGTCATGGCCGAGGAGGGGACGATCATCGATCCCGACGACGTCCTCGTCACGACCGGCGGCCAGCAGGTCATCGACCTCGTCTGCAAGACGCTCATCGACCCCGGCGACGTCATCGTCGCCGAGGCCCCGACGTATCCCGGCGCCGTCCCGACGTTCTGCTCCTACCAGGCCGACGTCGTGCAGATCGGCCTCGACGAGGACGGGATGCGCATCGACGAGCTCGAGGCGACGCTCGACGAGCTCGAGCGCGACGGGCGGCGGCCGAAGTTCATCTACACCGTCCCGACGTTCCAGAACCCCGGCGGCACGACGATGTCGCTGCCGCGCCGCCGGCGGCTCGTCGAGGTCGCGCGCGAGCGCGAGCTGCTCGTCCTCGAGGACAACCCCTACGGCCTCCTGCGCTACGAGGGCGATCCGCTGCCGACGCTCTACGCGCTGGAGGGCGGCGACTTCGTCATCTACCTCGGGACGTTCTCGAAGATCCTCTCGCCCGGCGTCCGCCTCGGCTGGAGCGTCGGGCCGCGGCCGGTGCTCGAGAAGATGAACATCGGCAAGCAGGCCGCCGACCTCTGCTCGTCGTCGCTGACGCAGTTCTTCGTCGCCGCGTACTTCGCGAGCGGGCGCTGGCAGGACTACGTCAGCTCGCTGCGCGAGATCTACCGCCGCCGCCGCGACGTCATGCTCGACGCGCTCGCCGAGTGCCTCGGGCCCGAGTGCCGCTGGACGCACCCGCAGGGCGGCCTCTTCATCTGGGTGACGCTGCCCGACTACATCGACACGACCGACCTGCTCGCGCGCGCGCTCGACCAGCACGTCGCGTTCGTCCCCGGCCGCGCCGCCTTCCTCGACGGGCGCGGCGCCAGCAGCATGCGCCTGAACTTCTCCGGCGTCGGCGAGGCCGACATCCGCGAGGGGATCCGCCGCATCGGCGAGGTCGTGCGCGAGCAGATCGAGCTCTACGGCACGCTCACGGGGTCGCACCGGATCGTCGCGCCGGCCGAGCCGGCGCCCGCCGAGCTCGATCCCGAGCTCGCCGACGTGCTGCACCTGCCGTCCGCGCCCGAGCGCCGGAACCGTCCGGGCGCCCGTGAGGGATGACGCTCGTCGCGGTGCTCAAGGGCGGCCGCTCGCTCGAGCGCCAGGTCTCGCTGAAGTCCGGTGCGCGGGTGCAGGACGCGCTCGAGCGCCTCGGCCACGACGTCGTCGGCATCGACGTCGGCCATGACCTCGTAGAGCGCCTGCGCGAGTGCGCGCCGGACGTCGCGTTCGTCGCGCTGCACGGCCGCGACGGCGAGGACGGGACCGTCCAGGAGCTGCTCGAGGCGCTCGGCATCCCCTACACCGGCTCGGGCGTCTCGGCCTGCATCCGCTGCGCCGACAAGGTCCTCGCCAAGCACCACATGCTCGACGCGGGGATCCCGACGCCCGACTTCTTCGCGTTCAACGAGACGGCGTTCAAGGAGCTCGGCGCCGCCGAGGCGCTGCCCGCCATCGAGGAGCGTCTGCAGTTCCCGATCGTCGTGAAGCCGGCCGGCCAGGGCTCCGCCCTCGGCATCAAGTTCGCGGCCTCCCCGAACGATGTCCCAAGCGCGCTCGTCGCGGCGTTCTCCTACGGCGACAAGGTCCTGCTCGAGCACCACGTCGACGGCCGCGACCTCGCCGTGTCGATCATCGACGGCGAGGCGCTGCCGGTCGTCGAGGCGGTGCCGCGCGAGGAGGACTTCTACGACTACGAGACGCGCTATGAGATCGGGCGCACGCAGTTCGTGTGCCCCGCCGAGCTGCCCGGCGAGGTCACCGCCCGTGCACAGGAGCTCGCGCTCGAGGTCTGGCGCGTGCTCGGCTGCCGCGGCTTCGCCCGCGTCGACCTCATGCTCGGCGCCACGACCGGCGAGCTGACGGTGCTCGAGGCCAACGCGATCCCCGGCATGACCGAGACGTCGCTGCTGCCGCAGGCGGCCGACGCGGCGGGCATCGGCTTCGACGCGCTCATCGAGCGCATCGTGCAGCTCGCCCGATAGCCGGCCTCGCCCTGCCGGTTCGCCTCGGTCACCTCGAGCGGCGACCTGAGGCCGGCGTCACTCCTCGCCCGCGAAGTCCTCGGGTGACACCTGGTCGAGGAAGTCCTTGAACTTCTCGACGACCTCCTCGGTGTCCTCGACGTCGTGCTCGAACTCGATCGCGGACTCCGCGATGACCTCCTCGGCGGCGAAGATCGGAGCGCCGGAGCGCACGGCGAGGGCGAGCGCGTCGCTCGGCCGCGAGTCGATCTCCATCTCCTTGCCGTCGACGGCGAGCGTGATCGATGCGAAGAACGTGTTGTCGCGCAGCTCGGTGACGGCGACCTGGGTGCAGCGGACGTCGAGCTCGCCGAGCATGTCGCAGAGCAGGTCGTGCGTCATCGGCCGCGGCGTCGTCGCTCCCTGGAGCTTCATGAGGATCGCCGCAGCCTCGGGGTGCCCGATCCAGATCGGGAGGAACTTGTTGCTGTCGACGGTCTTCAGCAGCACGATCGGCTGCTTGCCGACCATGTCGAAGGAGACTCCGTAGATCACCATCTCCTGCATGTCCCCGGAGCATAGCTGCGGCCCCAACCCTGACAGCCGGGCGCCGAAACGGGCGATCGCGCCTTCGTTGCAGAACGAACAAACTTCCTCACGCCGCATGCTCTCGGCGTATAGTCGCCCCATGCCGTTAGCCGAAGCTCCGGCGTCGGGCAAGCGCCCGAGCGGGCGCGAGCGCATCCTCGAGGCGGCCTACGACCTCTTCAGCCGCTCGGGCGTCCGCGCCATCGGCGTCGACACGATCACGCTGCACGCGGACGTGGCGAAGATGACGCTCTACCGCAACTTCTCGTCCAAGCACGAGCTCGCGATGGCGTTCCTCGACCTGCGCGAGGAGCGCTGGTCGAAGGAGTGGCTGCAGACCGAGGTCCGCGCGCGCTCGGAGATCGCGTCCGGCCAGTTGCTGGCGATCTTCGACGTCTTCGAGGAGTGGTTCGCCCGCGAGGACTTCGAGGGCTGCGCGTTCGTGACGTCGCTGCTGGAGTTCGACGACCGCGAGGACCCGGTCCGCCAGGCGTGCATCGCCCACCTCGTGAACATCCGCGCCTTCATCGCCGAGCTCGCCGAGCAGGCCGGCATCGCCGACCCGTCGCGCTTCGCGACGCAGTGGCACATCCTCATGAAGGGCGCGATCGTCTCCGCGCACGAGGGCGAGCCCGGTGCGGCGCTCGCGGCCAAGGAGGTCGCCGCGCTGCTGCTCGAGCGCCACGGCCTCGAGCTCGTCGCGCGGCTGTAGGTCAGGCCGTCGCGTCAGCGTAGCCCGCGCGCGCCTACTCCTCGACCGCGAAGAGCTGCCGCGCGCCCGCGATGTCCCTGAGGTCGTGAAGCCCGCGGTCGGCGAACGCGATCCCGGAGCCCTCGACGAGGTCGTGCACGGTGCTCGACACGAGGATCTCCCCGGATGCGGCCGTGTCCTGGATCCTCGCGGCGGCGTGGACCGCGATGCCCGCCAGGTCGTTGCCCACGCGCTCGCACTCCCCCGTGTGGACGCCGGCCCGGACCTCCAGTCCCACCCGCCGGACGCCGTCGCGGATGGCGCGGGCGCACTGCACCGCTCGCGCCGGCGACTCGAACGCCGCGAGGAAGCCGTCGCCCGTGGCCTTGATCTCGCGGCCGCCGAACGTCTCGAGCTCCCGGCGCACGACGGCGTCGTGCTCGGCGAGCAGCCGGCGCCATCCCGCGTCCCCGAGCTGCTGAGCGTGTCGCGTCGAGGACACGATGTCCGTGAACAGGACCGTTGCGAGCACGCGCTCGGCCGGCTGTCCCGGGCCTGCGCCGGGGCGCCGCCGCGGCCGCACGATCGATGTCTGCGACCCCATCGCGACGCGGTTGCCGTCCGCGTCGATGACCTCGACGGCGGAGACGAGCAGCTCGGCCCCGCGGTGGACGAGGCGGAAGCGAAACAGCAGCTGGCGGTCGTCCGCGGCCACCGATCGCACGAACGTCAGGTTCTGGGCGACCACGCCGACGTACTCGTCCGCCGTCGCCAGCGCGTACGGCGGCGCGCTGAGGGCGATGTGCATGACCGCGGCGACCGGCCCGAACTGCAGCTCGCTCGAGCGGCTGCGAAACCACGGGCTCGCCGGCAGCGTGATCAGCCCGCTTCCCTCGTCGCTGATCTCGACGAGCCTCAGACCCAGAAGCTGCGCGAACGGTGGGAGCGGGAACTCGTCTGCGAGCTGCATGCGCATGCCCTCGAGCCCGGAGAAGTCGCCGAAGCGGAAGTTCGCGGAGGGCAGCGCGCGCAGATGGGGATCGGGCGTCGCGTACGCCGGCTCGTCGATCGCGCCGAAGCCGCCGTGCGGGGGCGGCGGCGGATCCATCGGCCGCAGCAGCAACGAGCCGGTGGCGTGCGCGACGGTCCGCCCGAGAGCATCCTCGACGATCGCCTCGGCGGCGGTGAACGCCGAGCCGGAGTTCAGCACCCGCGCGCGGGTCACGAACGACTCGCTCTCCAGCGTGCAGGGGCGATAGTGGTTCATCGACAGCGCCGTCGTCACGACGCGGGTCGCGGGCGGGACGCCGGTCATGACCGCGACGCCCAGCGCCTCCTCCACGAGGATCTTGATGTCGATCGACCCATCGGCGAACTGCAGCCACGGGCTCGCCGGCAGCGTCAGGGTCGCGCTCCCCGAGCCGATCTGGGTCGGGCGGTAGCCGACGAGGCGCGCGAGCGGCGTCGACGGGACGAGTCCGCGCAGGAACGCGCGCGCCTGCTCCATTCCGCCGAGGGAATAGAAGGCGGGCGAGGGGAGGCTCCCGCGCACGGCCTCGTCGACCATCGCAGCGAGTCTACGGCCGGCGCGCGCCGCTCAGCGAGCGACGCGGAACCCCAGGCTCGTCGCGAGCGGACCTGGGCGCCGAACACAGCAGCGTGCTCGTCGGTGCCCCGGCGCGTCATGGGCGATCCAGGACTCGAACCTGGGACCTCTTCCTTATCAGCGTTCGCAGGGCGCGAAACGGTAGGTCACCGACGATCATGAGGGGCACAAAATACCTGCAACCGTGGAGAAGGTGGCGAGCGGCTCGTGCCTGGGCGTAACTTCCGCGACGATCCTGGTGTACCCATGTGGTACCTCGCGGGCGGCTCCCGGACCGCCCGCGCAGGAGCCGCGCCACGTCCCACACCGAACGTCTAACGGGAGGCTCGCAGGCCGCTCGACCCCGCTGCTCGCTGCGTTAGGTTGTCGCCGTGTGTACGGCCAAGGTAGCGGTGGTCGCGATCGTCGCGACGTTCCTGGCGGGCGTCGGTGGGTGCGGTGACGGGGCGACTACGAGCACGGCGAGCGACGCCGGGGTACTGCGCGGTTCCAGCGGCGTCGTCTTCGTCCTCGCGTTCAGCCGCGACGGCCGCATTCTGGCTTCTGGAGGCGCCGATAACACGCTGCGGTTGTGGGATGTGCGCAAGCGTAAGGCGCTCGGTGCGCCGCTGGGCGGCTACCGGGCTCCCAGCGGCGTCGTGTTCAGCCCGCGCGGGCACACGCTGGTGTACGCCAAGGCCAACAGGATCCGGGTCTTTGACGTGCGGACGCGAAAGCAGATTGCGCTGCTGAGGGGCCACCAGGTCGCGGTGGCGGGCATCGCGCTCAGCAGCGACGGACGTCGGCTGGCATCCACAGACAGCGACACGATCCGGCTGTGGGACCTGCGCGCGCACCGGCAGATCGGTGCACCGCTTCCTGGCATGAACATCGATGAGGTGGCGCTGAATCCCGATGGGCGCACGCTGGCGTATGCCGATGGCAAGGCGGTCCGGCTGCGGGACACGCAGACGCGTAAGCAGCTGCGTCCACCGCTTCGAGGACAGAGCCTGGAGGTCGGCAGCTTGAGCTTCAGCCGCGACGGGCGGACGCTGCTCGCCAACGGCCTCTACGACGCCAGCCGCCTGTGGGACCTGCGCACGCACAAGCAGATCGGGGCTGAGCTCCCGAGCGACGAAACGACCGAGAGCGTCGTGCTGAGCCCCGACGGGCGCACCGTGGCGTACACCGACGGCGACGCGATCCGGCTGCTCGACGTCGCAACACGCAAGGCGATCGGGGCGCCGTTGCAACATCACGGCGGAGCCGTTGTCAGCCTCGCGTTCAGTCCCGACGGGCGAACGCTGGCAGCCGGCGTGGCCGACAAAACGATCCGGCTGTGGGATCTGTAGATCGGCAAGACGGCGACGGCGGCCAACATCGACTACGAGCGGACGGCGCCCAGTTGAAGCAGCAGTTTCCCCCTGGCGAACCTGTGCCGTCGCGGCTTACACTCCGCTCTCCATGCTCGTCTACGCGGCTCTCGTCATTGCTGGAGCACCACTGGTCCTGGCCGCTGCGATGTTGCCGTTTTGGACCAACTGTTCGTTGATCGAGCTGCCGAGGATGCGGGCCCGAGCGATCGGCCTCGTGGTTGGAAACGACGACGGCGTCGAAGGTCCTGTTCCGATCGTCTCCTTCGATGCGCCAGGCCACGGCACGGTCCGGTTCACCCACGACTGGCCGCCCATGCTGAAGGTTCTTCGGGAGGTCGGCGACACCGTGCGAGTTCGGTACATGCCCCGACACCCATGTCGTGCTCGCATTGCCAGCGCTTCGGCGGCGGCGACCCACGTGCTCCTATTCGCGCTTGCTGTCGCCGGGCTCTTGCTCCTAGCGGATGTCATCGCGCCTGGCTGAGCGCAACCGCCTCTGCTTTTCGCCCGCAGGCGCGTCCGCAAGCCGGTCCTCCCCGGGACGCCAGATGACGGCGACACGGCCGTTCTCATGCTGCCGGCGCCTCCGACCAGTCCGGCGTGCAAGACGCGCACGGCGTACAAAGGCGCCAACGCGTCATTCGTCGCCCGCCTGGCATTGCAGCGAAGCTCGCAGGAAGCGCCGCCCTACGAGCGCCTGACGCGGCGGTCGCTACTGATATGCGCCGGTACGCGCGTCTCGTCGACGATGCGCTTGCATGCAGCTGGTTTATGCGGCGATGCGGTCGATGTCGCCTCGCAACCGTTCCATCGCGAGGCGTATGCGGCCCTTGACGGTGCCCAGCGGAAGGTCGAGATGCGCGGCGATCTCGAGGTGCGTCAGCTGCCCGTAGAAGGCGAGCGTGATGACGTCTCGCTGGTCGTCAGGTAGCCGGGCGAGCACGCTGAGCAGATCGCGTGCCTGGTCGCGGTCTGCGACCTGCTCGGCGACGCGGTCCGGGGCGCGGGCGGTCTGCAGCAGGTCTTCGTTGGCGCGGTGGGCGGCGTGCGGTCCGTTGCGTCTTGCGGTGTCGATCGCGCGGTGACGCACCATCGTGAGCACCCACGCGGCGACGTTGCCGCGGTCGTCATAGCTTGAGCGTGATCTCCAGATGGAGATGAACGCCTCCTGGACGGCCTCCTGGGCGCGGCCATCGTCGCGACAGACCGATCGCGCGACGCGATAGGCACGATCGCAGTAGCGGTCATAAAGCACCTCAAAGGCGGCCGTCGATCCGCCCTGCACACCCGCCATCACCTGAGTGTCGGTGATCGCGGGCCGGTCGGCGCTGCCGTGGAGCGCCGTCATCCCGCGGGGCTCGTCAGCGGCGCGGCGTTGAGGAAAAACAGTTCGCGCGCGACGCCGGGTGAGGTCTGGTTGGCGCTCATGAACGCCACGACGCGGCGGTATGTCAGGCGTTCGGCGGCTGTCGTAAACTCATCCTCGCTGTCGGTCTGAAACGCGACGCGCGCGTCGATGACCTCGCTGCTTGAGCCCTCAACGATGAGCAAGTCGTCGTGATCGCTGAGGATGTCCTCCGGCACGCAGACGACGACGGTGTCGTTGATGCAGGTCGTCACGGTCGTGCGATCGTGCCCGTACACGTTGGCGTACAGGGCGACGATCGCCGCAAAGATCGCTCGCAACAGGTCCGGCTTCTCATCCGTGCCACCGTCGTACAACCGCCGCCCGCACACCGGAGCAAGCCGGGCATCACCACGATGACGATCTGCGCACGGCATCACCGCGCCGACCGGCGCGTCATGCTCGCACCTGGCAACGTCGACGTGCCGCCCCGCATCCTCACGGGGTGCGAGGACACACCAGAGCCCTGACGAGGCGCTAACAACCAAGCGAGGTGCAGGTTCAGTTCGCGGCAGCGGCGGAGCATGCGCAACGAGGTGTTCGGCAAAGCGGGAATCAGCGTCCCTTTCCTGGTTACGTCCGTGGCCGTTCCGACCCAGGCGCTCCCGAATGTGAGGCCACATCTTCCTTACATTCATTCAAAAGTCAAGTTCAATGATAATGGCGGAATGAGCGCGAAACATCGATGAATTCTTTGCGCATCCCGAGGGCAATGTCAGGAGCTGGCCGCGTGACCCCTCACCGGCGTCTGCGCCGGATATGAAGCCCGTCCGTCCCGCCGCAGATGCCGACGCGCGAGGCCTCGTGTCGGTGCGACGGCGTGGCGATCACAAGCGAGCGCGCGCGTCGATCAGCGCGGTCCGTTGCTCAGCGACGACGATCGCCTCAGCGCGCTGCCGGCCAAGGGGGGAGATCCCACGCAAGACCTTTCACCGCGCGCTCGTCGCCAAGAGCGTAGAGCGGCTCGTGAGCACGATCGAAGAGCTGTGCGACCACGCCACCCGCTACAGGCGGATCTTCCTGGAGCAGCCACAAGCATGCGGCGGGCCTCCTCCGAGCAAGCCGCGATCCTCCACGCCTCGACGCGCGATGCGGCGCTGGCCGCCAGTCACTTCGCCGCGGACTTTCGACGACGGCGCTCACCCAGCGGCGCACGGGAAACGTTGTACTACTGTGCGAGCTGAACGGCGAGACGACCGCGCCGGGCACGAGCTCGCCCGACAGCACGGTTTGACGCACGCGCTCGCACAACTGGGTGAAGCTCTGGCGCTCGTCGACGGCGATCACCACGTCCTCCGCTGCGAGGGCGCCGACTGCCCGCAGTCGGTCCTCTACCGGTGGGCGGACAGCCACCTCTTGCACCAGCAGGTCACCGGCGTAGGCCGTCGCACTCGAGCCGACCGGACTGGCATCCCACACCGGGGCCTCATACGGCACGTACTTACCTGCGCGACCACGTGCAAACGAGCCCTTCCCGCGCGCCGCACGGGCAGGCTGTTCGCGTGCGGGCGTAACGCCACGCGGTGGCAAGCGCCCGAAAGCGGCCGGCGCGCCTAACGGCGTAGCACGCGAGGCGGAGCGCGAGAAGTAGGCCAGACGTGGGAGGGAGCAAGGACACTCGCAATGCGATCCCAGTCCTGCCTGCTCCCTGTACCGCTCCCGCCACCCTGCTCCACCCCCAAGCACGCCCTGCGTCCCGACTCCCCACGCGATTACCAACACCCAATCTCTCGACTTCACGCCCTCCCGCTTCCTGGCTACTTCCGATTCCATCCTCACCTGCTTCCGATCCTCACCTGCCTTCGCCCCGACCCGCCGCCGCCCGGTCCACCCCCGCCTGTGCTACCCCGCCCTGATTTATCTGGCATGTCGAGGAAGGGGGTCCAGCGCGAAGCGGTGGACCCCCTTCCTCGTGCAGCACAGGCGGCCTGGGGGATTTCGGGCGGCGGCGGGTCGGGGCGACTGTTCCGCTCGGTGCGGACCAGCAGGAGGGAACGTGTCGGAGGGAACGGGTCGGACGGCACGGGGGGTCTTCTCAGTCTTCAAGGCCCGGCAGCGCGACGCGGCGCACGCTCGCGGGGTTCTCGCGCTGCTCATGGCGCGCCGGCAGCGCCGGCAGCAGCAGGGCCCTGGTATCGCCGTTGCGGATGTCACTCTCCAGCACGAACAGGGTGCGGTCGCGCGCGAGGTAGCGCTCTTGATGGCCTTCCTCCGTCCACGTCGACAGGTGACCGATCAACTCGTCGTCAGCGGCGTACATGAAGCGGCGCCGGTGCTCGACGTCCTGGCAGACGAAGATGACCATCGGGCACCCGAGGTCGGTTGCGCGCCACCAGACGGTGATCAGCGTTTCGTAGCGCCGAAACTTGTCGTAGTTCTTGTCGACGCGGCGTGTGCGGTCGTACTCGACGAAGACACGCACGTCACGATCGCTGGCGGCGACGTCGAGCAGCGCGTCGGGCTGCACCGGGCGAAACCACTCGTCGTAGATGTCGCCGTCATGCCAGCCGCTGCCACCGAGGATCGCTGCCGATCTGCTCATGTACTCCTCGTCGCGGGTCTTCTTCGGCGGTTCGAAGCGCGACTCGTCCGGGCCGGCCCAGTCCAGCAGCCGGTCGCCGAGCAGCTCGCCGTAGCGCAGCACCCACTCGTTGGTGCGCAGGTCGTGGATGACGTAGCGGTAGTCGAAGATCGCCTCTCGCCGCGGCGCGAACTTCAGCACGGGCGACAGCTCGCCGGTCTGCTGGGCTGCGCGGAAGCCGTCGCGTGCCAGGCAGTACGTCCATTGATAAGAGCCACGCAGCGTCTGCGGCCGGAAGCGCTCGACGAACCCGGCGTCGAACAGGCGGGTCATTCGCCGCCGCACGGCGCGCAGGCCGCGGTCCTTCCACCACATCTCGGCGATCTGGCCGGTCGTCAGGAAGCGGTAGCGGGCGAGCGCGACGAGGATCTCAAGGTCGCGCGGCTGCAGCGCACACGCAGCCTTCGCCTCTCGCTCACCCCAGCGCAACAGCTTGCCCTCGGCGAGTCGCAGCTCGGCGTACGTGTCCAGCGCCGCTGTCACACCACGTCGAACAGCGTCGGCTGGCGCTCGCGGAAGCGCAGCTCCTCGCGAGCCCTGCGGATCCGGTCGGCCGCGTTGATGCGCTCGGCGGGGTCGAACTCCTCGAAGACGTGCGCGTAGGTATCGAGAGCCATCTTCGGCGAGTGGCCGGCCTGGCGGGCGACCTCGACGACGTTGTGGCCCTCGGCGATTAGCAGCGACACGAACGAGTGGCGCAGGTCATACGGACGCGGGCGCTCGACACCGGCCGCCGTGGCCGCCGGCGCGTAGATCCGCCGGCCCCAGTTCTGGTAGGCCGTGAGCGTCCACGGGCCGCCGTCGTGACCGGGGAAGACGAGTGTGGCCGCGGTCGGGCGGCCCGCGCGCAGACGCCACTCAGCGAGATCCTGAGCGAGCGGGCCGAGCAGCGGCACGGTACGCCGCCGGCCTGTCTTCGTGCCCTCGATCGTGCCGAACGAGACCGCGGTCTCGACGAGCAGAGTGCGCTCGCGGACATGCGTCCACGTGAGCGCCAGCGCCTCGCCCGGACGCAGGCCGGCGTAGGCGAGGACCGAGATGAGCGTCGCGTCGCGGACGAGGTGGCGGCGTAGCAGCCAGACGCGCATGGCCTCGACGAGCTCGGGTGAGAGCGGTACGACGGCCCGTGCCCGGCCGGCGGGCGGCTTCCGAACGGCGGCGACCGGGTTCGCGGGGATGCGCCCCCACTCGAACGCGCGCTGCAGCACGCCCTGCAGCAGCGTGAGTGACTTGCGGATCGAGGCGGGCCCGACACCGTCGGCCTCGAGCTCGAGGCGGAAGCGGTTGACGAGGTCCGGCGTAAGCTCCCTCAGCGAGATGTGGCCGAGGCGCGGCAGGATGTGCGCGTCCCACTGCACGGCGTAGACCTGCAGCGTCGAGCGCGCGAGGTTCGGCTCGGCGTACAGCCGCCACCACTGTTCGCCGAAGTCCGCCAGCGGCTCCTTGCCAGCGTCCAGCTGCGCGAGCTCGCCCGTGCGCTTGCGGCGCACGAGCTCGGCGTCGAACGCCTCGGCGTCGCGCTTGCGCCCGAGGACCTTCGAGCGATTGCGGCCGCCCTGGCGCCAGCGCACGCGCCACACGACGCTTCCGTCCTTGCGCTCGACGCGCTCCACGCTCATCTCGGTCTCCTCTCGTCCTCAGCCAGCAGCCGCCGGAAGCTCCCGCGCGCCGATGCGGCCGGAGCGAGGCGCACCTCGACCACCCGCGGCTCGGCCCGCACCACGCCGCGCAGCACCCACTCGTCGAAGCCGTCCTGCGGGATTCGCAGCCGCGAGCACAGGCGCACCGCGCGCAGCTCACCGCGCTGGATCGCGCGGTAGATCGCCCGCGTAGACAGGCCGGTCATGTGTGCTGCCTCAGTGGGCGAGAGGAAGCTCGGCTGCTGCTCGATCGCGCTCATGGTCTCTACTCCTAAGGAGCCGCGAGGGACCAATATGGCCCCCCTGACGCTGTGGGTCTTCTCACTCACAAGAGGGATGACGACCGGATCTGGCCCCCACCCAGCCGCCCCACCGCTCCGCCAAGGGTGGGAACGCCTGGCGCAGCCCTGCCAAAATGGGGACATGGCGGCGAACCCCAAGCGGATCACGTTGTCCGAGCCGGGCCTGGCCGGCTCGTACGAGCTCGTCGAGCGACGCGATGATGGATCGCTCGTCCTGCGTCCGGCGACGGAGCGACTTTCCGCGGTTGTCGCCGAGACCGACGGCGCGGTGTTCCGCGATGAGGAGTTGATCGCGCACCTGGAGCGGATCGCTGCCACCGAGGACGACCTCCCGCCCGACAACACCGCGTAGGCGTGCCGACGTTCGCGCGCCTCGCGCGGTTCGATCGCGAGTTCCGACGGCTCCCGCGAGAGCTGCCGCGGGCGTTCCTGGCGATGTTGCCCGCATTCATCGCGGCGCTGCGCGCGACGCCGCCGGAGTTTGCGCCGGGCTTGCGGGTCAAGCGCGCAGGGCAGCCCCGGGATATGGGAGGTGACATTCGCACCGGACGGCCGGGCAACGTTCTCCTATGGCGAAGAGATGCGGCCAGGCGAGCCGCACGTGATCTGGCGGCGGGTGGGCACCCACGACGTCCTGCGCGACCCGTGATGAGCGATGCGACGGCGGGAACCGGTACCCGTCTCGTACCTTTCTGCAGGGCGGCCGCGAGGCGCGGAATACGAAAGCCCTGCAAAGGCCGAGTGGGCGATCCAGGACTCGAACCTGGGACCTCTTCCTTATCAGAGAAGCGCTCTAACCGACTGAGCTAATCGCCCGTGAGGGAAGCGGAGTTTAGCCAGGATCCGCCTGGCGGCCGCTCACGCGACGGCGCGAGGGCGGCCGAGGCGGCGCGCGAGCTCGAGCGCCTGCTCCGGATCCTCGAACTCGAGCTCGACGCGGTAGCCGCCGGCGCGCGGACGGACGGACACCTCGACGCCGAGGGCGCCGCCCAGGGCGTCGGCGATCTGCGCCGCCGCGGCCTGCTGGTCGGGATGGGCCGCGGGCTTCGTGCCGGCGCGCGGCGCGTCGCGCGGAGCGTTGCGCTCGCGAGCGCGGGACTCCAGCGTGCGCACCGACCAGCCCTCGGCGGCGGCGGAGCGGGCGAGGCCGCGCCGGTCCGCGTGGTCGTCGGCGAGCAGCAGCGCGCGGCCATGACCCGCGGTGAGCTCGCCGCGCTCGAGCAACTCGAGCGCCTCGTCGGGGAGATCGAGCAGGCGCAGGAGGTTCGAGACCGCGACGCGGCTGCGCCCGACGCGCAGCCCGACGGTCTCGCGCGTGAGGCCGAGATCCTCGACGAGCGCCGCGCAGGCGCGTGCCTCCTCGACCGGGTTGAGGTCCTCGCGCGCCATGTTCTCGATGAGCGCCGTCTCGAGCGCCTCGGTGTCGTCGCGGGAGCGAACGAGCGCCGGGATCGTCTCGAGGCCCGCGAGCCGTGCCGCGCGCCAGCGCCGCTCGCCCGCCACGAGCTCGTACGTGCCGCCGGCGACCGGGCGTACGAGCACCGGCTGCAGCACCCCGCGCTCGCGCAGCGAGCCGGCGAGCGACTCGAGCGCCGCCTCGTCGAACGACCGCCGCGGCTGGTTGGCGTTGGGGGCGATGAGCTCGACCGGCAGCGCGCGCAGGTCGTCTCCCTCCTCGCCCGGGGTCGAGACCGACAGGATCGCCGCGAGCCCGCGCCCCATGCCGCGGGATTTCGTCATCGCGCCGACCCCGCTCGCACGACTTCCTTCGCGAGTTCGAAGTAGGCGTCGGCGCCCGCGCAATGGGGATCGTGATGGGTCACCGGGCGGCCGTAGCTCGGCGCCTCGCCGACGCGGACGTTGCGGGGGATGACCGTGTCGAAGACGAGCGAGGGGAAGTGCTGTCGCACCTCGCGCTCGACGTCGCGCGCCAGGCGCGTGCGGCCGTCGTGCATCGTGAGGAGCATCCCGGCGATCGTCAGTCGCGGGTTGAGCTCGCGCTGGATGAGCGCGAGCGTGTCGAGCAGCCCGGCCAGGCCCTCGAGCGCGAAGTACTCGGTCTGGACGGGAACGATCACGCGGTCGGCGGCGACGAGCGCGTTGACCGTCAGGGGCCCGAGCGACGGCGGGCAGTCCAGCAGGATGTAGTCGAAGCCGTCGCGGATCGCGGTCAGCGCCTCGCGCAGGCGGGTCTCGGAGCCCGGCTCGCGCGGGAGCTCGACGTTCGCGCCGGCGAGATCGGGGTGCGAGGGCACGAGCTTCAGCAGGCCGATGTCGGAGTCGCGCACGGCGTCCGCGATCGCGACACGGCCGGCCAGGACGTCGTAGATGTTCGGCTCGAGGTCCTTCGGCGAGCCGAGACCGAGGGTCGCATTGGCCTGCGGGTCGATGTCGACGAGCAGCGTCGCGAATCCGGCCTCGGCGATGCAGGCGGCGACGTTGACGGCCGTCGTCGTCTTGCCGACACCGCCTTTCTGGTTGGCGATCGCGTAGACGGTGCCCATTGCCGTCAAAGGTACCGGCGCGAGACGTCGGAGCTGGACATTGTTCGGCCGCGAATTGGCCGTTCACGGGGCAACTTCATGCACGCAGCGGGCGTTTGTTGGCAATTCCCGGGCGGCGCGGGAATCGGTCGGGCGTCGCCCGAACCTTCGAGAAGACGTGGAGGTGCAGATGTTCGGCCCCGAGCCACGGCTCCACGGCGACGATCCCGGCCGGCTCGAGGCCCGTGATCTGCGCCGCCGCGGCGCCGTCGGCCTCCTCCGCCGCGTCCCTGCGCCCCTTCCAGGCGACGAGCGCCCCGCCCTCGGCGAGCAGCGGGGCGGCGTACTCCACGACGACGCTCAGCGGCGCGACCGCCCGGGCCGTGACGAGGTCGCGCGAGCCGACGCCCGCCGGCCACTCCTCCGCGCGCTCGCAGACGATCTCGACGTTGGCGGCGCCGGTCGCCTCCACCGCCCGCTCGAGGAAGCCGCATTTGCGCCCGCTGCTCTCGAGGAGCGCCACTTGCGCGTCCGGCAGCGCCAACGCCAGGACGAGTCCCGGAAACCCGGCGCCCGAGCCGAGGTCTGCGATCCGCGTCGCGGAGCGCACGGTGCCGAGATCGAGCGCGACGAGCGCGTCGGCGACGTGCGCGGACACCGCGGTGGCGGGATCGCGGACGCTCGTCGGGGCATGCGGGTCGTCTGCGACGAGCTCCAGCAGGCGCTCGAGCGCGGCGGCGGCGCCGGCCGGCAGCCCGAATCGGTCGGCCAGCTCGGCGAGACCGTCGCGCACCGCCGGATCGCTCACGGCGCCTCGCGCTCCTGGATCCGTCCGATGTAGGCCGCGTAGCGCTCGCGCATGTCGCGCAGGCGCGCGGCGGCGTGCTCGTCGAGTTCGGCCACGACGAGCTCGTCGAGCACCGGCAGGACGTCCTGCACGAGCGCCGGCCCGCGCGCGACCCACTGGAAGTACGAGCGATCGCCGTGGTGGTAGGGCCCGTAGAGGCGCGACCGGGGGAAGCGCGCGACGAGCCAGCGCATGAGCGACTCGTGGCGGACGTGCTTGCGCAGCATGACGTGCGGCTGCTTGCCGTCGCCCCCGAACGAACCCTCGCTCATGAGGATCCCGGCGACGAGACCGCGCTCCGTATCGGTCAGCACGACCAAGAGTGTTTCACCGGGGAGAAAAACGTGAAACGCCGCGACGCGATTCGCCGCGGAGCCGGGCGATGCGCTACGGCAGCGGGGCTACGACGAGGTGCCGATCGGGCTCGTCGCCCTCGGAGTACGTCTGGACGCCCTTGTGGTCGCGCAGGTACTCGTGCACGAGCCGGCGCTCGCTCGCCGTCATCGCATCCAGCGCGACCGGACGCCCGTAGCGCAGGGCGTCGTCGGCCGCATGCTCGGCCTGGCGCTGGAGCATGACCTCGCGCCGCTCGCGATAGCCCTCGGCGTCGATGACGATCCGCCGCGACTCCTCCGTCCGCGGCCCGCGAGCCGCCCGCTGGGCGATGTGCTGCACGGCGTCGATCGTCTGGCCATGGCGGCCGATGAAGAGCCCGAGGTCGTCGCCGTGGACCGCGCCCGTGCAGACCTCGCCGTCGTCGGTGACCTCGATCGTCGCGTCGAGCCCCAGTGCGTCGACGACGCGCTCGAGCAACTCGCGCACGGCCTCGACCGGCTCCGTCGCGTCCTTCTCGCTCACCGTCGCCTCCCCGAGCGCTTCTTCTTCTGGCGCGGCGGGCGCGGCGGCGGGCCGCTGGGCTTCGCCTTCGCCGCAGGCGCGGCAGGCTCCTTGGATGCGCCCGTGCCGGCCGCCATCTTCGCCATCAGCCCGCTGATGCCGCCGGCCACGCCGGTCCCACCACCCCCTGCGCCACCCGCGATCGCGTCCGCGGCGGCGAGCTTCGGGGGCGAGATCGGGCCGAGCTTGCGGCGGATGAGGTAGCCCTGGCCGACGGTCCAGAGGTTCGTCGTGATCCAGTAGACGATGAGGCCGGCCGGGAAGCCGATGATGAAGATCGTGAAGACGAACGGCAGGGCGTACATGAGCATCTTCTGGTTGCGGTCGCCCGTCGAGGGCGTCAGGAAGCTCGACAGCAGCTGTGAGCTGATGTAGAGGACGATGAGGACGATGAGGACGCCCCCCGTGGCCTTGTCGGTGAGGTCCGGGATGAAGAGAAACTGCTCCGCGCCGTTGGACGTCGCGACGTCACCGCAGGCCTTCGCGGTCTGCCCGCAGATCTCGCGGCGCAGGTCGCTTTGCAGGAGATAGAAGAGGCCGATGAAGAACGGCAGCTGGGCGAGCAGCGGCAGGCACGAGGCGAACGGGTTGATCTTGTTCTCCGCGTAGAACTTCATGACCTCCTGCTGCTGGCGCTGCTTGTCGTCCTTGTACTTCGCCTGCAGCTCCTTGAGCTGCGGCGCGACGCTCACCATCGCCTGCATCGACTTGAACTGCTTCACGGTCAGCGGCGCCATGAGGGCGCGGACGAAGACCGTCAGCAGGACGATCGAGAAGCCCCAGCTCACGCTCATCGTGTCGTGGATGAACACGAGCACCGGTTGCAGCAGATCGACGATGATCTGGATCGGGGCGAGGAGGGAGATCGGGGCGGTCATGAGGGGTTCCGGGTGGACGGCCGTCCGCGGAAGACGCGCTGGTCTGTCACCGGGTCGTAGCCACCATGGCTGAACGGGTTGCAGCGCAGCACGCGCCACGCCGCCAGCACGAGGCCGCGAAGTATGCCGAACTCGTGCAGCGCCTCGACTGCGTAGCGCGAGCATGTCGGCTCATAGCGGCAGCGGCGCGGGAGCGCCGGCGAGATCACCCGCTGGTACAGGAGGATCGGCGCCTGAACGATGCGCACCGCGGGCCTCATCCGCCCGCCGCTTTCTCGAAGAGCTCGCGCAGCGCGCCGCGGACGCCCTCCAGGCCGTCCCGCTCGGCGAGCTCCAGCGCCGGCGGGCGGGCGACGACGACGACGTCGTGCCCGGCTGGGACGACCGCCGCGTCGGCGGCGAACGCCTCGCGCACGAGGCGCTTGACCCGGTTGCGGTCGGCCGCGCCGCCGACCTTGCGTGAGACGGACAACCCGAGCCGCGGACCGTCCTCCGCCCCGCGCGGGAACGCGTAGACGACGAAGTGCCGGTTGCTGTGTGAGCGGCCCTGGCGATAGGCCCGCTCGAACTCCGCGCTGCGCGACAGGCGGCCGCGACGTTGCGGGCGGGGCGTCGAGCGGCGGGGGGACGGCTCGTCCACGGGTTGGAGCCTAGATGGTCCATTCCGCGGGCGGAACCACCGATCCCGGCCGGCCGGCTGATCCGCCGGGCGCCACGAACGGCGTCAGACGGTGAGGCGCTTGCGGCCCTTGGCGCGCCGCCGCTTGAGCGTCAGGCGGCCGGCCTTCGTCTGCATGCGCTGGCGAAACCCGTGCGTGCGGGCGCGCTTGCGCTTTTTCGGCTGGTAGGTCCGTTTCATGGCGACGCGGGATCCTAGCGGACGGGCGTCGCAGGCCCGTGGCGAGGTTTTTCCCGCGACGTGCGGGCTCTGCCGCGCGAGGCCGACCCAGGCCCCTCGGCGGCCGCACGGGCGCTGGTATATTCGCCGCCGTCCGGCACCTTTCGCGGGCTCCTCCGCCGCATCGAATGACCTCTCCAGAAGGAGTCGCTCACGTCTGCCGTCCCCCCGCAGCTCGCGCACGACTGGGCGCTCATCCGCACGCATCTGCGCAGCGCGGTGCCGGATTCCACCTTCGAGATCTGGCTCGCGCCGCTGGTCGCCCGGGCGCTCATCGGCGAAACCCTCGTCGTCTCGGCCCCCGACGAGATCCGCACATGGGTCGCCGACCGGTTCGCGCTCGTGCTGCAGACCTGCGCCGCCGCGGTGCTCGGCCCCGCGACGCTCGTCGACGTCGTGGCCCCGGGGGTGCCGATCGCCGAGACCGCCACGCGAGCGCAGGCCGCCGCGCCCGATGGCGACGGCGGCGACGGCGAGTCCGAATTTCACCCCAAGCTCACGTTCGACCAGTTCGTCATCGGCACGTCCAACCGTCTGGCCCACGCGGCCTCGCTGGCCGTCGCCGAGCTCCCGGGCCAGGCCTACAACCCGCTGTTTCTCTACGGCGCCCCCGGCCTCGGCAAAACCCACCTCCTGCACGCGATCGGCAACTACATCGTCGCCCACGGTGCCGGCCTGCGCGTGCGCTCCACGACCGCCGAGCGCTTCACGAACGAGTTCGTGGCGGCGCTCAACACCCGCGACGTCGAGGGCTTCAAGGCCCGCTTCCGCGGCACCGACGTCCTACTCATCGACGACGTGCAGTTCCTCCAGCGCAAGGCGAAGACCGAGGAGGAGTTCTTCCACACCTTCAACGCGCTGTATGAGACCGGCAGCCAGCTCGTCCTGACGTGCGACCGGCTGCCGGCCGACATGGCGGCGCTCGAGGAGCGCCTGCTCGAGCGCTTCCAGGCCGGCCTCGTCGCCAAGCTCGAGCCGCCCGACTACGCCACGCGCCTGGCGATCCTGCGCAAGCGCGTCCACCTCGATGCCATCGAGCTCGCCGACGAGGGCGCGCTGCATGCGATCGCGCGGCGCATCGACTCCAACACCCGCACGCTCGAGGGCGCGCTCATCCGGGTCGTGGCCTACCACTCGCTCACCGGGCGGTCGATCGATGCGGCGCTCGCCGACGAGGTGCTCGGCAGCCTCTATCCCGAGGCGCGCCGCCCGACTCACACGCCGACAGTCGAGCGCGTCCAGCAACTCGCCTGCGAGGCCTTCGACGTCACCCGCGAGGAGCTCGTCTCTCCGTCTCGCAACGCGCGCCTGGCCTGGGCGCGTCAGGTCGCCATGTACCTCGCCCGCGAGCACACCGGCGCGAGCCTGCCCGCCATCGGCGAGAGCTTCGGCGGTCGCAACCACACGACCGTGATGTACGCCTGCCGCCGTGCCGGCCAGCGCCTGGCCGAGGATCCCGCGGCACAGGCCCTCGTCCACGATCTCGAGCGACGTCTCAGTGAACCCGGCTGAGCGACCGTCGGACTTGACACACTCTCCCCACCCGAGCGCCGTGCCCTGTCGTTCGCGACCCCTGCATCCTCCGTCCGTTCTCATGGTTCTGCACTTCTCCACAGGCCCTATGACCTCCATTCCATCTCTGAGGTGTTCATCGTGAAGTTCTCGACGTCATGCGCGGACCTCCTTGCGCAGCTCGGCGTCGTCTCCCGCGTCGCCTCCACCCGCAGCGCCGTCCAGGCGCTCTCCGGCGTCCAGCTCGTCGCCGACACCACCGGCGCCGAGCTGCGCGCGACCGACATGGAGGTCGGCCTCCGCGTGCCGCTCACGGCGGAGGTGGAGCGCCCCGGCACGGTCGTCCTGCCCGCCCGTCTCATGCTCGAGGTCGCGCGGTCGCTGCCCGGCGAGCGGGCGAGCTTCGAGCTGCGCCCCGCCGAGCAGGACGTCGAGGTCGTGTCGGGCTCGGCGACCTTCCACATCCGCACGCTGCGCGCCGAGGACTTTCCCCCACTGCCCGAGCCGGGCGGCGAGAACGTCGTCGACGTGCCGGCGGCCGCGTTCGTGGAGACGATCAACCGCGTCGCGCGCTCTGCCTCCCGCGACGAGACGCGACCGATCCTCACCGGGATCCTCGTGTCGGCGTCCGGCGACGAGCTGCGGATGGTCGCCACCGACTCCTACCGGCTCAGCGTCAAGGAGACGAAGCTCGAGGCGCCACTGGAGGGCGGCTTCGAGGCCAATGTGCCGGCCCGCGCGCTGCAGGAGCTCGCCCGGATCGCCCAGAACGCCGAGGCCGACACGCTGACGGTCTCCGTGCGCTCCAACCAGGTCGTCTTCGAGGTCGGCGGCGACGTGCTGTCCTCGCGCCTCATCGATGGTCAGTTCCCGAACTACCGCCAGCTGCTCCCGGACGCCTACGAGCATGAGCTCACGCTCTCGTCGAGCGAGCTGACCGAGGTCGTCCGGCGCATCAGCCTCATGGCGCAGAAGAACGCGCCGCTGCGGCTGCACTTCCAGGAGGGCGAGCTCACCGTGTCCGCGCAGACGCCGGACGTCGGCGAGGCCCGCGAGACGCTGCCGGTGCCGTTCGCCGGCGAACCGTTCGAGATCGGCTTCAACCCCGAGTTCCTGCGCGACGGCCTGGAGAGCGCCGAGGGCACCGACCTCGTGCTGAAGCTCATCAGCCCGCTGCGTCCCGGGCTCGTGGAGTCCGCCGACGGCAGCGGCTTCCTGTACCTCATCATGCCGATCCGGCTGAACGTCTAGCCGCGCCCGGCCGCCGTGCTCGCCACCCGTCTTCGGCTGCGCGACTTCCGCAGCTACGAAGCGGCCGACGTCGAGCTCGGCCCCGGCCTCACGGTCGTGCACGGGCGCAACGGGGCGGGCAAGACGAACCTCCTCGAGGGCCTGTACTTCGGCTGCACGGGCCGCTCCTGCCGCACGTCGAACGAGCGTGAGGTCGTGCGCTTCGATGCCGCGACGACGCGGATCGAGGTCGACCTGCGCGACGAGGACGGCCGCGCGCACTCGCTCGCGGTCGGCTTTGCGCCGGGCGACGCCAAGCGCCTGCAGGCCGACGGCGTGACCGTCGAGCGCCTCGTCGACGTCCAGGCGCGCCCGCTCGTCTGCGTCTTCCTCCCCGACCGCCTCGAGCTCGTCAAGGGCCCGCCGGCGCTGCGGCGGTCGCACATCGACCAGGTCGTCGCCGCGAGCTGGCCCGCGCGCGCCGCGACGCGACGCGCCTACGGCCGCGCGCTGGCGCAGCGCAACGCGCTGCTGGCGGGGATCCGCAGCGGCCGGGCGTCGCGCGGCTCGCTGCCGGCGTGGGACGCCGAGCTCGCCCGCCACGGGATCGAGCTGCGCGACGACCGGGCGGCGGTCGTCGACCTCCTCGCGCCGCGCTTCGAGACGATCGCCGAGGCGCTCGGCCTCGGGGCCGGCGGCGAGCTGCGCTACCGGCCACGCTCGCGCGCCGGCGATGCCGCGGAGCTGGCGGCCGAGCTCGCCGAGCGCACCGAGTCAGATCTCGAACGCGGGTTCACCGGCCACGGCCCCCACCGCGACGACCTCGGGCTCCTGCGCGACGGCCGTGAGCTGCGGTCCTACGGGTCGCAGGGCGAGCAGCGCCTCGCGCTCCTCGCGCTGCTGCTCGCCGAGCGCGAGACGCTCGCCGAGACCCGCGGCGCCGTCCCGCTCATGCTCCTCGACGACGTCATGAGCGAGCTCGACCCCGACCGCCGCGCGATGCTCGCCGCGATGCTGCGCGCCGCGGGCCAGAGCGTCATCACGACGACCGACCTCGCCCACGTCCCCGGCGGCGCGGACCCGCAGGTGGCCCGTCTCGCCGTCGACGGCAGCGCCGTGCTGCGCCAGGCGGTTGCGGCGTGAGCGCGCGCGATCGCTCGACCGGCCGCGCCGCCGCCGGCGAAGGGGGGTCCACGCGATGACGTCGCGCCGCGCCCCGCGACCGCTCTCGACGGCCGTGCAGGCGCTCGCGGCACGGCTCGCGCCGGCCACGCTGCTGGCCGACGTCCAGCGCGTCTGGGAGCAGGCCGCGGGCGCCGCGATCGCCGCAGAGGCCGAGCCGGTGAGCGAGCGCGAGGGCGCGCTGACCCTGCGCTGCTCGTCGGCCGTCTGGATGCAGGAGATCGACCTCATGGGCCCGGTCCTCGTGGCCCGGATCAACGCCGCACTGGGCTCCGATCGGGTCCGGGCGGTGCGCTGCGTGGCCGCCGATCGGCGCCGCCCGCCATCGCGTGGGAGGCGCTGAGGGCGCCGCCTGTCGCCCGCGCGCCGGCGGCGCCTCGCAACCCGCGGCGACGGCGCCTGGATCCGCGCCAGGTTTTCCTGCATTTTGCAGGCATTTCGATGCAGTCCGCGGGCCGAGTTTGTAACTGCCTTGTGCTATCCTCATGACAACCAGTTGGACCGGCCCCGGCCCGTCGGAGCACGACGTGGACCCGGGGCTTCTTCACGTTCGGAGGATCAGTGGCGAAGGACGACAGCAGGCTCGACGGCAAGACCGGCGCGGGCTCATATGACGCGCAGGACATCACCGTCCTCGAGGGGCTCGAGGCCGTTCGGAAGCGGCCCGGCATGTACATCGGGTCAACCGGCGTGCGCGGCCTGCACCACCTCGTCTACGAGCTCGTCGACAACTCCGTCGACGAGGCGCTCGCGGGGCACTGCGACAGCGTCTCGGTCACGATCCACCCCGACAACTCCGTCACCGTCGCCGACGACGGCCGCGGCATCCCCGTCTCGATCATGGAGAAGGAGCAGCGCCCGGCGGTCGAGGTCGTCCTGACGGTCCTGCACGCCGGTGGCAAGTTCGGCGTCGGCGGCGGCTACAAGGTCTCCGGCGGGCTGCACGGCGTCGGCGCGTCGGTCGTCAACGCCCTGTCGGAGATGCTCCACGTCGAGGTCCGCCGCGACGGCTACAGCTTCTCGCAGGACTACGAGCGCGGCATCCCGCAGAACAAGCTCCAGCGCGGCGAGCCGACGAAGGAGACCGGGACGTCGATCACGTTCCGCCCCGACGCCGAGATCTTCGAGACGACCGACCTCGACTTCTCGACGCTCGAGCAGCGCCTGCGCGAGACCGCCTTCCTCACGCGCGGCCTGAAGATCATCATCACCGACGAGCGCGGCGAGGGCGCCTCGGCCGTCTTTCAGTACGAGGGCGGCATCGAGGACTTCGTGCGCCACCTCAACGCCAACAAGGAGTCGATCGGCCGCAAGGTCGTCTTCTTCGAGGGCGACAGCGCCGAGGGCGCGGTCGAGGTCGCGATGCAGTGGAACACGACCTACCAGGAGTCCGTGTTCTCGTTCGCGAACAACATCAACACGCACGAGGGCGGCTCGCACCTCTCCGGCTTCCGCTCCGCGCTGACGACCGTCCTCAACCGCTACGCGAAGGCGCGCGGGATCCTCAAGGAGAAGGACGACAACCTCACCGGCGAGGACGTGCGCGAGGGCCTGACCGCCGTCATCTCGGCGAAGCTCACCGACCCGCAGTTCGAGGGCCAGACGAAGACGAAGCTCGGCAACCCCGGCATGGAGGGGTTCGTGCGCTCGATCGTCTACGACCGGCTCGGGGAGTTCCTCGAGGAGAACCCGAGCGAGGCCAACGCGATCCTCCGCAAGGCGGTGTCCGCCGCGCAGGCGCGCGCGGCCGCGCGCAAGGCCCGCGACCTCACGCGCCGCAAGTCGGCGCTGGAGAACTCGACGCTGCCCGGCAAGCTCGCCGACTGCTCGGTGAAGGACCCGTCGCTCGCGGAGATCTTCATCGTCGAGGGCGACTCCGCCGGCGGCTCGGCGAAGCAGGGCCGCGATCGCAACACGCAGGCGGTCCTCCCGCTGCGCGGCAAGATCCTCAACGTCGAGAAGAGCCGGATCGACAAGGTCCTCAAGAACGTCGAGATCCAGGCGCTCATCACCGCGATCGGCACGGGCATCCGCGACGAGTTCGACATCGAGAAGGCGCGCTACCACAAGATCATCCTCATGACGGACGCCGACGTCGACGGCGCCCACATCCGCACGCTCGCGCTGACGCTCCTCTTCCGCGAGATGCCCCAGCTCATCGAGGCCGGCTACATCTACATCGCCAAGCCGCCGCTGTACCGCCTGAAGCAGGGCTCCCACGAGCGCTACATCGAGAAGGACTCGGAGCTCGAGGAGATCCTCCTCTCCGACAAGCTCGAGAAGATGCTCGTCTTCGACCGTCACGCGACGCAGTTCAAGCTCACCGAGCCGCGCTGGCAGCGCTTCTCACGCCTGCTGAAGCAGTACGAGGGCTGGTCCTCGACGCTGCGCGCGGAGTACGGCCACGACACCGTCGGCTTCCTCGAGGAGTCGGGGATCGTCGACGAGCAGGTCACCGACGTCGAGGCCGCGGTGAAGCTCATCGAGCGCGACGGCATCGAGAACGCGCCCTACGAGACGACGCTCGAGCGCCAGGACGAGGTGAACATCATCGTCCGCGCGGTCGAGACGAAGACCGGCCTCGCGCGGTCGCTCTCGATCCCCAAGCGCCTCTTCGGCGCCCAGGACTTCCGCCAGTTCAGCCGCGTGCACGGGCAGCTCATCGAGCTCGCCGGCCGCGCGCCGTTCACGGTGAAGCTCGGCGAGACGACCGAGGAGGCCGTGTCCTTCCACGCGCTGCGCGACGCCGTCCTCGCCGTCTCCCAGAAGGGCATCACGCTGCAGCGCTTCAAGGGGCTCGGAGAGATGAACGCGTCGCAGCTGCGCGACACGACGATGGACCCCGCGCAGCGCACGCTCGCGCAGGTGAACATCGAGGACGCCGCCCTCGCCGACCAGATCTTCTCGACGCTCATGGGCGACATGGTCGAGCCGCGGCGGCAGTTCATCGAGGACAACGCCCGCCTCGTCGCCAATTTGGACGTGTGATGATCCCACCACCCACCCCCAACACCTAGGCCGTGGCCTCGATCGACATCCTCGGGGGAGGCAACATCGAGCCGCGCGCGCTCGAGGACGAGATGCGCTCGGCGTACCTCGACTACGCGATGTCGGTCATCGTCGGCCGCGCGCTGCCCGACGTCCGCGACGGCCTGAAGCCCGTCCACCGCCGCGTCCTGTTCTCGATGTCCGAGAACGGCCTCGGTCCGACGCGCCCGTACCGCAAGTCGGCGTCGATCGTCGGCGACGTCATGGGCAACTACCACCCGCACGGCGACACCGCGATCTACGACGCGCTCGTGCGTCTCGCCCAGGACTTCTCGATGCGCTACGAGCTCGTCGACGGCCAGGGCAACTTCGGCTCGATCGACGACGACCCGCCGGCGGCGATGCGCTACACCGAGGCCCGCCTCGAGCGCATGGCGATGGAGATGCTGCGCGACCTCGACGCCGACACGGTCGACTTCGTCCCGAACTACGACGGGCGCAAGCAGGAGCCGGTCGTGCTGCCGGCGCGCTTCCCGAACCTCCTCGTCAACGGGTCGTCGGGCATCGCCGTCGGCATGGCGACGAACATCCCGCCGCACAACCTGCGCGAGGTCATCTCCGCGGTGAAGGCGTTCATCGAGGACCCGGCGATCGACACCGCCGAGCTCATGCGCCACCTGCCGGGCCCCGACTTCCCGACCGGCGGGATCATCCTCGGCCGCCAGGGCATCCTCGACGCCTACGAGACCGGCCGCGGCCGCGTGCGCGTCCGCGGCAAGGCCCACACCGAGGACGTCGGGCGCGGCAAGGAGGCGATCATCGTCACCGAGCTGCCCTACGCCGTGAAGAAGGGCGGCGAGACCGGCCTCATGGTGAAGATCCGCGACCTCGTCGTGGACAAGAAGATCACCGGGATCTCGAACCTCGAGGACCACTCCTCCGAGCGCGGCGGCATGCGGATCGTCATCGAGCTCAAGCGCGACGAGATCCCCGAGGTCGTCCTCAACCAGCTCTACAAGCACACCCCGCTGCAGACGACGTTCGGCGTCAACATCGTCGCGCTCGTCGAGAACGTCCCGCGGACGCTGTCGCTGCGCGATGTCATCAAGTACTACGTCCAGCACCAGCGCGAGGTCATCGTGCGCCGGACCCAGCACGAGCTCGGCGTGCTCGAGCGCCGCGTGCACGTGCTGCAGGGCCTGCTCATCGCGCTGGACAACCTCGACGCGATCATCGAGCTCATCCGCGCGTCGCGCGATCGCGAGAGCGCGCGCACGGAGCTCGTCGCGCGCTTCGCGCTGACCGAGATCCAGGCGTCGGCGATCCTCGACCTGCGCCTCTCGCAGCTCACGGCGCTCGAGGCCGACTCGATCAAGACCGAGCACGACGACAAGGTCGAGCGCATCGGCGAGCTGCGCGCGATCCTCGGCGACGAGTCGCGGGTCTTCTCGATCATCAAGGAGGAGCTCGAGGAGATCGCCGACCGCTTCGGCGACGAGCGGCGCACGGTCATCGCCGACTCCGAGGACGAGATCGGCATCGAGGACCTCATCCCCGAGCAGCAGATGGTCATCACGATCACGAAGTCCGGCTACATCAAGTCGCTGCCGCTGACGACGTACCGCGCGCAGCAGCGCGGCGGGCGCGGCGTGACCGGGATGGACATGAAGGACGGCGACTACATCGAGCACCTCTTCGTGACGTCGTCGCACGACTACCTGCTCTTCTTCTCCAACCGCGGCAAGGTCTACCGCTCCAAGGTCTACGAGCTGCCGGAGGCCTCGCGGACGGCGAAGGGCCGCGCGCTCGTGAACATCCTGCCGCTGCGCGAGGGCGAGCGGATCCAGTCCGTGCTCTCGACGCGCGACTTCACCGAGGGCCGCTACGTCATCTTCGCGACGAAGCGCGGCATCGTGAAGAAGACCGAGCTCCAGGCCTACAACACGCCGATCAAGGCCGACGGGATCATCGCGATCAACATCCGCGACGACGACGAGCTCGTCGGCGTGCGCCGCACGAGCGGCGCCGACGACATCCTCATGGTCTCGCGCAAGGGCCAGGCGGTGCGCTTCAACGAGTCCGACGTGCGCTCGATGGGCCGCGACACCTCGGGCGTGCGCGGGATGAACGTCGACGGGCCCGGCAACGAGGTGCTCGCGATGGACGTCGCACGCGACGACCAGGAGCTGCTCGTCGTGACCGAGAACGGCTTCGGCAAGCGGACGTCGATCGCCGAGTACCGCAAGACGAAGCGCGGCGCGATGGGCGTCGGGACGATCAAGCTCACCGACGCGAAGGGCGCGCTGGCGGGCGCGCTCGTCGTCCGCGAACACGAGGAGCTCGTCTTCATCTCCCAGAGCGGGATGGTCCAGCGCACCGCGGTGCGGGGGATCAGCCGCTACGGCCGGCTCGCGCAGGGCGTGCGGCTCATGAACATGAAGGACGACGACCTCGTGTCGGCGGTCGCGCTCATCGTCGAGCAGGCGCCCGAGAACGGGGACCTCGCGATCGCGATCGAGGTCGACGCCCCCGTCGACCCGGACGCCGAGGAGGCCTAGACGAGGCGGCGGTCGAGCGTCGCCTCGAGCCCGGGGGCGTCGCCGTCGCCGGGCCGCGTGCGCTCGATCGTCAGCGACGCGCGGCGGCCGTCGAAGCGCAGCGTCGCGATCTGGTTGTCGAACGTCGGCGGCTGGACGAAGCGCCAGCCGGCCTCGGGATCGGACACGCCGACGGCGTGCGCGAGCCGGCGCAGGGCGCGGGCGAGGACCTTCGAGCGCCGGCCGAAGCGCAGCATCGCGCGCTCGCGGCGCGAGAGCGGGTTTCGGACCGGCGAGCAGACCGCCTGGTAGACCGCGCTGCGCACGCCCGCGCCGGCGCGGAACGCGACTTCCTGGAGGTAGCCCTGGTGGATGTCGCCGCCGAGATACAGGATCGACGCGGGGGCCGATCCGCGACGGCCGGCGCCGACCTCCCGCGTGAGCTCGAGGAGCCGGTGAAACGACTTCTGAAACGCCGCCCAGTGCTCGAGGTCGAGGCCCTGGCGCATGCGCTCGCCGAGGCGCGCGGCGAGCGATCCCCAGGCGCCGGCGCAGACCGCCTCGTTGAACGCCTCGAGGTAGTGGAACGTCGGCGCGAGCAGCACGGGCAGCGTGTTGGCGATGACGAGATGGTCGAAGTCGCCGGAGGTGCACTCGACGACCCAGCGCCATTCCTCGTCGTCGAACATCTGCCGCGCGCCCTCCTCGAGGATGCGCCCCTCGCGCCCGTCGAGGACGACGAGCCGCGTGCCGGCGAGGTCGCGCGAGGTGCTCCAGATCCCGCCGCCGCCCTCGCAGTCGGCGTCGAGCGCGAACTGCCGCAGCACCGCCCCGCCGTCCTCGACCGCCCGGACGCTGGCCAGGAGCGGGTCGCCGGCGAGCTGCGCCGGCGAGAGGTTGCCGATGTGCTGGTAGATCCAGTAGGTCTCCAGGGCCCCGGCGATGCGGTCCGGCCACCACGGCTCGGTCCGCATCTCGGCCTTCCACGCGGCCGAGGTGTTCCAGTCGTCGTGGACGTCGTGGTCGTCGAAGATCATCGCCGTCGGCACCGTCGCCAGCAGCCAGCGCAGCGTCGGCTGGCCCCACGCCTCGCGGTACAGGCGCGCGTACTCCTCGAAGCCGGCGACCTCGAGTCCCGGCGGCTTGCCGACGTCGCGCCGGGAGCGGATGAATTCGGCGGTCTCGGGCGAGACCTCGTCGGCGTAGACCTGATCGCCGAGCAGCAGCAGCAGGTGGGGCCAGCGCGCGTCGCCCTCGCGCAGGATGCGCAGCGCGAAGGCGTAGAGGGCGTCGACGCCGGACCCGAGCTCGTGGTCGTCGACGTCGAGCGTGTACGGCGGGCTGTGCGGGCGCGTCACCCGGCAGGACCCGAAGACGAGGTCGACCGGGCCCGAGCGCGGCAGCGTGCGGATCCGCGACGGCGGGCGCGCGTCGCCCGGCTCGGGCCAGCGCCGGACCCCGTCGAGGCACACGTCGTACTCGACGACCGAGTCGGGCTGCAGGCCGGTCACCGCGACGATCGCGTAGTGGCGGCCGTTGACCTGGAAGGTCCGCTCCTCGCGGCCGAGCACCTCGACGGCGCAGGCGGCGTCGGCCTCCAGCCAGATCGTCGCCTCGGTCTCGCCGACATACCGCAGCATCGGGCCGATCAAGAGCTCCGCCATGAGCTCGGGAGATTAGGGCCCACGCCCCGGCCGGACGTCGGTGGCGGATGCGCCGGCCTAGAAGATGAAGCTGTACGAGCGTCGTGATCGTTCGCTACCCTCCTGAGACCAGAGAAAGGAGGTGGTCCGAATCAGCTCAAGTTCTTGCGGGACCCTGGAGGTGCTCGGCCGCTAGGTCGGGAAGGCTGGCTCCGCCCAGCGAATCCAAACCGGGCCACCCCCGAGCCGGATGCCGGATTGGTCCCACCGGCATGTAGGTCGCAAGTCCAGCTCGGGCTTCAGTCCAGTCAGGTCGTACGCGAGAGGCGCTCTTCGGAGCGCCTCTCGTCGTTTCAGGACCTGGCCGGGCGCGCCGCTACGCGGCTTCGGGCAGCCACTGCCGCCACGCCGCCGGGATCGTCGGGCTCGCGACGTGGATGAAGACCTGCGGGTGCGGGACGCGCGGCGCCTGGCGCGGGTGCATGCCGACCTTCTGGGGCAGCATGTCGCCCTTGCGGCGGTTGCACGGAGCGCAGGAGGCGACGATGTTCTCCCACGTCGACGGGCCACCCTTGGACCGCGGGATGACGTGGTCGACGGTGAGGTTCGCGCGCGCGCCGCAGTACTGGCACGTCCAGCCGTCGCGGGCGAAGACGGCCCGGCGCGTGATCTTGCGGCGGTGGGTGTCGCGCGGGACCTTGACGAACGTCACCAGGCGGATGACGACCGGCCGCGGCAACGTCGCGTGCTCGGAGCGCAGCTCGTAGGCCGAGTGCTCGATGATCTCCGCCTTCTCCTTGAGCAGCAGCACCGCGGCGCGACGGACCGTGCAGACGTTGATCGGTTCGTACGTCGCGTTCAGCACGAGCACACGGCCAGACTCACGTCCGCGCCGCCGGTGCTCCGGATGCGGCGCGAACCCCCCTGGGCCTGGTGGCGTGGGCTGGCTCCTCATGATGCTGGCGGAAATACTAATCGCGCGGAGGGGCGGCGCGATAGGTGCCCAGGATCTTCACCTGCTCACAATGCTTGCGCAGGCCGTCGACGGCCTCGGCGACCGGCTCCTCGCGCGCGCCGCCCTCGCAGTCGACGAAGAAGCGGTAGTGGCCGAGGCGCGCGCGCAGCGGGCGCGACTCGATCTTCGTGAGGTTCACGCCGCGGAAGGCGAACTCCGACAGGCAGCGCACGAGCCAGCCCGGGCTGTCGTCGCCGGCGCCCCAGAACGCCAGCGACGTCTTGCCCGGCTCGCCGTGGCCCAGCGGCTCGCCGCTCGTGCGGGCGAGCCAGACGAAGCGCGTCGCGTTGCCGGGATCGTCGGCGACGCCGTCGGCGAGGACGGTCGCGCCGTAGAGCTCGGCCGCCCGGCGCGTGCCGAGCGCGCCCCACGGCGCGTCCTGCGCTGCGACGATGCGGACGGCCTCCGCCGTCGAGTCGGCGGCCGTGACGACGGCGTCGGGCAGGCGCTCGCGCAGGAAGCGCGCGCACTGCGACAGCGGCTGCGGATGGGAGACGACGCGCTCGATCTCCTCCAGGCGCGTGCCGTCGCGCGCGATGAGGCAGGGAGCGATCGCGACGACGATCTCGCCGACGATCTGGACGTCGGTGTCGTCGTCGGCGAGCGTGTCGAGCGTCACGCCGACCGGCCCCTCGAGGGCGTTCTCGATCGGGACGACCGCCCGCTCGACGTCGCCGTCGTGGACGGCCATGACGGTGTCGCGGACGGTGCGCAGCGCCACGAGCTCGGCGTCGCCGGCGTCCGGCGCGGTGCGGACGGCCTCCTCCGAGAACGTCCCCGGCGGCCCGAGGTATCCGAGCCGCATCAGGACAGCGCCAGGCGGAGGGCTTCCTCCTCCTCGGGCGAGAGGCGCAGCTCGCCCTTGCCCTCGGAGACCTGCTTGGCGTACAGGCGCGCCTGGTCGCGATGGTGGATCGAGGAGAGCACGACGCCGGACTTCGAGCTGTCGAGCAGCGCGATCGACGTCGACTGGCGGCCGGACATCTCGTTGTAGGCGTCGTAGCGGATGAGGCCCCAGTGGGCGATCGCCCCGTCGAGGCGCTTCTCGGCGACCTCGACGCGCCCGTCGAGGCGCTCGGCGACGTCGGTCACGTAGTCGTGCAGGACCTTGAACGAGGCGTCGAGCTTCGCGGCGTGCGCGACGAGGTCGGCGCGCTCCTCGCCGAGGACGACGGTCTGCTCGGCACGCAGGCGGCGCAACTGGCGGTACAGGACGGCGCCGAGGCACAGCGCGAGGAAGGCCACGGCCGCGCCGGCGACCGCGACGATCCCGACCGTTGAGCTGAGGTCGTCACCCATCCGCGCAAACCGTACCGCGGGCCGTGGGCGCCACTACGAACGGCCGAAGATCGCCGAGAAGTCCTGTGCGTTGTTCGTCGTGTTCTTCTCGCCCGGGACCGGCAGGACCTCGACGGTGATCGTCACCGCGGCGCCGATCGGCGGCGCCTGGCCCAGTGGGATCGCGACCGTCGTCTCGGACTTCGGCAGCGTCTGGTCGACGGTCTTCTGGACGGTGATCGTGTCGCCGGCGCCGCGGATGCGGATCCGCACGCGGACGTCGGTCTCCGCGTTGTCGCCCTGGTTGGCGAACTTCACGTTGAAGGTCACGTTCGAGCCCGCCGTGACGCGGTTGGCGGCCGGCCGCGGCTGCAGCGTCGTGTCGCCGACGGCGACGGCGAGGATGCCGTGGCCGTGCAGGCCCGGCGCGGGCTCGGTCGAGCCGCCGTCGCCGGCGCCGCGGGCGGCGTCGGCGCTGATGCGCCGGGCGACGGTCGAGGGCTGCAGCCAGCCGAGGTTCTGGAGGAACTCGCTCTTCTGGATCGTCTGGCCGCCGATCTCCTTCTCGTCGAGGACCTGCTTGATGAGCGCGGCCGTGCGGCGGTTGTAGACGACGTCGCCCGCGAGGAAGGCCTGCATCTCGCCCGCGAGGCCGCTGACGGCCGGCTCGGCGGTCGCGGCGTCGCTCGACAGGGCGCTCGGGAGCTTCTCGGCGACCTTCGACATCGCCTCCTGGACGAGCCCGAGCGAGAGCAGGAGGTTGCGGTGCGCGGGCTTCATGTCGCCCGGGACGTCGAGGCCCGAGGCGCGCTTCGTCAGCCCGGTGGCCGCGACGCGCAGCTGGTTGATCTGCGACTGCACGTCGGTGACGGCGCTCGGGCTGCCACCGGAGGCCAGCGTCTCGAAGAAGGAGTCGGCGTTCGTGTTGGCGTCCTGGACGATCGCCGTGACGTCGCGGTTGTAGTCCTTCAGCGCCTGCTCCTGACGGCTGTCGAGGCAGCCGTTGATGCCGAGCACGAGCAGCACGATGACGAGCAGCCCGATGCCGGCCGCGACGACGCGGCGGACGAGGAGCTGCTGTGGATCGGAGGCCGGACCGACGGGAGCGGCCGCGGGACTGCGCGGCCGCATGCGGGTCGTGCGGGGCTCGTCATCGTCGAAGAAGGACAGGGGTCCGCTCCTTGGCGAGATCGCGGATCGAGTCAGTATGACCGCGCGCCCGGCGCGGAACTTCAGCTGCAACTTTGCCGCCAGCAGTCGGTTTCCTGCATGAGCCATGCCCCGCACGCCGAATGCAGAGCCGGTGTCGCACGCCCACACGCCCGCACCGGCAGCCGTACCGGGCGAGATCGTGCTCGCGCGCTACCGGCTGGGCCAACGGCTCGGCGCCGGCGGGATGGGCGTCGTCTACCTCGCGCGCGACGAGCATCTCGAGCGCGAGGTCGCCGTGAAGCGGATCGCCGTCGAGCACGACCTCGACGGCCGCGGCGAGCGCGAGGCGATCGCAGCCGCCCGGCTCGCGCATCCGGGGATCGTCGCGCTCTACGAGTCCGGCCGCGACGACGACGCCCTGTACCTCGTCTCAGAGCTCGTCCGCGGGCGCACGCTCGCCGACCTCGAGCGCGACGGCGAGCTCTCGGATCTCGACGTCCTCGCGATCGGGGTGACGCTCTGCGACGCGCTCGAGCACGCCCACGCGCGCGGCGTCATCCACCGCGACGTCAAGCCCTCGAACATCATCTGCCCCGACGAGCCCGAGGAGGGCGGCGGCGTCGCGAAGCTCACGGACTTCGGCATCGCCCGGATGGCCGACGGCGACGTGCTGACGCGCACCGGGGACATCATCGGAACGATCGCCTACATGGCGCCCGAGCAGGCGCGCGGGCAGGCGCTGGACGGCGCCGCCGACGTCTACGCGCTCGGCGTCGTGCTCTACGAGGCGCTCGCGGGTGTCAACCCGGTGCGCGCCGGCAACCCGATGGCGACCGCGCGGCGGGTCGGCATGCGCCTGCCGCCGCTCGGGCGCGTGCGGCGCGACCTGCCGGCCGCGCTCTGCCGCGCGATCGACGGCGCCGTCGCGCCCGAGCCGTCGGCCCGCGCGACGCTGCCCGCCCTGCGCGCCGCGCTCGCCGGCGCGACCTCGCAGGTGTCCGACGTGCCCGGTCCGATCGCCGGCGGCGAGCTCGCCGGCGTCGCGGTCCGCGCGCAGACGGCGGTCACGAGGATCCGCAGCGCGCCGCCGGCGCCGCCGCGCCGCCGCGCGCGCCGGCGCGCCGCCGCGGCGGTCGAACCCCGGCCGTCGCGCGCGGGCGAGCCGGTCGCGCAGCCACCCGCCCGCCTCGGGGCGCGCCTCGTCGCCGCCGCAGCCGCCGCCGGCCTCGCCGCGGCGGCGCTCACATGGCTCGGCCCGCGGCCGCCGCTGGAGGCCTACGCCGGCGCCGGCCTCGCGGCCTGCGCGGTCCTGCTGCTGCCGCGCCTGGGCTGGATGCTCGCGGGTGCGGCGCTCGTCGCATGGCTGTCGGTCGTCGCACCCGGCGCGGCGCTGCTCGTCGCGCTCGCGCTCGCCCCCGTCCCGCTGCTGCTGCCGCGCCTGGGCTCGACGTGGTCGCTGCCGGCGGCCGCGCCGCTGCTCGGGATCGCGGCCCTTGCCGGCGCCTGGCCCGCGCTCGCGGGACAGGCCGCGCGCTGGCCGGCCCGTGCCGCGCTCGGAGCGCTCGGCGGCTGGTGGCTCGGGCTCGCCGAGGCGCTGACCTCCGAGCGCCTGCTCACCGGCTCGGCGCCGGGTGCGCTCCCGCGCGAGACGTGGGAGGGCTCGGTGCTCGACGCCGGCCGCGACGCGCTGTGGCCGATGCTCTCCGGCGGCGCGCCGGCGATCGCCGTGCTCTGGGCGGTGGCGGCGGTCGCGCTGCCGCTCCTCGTCCGCGGACGCTCGGCGGCGCTCGACCTCGTCGGTGCCGCCGCCTGGGCTGCGACGCTCGCCGCCGCCACGGGCGCGGTCGCCGAGGCGCTGCTGCTCGACCCGCCGTACGGGCTCGTGGCCGGTGCCGTCGCGGCGGGCGCCGTCGCGATCCTCGCAAGGGCGACACGAGCGCGCCCGTCCCGGACGTAGCTGCATGCGCTGCAGCGCGCGCTTGCGGGTATGGCACTGCCCGTAGCATGGACGCCATCGATGAGCGTGTTGCGAAACCTCGAGACCAAGCTCGCCGACCTCGTTGAAGGGACGTTCGGGCGCGTCTTTCGCTCCGAGGTCCGGCCCGTCGAGCTCGCGCGCAAGCTCGCGCGCGAGATGGACGAGCACAAGACGGTCTCGGTGTCGCGGACGTACGTCCCCAACGAGTACGTCATCTGGCTGTCGCCCGACGACCGCGAGCGGCTGGAGAGCGTCGAGGGCTCGCTCATCGACGAGCTCAGCGCCTACCTCCTCGAGCACGCGCGCAGCGAGAAGCTCTCGCTGCTCTCGCGCCCGCAGATCGAGTTCAAGACCGACGACGCCCTGGCGCTCGGGGAGTTCGGCATCCAGACGCGCCTCGTCCGGCCGTCCGACGAGCCCGACGCGAAGGACGGCGGGCTCGCCGAGCAGGCCGGGCACGGCAACACGATGATCTACTCGACCGCGGGCCGGATCCGCGGACCGGTCGAGGAGGCGCAGGGCGTGCGGCCGACCCGGGCGCTGCTGCTCGCGGAGGGGCGGCGGCACGTCGTCCCGCCCGGCGGGGCGCTCGTCGGCCGCAGCCGGGAGTGCGACATCGTGCTCGCGGACGCCAACGTGTCGCGGCGCCACGCCGAGGTGCGGCCGGCGGCCGCGGAGACGTGGACGATCGCCGACCTCGGCTCGACGAACGGCGTGCGCGTCAACGGCCGCCAGATCTCGGGGGCCGAGCCGCTGACGAGCGGCGACCGGATCGTCCTGGGAACCGCCGAGATCGTGTTCGAGCTCGAATGAGGAATCCGATCGCCCTGACGGTTATCCAGATGGTCAGTTCCACGACCCGCACCGCCATCTGCACGCGCCTCGCGGCGCAGGATCGCCACGCGCCGAAGGCGTCCGTGCCGCTGGCGCTGTCCACCTTCGGCCCGCGGCGACCTGCATCCGCGATGCACGCACATCTGACAGCTCGGGCCGCGGAATCAACCATCTAGGCTCCGCACGCTGATGCTCGAACCGGTCTCCGTCGGGTTGAAGTTCGCCTTTCTGGCGATCCTCTACCTCTTCTTGCTGTGGGTCTCGCGCAGCGCGCTGAAGGACCTGCGCCGCGGCGCCTTCGGCGGTCGCTCGGTCGCGGCCGCGCCGGACGCGGCCGACGCCACCGGGATGCACACGGCGTCTGACCTCGGCGCGCTGGACGGCGACGCCGACGTGCGCCCGCGGCTCGTCGCCGAGGCGGTGCCGGGCCTGCAGCGCGGGATGTCCTACGACGTCGGCGACGGCGCGCTGCTCGGTCGCGGCGACGTCGAGATCCAGCTCGAGGACCCGTTCGCCTCCTCGCGCCACGCGCAGCTCACCCGGCAGGGCGCGATCCTCGTCATCGAGGACCTCGGCTCGACGAACGGGACGTACCTCAACGACGAGCTGCTGCGCGGCCCGCGCCCGCTGCACGCGGGCGACCGCGTCCGAATCGGCGACAGCACCTTCACCTACGACGACGGCCGCTGACGAGCCCGTGCTCCGCGTCGCCACAGACCACTTCTCGCACTCCGACACCGGCCGCCAGCGGCGCGCGAACGAGGACTCCTACTTCGCCCGCTCACCGGTCTTCGTCGTCGCCGACGGGATGGGCGGCGCGCAGGCCGGCGAGGTCGCGTCGCGGGTCGCGGTCGAGACCTTCGAGCGCGGCCTGGACGACGGCGGCGGGCGCAGCGCCGAGCAGCTGCTGTCCGAGCGCGTGCAGGAGGCCAACGCGCGCATCCACGAGATGTCGCAGGCCGAGCAGGACCGCGCCGGCATGGGCACGACGATCACCGCGGCCCACGTCGGCGAGCACGAGGTCGCGATCGCCCACGTCGGCGACTCGCGCGCCTACCGCCTGCGCGACGGCGAGCTCGAGCGCCTCACCGAGGATCACTCGCTCGTCGAGGAGATGCGCCGCCGCGGGCAGCTCACGGCGCAGGAGGCCGACGAGCACCCGCAGCGCTCGATCATCACGCGCGCGCTCGGGCCCGAGCCCGACGTCACCGTCGACACGCACTCCTGGCGCGGGGCGGCCGGCGACGTCTACCTGCTCTGCAGCGACGGGCTGACCTCGATGGTGCCCGAGGTGCAGGTCGCCGCGCTGCTGCGCGGGGCCGACACGCTGCGCGATGCCGGCCGTGCGCTCATCGACGCCGCCAACGAGGCCGGCGGGCGCGACAACATCACCGTCGTCCTCTTCCGCCTCGAGGACGTCGGCGAGCCCGATCCGGCGGTGGAGCAGCCGACGACCGTCGGCCAGGCCGCGTTCACGACGGCCGAGGTTCGCGCCGCGGCGGCGCGCGAGCCGGGCCCGGCGCACGCGGCCGGTCCGGCGACGGCGACCTCGGCGACGGCCGCACCGCGTGCCCCGGCGCCCGACCGGCCGGCCGAGTCCGCGCCCCGGCGCCTGCGCCCGACGGCGCCCGAGCCCACGGCGCGCGGCCCCCGCCGCGGGCGCCGGATGGCGACGTCGTTTGCGATCGTCGCCCTCGTCGTGCTGCCGCTCGGGCTCGGCGCGTACATCGCCAACCAGGCGGTCTACTTCGTCGGCACCGACGGCGACGGCTTCGTGACGCTCTACCGCGGGCTGCCCTACGCGCTGCCGGCGGGCCTGGAGCTCTACAAGCCGACGTACACCTCGGGCGTCCCGCTGGACACCGTGCCCGCGAGCCGGCGCAAGCGCCTCGTCGACCACACGCTGCGCTCGCACGACGACGCATCGGACCTCATCCGCGAGCTCGAGCTCGGAAGGGTGTCGTCTTGACCGCCCGCAACCGCGAGCTCTTCGCCCTCATCCCCGCCTCGCTGCTCGTGACGGCGGGCTTCGCCGCGGTCTTCATCCAGCGCGACGACGTCCTCTCGGACCTCTCGCTGAGCTACGGCGCGCTGTTTCTCGCGCTCTGCCTCGCGGCCCACCTCGTCCTGCGGATGACGCTGCCGCACGCCGACCCGTACATGTTCCCGCTCGTCGCCGTCCTCGCCTGCTTCGGCCTCGTCATGCTCTACCGCCTCGACGAGGACCTCGCGCGCGAGCAGGCCCAGTGGTTCATCCTCGGGCTCGTCTTCTTCACGGGCACGATCGTCGCGCTGCGCCGCGACCATCGCGCGCTCGAGCAGTACCGCTACATCATCGCCCTCGTCGGGATCATGCTCCTGCTGCTGCCGCGGCTGTCGGCGCCGGTCAACGGCGCGTACCTGTCCTTCGACGTCGGCCCGATCGCCTTCCAGCCGGCGGAGTTCGCGAAGATCGCGATCGTCATCTTCCTCGCGTCCTACCTGCGCGACACGCGGCAGGTCCTCGTCATCGGCGCGCGCCGCATCGCCGGGATCACGTTCCCGCCGCTGAAGCACCTCGGACCGCTGCTGGCGGTCTGGGGGACGGCGATGGTCCTGCTCTTCGTCATCCAGGACCTCGGGTCGTCGCTCATGTTCTTCGGCGGCTTCCTCGCGCTGATCTACGTCGCGACGAACCGGATCTCGTTCGTCGTCATCGGCCTCGCGCTCTTCGCCGTCGGCGCCCGCACGCTCTTTGCGATCCGCCCGACGATCCAGGGCCGCGTCGACGCCTGGCTGCACCCGTTCGACCCCGACCTCTACGAGAAGTCCTCCGGCGGGAGCTTCCAGATCGCGCAGTCGATCTTCTCCCAGGCCGACGGCGGGCTCTTCGGCCAGGGCTTCGGCCAGGCGATCATCCGCCTCGGCGACGACCCGCCGATCCTGCCCGCCGCGCATACGGACTTCATCTACGCCGTCATCACCGACGAGCTCGGGCTGCTCGGCGCCGCCGCCGTGCTGCTCGTCTACCTCCTCTTCATCGAGCGCGGCTTCAAGACCGCGATGCTCGCGACGGACTCCTTCTCCAAGCTCCTCGCGACGGGGCTGACGGCGGTGCTCGCACTGCAGGTGTTCGTCATCGTCGGCGGCGTCACGAAGCTCATCCCGCTCACCGGCGTCACGCTGCCGTTCATCTCCTACGGCGGGTCGTCGATCGTCGCGAACTTCATCCTCCTGGCGCTGCTGCTGCTCGTCTCCGATCGCGCCCGCAGGGAGGCGCAGCTGCGATGAACGCGCCGATCCTCAAGCTCTTCGTGCTCGTCCTCGTGCTCTTCGCCGCGCTCATCGCGATGACGAGCTGGAACAGCGTCATCAACGCGAAGGAGTACCGCGAGAATGCGCTGAACGCGCGCCCGCAGCTCGAGCAGCAGCGCGTGCACCGGGGCGCGATCCGCGCGCGCGACAACTCGCTGCTCGCGCGCTCGGTCAAGGGCTCCGACGATCTCTACCGGCGCCGCTACACGCCCGAGGCGCAGCTCTTCGCCCACGTCATCGGCTACGACTTCCTGCGGATCGCGCGCGCGGGCCTCGAGCGCTCGCGCAACGACGCGCTCGCCGGCGAGCGCAACGAGCTGACCTCGATCGTCGACGAGCTGCGCGGCCGCCGCCGCGAGGGCGACAACGTCGTGACGAACCTCGACCCCGGCGCCCAGCGGGTCGCGCGCGACGCGCTCCAGGGGCGCAAGGGGTCGGTCGTCGCGATCGAGCCCGCCACCGGAAAGGTCCGGGTCATGGTCAGCACGCCCGGCTACGACCTCAACTCGCTCGACGAGCCGGGCGTCTATACGAAACTCAGCCGCGACGGCGACAACTCGCCGCTGCTGAACCGCGCGACGCAGGGCGGCTACGTCCCGGGATCGACGATGAAGGTCGTCACGGCGACGGCGGCGCTCGACAGCGGCGACTTCACGCCGGAGTCAAGGGTCAGCGGCAAGTCGCCGATCAACATCTCGGGCGCGCCGCTGAACAACTTCTCCAACGAGCAGTTCGGGAACATCACGCTCACAGAGGCTTTGACGAACTCGGTCAACACGGTATGGGGGCAGGTCGCCGAGCGGCTCGGCAACGACACGATGGACGACTACATGGAGCGCTTCGGCTTCGAGTCCGATCCCCCGCTGGACTACCCCGACGGCCAGATGCTGCCCAGCGGCGTCTACGACAAGGGCAAGGTCCTGTCGGCGAGCTCCAAGCGCGTCGACATCGGCCGCGTCGGCATCGGCCAGGAGCGCCTGCGCGTGACGCCGCTGCAGATGGCCACCGTCGCGGCGACGGTCGCCAACGGCGGCATGCGGATGAAGTCCCAGATCGCAGGCCGGATCGTCGACGTCGACGGGCGCACGGTCGAGCGCATCGAGCCCGAGGAGGCGCAGCGGGTGATGTCCGAGGAGACCGCCGCGCAGCTCACCCAGATGATGAGCAACGTCGTGCGCGAGGGCACCGGCACGGCCGCCGCGCTCGAGGGGATCGAGGTCGCGGGCAAGACCGGCACCGCCGAGCTCAACATCCCGCAGCGCCTGAACCAGCCGTGGTTCATCGGCTTCGCGCCGCGCCAGGCGCCGAAGGTCGCGATCGCGGTGACGCTCGAGAACATCGTCGGCGCCCAGGGCGGCATCGTCGCGGCGCCGATCGCCAAGCGGGTCATGCAGGAGCTCCTGCAATGACTGAGCGCCGTCGCTCGCCCGTCGCCCGCGTCTCGTTCCTGAGCGAGTCCTCGCCATGAAGAAGATCCCGGCCGACGCCGTCATCGACGGCCGCTATCAGGTCATCGCCCATCTCGGGACCGGCGGCATGGCCGAGGTCTACTGCGCGCAGGACCTCCAGCTCGGCCGCAAGGTCGCGCTGAAGGTCCTCCACGACCGCTTCGCCGAGGACGAGGAGTTCGTCGAGCGCTTCCGCCGCGAGGCGTCGGCCGCCGCCGGCCTGCAGCACCAGCACGTCGTCTCCGTCTACGACCGCGGGACGTGGGAGGGCACGTCGTACATCGCGATGGAGTACGTCGCCGGCCGGACGCTGAAGGAGCTCGTCAACGAGAACGGGACGGTCGACCCCCAGCGCGCGGTCGACCTCACGATCCAGATCCTCCGCGCCGCCCGCTTCGCCCACCGCCGCGGCGTCATCCACCGCGACTTCAAGCCCCAGAACGTCATCGTCGACGAGGACGACCGCGCGAAGGTCACGGACTTCGGGATCGCGCGCGCCGGCGCGTCGGACATGACGCAGACGGGGTCGATCATGGGCACGGCGCAGTACCTCTCGCCCGAGCAGGCGCAGGGGCATGCCGTCGGCGGCCGCTCGGACCTCTACTCGATCGGGATCATCCTCTACGAGCTGCTGACCGGCGGGGTGCCGTTCGAGGCCGACGCGGCGGTGACGATCGCGCTCAAGCAGGTCAGCGAGCAGCCCGTGCCGCCGAGCGAGATCAACCCGGAGGTCACGCCCGAGCTCGAGGCCGTCGTCATGCGGGCGCTCGAGAAGGACCCCAACGATCGCTTCGCCGATGCCGACGAGTTCATCGCCGCGCTCGAGGCCGCGGGCTCGCGGATCCCGTCGGCGGCCGCGATCGCGGCCGCGGATGCCGCCGCCGCCGCTGCGACCGCGGCGCCCGCCGCGGCCGTCGCCGCGCCGCCTCCACCACCCCCGCCGCCGCCGTCGATGCCCGCGACCGGCATCTACCCGGCCGGCGAGCCCTACCGCGAGGTCGCACAGGAGCGCGTCGCGGTGGCCCCGCCGCCGCCGCGCCGCCGCCGGCCGCGCTGGCCGTGGCTCGTGGGCGCGCTCGTGCTGCTCGTGCTCGGCGCCGTGGCCGCCGCGGCGCTCATCAGCGCGCCGACGACCGTCCCGGTGCCGAACGTCGTCGGCAGCTCGATCTCCGTCGCGACCCAGCGCCTGCAGAACGACGGGTTCGAGGTCACCTACGTCCGCGACAACTCCGAGAAGCCGCGCAACACCGTCATCGGCCAGGACCCGACCGGCGGCACCTCCGCCGACGAGGGTTCGACCGTCTCGCTGACGATCTCCGACGGCCGCGCGCTGGCCGCGGTCCCGGACGTCGCCGGGTCCGGCAGGCGGGCCGCGCGCAAGGCGCTCATCGAGGCCGGGTTCCTCGTCGACGAGGTCCCAACCGCTTCGGACACCGTGCGCAAGGACCGCGTCATCGGCACGCAGCCACCGGGCCGCTCGCAGGCCGAGCAGGGGACCGCCGTGCAGCTGCTCGTCTCGACCGGGCCCGAGCAGGTGGCCGTGCCCGACGTCCGCGGCAAGAGCGAGGAGGACGCCCGCTCGGCGCTCGAGCAGGCGGGCTTCAAGGTCACCGTCAAGCGGCAGGAGAGCGACGCGGAGGATCCGGGCACCGTCCTGTCCCAGCAGCCGGCCGGCGGGCAGGCCGCACGCGGGTCGGGCGTGACGATCACCGTCGCGGCCGAGCCCAGGCAGGTCACCGTCCCCTCCGTGGTCGGCCGCTCGCAGAACAGCGCGACGAAGACGCTCTCGGGCCGCGGCTTCGAGGTCGCGGTCGAGGAGGTCACCGTCGACACGCCCGAGGAGGACGGGCTCGTCTCCGCGCAGGCGCCCGAGGGCGACGCGAAGGTCGACCGCGGCGCGACCGTGACGATCACCGTCGGCCGCTTCGATCCCGAGCTCAACCCCGACCCCGCCGTCACGACGACGACGCCTGCGGCGTCGACGACGACCGCTCCGGCCGCTCCGGGCCCGGGCCCGTGATCGTCGCGGTCCTCTCGGGGGGCCGCTCGTCCGAGCACGACGTCTCGCTCACGAGCGGCGCCTCGGTGGCGGACGGGCTGCGCGCCGCCGGCCACGAGGTGCGCGCCGTGACGCTCGAGCGCGACGGGACGTGGATCTTCGACGGCGACCCCGTGGCGCTGACGCCCGGCCGCGGGCTGCTGGATGCCGACGTCGCGTTCCCGGTGCTGCACGGTCCGTTCGGCGAGGACGGGACGGTGCAGGGCCTGCTCGAGCTGCTCGACGTGCCGTACGTCGGGTCGGGCGTGCTGGCCTCGGCGGTGTGCCTGGACAAGGTCGTGGCGAAGGACCTCATGGCGCGCGCCGGGATCGCGCAGGTCGACTACGCGGGGGTGGCGGCGGCGCGCTGGGAGGCGTCGCCGGAGGACGTCCTCGGCGAGCTCTCCGGGCTCGGCCTGCCGGTGTTCGTCAAGCCCGCGCGGCTGGGCTCGTCGGTCGGGATCGCGAAGGTCTCCTCCGAGGACGAGCTCGCGCCGGCCCTGGATGCCGCGTTCGCGCACGATCCGTGCGTCATCGTCGAGGCGATGAGTGCGGGCCTGGAGGTCGAGTGCTCGGTGCTGGGCTCGACGCGGTCGCCGCAGGCTTCGGAGCCGGGCGAGATCGTCATCGCCTCGGAGTGGTACGACTTCGCCGCGAAGTACGAGCCGGGCGGGATGGAGCTCCGCGTGCCGGCCGCGATCTCCGACGTCGCCCGGTCGCGCGTGCGTGCGACCGCGACGCGCGCGTTCACGCGCCTGCGTTGCTCGGGCCTCGCGCGCGCCGACTTCTTCGTCGAGGGCGACGACGTGCTGCTCAACGAGCTCAACACGATGCCCGGCTTCACGCCGACGAGCGTCTACGCGAAGCTCTGGGAGGCCGGCGGGATCGAGTACGCAGAGCTCGTCACGCGGTTGTGCGAGCTGGGGATCGCTCGCTCCGAGGAGGAGCGGGCGTACCGGTTCTGACGTCCTGTGGGTTCGCGCTCCGCGACGATGTGGGAGCCGGATGCGTGATTGCATGTCGAGAAGCGCTGACCGGCTCCGCTCACCGGGTGAAGGCCTCGACATGCGGGGCCACGACACGAGGAGATCCCGATGCCGAAGTACCTGCTGCTCAAGCGCTACCACGGCGGCCCGGAGCCGCACCGTCCCGTTCCCCCGATCGACCAGTGGGCCCCCGCGGACGTGGAGGCGCACATGGCCTTCCAGCATCACGTCAGCGAGCTGCTCGAGGACAACGGCGAGTACGTCGACGCGCGGGCGCTGACGCCGGCGCGCACGTGGGTGCGCTACGGCGGCCCGGACGCCGCCCCCGTCACCACCGACGGCCCGCACCCCGAGACCAGCGACCTCGTCGCCGGCTGGTGGATGATCGACGTCGACTCGCACGAGCGTGCGCTCGAGCTCGCGGCCTACGTCTCCTCCGAGCCCGGCCCGGGCGGGGAGCCGCTGTACGAGTGGATCGACGTGCGGGAGGTCATGTGGGAGCGTCCTCGGACGACCGACGCGGCGTGATCGACGAGCCGGCGCGACGGCGGGATGCGTTCCCGGCCGAACCGGCGCTGCGCGTCCTCGTCCCGCGGGTGCTCGCGGGCCTCGTCCGGCGGGGCGAGGACTTCGATGCCGCCGAGGACGCGCTGCAGGAGGCGCTGCTGGAGGCGCTGCGGGTGTGGCCCGAGCACCCGCCGCGCGACCCGCCGGCGTGGCTGGCGACGGTCGCGACCCGGCGGCTCGTCGACGCCCGCCGCAGCGAGGCCGCCCGGCACCGTCGCGAAGAGACGAGCGCCGGACTGCCCGAGCCGCAGGCGGGCGGGCCCGCCATCCCCGCGGAGGGCGACGACACGCTCTTCCTGCTCTTCTGCTGCTGCCATCCCGGCCTCGCGCCCGCCTCCCAGGTCGCGCTGACGCTGCGCGCCGTCGGCGGCCTCACCACCCGCGAGATCGCCGACGCCTTCTACGTGCCGGAGGCGACGATGGCGCAGCGCATCAGCCGGGCCAAGCGCGCGCTGGCCGGCCGCCGCCTGGACCAGCCCGGCGACCTCGCCGTCGTGCTGCGCGTGCTCTACCTCGTCTACACGGCCGGGCACACCGGCCCAGACGCCGACCCGCCCGCCCAGGACCTGGCGCGCGAGGCGATCCGGCTCGCCCGCCAGCTCACCCTCGCCACGGAGGAACCGGAGGCGCGCGGGCTGCTCGCGCTCATGCTCCTCAACCACGCCCGCCACCCGGCGCGATGGGACTCTCAGGGTCGCATCGTCACGCTCGACCGGCAGGACCGTGGCCTGTGGGACACCCGCGAGATCGCCGAGGGCGTGCGCGTCCTGCAGTCGGCGCTGGCCGCCGCGCGCCCCGGGCGCTACCAGATCGAGGCCGCCATCGCGGCCCTGCACGACGACGCGGCAAGCGCCGAGGAGACCGACTGGCCGCAGATCCTCGCCTGGTACGACGACCTCGTCGCCCTCACCGACGACCCGCTGCGCCGGGACCCCGCCGCCGTGCTCGGCCGTGCGGTCGCGGTCGGCCACGTCCGCGGTCCCGCCGCGGGGCTGCTCGAGACCGACAGGCTGCGCGAGGTGCTCGGCGAGCGCCACCGGTGGCATGCCGTCCGCGGCCACCTGCACGAGCTCGACGGCGACCTGCTCGCTGCCGCCACGGCGTACGTCCAGGCCGCCCGGCGCGCGACGAACGTCGCCGAGCGCGACCACCTGGTCCGGCAGGCCGCCCGCGCCCGAACAGCCCAGCCGTAGGAAGGCGCGCGACGCCGCGCCGTGACGACGTCGCGAAAGACCGATTGGGGGATGAGAGCGGCGGCACCCGCGACGCTGAGGACGAGCAGGCCCGCGTAGAGCGTGCGGACCGCGAGCCCCAGGGTCGCGGAGGTCGCGAGGTTGAAGAGCATGACGGCCTTGCAGTCGTCCTGCCCGGACGCCCGCTCCCAGAGGTCGTGCGCCGGCACCAGGACGACGCACAGCGTGATCGACGCCGCTCCGAGGAGGGCGAGGCGCGGCCACGCCATCGATCGCGGCCTCCCTCACTGACCATGTCACGCCAACCACCCGCGCCGCCCGGGCTCATCCGCCGGTGTCCGCTGAACCGCTTGCGCCGCGGAGCGGCGGCGGGCACCCTTGCGCGATGACGTCCTCATACGTGCCCGCCGCCGGCCGCGTCGGCTCGACCCGGAAGTACGACCGCTCGATCGCGGTCACGATGCGCGAGGAGCGCTGGCGGCCGGCGTTGTGCGAGCGCGTGTTGCGCGACGTGCCGGAGGGCGGGCATGTCGTCGACGTCGGGGCGGGGACGGGCACCCTCGCGATCCTGCTGGCGCGGGCGCGCCCGGACGCCACCGTCACCGCTGTCGACGGCGACGAGGAGATCCTCGGCATCGCGCGGGAGAAGGCGGGCGCCGATCGCGTGACCTGGCACAGCGGGCTGGCGGACGCGCTGCCGCTGCAGACCGATGCCGCGGACGCGGTCGTCACGTCGCTCGTCATGCACCACCTCGACCTCGCGACGAAGCGGCGCGCGCTGGAGGAGATGGCGCGCGTGCTGCGCCCGGGCGGACGGCTGCACATCGCCGACTGGGGACGCCCGGCGACGCCGTTGCTGCGGGCGTCGTTCTTCGTCCTGCAGGTCCTCGACGGCTTCGACGGCACCCGCGACCACGCCGTCGGCCGCATCCCGGAGCTCGTCCGGGAGGCCGGCTTTCGCGACGTCGCGGTCCTGCGGCGCCTGCCGACCGTCTGGGGCACGCTCGAGCTGCTCGAGGCGCGCAACCCCGGCGGCTCGGAGTCCGACTGACCGGACCGCGTCCCGAAGCTGGTTAGATCGAGGCGGCGAACATGGAGACCCGATGAGCACGGCCACGAGGACCGGGACGCAGCCGCCTGCACCGCAGGCTGCCGACAGCCATGCGGTCATCCGCGTGCACGGCGCGCGCGCGAACAACCTCAAGGACGTCAGCATCGAGATCCCGAAGCGCCGGCTGACGGTCTTCACGGGCGTCTCGGGCTCGGGCAAGAGCTCGCTGGTGTTCGGCACGATCGCCGCCGAGTCGCAGCGGATGATCAACGAGACCTACAGCGCCTTCGTGCAGGGCTTCATGCCGACGCTGGCGCGGCCGGAGGTCGACCTCCTCGAGGGGCTGACGACCGCGATCATCGTCGACCAGGAGCGGCTGGGCTCCAACCCGCGCTCCACCGTCGGCACCGTCACCGACGCCAACGCGATGCTGCGGATCGTCTTCAGCCGGCTCGGAGAGCCGCAGATCGGACCGCCCAACGCGTACTCCTTCAACGTCCCCTCGGTCCGGGCGAGCGGGGGCATCACCGTGGAGCGGGGCGGCAGGACCCAGACCAAGAAGGCGACCTTCAACCGTCTCGGCGGCATGTGCCCGCGCTGCGAGGGGCGCGGCGCGGTCACCGACTTCGACCTGACGGCGCTCTACGACGACAGCCTGTCGCTCAACGAGGGCGCGCTCACGATCCCCGGCTACAGCATGGACGGCTGGTTCGGGCGCATCTTCCGCGGCAGCGGCTTCTTCGACCCCGACAAGCCGATCGGCAGGTTCAACAAGCGCGAGCGCCACGACCTCCTCTACAAGGAGCCGACGAAGATCAAGGTCGACGGCATCAACCTCACCTACGAGGGGCTGATCCCGAAGATCCAGAAGTCGATGCTGTCCAAGGACACCGACGCCCAGCAGCCCCACGTGCGCGCGTTCGTCGAGCGGGCGGTGACCTTCGCGACCTGCCCGGAGTGCGACGGCACCCGGCTGAGCAGGGAGGCCCGGTCGTCGAAGATCGACGGCCTGAACATCGCCGACGCCTGTGCGATGCAGATCTCGGACCTCGCCGGGTGGGTGCGCAAGCTCGACGAGCCGTCGCTCGCGCCGCTGCTGGCGGCGCTGGGCCACAGCCTGGACTCGTTCGTCGAGATCGGGCTCGGCTACCTCAGCCTCGACCGCCCGTCGGGCACGCTCTCGGGCGGCGAGGCGCAGCGCACGAAGATGATCCGCCACCTCGGCTCCTCGCTCACCGACATCACCTACGTCTTCGACGAGCCGACGATCGGGCTGCACCCGCACGACGTCGAGCGCTGCAACGACCTGCTGCTGGCGCTGCGCGACAAGGGCAACACCGTGCTCGTCGTCGAGCACGAGCCCGAGACGATCGCGATCGCCGACCACGTCGTCGACCTCGGCCCCGGCGCCGGCGCCGCCGGTGGCGAGGTCGTCTTCGCGGGCACCGTCGAGGGGCTGCGCTCCAGCGACACGGTCACCGGCCGCCACCTCGACGACCGCGCCGCGCTCAAGCGGTCGGTGCGGACGCCGTCCGGGGTCCTGGAGGTCCGCGGCGCCGCCACCCACAACCTGCGCGACGTCGACGTGAACATCCCGCTCGGCGTCCTCGTGGTCGTCACCGGCGTGGCCGGGTCGGGCAAGAGCTCGCTGATCGCCGGCTCGGTGGCGGGCCGCGACGGGGTGGTGGCGGTCGACCAGGGCGCGATCAAGGGCTCGCGCCGGAGCAACCCCGCGACGTACAGCGGGCTGCTGGACCCGATCCGCAAGGCGTTCGCAAAGGCCAACGGCGTCAAGCCGGCGCTGTTCAGCGCCAACTCCGAGGGCGCCTGCCCGAACTGCAACGGCGCCGGCGTCGTCTACACCGACCTGGCGATGATGGCCGGCGTCGCCACGACCTGCGAGGAGTGCGAGGGCAAGCGCTACCAGGCCGAGGTCCTCGAGTACAAGCTCGGCGGGAAGGACATCAGCGAGGTGCTCGCGATGGCGGTCACCGAGGCCGAGGAGTTCTTCTCCGACGGCGAGGCCAGGACGCCGGCGGCGCAGAAGGTCCTCACCCGGCTCGTCGACGTCGGCCTCGGCTACATCAGCCTCGGCCAGCCGCTCACGACGCTGTCGGGCGGCGAGCGGCAGCGACTGAAGCTCGCCATCCATCTCGCGGAGAACGTCGGGACCTACGTCCTCGACGAGCCGACGAGCGGCCTGCACCTCGCCGACGTCGAGCACCTGCTCGCCCTGCTCGACCGGATCGTCGACTCCGGCAGATCGGTCATCGTCATCGAGCATCACCAGGGGGTCATGGCGCACGCCGACTGGATCATCGACCTCGGCCCCGGCGCCGGCCACGACGGCGGCCGGATCGTCTTCGAGGGCCCGCCCGCCGACCTCGTCGCCGCCCGCTCCACCCTCACCGGCGAGCACCTCGCGGCCTACGTCGGCGCCGATCGCTGACGGCGCGCTAGGTCCCGCAGAACGTGCGGTACTCGCAACCGAACTCCGCGGGGGCCGGCGCGGCGTAGCGCTCGAGGCCGGGGCGCTCCTCGAACGGGTTGCGCAGGACCTCGAGAAGCTGCTCGAAGGGCTGCAGATCGCCGCCGGTCGCGGCCGCCAGCGCCTGCTCGACGAGGTGGTTGCGCGGGATGTAGATCGGGTTGACGCGGTCCATCGCGTCGGCGACCGCGAGCGGATCTGCGGCGAGCGACGCCCGCCAGCGCGCTGCCCACGCTTCGAACGCGGGCGTGGCGCCGAACAGCGCTCGCGCGGGCTGCTCGTTCCCGCGCAGCAGCGCCGACAGCGCGCGGAAGGACGACGTGTAGTCGGAGCGCTGCTCGTGCAGCAGGGCCAGGAGGTCGTCGGCGAGCGCGCGGGCGTCCTCGCGATCGCCGGCGAGGCCGAGCTTTGCGCGCATCCCGGCGGTCCAGTACGCGAAGTAGCGGTCGGGGAACGACTGCAGGACGGCGGTCGCCGCGGCCTGCGCGGTGCCCTCGTCGTCGGACAGCAGCCCCAGCAGCGTCTCGGCCAGCCGCGCGAGGTTCCACTGCGCGATGCCGGGCTGGTTGGCGTAGGCGTAGCGCCCGCCGTGGTCGATCGAGCTGAACACCGTCGCCGGGTCGTACTCGTCCATGAACGCGCACGGGCCGTAGTCGATCGTCTCGCCGGAGATCGCCATGTTGTCGGTGTTCATGACGCCGTGGATGAACCCGGCGTGCATCCAGCGGGCGACGAGCGCGGCCTGGGCGTCGAGCACGGCCTCGAAGAACGCGAGGTACGGCTCGTCGGCGTCGGCGAGCTGCGGCTGGTGGCGGGCGATCGCGTAGTCGGCGAGGCGCCGCACGAGCGCGGGGTCGCCGTGTGACGCCGCGTACTCGAACGTCCCGACGCGGATGTGGCTCGCCGCGACCCGCACGAGCACCGCGCCCGGCAGCAGTGTCTCGCGCACGACGTCCTCGCCGGTCGCCACGACGGCGAGCGCGCGCGTCGTCGGGATGTCGAGCGCGTGCATCGCGTCGCCGACGAGGACCTCGCGCAGCATCGGCCCGACCGCGGCCTTCCCGTCGCCGCCGCGCGCGAACGGCGTGCGCCCCGACCCCTTGAGGTGCAGGTCGCGCCGGCGCCCCTCGACGTCGAGCACCTCGCCGAGCAGCAGCGCGCGACCGTCGCCGAGGCGCGGCGAGAAGCCGCCGAACTGGTGGCCGGAGTAGGCCTGCGCCACCGGCTCTCCGCCCTCGATCGTCGTCGCGCCGATGAGGACGGCGATGCCCGCGGGCGTGCGCAGCGCGTCCGGATCGACTCCGAGCTCGGCGGCCAGCCGCTCGTCGAGGGCCAGCAGGCGGGGCGCGGGCGCCGGCGCCGCCTGCCACGGGACGTAGAGGCCCTCGAGGTCGCGGACGTAGGAGTTGTCAAAGCGCAGCAGCGGGCGGGCAGCGATGCTCATGGCGCCAAGGCTAGATGGTTGATCCCACGACCCGCACCGCCATCTGCACGCACATCTGACGGCACGGGCCGCGGAATCAACCATCAGCCGCGAGGTAACCCCGCACCGCCTGTGCGAGCGCTGCGGCGATCCTGTCGCGGTAGGACGTGCGCCGCAGCAGCCGCGCGTCGGCGCCGTTGCGCATGTTGCCGAGCTCGACGAACGCCTTCGGCACGCGGCTGAGGTTCAGCCCGCCGAGGTCGTCGCGGCGCACGAGCGCCGCGCCGCCGCCGATGTAGCTCGAGCGCCGCATCCCGGCGCCGACCAGGCGCGCGCGCAGCTGCCGCGCGAAGCGCAGCGCGGGCGACACGACTCCGGGTGCGACCGCGCGGCGCGCCAGCGGCGCGATGACGTGGAAGCCGCGGCCGCCGGCGGGCCCGCCGTCGGCGTGGATCGACAGCGCGACGTCGGCCCGCGCCCGGTTGCCGATCGCCGCGCGCTCGCTGATGCACGGCCCGACGCCGTCGTTCGTCGTCCGCGTCATGACGACCCGCGCGCCGAGCGCCTCCAGGCGCCGCTGCAGGCGCAGGGCGATGTCGAGGTTCAGGCGCGCCTCGGTGAGGCGGCCGTCGCTCGTCTGCGCGCCGGTCGTGTCGCAGGCCTTGCGAAAGCCTCCGCGGCCTGCCGGCACGAGGCGGTTGATCTGCGCGGGATGGGCGCCGTTGGCGCCGTTGTGGCCGGCGTCGACATGGACGGTCGCGCCCGAGAGCGGCAGCGCGGCCGCGACGAGCACGAAGGCGGCGGCGATCACGCGAAGAGCAGGATCTCGGAGATCTTCGCGCTCTGCTCGCCGGGCGGGAGCTTCGTGATCCAGACGAGGTAGCGGCGGTAGCGGTTGCCGGCGGTGTCGAGCTCGAGCTTCTCGGTCGCGCCGACGGTGACGTTCTCGCCGCTGACCTTCGTCCACCCGCCGGCCGGCGGCGGCTCGCGCGGGATCGACGACGACGCGACGTAGATCGTCGCCTGGAAGCCGGGCGTCGGCGTGCGGATCTCGAGCTCGGTCGCGGCGACGCCGGGCGAGGCGTCGATGACGACGCCGACGCCGGCCTTGTTCAGCGCGCCGTTCTGGTAGCGCTCGGTCGACCACGTCGAGGTCGCGACGCCGTCGACGAGCGCGCTCGTCTGCTCGCCGTGCTCGCCGTCGCGCCCGATCGGGTCGAAGTCCGCCGGGGCCCGCTGCCCGAGCCCGACCTCCTTCGCCGCGCCCGGGGCCGACGGGCTGCCAGAGCGCTGGCCGGTGCCGCGCTCGGTCTGCCCCGCCGCGAGCAGCGCGATGCCGGCCGCGATCGCGATGCCGACGACGACGAGCCCGGCGAGCGCCTTCGTGGACTTGCGCGCGCGCAGCGGCAGGCGCTTGCGCGTCTGCGGCGGCAGCGTGCGCAGGACGCTCGTCGCCTCGCCGGTCACCTGGCCGCCGCTGCGGGCGGTCTCGATCGCGAGGACCTGCTCGAGGTCGGCGATCATCGCCTGCGCGTCCGGGTAGCGGCGGTCGAGCTCCTTCGCCGTCGCGCGGTCGAGCACCGCGGCGAGCGCGGCCGACACCTCCGGGCGGCGGATCTGGACGTCCGGGAGGTCGTCGCGAACGTGCTTCATCGCGACCGCGACCTGGTTCTCGCCCTTGAACGGGACGTCGCCGGTCAGCATCTCGAAGAGGACGATCCCGAGCGAGTAGAGGTCGGACTGGCCGGAGACCGGCTGGCCGAGCGCCTGCTCGGGCGAGACGTAGTCCGTCGTGCCGAGCACGCGGCCGTCGGCGGTGAGCCCCTCCTGGTGCAGCGTGCGCGCGATGCCGAAGTCGGTGACCTTCGCCGCCCCCTCCTCGTCGATGAGGACGTTCTGGGGCTTGACGTCGCGATGGACGATCTGATGCTCGTGCGCGACCCCGAGCGCGCGCGCGATCTCGATGGCGTAGGCGATCGACTCGGCGACCCCGAGGCGCCCGTTGCGGCGGATGCGGTCCTTCAGCGTCTCGCCCTCGACGAACTCGAAGACGATGTAGGGGGTCGTGAAGCCGTCGTCGTCGCCCTCCTCGCCGGCATCGATGACGCCGACGACGTGCGGGTGGTTGAGCTGGGCGACCGCCCGCGCCTCGCGGCGGAAGCGCTCGAGCTGGTCTGAGTCGTCGGCGATCTCCCGGTGCATGAGCTTGATCGCGACCTGGCGCTCGAGCACGGTGTCGAAGGCGCGGTAGACGGTCGACATCCCGCCCGACCCGACCTGGGCGTCGAGCCTGTAGCGCTTGGAGAGCAGAGTGCCGACAGGTGACGCCATCGCTCTATTGTGCCCCGGCATGAACCCGGACCCGACAGCGGCCATGCAACAACGCCTCGCGGAGCTCGAACGGCGGGTGGCGGCCCTCGAGGCCGAGCACCATTCGAGCCACCCCGGCGCCCACCCGGCGACCCTCCAGGAGGGCCATTCCAGCGTCGTGCGGGCGGTGGCGTTCGCCCCCGACGGCACGGTGCTGGCGAGCGCCGGCCACGACGGCACCGTGCGCCTCTGGGATCCGGCGGGCGGTGAGCAGCTCGCGATCCTCGACGGCCGCGCCGGCCGCGTTCGCGCGATCGCCTACGCGCCCGACGGCAGCCGCCTGGCGAGCGGCAGCGACGACGGGCGAGTCCGCCTGTGGGATCCCGCGAGCGGTCGCCAGACCGCGATCCTCGAGGGCCACGCCGGCCGACTGCGCGCCGTGGCCTACTCGCCGGACTCGACGCTGCTGGCCAGCGCGGGCGGCGACGGCAAGGTGCGCCTCTGGGGCGCCGTTGACGGCGAGCAGACGACGACGATCGAGGGCCACCGCGGCCGCGTGCGCGCCGTCGCGTTCTCGCCCGACTCCTTGCAGCTGGCCAGCGCCGGGGGCGACGGGACCGTCCGCCTCTGGGACGCCGCGACCGGCGAGCAGACGGCGGTCCTGGAGGGCCACACGAGCTGGGTGCGCGCGGTCGCCTTCTCGCCCGGCGGCGAGCTGCTCGCCAGCGCGGGCGACGACGCGACGGTGCGCCTCTGGGACGTCGCGACCGGAGCGCAGACGGCGATCCTCGAAGGTCACGCCGACTGGGTCTCGGCCGTGCGCTTCTCGCCCGACCGCGAGACGCTCGCCAGCGCGGGCGAGGACAAGACCGTGCGCCTCTGGGAGCTTCGCAGCGGCCTGCAGACCGCGATCCTGGCCGGCCACGTCGACTCCGTCTGGGGGCTGGCCTTCGCGCCCGACGGCCTGCGGCTCGCGAGCGCCGGCGAGGACTGCACCGTGCGCGTCTGGGATCCGGCGACCGGCCGGCTCGAGCACACGCTCGGGCGCTCGGGGACCTACCCGTCCTGATCGCCGGCGGCCGCCGGCCGCTGCACCACGCCGGCGCTCGCGGTGACGGTCCCGATCCGCGCGCTGCCGGGATGGCGGGCCGCGAGCAGCGCGACCGCGTCGTCGGCGCGGGCCTCGGGCACGATCGCGACGAAGCCGCAGCCCATGTTGAAGACGTCCCACATCTCGGCGTCGGCGACCGCGCCGAGCTGCGCGATGAGGCCGAAGACCGGCGGGACCGGCAGCGGGTCGGTGATCTGAAAGCCCACGCCGTCGCTGAGGCGCAGGAGGTTGGAGAGCCCGCCGCCCGTGATGTGCGCGAGCCCGCGCACCTCGATGTCGCTGGACAGCAGCTCGAGGACGGCGCGGACGTAGATGACGGTCGGCTCGAGCAGCGCGTCGGCGACCGTGGCGCCGCCGAGCGCCTCCGGCGCGTCGTCGAGCGACAGCCCCCCGTCCGCCAGCAGCGCCCGCCGCGCGAGCGTGTAGCCGTTGGAGTGCAGGCCGCTGGAGGGGATCCCCACGATCGCGTCCCCCGGCGCGATCGCGTCGCCGGTGACGATCGCGTCCGGCGCCACGGTTCCGAAGGCCGCGCCGCAGAGGTCGAAGCCGTGGGGGCTCGGGTGGCCGCGGATGACCTCGGGCAGCACCGCGAGCTCGCCGCCCGGGATCTCGATCCCGGCGTCCTCGGCGCCCGCCTTCAGCCCGGCGGCGATCTGCGCGAGCGCGGCGGGGTCGGGCTGCTCGACGGCGAGGTAGTCGAGCATCGCCAGCGGCTCGGCGCCGACGCAGACGAGGTCGTTGACGTTCATCGCGATGCAGTCGATGCCGACGGTGTCCAGCCGGCCGGTCTGCTCGGCGACGACGAGCTTGGAGCCGACGCCGTCGGTCGACAGCGCGATCGCGAGGTCATCCGTCAGGCGCAGGACGCTCGCGTAGTGCCCGGAGCCCAGCAGCGAGCGGCTCGGCCGGCCGGGGTCGATCGTGCGCAGGACGTCGACGAGCGCCCGGACGCCGGCGTCGCTGGAGGCGATCGAGACACCGGCGGCTGCGTAGGCGTCGGACACGGGGTCCGAACCTAGCGAAGCCGTCGGCGTCGGCGGGCCGGCTACATCCGGATCTCCGCGGCGACCTCGTAGATGACCTTCGACGCCATCGCGCCCATCCCCTCGGGCGGGTTCATCGCCTTCAGCGCGGCCTCGCTCCCGGCGAGGTCGTCCTCGCTCTCGAAGAGCCCGACCATCATCACGCGGCCGCCGTCGGGATCGACGAGCATCGTGAAGCCGGTGCTCGTCACGCCCGGCGGCGGGCCCTGCGACATGTTCTCGCGCATCTCTGCGGCCGCGGAGCGGATCGAGTCCGCGGTCCCGCCTTCGAAGGTCGTCACGCGTGCGAGCGTCATGGGCTCTCCTGTCGGTCGTCCTGGTTGCGGCGCGCTCTACCGGCGGCGCCGCCACAACCGTCGCACCACGAGGGCCGCGAGCGCAACCCGGTAGACGGCGTACGGCAGCAGCGAGCGGTCGCGCTCGACCTGGCGGATGATGCGGATCGAGGCGAGCGTCGTGAGCAACGACGCGACGATGCCGTACGCGAAGCCGCGCGCGGTGCCCGCGGGCAGCCCGCGGCGGGCAAGGCGCGTGCCCTTCAGCGCGGTCGCGCCGACGATGACCGGCAGCGCGACGTGGCGCGACAGGATGTTCGCGTCCTCGCGGGCGAACCCGCGCGCGCGGGCCGCTGCGAGCGTCGCGCCGTTGCGCGACACGCCCGGCACGAGGGCGCACGCCTGCGCGAGGCCGAGCGCGAGCGCGTCCACGGCGCCCGCCTCCTCGCGGCGGCGACGGCCGCTGCCGCGCGCGTCGGCTGCCGCCATCGCGACCGACCCGGCGACGAGGCCGGCGGCGATCGTCGCGGGCGTCCCGAGGCGCCGCTCGATCGGCCGCTCGAGGAGGTAGCCCACGAGCGCCGGCGGCAGGAAGCTCAGGACGACGAGCTGCACGCGCCGGCGGTCCAGGCCGCGGGCGGCCTCGGAGACCTCGTCGCGCAGCCCGACGAGCAGCGCCGCCGCGGTGCCGGCATGCAGCGCGACCTCGAAGGCCTTGCGCAGCTCGCCGTCGAGCTCGCTGTAGGGCCAGCCGAGCAGCCACGGCACGACGGCGACGTGGCCCGACGAGGAGACCGGCAGCAGCTCCGCGGGGCCGTGCAGGAGCCCGAGCGCGATCGCGTCGCGCGCCCGCAGGCGCCCCTCAGCGGGGGCGGGCATCGGCGGCCGGCTCGACCGGCCCGCCCGCGGGGTCGCCGCCGCCGCCGCCACGGCTTCGGACGACGAGGAGGACGACGCCGGCGACGATGAGCGCCGCGACGGCGTAGTCGACGTAGTGCAGGGAGTCCTTCCAGTCCGTCCAGTTCTCGCCGACCTGCTGGCCGATGAACGTCAGCATGAAGACCCACGGCAGGCAGCCGAGGAACGTCAGCACCGAGAAGCGCACGAACGGCATCCGCGCGACCCCGGCCGGCAGCGAGATGAACGTCCGGACGATCGGGAGCATCCGCGTGAAGAAGACCGTCGCATCGCCGTGGCGCTCGAACCAGCGGTCGGCCGCGCGCAGGTGGTGGGGCCTGATGAAGATCTTGTGGCCGTGCTTCTCGATGATGTCGACGCGGCCGTAGTAGCCGACGGCGTAGGCGACCCAGGAGCCGACGAGGTTCGCGACCGAGCCGACGAGCGTCACGGCGACGAGGCTGTACTCGCCCTCGGAGACGTTGAAGCCCGCGAAGAGCATCGTCGCCTCGCTCGGGATCGGGATGCAGGCGCTCTCGAGGAGCATGAGCACGAAGACGCCGGGGAGGCCCAGGTCGGCGACGACGTTCGTCGCGAACTCGACGATCGGGTCGGTCAGGGACGCGAGGACGGCGATCACGAGCGCGACAGGGTACCCGTCGGCCCTGAAGGTAGCCTGACCGGCCGATGCGGATCTGGATCGACCTCACGAACAGTCCGCACGTCCTCGTCCTGCGCCCGATCGTCGCCGCGCTGCGCGCCGAGGGCCACGAGGTGCACATCACCGCGCGCGACTTCGCCCAGACGCTCGGCCTGCTCGCGCGCTTCGGGATCGACCACGACGTCGTCGGCCATCACCGCGGCGGGGCCCTCGCCGCGAAGGGGCTCGGGCTCGTGTCGCGCTCGGCCGCGCTGGCGCGCTGGGCGCGCGGCCGGCGCTTCGACCTCGCCCTCGGCCACGGCTCCAACGACGTCACGGTCGCCGCGCGGCTGCTGCGGATCCCCTGCTCGACGATGTTCGACTACGAGTGGGCGACCGTCCAGCACACCGTCAACTGCCGCCTGGCGCAGACGGTCGTCGTCCCGGCGGCGATCCCGGCCGAGCGCCTGCGCCGCTACGGCGCCGGCGGCAAGATCGCCGCCTACGAGGGCCTGAAGGAGGAGTACTACCTCGCCGACTTCGAGCCCGAGCCCGCCGTCCTCGCCGAGCTCGGGCTCGATCCCGCCGAGCCGATCGCGGTCGTCCGCACGCCGCCCGAGGTCTCGCTCTATCACCGCTTCGAGAACGACGTGTTCGGCGCCGTGCTCGCGCGCCTGCGCGGCAGCCAGACCGTCGTCCTGCCGCGAACGGCACAGCAGCGCGCCGAGCTGCGCGACGGGTTCATCGTCCCCGAGCGGGCGATCGACGCGCAGTCGCTCATCGCCTACGCCGACCTCGTCGTCTCGGCCGGCGGGACGATGAACCGCGAGGCCGCCGCGCTCGGGACGCCGGTCTGGACGACGTTCCAGGGCCGGCTGGGCGCCGTCGACGAGCAGCTCATCGCCGACGGCCGACTGCGCGCGCTGCGCGACGCCGGGGAGGTCGTGCTCGCCAAGCGCGCGGGCGGCAGTCGCGGCGCGGACCGCACGCGGCGCGACCCGGCGCTGCTCGCCGAGCTGCTCCTGCGCTCCGCGCACCGCTGACGACGGTCCCGAACGCCGCGTCGCTCCGTACAATCGGGACCGATGCGCCGACGGATCCGCTCCGCGGCCTTCCCGCTGCACCGCCATTCGCTGCCGCAGATCGTGGTCGACGGGATTCTGGTCGCGCTCGCGTACTGGCTGGCCTACCGGCTGCGCTTCGACGGACCGTCGGACGTTCCCCCGCGCTACCGCGAGCTCTTCGACGCGACCCTGCCGTTCGTCGTCGGCAGCGCCCTGCTCGTCTTCGCCGCGTTCGGGCTCTACGGCAAGTGGTGGCGCTACGTCACGCAGCGCGACTACACGGCGATCGTGCAGGCCGTCGTCGTCGCCGGGCTGCTGCTGCCCGGCTACATCGCCCTCGCCCATCCCGTCACGCGCTCGGTCAACGGCTTCGGATCGACCGTCACGGCGCCGTCGGGCGTCCTCGCGCTCTACCTCCTGCTCATGCTGACGCTCGTCGGCGGCGCGCGCTTCATCGCGCGCACGGTCTACGAGCGCCCGCTGCGGGGCTTTCGCTCCGCCAAGGACGCCCGCGGGCTGCTCATCGTCGGCGCCGGTGACGGCGGCCGGCTCGTCCTGCGCGAGATCCTGCGCAACCCCGAGCTCGGCCTGAAGCCCGTCGGCTTCGTCGACGACGACCCGACGAAGCGCCGCCTGCGGATCGACGGCGTGCGCGTGCTGGGCACGACCGCCGAGCTCGCCCGGATCCTCGACGAGTCAGAGCCCGACGAGGTGACGATCGCGATCCCGTCGGCGCCCGGCACGCTGCGCGCGACCGTCGTGCGGGCCTGCCGCGAGCGCGGCATCCCGGTGCGGACGCTGCCGACGGTCTTCGAGCTGCTGCAGACCGGCGGCAACTTCGTCCACCAGGTCCGCGACGTGCAGGTCGAGGACATCCTCGGTCGCGAGCCCGTCGTCATGGAGCTCGATCGCGTCGGCGCCTACATCAACGGCGAGATCGTGCTCGTCACCGGCGCCGGCGGCTCGATCGGCAAGGAGCTCTCGCGCCAGATCGCCCGCGTCGGGCCGCGGCGGCTCGTCCTGCTCGACCACGCCGAGGACAACCTCTTCCAGATCCAGCGCGAGCTCGAGCACGACCGCCACGTGCACCACTCGATCCTCGATGCGGTCCTCGCGGACTGCAAGGAGGAGGAGCGCATGCGCGAGGTCTTCGAGGCCTACCGCCCGACGATCGTCTTCCATGCCGCCGCCTACAAGCACGTCGGCCTCATGGAGCGCAACCCGGTCGAGGCGGTGCGCAACAACGCGATCGCGACGCGGCTCATGGCGCGGATCTCCGGGCAGACCGGGGTCAAGGCGTTCGTCCTGGTCTCGACGGACAAGGCGGTCGCGCCGGCGACGGTCATGGGCGCGTCCAAGGCGCTCGCGGAGTTCGCGATCGAGGCCGAGCAGGCGCGCTTCCCGCAGACGCGCTTCTGCGCCGTGCGCTTCGGCAACGTCCTCGGCTCGTCGGGCTCGGTCGTGCCGATCTTCCGCCGCCAGATCGCCCTCGGCGGCCCGCTGACGGTCACCGACGAGCGGATGACGCGCTACTTCATGACGATCCCCGAGGCCGTCCAGCTCATCATCCGGGCGTGCGGGCTGACGAAGGCCGCGGGCGCGATGCCCGCCGCCGACCGCAGCCCGGGCGGCGACATCTACGTCCTCGAGATGGGCGAGCCGGTGCGGATCCTCGAGCTCGCGCGGACGATGATCGAGCTGTCCGGGCTGGACCCCGAGCGCGACATCGCGATCGAGATCGTCGGCCGGCGGCCGGGCGAGAAGCTCCACGAAGAGCTCTTCAACCCCTACGAGCGACCGCAGCCGACGCCCGCCGAGAAGATCCTGCGCGCCGAGCGCGAGCCGCGCGCCCCGCAGGCCGTCGACGACATGTTCGACCAGATCGGCCTGCTCGTGCTCGAGGGCGACGCCGCCGGGCTGGCTGCGAAGGTGTCCGAGCTCTCGGCGATCCCCGAGGGCTGGCCGACTAGGATCCTGCCGTCGTAGCGCGGACGCGCGTCAACGAGGAACTGCCCTGATCTCCGCCCCAGACACCCTGCCACTCGCCCTCTCGGCCGGCGACACGATCGAGCGGATCGGCTCCTATGCCGGGCTGGCAGCGGTCATCGGCCTCGGCGTCCTCGCCTTGCTGTACTTCGCCCAGGCACGCGAGGTCAAGCGCCTGCGCGAATGGGCCGGGCGCGCGCCGGAGCGCGACGCCGAGCTCGCCCAGCGGGTGACGTCCGATGCGCAGAAGCGCGTCGTGGCGCAACCGATGGCGCCGATGACGACGGCTGCCCAGCAGGCCGAGGCCGCGCGCACCGCCGCGGCCGCGGCGCTCTACGCGAAGCTGCCCGCGCCGCCGCCGCCACCGGCTCCCCTCGTCGGGCCGCCCGGTCAGCTCGCGCGTCCCGTCGTCCCGGGGGTGCCGCCCGCCGAGCCCGCGGTCGGCAGCGTGCCGTCGGGCGGCGGGGCCGTCGCCTCGCCGCAGGGAACGCCCGCGCCCGGCAGCGTCCCGGGCGCCGCCGCCGGCCCGGCGACCGCGACGCCGACCCCGACCCCGATGCCGGCGACCTCGACGCCGACTCCGACGCCGACCCCGGCGCCCGCACCGGGGGCGGTCGCCCCGGCCGCCGCCGCCGCGGCCGCGCGCCAGAGCTCCCCGCCGTCGGCGTTCCCGCTCGGCAACGGCGCCGGCCAGGAGACGCACGAGTCCGCCGCCGCGCGGCCCGAGCCGCTGCAGACCTTCCAGACCCAGGACGAGGGGCCGTCGATCGCGCGGATCGGCGCGATCGCGGGCTGCGCGGTCGGCGCCGTGCTCGTCGCCGTGGTCCTCATGGTCGCGCTCAGCGGCGACGACACGGCGCCGAAGCCCAACGACTTCGGCTCGGTGACGCAGCCGGCCGCCTCGCCCGCCGCACCCGACGGCTCGACATCGACGAACGCGAGCGGCGCCGGCGACGCGGTCAACCGCCGCGCGACGCGCGTCGCGGTCCTCAACGGCACGACGCAGACCGGCCTCGCCCGCGCGCTCGCCGACGAGGTCGAGAAGGCGCGCTTCACGATCGCCGGCACCGAGAACAACGCCGACCAGGCGGTGCCGACGACGACGGTCTCCTACCGCCCGGGCAACGAGCGGGCCGCGCAGATCGTGGCGCAGGTCATCGGCATCGACCGCGGCTCCGTGCAGCCCGTCGACGCCAACACGACGGCGGCGGCCGACGCGGACGTCGTCGTCATCGTCGGCGGCGACAAGATCGGATAGCCCCCGGACAGGGGTCGCCGTGGCCGGCTCGAATGAGGTCCTGCTCGTGCGACACGGGGAGACCGACTACAACGCGGCCGATCGCTTCCAGGGGCAGATCGACGTGCCGCTCAACGACCGCGGCCGGGAGCAGTCGCTCGCGCTCGCGCGCTCGCTCGCGCCGGAGGGGCTGCGCGCGCTGTACTCGAGCCCCTCCTCGCGGGCACGGGAGACCGCCGAGATCGTCGGCGCCGAGCTCGGCCTCGAGCCGGTGCTCGACGAGCGGCTCATGGAGGCCGATGCCGGCGAGTGGGCGGGCCGACCCTTCGACGACATCGTCGCCGACGACCCGAGCGCCTTCAGGGCGTGGCGCGCCGCCGATCCCGGCTTCCGCTTTCCCGGCGGCGAGTCGGTCGCAGACCAGGCGGCGCGGGTCGCGGCCGTGCTCGCGGACATCGCCGCGGGCCCGCTGCCGGCGCTCGTCGTGACCCACGGCGGCACGATCCGCGCGGTCGACGGCATCGTCGCGCCGGGCGGCGCGATCGCCAACTGCCAGCTGGTCCGCGTGCCGGCGCCGGTCTCCGGGCCCTCGTGAGCGCGGCGCCGCGGATCGCGTTCGCGCTGCTCGTCTGCGCGACGTTCGGGGCGTTCTTCGTCGCCCAGGAGCTCAAGAGCACCCCGCCGCTCGTCCAGGACCTCAAGGTCACGCCGTTCTTCTCGCCCAACCGCGACGGCCGCTTCGATCGCGCCCGGGCGTCGTTCGTCCTCAAGCGCACCGACGACGTCACGGTGACCGTCATCGACCGCGCCGGGGACGTCGTGCGCCGGCTCGCCGACAACCGCCGCCTCGCGAAGGGCCGCCGGATGAGCATCGTCTGGGACGGGCGCACCGCGGGCGGTCGCGTCGCGCCCGACGGCATCTATCGCATCCGCGCGAACCTCCGCCGCCAGGGACGCTCGGTGACGCTGCCGCGCAACGTCCGCAAGGACACGAAGCCGCCCGACGTCCTCGTCACCTCGATCGGGCCGCTGCGCGACAAGCTCCCGCGGCCCGAGCTCCTGCCGAACACCGCCGGCGACCCCGCGCGCGTCTCCTTCCAGGCGGCGGGCCACCGCAAGGAGGTCTTCGTCTACCGCACCGACGTGCGCCCGGTGCGGCCGGTCTTCGACGCGCCGGTCAAGCTCGCCGACGACGCGACGACGTGGGAATGGGACGGGACCCTCGCGGGACGGCGCGTGGCGGCGGGAACGTACGTCGTCGTCGTCCGCGCGCGCGACCGGGCCGGCAACGTCGGCTCGTCGGCGCAGCTTCCGCCGCGCTTCCAGTTCCGCCGGCCGCTGCGCGGGCGTGGCGGGATCACCGTGCGCTACCTCACCGCGCAGGCGCCGAGCGCACCGGTCGCCGCGGGCGAGCCGGCGCTCGTGGCCGTCGACTCGCTGGACGCGAACTTCACGTGGACCGTGCGCCGCATCGGCGAGCGCACGATCCGCAAGCGCGGCCGCGGCACGCAGTCGCGCGTCGTCCGCTTCCCGGCGCCCGGCGGCAAGTCCGGGCTCTACGTCTTCGAGGCGCGCACGCGCGCGCGGAAGGTCGCCGCACCGCTCGTCGTGCAGGCCCAGCAGGCGCGCGACGTGCTCGTCGTCCTGCCCGTGACGACCTGGCAGGGCACGAACCCCGCCGACGACGACGGCGACGGGCGACCGAACACGCTCGGGTCCGGGCTGCCGGTGCGCATCGGGCGCCCCTACGTGAAGACCGGCCTGCCGCTGGGGCTGCCCAAGCACGAGGCGCTGCTGCTCGCCCAGCTCGACCGCAGCGGCCGCCGCTATGACCTCACGACCGACGTGGCGCTGGCGCGCGGCATCGGCCCGAAGCTCGCCGGCCATCGCGGCGTCATCATCGCCGGCGACGCGCGCTGGCTCGACGGCGGGGTCGCGCGCTCGCTGCGGCGCTTCGTCCGCGGCGGCGGGCGGCTGCTGTCGGTCGGGACCGATTCGCTGCGGCGCAGCATCACGTTCCAGGAGCGCCGCGACCGCGCCGTCGACCCGACGCTGCCGACCGAGCGCGACCTCTTCGGCGCGCGCCTGCGGCCGGTCGTCCGCGAGCCCGTGACGCTCGTGAACGTCATCGACGAGATCGAGCTCTTCGGCGGAACGGAGGGCCTCTTCGGGGGCATCGACCTCTTTGAGCAGACCGTCGACGTGCGCGGCGGGCCGCGCGCGGTCGCCGCCGCCGCGGCGACGCAGCCCGGCGACCGGCAGGTCATCGTCGCCTCACGCCTCGGCGACGGGCTCGTCGTCCGCCCGGGGATGCCGGACTTCTCGGCGAAGCTCCGATCGGACCCCGAGCTCGCGACGTTCCTGGAGCGGACATGGTCACTGCTGCGGCGACGCTGATCACCGCCGTCACGACGCTCGGCGACGCGACGCAGACGGCCGGCGTCATCGTCGCGGCGCTGCTGGCGGCCGCCGTGCTGCTCGTGCGCTCGCCGCGCACGCGGGCGCTCGCGATGCTCGGCGCGCTCGTCCTCACGCCGGTCCTGCTCGTCGCGAGCATCTGGTCGACGCCGCAGTTCGAGCCGCTGCGCGAGCGCCCGCTCCTCGCGCTCGGCGCGGCCGGCGCGGGCCTCGTCGTGCTCGCGCTCGGCGCGCTGGCGATCCACCGCCGGCCCGCGCTGCTGGCGCTCGCGGCCGCGGCGACGCTGCCCTTCCGCGTCCCGATCGAGTCCGGCGGCGACACCGCGAACCTCCTCGTGCCGCTGTACCTCGTCATCGCCTCGGGCGTCCTGGCCTACGCCGTGCCGCGCCTGCGCGCGCCGCGCGGCCTCGACGACGAGCAGGACGTCCGCCCGCGCGCGCTGCTGGAGTGGCTGCTGGCCGCGACGGTCGTCCTCTACGCGGTCCAGGCGGCCTACTCGAGCAGCTTCGACGCCGCGCTGACCCAGGTCATCTTCTTCTACGTCCCGTTCGCCCTGCTGTACGCGCTGCTCGTCCGGCTGGAGTGGACGCCGCGCCTCGCCGCGCAGTGCCTGCTCGTGGCGGTCGTGCTCGCGGCGGCGTTCGTCGGCATCGGCTTCGTCGAGTACGCCAAGCGCGAGCTGCTGCTGAACCCGAAGGTCATCAGCTCCAACCAGTTCGAGTCCTACTTCCGCGTGAACTCGCTGTTCTTCGATCCGAACATCTACGGGCGCTTCCTCGTGACGGTCATGCTCGCGGTCATGGCGATCCTGCTGTGGGTCCGCCGGCCGGTCGTCGTGGCCGGTTGCGCGGCGACCCTGGCGCTGCTGTGGGCCGGGCTCGTGCTGACGCTGTCGCAGTCGTCGTTCACCGGCCTGCTGGCCGGGCTGGCGGTGCTCGGCGCGCTGCGCTGGGGGGTCGCGCGGATCGCCGGGCTCGTCGCGGCGCTCGCGCTCGCGGCGGTCGTCGTCGTGCTCGCCGCGCCGGGAACGGTCGGCCTCGACCAGTCGGCCGACGCCGTCACGAGCGGGCGCTCGACGCTCGTGCAGGGCGGCGTCGAGCTCTTCACGGCCCGGCCGGTGACCGGCTGGGGCGCGGGCGCGTTCAAGACCGAGTACCGCCGCCAGGAGAAGTCCTCCAACGCCCGCGCATCGTCGGCGTCGCACACGATCCCGGTGACGGTCGCCGCCGAGCAGGGGATCGGCGGCCTGGCGCTGTACCTCGCGCTCGTCGTCGTCGCGATCGCGGGGCTGCTGCGCGGCGCGCGCACGTCGCTCGCGCGCGCCGCGGTCGCCGCGGCGTTCGTCGCGCTCGTCGTGCACACGCTGCTGTACGCGGCCTTCCTCGAGGACCCGCTGGCCTGGGCGCTGCTGGCGCTCGGCGCGGCGATGGCGCCCGCGGCCGGGCGGCGCTCCGCGGCCGAGGACGCGCCGGCCGAGCTGGCCCCAGCGGTGCCGTGATCCGCCCGCGGGAGCGCTGGGCCCTCGCCGCGCTCGCGCTGGCGGCGATCGCGCTGTGGGCGCTCGTGCCGACGTATCCGGACTACGACGCCTACCAGCACCTCGTCTGGGGACGCGATCTCATGCGCGGAGCGGCGCCGGGCTTCGAGACGTTCGCCGCGCCGACGGAGCACCCGCTGTACCTCGCGCTCGCCGCCCTGCTGTCGCTCGCCGGCCAGGACGCCGACCGCCTGCTCGTCCTCGTGACGGTCCTGAGCCTCGTCGCGCTGACGGCCGGGACGTACGTCCTCGGACGCGAGCTCTTCGGGCCCTGGCCCGGTGCGGCCGCGGCGCTCTTCGTCGGGTCGAGCTTCGCGTTCCTGCTCTACGCCGTGCGAGCGTTCGTCGACGTGCCGTTTCTCGCGCTCGTCGTGTGGGCCGCGGCAATCGAGGCGGCGCGACCGCGCCGCGGGCTCGGGCCGATGGTGCTGCTCGCGCTCGCCGGGCTCCTGCGCCCGGAGGCGTGGGTCCTCGCCGGCCTGTACTGGCTGTGGTGCGTGCCCGGCCGGGACCTGCGCGCGCGCCTCGGCCTGCTCGCGCTCGTCGTCGCCGCGCCGCTGGCCTGGGCGCTCGTCGACCTCGCGGTGACCGGCGACCCGCTCTTCAGCCTCCACGCGACGAGCAGCCTCGCCGAGGCGCTCGGGCGCGAGCGCGGGCTGCGCAACGTCCCGTCGGCGTTCGTGACGTTCCTCGCCGACGTCGCGCGCCCGCCCGTCGCGGCCGCCGGCGTCATCGGCCTCGTGCTCGCGGTGCGCCGCTTCGGCGCGCGGGCGATGGCGGTGCCGCTCGCGCTGCTCGGCGCCGGCGCGCTGACGTTCGCCGGCGCGGGCGTCGCCGGCCTCGCGATCCTGCCGCGCTACCTCACGGTTCCGGCCGTCGCGCTCTGCCTCTTCGCCGGCTACGCCGTGCTCGGGCACACGACGCTGTCGTCCGGCCGCGCGCGCGACCGCTGGCGGCTGGCGGCGATCGGGGCGCTGCTCGTCGGCGTCGCGTTCCTCGCCGTCAAGGCGTCGAGCTTCGACCGACTGCGGGCGGAGCTGCGCTTCATCGAACGCACCCACCACGAGGTCGCCGCGCTCGTCACCGACCCGCGCGTGCAGCGCGCGATGCGCTGCGGCCCGCTGACGTTCCCGACCTACCGGCTCGTGCCCGACGCCCGCTGGATCCTCGACGCGGACGCCGAGGAGGTGCGCTCGCGGGCCGCCGATCCGGCCCCGGGCGCCGTCGCGGTCTACGTCGCCGGCGACGCGAAGTTCGAGCGGCGCTTCGGCCGCGCGGACGGCGTGAGCCGCGCGACGAACCGGCTGCCGAGGGGGCGGATCGACGTGCGCCGCGGGCCGTTCGCGGTGCACGTGCGTTGTGATTCGCGGTGACTCGGAGGCCGAGGCCCACCCGCGTGGTCGAACGGCATCGATGAGGGAGAACCCCTCCCGCGGGGGCGAGGCGCCTGCTCGCGCGACGCCCGCGCTGGGGTGGGGCGCCTTTCGCATGCATGTCATGCGCTTGTCGCCCCACGCAGGATCGCCACGGCGGAACGCGCACTCGCTATCGATGCCGTTCCCAGGCGACGGCAGCGCACACGGCGCCTCGAGTCCGGCGCGAAAAACCCGTCCCTAGCTCGGCACGCGCTCGTCGTAGCGCGGCAGGCCGTCGTCGGGGATCTCCTCCCACGACGCCGCGTAGGCGACGTACTGCCGCGCGCTCGGCCGCACGCCCGGATCGCCGTCGATCGCGCCGAGGCGGACACCGACGAGCTCGCCGGTCTCGGGGTCGCGGATGAACAGCGCCGAGCCGCAGGCCGCGCAGAAGAGCTTCTCGCGCCCGTCGGGCGGCGCCCACGTGCCGAGCCGGTCCTCGCCCTGCGTGATCGTCAGCGAGCCCGGCTCGAGCTGCGCCGAGGCCGATGCCGCGGTGCCGGAGCGCCGCTGGCAGCGCGTGCAGTGGCAGTAGCGCGCCGACACGAGCGCGGCGCCGATCTCGAAGCGAACGGCGCCACAGCCGCAGCCGCCGGTGAGGGTGGGGGTCATGGCACGAGGTTCTACCCGGCCGGCAGCGCGAGCGTCGCCGCGGCCGCGACCGCGAGCGCCACGAGCGCACGGTCGCGGGTGCGGGCGCGCAGCTGCGCGGGCGCGGCGTCGGCCGTGGCAGGGGCGAAGCGCGCCGAATCCGCGGCGATCCACAGCAGGACCGCGCCCGCGAGCGCAACGGGGCGCCGCGGCGCGTGGCGCACGGTCTCGACGAGCGCGCGCCCGGATGCCGCGAGGCCGCCGCGCGCGCCGAGGCGCTCGAGGATCGCCGCCGCCTCGCCCGCCGACGGCAGCAACGTGGCGCGGCGCAGCGTGCGGCGCGCGACCTCGCGCAGGCCCTCCTCGCCGGCGGCGGCGCGCAGCCACGTCGCGACGAGCACGAGCAGCGCCGCCCGCGCCGTGCGCTGCAGGGTGAGGTCGAGCGAGATCGAGCCCACGAGGCCGAAGATCAGCGCCCCCGCGGCGAGCGTGGCGGCGAGCGCGAGCCCGGCGCGGACCGGCTCGCGCTCCGCCCGCGCGGTCGCCCAGGCGACGGCGAGCCACGCGGACACGGCGCCGAGCACGATCCAGTGCGTGCTCGCGAGCAGGACCGCGAACGCGACCGCCGCGGCGACCGCGACCGCCCGCGGGTCGAAGCGCGGGCGCCGTCCCGGCTCGGGCGGCGGCGCCGGCGCGGGGCGCGGCGGGTCGCCGGCGGGTGCCGCCGGCCAGCCGAAGAGGCCGCGGCGGTAGACGGCCACCTGCACGACGCTCGCGAAGACCGTCCAGGCGAGCAGGCCCGCGACGGTCGCCAGCAGGGCCGCAGTCACCCCCGCCGGCACGAACGGCAGGTCGCCGAGCAGCGCGTCGTACGTCCCGGCGTAGACGTCGAGCCCGCCGAGGATGATCCAGATGTAGAACGCCGTCGCGACGAGCTGGTCGGTGAGCCGGACGCCCGCGCAGGCCGCGAACTGCGTCGCAAAGCGCGACCCGCGCGCGTGCAGGCGGCCGAGCAGCGGGGCCGAGACGGCCTGCGTCAGGGGGATGCCGATGCGCGCCGGTCCCATGACCGCGACCGTCTGGAGCATCGCGGCGAGGCTCGCGCCGTAGCCCGTCCGCGCACCCGCGCGCTGGGCCGCCCGTGCGAGCGCGACGCCGCCCGCGAGCGCGACGAGAAAGCCGCCCGTCGGCACGACGCGCGACGCGAGAAACGACGCGGCGGCGACGTGCGCGAGCCCCGCCTGATCGGCGGCCTCGGGGGCTCGGGTGTCGGCTGGGACGGCGGGCACGGCCCCAAGTGTGCCGCGACGGCCGAGTGAGGGCGCTGCGTAATCTCACGGCGATGCACCGCAAGTGGTGGACCCTGCTGGCCGTCTGCCTGGCGACGTTCATGCTGCTGCTCGACATCACGATCGTGAACGTCGCGCTGCCCGACATCGCGCTCGAGCTCGACGCGAGCTTCAGCGATCTGCAGTGGGTCATCGACGCCTACGCGCTCATGCTCGCCGCGCTCCTGCTGACGGCGGGCTCGCTCGCCGACCTCCTCGGCCGCCGGCGGGTGTTCGCGCTCGGCCTCGCGAGCTTCACGGCGGCCTCCGTGCTGTGCGCGCTGGCGCCGAGCGCGCTCGTCCTCATCCTCGCGCGCGGGGCGCAGGGCATCGGCGGCGCGGCGATGTTCGCGACGTCGCTGGCCCTCCTCGCGCAGGAGTTCCACGGCCGCGAGCGCGGGACGGCCTTCGGCATCTGGGGCGCGACGACCGGCGCCGCGGTCGCGATCGGCCCGCTCGTCGGCGGGGCGCTGACCGAGGGGCTGGGCTGGCCGTCGATCTTCTACCTCAACGTCCCGATCGGCCTCGCGACGATCGCGATCACGCTGCGCCGGCTGCCCGAATCGCGCGACGAGGAGGCGGGCGCGATCGACTGGGCGGGCCTCGTGACGTTCAGCGCCGCGCTGTTCCTGCTCGTCTTCGCGCTCATCCGGGGCAACGAGGAGGGCTGGGGCAGCCCCGTGATCGTCGCGCTGCTGGCGGCGTCGGCGCTCCTGCTCGCGCTCTTCGTCGCGGTCGAGCGCCGCCTGCCGCGCCCGATGTTCGACCTCTCGCTCCTTCGCAACCGCACGTTCGTCGGCGCGTCGATCGCGGCGTTCGCCCTGTCGGCGTCGATGTTCGCGATGTTCCTGTACCTCACGCTCTACCTTCAGACGATCCTCGGCTACGGCCCGCTGGAGACCGGGCTGCGCTTCCTGCCGATCACCGCGCTGTCGTTCGTCGCGGCGGCGATCTCGGGCAAGCTCACCGCGCGGCTGCCCGCGCGGGCGCTGCTCGGCGCCGGGCTCGTCCTCGTCGGCGCCGGCCTCGTGCTCATGCGCGGCCTGCAGCCGGGCTCGGACTGGACGGCGCTGCTGCTCGGGTTCCTCGTGGCCGGCATCGGCATCGGCACGATCAACCCGTCGATCGCCAACGCCGCGATCGGCGTCGTGACGCCGGCGCGCAGCGGCATGGCGTCGGGCATCAGCTCGACGTTCCGCCAGGTCGGGATCGCGACCGGCATCGCGGGGCTCGGCGCGATCTTCCAGAGCCGCGTGACGAGCCGCCTCGCCGAGACGCTCGCGGGAACGCCTGGCGGCGGTCGCGGCGATGCGCTCGGGCACGCCGTCAGCGCCGGCGGGGCGCCGGAGGTCATCGCGGCCGCTCCCGCCGCCGCGCGCCCGCGCCTGGAGGTCGCGATCCACGCGGCGTTCACCGCGGCGCTCAACGACATCCTGCTCGTCGGCGCCGTCGTGGCGGTCGCCGGCGGCCTCTGCGCGCTCGCGCTCGTGCGGCGCAGCGACTTCGTCGGCTTCGGCGGGCCGGAGGTCGAGGCGGCGGCGGCGCCCTGACTCAGCCGATGATCTCGAGCTTGATCGTCCCGCTGCCGGACATCTGAGCGCTGACGGACACGTTGCAGGAGTCGCTGCGCGCCATCGGCTTCTTCAGCGTCTTGGTCTCCGCGGCGCGGACCGTGAAGCGGCCGTCGTTCGTGCCGGCCTTGCGGCCCTTGCGGCAGGCGACCGTCCAGGAGACCGCCGTGCTCTTCGCCGGGGTCGGGGTGGCCTTGACCTTGATCGTGCCGGGATCCTGGATCGTGGCGCTGGCCAGCGCGGCCGGGAACTCGCCCTTGGCCGTCTTGCTGCCGACGACCTTCGCGTCGCGGTCGGGGGCGTCGCCGTCGCCGGACTTCTTGTCGCCGTCCTTGCCGGCGCTCTCGCCGCTGGTCGCCGCGCCTCCGCTCGAATCCGAATCGTCGTCGCCGCAGGCGGCGAGCGTGGCCGACGGGACCGCGATGAGGGCTGCGAGCAGGAGCGTCGTGAGTGCGTTCGTCTTCATGCCGAGGTCATACCCAGCGCCCGCAGCCGCTCCCACAACGGCGCGTTGACGCGCTCCGCCGTCTGCTCGAGCGCCCACGCCCGCAGCGCCTCGTCGGGCCGCAGCCGCGCCCCCGCCTGCGCGCGCAGGGCCGCGACGAACTCATCGGGATCGGCGGCGGTCGTCACCGCGGCGTCCCAGGTGTGCACCCCGGCGAGCTCCGGGGAGATCGTCCGGCGCCCGAGGCGGGCGTACTTCAGGATCCGGTAGGGCAGCGCGGCGTCGTTGAACGGCTCGACGCGAAAGGGCAGGATGCCGACGTCGGAGCAGAGGATGAGCCGCGCCGCCGCCTCGTCGGGCTGGCGGCCGAGCCAGACGAGGCCGGGCGCGGCGCGACACCAGTGATAGTCGGGATCGTCCTTGCACTCGTCTTCGTGCCAGGCGCCGACGAGCAGCACGACGAGCTCGGGCATCCGCTCGGCGACCGCACGCAGCAGCGACCAGTCCGTGCGCCGGCCGAGATGGCCGAGCGAGACGGCGATGACCGCGGAGCCCGGGTCGGGCGCCGGGAACGAGTCGGCGGCCAGGCCGACGAGCTGCGCCTCGCGGCCCGCCTCGCGCTCGAGCTCGGCGAGCTTGCCCGAGACGACGAAGGTCAATGACGACCGCGAGGCCGCGGCCTCGTGCAGCGCGAGGAGGCGCCGGCGCATCCGCGGCGAGGCGTCGTAGGCGACCTCGTAGCGGTCCCAGCGCCCGTACCAGAGCTCGGCCTGCGGGCGGTCGGCGAGCAGCGCCTGGGCCAGCGGCCACTGGACCGGGTGGAAGATCGCGACCGCGCGCAGGTCGCCGCGCAGCGTCCGCAGCAGGCGCCGCGCCGTGCCCCGGGCGACGCGGTCGCGCAGCGGGCGCGGCAGGCGCGCCGTCGCGCCGTACGGGACGCGCGGCGGATCGGCCGCTGCGACGCCCTCGGCGCGCAGGAGGTCGCGCGCCTGGTCGGCGAGGATGAACCCCTCCAGCGGTCGCGGCAGCAGCAGGAGGGCGCGGGGATCCGGCACGTGCGGACAGTAGCGTGACCCCGATGCGCCACCTCTTCACCCGCCTGCTGAGGGGCGGCGCGAGCTACCAGGCGGCGAGCGTGCTGTCGGCCGCGCTGGCGCTGCTGACGCTGCCGCTGTACACCCGCGCGCTGAGCCGCTCGGACTTCGGCGTCGCCGAGACGCTGCTGACGTTCATCATCCTCGCGTCGATCCTCCTGCGGCTCGGGCTCGGCGAGGCGTTCGTGCGCTTCTACTACGCGACGGCGGAGGGCACCGACCGCGACCGCCTCGCGCGGGCGACGACCGCGACGGTCCTGCTGACGACGACCGCCGTCGCGCTCCTCGCGGCCGCGCTCGCCGGGCCGCTGAGCGAGCTGCTGCTCGGCTTCGAGGAGGCCGGCCTCATGCGGATCGCCGTGCTCGGCCTCTGGGCGTTCACGAACCTCGAGATCGCCTACGCCCTGCTGCGCGTCGAGGAGCTGCGGCGGGCGTACCTCGTCGCGTCGGCCTGCAACGTCCTGCTGAGCGTCGCGCTGACGGTGACGCTCGTCATCGTCCTCGACCAGGGCGCGCGCGGCTACCTGCTCGGCAACTACGCGGCCTCGGCGATCGTGCTCGTCGCGCTGTGGTGGACGCTGCGCGGGCGCCTCGCCCCGCCGCCCTCAGGCGGCGGCCGGCGCGTCGCGCTCGCGCCGCTGCTGCGCTTCGGCGTGCCGACGGTGCCCGCGGACGCCACGGTCTTCGCGCTGAACGTCGTCGACCGCGCCTACCTCCTGCGCACGCAGAGCGCCGCCGCCGCCGGGCTCTTCGCGCTGTCGGTGAAGCTCGCGACGGCGGTGATCCTCGCGGTCCGCGGCTTTCAGCTCGCGTGGCCGCCGCTGGCCTACTCGATCGACGACGACGACCGCGCCCGCGGCTTCTACGCGGCGGTCACGACGTGGTACGTCGTCGTCACCGGCCTCGTGGTCGCGGGGCTGACGCTGCTCGGGCGCTGGGTCGTCCGGCTGCTCGCCGCGCCGGAGTACTTCGCGGCGCACGAGGCGCTGCCGTGGGTCGCGCTGGGCTGGGCGATGTACGGCCTCTTCCTCGTGCTCGTGACGATCGGCGGGCGCGCCGGCATCACGACGCGCACGTTCCCCGCCGCGCTCGCGGGCGTCGTGGTGAACGTCGTCGTCCTCGTGCTCCTCGTCGACCCGCTCGGGATCGCGGGCGCCGGGATCGCGCTCGTGGCGGCGTACGCGGTCATGCTCGTCGTCCTGCACCTCCTGACGCGCAACCTCTTCGCGGTGCCGTTCGAGTGGGGCCGCCTCGCGCACGCCGCCGGGCTGCTCGCCGGAGGGGCCGTCGGCGGCGAGCTGCTGCTGCCGGCCGACGGGGCGGCGGGCCTGCTCGCCCGCGCGGCGCTGCTCGCGGCGCTGCCGGCCGCACTGCTGGCGATGGGCTTCATGCGACCGCAGGAGCGCGACGGGCTGCGCGCGCTGCTGCGCCGCCGAAGCGGCGATTAGCGCGGCTCGGGGCCGGAAACCATCCGACCATGGCCAAGTCGCGCATCCCGCCGGCCACCGGCGCCGCCGCCGCGGCGGCCGTCGCGCTCGCGGGAGCCGCCGCGGCCGGCGGCAAGGTCGTCGCGCAGCGCCGGGCCGAGCCGGCTGCCGAGGATCCCGACGCGGCGTACCGGCTGCGCGGCGACGAGTACGTCCCCGACGGCGTGCGGCGTGTCGCGCGCGGGCGGCTGACGGCGGCGCGCGAGCGCCTCGACGCGGCATCCGCAAACGACCTCGACGAGGCGGTGCACGAGGTGCGCAAGGACCTCAAGCGCCTGCGCGCGTGCCTGCGCCTCGGCCGCGACGCGCTCGGCGAGGAGACCTACGACCGCGAGAACACCGCGTTTCGCATGGCCGGCCGCAGGCTGTCGGGCGCGCGCGACGCGCAGGTGCTCGTCGAGACGCTCGACGCCCTGACCGAGCGCTTCGCCGCCGAGCTCCCGGCGGCGGCGACGCAGGAGCTCCGCGCGCGCCTGCTCGCCGACCTGGAGCGCGCGACCGCCGAGCTGCGCGCGGACGATGCCGCGATCGAGACGACCCGCAGCGAGCTCGGCCGCGCACGCACGCGGACCGCCTGGTGGACGCTCGAGACCGACGGCTTCGCCGCGCTGAAGCCCGGCCTGCGACGGATCTACCGGCGCGCGCGCCGCCGCATCCGCGATGCCTGCGACGACCCCGCGACCGAGAACCTCCACGAGGCCCGCAAGCGCGTGAAGGACCTCTGGCACGCGACGCAGCTCGTGTGCGCCGCCCACCCCGAGCGCCTGGAGGCGTTCGCGGAGCAGGCGCACGACGTCGCCGACCTGCTCGGCGACGATCACGACCTCGCGATCCTGCGCGACGTCGTCGTCGCCCATCCGCAGTGCTTCGACGACGAGTCCTCGCAGCGCGCGCTGCTCGCCGTGCTGGACCGCCGCCGCGAGGCGCTGCAGCGCGACGCGCTGCAGCGCGGCCGCAAGCTCACCGCGGCCAAGCCGCGGCGCTTCGTCGCGGACATCGAGCGCGGCTGGCGCAAGCGCGCCGCCGGCCGGCCCGAGCCGCTCGTCCGGCTGACCGGCTGGGTGTTCACGTCGCCCGAGTGCAGGGCGACCAGCGAGGTGACGGTGGCGCGGGCGATGAGGTGTGACGCATCGAGCCCTGGGTTTCGCCCGCGTGCCGCGCGAGCGGACGATGATGGGCCCGTGCACCGCTCCCTCCTCGCAGCCCTCCTCGCCGCCGCCGCCCTCGCGGCCCCGGCCACGGCGTCCGCCGCCGACGCGCTCGTCGCCCCCGACACCGCCGCCCAGAAGGTCACCGCCCTCGACGGGACCGTCGTCTGGGTCACCGGCAGATTCGGCAGCCAGAAGCTCATGCAGCGCACGTCCGACGGCGTCGTCTCGGCGGTCAAGGGCACGCGCGTCGCGCGCTCCTACCAGTCGATCGACCTCGGCCACGACAGCGACGGCGGCCTGCTGCTGACGTATCTGCGTTGTGACTCGAGCTCCTCCTGCACGGCGCTGTGGAACGACCTCGACGGTCGCCGCGCGACGTTTCGCAACCTGCGCCTGAAGGGCTGCCGCCTCACGACGGCGCCGGCGCAGTGGCGCACGCGCGTCGCCTACGGCATGGCGTGCGTGCGCAACGGCAAGGCCGACAACGCCCGCACCGGCCTCTACGTCAAGAGCCGCGGCAAGGCGCCGCGCCAGCTTCCGCGCCCGAAGGACGCGATCAAGTTCGGCGCGCGCACGATCGAGGCCGTCGACCTGCGCGGGTCGCGCGTGGCCGCGCTCGCCGCCGACATCTACGAGTACGCCTTCTCGGAGTCGCTCACCGGCAAGGACATCCGGTCGATCTTCGCGGCGGCCTCCGAGGGCGACGGCAACGCCGATGCGAGCGGCGTCTCGCTCGGCGCCGGCGGCGCGCTGTGGACGCTGACGAACGCCGAGCACCTCGACGACCCGAAGGAGTCGATCTTCTTCCGGCTGGCCGGCACGTGCGAGCAGCGCGAGAACATCCAGACCCCGGCCAATGGCGACTATGCCGCCACCGGCCTCGCCGTCGACGGCACGACGCTCTACGTCATCGTCCCCGGCGCCGGCATCGCGACGCACGACTTCACGCCCGGCCCGCTGCCGTCCTGCTGATCGGTTCCTACAGCCGCCGCCCGCGGTTGTGCTCGGACGCCGCCTCGCGCAGGCCCTCCCCCTGCGCGGGGCGCAGCGTCGCGGTGACGTGGCGCCAGTAGCGACGCGGATCGTGCCCGGGCAGCACGATCGCGGCGGCCGAGCGCGCGGCGTACGCGAACGCCGTGAGCAGGCGCACGATCCACGCGCTCGCGACGGTGTGGTGCTTGCGCATGTAGACGTCGCGGTTGCGCGAGAGCTCGACGATCCGCCGCTCGGGGACCTGCCCGGTCGACAGCTGCTCGTGATGCACGGCGGTCGCGTCGGGGACGTAGAGCGTGTGCCAGCCGGCGTCGCGCAGGCGCTTGCAGAAGTCGACCTCGTCGGAGTAGACGAAGAAGGCGGGATCGAACCAGCCGATCTGCTCGGCCGCCTCGCGGCGCACGAGCAGCGCCGCCGACTGCGCCCAGTCCACGTCGCGGACGCCCTCGCCGCGGCTCTGCACCGTGAAGCGCCGGTGCAGGAACACGGCACCGACGAGCGCCGTCAGCGGCGTCGGGAAGCGCCACGCCGAAGGCTGGACGCGCCCGTCGGGCCGCAGCAGCCGGGCACCCGCCGCGGCGGCGTCGGGACGCGCCTCGAGCGCCTCGAGGAGCGCCATCGTCGCGCCCGGCAGCAGCTCTGAGTCCTCGTTGAGCAGCAGGCAGTAGCGCCCGCGCGCGCGCTGGAGCAGCTCGGAGTCGTTCTCGCCCTTGCCGCGCCTGCGCTGCAGGGCCACGAGCTCCGTCGTCGCCGGATGGTTGCGGGCGGCACCCGCCGAGCCGTCGCCCGATGCGTTGTCGAGGACGAGCACCTCGGTCTCGAGGCCGAGCGTGGCCTGCTCGGCGGCGATCGCGTCCAGGCAGCGGACGAGCAGCTCGCGCTGCTCGGTGTTCACGACGCAATACGAGAGATCGACCGCCACTCGCGCCGACGATACTTCGCGCACGTGCGCATCGACGTCGTCGATCCCTCGGCCTTCACCCCGCCCTACGACCATGCGCTGTGCACGGCACTCGCGCGTCAGGGGGGGCGGGTGCGGCTGCAGACGAGCCGCTTCGCCTACGGCTCCGTCCCGCCTCCCGACGGCTACGAGCTGTGCCCGCGCTTCTATCGCCGCGGTCCTGGGGGGCCGGGCTCGCGCCGGCGCTTCGCGGCGAAGCTCGCCCAGCACGTGCCCGACATGCTCGCCTACCGGCGCGCCGCCGCGAGCGCCGACGTCGTCCATTTCCAGTGGCTCACGATCCAGCCGCTCGACGTCGCGCTGCTGCCGCGCGCGCGCCCCGTCGTGCTCACCGCGCACGACGTCCTGCCGCGCGAGCCGCGCCGCGGCCAGCTCGCCGCGCAGCGCCGCCTCTACGAGCGCGTCGACGCCGTCGTCGTGCACTCCGAACACGGCCGCGCGCGGCTTGTCGAGCAGCTCGGGATCGCGCCCGAGAAGGTCCGCGTCATCGCGCACGGGGCCTTCGCGCATCTCGCCGAGCACCCGGCGCCCAAGCCCCTGGCGCCGGCACTCGCGGCCGTGGAGACGCCGGTCGTCCTGTTCTTCGGCCTCCTGCGCCCGTACAAGGGCATCGACGTCCTGCTCGAGGCCTGGCGCGAGATCGACGGCGCCGAGCTGTGGATCGTCGGGATGCCGCGGATGGACATCGCGGCGCTGCGCGCGTCCGCGCCGCCGTCGGTGCGCTGGATCTCGCGCTACGTCGCCGACGACGAGCTCGGCGCGTTCTTCGCGCGCGCGGACCTCGTCGTGCTGCCCTACCGCGAGATCGACCAGTCCGGGGTGCTGTCGACGGCGCTGGCGTTCGGCGCGCCGCTGCTGCTCAGCGACGTCGGCGGGTTTCCGGAGGTCGCCGCGCGGGGCGCGGCGGCACTCGTCGCGCCCGGCGACGCGGCGGCGCTGGCCGCGGAGCTGCGCCGCCTGCTCGCCGATCGGGGCGCTCGCGAGCGCCTCGGCACCGCGGCGCTCGCCGCCGCGGGCGGGCCGTACTCGTGGGATGCCGTCGCCCGCGAGCACCTCGATCTCTACCGCTCGCTGCGCGGCGGGTAGCCCGCGCCGCCCGCTCGGCGAGAATGGCGCGGTGTCCCTCGTGGAGGTCGTCTTCTGGGCCTGCGCGGGCCTGCTGGTCTACGCACAGCTCGGCTACCCGCTGCTGCTCGCCGCCCTCGCGCGGCTGCGGCGCCGCGGGACGTCGCCGGCGCTGCCCGCGCAGCCGCCGACGGTGAGCCTCGTCGTCGCCGCCTACGACGAGGAGGCGGTCATCGCGGCGAAGGTGGAGAACGCGCTCGCGCTCGACTACCCGCGCGACCGCCTGGAGATCATCGTCGCCGCCGACGGCTGCAGCGACGAGACGGTCGCGGTCGCCGACGAGGCCGGCGCCGACCTCGTCCTCGACCTCCCGCGCGGCGGCAAGATCCGCGCGCAGGACACCGCGGTGGCGAGCTCGACCGGGCAGGTCGTCGCGTTCTCGGACGCGAACTCGCTGTGGGAGCCCGACGCGCTCGCGCAGCTCGTCGCGGCCTTCGCCGATCACGACGTCGGCTACGCGTGCGGCAACGTCCGCTTCGTCCAGGACGAGGGCTCCAACCAGGAGGGCCTGTACTGGCGCTACGAGATGGCGCTGCGCGCGCTCGAGTCGCGCCTGCAGTCGATCACCGGCGGCAACGGCGCGATCTACGCGACGCGCCGCGAGTCCTACATCGAGGTCGACCCGATCATGGGCCACGACCTCTCGTTCCCCTTCAACATGGTCAAGCGCGGCTGGCGCGCGGTCTACGTCCCCGAGGCGCGAGCGACGGAGAAGATGGTCCCGTCGATCGAGGGCGAGTTCGCGCGCAAGCGGCGGATGATGAGCCACGCCTGGCCGATCGTCCTGCGCGGCGGGCTGCTGTCGCCGCGCGGCTACCCGCCGATGTACGCGCTGATGATCGTGTCGCATCGCGTCCTGCGCTACGCCGCGCCGTTCCTGCACGTCGGGGCGCTGCTGGCGAGCGTGGCGCTCGTCGGCGCTGGCGCGGTCTACGCGCTCGCGCTGCTCCTGCAGGTCGCGATCCTCGCGGGCGCGCTGCTCGCGCCGCGCTTTCCCAGCCGGCCGCTGCTCGTCGCGCGCTACTACGTCCTGACGACGGCGTCGGTCGCCGCGGGGCTCTGGGACTGGCTGCGCCACGGCACGGCCGCCGGCTGGGAGCCCGCGGAGGGCACGCGCTGATGCGCCGCGCGTTCGACGTCGTCGCCGCCGCGACCGTCCTGGCGCTCGCGTCCCCGGTGCTCGCCCTCGCGATCGTCGCGATCCGCCTCGAGACGCCGGGCCACCCGATCTACCGCCAGCGGCGCGTCGGCCTCCACGGCCGCGAGTTCGACGTCCTGAAGCTCCGCACGATGGTCCACGGGGCCGAGTTCATCGGCGCCGGGATGGCCGTGAACGCCGGCGACACACGCATCACCCGCGTCGGGAGGCTCCTGCGCCGCACGTCGCTCGACGAGCTGCCGAACCTCGTCAACGTCCTGCGCGGCGACATGGCGATCATCGGCCCGCGCCCGACGCTGCCCTCGCAGGTCGCGCAGTACACCGAGCGCGAGCGCGGCCGCCTGGCCGTCCGGCCCGGCATCACCGGCTGGGCGCAGGTCAACGGCCGCGCGTCGCTGCCGTGGGCCGAGCGCATCGAGCTCGACCTCTGGTACATCGAGCACCGCTCGCTGCGCCTGGACCTGCGGATCCTCTGGCGCAGCGCGCGGATGCTCTTCGGCGGCGAGGGGCTCTACAAGGGCGAGACCGGCGGCTGGACGCCGCGCTGATCCGGCGAGCCGAGGAAGCCCTGTCGCGGCGCGTCCGCGGGGTCGGTCAGCGGCGACTGCACGACGCCGATCGGCCTGAGCTCGAGGTCCACCCGCTACACCCTCCCACGCTTGACGTCCGCCTCGAGCCGATCGAGCGCTTCGCGCACCTCGGCGATCCGCTCCTCGATGACCGGCTCCTCGGGATCGCCGTGCTCGAGGCGGTCGGCGCGCTCGCGCGCGTGCTCGATCGCGCGCGCCTCCTCCAGCGAGTTGATGACGACGCCGATGAGGATGTTGAAGATGAGAAACGCGGCGACGAGCGCGTAGGTCACGAAGTAGATGATCGTCCAGTCCGACAGCTCGCGGCCCATCGCGATCTGGTCGGGCAGGTTCTCGAGCGTCAGCGTCACGAACAGCGTGAGCATCGCCTCGCCGATCGTCCCGTACTGGCCCGGCGCGTGGTCGTCGAAGATCGTCCAGCCGACCATGCCGTAGATGAAGACGACGAGCAGCGCCAGCACGGAGAGGCTCGCGACGCCCGGGATGCTGCGCCCGATCGCGATCGTCAGGACGCGCAGGTCCGGCAGCAGCCGCACGATGCGCAGGATGCGGGCGAGGCGGGCGAGGCGCAGCAGCGTCGTGTTCTCGCGCAGCCCGGGGAGGAACGAGGCGGCGACGACGACGAAGTCGAAGACGTTCCAGCCGCTGCGGAAGAAGCCGCCCGGCCGCGAGCCGAACGCCGTGAGCCTGATCGCGAGCTCGACGACGAAGATCCCGAGGAAGACGTCGTTGAGCGTGCGCAGCAGCGGCCCCGCCTCGCGCACGACGGCGTCGTAGGTCTCGAGGCCGAGCACGATCGCGTTCGCGAGGATGACCGCGAAGATGAAGAGGTTGAAGGCCGTCGAGTCGGCGAGGTCGGCGCAGAGGCGGACGATCGCCGAGCGGCTGTCGTGGTCCTCCCGGTCGTCCGTTGACGGAAGGCGCCGCATCGCGGCGAGACATTAGTGGCGCGCCCGCCGCTACGGGCGTACCGCCCGCAGGATCGCGTCGCGCGATCGCCCGCCGGCGTTGCGGGTGCTCGCCGGCGACGTGATGCGCAGCCGGTGCAGCGCCGGGCGGCGCAGGCGGACGCGGTGGCTGAAGCGCCCGCCGCGCACCCGCAGCGACACGCGCGCGACGCCGTGAAAGCGGCCGTCGCTGCCCTGGCGGGCGATCTGCAGGACCGCGCGCGTGCTCTTCGGGCGCACGCTGCCAGCGACGGTGAACGCGCGCCGAGCCGTCGCGCGGCGCGGCGCGAGCAGGCTGATCCGCGGTGTCACCTGGACGCTGACGCGCGGCGACGCGACGCGCGCGCCGCCGGGCACGGTGACGACCGCGCGGATGGTCCGCGAATACTGCGTCGGCAGCTCGACGACCCAGCCCCCGTCGGGCGCGGTCGTCGTCCGGGCGCGGGTGAGAAAGGCGCTGCCGGAGGCGACCTGGACGGAGACCGGCGCGCCGGCGATCGGCGCGCCCGCCCCGTCGGCCGCGCGCCCGGTCAGGTGCGCGAGCTGCGGCAGCTCGAGCGCGGGGTCGGCGACGGCGATCGAGACCGTCGCGGCCGGCGGGGGCGGCAGAACCGGGGCGATCGCGGCGGCCTGGCCGCGGATCTCGGGCAGCTGGGCGAAGAGGGCGTCGCCGGGACAGGCGGTCGTGTCGGCGTCGCGGTGCGTCGCGATCCGCTCGAAGGTCACCGGCGTGCCCTTCGGATAGCGGCTGGAGGGGCCGCCGGCGGACGTCACCGTCACCTGCCCGGTCACCGGCACGCCGTGCATCGTGAGCTTCCACGCCAGCAGCTGCGCCATCGCCCGCACCGCCTCGGGCGTCTGCGCCTCGCTCGTGAACGTCCCGATGTTCGCGACGCCCGTCGAGACGCCGTTGTAGCCCTGTGCCTGCGCGCCGATGACGGGCTGGTCGATGCCGCCGGCGCGGCCCTCGAAGACCTGCCCGTAGCGGTCGACGAGGAAGTTGTAGCCGATGTCCCGCCAGCCGTTCGTGTTGCGGTGATAGCGGCAGATCGCGAGCACGAGCGCGGCGCTGTCCTGCGGGCCGTAGCCGTTGGCGTCGACGGTGTGGTGGACGACGCCGAGCTGCACCTCGCCGTAGCTCGGCGCCGTGCGCGGCGGGCACTGGTCGGCGCCCCAGGCCGCGCGCGGGACGATCGCGGGCGCGCCCGGCGCCGACTGCGCGCGGGCGGGGGCTCCCGCGATCGCGGCGAGCGCGCCGTGGGCGGCGCGGCGCAGCGCGGTGAGGACCCGCGCGCCGGTGGTGGCCGTGCCGGTGGCGTTGACGAAGTGGGCCCGCAGGCCGCGCGGGCGGCGGTCCAGGCGCAGCTCGTAGGCGTCGGCGCCGCCGGCCCAGACGGGCTCGGCGCCGGGTCCGCCGGCGTGGCTGTCGCCCATCGCGACCCACCGGCTCCAGCGACCCCCGTCCGAGCGCACGCGGATCCGCGCGTGGACCTCGCGCGGCGCGCGCCAGGTCAGGCCGACGAGGTCAAAGCGCTTCGGCGCCTCGACGACGCCCGAGCGCCACGATCCGAGCGACTGCTCGAACTCGACCGCGCGCGGCACGAACGGCCGCTCGGAGAGGGCCGGCGCGGCGAGCCAGACGGCGAGCCCGAGGGCGACGAGTACCGCTGCGATCCATCGCATGCCGACACTGAACACCCGCGGCCCGGATCAGCTGCGGTTCGCACGGGCGCTTGCAACGCGGTGGCGTCCGCTCGGTGCGCGGGCGGCGGGCGGAGCGCTGCGCGGAACTGCATCGATGAGGAAAGGCCCGAACCTCGGGGTCGGCTGCGAGGGTCCCGGTCAGCGCACGTGAGTCGCGAAGACCCCGCCATGACAGGGAAAAGGCGACTCAGGCGCTCTCGCTCGTCACCCGCAGGCGCTCTCGCCGTCAGCCGCGGGCGCTCGCAGGAGCGCCGCAGGCAATCCGGTCATCGCTCAATGCCGCAGGAAGCAAGCCGCGCCCGCGCCGACCGCACGAGAACGCCTCCGACCGCCGACCTACGGAACGAACTCCGGGCCCTTGTCCACCCAGCGATCGCGGAACAGCCGCATCGCCGCGAGCGCCGCCGGCGTCACCGTCGGGCAGCCGACATAGCGCCGCCAGGCGACGGCGGCCGCCTGGAACGGCATCTGCGTGTTGTTGCGCATGAGGACCATGTGGTAGCTCCCGCCGCTGTCGAGGACCGGCTCCTTGAAGAGGTTGTCCATCGAGGTCACCGCCGGCGGTGGCGTGCCCGGCTTGTACATGAGGATGATCCGGCCGTGCTCGAGCGTGTGGACCCAGTTCTCGAGCGCGGGCTCGTTGCCGGACTGGTAGAGGCCGTCCTGCGCGGGCGTCGGGTTGTGGTCGCCGGACGTCGGCGGGTTCGTCTTGTAGTCCGCCTTCGTGCGCTGGGTGGCGACGTGGCCGTTGCCCTCCTCGGGAAAGGTCTTGTACGTGCAGTTCGCCGCCGTTGCAGCCGCCGTCACGGCATCGTCGGCCGGGCGGTTCTCGTCGCCGCCACCGCCCGCGAGCGCCAGGACGAGGCCGACGACCACCGCGGCCGCCACGACCACGCCGCCGACGATCTGCAGCATCCGCTTGCGCTTGGCCTCGGCCGCCGCTGCGGCCTCGCGCTCCAGGCGCTCGCGCTTGCGCTGCTCTTTCTCCTCTTGGCGGTGGGACATCGCCGCGGAAGCCTAGACCGTCACGACGCCGTGGCGCGTCGGCGGCGCACCGCCCGTCGCGCGGGCTTCCAGCAGGCATCGAGGAAGTCGGCGATCTCGCCGGTCAGGCGCTCGGGCGAGACGCGCAGCTCGATGATCGAGTCGGCCTCGATGAGCCGCGCGCGGGGCAGCTCGTCGGCGAGCATCCCGGCATCGGAGAGCGGATGCACCGGGTCGCGGCGGTGGCCGATGACGAGCGCCGGCGCCTGCATCGCCTGACGCTGGAGCCGGTGCGGCGCGACGCGCCCGAAGAACAGACCCTGCAGCACGGCCGCGCTCGGGCCCGGCTCCTGGCGGATCGTGTCGAGCAGGACGTTGCCGTAGAACGGCAGCGCCCGCTGCGGGACCGCTCGCGCGGCCCGCGCGACGGCCTTCAGCAGCGGCTCGCCGAACTTCAGCGCGACGAGCAGCGGCGTGAACGCCACGACGCACGCGATGAGGGCGTTGTCGAGGACCGGCATCTCGATGACGAGCCCGCGGACGCGCCCGGGCGCCGCAAGGCAGACCTCGAGCGCCGTGTTCGCGCCCAGCGAGGTCCCGGCGATGACCGCCTCGTCGAGCTCGAGATGGTCCAGCAGCGCGACGACCTGCTCGGCGCAGCCGGCCATGGAGTAGTTCCACGCGTCGCGCGGCCGGTCGGAGCGGCCGTGGCCGAGGAGGTCGATCGTGATGACGCGGTTGCCGCGCGCGGCGAGGTCACGGGCGAGCGGCAGGTGCATGCGCTGGGACAGCAGCAGGCCGTGGACGAGCACGCAGGTCCGCGGGCCGGTGCCGTATTCGGTGTACGCGATCCGGTACCCGTTGTGGCGAAAGGACGGCATGGCCGGTCACGATATCCGCCTGCGGCGGGTAGCCTCGGCGGTCTGATGGAGCCCCGGCCATGAGCCTCTACGGCCGCCTCTTCGCGCGCTTCTACGATCGCGCGCTGGCCGCGACCGAGGAGGCCGGGCTCGCCGACCGGCGCCGGGCGCTGCTCGCCGGGGCGCGCGGCCGCGTGCTCGAGCTCGGCGCCGGGACCGGCGCGAACCTCGCCCACTACCCGGCGCAGCTCGACCAGCTCGTCCTCAGCGAGCCCGAGGCGCCGATGCTCGCGCGCCTGCGACGGCGCGCGAGCGCTGCGCGACCGGATGCCACCGTCGTCGCCGCGCCCGCCGAGCGCCTGCCCTTCGAGGACGCGAGCTTCGACACCGTCGTCGCGACGCTGATGCTCTGCACGGTCGAGGATCCCGCCCGCAGCCTCGACGAGGTGCGCCGCGTGCTCGCGCCCGGCGGGCGGCTGCTGTTCATCGAGCACGTGCGCTCCGACGAGCCCCGGCTCGCCCGCCGCCAGGACCTCGTGCACCCGCTCTGGCGCCGCTGCGGCCACGGCTGTCACTGCAACCGCCCGACGCTGGCCGCGATCGAGGCCGCCGGGTTGCGCGTCGAGAACGTCGAGCACGGCCGCCTGCCGAAGTCGCCGCGTCTGGTCGAGCCGCTCGTTGCCGGCGCCGCCGTCAGACCGATGTGAGGTCGAGCCGGCGCCCGGGCCGCGCATCGGTCACATACTCGCGGGCCCGAGGGGGAAGCCGGGAGACACCACGACGAACGGATGTTGATACTTCGCCGCCATGACTTCCGAGAACGACCAGCTCTGCGTCGACGCGATCCGCGCCCTCTCGATGGACGCGATCCAGAAAGCCAACTCCGGGCATCCCGGCCTGCCGATGGCGATGGCGCCTGCGGCCTTCGTCCTCTACCGGCGCATCATGCGCCACGACCCGGCCGATCCGACGTGGCCCGATCGCGACCGCTTCCTGCTCTCCGCCGGCCACGGGTCGATGCTCCTGTACTCGATCCTGCACCTCACGGGCTACGACCTGCCGATGGACGAGATCAAGAACTTCCGCCAGTGGGGCTCGCTGACCCCCGGCCACCCCGAGCGCGACCGCGTCCACGTCACGCCCGGCGTCGAGGTCACGACCGGGCCGCTCGGCGCGGGCTTCGCCAACGGCGTCGGCATGGCGATCGCCGAGAGGTTCCTGCGCGAGCACTACGGCAGCGAGGTCCAGGACCACCACGTCTACGCGATCGTCTCCGACGGCGACCTCATGGAGGGCATCGCCGCCGAGGCCGCATCGCTCGCCGGCCAGCTCGGGCTCGGCAGGATCGTCTACCTCTATGACGACAACGACATCTCGCTGGACGGCCCGACGTCGCTGAGCTTCGACCGCGAGGACGTCGCCAAGCGCTTCGAGTCCTACGGCTGGCACGTCCTCGAGGTCCGCGACGCCAACGACATGACCGCGCTCGAGGCCGCGATCCGCGACGGCCAGAAGGTCGAGGACCGCCCGACGCTCATCCGCGTGAAGTCGATCATCGGCTATCCGTCGCCGAACAAGTCGGGCTCGAGCAAGGCGCACGGCGCCGCGCTCGGCGAGGACGAGGTCCGCCTGACGAAGGAGGTCATGGGCTGGGACCCCGACAAGCAGTTCTTCGTCCCCGACGAGGCCTACGCGGCGGCGTCGATGACGGAGGACGGCGCGAAGGCCCACGCGGAGTGGCAGGAGCGCTTCGATGCCTGGCGCGAGTCCAACCCGGAGCTCGCCGAGGAGTGGGACCTCGCCTGGCAGGGCAAGCCGCTGTCCGGCCTCGCCGACGCGCTGCCGACGGAGTGGGAGAAGGAGAAGCTCGCGACCCGCGTGGCCGGCCAGAAGGTCATGGCGGCCTTCGAGGACCGGGTGCCGACGATGGTCGGCGGCGCGGCCGACCTCTCGGAGTCCACGAAGACCGAGTTCCCGAGCTCCGATCGCTTCACCGCCGAGAAGGCCGGCCGCAACGTCTTCTTCGGCGTCCGCGAGCACGGCATGGGGGGCGCGGTCAACGGCATGGCCGCCCACGGCGGCATCGTGCGCCCCTACGGCTCGACCTTCCTGCAGTTCGCCGACTACATGCGCGGCGCGATCCGGCTCTCGGCGCTCACCGGGCTGCCGGTCGCGTGGATCTTCACGCACGACTCCGTCGGCCTCGGCGAGGACGGCCCGACCCACCAGCCCGTCGAGCACGTCGCGGCGCTGCGGGCGATCCCCGGGCTCGTCGTGCTGCGCCCCGGCGACGCACACGAGACCGCCGAGGCCTGGCGCGTCATCCTCGAGGACCTCGAGGGCCCGGCGGCGATGGCGCTCTCGCGCCAGGACCTCCCGGTGCTCGACCAGTCGAGGTACGGCTCGGCGAGGGGCGTCTCCAAGGGCGCCTACGTCCTCGCCGACGCCGACGACGCGCAGGCGACGATCATCGCGACCGGCAGCGAGCTCTGGGTCGCGCTGGAGGCGGCCGACCTCGTCGACGCGCCCGTGCGCGTCGTCTCCATGCCGTCGTGGGAGCTCTTCGAGCAGCAGGACGACGACTACAAGGACTCCGTCCTGCCGGTCGACCTGCCGACGGTCTCCGTCGAGGCCGGCATCCGCATGGGCTGGGAGCGCTACGCCGACGCGATCGTCTCGATCGACCGCTTCGGCGCCTCCGCGCCGGGCGACATGGTGCTCGAGAAGCTCGGGATCACGCCGGAGAACGTCGCCGATCACGTCCGCCAGCTGCTCGCGGAGTAGTCAGCCGGCGTCGAGCACGCTGAGCAGGGTCCTGGCCTGCGAGGAGACGGTCACGTGGATCGCGGCCGGCTCGCGCACCCAGGCGACGAGGTCGAGCGACTGCAGGCGCCCGAGCATGAACTCGAAGGCGAGCGCCTGTGCGCGGGAGCGGTAGCTGCGCAGGACGTCGAACGCCCAGCCGGTCGTGTGCAGCGAGTAGTTGCGGGTCGCCTCGCGGTTGCCGGCGACGAGCAGGCGCTGGTAGCGCTGGTCGCGCACCGTGCTCGTGAGCACGAGCGGCTCGGCGCCCGAGATGTCCTTCGTGCCCGCGCCCAGCACGACGAGCAGCGCGAGCGCCGGCGGCGTCAGGCCGCGGTACGTCGTGCGCGAGCGCTTCAGGCGCCCCGCGAGCTCGCCCATCTGCGCGTCGATGCGGACGCCGTGCTCGGAGAGCAGCTCCTTCGGGAGGCCGACGACCGTCCCCTCGTCGTAGGCGGCGCGCAGGTCCGACGGGGTCGCGAAGCGCTCGGTGCCGGCCTTCGGGTGCAGCACCTCCTCGGCCGAGTTCTTCGCGTTCTGCAGCGCCGAGAGGCGCGCGAGCCGCGCCGGGTCGTCGCGATACAGCCGCATGATCTCGCGCGCGGCGAGCACGCGCCAGAGGTACGTCGAGGAGTCGTCGCCGAGGCTCGCCAGCAGATTCCACGCGCGGGCGTGCCGGCTCGGCGAGGAGTCGAAGTACAGGCGCGCGTAGGAGATGTCGTCGTTCCCGTAGAGGCGCAGCGCGGACTGCACGTTGCCGATGCCCATGTGGTAGCTCACGACGGCGAGGTCGTCGCGATCGAGCTCCTCGCGCGCGATCGTGAGGTAGCGCACCGTGGCGGCGAGCGCCTTGGGCGGGTCGAAGCGCTCGTCGACGCGCCTGCGGCGCTCGCGCAGGCGCTCGACGAGCACCGCGTCCCCGCGCCGCTGCGCGCGGCGCAGCGAGCGCCCGATCCGCCGCGCCGCCGCCGGATCGACGCGCATGCCGAGGAGGTTGCGGCCGGTCTCGGCGAGGATCTGCGTCAGGCCGACCGCGCCGTCCAGGCGCGGATCGGCGGCGGCGTCCGGGCGCCCCGCGCTCTCGAGCAGGACGATCGCCTCGAGCATGTCGGGGTCCACGCCGGTGCCGTTCGCGGCCGTCTCGACGAGCGGCCGGTAGCGCAACGTCCGCCGCGCGCTCGCGACGATCCCGTCCGGGCTCTTGGCGTAGATCACGTGCGCATGGCCGCGCGCCGCGGAGGCGACGAGCTCGTCCTCGCGGGCCGGCGTGTAGGCGAGCGGATCCACGGTCTCGCCGTCGCCCGCGCCCGAGCCGGGCGCCAGCCGGCGGTCGCCGTCGTCGTCGAGCAGCAGCGTCGCGCCGAGCCCGGCGAGCACGACGACGGCGAGCAGCGCGACGAGGCGCGACAGCAGCGAGAGCACCGCTGGAGCCTCGCAAAGACCCGGCTGCGGCGGCGCACCCGCCGAGCCTTCCATGCCGTTGCTGCACGCGCCCCTCCTGCCGACCGTCGCGCGTTCTACCCTCGCTGCCCATGCGCACCCTGCGATCAGGCGCGCCGATCGAGCTCGACGACGACCTGCTCATCGGTGGCGACAACCGCGCCGTCATGGCCGCGCTGCCCGCGGCGACGTTCGACATGGCCTACCTCGACCCGCCGTTCAACACCGGCGTCGAGCGCCGCCGCGGGGCGCTCGGCTACGACGACGCGTTCGAGGACTACGCGGCGTTCCTCGCGCCGCGGCTGCAGCGCGTCCGCGAGCTGCTCGCGCCGCACGGCACGCTCTACCTCCACCTCGACTACCGCGAGGCCCACCGCTGCAAGCTCCTGCTCGACGAGCTCTTCGGTCCGGAGTGCTTCCTCAACGAGCTCATCTGGATCTACGACTACGGCGGGCGCCCGAAGCGCCGCTGGCCGGCCAAGCACGACACGATCCTCGTCTACGTCCGCGATCGCGAGCGCTACCACTTCGATGACGACGAGGTCGACCGCGAGCCGTACATGGCGCCCGGCCTCGTCGGCCCGGAGAAGACGGCCCGCGGCAAGCGCCCGAGCGACTGCTGGTGGCACACGATCGTGCCGACGAACTCGCGCGAGAAGACCGGCTACCCGACGCAGAAGCCGGCGGGCATCGTGCGCCGGATGGTCGCCGCCTCGTCGCGCCCGGGCGGCTGGTGCCTGGACCCCTTCGCCGGCTCGGGCACGCTCGGCGCGGTCTGCGGGCCCTTGGGCCGGCGGTTCGTGCTCATCGACTCCAACCCCGAGGCGGTTGCGGTGAGCCAGGCGCGGCTCGGCGGGGCGGCGCGCGCGGCGTAGGCGCGACTCGTTGGCCGCGGCGGGCTCCGGCGCCTGCGACCAGCGGCTTTGAGGGTGAGGTGAGCGGGGCGTGCGGGCGATCGGCTCGCGCGCCCGGGGGGTTGGGCCCAGGGCGTCCCGTATTGCGTCGTTTCGGGCCCAACCCCTCGCGAAACCGGGGGGTTTGGCCCGAACGAGACGCATGTGGTCTCGTTCAGACCAGACCCCCCACGCGAGCCGCGGGCGAGCCGAACCCATTCCCTCAATGCCGCCGGTCGCAAGCGCCGGTCCCGCGGCGGCCGAGGAGTAGCGCCGACCCACCGCAAAAGAGCGCCAACGCGCCAACTCCAACGAAGGTCCGTTGGTCCACCGGGGCCCATCCGTGGTCGGGACAGACGCACACAAACCCCCCGACACAAAGGAACCCCAAATGACCGCCATCACCCGCAGGCTCGCCGCCGCCACGTCCGTCGCGCTCCTCGCCGCCTCCGGCGTCGCCGCTGCAGCCGACGCGCCGATCGTGAGCGTCCAGAAGACCTCCACCGCCACGACCGCGCCGCTGACGATCCCCGGAACCGGGATCCAGAAGGGCGAGCGACTGCCCGGCGGCGCCCGCCTCGTCTACCGCGACGTGACGCTCGAGGGCGCGCAGACCGCGACGTTCCACATCAAGGCGCCGGCCGGCAAGCGCCTGCGCGGCCTGGCGCCGAAGGCCAACGCCGTCGGCTTCACGGTCGTCGACAAGGGCGACTACACCAAGCGCGGCAAGGTCAAGGTTCGCGCCTTCGCCGCCCCGCATGCCGACAGCGAGGTCACCGGACGGATCTACGGCCTCGTCCGCTAGCCACCACACGCCGCGACGCGCCGCCCTCGCACCCCCGGGGGCGGCGCTAGCGTCGTGTCCGCCATGGCCTCCCTCCTCCAGCGAACCGGTCCCGACGATGCCGAGCTCGCCCGCGCAATCGCGGCGGGCGACGGCAGCGCCTTCGCGACCCTCGACGAACGCCATCGCCGCGCACTCACCCGTTATGCACGCTCCCTTCTCCGCCGCTCCGAGCACGACGCCGAGGACGTCGTCCAGGACGTCCTCATCCGCGCGCACGACGCGCTTCGCGCCGGCAACGGCCCCGACGAGCTGCGGCCCTGGCTGTACCGGCTCACCCGCAACCGCGCGATCGACGAGGTCCGCCGCGCGCGCTGGGGCGACGAGGCGCTCGACGAGGCCGCCTCGCTGGGCGACGACCGCGACGACCCCGACGCCGTGCTGAGGCGCCGCGAGACGATGCGCCGGCTCGTCGACGACCTCGCCGACCTGCCCGTGCGCCAGCGCACCGCGCTGCTCGCCCGCGAGCTCGACGACCAGAGCCCCGAGCAGGTCGCCGCGCAGCTCGGCGTCAGCGTCCCGGCCGCGCAGATGCTCGCGACCCGCGCCCGCGAGAACCTCCTGAAGACGCGCGCCGCGCGCGACGCCGACCACGCCGACATCCGCGAGGCGCTGCTCGACGCCCACGAGCGCGGCGTGCGCCCGAGCGAGCACGTCCTGCGCCACGTCAAGGAGTGCGACGCGTGCCGCGCCTACGGCACGCAGCTGCGCCGCCTCAGCAAGCAGCTGCAGGCGCTGAACCCCGGCCTCGTCGCGCTGCCGATCATCGGCGCGATCGCCAAGGTCGTGGGCGGCGGAGGCGGCAAGATCCTCGCCGCGAGCGCTGCGGCGATCGTCCTCGCCGCGACCGGCGGCGTCCTCGTCCTGGCCGGCGACAGCTTCGAGGCCGGCGACCCCGCGCCCTTCCTGCTCAAGGGCGAGGAGGCGCTGACCGGCAAGACCGTCACGACGAGCGACCCGATCCCGTCGCGCACGGCGCTCGTCACCGCGCGCGTGCGCGTGCCGGTGCAGCCGCCGAAGGCCGGCGAGCGGCGCAGCGTGACCGTCACCTGCCCGCCCGCCATGAAGGTCGCCGGCATGCAGGCGCCCGAGCAGGCGCTGCCGCTGAGCTACGGCCTCTCGAAGGGCACGATCATCGGCTTCTCGCGCAAGGCGCGCATCGACTTCGGCCGCGCGCGGCTGGACCGCTCCTACGACGTCACGGTGGGCGTGCTGTGCCGCCGCCCGGACCGCAACGGCTCGATCGCGAGCAACCCGCGCCTGCCGCAGCGCGGCGAACAGCCCGGCCGGATCTGCGCCGACAGCGCGCTGCTCTACCGCTCCCCCGGCAAGCTCTTCGTCGGCACCGTCTTTCGCAACCAGCCGGTCTCGATCCAGCGCCGCAGCGCCTCCGCTGACTGGGCGCGCGTCGTGCCCGACGTCGGCAGCGGGGGCTGGGTGAAGGCGGCCACCCTCTGCCGCTGAGGCGGCCCGGCATCGGCCGGCGCCCCAGCGGGTAAGAGCACCTCGTCCACGGGAGGAGGAGCGATGGCGAGGCTACGCGGCGACACCGACGCGGCCGGCACGGGCGGCGTTCGCGGACAGCTCTGGTTCTGGGTCGTCATCGCGATCGTCCTCGGCGTCGCGTTCGGCCTGCTCGTCCCCGACCAGGCGACGAAGGCGAAGTGGATGGCGGACGCGTTCATCCAGCTCATCAAGACGATCACGGGGCCCGTGATCTTCGTGACCGTCGTCATCGGGATCGCGTCGCTCGGCAACCTCGCCCGCGCCGGCGGCCTCGCGACCCGCGCACTCTCGTACTTCCTCACCGCGTCGGTCGTCGCCCTGACGCTCGGGCTGCTGGCGGCGAACATCGTCAAGCCCGGTGACGGCCTGGACGCCAAGTCCTCGAAGGCCGACGTCAGCGCGGCCCAGGAGTCGATCAAGGAGGCCGGCGGCGACGAGGGCCTCGTCTCGTTCGTCACCGACTCGCTGCTGCCCGACTCCGTCGCCGGCCCGTTCGTCGAGAACGAGATCCTGCGCGTGCTCGTCCTCGCGATCCTCGTCGCCGCCGCGATCTCGGGGCTTCCCAAGCCGTCGCGAGAACGCGTCGTCGGGGGTTTCGAGACGGCGTCGCAGATCATCTTCCGCATCATCCGCATCGTCATGTGGGCGGCGCCGATCGGCGCCTTCGGCGGGATGGCGTACACCGTCGCGCAGTTCGGCGGCGAGTCGCTCGGCAACCTCGCGCTGCTCATGGTCACCTTCTGGGCGACGTGCGCGATCTTCGTCTTCGGCGTGCTCGGGCTCGTCGCGCGACTGGCCGGCTTCAGCATCCTGCGCTTCATCCGGCTGCTGAAGGACGAGCTGCTGATCATCGTCGGCACCTCGTCCTCGGAGACCGTCCTGCCGCGGCTGCTGCGCAAGCTCGAGGCGGCCGGCGCGTCGCGCCAGACCGTCGGCGTCGTCATCCCGACGGGCTACTCGTTCAACCTCGACGGCACCTGCATCTACCTGACGCTCGGCGCGCTGTTCATCATCCAGGCCGCCGGGGAGTCGATGGCGATCGGCGAGCAGATCGCGCTTGCCGGGCTCATGGTCCTGACCTCGAAGGGCGCGGCCGGGATCACCGGCGCGGGCCTCGTGACGCTCACGGCATCGCTGCAGGCGTTCGGCGGCCAGTTCTTCTCGGCCGAGTCGATCGCCGTGGGCATCGCGCTCGTCGTCGGCATCGACCGGATCATGAGCGAGGGCCGCGCGCTGACGAACTGCATCGGCAACGGCGTCGCGACGATGGTCATCGCGAAATGGCAGGGCGAGCTCGACGAGGAGCGCTTCCACGCGACGCTGCGCGATCCGCGCGAGGTCGAGCGGCTGACGGACCTCGGCGTCGACGAGCACGAGCTCGACGAGGAGCACGACGCGCAGGAGGACGTCGAGGAGCCCGAGGGCGAGAAGGCGCGGGCGCGCGAGCCGGTGAGCAGCTCGGCGTAGGTCAGGCGCCGGCGGGCGCGCGCGTGGCGCTGCGCAGCGCGGCGCCGATGCCGACGAGGCCGAGGCCCGCGATCAGCATGAGGAGCAGGTCGCGGCCGGTGAACGGCAGCGTCCCGTCGCTCGTGTCCCCGGCGACCTGCGCGGCCGGGCCCGAAGGCGCGGACTTGGCGGTCTCGCCTTGGACACCTGAGCCCTCCGGGCCTGAGCCCTCCGGGCTCTCCGCCGTCTCGGCTGCGACACCTGCGGCGGGGGAGGTCGTGGCCGGCGGCGACGTCGCGTTCGCGGCGGCGACCCCGCCGTACTCCGCCTGACCCGCGGTCTGCGCGAGCCCCGTGGCGGGGAGCGCCGCGACAGCGACCAAGCAGACGAGAGAAGCGAGGAGAAGGCGAGAGCGCATCACCGACCGAGGGTACGCCATCGCCGCCGCGTTTGTCCATATCCTGGTCAATCGACCAGCTGCCCGACGAACGTGGAGACCTCGCGATCGAGCCCGGCCAGGTCGATCCGCCCCGCGCGGGCCTGGGCTGTGGCCGATTGCGTCACCGGATCGGTCGGCGCGAGGGCGCGCGCCCGGCCGAGCAGGCGAGCGGCCTCGGCCCGGTGTCCCTGGCTGGAGGCGATCGCGCCGAGCCACATCGTCGCGTAGGCGTTGCGCGGATCGCGCTCGAGCGCCTGCTCGAAGCCGCGCCGTGCCCGCGCGACCTCGCCCCGCCGGATGGCGATCGTGCCCGTCGCGAGCCCGGGCTGCTCGCTGAGCGGGTTGAGCTTCGCCGCGAGCTCGAGCTGCTCGTAGGCCGCCGCGGGGAACACCGGCCAGGAAGCCCGTGCCCGCCGGACCTCGATGTCCGCGGTCCAGGGGAGCACGAGCGAGGCGACGGCGGCGAGCGCGAGGACGGCGAGCACCGGCAGGCGGGCCTTCGCCCACCGCGCGGGACGGGTGCAGGACGCGGCGCCGTCCGGCCGGAGCGCCGTGGTGGCGGCCGCCAGGCCGAGGGCGGCAAAGGCCGCGCCTCCGAGGGCCGGGAACTCCCAGAACCAGTCGACCGAGCCGTGGACGATCCAGTACAGGCAGCACAGCCCGCCCCCGGCGGCGACCGCACGGCCGAGGTCGCTCGATCCGCGCAGCCCGCGGAAGACCGCGAGAAACGCGGCGTCGAACGCGAGCAGCAAGAGCAGCGCACCGACGATGCCGGTCTGCGCCAGCGTGCGCAGCTCGATGCTGTGCGGGGAGGTCGGCCGTTCGCCGACCGTGTCGCGTGCGAGGTAGTCCTGCGCGAAGTTGTCCATCCCGATCCCGGCGACCGGGTGGGCCTTGAAGAGATCGAACGCTACGACGTAGTAGTCGTAGCGCGCGCCCCCGAAACCGGCGGTCAGGTGGCCCGGACCGTCGTTGGACGGCGCACCGGTCTGCCTGAAGTCGTTCCAGGCGTTGCGCACGCGGTCGACCGGATCGCCGGCGACCGCGACGGCGGCGGTCGCACCGCCGAGGGCGAGCGCGATTCCCGCGATCGCGACGATGCGGTGCAGCGCACGGGCGCGCGACTCCGACGGCTGTCTGCGGGCCGCGAGCTCGGCGCCGGCGAAGACGACGAGCCCAGCGACGAGCGCCGCGAGCAACACGGGCCCGGCCACGCCATCGAGCTGTGAGATCTCCGCCCGGTCGCGCGCCGCCGCGTTCGCCGCGCGCAGGACGTGCGGCGTCGTGAGGGCGATGGCGCTCGCGGGCGCCAGCAGCGTCAGCAACGTCCGCACCCGGCCGGGGACGACGAGAAAGAGGACGACGAGCACGATCGCGGTGGCCACGAGCGAGCCGCGGCTCTCGCTCAGCAGCGACGTGTCGGCGAGCACGACGACCGCAGCGGCGGCCGCTCCGCGCAGCCACGCCGGGAGGTCGCGGCACGTGGCGAACGCGAGCGCCGGCCAGAGCGCCATGAGCCAGATCGCGGCGGTGGCGTTGGAGTACCCGAACGGCTGCCCGAGGCCCGGCTCGACGAGCGGCGGCCCTCCGCCGAGCATGTCGGGCAGCTTCAGCAGCACGACGATCGCAACGACCGCGATCGCCGCCGTCCAGGCTCCGAGCACGATCGCGAGCGTGCGCGCGCTCGCGACCGACCGGCTGAAGAGCGCGAAGACGACGAGGTACAGCAGCGTGCGGTTCGCGCCGTCCCAGGCGACGCCCTTGGAGTCCGCCCACGTGATGCTGAGAAACGCCCAGGCCGTGAAGAGCGCGAGCGCGACGAGGGCCGCCTGCACGACTCGGGGAAGCCGCCGCATGCCGCCGGGGTCCATCGCGACCGCGACGACGAGCACGGCGAGCAACAGCAGCGTGCCCGGATACCACGAGCGGGCGAAGTAGCCGCCCTGATCGGTCGACCACGCGACGAGCACGCCGGTCCCGGCCAGCGCCGGGAGCGCACCGGCCAGGTGATGAACTACGCCGATGGATCCCTCCGCGCGAGAGCCCGTTCGCATCCTGCGCATCATCGCGCGGCTGAATATAGGCGGCCCCGCGATCCAGGCGATCAGCCTGACCGCGCTGCTGCGTCCCCGCGGCTACGCGACGCGGCTCGTCCGCGGTGTCGAGAGTGCCGACGAGGGCAGCATGGACGACCTCGCCGCGCGGATGGGCGTGGTGCCGACGCGCCTGGCGAGCATGCGCCGCGATCCCGGCACGGGCGATCTGCGCGCGCTCGTCGCGCTCGTCCGGATCCTGCGCCGCGACCGTCCGCGGCTCGTGCACACGCACGCCGCGAAGGCAGGCACGCTCGGGCGCGCCGCCGTGCTGCTGGCGTTCCCGCGCCGCAGCACCCGCCCGGTCGTCGTCCACACGTTCCACGGGCACTCGCTCGAGGGCTACTTCTCGTCGCGGACCGCCCGCGTCTACCGCGCGGTCGAGCAGGTCCTCGCCCGCCACACCGATGTCCTCGTCGCCGTTTCGGGAGAGGTCCGCGACGACCTCGTGCGGCTCGGGGTGGCACCGGCGGACCGCATCGTCGTCGTCGCCCTCGGGCTCGACCTCTCGGCCTGCGCCGACGACGCACGCCGCGCCGCGCGGCGAGCCGCGCTGCGGCGCGAGTGGGGCGTGGCCGAGGACGAGGAGGTCGTGACGATCGTCGCCCGGCTCGTGCCGATCAAGCGCGTCGACCGCTTCCTCGACGTCGCCGTGCGGCTGGCCGATCGCCCGCGAGCGCGCTTCGTCGTCGTCGGCGACGGCGAGCTGCGCAAGGAGCTTGCCGCCTCGCCGGCCGCCCGCGCGCTCGGCGAGCGGCTCGTCTGGACCGGCTTTCGCCGCGACATCCCCGACGTCTGCGCCGCCAGCGACGTCGTCGTGCTCACCTCCGACAACGAGGGCACGCCCGTGAGCCTCATCGAGGCGCAGGCTGCCGCGACGCCGGTCGTCGGCACCGACGTCGGCGGCGTCCGCTCGGTCGTCGTCGCCGGCGAGACCGGACTGCTCGCGGCGCCCGACGACCACGACGGGCTCGCCGAGGCGTTGCGCGCCCTGCTCGACGATCCGGCCCGTGCGAGCAGGATGGGCGCAGCCGGCCGCGCCCACGTGCTCGGGCGCTTCGGCGTGGAGCGGCTCGTCGCGGACCTCGACGAGCTGTACCGCGGGCTGCTCTCGCCGCCTGCCCTCGTGCGCCCGCCGCCGGTCGCGGTCGTCATCCCGGTCTGGGACGACTACGTCGCCTGTCTGCCGGCAGCCGTTCAGAGCGTCCTCGACCAGGACGCGGCGAGCGAGGTCGTCGTCGTCGACAACGCATCCGTGACCGCGCTGCCCGGCCTGCCCGGCATCCGCGTCGTCCGCTCGGAGCACCGGCTGACCACCGGGGCGGCGCGCAATGTCGGCCTCGCGTCGGTCGCCGCTGCGCTCGTCGTGTTCCTCGACGCCGACGACGTGCTGCTGCCGGGATCCCTGCGGACGCTCTCGGCGACGCTCTCGGCTCACCCCGAGGCCGCCGCCGTCGCGATGGCGCTCGTCGATGGCGAGACCGGCCGCCGGCATCGCTCGCCCCGGCTCGTCGCGCGCATGCTGGCACCGGCGCCGCGGCTGTTCGCGCTCGCGAACACCGTCTGGTCATTGCTGCCGACGCAGGGGGCGACGATCATGCGCACCGCCGACGTGCGCGCCGCCGGCGGCTACGCCGACCGCAGCCACGGCGAGGACTGGGCGCTCGCGACGTCGCTGACATGGCGCGGCCGGATCCGCTTTCTCGGCGAGCCGGCGCTCGTCTACCGCTGGCGGGGCGACTCGCCCGGGCGGGGCGGCGACGCCGCGCGGCTGCGGACGCTGCGGGCCAACGCCGCCGGCGTGCGCGAGCGCCTGCGGGCGGATCCCGCGGTGCCGGGCGCGATCCGTCGCGCGCTGCCGCTCGTGGCGACGTTGCAGTGGTCCGCGGCTGTCGTCGTGCGGCCGCTGTTTCGCACGCTCTCAGGCCGCCTCTAGCATCCTTCGGGCGGCGCGATGGTCAGCACGAACAACAGCACGCTTCTCAACGCCGAGACGGTGGTCGCCGCCGTGCTCGTCGTCGCGTTCGGCCTCTGGTTCGCGCTCCGGCGCCTCCAACGGACGCGACCGGGGCTCAACCTCGCGCTGCCGCTGACCGTCGGGCTGGCGCTGCGCTTCATCGCGATCGCCGGCGTCTCCTCGACCGGTCTGAACGCCGCGCTGCGGGGCGGTGACGAGACGACGTTCCTGAGCTTCGCGCAGCTGCTCGTCGACTCCCCGTTCGGCTACGGCTTCCTGCCGCACGACCCCTACCAGCTGCACACCGTGCTGTTCGCGCTGGAGATGAAGTTCGGCGACTTCGGCACCGGGGCGATGCGGGTCGTCCAGGTCGGCCTCGCGATGCTCGGCATGCTGCTCATGCTCGCGGCCGTCCACGATCTCGCCGGCCCGAACGCCGCTCGCCTGACGGCCTGGGTCCTCATGCTCGAGCCCGGCGGCATCTTCTTCAACAGCGCGCTGCACAAGGAGCCGATGATGGTGCTGGCCACCGGCCTCGTGGTCTTCGGCGCGACGAAGATCTGGCGCCGGCTCGACCTCTGGGGCATCGTGCTCGCGGCGGTCGGAGGGCTCATCGCGGTGGAGACGCGATCCTATGCCGGCTGGTTTCTCGTCAGCGCGTCGGTCCTCGTCGTGCTGCACGCATCGCTGCGCCGGCTCGATCGCCCGCTGCGCGCGATGCCGCTCATCTACGCGGTCGTGATCATCGGCTTCATGGCCGCCCCGGCCCTCATCCAGGTCTCCTCGAAGGAGAGCCTGAAGACGCTGCAGGTCTCCCAGGACGCGAACACCGACTCGTCGGCGCCGAAGGGGGAGCAGGGCAGCAACAACCTCGCCCTGGAGAGCGTCGACTACTCCGAGCGCGGCGCGGTCTTCACGAACCTGCCCAAGCGGATGTACGACGTCATCGTGCGCCCCTACCCGTGGCAGCTCGCCAACCCGAGCCAGCAGCTCGGCGCGGTGGGGACCCTGGTCGCGCTCGCCGGCCTCTATCTGCTGATCCGGGCGGTCTGGCGCCGCCGCGGGCAGGTGCTGACGCTGTCGGCGCCGCTGCTGTACCCGATGTTCTTCCTGCTCATGGCCTACGCCCTGAGCGCAGGCAACGCCGGCACCGGCTTTCGCTACCGGACGCACATCGTGACCCTGGGATTCGCCATGCTGTTCGTCCTGCGTGAGCCTGTCCCGGCGCGGATCCCAGGTGCTACGTTGCCTGCGCTCGGGAATCCTGGGCAACCCGCTGATCTTCTCGTGACGCCCCAGGGACATACGGCATGAAGCCAGAGCACCCCGAATCGCAGGACTTCCGCGTCTATCTCCGGAGCCTGTGGCGCTGGAAGTTCCTCGTGCTCGGGTTCCTGCTCGTCGTCCCGGCGATCTCATACGCGCTCGAGGCGCGCCAGGTGCGCCAGTACCAGTCCAGCGCGCTGATCCAGTCCAAGACGGTGACGATCGACGCGTCGCTGTTTCCCTCCGCGCCACAGGGCGGCGACGGCGTGCTGACCGTCGCGCGCCTCGTTCGGACGCGCACGATCGCGAACGCCGCCGGCCGCCGGTTGCGCCCGCCGGAGCCCGGCGCAGCGATCAGCGGGCTCATCGGCGTCGCGGCCGACACCGACACCGGCTTTCTGACGATCACCGCGACATCGCCCGATCCCCAGCGCGCATCCGATGTCGCCAACGCGTTCGCGAACGCGATCTCGTCGAACCGCACGTCTCAGACGATCGGGCAGATCGACCTCGCGATCAGGGGCCTCGAGCGCCAGCGAGCCGGATTCCCATCGGGTGACCTGCAGCGCCGGGCGCTCAACGACCAGATCCAGAAGCTGCGGACGCTGCGCAGCACCCTGCGCCCCGAGGAGGGGATCGTCGAGAGCGCGGTGCCATCGGGGGTCCCGATCGGGCGCGACACGCGGCGCGCGCTCGTGCTGGGGCTCGTCATCGCCCTGCTGCTCAGCGCCGGCGCCGTCGCGCTGGCCGAGAGCAGCGACCGGCGGCTGCGCAGCCCCGACGACCTCGAGCGGCTGACCGGTCTGCCGCTGCTCAGCGCGATCCCGGTCAGCGCGTTCGCCAGCGAGGAGGGGGAGGAGCGCGACGAGGAGGCCTTCCAGATGCTCCGCGCGGCGCTGACGTACTTCAACGTCGACCGCCGTCTCGCAAGCGTCGTGATCGCCAGCGCCGGCCAGGAGGACGGCAAGACGACGGTCGCCATCCGGCTGGCCTACGCGCTTGCCCGAGCCGGCGGCGAGGTCATCCTCGTCGACGCCGACCTGCGCCAGCCGCGGATCGGGCCACGGCTGGGACTGCGCACGACGGCAGGGCTCGGCAGCGTGCTGGCAGGCACGCACAAGCTCTCGGACGCGCTCGTCGAACTGCCGGTCAAGCTGCCCGGCGGCGCCGACGGCCAGGGCTCGCTGCGGCTCCTGCCGGCGGGCGCCAGCGCGCCCAATCCGGCCGAGCTGCTCAGCTCACCGGAGCTTCGGCGCGTCCTGGTGGAGCTCGAGGAGGACGCGGACCTCGTCGTCATCGACTCTGCGGCGGCACTGGCGGTCAGCGACACCCTGCCGCTGCTGCAGGCCGCGACGGGCGTTGTGCTCATCGCCCGGCTGAACCGCAGCACGAAGGTCGCGATCCGCCGGCTGCAGAAGGTCATCGAGGCCGCCAGCGGCACGATCCTGGGCGTCGTCGTGACCGGTGCGACGGCGCGCGGTGGCCACGAATACGGCTACGGCTACTCGATCGCGCCGGAGCCGCGCGGCACGTGGCGGGACCGCAGGCGCAAGAAGAGGGAGGCGGAGGCGCAGGTGACCGTGCCTCGCGCCGGCGACGCGCTGGACGGTTAGCGCAGACTCGCGTGCAGGATGCAGCACCGATTGCTGGGACTATCGTCGGACTCGCCAAAAGGCCCTGCAAAACGCATGATTGTGCTTGCACATCTGAGCAAATCGTGGCGCAACCGTGCAGGTTGTGCATCGATTTTGCGACGTTACACTCCACATTTCAGTCATTGCTCGGCGAGATCCTCGGGGGCCAATTCGTACCGACGATGTTGATGCCGGGACACGGAGGTCAGCATGGGGCGCACAGCGCTAATCACCGGCGGAGCAGGGTTCATCGGGTCTCACATCGTTCGGCGCATGCTCGCGCTCGAGTGGGACGTCGTGGTCTTGGACGACCTCTCCACCGGGCGGCGCTCGAACCTCGACGCGGTTGCGTCCGAAGTGCGGTTCGTCGAGGCCGACGTGTCGTCGCTCGCCGATGTCCGCGCCGCCGTCGAAGGGTGCGAGGCGGTCTTCCACCAAGCGGCCCTGCCGTCCGTGCCGCGCTCGATCGCCGACCCCATCAGCACCCACACGGTCAACGCGACGGGAACGCTGAACGTCCTCGTGGCCGCCCGCGACGCCGGCGTGCGCCGCGTCGTCATGGCGTCGTCTTCGTCGGTCTACGGCGCGGTCCCGGGCCTGCCCAAGCGCGAGTCGATGGCGACCCTTCCGATCTCGCCCTACGCGGTCTCCAAGCTGGCGGCCGAGAGCTACTGCCGCACGTGGTTCGACCTCTACGGCCTCAAGACCGTGGCGCTGCGCTACTTCAACGTCTTCGGGCCGCGCCAGGACCCGATGTCGGCCTATGCGGCGGTCGTCCCGCGGTTCATCGCCGCATACGCCGCCGGCGATCCACCGGTGATCTTCGGCGACGGCGGGCAGTCGCGCGACTTCACGTACGTGGCCAACGTCGTCGACGCGAACGTCCTCGCGCTCGACGCGGCGGTTGCTCCGGGCCGCGTCTACAACGTCGCCTGCGGCGAGCGCATCACGCTCAACGAGCTCGCGCTCGAGCTCGGGCGCCAGATGGGCACCGACATCCACCCCGTCCACGCCGCTCCGCGCCCCGGCGAGGTGCGCCACTCGCTGGCCGACATCGGCGCGGCACGGGCCGATCTCGGCTACGACCCCCGGATCGCGCTCGCGGAGGGCCTGCGCGCCACGGTCGCCGCCGCCGCCGCCGACCGGATGCGGGTGACGGCATGAGGTACCTCATCACCGGCGGCGCCGGGTTCATCGGCTCGCACCTCTGCGACGCGCTCACGCGCGCAGGCCATGACGTGCTCGTGCTCGACGACCTCAGCACCGGTCGCTTCGAGAACATCGAGCATCTCGTCGGCGACGGGGTGACGTTCGTCGAGGGCTCGGCCGGCGACGCCGCTCTCGTCGACGACTGCATGCGCGCGGCGGACATCTGCCTGCACCTCGCCTCCGCCGTCGGCGTCCAGCTCGTCGTCGACAGCCCGCTCGAGACGCTCCTCGACCACGTCCGCGGGACCGACGTCGTCATGGCCGCCGCCGCGCGCCGCCGCCGGCGGGTGCTCTTCACCTCCACCTCCGAGGTGTACGGCAAGTGCTCGGGCACCCTGGACGAGGACGCCGATCTCGTCCTCGGCTCCCCTGCGCGCTCGCGCTGGTCCTACGCGATCGCGAAGAGCTTCGGCGAGGCCGTCGCCCACGCCTACCACGACGAGCAGGGCACGGAGACGATCGTCGTGCGGCTCTTCAACACCGTCGGCCCGCGCCAGACCGGCCGCTACGGCATGGTCCTCCCGCGGTTCGTGACCCAGGCACTTGAGGGCCGCAACCTCACCGTCTACGGCGACGGGACGCAGACCCGCTGCTTCACGCACGTCGCCGACACCGTGCGCGCCCTCATGCTGCTCGCCGGAAACGATGGTGCGGTGGGCAACACGTACAACATCGGCTCCTCGGTTCCGGTGTCGGTCGACGACCTCGCCAGTCGCGTCATCTTGCGCAGCGGCTCACGGAGCCGGATCGAGCGGGTGCCCTACGACGAGGCCTATGCCCCCGGCTTCGAGGAGCTCGGCAGCCGCAGGCCCGTCACCACCGCGCTCGAGACGCTGACCGGGTGGAGGGCGCGGCGCACGATCGATCAGGCGATCGACGACGTCGTCGCCTACCAGCGCGCGGGGTTCTCACACGAGCTCCTGAGCAATGCCGCCTGAGCTCACGGCCGTTGCGGCGTTCGCCGTCGCCGTGGCGGTGACGTACGCCCTGACACCGGTGGCCGTCGCGATCGCGCATGCGACCGGCTTCATCGACCACCCCGTCGGTTACAAGGGCCACGGCCGGCCGACGCCATACCTCGGCGGATCGGCGCTCATGGCCGGGGTCCTCGTCGCGGCGATCGCCTTCGGCGGCGCGACGGGCCCGTACGCGGTGCTCGTCGCCTGCGCCATCGGCCTCTGGGTCCTCGGCACCGCCGACGACCGGCTGAACCTCTCGCCGTACCTGCGCCTCGCGGTCGAGGTCGGCGTCGGCGCGTTGTTGTACGCGACCGGCCATGGCTGGGACGTGTTCGGCAACGCGGCGCTCGACCTCGCGCTCACGTGCGCGTGGATCGTCGGGATCGTCAACGCGGTGAACCTCATGGACAACATGGACGGCGCGTCGGCGACCGTGGCCGGCGTCTCGGCGACCGGCGCCGGCGTCCTGGCGGCGATCGGCGGCGACGCGGTGCTCGCGGCGTTCTGCATGTCGGTCGCGGGCGGCTGCGCGGGCTTCCTCCCACGCAACCTCGCGCGCCCGTCGAGGATCTTCATGGGCGATGGCGGCAGCATGCCGCTGGGCGTGCTGCTCGCCGGTGTGACGATGGCGGCCGCCGGTACGACGCCGCTGGGCGCCGCGGGCCTGCCCGCCGCGGCGATGATCGTGGGCCTCGTCATCCTCGACACGACGCTCGTGACGGTCTCGCGCCGTCGCGGCGGCCGGCCGCTGCTCACCGGCGGGCGCGACCACCTGACGCACCGGCTGCTGTCGAGGCTGGGCACCCCCCAGGCGGTCGCGGCGCTGCTCGGGGTGACGCAGCTCGGGCTCTGTGCGTCAGCGATCCTGCTCAGCCTCGGCAGCCCGGTAGGGCTCACGGTCTTCGCGCTCATGACCGCGGTCCTCGGCGCTCGCGTCATCTGGCAGCTCGAGAGCCCGCCCTGGTTCGACCAGCCGGCCGCCAGCGCTCTCGTCTTCGAGACGGTCCGGCGTGCCGAGCCCGCGTCCGCGCCGGCCGGCGGCGGCTAGTCGACGGGTAGGAGGTAGCCGCGCGCGATGAGGTCGCGGACCGTGCCGAGGCAGAGGCTGTGAAAGCCGGCACGATCCAGGCCCTCGGGCACCGGTGCCGCGTTGAGGAGCTCTCCGAGGGGGCGGCTCCCGTCGCATCCGAGCAGCACCGGCAGGACCCGCGGTTCGACGGTCGCGTGGACTCCCGTGTCCGGCTGACGGCTCATCCGTCCCTCGCCCGCATAGGCGCCGCCCTCATAGATGGCGCTCTGGTCGAGGCGATGGCGGTCGAGCAGCTCCCACGGCCGCGAGAGCAGCTCCGCCAGCAGCCCGGCGCCCCGGCGCGAGCCCAGGACGTCCCCGCCGGCGAATATCCGCTCGAGCTGCTCGCCGCCCGGCCCCTGCGGGATGGCGATGCCGTGGAAGGACCCGAACCAGTTCTCCCGCGCCGATCGCCGGCGCAGCACGACGAAGCCGGTCGCGATCCGCTCGACGTCGGCGGCCTGGAGGTGCGCGACCCAGCGATCGACGGTTTCGGCAAACCACCGCGGGTCGCTCTCCGCGCGGCCGCGGTTCCAGGAGATCGCGTAGGGCAGCGGGCGCTGGCTGGAGAGATGCAGCAGCAGCGCGTCGCACCCGAGTCCCGCGACCCACTCGCGCACGGGCGCGTCCCACGCGTCCTCGCGGTGGATCCAGCTGCACATGACGGTGGCGAAGCCGTCCTCGGCGAGGACCCGCGCGCAGCCGCGCACGACCTCGCGCGAGAGCTCGTCGCCCCCGCGCTCGCTGTCGCGGTAGCGCAGGATGTTGTCCGGCGAGATGACGTACGGCGGGTTGGCTACGACGAGGTCGAAACGCTCGTCCTCGACCGGATCGAGCCAGCTGCCCTGCACCCACGAGCAGCGTCCGTCCGGCACTCCGTTGAGGCGCTCGTTGAGCGCGGCGAGCTCGAGCGCCCGCGCGTTGATGTCGACGCCGACGACGTGCTCGGCGTGGCGGGCGGCGAGGAGCGCGTGCACGCCCGAGCCGGTGCCGAGGTCGAGCGCCGTCGCGACCTCACGCCGCACCGTGAGGTAGGCGGTGAGCTGGCTGGCCGTCGAGAGCGCCATGACGTGCTGCTCGGGCTCGACGTCCCGCGGCGCGTCGCCGGCGAGCAGCAGGCCGTGGAAGTCCGACAGCCGCAGGCCGGAGCGGACGGCCGTGCCGTCGATGTCGATGAGGCCGGCGGCGGCGAGTTCGGCGACGCCGAGCGGTGCGAGGGCCTGCTCGGCCTGCTCGCGCTCGACGTCCTGGCTGTAGCCGAAGAGCCGCAGGAGGACCGCCATGCGCGCATCCTCGGTCCTGCCGAGCGCCCTCAGCGACCCGACCGGCGCGATCGCCCCGCCGCCCTCGGCGAGCAGCTCCATGCTGCGACGGCCGCCGAAGCCGGCGCTGCGCAGGAGCTCGCCCAGCCGCTCGTCGAGCGCCATCGGTCAGTGCTCGAGCTCGGCGAGCAGCAACGGCGCGAGCGCCGCCGCCTCGTCGCGGGGGCTCTCGAGGAACTTCGCGCTCTCGGACGCGCGCCTGAGAAACGCCATGACCTGCGGCGGGCGTGTCTGCGCGGCGACCGTGTGCGAGAGCAGCGCGAGCAGTCCCTCGCCGGGCGTCAGGCGGCGGGGGCTCCACTGGGCGCCGGGCGAGAACGACGTCGCGACGACGAGGCCGATCGGCCGCGCGCGATCGCCGGCGACGCCGCCGATGCTGCTGACGTCGTGGTCGTGCTGAACTTCGTGCTCGTCGCGCACCGACAGGGGCTTCGGATACGGATGCACGAGCCCGTCGGCATCGAGCGGCGCGAACTCGTCGGAGAGGTATGTCGCGCCGGCGCGCACGAGTGCTGCGACGAGCGTCGTCTTGCCCGCGAAGCTCATGCCGGGGAGGACGATCGCACGACCACGATGCGCGACGGCGCCCGCGTGGACGAAGACCCGGTCGGGCGCGTGCAGGGCGACGTATGCGCGCAACTGGGCCTCGAGGAGCTCGAGCGCGAGCGCGAGCCCGAGCGACTCCACGAACGGCTTGCCGTCCTTCAGGAGCGCGAACGTGCCGCGCTCGTCGGGGTGGATCGCGAAGCGTTTCTGGACGGCCTCGCGCTCGCAGGGCTGCCACCCCGGCGGCAGCAGCGGCCGGACCCGGTCGAGCTCGTCCGCAGGCGCGATCTCGACCTCGGCGCGGACCCCGAAGGCCTCGAACGCGATGCGCGCCGCCTCGACCGTCGCTTTCGGTTTGCGCACGCCGCCGATGATAGGCGCGGGCTGTCTTCCCGCGGATCGTGCACCCGAAGCGTCGCTAGCATCTGATCATGGAAGGCGTGCTCCTCGGGCTCCAGCTCCTGCTCGCCGCGATCTTCGCGACGGCGGCCGTCGGCAAGCTGCTCGACCTGCCCGGATCGCGTCAGGCGCTCGCGGACTTCGGCCTTCCGCAGCGCGTCGCGGCGCCCGCCGGCGTCGCGCTCCCGCTCGTCGAGCTGGCGATCGCCGCCGGCTTCGTCGTCGAGCCGGTCGCGCGCTGGGCGGGCGTGGCGGCGCTGCTCGTGCTGCTGGCGTTCATTGCCGGGATCGCCACCGCGCTGCGGCGCGGCGCGGCGCCCGACTGCCACTGCTTCGGCCAGATCCACTCGGCGCCGGCGGGCCGCGAGACGCTCGTCCGCAACGGGGCGCTCGCCGCGGCCGCGGCCGCCGTGGCGATCGGCGGGCCGGGCGAGCCGATCGACGGCTGGATCGGCGCGCGCTCCGGCGCCGAGCTCGCGGCCGTGGTCTTCAGCGCCGCCGCCCTCGCGCTGGCGGGTCTCGCGCTGGCGCTCTGGCGCTCGAACAAGGCCATGCGCGCCGACCTGGAGGAGGTGAGCGCGGAGCTCGCCTCGCTTCCGGCGGGCTTGCCGATCGGCCTGCCGGCCCCCGACTTCACGCTGCCTGACATCAACGGCGCGTCGCGGTCGCTGGAGGCGCTGTGCGCGCAGGGACGCAACGTCGCGCTGCTGTTCGCGACGCCGGACTGCCCGGGCTGTCGCCAACTGCTGCCCGACATCGGCCGCTGGCAGGCGACGCTCGGCGACCGCCTGACGATCGTCGTCATCAGCATGGGCGTCGCGGCGACGAACCGGTCCGCGTTCACCGAGCACGGCATCACCGACGTCCTGCTGCAGAGCGGGGTCGAGGTCATGAGCGACTACCGCGTCCGAGCGACGCCGTCGGCCGTCCTCGTCGGGCCGGACGGCAGGATCGCGAGCGCGCCGGCAGCGGGCGCACCGACGATCGAGTCGCTCGTGCGCCTCTCGCTGCGCAACAACGGCTCCGGGCTCGCGCTCGGCGAGACCGCGCTCACCCAGGCCCAGCTGTCCGAAGCGAGCTGACCGGGCGGACCGGCGTCCCGGTGCCCGACGAGGAGCGTCTGCTCAGGCTGAGGGAGTTCGTCGCGCGCGCGGCCAACGTGCGGCCGCGGACGCTGCTGGACCGCGCCGCCGCCGACGTGCTGGCGGCCTTCGAGGCAGCGGGCGTCCCGGCGCTGCTGCTCAAGGGCCCGGTGCTCGCCCAGCGCCTGTACCGGCCGGGCGAGCAGCGCGACTACCTCGATATCGACATCCTCGTCGCGCCCGCTCGGCTCGACGGCGCGCGCGCGTCGCTGGCGGCACTCGGCTTCAGCAGCGAGGGAAGTGAGTTCGCGGGCGTCGACGACTTCCTCGGCGTGCTCGACGCCGAATCGTGGACGAACTCCGACGGCTGCACCGTCGACCTGCATTGGCGGCTGCCCGGGCTCGGGGTCGATCCCGCGGCGGCGTGGGAGCTGCTGCACGCCTCGCGCGAGCCGATCGTCGTGGACGGGCGGGAGGTCCCGGCACTCGGCCCGGCGGCGCTCGCGCTCCACGTCGCGACGCATGCCGCGCAGAGCGGCCCCGGCGACCTCAAGGCGATCGGCGATCTCTCGCGCGCCGCCGAGCGCTGGCCACTGGGGCGCTGGCGCGAGGCCGCCCGGCTGGCTGCCGAGCTGTCGGCGACAGAGCCGCTCTCGGCCGGATTGCGCCTGTCAGCGCGAGGGGCGTCGGTCGCGGCGCAGCTCGGGCTACGGGCGAGCCCGGGGCTCGAGTGGGCGATTCGTCACCGCGAGTCGCGGCCGCGCGGCACGTTCCATGTCCGCGGGCTCATCGACGCGCACGGATGGCGGGAGCGGGCGGGCATCGTGCGCCGGTCGCTGCTCCCGCGACCGGAATGGATCGCGGCACAGTCGCCGTGGGCGCGGCGCGGCCGGCGAGCGCTCGTCGCGGCGTACGCGCTGCACGTGGTGCGCTCCCCGCTGTGGGCGCTGCGTGCGTGGAGATTCGATCGTCGTTCGCGGCGGGCGGGCGAGCAGGGTCGCTAGGCGGTCGCAGCCTACGGCGCCGGGGCGGCGCCGTCGGTGTTGTCGTCGCCGGGGTTCTCGGTGCAGTTGAGCTGCTGCTTCATGAACCCGGGGAGGCCCGGCGCGACCTTGAAGCAGTCGGCCTCGCCCGCGGCGCAGAAGCGCAGGCCCGGGCCGTAGTGGCAGCAGCAGCAGTCCGTCGGGGAGCCGCCCTGGTTGCACGTGCCGCACGAGCCCGAGCCGATCGGGCCCAGGATGCGGCACGCCGCGATCTGCGAGGACGACTGCGCGGCCGCGGGAGCGGCGATCGAGAGGATGAGCGGCACGGTCGCCACGCCCGCGGCGACCTTCGTGACCTTCAGCCCGAGCTCACGGCGGGAGAGCCCGCCGTTTGCGGGGAGCGGCTCGACCAGCAACTCGCAGCGCTCGAGCTCGTCGAGCGCGAGCACGAGGTCGCCGGTGGCGAGGCCGAGATCCTCGGCGATCGCGTCCACCGAGGTCTTGCCGTCGCAGAGACGCCAGACGCTTGCGGCGGTCGGGGTCAGGCAGTGGGCGTGCTTGACGTCGAGGTCGTAGACGAGCAGCTCGTCCGCGAGCTCCTCGATGACCAGTCCTTCAGATCTTGCAAGCGGCAGCCTCATGGGTCCTTCCATCTCTCGAGTCTCGCGCGTGGGTGCGATCGATCGTGATCACGTTCCCGTCTCAGAACGAACGAGCTGGATGGTAGTCCACTATCCGGAGCTTCACCAGCAGCAACCCCGCAGCTTCGAATGCGGCTTAACGAACCTCGCGCGCGCGCCGTACAAAACGACCTTTCAGCGTGTCGCCGGCGCCCAGAGCGCTCAGCGCGGCGTTGGCCGCGAGCTTCGTGGCGCGCAGCGCGGCCGCTCCCTCGACACGCTCGCGGACGCGCTCGTCGAGCGCCGCGGTGCCGGCGCGGGGTGCCGGCGGCACGGCACCAGGGCGCCGCCGCAGCCCGCCCAGCAGGCGCCCGGGGCTGATCCCGGTCGTCGTCACGGCGAGCGGGTCGAAGCCCGCCTCGCACAGCCAGCGGCTGAGCGTTCCCGCCGTGAAGTACCCGAGGTGCTCCGGGTACTCGATGACGTTCCAGCCCGCGCCGAGCATCCGCCGGCTCGCCGACGAGAAGTTCGGCGTCGTGACGTACAGCAGCCCGCCGTCGCGGATCGCGTCTGCGATCGCCGCCGCCTCGGGGCGCGGGTCGCCCACGTGCTCGACGACCTCGAAGGCCGTGACGACGTCGAAGGCCGCCGCCGGCAGGTCGCCCGGGCGCGCCGGCGCGAGCGTCATCGCGATCCCGCGCGCCCGGTTGCGCTCCAGGGCGCCCGCGGTGGACTCGGTGCCGTGGACCTCCCAGCCGCGGCGCGCGGCGGCCTCCAGGAAGCCGCCCTCCCCGCAGCCGACGTCGAGGATCCGCCCCGTCCGGCGGTAGGCCTCGAACTCGTCGAGCAGCTCCTCGTAGCGGCGGCGGGTCAGCGGCGACTCGACGTCGGCGAGCCCATAGCCCGCGTACTGGCGCCGCATCTGCTCGACGCTCGGGCGGCGGCCGGCGAACACGAAGCCGCAGGCGCCGCAGCGCTGCAGGTGGGCGCGCTCGTAGCCATGCAGCGGCGCGATCTGCGGCGACCCGCACAGCGGGCATTGCGCGAGGACTCGCTCCCCGTCCTCTGCAACGGCCGTGGGAGCCAATCGGCGGTAGAGGTCGGCGTAGCGCGCGGTGCCCCGGGCGAGGTCGAAGCGCTCTGCCGCGAGCCTGCGGCAGCGCTCGCGGGTCTCGGGGTCGGCGGCGAGCGCGCGCAGCCGCGACGCGGCCTCGCGCAGCGCCGCGTCGTCCTCGCCGCGCAGCACGACGCCGACGTCGTGCTCGGCGACGAGCGCGTCGAGGTCGCCGACGCCCGGCGTGACGGCCACCGGCATCCCGGCGGCGAGGTATTCGGCGAAGCGCGTCGGTGCGGACGCGCGCTTGGACGGTGAGGACAGGATGAGACACAGGCCGATGTCTCCCTCATGCAGCTCGGCCGGCATCTCGGCGGGTGCGACCGTCCGCACGTCCGCCGGAACGTCTCCGAGCGCCGCGCGGGCCTCGTCGATCTGGCGCGTGAGCACGGTCAGCGGCAGCTCGAGCGCGGCCGCGAGCCGCGGCGCGAGATCGAAGCGGTACCACGTGCCGATCGAGCCGCTCCAGACCGCGTGCGGCCCCCCGGATCGCTGCGTCGTCCCGGCGTAGAGCGCGTGGTCCACGCAGTTGGGGATGATCTCCACCGGGGCGCCGGCGACCTGTGCCCGAATCGCCGGCACCGACGCCTCCGTCTGGGTTACGACCGTCGCAGCGTCGGCGTAGAACCGGCGCTCGCAGCGGCGCGCCAGCCGGTAGAGGACCCCGCCCCTCGGCCACAGGCCGCCCTCGACGCGCTCGTCGGCCCAGAACCCCCGGATATCGAAGAGCATCGGCGCTCCGGTTCTCCGACGGGCGAGGTGGGCCATGAGCGCTGGCACGTCGCTGCGCACGTGCACGACGTCGGGACGCCCGCTGCGTGCGATCCGCGCCAGCGCGCGCCGGCCGCGTGCGACGTCGAGCGCCGTGCCGAGGACAGGCGGCCGGCGGTGGTATCGCAACGGGACCCACTCGATGCCTGCGAGTTTCAGTTCCGCTCGGATCGCATCGATGTCCGCCCCGTCCTTCTCGAAGGACACGAGCGTGATGCGGTGATCGCCCGCCAGCCCGAGCAGGTAGGCAAGGACCTGCGATCGCCCGAGCGGCTCCCCGGCGCCGTCGTAGGACACGTAGACGACGTGGAGGCGTCCCTGAGGTGCGTTGCTAGATTGCCTCGACGGTGGCAGGCGCGCTGACGTGACCCCGCTTCGCATCCTCGGCGAGACAGCGTATCCAGCGGCCGTGGCGAGTGCGCGGGTGCGCGTCGTCGGCTTCACCCCGTATCTCGCCGCCCAACAGGTCAGCCTCGTCCACCGCCCGGCTCTCACCGACGACGACTACGCCCTCCTGCAGTCGTCCGCCCGGCCTGAGCGCAAGGCGCTGGCGCTCGCGCGCTCGGCTGCGCGGCTGGCGACCCGCCGCACGCAGCACGACCTGCTCCTCGTTCATCGTCTGCGCCTCATGGCTCCGCTACCGGGCTACGACCCGCCGCACCGGTTGGACGTCTACGACTTGGACGACGCGCTCTTTCTCGGGTCGTCGGCGGCGGTCAACCGGCGCTTTGGCTGGGCCAAGCAGGAGGCCCGCCGCTGTGTCGCCTGCATGCGCCGCGCGCGCCTCGTCATCGCGGGCAATGCGTACCTCGCCGATCACGCACGGCAACTCGGCGCCGCGCGCGTGGCGATCGTGCCGAGCTGCGTCGCGCCCGAGCACCAGCCCGTGCGCGAGCACGCCGACAGCGACGTCATCACCGTCGGCTGGATGGGCTCCCAGAGCACGAGCGAGTACCTCGCGGCGGTGCTGCCGGCGCTCGAGCGGTTGAATTCCGACGGTGTGCGGTTTCGGCTCGTGATCGTCGGCGCCAGGCTCGGCGTGCGTGCTCCGTGGATCGAGCAGCGAGCGTGGTCGGCGCGCACGCAGGCAGGCGATCTCGCGAGCTTCGACGTCGGGATCATGCCGCTGCGCGACAGCCCCTGGGCGCGGGGCAAGTGCGGCTACAAGCTGCTGCAGTACTTCGCCGCGGGCGTACCGGCCGTGGCGAGTCCGGTCGGCGTCAACCGCGAGATGATCGGTTCTGACAGGGGGCTGCTCGCCGAGTCCGTCACCGATTGGGAGCGAGCGCTGCGCGAGCTCGCATCAGACCCGGCGCGGCGCCGGCAGCACGGAGCCGCCGCGCGCTCCTACGTGGAGCGCGACTACTCCTACACGCGCTGGGCGCCCGAGCTTGCGGACCTGTTGCGGTCCCTCGCGGGCTGAGTCGGGAACGTGTGCGGCATCGCGGGCGAGGTGGGCTGGGACGCGCCTCTGGGCGCCCGGTCAGACGACGTGCTGCGCACGGTTTTGCACCGTGGCCCCGACTCGCTGGGCGCCTTCTCCCGCGACGGCGGGTGGGTGGGACAGACGCGCCTGGCGATCATCGACGTTCCTGGCGGCGATCCTCCGATCGCCAACGAGGACGGCTCGATCGGCGTCGCCCTCAACGGCGAGATCTACAACTTCAGGGAGCTGCGCGCCGAGTTGCGCGAGCGCGGCCACCAGTTCGCGACGGGCTGCGACACCGAGGTCGTCGTTCATCTCGCCGAAGAGCTCGACCCGGTCGCGCTGGCGGCGCGTCTGGAGGGGATGTTCGCGATCGCGGTGTGGGACGCGCCGCGCCGCCGGCTCGTACTCGCCCGCGATCGCTTCGGCAAGAAACCGCTCTACTACTGGCACGACGGTTCGCGGGTCGTCTTCGGTAGCGAGATCAAGACGGTCCTGGCCAACCCGGCCGTGCCGCGCCGTCTGCGCGAGGCCGCGATCCCCGACTACCTGACGTTCGGGTACGTCCCGACGCCCGACACGTTCTACGAGGGCGTGCGCAGTGTGCCGCCGGGTCACGTCCTCGTCATCGAGGACGGGGGCGCGCCACGGATCGAGCCGTACTGGACGCTGGGCCTGCCGGGTGCGACGGCGGGTGTGTCGCGACTGGAGCTGTCCTTCGACGAGGCGGCTGCGGAGGTCCGGCGGCTCCTGCGCGCCGCGGTGCACCGGCGGCTCGTCGCCGATGTGCCGCTGGGCGCCTTTCTCAGCGGTGGCATCGACTCCTCTGCGATCGTCGGTCTCATGGCAGAAGCCGGCCGCGTGGCGACGTTCACGATCGGCTTCGACGACCGTGGCGGGTTCGACGAGCGGCCCTACGCCCGGGCTGTCGCGCGTCGCTACGACACCGACCACACGGAGTTCGTCGTGCAGCCGCATGCCGCCGATCTCGTCGAGCGTCTCGTCTGGCATCACGATCAGCCGTTCGGCGACTCCAGCGCGCTGCCGACATACCTGCTCTCCGAGCTCACCGCGGGCCACGTCAAGGTCGCCCTGTGCGGCGACGGGGGCGACGAGCTCTTCGCCGGGTACGAGCGCTTCGCGGCGGCGATGGTCCTCGCTCGCTATCAGGCCGTGCCGCAGGTCGTGCGCACGACGATCCGCCGTGGAGCACAGCGCGCCGCGCCGCTGGCGCGCCGCTCCGGCCGGGTCGCAAAGGCGCGTCGCGCGCTTCTGCGCTCCGACCGCGAGCCCGCCGACGGCCTGCTCGCATGGGTCAGCTACGTATCCGAGGAGAGCAAGGCCGCGCTCGTCGGCAGCGTCGAGAGCCCCGGGATGGACGCCTACCGGCGGATCTGGGCCGCCTCGGCCGGCGCGCACCCGCTCGACCGCCTGCTCGACCTCAACCTCCGTACCTATCTGCTCGACGACCTGCTTCCGAAGGTCGACCGCATGAGCATGGCGCACGGCCTCGAGGTCCGCGCGCCGTTCCTCGACCGCGAGCTCGCGGAGCTCGCCTTCCGCCTTCCGCCGTCAGCCCGCCTGCGCGGCTTCAAGCTCAAGCGCGTGCTGAAGGCCGCTGTCGCCGACCTCCTGCCGGCGGAGCTTCTCGACCGCCCGAAGCGGGGCTTCGGCATCCCGCTGGACCGCTGGTTCCGCGAGGACCTCGCGCCGCTTGTCGGCGGAACCCTCGGTGCCGCCGACAGCCGGGTGGGCGAGCATGTGTCCAGGGACGCGCTGCGCGCGATGCTCGCCGACCACGCGCGCGGAGCCGCGAACAACGGCCATGCGCTTTGGACGCTGCTGACCCTCGAGCTGTTCCTGCGCGAAGCCGCGTGACGCGGGCCCCGAACGCCTACCGGCGGCGAAACGAGTAGTGGCGATTGGCGAGAAAGCCCGTCGCGGCCGTCCCGATGGCCGCGAGCGGCTGGGCGATGAGCACCGGGATGCCCGCGGCCTCCACGAGCACCGGCAGAATGACGAGGTTGGCGACGAGGATCACGACGTACACGCCCGAGAAGCGCACGAAGTCGCGCACGAGATGACCGGTGACGCGAAACACGAACAGCCGGTAGCCGACGAACCCGAACACGATCGCGACAAACGTGACGATGACGAGGATGATGAGGTAGTGCACCTCGTCGCCGATCGTCGTGTACAGCGCGGCGAACAGCGCGTAGCCGAGAATCGTGTTCGCCATGCCGACGAGCAGGTAGCGAAGGATCTGGTCGCGGCGGACCACCTTCAGCGCTGACGCTCACCTGCGCCGCTGCGCGCTGCGGTCGAGGATCGCCGCAAGCTCGCCGGCGCGCGCCCGCCGGCTCAACGCCGAGGCGTCACGCTCGTGTCGGTGGCCCAGCGCCACCGTGAGCGCCGAGCTCGCAGCCGATGCGTCTCCGGGCGGCACGACATGCGTGCCTTCGAACGCGTCCAGCAGCCGTGCCGGGTCGCTGGCGCGGGCGCCGACGTAGATCACCGGGAGGTCGGTGGCGAGGTACTCCCAGATCTTTCCGGCCACCTGTCCTTCGAGGATGCCGCTCGCGTCGGCCGGGCCCGCGAGCAGCGCGAGCGAGCAGGAGGCAAGCTGCTCGAGCGCCGCCTGATGAGGGAGGAACCCGGTCTCGCGCACCACTCCGCCGAGCCCGTGAGCATCGAGCTCGGCGCGCATCGCGGGATGCAGCGCGCCGATGATGCGGATCTCCTCGACCCGGACGCCCTCGCTCATGAGCCGCGCCAGCGCTGCCCACACCGGCTCCAGCGACGCCTGCGTGGCGGGGTAGAACGTCCCGACGTAGCCGAGCACGACGCCATCCGGTCGAGGCTGTCGCAGCGATCGCGGGACGTCGTGCCCGTTCGGGACGACGTCGACGTGACGGCCCCAGAGCCCGGCGTGGTGGGCTGCCCACGACGGAGACGTCATGACGACCGCGGTCGCGTCACGCGCCAAAGAACGCTCGAGCCGTGCGGCGACCTCACGCCGCCGGCCGGTCGGAAGCATCTCGCTCCAGGGATCGCGGAACTCGGCCACCCACGGGACACCCGCCTCTCGCGCGAGGCGACGCGCCACGAGGTGTGACGTGATCGGAAAGGAGGTGGAGACGATCGCCTCCACCGGCCGCTCTCGCAGGACGCGCCGCCCGGCCCGGAGCGCGAACGGCGCCCAGCCGATCTGCGCGTCCGGGAAGTACAGCGCTGCGCGCGCCGCCCGCCGCAGTACGTCCCGGGAGCCCGCGACCTGCGCGGGCGTACTGTCGTCACCTCCGGTGCGCAGCACGCGCTTGCCAAGCCGGCTGAGCTCGAGCGAACCCGTGCGCGTCACGTGCTGCTCGGGGAACGAGAGCTCCGGGTCGCGGTGATAGGCGCCTTCACGAGGCGCGAGGACGTCCGTCTCCCAGCCGTGCTCGGGCAGGTGTCGCGCATGCCCGAGTGCCCTCAGGCTCGCCATGCCGCCAAGCGGCGGGAAGTAGTAGGCGACGAGCAGCGCGCGCGCCATCAGGCGGCCTCGAGCGCGCGGCGGTAGAACGCGCCGAGCGCGTCGCGGAAGCGGTCGATCGCAAACCGCTCGAGGAAGTCGGCGCGAGCTGCGGCGCCCATGCGGCGGGCCTCGTCGGGGTGGGCTGCGAGGCGCAGCAGGGCATTGCGGATCCCGTCGACGTCGCCAGGCGCGACGAGCAGGCCCGTCCGCCCGTCGGCGACGATCTCCGCCGCCGGCCCTGCGGTCGACGTGACCACCGGCAGCCCGAACGACATCGCCTCGACGTTCGTGAAGCCGAAGCCCTCGGCATGGGTCGGCATGGCGAACGCATCCGCGCTCGGATACACCTCGCTCAGTAGCTGTGCGCGCGAGACCCAGGGCAGTCGGCGCAGGGAGCCGTCCTGCTCGAGCGCCGCGATCGTCTGCAGGCCTCGCGCACGACGTGATGCTGAAACCCATTCGTGGACGAGGCGGTCGGGATTTCGCGCGGCAGGGTCGGATCCGGCAAGGACGAGCCGCAGATCCGGACGTTCGCGGACGGCCTCGGCGAACGCCTCGACGAGCTCGAAGCCGCCCTTGCGCTCGAAGTCCCCGCCGACGAACACCACGGTGAAACCCTCATGCGCCGAGCGATCCACGGCGGGCGGCACCGGGAAGCCGGGCGCAATGACCTCGAGCTTCGCCGGATCGGCGCCCCAGCGCAGGTTGATGTCACGCGCCCAGTGCGAGAACACGTAGGCGCCGGCAGTGCGCTCGAGGGCGAGCAGCCGGTCGGCGATGCCGAGCGCGCGGTACATCCTCCGTGTCCGCCGCAGACCGCGCGCCAGCCGGATTTCGGGCCACCCGAGGTACTCGCCGACGTAGACCGCGGCGCTCGAGCCCTCGCTCATCACGAGCGGCGCTCCACGCAGGCCGCGCAGCGACACCGGATGGGCGTGGACGTGGACGAGGTCGAACGGCGCGTCCAGCCGCAGCGCGCGGAAGCCCATGTCGGGGATCGCGAGTCGATGGACGACGCGGTTGAGGAGGATCTCGCGCGTCCTTTCGCACCGCACGCCCGGGCCGCCTTCGTGAAAGCCACCGACGAGCGCGTACTCGAAGCCAGCTGGCGGGTGCTCGGCGAGCATGCGCATGTAGACGCCCTCTCCGCCATGGCCGCCGGGGCCGACGAGCAGCGTCCGAATGCTCATCCCGAGCGCCGCGCGACGACGACGTACTGGTAGGCGAGCAGGTCGCGGAACGGCCAGCGGGCAAGCGTCGCGACGACCACCCGCGTCGTCAGCGCGCCGACGCGACCGATCTGTGACTGGTCGTCGAGCATCCGGTGGTTGCGCTCGAAGCGCTCGACCGCGAGGCCGTGGGCCGCGAGCATTCGCAGCAGGCTGCGCTTCGTGAAGATCCGTAGATGGGTTCGATCGCGCACGCCGTGCTCGGCGTACTCCCAGCGATCGACGATGAGCCGCAGGAGGATGAGCCAGAAGCGCATGTTCGGCACGCTCACGACGACCGCTCCGCCGTCGGCCAGCAGCGGGATGCAGCGCCGCAGCGCGGCGTCGGGGTCGGGAAGGTGCTCGAGCACGTCGGCGAACACGACGAGATCGAACTCGCCGTCCGCGAACGGAAGGGCGGCATCGAGGACGCTGCCCTCGACCACGACGTCGAGGCGCTCCCGGGCACGTGCCGCTGCGGCCGGCTCGTACTCGACGCCCGCGACGTGGGCGGCTCCGGCCGCCTTCAGCGCGGCGCCGAGCGCGCCGGTGGCACATCCGACGTCCAGGCAGCGCTTCCCGCGAGGGTCGACGAGCGCCTGGATGTCCGGCCGGGGATCGGCGTAGTACTCCCAGCTCATTGGCGCCCGACGGCGAGTTCGAGCAGTGAGCGCAGCGTGGACGCGAGGTAGGGCGTCATGTCGCGATGGCCCTGTGCCCGTGCCCCGCCGAAGCGCCCCCGCGCCCAGTAGTAGCCCAGCCGCAGCGCGCCCCCGGCGACCTTCACCCAGACGAACATCGCGGCGCGGAGCTTCCCGCGCTCGCCGGCGTAGAGGTCGCGCTCGCGCCTGAGGCACAGCGCGACGCGCTCGTCGCCCATCCGCAGCTCGGTGCTCGCGTGCCCGATGTGGACGACCGACGCCTGCGGATAGAACCGGATTCTCCCGCCGAACTGTCGGATCCGGCGGCACCACTCGATGTCCTCGCCGTACATGAAGAGCCGCTCGTCAAAGCCGCCAGTCGTCACGAAGATCGCCCGCGGCAGCAGCATGAACGCGCCCGCCACCGCGTCGACGTCGCGCTCCTCGTCGTGTTCCCAGTAACCCCCGAGCAGGGCCGCTCCCGCGCGTCGCGCGCCGATGAGCTTGTAGAGCCCGAGGTCCTCGAGCAGCGCGCGCCGCAGGCTCGGAAAGCGGTAGGTCGAATGCTGCAGGCGCCCGTCCGGATATACGAGGCGGCAGTGCGCGACGGCGAGCCCCGGCTCGTCGCGAACGTGAGCAAAGAGGTCTGCCACCGAGCTGTCCGTGAGCTCCGTGTCGCTGTTGAGCAGCAGCAGCCAGTCGCCGCGTGCGAGTCGCATGCCCTGGTTGTTGGCAGTGCCAAACCCGCGGTTGTCGACGTTGCGGACGAGTCGCACGTACGGGAAATCGGCTTCGATCATGGCTGCGCTGCCGTCGGCAGAGCCGTTGTCGACGACGACCACCTCGTGCTCGACGGGCGCAAGATGGCGCGCGACGGACGTCAGGCAGCGCCGCAGGATCTCGCGCGTGTTCCAGTTGACGACGATGACCGAGATCGCAGGTGGCGGCTCCCCTGAGCGGATCTCCGGCACGCGCGCTGCGGACGGCGAGGCCACCGGGTCCAGGCAGCGTCGCGCCCAGGTCTCGAACGCGTAGAGCATCATCGCCGGCTGGACCATCCTCTGATCGCCGCGCCCAGCACCGGCCAGCACGTCGGCCACGGCTGCCGGATCGAACACGCCGCGTGCGCGGACGGTATGGGGCGACAGCGCGTCGCGGACCTGCTCGCCGAGCTCGTCGCGGACCCAGCGGTTGACCGGCAGCGAGAACCCGCGCTTGCGGCGGTCCAGGCGCTCGCCGAGGGCCCGTTCTGCCACCTCGCGGAGGACGAGCTTGCCGTCCCGCAGGCGCATCTTGTGGCGTGCCGGCATCCGCATCGCGAGCTCGACGAGCCGGTAATCGAGAAATGGCGTACGCACCTCGAGCGAGTTCCACATGCTCATCGCGTCCGTCGCTCTGAGCAATTCGTCGACGAGATACGTCTTCACGTAGACGTACAGCAGCGCGTTCAGCGGATCCTCGGTCCGCGCCCGGGCGTAGTGCTCCTCGAGGTGGCGGACCGGCCCGCCGAGATCGACGGCGGCGCGCACGTCGGGCGCCAGCAGCCTGGTGCGCAGCGGGGCCGGCGTCTGGTGCAGCAGCTCCTTGGAGGCACGATCGGCCGGCGCCATCGCGGCAAGCTCGGCGAAGCGGCCGGCGCGCTGTGCAGGTGCCGCCCGGGCCGCCGCGAGGACACCCGCCCGAACGCCCGACGGCAACCTGTCGAAGCGGGCGAGCAGGTTCACGACGACGTGTGTGGGATAGGACGCGAAGAGCTCGTCGCCGCCGACACCCGACACGCCGACGGTCACGTGCCGGCGCGCGAATTGCGAGACGACGTGATTCTGCACCAGCGACTGACCGGGCTCGTCGTACGCGGCGATGAGGTCGGGCAGCTCGTATGCCGCGGAACGGCCGTCGAGCAGTTGCTCGTGATGCTGTGCGCCCAATGCCGTGGCGGCTGCACGGGCAGTGGGTCGCTCGTCGGCCTCTGCGACGCCGAAGCCGAGCGTGAACGTCCGCAGACGCGGGCCCACCTCGCGAGCTGCGTACGAGGCGATCGTCCTCGAGTCCACGCCCCCCGACAGCAGCACGCCGATCGGGACGTCGCTGATCATCCGTCGCCTGACCGCGTCCTCGAGGAGGCCTTCGACCTCCTCGACGTAGGCCGCGAGGCCGCGATCCTCCTCCTCCTCGGCGGCGCAGTCCCAGTACTCGTGCTCCCGCGCTCCCGCGGCATCCGCCAGCAGCATGTGGCCCGCCCGCAGGCGGCGGACTCCGGCCACGAGCGAGTACGGCTCGGGGACCGCGAAGGCCGAGAGGTAGTGCGGGAGTGCGGCGGGATCGAGCCTTCGCTCGACGAGGCCCGAGGCCAGCAGGGCCTTGATCTCCGACGCGAACACCAGCCCCTGCGGCGTCCGCGCGTAGACGAGCGGCTTGACGCCGAGGCGGTCGCGCGCGAGAAACAGCCGCTGCTGCGGGCGGTCCCAGATCGCGAGGGCCCACATCCCGTTGAGGCGGTGCACGACGTGGGGTCCCCACGTGGCGTAGCCGCGAAGGACGACCTCGGTGTCGCAGCGGGTTCGGAACCGGTGACCGCGAGCCTCGAGTTCGCGGCGCAGTTCGCCGGCGTTGAAGATCTCGCCGTTGTAGACGATCGTGAAGGCGCCGTCATCGAACGTCATCGGCTGTGCGCCACCCTCGACGTCGATGACCGCCAGGCGCCGGCTCGCGAGACCCACCGACGGAGTTCCCTCCTCGACGAAGAACCCCTCGCCGTCGGGACCGCGATGCGCGATCGAGTCCGCCATGCGCTGGAGCGCCGGCCGGTCCACGGGCCGCCCGTCGGGATGCAGCACACCGGCAATCCCGCACATGGCTAGTCCGCGCCCTCCGTCGGTGCGATCGAAGGCGGGCCGGTCCTGCCACCCGGGCGGGGGCGGACGCGAGCGTGAAGCAGCCCACCGAGAACCGCTCGCTCGCGGTCGTCGAGAACGAAGCGCGCGCTGATCGCGCCATAGACGAGCATGCCGACGGCGCCCGCGGCGATCGCGCCTCCGAAGCTCCCCGTCAGCAGCCGGCCGGCGGCGAAGACGCCCGCCGCGAGGAGCACCGCGAGCACCGGCCGCGCCAGCGCGCCGAGCAGGTCGCCCGCCCGCAGCGCGAGCAGCCGGTCGGCGACGAACAGCCCGAAGGGGACGGTCGCGAGCAGCAGCGCGCCGCAGAGCGCCGCGGCTACGCCGGTCGCGCCATATGGGCCGACGAGCGCGAAGCCGACGGCGACGGCGATCACAGCGGCGGTAGCGGTGTAGGCGACGACCCACGCCGGGTGGTTGAGTCCGCGCGCAACGTCGGCGGGCGGGGCGCAGATCGCGACGAGCGCGGCCACCCCGGCGAGGTAGCGCAGCGGCCCGATCGCGTCGTCGGCGAACCCGCGATCGATCCACGTCGTCAGTAGCGGATGGCCCCAGATCGCGAGGTATGCGACGACCGGGCCGATCGCGAGCACCGTCATGCGGAGGTTCGCGCGGAAGATCTCGGCCAGCCGCCGCGGGTCGAGCGCCGCGGACTCGGCGCTCGCGAACGGCAGGAAGCCGAGGCTTGTGACGGTCGTCAGCACGATGAGCTGCTGGAGGATGACCGCCGGCACCGCGAACGCCGCCACCTGATCGGTCGTCGAGTACCCCGCCAGCAACGTCGGCGGGCCCTGCATGAGCGCTTGGAAGAACAGCCCGGCGAGCAGCACCGAGACCCCGAACCGGCCCATCGTCCGAAACGTCGCGCCGTGCAGCCGCGGGCGCAGCCGCGCGTGCGTCGCCCGCGACAGCGCGACGAGCTGCGTCACGCACAGCGCCGCGGTGATGACGACCTGGGCCAGGAGCACGGCCCGGATGCCGCCCCCGAGCGCGATCGCGGCGACGGCGGCGACCGAGGACAGCGTCCCGAAGATCAGGCGCACGATGACGAGGAACTGGAGGCGGCCCAGCGCCGAGAGCGCCGTTGACGCGAACGATGCCAGCAGCGAGCCGAAGAGGACGAGCGCGCCGAGGCGGACGCTGTCGAGCACGACGTGGTCGCGCGCCTCGGCGCCGTTGATGAACGTGTCGGCGATGAAGCGCGAGCCGAGCAGTGCGGCGGCGGCCGCGACGATCGACGCGACGAGGAAGACCGAGAACGACGTCTCGATGACGGCGCGCTCCTCGTCCGCGTCCTCTTGCGCTCTCGCGCGCGCAAGAAAGCGCACCGTCGCATGCCCGAAGCCGAGCTCGAGGTTGGAGAGGTACGCCGACATGATCGTCAGCAGGGCGAACACGCCGTAGAGCGAGGCTCCGAGCTCGTGGATGAGGTACGGCGTCGTGATGAGGCCGAGGAACGCGAGCCAGAGCGTCACGGCACCGAGCCCGAGGCTCGCGCCTGCAAGGCCCCGCGCGCGCATCACGCGCTCGCGAGCAGTTGCAGCTTCATCCCCGGCAGCGCACGCCGGACGTGCGGCAGCAGCCGGTGCCAGGCGCCCGCGGTGCCCGCGGTCGGACGGGCCCCGCCCCCGGTCGGCGGGCTCGCAGCACCGGCTACCGGCGCCGCCGTACCGCGCCTTCGCGCCAGCGCCCATTCGAGCGCCGCCGGGTTGAATCGCCGCACGGCGAGCGGCCGCAGGCCGGCGCGCTCGACGACGCGCGCGAGCGTCGCGGGCGAGAAGTGATGCAGGTGAAACGGCAGGTCGAGGATCTGCTCGCGAAGCGGCGGCCAAAGCGCGTCGACGCTCGTGGCATTGGGCACTTCGACGAGCAGGCGGCCGCCCGGCACCAGGCGCTCGCGGAGCTCGGTGAGCATCTTCACCGGGTCGGCGACGTGCTCGAGCACGTGCAGCATCGTCACCGCGCCGTAGCCCTGCTGCGGGAGGTCGTTGAGCCCGGCGTGCAGTTCGACCCCGCGCTGCAGCCCGCGGCGTCGGCCGCTCTCGGAAGGCTCGACGCCATCAGCGCCCACCCCGAGCGATCGCAGGCCGGCGACGAGCCCGCCGTTGCCCGCGCCGACGTCGAGCACGGACGGTTGCGGCGCGTCGAGGACAGCGAGCACCTCGCGCGCGCGGTCGGTCCAGCCACCGGGACCGTCATCGCCCATGGCGCGCTCGACGTAGTACTCGTCGGCGGCGTAGAGCTTCGCCAGCAGCTGCGGATCGGGAACCGGCCACGTCCGCCGCAGCCCGCAGCCGCGGCAGCGCACGACGTTCCACCCGCGGTTGCGCGCGCACCGTCGGCCCTCGGAGGCCCCGCAGAGCACGCACGAGAAGTGCTGCCGGCGCAGCCGGGACGTCCGAGGTGCGCTGGTCGACACCAAGTGAGCGTACGAGACGTCCACCGGATGCTCGCCGCCTGAAGGAACAGGTGCGGCGTGCGAGCACTAGCCTCGCTCCGGTGCGGATCAGCGCTCTCATCGGCTCGACGGTCGTGCTCGCCCTCGCCCTCGCGCTCGCGCTCGCCGGCTGCGACGGCGGCGACGACCCCGACCCGCCCCCGCCGCAGCGCCCCGTGCAGCTGACGGTCACCGCGCCCGCCGACCTCACGACCGTGTCCGAGGCGACCGTCGAGGTCCGCGGCCGGATCGCGCCGTCGACTGCCGCCGTGCGCGTGCTCGGCCGCCCGGCGTCGATCACCGGTGGGACGTTCGCGATCGTCGTGCCGCTGGATCCCGGCGCGAACGTCGTCGACGTCATCGCCAGCGCGCCGCGCCGCGCGCCGGCCCTCGCGGCGATCCGGATCACCCGCGAGGACAGCGTCGAGGTCCCCGACCTCGTCGGGACACCGCTCAGCGAGCTCGGGGCCGAGCTCGACCCGCTCGGCCTCAGCGCCGAGACCGAGCGCGGCGGCGGGCTGCTCGATCCGCTCATCCCGCGCGAGCAGCGCGTCTGCGAGCAGGACCCCGAGCCGGGGACGAAGGTCCGGCGCGGAGCGACCGTGCACGTCGTCGTCGCTCGCGACTGCTGACCCGGCGCGGATGATCGGCGCCCGCCCAGCAGCGAGCTCGAGGACGAGCCCCGCACCGCGCGATCCAACCGCCCTGGGGCCTGCGATCGCAGCGCGCGCGGCCGCTAGGGTCTGCAGCGTGGGCGATCGGATCGAGCCTGGGCTGAATCGCCGTATCCAGGACGCACTCCCCTCGATTGACGAGATGTTCGCCGATATCGCCGATGGCACCGAAACCGTGCGGCCGTCCGCCTACTGGGTTCACCTGAACGACCGGAACGTCGAGCAGATCGAGCGTGACGGTTTCGATCGATTCAAGCGCAGCATCAACCAGAACTACTTTGCCTTCGTGCCCACCGGCCGAGGTCACGACCAATATGAGGCCGCGGCTCGCGCTTGGAGGAACCGGCCGAATCCGACGGTCCTGCTACCCCGCAGGCTCGACGTGACAGGTCTGACCACGATGTTCGGCAAGGTCAATCCGCTGGGGAGTTGGCGCCAACAACTCGGCCACGCCCGCTACCTCGCGATGCTGTGGGAGTTCGTCCGGCGCCGTGATCGACTCGGCCTGCTCACCACCTTGCAGGAGCCGGAGCTCGGAACGCCGATAACGGTTCGCTACCGAGGGCGACGGATATCGCAGGACCTTTGCAATTCGGTCCACGAGTTCTACTCGGCAACCGAGGGGCTGAGCGGCGTCGCCCCCCGATACGCGATCGAGATCGGCGCCGGCTACGGACGCGTCGGCTGGGTTCTCATGAGCGCGGTGCCAGGCATCCGCTACGTGATCTGCGACATCCCACCGGCGCTGGCGGTTTCACAGCGATATCTCACAACCCTGTTTCCTGACCGATCGGCGTTCCGGTTCCGTCGGTTCAAGGACTACGCAGAGATCGCCGCGGAGTTCGAGGCGGCGCAGATGGCGTTCATCACGCCGGGCCAGCTCGATCTCCTGCCAGCTCAGCATGCCGACCTCGTGATCAACATCAGCTCGCTTCACGAGATGCGTTTCGACCAGATCGCGTACTACCTGAGGCTTATCGATCGGCACTGCGACGGCCACGTCTACACCAAGCAGTGGTGGGAGTCGGTCAACGTCCACGATGACCTCGTCCTACACCAGGCCGACTATCCGATCCCGTCGCATTGGCGCGAGCTGTACGTCCGACCGCATCCGATCCAAACGCTGTTCTTCGAGGCGCTCTACCACGCCCGTTGAAAGGGACCCCTAGAGGCCCGTTCGTATCGAATGTCGTCGCGGCCCGCGACGGCTGAGGGTGATCGGGCGCTGACGCGCCCACCACGGTCGAGTCCGAGCCGAGCAGCCGAATGTCGCATTGCAAGCGGGGCGCCCGTGTGGTCTCTTGGAGGACATGAACCGGGGCCTCAGGCTTTCGTGGGTGCTGGGGATCCTGCTGACGCTCGGCGTCGCGGCCGCACCGGCCGCGAGCGCGGCGGTCACGGTCTCGCGCGCGGAGGTCAGCGGCTCGAAGCTGCGCCTGGAGGGCACGGCGCTGGCGAGCCGCTCGGTCACCGTCGACGGCGTCTCGATGACGACGAGCAGCTCGAGCGGGAGCTTCCGGGTCGACCGCGACCCGTTCACCGCGCCGTCGGACTGCACCGTCGACGTCAACGACGGGTCGGCGACGCCCGCGAACGCGCGCCTGGCCGGTTGCACCGTCACGTCGCCTCCGCCTCCGCCGCCGCCGCCGCCGCCGCCACCACCGCCTCCGCCACCGCCGCCTCCCCCGCCCGCGGCGGCGACGCTCTCCGCCCTGAGCCTCGCCCCGAGCACCGTCCGCGGAGGCGAGACGAGCACCGGCACGGTGACGCTCACGGCCCCCGCGCCGCTCGGCGGGGTGACCGTCGGGCTCTCCAGCGGCACGCCCGCAGCGACCGTGCCAGCGAGCGTGACCGTCGTCGGCGGAGCCACGACCGCGTCGTTTCAGATCACGACGAACCCCGGCGCCAGCGGCACGAACACCCCGATCATCACGGCCACCGCGGGCAGCGTGAGCAGGAGCGCCACGCTCACGGTCAACCCCGCCAACCCGACGCTCTCGAACCTCAGCGTCGCCCCGCTCTCGGTCACGGGCGGCCAGGCCGCGACCGGAACGGTGACCCTGGACGGCCCTGCGACCGCCGGCGGGGTCGTGGTCTCGCTGGCGAGCAACAGCTCCGTGGCGAGCGTCCCGGCAGGCGTCACCGTGCCCGCCGGAGCCGAAACCGCGAGCTTCACGATCTCGACGACCGCCGTTCCCGCGAGCACGTCGGCGCTCATCTCGGCCGCCCACGGCACGCAGAGCCGGGCCTTCACCCTCGCGATCACGCCCGCGGCGACGGGCCCGGCGGCCGCGAGCGTGACGCTGAGCCAGAGCTCGGTCGTCGGCGGAACCCCCGTCACCGGGACCGTCCGGCTCGTGTCCGCCGCGCCGCAGGGCGGCCAGACCGTGATCCTCACGAGCGACAACACGAACGCCGCGACGGTGCCGCCGAGCGTCACGGTCCCGGCCGGCGCGACCCAGGCGAGCTTCCCCGTCGAGACCAAGCCGGTCACGAACAGCATCTCCTCCACGATCGTCGCCGAGGCCGGGGGCGCCCGCGTCGGCGCGACGATCACCGTCACGTCGCAGTTCAACGCGAACAACGGCAGCCTCTCGCTCGCGCGCGGCGGGACCGGCGAGGGCCGCGTGACGTCCTCGCCCGCCGGCATCGACTGCACGTACACGCGCACGACGACGACCGGGACCTGCGGCAACGTCTTCTTCCCCGTCGGCACGAGCGTCCGCCTCACCGCCCGCGCAGCCGCGAACTCGCGCTTCCTGGGCTGGGAGATGGAGACGAGTTGCCGCAACGCGCCCCAGGTCACGATCCAGGCCGGCGTCGCGCACATCTGCCGGCCCGGCTTCGCCCTGCGGTAGCGCGCGCCGCCTCGGCGTCGGCTCGGCGGGGATCCTCGCGCGATTCGTTGTACTGCTACGATAGTTATATGGATATCACTATCGCGAGCGAGGAGGCGGGAGCCGAGCCGGCGAGGCCGGCGCGCCCTTGGCTCGTGCTCGCGATCTGCTGCATGAGCCTGCTGATCGTCGGGATGGACGTCACGATCGTCAACGTCGCGCTGCCGTCGATCCGCCACGACCTCGGCGCGTCGGTCGCGGCGCTGCAGTGGACGACGGCCGCCTACACGGTCGTGCTCGCGAGCCTGCTCATGCTCGGCGGATCGACCGCCGACCGGCTCGGCCGGGCGCGCGTGTTCAAGGTCGGCCTCACGGTCTTCACGCTCGCGTCGCTGGCCTGCAGCCTCGCACCGAGCGCCGGCTGGCTCATCGCCTTCCGCGTCCTGCAGGGCATCGGCGGCGCGATGCTCAACCCGGTCGCGATGTCGATCATCCGCAACACGTTCGAGGACCCGCGCAAGCGGGCGCAGGCGATCGGGATCTGGGGCGCCGTCGTCGGGATCAGCATGGCTCTCGGCCCGGTGTTCGGAGGCGTGCTCGTCGAGCTGAGCTGGCGCGCGGTGTTTCTCGTGAACATCCCCATCGGCCTGGCGGCGATCGCGCTCACAGCGCGCTACGTCCCGGAGTCGCGCGCGCCGCGCCCGCGCCGCCCCGATCCGGTCGGCCAGGTGCTCGTCGTCGTCATGCTCGCGAGCCTGACCTCCGCGATCATCGAGGGCCCGAGCCTCGGCTGGGGCTCGCCCTGGATCGCCGCGCTCGGCGTCACGGCGGGCCTCTCGCTCGCGGCGCTCGTGCGCTACGAGCTGCGGAGGCTCGACCCGCTCATCGAGCTGCGGTTCTTCGGCAGCCGCCCCTTCGCCGCGGCGACGGTCATCGCGGTCGCGGCGTTCACGGCCTTCGGCGGCTTTCTCTTCCTCAACACGCTCTACCTCCAGGACGTCCGCGGCCTGTCGCCGGCGAGCGCCGGCCTGTGCACGCTGCCGATCGCAGCGATGACGGTGCTGTGCAGCCCGATCGCCGGCCGCGTCGTCGGGGCGCGCGGGGTGCGCGGCCCGCTCGTCGTCGGCGGCCTCGGGCTCGGCATCGGCAGCCTCATGCTCGTGTCGCTGAGCGCCGACACGTCGCTGGGCTGGCTGCTTGCCGCGTACCTCGTCTTCGGCCTCGGGTTCGGCGCCGTGAACCCGCCGATCACGAACACGGCGGTCTCGGGCATGCCGCCGAGTCAGGCGGGCGTCGCCGCGGCGGTGGCGACGACGAGCCGGCAGATCGGCCTGACGCTCGGCGTCGCGGTCGTCGGCGCCGTCGCCATCGCGCAGGCCGACGGGCCGCTGGACGAGCAGCTCGCCGCCGCGAGCCATCCTGCCTGGTGGCTCATCGCCGCGCTGGGAGCCGGGATCGTGGCGCTCGGCCTCGCGGCGAGCACGACGGCGGCCCAGGCCAGCGCCGAGCGCACCGCGGCGCGCCTGCACGAGGCCCCGCTGGCGGCGTGATGGGCGCCGCGGACGCAGAGCTCGCAGGCCGCGCCTGGCGCGCGATGGCCGCCGTCGTGCTCGACCACGATCGCAAGGTCGCGGTGTCCGAGGCGCTCGGCATGAGCTTCGCGCGCGTGCGGGCGCTGCGACGGCTGGCCGGCAGGCCGCACACGCTGCGCGCGCTCGCCGAGCAGCTGGGCGCCGACCCGCCGTACGTCACGCTCATCGTCGACGACCTCGAGCAGCGCGGGCTCGTGCAGCGCACACCGCACCCCGAGGACCGCCGCGCGAAGCTCGTGCAGCTCACCGACGCCGGCCGCGCCGCCGCCGCCCGCGCGGCCGAGATCCTCGACGAGCCGCCGGAGGGCCTGCGCGACGCGGCGCCCGAGGACCTCGCGGCCCTGCTGCGCGTGCTCGAACGCCTCGGATGGAGCTAGGGGGACTCGAACCCCCGACCTCCTGGGTGCGATCCAGGCGCTCTCCCAACTGAGCTATAGCCCCGAGGAGGGCACAGTGTAGCCGGGCTCCTTCGCAACCAGGGGGTCGAGGAGTGGCCCTGACCCGCCGATACGCTGACGACACGTGAGCTTTCGCAACCGTCTGGCGCTGTTCTTCGTCCTCATCGTCATCGTGCCGATGCTGGCAGTGACGTTCCTGCTGTTCCGGCTCATCGGGCAGAGCGAGAACGGGAAGTCCAACGCCGCCATCGCCGCCCGCCACGGCGTCGCGCAGACGCTCTTTCGCGAGCAGCGCGAGCTCGGGCAGGCGGCGATCGAGGACGAGATCAGCCGCGACCGGATCTTCGTGTCGTCGCTGCAGGACAACCGGCGCACGCGCGCGGCGAAGCGCGCCCGCCAGCTCGTGAAGTTCCGCGGCATCGAGCGCATCGTCCTCGTCCGCAACGGCCGCAGCATCATCGACGCCGGCGACGCGGAGGCCGTCGCCCCCGCGATCCGCCCGATCGAGTCCTCGACGCGCCGCAGCCTCGGCCGGCTCGAGGTCTCCGTCATCGACGCCGGCGCCTACGCGCGCCGCGTCCGGCGCACGACCGGCCTGCACGTCGTCGTCCGCGACGGCAACCGCCTGCTCGCGAGCACCCTGCGCGGCTTCGGCGCCGGCCGCATCCCGATCGACGGCGACGAGGTCGAGGTCGGCGGCGACCAGTATCGCGTCGTCTCCTTCAGCGACCCCAACCCGTTCGCCGGCCAGCGGCTGCGCGTCTCGACGCTCGGCCCGATCGCCGGCACCGGCGACAAGATCCGCGACGGGCGCCTGACGGCGGCCTCGATCCTCCTCGGCTTCTTCCTCATCGCGATCGCCTGCGCCGTGCTCGTCTCGCGCACGCTCCAGCAGCAGATCGCGGGCTTCCTCTCCGCCGCGCGCCGGCTTGCGGGCGGCGACTTCTCCGCGAAGGTCCCGACGGTCGGCAACGACGAGTTCGCCGCGCTCGGCGACGAGTTCAACAAGATGTCCTCCGAGCTCGAGCGCCGCCTCGCCGAGCTCGAGCAGGAGCGCGCGCGCGTGCAGGCGGCGATGCTCCGCCTCGGCGAGGCCGTCGCGTCCAACCTCGACCGCGACGCGCTGCTCGAGCTCGTCGTCCGCACCGCCGTCGACGGCGTCGGCGCAGACGCCGGCCGCGCCCGCGTCCGCGGCAGCGACGGCGTCACCCTGCAGGAGCGATCGCGCGTCGGGAACATGTACGGCGTCGAGGCGGCCGTCGACGCCGTCGAGGGCGAGGCGCTGCGCCTCGGCGACACGCGCGAGTCCAACATCGGCGACGCGCACGCGATCGCCCACCCGCTACGCGGCGCCAACGGCAGCCACGACGTCGTCGGCGTCGTCTCGATCGGCCGCAGCGGCCGGCCCTTCACGAGCAACGACCGCGATCTCTTCCACTACCTCGCCGGGCAGGCCGCGCGCTCGATCGAGAACGTCCAGCTGCACGAGACCGTCGCCCGCGAGTCGGTCACCGACGACCTCACCGGCCTCTCGAACCGGCGCGCCTTCGACGACGCGCTGGCGGCCGAGGTCGAGCGCAGCAAGCGCTACGGCTCGAGCCTCGGCCTCGTGCTCATCGACCTCGACAACTTCAAGTCCGTCAACGACACCTACGGCCACCAGCAGGGCGATCTCGTGCTCCGCGAGGTCGCTCGCGTGCTGCGGGAGACCTCACGCGAGATCGACCATCCGGCCCGCTACGGCGGCGAGGAGCTTGCCGTCGTCGTGCCGGGAACCGATCTCGAGGGCACCTTCAACCTCTCGGAGCGCATGCGCGAGCGGATCGCCGCGCTGCAGATCCCGCGGCTCGACGGCCACGGCACGATGACGATCACGACGAGCTGCGGCGTGGCCGCGACGCCTCCGATCGACCCCGACGAGCGCGCGATCCTCGCGGCCGCCGACGCCGCGCTCTACGAGGCAAAGCGCACTGGCAAGAACAAGTCGGTCCGCGGGAGGTAGGCTGTCGGCGAGATGGGACTGCTGGACGACGCCATCCGCGAGCATCTGGAGCTCAAGCGCCGCCGGGGGGCAGATGCGACCGAGATCTCGCGTCAGGAGAGCGACGCGCTGGGTCCCGTGCGCCGCTCCTCGGAGGGCGTGCCGGAGATCGCGGGCGACGAGCACGACGTCGCGCCGCCCGGTGCAGCGCCGTGGGAGGACGAGACGACCGTCCACGCGCCGCCGCCGCCGAGCTACGACCCGCCGCTGCCCGAGCCGGCCGCCGCCGCGGCGCCACCGCCGCCGGCCGCCTACGACCCGCCGCCGATGCCCGCGCCGCCCGAGCCGGCCTTCGATCCCGGGCCCACGCACGAGTCCTTCCCGTCCTACGAGCCCGACCCCGAGCCCGCGGCCGAGGCGCCCGAGCCCGCGGCGGCCGACGAGTCGGGCTCGCCGTCGCTGCTGTCGCGCTTCAAGCCGGGCGCGCGGCTGCGCTACTCGCGCCGCTCAGAGCCGGAGTCCGAAGCGTCCGACCCGCCGCCACCGCCGCCCGAGGCGCCGACCGCGGCCCACGAGTCCCCGCCGGCCCACGCCTCCGCCCCGTACTCGCCGCCCGTGCACGAGCCCGACATCGTGCCCGCCGACGAGGAGCCCGAGGCCGAGGACATCCTCGAGGAGACGCCGGACTTCCTCGAGGAAACGCCCGAGCACGACCGCCTCTGGTTCGAGCAGCGCCCCCCGCGCGACTTCAACTTCGACGACTGAGCCAGTGGTCGCCGCAGACCACTAGTCCGAGCCGGCGCCGGGCTCCGGCGCGTGCCCGTTCGTGCGCGGCAGCACCTCGACCGGGCCCTCGATCCACACCTGCACGTGGTCGCCCGGATGCCAGGCGGGGTAGCCGAGGCGCCGCGAGCTGACGAGCTGGCCGGACGACAGCCGCAGCCCGACGAGCTGGTCGTGGCCGAAGAACCGGCGCGTCACGACCTCGGCGCTGGCGGCGCTCGCCGGCCCGCTGACGCCGATCGCCACCGACTCCGGGCGCACGAGCACGTCGACCTCGCCGACGACGTCCGGTCCCGCCGGGACGCCGCCGAGCTCGCAGCTCGCGCGCCCCTCGCGCGCCTTACCCGGCAGCACCTCGATGTCGCCGAGGAACGTCGCCATCCAGCGCGAGCTCGGCCGGAGGTAGACCTCCTCGGGCGTGCCCGCCTGCTCGACGCGCCCCTCGCGCATGACCGCCACGGTCTCGGCGATGCTCATCGCCTCCTCCTGGTCGTGCGTCACGAACAGCGCGGTGACACCGGCCGTGCGGAGGATCTGGCTGACCTCCTGGCGCAGCCGGTCGCGCAGCCCGGCGTCGAGGTTCGAGAACGGCTCGTCGAGCAGGACGAGGTCCGGCGTCGGCGCGAGCGCCCGCGCGAGCGCCACGCGCTGCTGCTGGCCGCCCGAGAGCTGGTGCACCGGCCGCTTCTCCGAGCCCGCCAGGCCGACGAGCTCGAGCGCCTCGCGCACGCGATCGGCGTCGGGCCTGCGGCCGAGGCCGTAGCCGACGTTGCCGGCGACGTCCATGTGCGGAAACAGCGCGTAGTCCTGGAAGACCATCCCGATGCGCCGCTCCTCGGCGGGCACGGAGCCGTGGTCGCTGCTGACGATCCGCCCGCCCACGATGATCTCGCCGGCGTCCGGGCGCTCGAGGCCGGCGATCATCCGCAGCGTCGTGGTCTTGCCGCAGCCGCTGGGCCCGAGCAGCGCGCAGGTCCCGCCGGCGCGCACCTCGAGGTCCGCCCCGTCCACCGCCCGCACGTCGCCGAACGCCTTCTTCAGCCCGCGGAGGCGCAGTCCCACGCACGGGGGCGCGAATCCGTTCCCGTTGGTGCTCGGCGTCACGTCACGTCCCCTTCTGGCTCAGAAGGTACAGCGGCGGGGCCGCGATGAGGAGCAGCAGCAGCGCCGGAATCGCGCTGGCCTCGTAGAAGCCGAACGTCGTCTGGTGCCAGACATCGGTCGCAAGGGTGTCGAATCCGATCGGCGCGAGCAAGAGCGTCGCGGGCAGTTCCTTGATCGCGTGCAGGAAGACGAGCGCCGCTCCGCCGAGCACGCCGCTGCGCACGAGCGGCGTCGTGATCGTCCGGAACACCTCCGTCGGGCTGCGCCCCAGGCCGCGCGCGGCCTCCTCCAGACGCGGCGGGACCTGCAGCAGCGACGTGCCGATCGGCGTCACCGCGAGCGGGAGGTAGTGGATCGTCAGCGCGAAGACCAGCAGCGCGAGCGTCTGGTACAGCGGCAGCGCCACGCGCGTGCTGAAGAAGACCAGCGCGAGCGCGACGACGATCCCCGGCAGGACGTAGCCGGCATAGCCGACGCGCTCGATGATCCGCGTCGCGATGCTGGGGTAGCGGACGGAGAGCAGCGCGACGACGATCCCGGCGAGCGCCGCGACGCCCGCGGCGGCCGCGGCCGCGGCCAGCGAGTGGCCGGCGTTCGACAGCAGCGGCCCCAGCTCGAGCCCGCTCGAGACCTGCTTCGTCGACCAGTAGACGAGCACGCCGACCGGCAGCACGAGCGCGAAGGTCACGATCGTCGCGCAGAAGCCGAGCGCCGGCCAGCGCCAGCGCCCGAGGCGCACCGGCGCGGTCGGGCGCTGCGCGCCGGGGGTCGAGCGGTGCAGCACGCGCGCGCCGCGCACCCGCGCGTAGACCGCGAAGAGCACGAACATGATGAGCACGAGCACCATGCCGAGCGCCGCGGCCTCCGTGCGCCCGAACCCCGACTGGTAGGCGATGTAGATGTCGCGCGTGAAGGAGTTGAAGCGCATGATCGAGACCGCCCCGAAGTCGCTGAGCGCGTAGAGCGCGACGAGCACCGCGCCGGCGCCGATCGCCGGCATGAGCTGCGGCAGCACGACCGTCCGGAAGACCTGTGCCGGCGGGCGGCCCATGACGCGCGCGGCCTCCTCCAGCGACGGGTCCATCCGCCGCAGCGCCGAGCGCAGCGGGATGAGGACGAGCGGATACGTGAAGAGCGTCAGCACGAGCCACGCGCCCCAGAAGCCGTAGAACGACGGCAGCGTGCGCCCGAGCAGGTCGGCCAGCAGCCCGCGCGGGCCGAGCGCGGAGACGAAGACATAGGCGCCGATGTAGCTCGGGATGACGAGCGGCAGCGTCGCGAGCGTCGCCCAGGCCCGCCGCCCCGGCAGATCCGAGCGCACGGTGAGCCACGCGAGCGGCACCGCGATCGCGATCGCCGCGCCCGTCACGGCGGCGGCGAGGCCGAGGCTGCGCGTGATGAGGCTGACGGTCCGTCCGGTGAGCACCGCGTCCAGCGCCGCGCTCGCGTCGTCGAGGACCGTGATCGTGAGGTACAGGGCGGGCAGCGCCGACGCCAGCCCGACGACGAGGCCGACGGCGAGCAGTCCGAGCGGCGGGCGGCGCACGCCGAGCAGCCGGCGTGCCGGCGACAGCCGCCGCGCAAGGCCTCCGGCCCGCGCTGCCGCCGCGACGTCCATCACGTCCGCCGCATCACAGGGCGCCGGTGTCCCGCATGAGCTTCAGCGTGCCCTGGAGGTCTCCGAGCTTCGCGAGGTCGATGTTCGGCGACGGGATGTCCTTCAAGGGCGTGAGCTCCTTCGAGGGCTCGACGCCCTTGATGAGCGGGTACTCCTTCGAGCTGTCGGCGAAGTAGCGCTGCGCCGGCGTGCCGAGCATCGCGCGGACGAACGCGATCGCCTCGGCCTTGTGCTTGCTGGACGCGAGCACGCCGACACCGGCGACGTTGATGAGCGAGCCGAGGTCCTTCGGCGGGAAGTGCACCTTCACCGGGTAGTTCGGATCCTCGGCCTGGGCCTCGGCGACGTAGTAGTGGTTGATGAGGCCGACGTCGATCTCGCCCTTGGCGATCGCGTCGCGGACGGGGATGTTGCTGTCGTAGGACTGGACGTCGTTGGCGACCATGCCCTCGAGCCACTTCTTCGCCACGTCCTCGCCCTCGACGAGCCGCAGCGCCGTGATGTAGCCCTGCAGCGACGCATTCGTCGGCGCCCAGCCGACGCGCCCCCGCCACTTGGAGTCCGTGAGCTTCAGCGGCGAGTCGGGCAGCTCGGACTGCTCGACCTTCGGTCCGTAGGCGATGATCCGCGCGCGGCCCGTCACCCCCACCCACTTGCCTGCGACCGACTGAAAGCGCTCCGGAACGAGGGCGAGGATGTCGGCCGGCAGCGGCGCGAGCAGGCCCTGCTTCTCGACGGCGTCCAGCGACCCGGCGTCCTGGGCGAAGAAGATGTCGGCGGGGGAGTTCTCGCCCTCCTCGGAGAGCTGCGCGGCGAGCGACGGGCTGTCGCCGTAGCGGACCTTGATCTTCTCGCCCGACGAGGCCTCGTACTGCTTGACCGCGGGGCTCAGGATCGGCGCGATGCGCCCCGAGTACATCGTCAGCTCGTCGGAGTCGCCCCCGGATCCGCACGCTGCCAGCACGCCCGTTGCGAGGACGGCGAGCGCCACGAGCGCGGCGCGCAGTGCTGCGGATCGGCGGGTCTTCATGCGCTGCTCCTCGAGTCGTGATCGCGGCGGAGCCTGGCGTTCGGCCGGGCCTTAGGGCAGCCTAACGCGTTCGTCATGACGGTGCGAGGACTGTTTGCAGCATCTGTGGCATGTGTCGCGCTGGCCGCGGCGTCGCTTGCGCTCGGGCACGAGCCGGTCTACGACGCCTGGGCCTGGCTCGTCTGGGGGCGCGAGGTCGCCGGTGGCGGGCTGGACATCTCCTCGGGCCCGTCGTGGAAGCCGCTGACCGTCGCGATCGCGGTCCCGCTGTCGCTCGCCGGCGACGCGGCGCCCGGCCTCTGGCTCGTCCTCGTCCGGGCGGCGTGGCTGCTGGGCCTCGTGCTCGCCGCCGAGCTCGCGTGGATCCTCGCCGCCGGAGCGCCGCGCGGCGCGCGCGCCGCGGGCGCGCTCTTCGCCGCCGTCTCGCTGCTGCTCCTGGCCGACCCCGTGACGATGTGGGCGCGCCAGGCGGCCGGCGGGATGTCCGAGCCGCTGCTCGTCGCGCTCGTGCTCGGGGCGATCGGCGCGCAGCTGCGCGGCCGCCCGCGGCTCGCGCTCGTGCTCGCTGCGCTGGCCGGCCTCGTGCGCCCGGAGGCCTGGCCGCTGCTCGGGCTCTTCGGCCTCTGGCTCTGGCGGCGCGAGCGCTCGGCGCGGCCGCTGCTCGTCGCCCTCGCCATCGGGCTGCCGGCGCTGTGGCTGCTGCCCGACCTGCTCTCGTCGGGCGACGCGCTCGGGTCCGCGGGGCGCGCGCAGCGCGACGGCGGCGGCCCGTGGGAGGCGCTCGTCCGGGCCGCGGGGCTGCCGCTCGCGGCCGCCTGGCCGCTGGCGATCCTCGCCCTGCGCGGCCGCGACCGCCGCCTGCTCGCGCTCGGGCTCGGGATGCTCGCCTGGATCGCGATCGTCGTCGTCATGGCCGCCGCCGGCTTTCCCGGGCTGCCGCGCTTCAGTGCGCCGCCGGCGGCGGTCGCGGGCGTGCTCGGCGGGGTCGGGCTCGCGCGCCTGCTCGCCGCGCGGCCGGCGCCCACGGTCGCGGCGCTCGCCGCCGTGCTCGCGCTGCTGACCGCGTTCGAGCTCGCGGTCCGCGCGCCCGAGCTGCCGCACGCGATGCGCTCGACCGCCCGCATCGCGGACTCGCACGAGCGCCTGCGCGCGCTCGCCGGCGAGATCGGCGCGCAGCGGCTGCTGGCCTGCGGGAGGTTGGCGACGAGCGACGTGCTCGTCCGCACCGCGCTGGCCTGGAAGCTCGACGTCGCGCTCGCCGACGTCGTGAGCTTCGGGCGCCCTCCCCGCGACTCGGGCGCCTTCGTCATCGGGCTGCAGGCATCCCCGCGCCTGCGCGAGGACGTCGCCGCCGTCGCGACGCAGGTCGGCCGCCGCGGCGAGTGGCGCCTCTACTCGCTGGGCTGCCCGGCGACGATCGCGGGCGTCACCGGCGCGCGGAGATAGGGCTGGCGCGCGCGCCGCACCTCCGCCTCCTCGTGGTAGATCCCGTCGGCGTTGACCGCCCACAGGTCGTGCCCGGCGCCGTCGCAGACGTTCTCCACGGCCCGCAGGGCGGTGAGCATCGAGTGGTCGGAGTTGTTGTAGCGGTGCAGGCCGTTGCGGCCGACCTGCCGGAGGTTGGGGATCTGCGCGAGCCAGTCGCGGATCGTCCGCACGCGCGCCTCGTACTGCGCGTCGTAGATCGGATAGGCCTTCGGGACGCGCACGACGTGCCCGGCCTCCACGCGCTCGCTCGGGGCGAGGCCGATCTGCTCGAGCTCGCTCGTGGCGCGGGCGACCAGGTCGTCATCGCTCGCGTCCCAGAGCTCGTCGCCCTCGAAGCAGAAGTACTCCATGCCGACGCACGTGCAGGCCGGGTCGGGAACCATCGCCGCGCTCCACGCGCGGAAGTTCTGGATCCGGCCCACCGTGACGCCGGGGTCGTGGACGTAGATCCAGTTGTCGGGGAAGAGGTCCTCCCCGCGGACGACGAGCGCGACGGTCACGAAGTCGCGGTAGCGCAGGCCGCGGGCGGCCTCGACGACGGCCGCGGGCGGCGGCGGGTCGGAGAGCGCGACGACGTCGCGCAGCGGCAGCGACGAGATCGCGTGTGCGCACGCGATGCGCTCGCCTCCGGCGCAGACGGCGGCGACCCCGCCCGCGCCGAGCTCGATGCTCTGCACCGCCGCGTTCAGGCGCAGCTCGCCGCCGGCCGCGACGATGTCCGCCGCCATCGCCTCCCACATCTGACCCGGCCCGAGGCGCGGGTAGTGGAACTCCTCGATGAGGCTGTGGATCTCGCCGCCGTCGTGGCGCAGCGCCGCGCGCACGACGCGCGAGAAGGAGAGGCTGCGGATCCGCTGCGCCGCCCACTCCGCCCGGATCTCGGAGGTCGGCACGCCCCAGACCTTCTCGGTGTAGGACTTGAAGAAGAGCTCGAAGAGCCGGCGCCCGAAGCGGTCGCAGACCCAGTCCTCGAACGTCTCGGCCTCGCTGCGGCTGCGCGCCCGTGCGGCCGCGTAGGACGTCGCGCAGCGTCCCAGCTCGACCGGCCCGACCTTGCGCACGACGTCCTGAAGGCGCAGCGGGTAGTCGATGAAGCGCCCGCGCCAGAAGATCCGCGACAGGCGCGCGCGCACGAGCAGCTCCTCGCCGAGCACCTCGTGCCAGAGGTCGCGCACCTCGTCGGACTTCGTGAAGAAGCGATGGCCGCCGAGATCGAAGCGGTAGCCGTCGCGCACGACCGTGCGAGCCAGCCCGCCGACCTGCGATCCGGCCTCGCAGACGACGACGGGCTCTGCCCGCCGCGCGAGCACATAGCCTGCGGTCAACCCGGCCGGCCCGGCGCCCAGTACAGCGATCGGTCCCCCGCGATCTCGCCCCATAGTTAGGGCACTCTAACTTAGGCTCTCCTAACGTGCTTGACGTCGTCATCCCAGCCACCGATCGCCCGTCAACCCTCGGGCGCTGCCTCGTGGCCCTCGAGCGCTCGGACGAACGACATCGCGTCGAGGTCGTGACGACACCGCCGGGGTCCGGGCCGGCAGCGGCGCGCAACGCCGGCGCCGCCCGCGGCGACGGCGCGATCCTCGTGTTCGTCGACGCCGACGTCGAGGTCCACCCGGATGCGCTGCGCAGGCTGCGCGAGGCGCTGGACCGCGATCCCGGCCTCGACGCCGTTTTCGGCGCCTACGACGAGCACCCCGCCGCGCCGGCCACCGTCTCGCGCTTTCGCAACCTCCTGCACCACCACGTCCACGTCAGCTCGCCGGGCGCGGCGAGCACGTTCTGGGCCGGCCTGGGCGCCGTGCGGCGCGAGGCCTTCGACGCCGTCGGCGGCTTCGATCCCGAGCGCTTCCCGCGCCCGTCGATCGAGGACATCGACCTCGGCGTGCGCCTCTGCGACGCCGGGCGGCGCATCGCGATCGAGCCCGCTGCGCGCGGGACGCACCTCAAGCGCTGGACGCTGCGCTCGATGCTGCGCACCGACCTGCTCTCGCGCGGCGCGCCGTGGGTCGCGCTGCAGCTCGACCGCGGGGCTGCGGCCGGATCGCTGAACCTCTCCCGGCGCCACCGCTTCGCCGCGCTCGCCGCCGTGGCCGCGACCGCCGCCGCCCTGACGCGCCGCCCGCGCCTGGCCGCGCTCGCGCTCGCCGCGATGGCCGCGCCCAACGCGCGCTTCTACCTCCTGCTGCACCGGCGCGGTGGGCTGCGCCTCGCGCTCGCCGGCGTGCCGCTGCACCTCCTGCACCACCTGACCGCGGTCGCGTCGGTGCCGGCCGGCGTGCTGCTGTGGGCGCGCGGGCGGCGACCGTGAGCGACGCGCCCGTCCGGCTCGGCCTCGTCGGCTGCGGGCGTCTCGCCGAGCTCGGCTACGTCCCCGCCGCGCACGCGGCCGACGGTGTCGAGATCGCCGCCGTCAGCGACCCCGACCGCGACCGTCGCGGCCTGCTCGCCGCCAAGCTCCAAGCCTCGGGTCACGCGCGCCTCGGCGAGCTGCTGGCCTCGGCGCCGTTGGACGGGATCGTCGTCTGCACGGCGCCCGAGCACCACGAGGAGGTCGCGGCGGCGGTCGCGCAGGCGGGGCTCGTATCGCTCGTCGAGAAGCCGCCGGCTCCGGACGCCGCCGGCGCGCGGCGCCTCGCCGCCCTGGCGCCGGCGCCGTGGATCGGCTTCAACCGGCGCTTCGACCAGGGCCTCGAGCTCGCGGGGCGCGTCCCGCCGGCCGGCGACCTCGAGCTGCGCATGGTCCTGCATTACCGCCGCAGGTCGTGGCGGCCGGTGGGCGGCGGCGACGACGCGCTGCTCGACCTCGCGCCGCACTTCATCGACCTCGCCCTGCATCTCACCGCGGGGCTGCCCAGCGCCGTGCGCGCGCACGCGGCGCGCGAGCGCGCGGGGATCGAGCTTGCGACCTCGCGCGCGCGGGTGAGCATCGAGTGCGCGACCGACCGCCCGTATCACGAGGTCGTCGAGATCCTCGACCGGTCCGGCCGGCGCGTCGCGCGGGCCGAGCGCGGCGGGCGCGCACGGGGCGTCGCGGCGCGAGTCCTGCCCGGCGCGCACCCGCTCGTGCGGTCGCTGACGGCGCAGCTCGAGGCCTTCGCGCGCGCGCTGCGCGGCGGCGACCCCGGCCCGCTGGCAACCGCCGGCGAGGGGGCCGCCGTCATGTGCGTCCTCGACGCCGCCGCGCGCTCGGATGCGATCGGCGGCGAGACGGTGCCCGTCGAGGGCGTCATGCTCGCGGACGCCGAAGCCTCGTGATCTGCGTCCTGCAGTTCGACGCCGCGAGCGTCGCGGTGCTCGATCGCATGCTCGCGGAGGGGCGGCTGCCCACACTGGCGGGACTCATCGACCGGGGGCGGCGGATCGAGCTGCAGACGCCCGCCGACCACTTCGCGGCGGGCGCGTTCCACACGCTCTACAGCGGGGTCGAGCTCGGCGACCACGGCCTCTTCTACCCGTTCCAGTGGGACGCGGCCTCTCAGCGCGCGCGGTACATGACCGCGTTCCCGGCGCCGGCGGCGGTGTGGGAGCAGCTTGCGGGCGCGCGGCTGCGGACGCTCGCGATCGACCCCTACGAGAGCCGCCCGCCCGAGCATTGGGAGGGGACGTACGTCTGCGGCTGGCAGTTCACCGACCGCGTCGTGCTGCCGCGCTGGTCGCTGCCGCGCGAGGCCGGCGCGCGGCTCGCGCGCCGCCACCGGCGCGGGCCGCACGCGACGGAGATCTTCGGCCGGCCGACGGCGCGCGAGCTGCTCGCGCTGCGCGAGAAGCTCGTCGCGGCGCCCGATCGCGTCGCGACGGCCGCCGTCGACCTGCTCGGAAGGGACGCCTACGACCTCGCCTGGCTGACCTTCAGCGCCGCCCATCTCGCCGGCCACCAGTTCTGGGATCTCTCCCAGCTCGCCGAGGCGCCGGGCGCGCGCGAGCGCGCGCTGCTGTCGAGTGCGCTCGGCGACGTCTACGAGGCCGTCGACGCCGCCTTCGCCCGCGTGCTCGGCGCGCTGGCGCCGAACACCGACGTCATCGTGACCTCGGCCGTCGGGATGGACGTCAACACCTCGCGCGCCGACCTGCTGCCGCAGATGCTGGCGGCGGTGCTGTCCGGCGGTCCGCTGCCCGCCGGCGACGGGGCGGGCGCGATCTGGGGCCTGCGCGCGGCGATCCCGCCCCGGGCGCGCGGCGCGATCGCCCGGGCGCTGCCCGATCGCGTCGCGCTGGAGCTCACGGCACGCCTGGAGCTGCGCGGCGTGGACTGGTCGCAGACCGCCGCGTTTGCGCATCCGGCCGACAACCAGGGCTACGTCCGCCTGAACCTCCGCGGCCGCGAGCGCGACGGGATCGTCGATCCGGCCGCGGCGGGCGAGCTGCTCGCGCGCATCGCCACGGGCCTGCGGACGTTCTGCGATCCCGACGGCGCGCCGGCGGTCGCGCGCGCCGACGTCGTGGCCGACCATCACCCCGGCGCCCGCAGCGGGCAGCTGCCCGACCTCGTCGTGCAGTGGAGCGCGCGGCCGGCCACGATGCTCGCCGGCGTGCACTCCGAGGCCTTCGGCGACGTCCTGCGGCGCGGCACGGGCAGCGGGCGCTCGGGCAACCACACGCCCGGCGACGCGTGGGCGGTCGTCGCACCGGGGGCCTCCGCCGCGCGTGCGCCGGCCCGGCCGCCCCGGCTCGCCGACGTCGCGGGCACCGTGGCCGCGGTCTGCGGCGTCGCGGACGAGGCGCAGGCCGCCGCCGCGCTGCTGTCAGCCGCCTGAGCGCGATCCCCGGCGCGCCAGCTCGCCGGCCGCGCCGGCGGCGACCGCGCACTCGGCGAGGACGACGAGGGCGGACACGCGCGCGCCCGCGCGGGCGCACTCGCGCGCGAGGCGCCGGTAGTAGTCGCCGCCCGCCAGCCCCCCGCCGCCCCGGCGGAAGCGCACCGCCCCCTGGCCGTAGCGGCGTCCCTGGCGCAGCAGGCCGCCGAGCCCGAGCCGCGGGCGGTGGACGACGACGGCATCCGGCACGTAGGTCAGGACGGCGCCGGCGCGCGCGAGGCGGTCGCACCAGTCGCGGTCCTCGCCGGCGGCGAGCGGGAAGGACTCGTCGAACGCGAGCTCGCGGGCGAGATCGGCGGGGCAGGCGAGGTTGCACGTCGGCGCGAACCCGAGCGCCGCGCCGTCCTGGCCCAGCGATCCGACCTGCAGGACGTGCGTCAGCAGTTGCGCGGCTGCCGCGCAGCGCCCGGCGGCCGGGTCGGCGACGGTCGTGCCGGCCGCCGCGCCGCGATCGGCGCACGCGGCCTGCAGCCGCGCCGCCCAGGCCGGCTCGGGCAGGCAGTCGTCGTCGGTGAAGCAGACGACCGCGCCGCTCGCCGCCGCGACGCCGGCGTTGCGCGCCGCCGCCGGGCCGCGCCCGGCGGCGCGGATGACGCGCGCGTGGGGGCACGCCCGCGCGACGGCGGCCTGCACCGCCGCCTCGTCACGCGAGGCGTCGTCGACCACGAGGACCTCGACCGTGGGCGCCGTCTGGCGTGCGAGCGCCGCGAGGCAGCGCGCGAGCGCCTCCGGCCGGTCGCGGGTCGGCACGACCACCGAGAGCGCGGGCGCGCTCACAACCCGACCTCGTCACGCCGCGCCCGCAGGACCGCCGCCGTCACCGCCGTCGTGACGCCGACGCCGGCGAGCATCGCCGCGGCCGCGCCGCTCGCCTCGTCCGACGGGATCGCCGCAGCGGCGACGATCGCGAACGCCGCCGCGCCCGCGGCCGCGCCGGCCAGCGACGCGCCCGGCTGCCCGCGCAGCGCCGCGATCTGGACCGCGAGCGCCCACAGCGGCGCCAGCGCGGCGGCGCCGAGAGCGATCCGCAGCGGCTCGGCCGCAGCGCGGAACTCGTCGCCGAGCGCCGCGGCGAGCACGGGCTCGGCGACGACCGCGACGACGAGGCAGCCCGGGACGACGACCGCGGCGCAGCCGATCGCGACGCGCCGCAGCGACGCCTCGGCCGCGATGCGGTCGGTCGCGACGGCGCGCGTCGCCGGCGGCAGCGCGACGAGGATCGTCTGCAGGACCGCGTAGGTCATCGCGAGCGCCGCACCCGTGGCGATCGCCGCGTGTCCGGTCGCCTCGCCCGTGAGTCCGAGCAGCGCGCAGGCCGGCGCCGCGCCGCGATGGACGACCTGCGTCAGCGCGCCGCCCGCCGCCTGCACCCGCGCGAACTCCAGCGCGCCCGCCGGCAGCGTCGCGCCCGGCCGCGCTCCCCGCAGCGCCGGCCAGGCCGACGCGGCCGACAGTGCAAGCGCCGCCGCCGCGCCGAGCGCGATCGCCGCGAGCGCGCCGTCGAGGCCCGCGACCGGATGCAGCACGACCGCGCCGAGCACGATCGTCGCGTTCTCCAGCGGGTAGCGCAGGCTCCACGCGACCGTCCGCTCGAGCCCGAGCGCCAGCTGGGAGACGAGCGTCGCGGCGCAGCCGAGCAGCGCAGCGGCCGCGACGAGCGCCGCCTGCAGCGCGGTCACCGAGCCCGGTGCGAGCAGCGCCGCCGCGGCGGCGGCCGCGGCGAGCCCGCCGAGCAGCATCGCGCGCGTGACGGCGACGCGCCGCACGAGCGCCAGCGCGACGTCGCGCCGCGGCTGCGGCCCCAGCGCCGCGAGCACGCGCGCGAAGAGCGCCGGCCCGCCGATGCCGGTCGCGGTCGCAAGGCCCGTGGAGACCGCCAGCGCGACGGCGAACGCGCCGTAGTCGTTCGCGCCGAGCGCGCGCGGCACGAGCACGACGAGCCCCGCGAGCGTCAGCGCCTCGAGCGCCTTGCCCGCCCCGCTTCCCGCGAGCGCCCGTCGCGGGAGCGCGACCGCCACCCGTTGCGTCACGGGCGCCAGCGTAGCGGCGGCGCAGGTTCAGGGTCGCCGCCCCGCACCGGGTGATCAGCGAACCGCACACCCCGGCGGCGCGGCGAGCGGTTCGTCCTTGCCGATGCGTGAAGCGGACGGATACCGTGGGCGCCTTCTAACCCCTGGCAGGGAGGGAACGATGCCTCGACGTACGGCACGGCTCCTGGCGATCGCGGCGTGCGCGGTCGGCGGGTCACTCGCGGTCGCCATCGCCGGCAGCTCCGCGCAGACCGGCGGAGGATCCGGCGGCGCTGCGGTGAGCTACAAGCTCACGGAGTTCGACTTCGGCGGCTCGACGCGGATCGCGAGCTCCGGTCAGACGACGCTGCGGCTGTGGAACGCGGGCCGCTTCCCGCACAACTTCACGATCGTGGTCGGGCCGACGAAGGTCGTGAGCAGGACGCTGAACCCGAACCAGACGCAGAACATCGCGGCCGACCTCAAGCCGGGCGCCTACATGGCGATCTGCACGGTCCGCAACGGCGGCCACATGCGCGACGGCATGCACATCACGTTCACCGTCGGCAACCAGGACCCCACGACGGGCGAGTGGAGCGGCTGATCCGAGGACGCGGTCGGTCAGCGCGCGCCGGGACGACGCGCGCGCACCCGCCCCGGCCGATGTGGCGAGTTCTGTTCAGAAGCCGAACGTCAGCCGGGACAGCTGGGTGGTCCGACTGCCCCCGAAGCGCTCAGACCGAGATGTACGTGTGGAGCGGATAGCTCTTCGGGGGCTCTTGAACGCCGGCCTCCGTGGCGATCGGACTTGCAATCTCGCGGAACTTGTCAAACGCTTCCTCCGACTCGAACACGTCAAAGATCGTGAAGCCGTTCTCCGTTTGAGCCGCTGCGTGCACCAGCAGCCCCGGGGTGGGCACGTCGGCCGGGGACTCCAATCGCGCCTTGCCGCCGGTGAGGCCTCGGACAACCGCCTCGTAGCGCTCCTGAGTCAGGCTGGGGGTGTGATGGACCACCATGACGCGCATACGGGCCTCCTCGTGAGCTATCGACTTTTCTGAGCATACGCGCGCCGAGCTTCGCCTTCGCTGCGCCTTGGCGGGACGGTCTCGGAGCTCGAGGTCGGCGCTCGCAAGCCGGTCGTCGAGCGAGCCCGCGAATGCCGACAGCCGGTCCTCCAGCGGGACGGTGCGTGGTGCCAGGCGATGCTGAGTCCTCTACCGGGCGAGCGAACTGCGACTCTTGGCGAGGACGTACCCGTCTCGTACCCTTCTCGCGACCGCTACGACCGCCGACGATCGCGAGATCCCTGCAAATCGGCGACGATGGAGCCAACCGGGATCGAACCGGTGACCTCCTGCTTGCAAAGCAGGCGCTCTCCCAGCTGAGCTATGGCCCCGCGCGACGAAGTGTAGACGCGGCTACGCGGCGCTCAGCAGCTCTCCGGCGACGCGATCCGCCGCCTCGCCGAGCCCGCCCAGCAGGCGCCGCGAGAGCTGCGCGCGGCGGAAGAACAGCGGCGCGTCGTGCTCCCATGTCGCGCCGATGCCGCCGTGGACGGAGATCATCGTGCGGCTCGCGACGTCGAGCGCGTGGCCGCCGGCCGCGCGCGCGGCGCTGGCGGCGAGGGCGAACTCGCCGGGGCCGTCCTCGGAGGCCCAGCCGGCGTACAGCAGCAGCGCATACGTGTTCTCGCGCAGCCGCAGCACCTCGACGAGGCTGTGCTTGACGGCCTGGTAGGAGCCGATCGCCCGGCCGAACGTGAAGCGCTCCTTCGCGTATGCGACGGACACCGCCAGCGCCGTCTCGACCGAGCCGAGCGCCTCGGCCGCGAGCAGCGCCTGCGCCAGAAACCACGCGCGCGCGAGGGCATCGTCGCCGGCGCCGTCGAGCACGGCGCCCTGCGCGCCGTCGAGCACGACGTGCCCGAGCGAGCGCGTCGCGTCGTAGCGCGTCGCCGCCTCGACGCTCACACCGGCCGCGCCCGCCTCGACGGCGACCGCCACGGCGCCGCCGCCGTCTTCGTGCGTCGCCGCCACGACGAGGACGTCGGCGCCGGGCGCGTCGGGCACCCAGGCGACGGTCCCGCGCAGCGTCCCGTCCGCGGCGAGCACCGGGGCCGGCGCGCGAACCGAGCCCGCCCGCGGCTCGATCGTCCAGCCCCCGCCGAGATCGCCGGGCGGCCTGGCGGGGACGAAGCACGCCCGCAGCTCGCCGTCGGCGATCGCCCCCGTGCGCTCGTCGCCGGCGCGGTCGAGCAGCTCGGACGCCGGCAGGTGGCCGAGAAGCTCGATGCCTGCGAGCACGCGACCGGCCTCGGTCATGACGAGCATCGCCTCGAACGCGCCGAGCCCGGCGCCGCCGCGCTCCTCGGAGACGAGCAGCCCGGCCCAGCCGGCCGCGCGCGCCGTCGGCCAGAGGTCCGGCAGCGCCGACGGGTCCTCGAGCGCGTCGCGCGCGGCGGCCACGGTCTCCAAGCGCGACAGCGCATCGCGCGCGGCCTCGCGCAGGAACGTCTGCTCGTCCGTCAGCTCGAGGTTCATGCGCTCGCCCGCTCCTTGGCCCGCAGCTCCGAGAACGCGATCCCCTTGTCCAGCCGCGGCTCGGGCGGCAGCCCCAGGACCCGCTCGCCGATCGTGTTGCGCAGGATCTCCTCGGTCCCGCCCGCCGACTTCAGGCCAGGCAGGAACGAGATCATGTACGCCCACTCGCCGCCCTCGTCGAGCGCCTCGGGCCCGAGCACGTCGGCGATGAGGTCGCCGGCCTCGATCGCCGACCGGACGGTCGTGACCTTCGCGAGCCCCGCCTCGGGTCCCGGGATCTGCCCCTGTTGCAGCGCGCTGAGCATCCGGTAGCCGGTGAACTTCACCGCCAGCAGCTCGACGGAGAGCTCGCCCAGGCGCCGGCGCGCCTCCGGGTCGCGGCGGGCGTGCTCGTCGCTCGCGATCGCGCGCGCGTAGCGCTCGGGCTTGTAGCCGAGCCCCTCCGAGCCCAGGCCGATCGTCAGCCGCTCGAACATCAGCGTCGTCATCGCCGTGCCCCAGCCGCCGCCGAGCGGCCCGCAGACGGCGTCGGGCTCGAGGCGCACGTCGTCGAAGAAGACCTCGTTGAACTCGGCTTCGCCCGAGATCTGGCGCAGCCCGCGGATCGTCACGCCCGGCGCGTCCATCGGCACGATGAACATCGTCAGCCCCTTGTGCTTCGGGACGTCGGGATCGGTTCGCGCCAGCAGCAGCCCGTAGGCGGCGAAGTGCGCGTTCGTCGTCCAGACCTTCTGGCCCGAGAGCCGCCAGCCTCCGTCGTCCTGGCGGACCGCCCGCGCCTGCACCGCCGCGAGGTCCGAGCCGGCGGCCGGCTCGGAGAAGAGCTGGCACCAGACCTCGTCGCCGTGGACCATCGGCCCGAGGTAGCGGCTCTTCTGCTCGTCGGTGCCGTGGGCGATGATCGTCGGCCCGAGCATCCCGACCCCGACGACGTCGAGGATCCCGGGCACGCCCGCGCGCGCGATCTCCTGGTTGACGATGACCTGCTCGACGGCGCCGAGCCCCTGGCCGCCGAGCTCCGATGGCCAGGCGACCGCCGCGAGCCCCGCCGCGGCGAGCTTGCCCTGCCACGAGCGGCGCGCGGCGATGTACGCGGCCTCGTCGCCACCCGGATCGGCAGCCGGCGCCTCGCCGGCGTGCTCGTCGAGCCACGCGCGCACCTGTGCCCGATAGCGGGCCTGCTCGGGGGTGTCGTTGAGGTCCACGCGGCTCCTTTGGCTGACCGGCCAGTCGAGGGACGGTCACCTTACATGCGCCACCGCGCTCAGCCGCCGCCTGCGCCGAGCGCCGCGGCGACGAGCACGGCGAGGACGACGAGCAGCGGCACGAGCGTCGCGAGCAGCAGCCAGCGGATGCGGTTCACGGGGGCCCGGTGGCGCTCAGCGGCGCGCGGCGTTCAGCGACGGGCTCTCGCTGCAGCGCCCGAGGAACGTGTCGAGGATCTCGTGCATCGCCTGCAGCTCGGAGGCCGCCTCGCGCAGCCGCTCCTCGCCCGCGCGCGTGAGCTCGTACGTCCGGCGATCGGGTCCCCCCGAGGACGCCTGCCAGGCCGAGCGCACGAGCTGCGCGGCCTCGAGCGATCGCAGCGCGCGGTAGAGCCGGCCCGGGTCGTCGCGGCTGAAGCCCAGCGGCCGCAGCCGCTCGCGCAGCTCGTACCCGTGCGCGGGGCTCTCGTGGAGCAACAGCAGCAGGCACGGCCGCAGGAAGTTCTTCGGCAGGACGACGCGTGCGAGATCGGCATCGACGGCCATCGGGCCACCGTACTCCTGCGCGCGAGCGCCCGCCAGAACCGGGCGCGTCCGACGCTAAAGCCCCGCTAATGACGGGGTCCCGCCGACGCGTCCGGCGGTCGCCCACAATGCTTAACACAGAGCTAAAGCCTCCTGCACAGCGCCACTTTTGTGACCGCCCTGGGGTCCCCAGGGCGCAGGGGGCGGCTCGACCACTGGACATTCCAGCCGTGTGTGTACTAGTGTCGCGCGCAGACACCGGCTGGGTCGGGGCAGAGGGAGACGTACCGGGACCTGGGTCGGGACTATTAGGGAGCGAGCTGCCGGCCGCCCATGCCGCGAGGCGTTGCGGGCGTCCGGGAGCGAAAACAGAGGGGAGCCACAGTGCTTAGAGGGCCAGGCGCATCGGCGCCATACCGGCGGAGTGTTCCGTGCCGGCGCTAAAAAGGAAGCCGAAAAGCCCCCAGCAGGCGCAGGCCGCGAGGTCAGGCGGCGGCGGCGGCGGCGGACGTGCAACCGGCGCCTCAGGCGGCGTGCAGGGCGTCAACATCATCATCTTGGTTCTGGTCGCAGCGTCGGTCGTCATCGCGGCAGGGCTGCTCGCCGAGACGGTCAACACCGCTCGGTCGATCGACAAGAAGGCCAAGAACATTCGCGACACCGGTATCGGCATCAATGAGTCGACCGACGCGATCGGCCAGCTCGTGCAGACGAACAAGATCGCGCAGTCGATCCTCGACACGGCCACGCCGCTGAACGGGACGCTGACGAAGGTCGAGGCCCGCGCCCGGACGATCAACACGTCCGCACGCTCCATCGACAGTCTCGCCAGCACGATCCTCTCCACCGCGGGGACGATCAACACGAGCGCGACCACGATCGGCGGCACCGCCGGCGACATCAACTCGACGGCCGGCACGATCAACACGACCGCCGGCTCGATCGACACCGTCGCGGGTCAGATCCGCTCCGTCGCAGGTCGGATCAACGACACCGCCGGCGCGATCAACACGACCGTCGCCCCCGGTGCGGGCATCCTCGGCATCGCGCGGCTCATCGACACGGACGCGGCGAACATCGTCAGCCGTCTGAACACGACGGTCTCGACCGCCAAGAGCATCAAGGTGGACTCGGGCAACATCCTCGGTCAGGCTCAGGCCGCGATCGACACCGCTGCCTGCATCGACCAGAAGCTGCCTGGCGCCAACGCCAACGCGGCCAACTGTCAGGGCAAGCCATGAGCCCCGCAACGAGCACGACGCCAGCCCTGAGGAGGTCCACGTGCAGCGCATAGCAACCGACACCCGCTGGACATGGATCTTCGGCACCATCCTGATCCTCGTGGTCGTGGTGGTCATCGGGTTCCTGTCCGGCATCACGAGCGCCCTGAACTCGATCGACGACGCTCTCGGGACGACCGATACGACGCTGACCGAGGTCGGCGGCGAGGCGGATCCGCTTCCGAGCTACGTCAAGGAGATCAACGGGAACCTCACGGCGATCGACAAGTCCCTGAAGCCGATCCCGCAGCAGGCGACCAACATCCTCGGTTCGCTGACGTCGATCGATCAGTCGGCCAAGCGCATCGACGCCGCCCTCGGCAACACCTCCAGCTCGCTGCTCAGCACGTCGAGCTCGCTGGTGGACACCTCGGGCACGTTGAGCACGATCTCCGGATCGCTGACCGACACGTCAGGTGGCCTCACCGGCACGACCGGTGTGCTGCGGACGATCAACCGCTCGCTCGTGGATACCTCGGGCGTCCTGGTGAACGTCAGCACCCGGGCACGTCAGATCAACGCGGCACTGCGTGCTGCGGAGAGCCCCAGCAGTCAGGGTCTCCGTCTGATCCCGGGCCAGGCCGACGACATCAACGCGTCGCTGGGCGGCACGAACAAGGACACCACCGACATCAACAGCGGCCTCGTCGAGGTCAACAAGCACCTGACGAGCATCTGCAACTCGGTGCTGGCGATCCTGCCCCCGAACCGGTGCTGAGTCACAGCCATGCGTGACATTCTCAGCGGAGCACGCGGCATGTCGCCTGTGGTGCTCGTCATCCTGATCGCGTGGGCCTTGCTCTCGGTGATGTTCCTGACGGGAACACTGCTGGCAGCCCGCTCGATCGATCGATCGGTCGCGGTCATCAAGCCCGAGGTCGTCGATATCGGTGACGAGGCGAAGTTCATTCGCCAGGCAAAGACCATCGCTGCGGCGACGGTCAAGATCCGGGCAGCGGCCGAGCCGCTGTCCGGGCACCTGGACCGCACGCTCAGGACCGCGAAGACCGGCATCGACCCGAAGCTCAAGTCGGTCTTGGGCAAGGTCGGCCAGATCAACGAGGTCGCCGGCGAGATCAACGGGACGGTCCTTCAGATCGGAACCACGGTCGACGGGATCTTCGCCAGCGCCAGCGCCATCAACACGTCGGTGAACTCGATCGGCCGTTCGGCGGATTCGATCAACCGAGACACGAAGACGATCAACAACAGTGCTCGGAGCATCCTGAGCAGTGCAGGCGGCATCCTGAGCCGGGTGAACAGCATCGACCGTGCGGTGGCGACCATCGTCGGTCAGGCAAACTCGGTCCTCGACGTCGCGCCGGGTATCGGGACGGATCTCCATTCCGTGCTCGGGCTCGTCGGCGGTGGCGCAGGCACACATGGCAGCACGATTCACGGCCACGCCAACGCGATCGACTGTACGACCGCGCTGAACCTGCCGTCGATCCTGGGCGGGCTCAACCCGGCCCTCGGGAACATCCTCCCGGCTGGCACGTCTCTGACCCCCGGCCCGTACTGCAACAAGTGAGGTTGTGATGGCAGCCACATATACCGACTGGTACATCGGTCTCGGCCTGTCGTTCTTCGTCATCGTGGTCGTCGTCATCATCGTGGCGATCATCCTGACGATGGCGGCACGGATCGCCGATCAGGCGGCGAAGGCAGCCGCAGGAGTAGACGTCGTGCGAGCTCAGACAACGAGCCTCGAACACGGCGTGGACAAGGTCAATGATTCAGCAGTCCGGATCCTTCACATGGCCCGGACACTCAGGAAGGTGGCGGTCGGCAAATGACCGAATCACTCGCCGCGTTCGACACGCACGCCCTGTGGCAGGTCTCGCTCGGCATGGGGGCGGTTGTGCTTGCCGTGGTGATCGTCTTGATGATGCTGCTGCTGAGCATCATCAAGGACATCAGGCAGGGAGTCGACAGCCTGCTCGCGACAGCGCCGGTGCTGGCCAAGCAGACGTCGAATCTGACGAAGCTCGCGGCGACCCCGGGGGTGCTCGACATGATCATCGAAGAAGCGGTCGTGCAGGACGGCTACATGGACGTCCTCGCAGGCCACTACGCAGCGCCCGGGGAGGTCATCGCATGAGCAAGGACACGATGATCATCCTGAGCGTCGCCGAAACGGTGCTCTTGGTGGTCATCCTCGCGATTGCCCTGACGCGCGTGCGTCAGGGGCTGGCGGCGATCTCCAACGGCCTCACGGCCCTTGCGGGAGCGCTTGCCACCGTCGAATCGCAGCATCTGCGGCCACTCGGACAGTACGTCGGGATGGTCAACCAGCGACTGTTCACGATCAACTCCGTCCTCCCCGGCATCGCCGGCAAGGCGGCGTTCGTCGTGCGCAAAGTCACGGGAGGCTGAGTCATGGCAATCCTCTGGCTCATGGTGATCGTCCTCGGCTTGACGATCCCCGTCCTGGCGATGCTGCTCAAGGGCGTCCTCAGCAGCGCGAAGAGCATCACGCCGACCGTCTCCGCGATCGGCGGGGTGGCCGCGGCCGCCTCCACCGACCTCGATGCGGTCATCGCGCTGGTGACGACGCAGAACTACATCAGCCAGACCGTCGCCGGCCTGGCCAACTACGGGGGCTCCCTGAGCGTTGCCCTCCCCGACGCATAGGGGATGGATATGGAACTCCCTGTTGCCATCATCATCCTGTTCATCACGCTGATCGTGCTGGTGCTCGCGGTGTATCTCATCGCGACCATCTTCGAGCTGTTGAAGATCAGCGCCGGGCTCGAGAACGTCCTCGAGAGCGTCGGTGAGATCGCGACGAAGACCGCTCCGGTCAACGGAGTGCTCGACGCCGTGAACGCCACGCTGCTCGCGGGCCGCAACCTGCTCGAGGGCCTGTTCGTCCAGAAGGCCGGAAACGACGCCGCAGGTCTCGTCGAGTCGGCCTTCCCGGGCGAGGGCTCGAAGTTCCTGCAGCGTGTCGGTCGGGGCGGCGCCGTCGTGCCGATCGGCGAGGACTACCCGCGCGGCGCAGCGATCCTGAACTCGCTGCTGGGCGTAGCGCCGGCTCCGGCGGCACCGGCGCCACCGCCGGCTGCGGCACCCGCCGCAGCTGCTCCGGCGGCGCCCGCAGCTCGCCCCGCCGGACGGATCACGCTTCGGGGCCGGTCGGCTCCGTCGGGGTCCGCCGCGGTCGAGGAGCCGACGTCTCCCGGACGGCTGTCGGCCAAGGGGTCTCGGCCCTGGGAGCGCTGAACGCAGGAGGCCCGGCTTCGGCCGGGCCGGCAGTACCGAAGGGCGTGTGCTTGTGAGTCGCAACTGGATGGTCGCCGCGGGGGTGGCGGCCATCCTTGCGCTCGTTGTCGGCATCGCCGTCGGCCGCAGCGTCATCCCGTCCTCCGCCGAGCCCAAGCGGCCCGACCCGGTGCGCTTCGTCGACACCGCAGGGGGCATCTCGCTGACCTATCCGGGGACCTGGCAGCGCCTGCCCTCCAATGACCCCCAGGTGCGCCTGCTCGCCTCCGACGGCCCGTCGACGTCGCTGCTGCTGCGCGTCACCGGCACCGACATCTCCGACGTCAAGCAGGAGACCTTGCCGGTCATGCGCGAGTTCACCGACTCGCTGCTCGCCGAAGACCAGCGCGCGAAGGCGCTGTCGGAGCCCGATCCGGTCTCGCTGGGCGGGATGCTCGGCTACCGCTACCGCTACACGTACACCTCCCCCGACGGCAGCGCCGGCGCGCACGTGCACTACTTCATCTTCAATCGTGGCAAGCTCATCCAGATGGTCTTCCAAGCCGTGCCCGCCGCCAAGCTCGACACCGTTGAGCCGACGTTCGAGCAGATCGCCGCGACGCTGCGCAGCACCAAGCGTTGACGACGCCCGCCGAGACCGTCCCCGCCGCGGCGCGCAACCCGGACGTCAGCTTCCTCACGGGCACGCTCCTGGCGGTCGCCGGGATCATCCACGTCAAGGCGCTCGTCGACCACGTCGACCACTACGTGCTCTTCGGCGTCCTCTTCGGGATCGTCGCCTGGTGGCAGATCGGCCTAGGGGTCGCGCTGTGGCGCCGTCCCGACGCGGTCCCCGACGACGTCCTGACGGCGGCGATCGTCGCGACCGGCGCGGTCGTCGCGGTGTGGCTCGTCTCACGCACCGTCGGGCTGCCGATCGGCCCCTGGGTCGGCGAGGCCGAGGCGATCGGCGTCAGCGACGCGATCGTGACGGTCACCGAGCTCGTCACGATCGCGCTCATCGTCAGCATGCTGCACCCGGAGGGGCGCACCGCGGCGCGCCTGCGCTGGCTCGACGACGGCAACTCCCTGCGCCTCGGGATGGCGCTCGGCAGCGCCGGCGTCATCGCGGCGCTGCTCGGCGGTCACGCGCACTGATTCGAACGAGCAGCGGCGGCGCGCCGCCCTGCGCGCACCGCCGCATCACGGCTCTGCCGGCGGGCCGCCAGAGCTACGCGGGCAGCGTGCGAGCGGACTGCGCGGAGGACAGCAGCCCGGCGGTCAGCGCCGTGACGCCCGTGACGATGTGGACGAGGTTCTCGCCGTCGCCCGCGCCGTTCATCGAGATGATCGTGAGGTTGTCGGCGGCGACGGTGCCGATGACGAACGCGACGATGTAGAAGAGTCCGACGCCCATGAGCGCGCCCTCGGTCGACGGCGTCGAGAACCGCGTCATGAGGATGAGAAACCCGCCGATCGCGACGTGCACGAGGTTGTGCATCGGGTTGATGCTCGCGAACCCGAACAGCAGCGAGTCACCCGTGTCCTGCAGGAAGTTGTTGAAGCCCGTGATGAAGAACCCGAGGACGCCGACGCCGACGTACGCGGCCCCGATCAGCAACGAAGCCCCTGCAGCAAGGCTCTTTTGACCCAGCACATTGCACCTCCCACTCGATGAGTGAGCGACAGTACTTCGACGTCTGACCCCGCAAGCGCCATCTCCGTTCGGCGACGCGCCAACTTGCCGCGGCGCTCCGGAAGGCGGGTGAGGAAGGGCGGTCTAGCCGCCGATCTGGGACATCGTGCGAACCGGCTGGACGAAGCCCGGCTCGTTGACGTGGTGCTTGAGCTCCTTGCGCCAGACCGCGGCGCGGATGATCTCCCGCAGTTCCTCGTCGGTGGCGCCGGACCGCAGCGGCGTGCGCAGGTCGTACTCGTGGAGGCTGAAGAGACAGGTCCGCAGCTTGCCCTCGGCGGTGATGCGGATGCGGTCGCAATCGCCGCAGAACGGCTCGGACACCGGGTTGATGAACCCGATCCTGCCCCTGCCGTCGGCGAAGCGGTAGACGCGCGCCGTCGCGCTCGGCTCGCGCGGCTCGGCCTCGAGCGGATGGACCTCGTGGATCGCGGCGCGGATCTCCTCGCCGCTGAGGACCTTGCTGCGGTCCCACGTGTGGTCGGCGTCCAGCGGCATGAACTCGATGAAGCGCACCTCGTAGGGGTGCGTCCGCGCGAACTCCGCCATCGGCAGGATCTCGGTCTCGGTGAAGCCGCGCAGGCCGACGGCGTTGATCTTGATCGGATGCGCCTCGGGGAACGCGGCGAGGACCTCCAGGCCGCGCAGCACCTTCGGCAGCGAGTCGCGGCGCGTCATCTCGAAGAAGCGATCGCGCTGCAGCGAGTCGACGGAGACGTTGAAGCGGTTGATGCCGGCTTCGACGAGCGCGGCGGCGTCGCGCTCGAGCAGGAAGCCGTTGGTCGTGACGCTGAGATCCTCGACGCCGGGAACCTTGGCGAGCATCGCCGCCAGGCGCGGGAACTCGCGGCGCACGAGCGGCTCGCCTCCGGTGAGGCGGATGTCGTGCACGCCCATCGACGCGAGCAGCCGCACGGTGCGCTCGAGCTCCTCGAAGCTCAGCACCTCGTCGCGCTCGAGCCACGGCAGGCCCTCGGCGGGCATGCAGTACTGGCAGCGGAAGTTGCAGCGGTCGGTGACCGAGACCCGCACGTCGCGGATCAACCGGCCGTGCCCGTCGCGCAGCGGCTCAATCGGTGTCATCGCGCCTCCATGTACCCGAGCGCCCCCCGCTCTTCTCCAGCAACTCGACGCGGTCGACGACCACGCCACGCTCGATCCCCTTGACCATGTCGTAGACGCACAGCGCGCCGGCGGCGGCCGCGACCATCGCCTCCATCTCCACGCCCGTGCGGGCGGTCACGCGCGCGGTCGTCGTGAGGACCACGGTTCCGGCCGCCGCATCGACGTCGACGACGACGTCGATCGAGTCCAGCGGCAGGGAGTGACACAGCGGAATCCACTCATCGGTGCGCTTCGCCGCCTGGATGGCCGCGATCCGCGCCGTCGAGATGACGTCGCCCTTGGGAGCGTCGCCGGCCGCGACCGCCGCGGCCGTCTCCGGGCTCATGCGCACGACCGCCCTCGCGACGGCGACCCGCAGGGTCTCGGGCTTGGCGCCCACGTCGACCATGCGTGCCCTGCCGTGCTCATCGAGATGTGTGAGCAGGTCGCCTCCCATCAGCCTGCAACCGTAGCGGACACGATGTCCGATCCTCGCGGCATGAGCCGGAGGGCTGGGGACCCCAGGAGCGCCAACGCGCCAACATGGGCACGCTCGAGGTAGCCGCGCGCCTGCCCGCGAGACGCGGCGCGTCGGCGCGTATCTGCCGAGGGCCAGCAAACACGGGGAAAACTGACACCTCCGGCTCCCGCCGGCGCGGACGCGTAGGACACAGAGCCAGTCTACCCCGAGGGGCCCAGCCCCTTAAGCGATCGCTTCATGTGGATTGACTCCCCGGGGCCGCGCTGCATACTCATCGTCGGCACCACCATCGGAGGAGAGGAGCGTCACAACTTGGCAATTCGGAGCTGTGCGCCATGAGCGCACTCGCAGCATTCGACACCCACGCGCTCTGGCAGATCACGCTCGGCATGGGCGCGGTCGTGCTGGTCGTCGTGATCATCCTGATGATGCTCCTCCTGAGCCTCGTCAAGGACATCCAGGCGAGCGTCGCGAGCCTGCTCGAGACGGCGCCCGTCGTGGCGAAGTACACGAGCAACATCCCGAAGCTCGCCGCCACCCCGCCGGTGCTCAACCTCATCATCGAGGAGGCGATCATCCAGGACGGCTACATGAACGCCCTCACCGATGGCTACATCGCGGCGGGTGAGACGCTGTGAGCACCGACCTCATGATCATCCTGAGCATCCTGGAGCCGGTGCTCCTGGTCGTCATCCTCGCGGTCGCCCTCACCCAGGTGCGGCGCCGGCTGACGATCATCTCCAACGGCCTCGGCGACCTCGGCGGCATGCTCGCGTCGGTGGAGTCCGGGCACCTGCGTCCGCTGGCCAAGCTCGTGGCGGACATCAACGGCCCGCTGAACACGATCCAGGCGACGCTGCCGGGGATTGCCGCCAAGGCCGCCCTGGTCGTCCGCAAGGCAACGGGGGGCTGATCGATGGCTGATACCGCCCTGTGGCTCATGGTCATCGTGCTCATCGCGGTGATCCCCGTGCTCGTGGGACTCCTCAAGGGCGTCCTCGGCGCGGCGACCAGCATCCCGCCCCGGATCGACGCGATCGCCGGCGTGGCGACCGCGGCGTCCAAGGACCTCGACGCTGTCGTGATCCTGCTGACGACGCAGAACTACATCAGCCAGATCGTCGGCTCGGTCGCCAACTACGGGGGCTCGCTCAACGTCGCCCTCCCGGACTACTAGGGGGCCGCCGTGGAGATCCAGGTAGCACTCATCATCCTGCTCGTCGCGCTGATCATCGCCGCCCTGGCGATCTACCTCATCGCGACGATCCTGCAGCTGTTCAAGATCAACGCGGGCCTCGACGTCGTCCTCGGCCGGGTCGGCGAGATCGTGGCGAAGAGCGCGCCGGTCAACGGCGTGGTCGATGCGATCAACTCGAACCTCGTCGCCGGTCGCGACCTGCTCGAGAACCTCCTGCTGAAGAAGGCAGGCCCGGACTCGGCCGGCCTCGTGGAGTCGCTGTTCCCCGGTGAGGGGGCCAAGTTCCTCCAGCGCGTCGGCAGGACCGGCAAGGTCGTCAACACCGGCACCGTCTACACGCGCGGCGTCGGCATCCTGGCGTCGCTCGGCCGCGGAGCGCCGATCGGAGCGGGTCACCTCAAGGGCCCGGCCGTCCGCGACCCGCAGTACTCGACGACCGCCGCGAGCATGCTGTACCCGATGCCTGGCGGAAAGCGCGCCAGCCGGTCGCCGGTCGTCGGCTCCCAGTCGCCGCAGCAGTACGAGGCGGCGCTGACGCCGGGAGCGCGTCCGCGTGATGCGACCGGTCGCCCGGTCGAGGCCGGCGCGCCCGCGCCGCCCGCACCGTCGTCGGCGCCGGCAGCTGCGGCTCCGTCGCCGGAACCGGCTGCGGCCCCGGCTTCGCGCATGACGGCCAAGGGCAGCCGTCCGTGGGAGCGTCAGGCTGCTGCGGCCGAGAGCCAGAGCGCTCCGGCCGCCCCGGAGAGCGCCCCGGCCCCGCCGGCGGAGGCGCCCGCCGCACCCGAAAACGAAGCGCCCGGACGCCTGTCGGCACGCGGCAGCCGGCCCTGGGAGCGCTGACAAGCTCGGAGAGCCCGGTCATTTGCCGGCCGGGCTCTCCGTACTCATTCTCGCGGGCGCGCGCGCGCGTGTGATCCAGTCGCGCGCGGCGCTCGCAGAGAAGCAAGAGGCACACGTGCGTGATGACGACGTGCCGTGAGCGGCCAATACGCCAGACAGCCAGCTACGCACCGCACGAGGAGAATCCCGTATGAGCGAGACCCAGACCGAAGTCAAGAGCGACGCGCAGGAGCAGATCACCTGCCTGTATCCCGGCTGTGACCGGCCCGCCGTCGAGGGCCCGAAGACCGCCGTCAACGGGCGCACCGGCCCGCCGCCGCGCTACTGCGACGACGAGGACCACAACGCCAGCAGCACCTTCCAGGAGCTCAAGCGCCTCGAGGACGAGGGCCACGCCGCGTAGCGCCCGGCGCCGCCCGGCGCGCGTTCAGCTCCAGCGGCCCATGTGGACATAGCGCTCGGCGGGCACGCCGCCCGCCCGCGCCAGCATCGCCTTCGCCGCCTCCGGCTCGCTGACGAAGAGCCGGAGCGCCTCGACGCTCTGCGTCCGGTGCTCCGGCGGCAGCGTGCTGACGTACCAGAGCCCCGTGATGGGGGTGCCTCGCACGTCGAGCTCGACGAGCGCGCCGCGGTCGAGCTCGTCGCGGATCGTGTGCGCGACCGCCAGCGTGACGCCGCGGCCGGCCGACGTCTGCGCGAGCGCCGCAGCGAAGTTCGGGTAGGCGCGCGTCCGCGCGCCGGAGACCGACTGGCGCGCGAGGAAGGCGCCGGTGTCGGAGTCGGGGTCGGACTCGAACGGGCCCAGCAGCCACGGCGTGCCGACGAGCGCCTTCGGCGACACCCCGCGCGAGCCCGCGAGCTGGTGGCGCGGCGCGGCGACGACGACGAGCCCGTAGCGCAGGAAGGGCTCGGCCTCGATCGGCGGCCCGTTGGGCATCGACGCCACCGGCGGGCCGAGCGCGATGTCGGCGCGGCGCTCGGCCAGCAGCCGCCCGATCTCGCTGCGGCGGGCGACGCGCAGGGCGACGTCGATGTGCGGGTGCTCGCGCGAGAAGGCGTGCAGCAGCGGCCCGCTGGCGAACTCGGCGAACGGCGGCGTCGCCACGACGCGCAGGGACTGCCGGTGGTCGTGGACCATGTTCTGGGCCGTCTCGGCGATCCCGAGGATCTCCCCTCCCGCGCGCGCCAGCTGCCGGCCTCCGGGCGTGAGCTCCAGGGCGCCGCCGGCCCGGACGTAGAGCTCGTCGCCGAACTCCCGCCGCAGCGCGCGGACCGCTCCGGAGACCGCGGGCTCGCTGACCTGCAGCTCCTTTGCCGCCGCCTTGACGGACCCGAGGCGAGCGACCGTGACGAACGACCGGAGCTGCGAAAGGGTCAATTAAGCGATCGCTTCATGAGGATTGACCGCGCAAGTGTAGCGTGCATACTGGCGGTCAGTACCCCTTTGGAGGAGAGGAGCGTCACACCTTGGCAATGCAGACCCCCGCACCCTGTGATTACTCACGGGCGACGAGCGTGGACGACGCGGTAGCGCAGCTCGAGGCTCTCGGCGGCAACGCCCGGATCCTCGCCGGCGGCTACAGCCTGATCCCGATGATGAAGCTGCGCCTGGCGAATCCGGGCCACGTCATCGACATCAACCCGCTGGAGTCCGAGCTCAGCTTCATCCGCAAGGAGGGCGACGAGATCCGCATCGGCGCGCTCACGCGCCACGCCGCGCTCCTGAGCTCCGATCTGCTCGCGCAGACCTTCCCCGACATCTTCCGCGAGGCCGAGGCCGTCCTGGCCGATCCGGTCGTGCGCAACCGCGGCACGATCGGCGGCTCGCTGTGCCAGGCCGATCCGGCCGAGGACCTCTCCGGCGTCGTCACCGCCCTCAAGGGCACCGCGGTCGTCCGCGGACCCGGCGGCGCCGAGCGCCTCATCGAGATGGACGAGTTCCACCTCGGCCCCTACATGACGGCCGTCGGCGCCACCGAGATGGTCACCGAGGTCCGCTTCAAGATCCGCTCGGGCCACGGCAGCGCCCACGAGAAGGTCGAGCGCCGCGCCGGCGACTTCGCGATCGTCGCCGCCTCGGCCGCGCTCTCCATCGAGGGCGGCAAGATCGCCCACGCCGGACTCGCCTGCAGCGCCGTCGGGCCGACGACGATGCACATGGAGCGCGCCGAGCAGATGCTCGTCGGCCAGGCGCCCTCCGAGCAGGTCTTCGCGCAGGCCGGCCAGATGGCCTCCGAGGACTGCTCGCCCAACAGCGACGGCCGCGGGACCGCCGACTACAAGCGGCACGTCGCGGGCGTGCTGTCCACCCGCGCCCTCAGCCGCGCAGCGGCCCGGGCCCTGCGCTAGAGGAGGTTCGGAAATGCAAGTTTCCATGACCATCAATGGTCAGCAGTACTCGCATGACATCGAGCCTCGCCTGCTGCTCGTGCACTACATCCGTGAGTACGCCGAGCTCCACGGCACCCACTGGGGCTGCGACACGTCCAACTGCGGCATCTGCATCGTCCTCATGGACGATCCCGACAGCCAGGATCCGCCCTATCCGATCAAGTCCTGCACGATGCTCGCCGCGTCGGCCCAGGGCTTCAACATCATCACCGTCGAGGGCATGAACAACCCCGACGGGTCGCTGTCGTCGATCCAGCAGGCATTCCACGAGACCCACGCCCTGCAGTGTGGGTTCTGCACCCCGGGGATGATGAGCACGGCGCGCTGGCTCATCGACACGCATCCCAATCCGACGCAGATGACCGATCACGAGATCCGCGACGGCATCTCGGGCAACCTGTGCCGCTGCACGGGCTACGACAACATCGTCAAGGCAATCCGCTGGTCGGCCGCGTACGAGGCCGAGCACGCGGGGAGGAGCTGAGCATGGCAACCACTGAGACTGCGCCCGGCAAACATCCCGATTGGGTAGGCCACGCCACGGGCGACATGTTCGGGAAGATCAAGGACGCGCCCATCGGGCACGGCCACATGAAGCGCAAGGAGGACGCGCGCTTCATCCGCGGCCTCGGCAACTACACCGACGACGTCCGCCTTCCGGGCATGGTGCACGGCGCGCTGCTGCGCTCCCCGTACGCCCACGCGCGGATCCTCTCGATCGACACGTCGGCTGCGCTGGCCCATCCGAAGGTCGCAGCGGTCGTCATCGCCAAGGACCTCGAGACCCTGGGCCTCGCGTGGATGCCGACGATCTCCTACGACACGCAGGCCGTGCTCGCGGGCGACAAGGTCCGCTTCCACCTGCAGGAGGTCGCGTTCGTCATCGCGACCGACGCCTACGCCGCGCAGGACGCGCTGCAGCTCATCGACGTCGAGTACGAGGTCCTGCCGGCGATCGTCAACGCCCGCAAGGCGCTCGATCCCGACGCCCCGCTGATCCGCGACGACAAGGTCGGCCAGGTCGACAACCTCGCGAGCCCGACGTGGGAGGCCGGAGACAAGGCGCAGTGCGACCGCGTCTTCGCCGAGGCCGACGTCGTCGCCACGCGCGACATCCAGCACGCTCGTTGTCACCCGTGTCCGATGGAGACGTGCGGCATGGTCGCCGACATGAACCCGGCGACCGGCCAGCTGAACATCTACAACGGCAACCAGGCCCCGCACGCGCACCGCACGGTGTACGCGCAGGTCGCCGGCCTGCCCGAGCAGAACATCCGCATCCTCTGCAACGACATCGGCGGCGGCTTCGGCAACAAGGTGCCGGTCTATCCCGGCTACGTCTGCGCGATCGCCGGTTCGATCGTCGCCGGCGCGCCGGTGAAGTGGATGGAGGATCGCTCGGAGAACCTGGCCACGACCGGGTTCGCGCGCGACTACGTCAACCACGCCTCGATGTGCGCGAAGAACGGCCGGATCACCGGCCTGCGCGTCGACACGATCGCCGACCACGGCGCCTTCGACTCGACCGCCCAGCCGACGAAGTTCCCGGCCGGCTTCTTCCACATCGTCACGGGGTCCTACGACCTCCAGGGCGCGCACGTCCAGGTCAAGGCCGTCTACACGAACAAGGCGCCGGGCGGCGTCGCCTACCGCTGCTCGTTCCGCATCACCGAGGCCGTCTACCTCGTCGAGCGGATGGTCGACGCGCTGGCGATCGAGATGGGCGTCGATCCGGTCGAGCTGCGCATGCGCAGCTTCATCCGGCCCGAGCAGTTCCCCTACGAGTCGATGACCGGCTGGACCTACGACTCGGGCGACTACCACAAGGCCATGAAGCTCGCGATGGAGATGGCCGACTACGAGGGCCTGCGCCGCGAGCAGCAGGAGAAGAAGGCCCGCGGCGAGATCATGGGCATCGGCTGCGCCTTCTTCACCGAGGGCGTCGGCGCCGGCCCGCGTCGCCACATGGACATCCTCGGCCTGGCGATGAACGACGGCGCCGAGCTGCGCGTCCACCCGTCCGGCAAGGCCGTCCTGAGCATCAGCTCGCAGACGCAGGGCCAGGGCCACGAGACGACGTTCGCCCAGATCGTCGCCGAGGAGCTCGGCATCTCGCCGAACGACATCATGGTCCGCCACGGCGACACGGACAAGACGCCCTACGGCCTCGGCACGTACGGCAGCCGGTCCACGCCGGTCTGCGGTGGCGCCACGGCGGTCGTCGCGCGCAAGGTGCGCGACAAGGCTCGCCAGTTCGCGGCGCTCATGCTCGAGACGCGCGCGGAGGACCTCGCGTGGGAGAAGGGCCGCTGGTATGTCAAGGGCGACCCGGAGCGCGGCTCGACGATCGAGTCCATCGCCGAGTACGCCTACGGCCCCAACCCGCTGCCCGAGGGCCTCGAGGGCGGCCTCGACGCCAACGCGGTGTACGACCCGCCGAACCTCACGTACCCCTTCGGCGCGTACCTCTGCGTCGTCGACATCGACCCGGGTACCGGCAAGGTCCACGTCCGCCGCTTCATCGCGGTCGACGACTGCGGCGTGCGGATCAACCCGCTCGTCGTCGAGGGCCAGATCCACGGCGGCCTCGTCGAGGGCATCGGCCAGGCACTCATGGAGGTCCTCTCGTTCGACGAGCAGGGCAACTGCATGAACGCGTCGTTCATGGACTACCTCCTGCCGACGGCGCTGGAGTGCCCGGAGCACGGGTTCGAGCTCGGCGAGACGGTCACGCCGTGCCCACACCACCCGATCGGCGCCAAGGGCGTCGGCGAGTCGCCGTGTGTCGGCTCGCCGCCGTGCATCGTCAACGCCGTCGTCGACGCGCTCTACCACGCCAAGGGCGTCAAGCACATGGATCTCCCGTGCTTCCCCAGCCGCGTGTGGGCCGCGCTGAACGGGAACGCGCAGCCGATCCAGTGAGAAGCGACGCGCTAGCGCGGCGAGCCGAAGAGCTCGCCGCGCAGGGCGCGGCCTTCGCGACCGCGACCGTCGTCCGCGCGCAGCGGCCGACGAGCGCGCGTGCGGGAAACGTCGCGCTCGTGCTCAGCGACGGCACGATCGACGGCTTCGTGGGCGGCGTCTGTGCCGAGCACAGCGTGCGGCAGTATGCGATGAAGTCGATGAAGAGCGGCGAGCCGCTGCTGCTGCGGATCCTCCCCACGGCCGGCGACGGTCCCGAGGGCGAGGAGGAGGTCAAAGAGGACGGTGCTGTGACGGTGCAGAACACATGCCTCTCGGGCGGGGCCATCGAGGTGTTCCTCGAGCCGGTGCTGCCGGCTCCGCGGGTGCACATCGTCGGCTCGACCCCGATCGCCGCCGCGCTCGAGCGCAGCGGCCCGGACCTCGGGCTCGACGTCGTCGCCGCCTACGACACCCCGCCCGACCTGCTTGCCGGCGATCTCGCGATCGTCGTCGCCGCCCACGGCAAGGGCGAGCTCGACGCGCTGCGCCGCGGCCTCGAAGCCGGCGTGCCCTACGTCGGTCTCGTCGCCAGCCCGCGTCGCGGCGCCGCGCTGATGCAGGAGCTGCGCGCCGACGGTGTCTCCGACGAGCAGCTCGAGCGGCTGGAATGTCCGGCCGGCCTGGCGATCGACGCCCGCACCCCGGCCGAGATCGCCCTCTCGATCCTTGCCCGCATCGTCCAGACGCGACGCGGCGGAGGTTACGAGCCGCCGTTGAGCGTGCCGCAGGAGGCCGAGGCGCCGGCCTTCGCCGTCGATCCCGTCTGCGGCATGACCGTCACCGCCACCGCGAGCACCCCGCACGTCGAGCACGAGGGCGAGACGGTGTACTTCTGCTGCGATGGGTGCAAGGCGAAGTTCCAGCAGGAGCACTCCGATGCCGTCGCCGCGGGCTGACACGTTCGTCACCGGGCTCGTGCTCGGGGCCGGAGGGTCGCGGCGCCTCGGACGGCCCAAGCAGCTGCTGCCCTACGGCGACCGCACGCTGCTGGAGCACACCGTCGCCACGGCGCGCGCGTGCAACCTCGACCAGCTCGTGGTGCCGATCGGCGGAGCCGCCGACGAGGTGCGCGAGCGCGTCGACCTCAGGGATGCCGAGGTCGTCGTCAACACCGCCTACGGATCGGGCTGCTCATCGTCGATCGCGGCCGCGCTCGAAGCGGTCGACCCACGTTGCGAGGTGCTCGTCTTGATGCTCGGAGATCAACCCGGCGTGACGCCGGCCACCGTTCAGGCGCTCCTGGACGGCAGAGGCGATGCGCCGCTTGCCGTCTGCCGCTACGACGACGGGCGCGGGCATCCCCTCGCCTTCGATCGCAGCGTCTTCGCCGAGCTCGCCGACCTCCATGGCGACAAGGGGGTCTGGCGCCTGCTCGACCGCCGCGCCGACGAGGTCGCCGAGGTCCGCATCGCCGGTCCCGTCCCACTCGATGTCGACACGCCCGAGGACTATCAGGCCGTCCTGGCCGCCGCGGGCTTCTCGGAGGTCTCCGTATGAGCCGTCTGCAGCGCAGTGAGGAGCTCGAGGATGAGATGCGCCGCCTCGTGCCGAGCGTCGACAAGCTCGGGATCATGCTCGGCGACGTCGACTACCTCGCCGACGAGGGCTTGGCCACCTCCGCGTTCCTCGCGCTGCGCCTCCCGCAGCCGCTGCTGCTCGAGGGTGAGGCCGGCGTCGGCAAGACCGAGCTCGCCAAGGCGCTCGCGGAGGTCATGGACACGCCGCTCATCCGCCTGCAGTGCTACGAGGGCATCGACGCCTCCGAGGCGCTGTACGAGTGGAACTATCCGCGCCAGCTGCTGAGCATCCGGATGGCCGACGCCAAGGGCGCCGACATCGCCGAGGAGGAGCTCTTCGGCCCCGACTTCCTCATCCGCCGCCCGCTGCTGCAGGCGCTGGAGCACCGCGGCCCCCGGCCGGCGGTGCTGCTCATCGACGAGCTCGACCGCGCCGACGACGACTTCGAGGCCTTCCTGCTCGAGCTGCTCGCCGAGGCGACGGTGACGATCCCGGAGATCGGCACGATCCGCGCGACGCACCCGCCGATCGTGATCATGACCTCCAACCGCACGCGCGACCTCCACGACGCCGTCAAGCGCCGCTGCCTGTACCAGTGGATCGACTATCCCGATCCCCAGCGCGAGATGGACATCATCCGCCGGCGCGTGAAGGGCGCCGACGCGAAGCTCATCGTCCAGGTCGCCGACGCCGTCTCGCGGATGCGCGAGAGCGACATCCAGAAGCCGCCGGGCATCGCCGAGGCGATCGACTGGGTCGCCGCGCTGGACCTCCTCGGCGTCGACCACCTCGACGTCGAGACGGCCGACCGCACGCTCGGGTCGGTGCTGAAGTACACCGAGGACCAGGAGGTCGTCCGCGCCTCCGGTCTGGAAGAGATGATCCAGGGGCGCTGATGGACGAGGCGGGCAGCCCAGAGGTCGTCGATTTCCGGGTCGTCCCGTTCGAGCTGCCCCTGCCCGAGCTCGCGGCCGCCTTCAGCCAGCGGCTGCACGCGGCGGGCGTCCCCGTCACGCCCGGGATGTCCGAGCAGTTCTCGCGCGCCCTGCGCCTGACGAAGCCCGTCTCGCGCCGGCGGCTGTACTGCGTCGCGCGCGCGATCTTCGTCACCGGCTTTCAGCACGTCTCGACGTTCAACCGCGTCTTCGCCGAGGTCTTCGGCAAGGGCGCCAAGCCCAACCCGGACCTCGAGGTCGAGCTCGAGCCCGCACCGCTGGCCGACGAGCTCGACAGCGAGCCGCCCGAGGACAGCGCGAACGAGCCGCAGGAGCAGGAGGGCGGCCAGGACGCTGCGAGCTTGAGCGCCGGCACGGGGGAGGACGAAGCGGAGGACGAGGACGAGGACCTCGAGGAGGTCCCGATGCCGGTCGCGGAGGCCAGCGACGACGAGATCCTCGCCCAGAAGAACTTCTCCGCGCTCGACGCCGCCGAGCTCGCCGCGCTCTACCGCCTCATGGTCCGCCTGCAGCTCGCCACGCCGATCCGCACGACGCGGCGCAAGAAGCGCGGCCGCCGCGGCGAGCACATGGACATGCGCCGCACGCTGCGCAAGAGCATGCACACCGGCGGCGACCCGATCGAGCTCGCGCGCAAGCGCCGGCGCCGCCACCCGCGCCGGCTCGTGATGCTCTGCGACATCTCGGGCTCGATGGAGCCCTACGCCCGCGCCTACCTCCAGTTCCTCCACGCCGCCCGCGCGACCGGCCCGTACTCCGAGGCCTTCGTCTTCGCGACGCGCCTGACGCGCCTGACGCGCCAGCTCTCGGGGCGCAACCCGCAGCGGGCGATCCGCCGCGCGACCGAGGCCGCGCCGGACTGGTCCAGCGGCACGCGCATCGGCGACGCGCTGAAGACCTTCAACGACCGCTACGGCCGCCGCGGCATGGCGCGCGGCTCGGTCATCGTCATCCTCTCCGACGGCTGGGAGCGCGGCGACCCCGCGCTCGTCGGGCGCGAGATGGAGCGCCTGGCGCGCCTCGCCTACCGCATCGTGTGGGTCAACCCGCGCGTCGTGGCCAAGGACTTCGCGCCCCGGGCGGGCGGCCTCGTGGCCGCGCTGCCACATTGCGACGCGCTCGTCAGCGGCCACAGCATCACGGCGCTCAACGAGGTCGCGGACGCGATCGCGGCCGAGCGCGACGAGGATCCGCTGCTGGCGAGCTGGCGCGTTCCGAACCTCGACGACTACGAGGACGAGGAGGAGACGTGGGGGATCGCCGGGACCACGGAGGCCCATGTGGCGATGCCCAGCGGCTACGGCGCGTACAGAGGCAACACGACGCCATGAGCACAACCGTTCAAATCAACCAGGAGGAGCCTGACTGTGCAGGTATCGGCTAACAAGAGGGGAGCTGTCCATGGCTAGCGCCTACCGCGCGGTCTATCTGCGCGTGCATCCGACCGGAAAGTGCGTCCTGAGCCTCAGCGCCGACGGCGCGGGCGAGGAAGCTCAGCTGGCACAGATCGTCAGCGACGAGCTCGGCATCCCGGCGTCGGACACGAAGGTCGTCGCCCAGGACCTCGATCGCTTCGGCGAGGGTCACGGGTACGTCACGAGCTCGAGCTCGGGAACCGCGAACGCCGTCCGCAAGACGTGCGCGAAGATCAAGGAGAAGTCCCAGATCCTCGCGGGCGGCATGCTCGGCACGTCGCCGCAGTCGCTCTCGTGGGACGGGGCGCGCTTCTACGCGGGTCGCGACCCGCTCTCGGGCAAGCGCATCGAGGAGATCGCCCTCTACGCGCACGGCGGGGCTCTCGAGCTGCCGGCCGGCCTCGAGGGTTCGCTCGACGCGCAGACGACCTACCGAGACTGACCGCGAAAGGGTGCCGGCCGTGGGGCAGCTGACACCCGAAGATCATCACCGTCGACGGCCCGGCCTGAGGCTCAGGTCGCGGTCGTCGGCCGTGCGGTCACTTGCGCTTGAAGAGCCGCCGGCGATGCACCCGGATGCTCGCCATGAGGGCCGCAAACGCCGCTCCCGCAATCGGTACGGCCATCAAGAGGGTCTCTTCGACGGGAATACCGCTGATATGAGCGACGATCACGGCCATAGCTGCATCGTAGAGGTCGGCTCAGGCCGTCGGGACCTTGCCCTCGACGACGACCTCGACCTCGTCGTTGACCTTCAGCGCGCCGAACAGCGCCGAGTACGGCTTCATCCCGAAGTCCGTCTGCTTCAGCGTCGTGCCGGCGGTAAGGGTTCCGTCCTCGGCGACGCTCACATCGAATGCGACCGGCCCCTTCTTGCCGACGAGCTCGAGCTCGCCCTTCACGGAGAGCCCGCTGCCGTTGTCGACGACGTCCGTGGAGCGAAAGTGGATCGCCTGCTTCTTCAGGATCTCCTTGTCGATGCTCTTGCGGATGTCGGCCTTGTCCCCGTCGTCGAGCGCCTTCATCCCGCCCTCGCCCTTGATGACCTGCAGCGACGTCGCATCGGCGGTCAGCTCGAGGCCCGGCGAGTCGCCGACGTCGAGCGTCGCCTGCCACGACGTGACTTCGAACTCGAGGTCGTGGCCGGCGGCGGAGGCAGCTCCGTGGCGACCCGTCTTCACTCGGAGAGTGGCGTTGTCCGGCCCAAGTTCGTGGGCACCTGGTTGAATAACCATCGCTCCATTCTATGTCGGCGAATGATCACGTGCACCCTCAGAGTGCGTCTGGTCCTTCGGCCGTCGGTCCGTCCGCAAGCAGCATCGACAGAAACGAGGCCCCCGCATGGCAACACTCAACGAGTCGTTCCCCGTCACGAACCCCGACCATGCGTGGTCGATCGTCAGCGACCTCAACAAGCTCGTGCCGTGCGTGCCCGGCGCGAAGGTCGTGTCGGCGGACAGCCCGTCATCGGTCAAGGCCGAGATCGAGGTCAAGATGGGCTCGATGGGCATGAAGTTCAGCGGTCCCGTCACGATCGAGTCGGCCGACGCCGGCTCCAAGACGGTCAAGATCAAGGCGAACACCAAGGAGGCCGGCGGTCAGAGCAACGCCGCGGGCGATGTGACGATCAACGTCGGCGGTGGCAGCGGGACGATCAACGCCGTGGCCAACGTCTCGGGCAAGGCCGCGTCGATGGGCGAGGGCACGGTCGTCGCGGTGCTCACGCAGCTCGTCAAGCAGTTCTCGGCGAACGTCGGGAACGCCTAGCACTCGCACGCCGGCCGGAGGCGCCGCCGGCGCGCCGGCCGCCGGCGCCGACCACCCTGAAAGGGAGGATGCGATGAAGGACGTGATCAAGGACGTCGACCGCTGGGTGGCCGACGGAGCGCGGGTCGCCGTGGCGACGGTCGTGGCCACCCGCCGCTCGGCGCCGCGGCCCCCCGGGTCGAAGATGGCCATCAACGACCGCGGCGAGGTCTCGGGCATGGTGTCCGGCGGCTGCGTCGAGGGCGCGGTCATCGAGGTCGCCGACAAGGTCATCGGCGGCGGCGAGCCGCAGCTGCTGACGTTCGGCATCGCCGACGAGGAGGCCTGGGACGTCGGGCTTCCGTGCGGCGGCGAGATCGACGTGCTCGTCGAGCGGTACGAGCCGTGACCGCGCGTCATTGCTCGACCGTCGTCTGCGGTCGTATGAAAGGCAGGTCCTCGCGATGACTTCCATACAGGAGCAGTTCGCGACGGTGGCACGCGAGGACGGGCGCGCGGCGCTCGTCACGGTCCTGCGTGGCGAGCACGCGGGCGAGAAGCTGCTCGTCCGCCCCGACGGCGGCACGGAGGGCACGCTCGGCGATCCCGAGCTCGACGCCCAGGGCCGTTCCGATGCCGACGAGCTCATGTGGAGGGAGAGCTCGGAGGTCCGCGGCGACCTCTTCGTCGACATCACGCATCCGGACCCCCGGATCATCATCTTCGGCGCCGTCGAGTACGCCGCCCACCTGTCGGCGCTCGCGCGGATCGCCGGCTGGCGCCCGTACGTCGTCGACCCGCGTCAGCGCTTCGCGACGCGCGAGCGCTTCCCGCAGGCGCTCGACGTCATCGCCGGCTGGCCGGAGAAGGCCTTCGAGCAGCTCGGCGCGATCGACCGCGCGACGTACATCACGGTCCTGACGCACGACCCGAAGCTCGACGACGCGGCGCTGCTCATCGCGCTGCGCTCCGACGCGCCCTACATCGGGGCGATGGGCTCCAAGCGCGCGCAGGCCGAGCGCCGCGAGCGGTTGCTCGCCGCCGGCGTGACCGAGGAGGAGATGTCGCGCATCAGCGCCCCGATCGGCCTCGACCTCGGAGCGACGAGCGCCGAGGAGACGGCCGTGTCGATCATGGCCGAGCTCGTCGCCGTCCGCCACGGACGCGACGGCGGCCGGCTGTCGCAGGCCAAGGGCCGCATCCACAAGGTCGCGTCGGCGACCTGATCACGAGGCCGCGTGCTCCGGATCTCCGGAGCACGCGGGTACCGCGAAGCGCCGGCCTACTTGAAGACCTTGTCCAGCAGGCCCGTGCTCGCGAGAGCGTTGCCGCCCTGCTCGACGAGGCCGGTGACCTGGTCGAGGATCGCCTGACGCTGGGCTTCGTCCGCTGTCAAGAAGGCGATGCCGGCCGCGGCGACGCCGAACTTCGCGAGCCCGAGAATCGGGTGGCGGCGCCCGACGAGGCCGAGCAACTGCGCGTTTGTCGCGGCCAGCGAGTACATCGCCGGCGCTAGCTGCGCGTTGAGCTTTCTGTTCCGCATTCCCATCCCTTTCAACGCTGGTGTCCGACGAAGGCCGAGCGCCCGGAGGGGCAGGCCGAGCGCCGCTCCGACCCCACCTGCGCCGGCGACGAATCCCACTGCCGCGGCTGCTGAGGTCAGCACGTCCTCCCGCACGGCGACCTTACCGCGGTTCTCCCCCGTGGTGAGTCCTGGCGCGGTCTCGCGCGCACGTGTATGAGAAGCGCTGAGCGCCGGGGCGTCGGCGCTAGCGGACAATCCACCTCACCACCCGAGCGCCGACGAAGCCGGCAGCGAGCATGACGGGAACCTTCAGCGAGGGGTCGAGGTCGTCGACCTTCGAGCGCAGCTCGCCGAGGATCTCCCCGAGGTCGAGCTGCGTGGGATCGATCGAGCCGAGCTGGTCGACGATCTCGAAGAGGTCGATGGAGCCGAGCTGGCCCACGAGGCCGGCGGCCCGCTCTCCGATGTCGTTTACGGGCAAACCCAAGGAGCCAAGCTTCTCCAGCGCCTGCTCAATGGGGTCCTGCGTCACCGAACGGCCTATGGACACGCGGTCTCTTCCTCCCTTTCCCGGTTGGTGCAGCACGACGAGTCCGGACGGTGCGTTGGTACCACGGGCGTGAGCTTGGGCACAAGGTGATCTACACATCTAGCGCGGGGAGAGCGCGAGTGATACGACTGCCTTCTGCTCATTCGAGCGGTGTTCTTTCAGAGCCTGAAACGGGGGCTGGACCTAGCAATATGTGCCTTGCGATTCCCGGTCAAATCCTTGAAGTCGTCGACGAGACAAATCGTCTGGCGAAGGTCGACGTTGCAGGCGTGCATCGCAACGTCAACATCGGCCTCCTCGACGAAGACGGCGTCGGCGTGGGCCCGGGCGACTGGGTCCTCATCCATGTCGGGTTCGCCATGTCCAAGGTCGACGAGGCCGAGGCGTTGGAGACCCGCCGCATGCTCGAGAGCATGGGCGAGGACTACGAGCAGGAGCTCGAGGATCTGAAGGCGAGCATCATCGAATGACCCGTCTCATCGCCGATGCGGCTTCCGCACTGGCACCGACCTGCGACTACACGACTGGCTGCATCACCTGCGGCGACGTCGCCATCCCCCTGACCGTCAAGCGCCTGGACGACGAACGGGGGCTTGCGCTCTGCGCTGATGACGACGGGAACTCGGAGACGGTCGAGATAGACCTAGTCGCCCCGGTGGCGCCGGGGGACCGACTCCTTGTCCACGCCGGCACGGCGATCGCACGGCTTTCCGAGGAGGCCCCTGCATGAAGTACGTCGACGAATTCCGCGACCCTGCGCTGGGCGAGGTGCTCGCGGGAGAGATCCTCGGCCTCGTGGAGCCCGGGCGGCATTACAAGTTCATGGAGGTCTGCGGCGGGCACACGCACTCGATCTACAAGTACGGGATCGACGACCTGCTGCCGGCGAACGTCGAGCTCGTGCACGGCCCCGGCTGTCCGGTCTGCGTCATCCCGATGGGCCGCGTCGACGACGCGATCGCCCTGGCCCATGAGCCGGACGTCATCTTCACGTGCTTCGGCGACATGCTGCGCGTCCCGGGCTCGGACGGCACGCTGCTGGACGCCAAGGCCGAGGGCGCCGACATCCGGATGGTGTACTCGCCGCTGGACGCGCTGCGGATCGCCAAGGCGAACCCCGAGCGGCCGGTCATCTTCTTCGCGATCGGCTTCGAGACGACCGCGCCGTCGACGGCGCTGACGCTCAAGCGCGCCAAGGCCGAGGGCGTCAAGAACTTCTTCTGCATGTGCAACCACGTGACGATCGTGCCGCCGCTGCGCGCGCTGCTCGACTCGCCCGACCTGCGCCTGGACGGCTTCATCGGCCCGGGCCACGTCTCCACCGTCGTGGGCGTCCGGCCGTTCGAGTTCATCCCGCGCGAGTACGGCAAGCCGATCTCGGTCGCCGGCTTCGAGCCGCTCGACGTCCTGCACGCGATCCACATGATCCTCACGCAGATCAAGGAGGGTCGCTGCGAGGTCGAGAACCAGTACGCCCGCGTCGTGCCCTGGGAGGGCAACCCGCGCGCGCTGCAGGTCATGTCCGAGGTCTTCGAGCTGCGCCCGCACTTCGAGTGGCGCGGCATGGGCTTCATCTCGCAGAGCGGCCTGAAGCTCTCCGAGGCCTACGCCGACTTCGACGCCGAGATCACCTACAGCGTCCCTGGCATCCGCGTGGCCGACCCGAAGGCCTGCCAGTGCGGCGAGGTTCTCAAGGGCGTCATCAAGCCGTGGGAGTGCAAGGTCTTCGGCTCGGGCTGCACGCCGGAGCGGCCGATCGGCACGTGCATGGTCTCCAGCGAGGGCGCCTGCGCCGCGTACTACAACTACGGGCGCTTCGCCCGCGAGCGGGAAGTGGTATGAGTAACGTCGTCCGTAGATCCGAACTTGAGAGGATCGGAGGACGAAATTCCTTCTGACGTCTCAGAGCGCGAGCAGAAGGTGCTCAGCATCATCGAGACCGCGCGGGCCAAGCGGCAGAAGTTCCGCGACTCGCAGATCACGATGGCGCACGGCGCCGGCGGCAAGGCGACGGCGAGCCTCATCGAGGGCCTGCTCGTGCCGGCGTTCGCCAACCCGACGCTCGAGGCGCTGGCCGACGCCGGCACCGTCTCCGTGCTCGGCGGCAACATCGCGATGACGACCGACTCGTTCGTCGTCAACCCGATCGTGTTCCCGGGCGGGACGATCGGCGAGCTCGCCGTCAACGGCACGGTCAACGACGTCGCGATGGCCGGCGCCAAGCCGGTCGCGCTGACGCTGTCGCTCATCCTCGAGGAGGGGCTGCCGGCCGACATCCTCAAGGAGCAGGTCGCGGCGATCGCCCAGGCCGCCACCGAGGCCGACGTGCCGATCGTCGCCGGCGACACGAAGGTCGTCCCGCGCGGCATGTGCGACCAGATGTACATCTGCACGACGGGCATCGGCGTCATCGACGACCGCGCGAGCCTGTCGCCGCAATCGCTGCGGCCCGGCGACAAGATCCTCGTCTCCGGTCGCATCGGCGACCACGGCACGGCGATCATGCTCGCCCGGGGCGAGTTCGAGCTGGACGCGGACATCACGTCCGACACGCAAAGTCTTTGGCCGATGGTGAACGAGCTGCTGGACCAGGCCGGTCCGTCGTTGCGCTGCCTGCGCGACGCGACCCGCGGCGGCGTCGCATCGGTTCTCAACGAGCTCGCGCGAGCATCGCGTGTGGCAATGATCATCAACGAGGCCGCGGTGCCAGTGCATCCCGCGGTTGCAGGAGCCGCGGAGATACTCGGGATCGACCCGATGCACGTGGCTAACGAGGGGAAGCTCGTGGCCGTCGTCGCCCCAGAGGGCGCCGAGGCCGCGCTGGCCGCTCTGCGGTCAATGCCGGGCGGCGAAGAAGCCGCCGAGATCGGCGAATGCAAGACCGAACCCGAAGGCATGGTGCTGATGGCAACCGCCTTCGGAGGCAAGCGCGTCATGGATCAGCTCGTTGGCGATCCACTGCCGCGCATCTGTTAGTCGAAAAGGGAGGAGCTCACATGGCATCAATCGAGTTCGCACCACGTCAGCACGAGACGGAGCAGATCACTGCTCACGTCATCTGGCTGACGTCGGGTCTGTCCTGCGACGGCGACTCGGTCGCCATGACGTCGGCGGTCAACCCGAGTCTTGAGGACATCATCACGGGCGCGATCCCCGGTATGCCGAAGGTCGTGGCGCATACCCCGGTCCTCGCGTACGAGAACGGCGCCGAGTTCCTGCAGGCGTGGTATGACGCCGAGGCCGGAAAGCTCGATCCGTTCGTCCTCATCGTCGAGGGTTCGATCCCGAACGAGAAGATCAACGGTGAGGGTCACTGGGCCGGCATGGGCGTCAACCCGTCCAACGGTCAGCCGATCACCACCAACGAGTGGATCGATCGCCTCGCGCCCAAGTCCGCCGCAACGGTTGCCCTCGGCACCTGCGCGACGTACGGCGGCATCCCGGCGATGAAGAACAACCCGACGGGCGCCATGGGCCTGTGCGACTACCTCGGCTGGGGCTGGACCTCTGCCGCGGGGCTGCCCGTCATCAACATCCCCGGATGCCCCGCGCAGCCGGACAACACGACCGAGTCGCTGACGGTTCTCGTCATGGCGCTGGCCGGCATCACGCCGGTTCCGGAGCTCGACGACCAGCACCGCCTGGCGATGCATTTCAGCCGCACCGTGCACGAGGGCTGCAACCGCGCTGCCTTCTATGAGCACGGCAATTTCGCGACGGAGTACGGCTCCGATCACCGGTGCATGGTCAAGCTCGGGTGCAAGGGTCCGGTCGTGAAGTGCAACGTTCCGATCCGCGGTTGGCAGAGCGGCGTCGGTGGCTGCCCGAATGTTGGCGGCATCTGCATGGCCTGCACGATGCCCGGGTTCCCCGACAAGTACATGCCGTTCATGGACGAGGACTCCAAGGCGAAGCTTTCGTCGACGACGGCGAAGTTCACCTACGGGCCTCTGCTTCGGTACTTCCGCAATCAGTCGATCGAGCGGAATTACGACAAGGAGCCTGAGTGGCGGCATCCGCGCGCGGAGATCACCACCGGCTACACGCCTCACTGGCAGTAAAGAGGAGACCACACACACATGGCCACACTTCAAACACCGGCGACCACCTCGGGCGTCGTCGTCAAGGAGATGGCGTGGGATCCGATCACCCGTATCGTCGGGTCGCTCGGCATCCACACGGAGATCGACTTCACGAACCGCAAGGTCAACAAGTGCTACAGCACTTCGATGATCTTCCGTGGATTCGACATCTTCATGAAGGGCATCGACCCTCGTGACACGCACTTCATCACGAGTCGAATCTGCGGAATCTGCGGTGACAACCACTGTACGGTTTCGTGCCTGAACCAGAACATGGCCTATGGGGTCAAGCCGCCGAAGCTCGGCGACTACGCCTTCAACCTGGCCGAGACCGCGGACTACATGTTCGACCATGCGATCTTCAACGACTGCATGTGCAACGTGGACTTCTGCGAGCAGATGGTCAAGGAGACCAACCCGTCCGTCCTCGCGAAGGCTGAGAACACCTCGGCCCCGCACTCGGACATCCACGGGTACAAGACGATCGCCGACATCATGCGCGCGCTGAACCCGTTCACGGGTTCGTTCTACCTGGAGACGCTCGGCGTCGCCCGGTACACGCGTGAGATGTACTGCCTGTTCGGCGGCCGGCACACGCACCCCTCGACGATTCTGCCGGGTGGCTGCAGCGCCGACATCACGCACCAGACGATGACGGACTACTACGTCCGCCTCATGCGCTACATGGACTACATCAAGCGCACGGTCCCGATGCACGACGACCTGTATGACTTCTTCTACGAGGCCATGCCCGGGTACGAGCGCGTCGGTTACCGCGACACGGACATCATCTGCTGGGGCGCGTTCGACGATCCCGAGTACGTGACGTACGAGTACAAGACCATGACGGACTGGGGCCGCAAGCGTTTCATCACGCCTGGCCTCGTCTTCAAGGGTGAGCTCATCACGACCGATCTCGTCGAGATCAACCTCGCGATGCGCATCCTCCTGGGTCACTCGTACTTCGACGACTGGGACGGCGTCACGGCGCCGTTCGTCACGCACGATCCGCTTGGGAACCCGGTGGACACACGTCACCCGTGGAACAAGCAGACCCTGCCGCGGCCGCAGAAGCGCGATTTCAACGACAAGTACTCGTGGGTCGCTGCCCCGCGTATGTACGACAAGCGCAACGACATCTACGTTGCGACTGACACCGGTGGCGGCCCGTTCGCGCGCAACTGGTGCACGGCCAAGGCCGGGCTCGTCGATCTCGGGTACCTCAAGGCAACGGGTCACAGCATCCAGATGGTGCTGCCGAAGTCGCTGAACATGCCTGAGATGGAGCTCGAGTGGAAGATCCCGCCGTGGTCCAACGCGATCGAGCGCGACCGGGCGCGTACGTACCATCAGCCGATTTCCGCGCTGATCGGTCTGTACAACCTCGAGAAGGCGCTGGTTGAGGTGCGTGCCGGCCGGACCAAGTCCTGGAACAGCTTCACCGTTCCGGAGGAGGCCGTGTCCTGCGGGTTCCATGAGGCCGCTCGCGGCGTCATCAGCCACCACATGGTGATCCAGAACGGCAAGGTCGCCAACTACCAGCCGTATCCCCCGACCCCGTGGAACGGGAACCCGCGCGATAAGTTCGGGACCCCCGGTCCGTACGAGGACGCTGTCCAGAACACCCCGATCTTCGAGGAGAACGGGCCGGACAACTTCAAGGGGATCGACATCATGCGCGCTGTGCGCTCCTTCGACCCGTGCCTCCCGTGCGGTGTGCACATGTACACCGGCAAGGGCCGCGTCAAGAAGGTTCAGCACACGCCGACGGGGATGTGCTGAGGGCCTGAATGGCTACTGAGCACCAAGCTCCGGAAGAGCTGGTCGAGCGGGTCCAGGAACTCCTGGGCTCGCTCGACGAAATTGCCGATCCTGTCGCGCAGAACCGCGTTCAGGAGCTCATCGGCACAGTTCTCGAGCTGTATGGAGCTGGTCTGGACCGGATCCTCGGCATCCTTGCGGATGCCGGGGAGCCCGGCCTCCCGATCCGCGACGCACTGCTCGATGACGGGATCGTCGCGAGCCTGCTGCTGATCCACGGCCTGTACCCGGTGCCGCTCGAAGAGCGCGTCATCGAGGCGTTGGACAGCATGCGGCCGTACATGGCGACCCACGGTGGAACGGTCGAGCTCCTCGGCGTCGAAGACGGCGTCGCGCGTCTGCGCCTCGGTGGGAGCTGCAAGGGCTGTCCGTCGTCAGCGGCAACGCTGGAGTACGCGATCAAGGAGGCGATCGATATCGCCGCCCCCGATCTGCTCGGACTCGAGGTCGAAGGCGTCGTCGGTCTGTCGGAGGAGAAGGCGGAGCCCTCGGGCCTGTCGCTTCCGATGGTCCAGGTCGGTGCGCCGACCGAGACGAACCCGGACTCGCCGTACACACAATGTCCTTCGGGCGTGGGGAAGTGACCGGGAGCGGTCGCCTGCCCTCCACGCTCGTTGCAGGCCTGGGCCGCCTCGCGCGGCCCGCGCCTGTTGAGGAGACAGAGAAGTGCGAGCTTTGCGGGATGCCGATCTCGTCCGATCACCGGCATCTGCTGGAGCTCAACGAGCGGCGCATCCTCTGCGCCTGCGAGCCCTGCCTCGCGATGAAGTCCGGGCTGGAGAGCTACTGCCCGGTCAGCACGCGCACGCTGTGGCTCGACGACTTCCAGTTCTCCGACGAGCTGTGGGCGGCATTCCAACTGCCCGTCGGGCTCGCGTTCTTCATGCGCTCGACGGGGACGAACACCGTCGTCGCGCTGTACCCGAGCCCTGCCGGCGCCACCGAGTGCGAGCTGCACCTCGAAAGCTGGGAGAAGCTCGTCGAGGCCAACCCGATCCTCAACGACCTCGAGGCCGATGCCGAGGCCCTCGTCGTCAACCGCATGTCCGGCGAGCACCAGCACGCGATCGTCCCGATCGACGAGTGCTACCGCCTCGTCGGGCTCATCAAGTCCACTTGGGAGGGCATCTCGGGCGGCAACGCCATCTCGGATGCCGTGCCGAAGTTCTTCACCTACGTTCGCCACAAGGCTGGAGTCGTATGACAGAGAAACCGCCGGAGGCGCACAACCCTGCGCCTGCGATGCACAACCCCGCCCCGGGGCTCAACCGCGACCCGGGGCCGGAGGTCAGCTTCGAGATCCTCGGAGCCGCCCACGAGCCCTTCGCGGCGCAGCCGACGCTGCGCTTCGAGCTCGGCGTCTCCGAGCCGACGGACCGTCCGATCTACGCGGTGTCCGTCCAGGCGCAGATCAACTTCGATCCCGCGCGCCGCGACTACGACGCCGAGACGAAGGCGGAGCTCGTCGAGCTCTTCGGCTCGCCCGAACGGTGGCCCTCGACGACGCGCAGCTTCCTGTGGTGTCACGCGAGCACGCTCGTGCACTCCTTCAGCGGAGCCACGACGTTCGGCCTGGAGGTCCCCTGCACGGCCGACCTCGAGGTCACGGCGTCGCGCTACATCTCCGCGCTGCCCGACGGCGACGTGCCGCTGACGTTCCACTTCACCGGCCGCGTCCTCTACGAGGGGCCCAACCGCCAGGTCCAGGTCGTCCATCTGCCGTGGAGCACGTCCGCGGCCTACAAGATGCCGGTGTCGATCTGGAAGGCGATGATCAAGCACCACCACGGCGAGTCCGGCTTCGTGCTGCTGCACGACGACACGCTCAAGCAGCTGACCGACTACAAGCGCGAGCGCGGGCTGCACAGCTACGACGCCTGCGTCCTGGACCTGCTCGAGCGCACGCCGTCGGAGGAGGAGGTCGCATGAGCGCCGACAGCAAGATCGAGGAGATCACTCCCGACAACCCGTCGAACGTCAGCATCACGTCGACGAAGACGCATCTCGAGCGCCTCGTCGACTCGCTGCTCTTCGAGGGCTACGCGCTGTACCCGTACACGCCGGGCGCGACGAAGAACGCGACGCCGACGCCGTTCGGGATCGTCTACCCGGCCGACTACGCCCGCAACGAGACGCACGCCTTCGATCGCATGCAGATCCAGGGCATCGTCGGCAGCGCCGACGCGCTCGTGACCGGCGAGGTGCGCTTCCTGCAGCCGTCGGGCGAGCAGCACCGCGCCGTCGAGCGGCGGGTGGCGGTCGGCGCGGCGCCGAACAAGGTGTCCTTCGACTTCGACGAGCTCGAGGGCTTCGCGGAGCTCATCGTCGACCGCCTGCCCGACGGGCGCGGCCGCGTGACGCTCTCCGTCGAGAACTCGACGCCGCTGACCGAGGAGGAGGCGACGGGCGACCGCAAGGACGCCCTGCTGAAGAGCATGCTCTCCACGCACCTGCTCCTGCGCGTCGAGAACGACCGGTTCGTCTCGCCGCTGGAGCGCGGCGACGACGGCGTCGCCGGCTGCTGCCAGGTCAACACGTGGCCCGTGCTCGCGACGCCGAACGACGACTCGCTGCTCGGCCCGACGATCATGCTGCCCGAGCACCCCGAGATCGCCCCGGAGAGCGTCAACGACTTCTTCGACGGCACGGAGATCGAGGAGGCGCTCGTCCTGCACATCCAGGCGCTGTCAGACCAGGAGCGCGAGGAGATCGCCGCGCAGGATCCGAAGGTGCGCGAGATGCTCGCGCGCGCCGACGCGACGACGCCCCAGCAGCTCATGGACCTCCACGGGCGCGTGCGCCTCGAGGACCCGCCCGGCGAGCGCGAGTTCACCGTCGACGGCGTGACGTACCGCCGCGGCATGAAGGTCGTCCTCCACCCGCCGCAGGACGCCGACGTCTACGACAAGATGCTCGACGGCCGCAAGGCGACGATCCACCGGCTGTTCATCCGCATGGACGACAGCACGATGGGCGAGCGCCTGCACCTCGGCGTCACGGTCGACGACGACCCGATGCAGGAGATCCTCGGCGAGAGCGGGCGCTTTTTGTTCTTCTTCTCCGACGAGGTCGAGGTGGTCGACGCATGAGCGACGAGGAACGCGCACGCGAGACCACCGAGCCGCCGCGCGACACGTGGCGGCCGCCGGCGGCGGATGCGCCGCTGAACCTCCAGGAGCCCGACGTCTCCGGGCGCCCGAAGCAGATCCTCATCGCGGGGATCGGCAACTCCTGGCAGCGCGACGACGGCTTCGGCAGCGAGGTCGCCAGGCGCCTGGAGGCCAAGGAGCTGCCGCCGGGCGTGGCGGTCATCGACTTCGGGACGGGCGGGCTGGATCTCGCCTACCAGGTCATGTACGGCTACGACGCGCTGCTGATGATCGACGTCAGCCGCCAGGGCGGCGCGCCCGGCACGCTGTACGTCATGGAGGTCGACGAGGACGACGTCCCCGGCGGCTCGGTCGAGGACGGCGAGGTCCTCAACCCGCATGCGATGGACCCCGAGACGGTCCTGCGCTTCATCAAGGTCACCGGCGGCTGGCCGGGCAAGGTCGTCATCGTCGCCTGCGAGCCCGAGACGGTCGAGGAGATGGGCGTCGGCTTCAGCAGCGTCGTCGAGGAAGCGGTCGACCGCGCGGTCGACCTCGTCGTGGAGACCGCCAAGGAGCTCACGACCGACGAGGCCTACGCGGTCGACGAGACCTAGGCGACGCATGCACGAATTCGATCTGTCCAATGCGGTCGTCCAGACCGTCCAAAAGCACGCGCACGGGCGCAAGGTCACGCACGTGACGCTGCGCATCGGCCGGCTGCGTCAGGTCGTCAAGGACACCCTCGAGTTCTATCTCGCCATCGTGGGCAAGGACACGGAGGTCGAGGGCGCTACATTGGAGATCATCGACGTGCCGGCCGTTCTGCGCTGCAACACGTGCAAGAACGAATGGGAGATCGAGATCCCCGCGTTCATCTGCGGGACGTGCGGCCCCGGGGCAGTCGAGGTCGCGACGGGCGAGGAATTCATGGTCGAGTCGATCGAGGTCGAGGACGAGGAGAACGCCGCATGCACCGCACCAAGGTGAGGGTCGTCGAGGACGCTCTCGACGCCAACAACACGATCGCCTCGGCGAACCGGGGCGATTTCGATCGCGCCGACGTCACCGTCGTGAACCTCATGAGCGCGCCGGGCGCGGGCAAGACGACGCTGCTGGAGGCCGGCCTCAACGGGATCGCCGAGGAGGGCACGCGCGTCGGCGTCCTCGAAGGCGACGTCCAGGGCAGCTTCGACGCCGATCGACTGTCGGCACTGCACATCCCGGTCGTGCAGCTCAACACCGACAACGGCTTCGGCGGCGAGTGCCACCTCGACGCGAACATGGTCCGCTCCGCGCTGCCCGCCGTCCCGCTCGACGAGATGGACATCCTCATCGTCGAGAACGTCGGCAACCTCGTCTGCCCGGCCGAGTTTCGCATCGGCGAGGACTCGCGGATCATGGTCTGCTCGGTCACCGAGGGCGAGGACAAGCCGCTGAAGTACCCGCTGATGTTCCGCGCCTGCGAGATGGTCGTCATCAACAAGATCGACCTGCTCCAGTACCTCGACTTCGACGTCGATCGCCTCGAGGCCAACATCCTCCAGGTCAACCCGCACGCCACCGTCCTGCGTACGAGCGCGAAGACCGGCGAGGGGATCGAGGCCTTCCGCACCTGGCTCAAGGAGCTTCCGGCCCGGGTCGCGGCGGAGTCGCAGACACACTCGCATTCGCACTCGCACGGTGACGGCGAGCCCCACGTGCACGCCGACGGCGAGCACGATCACGACCACGAGCACACGCACGCATGAAAGAGGCGCCGATGATCGGCGCCGAACGGGTCGAGGCTCTGCTTCGCGAGCGCAGCGAGGCCAACTCGCTGTTCTTCACGGCCGAGGCCGAGCGGCTCGCCCGGCTGTGTCACAAGATGGCCGAGCGCTTCGCGCGCGAGGGGCGCCTCGTCGCCTTCGGCGCGTCCCCCGCTGACCGCTCTGACGCGCGCCACGTCGCGGTGGAGTTCGTCCATCCGGTCATCGTCGGCAAGCGGGCGCTGCCGGCCCTCGGGCTCGCCGGCGAGGGCGGCCAGATCGCTCCGCAGGTCGCGCTCGAGGCCGAGGCCGAGGACATCGCGATGGCCTTCGGCGAGGAGCCCGACATCCTCGCGGCGGTCGCGGCGGCGCGCGAGCGCGGCTGCCTGACCGTCGCCTTCGCGCGCGGCTCCGGCGCCGAATGGGAGTTCGACCTCGGCGCGATCGCGGACCCGCTCATCCGCCAGGAGATCGCCGAGACGCTCTACCACACGCTGTGGGAGCACGTCCACATCTTCCTCGACAACCGCGGCCTGCTCGAGGGCCGCGCCGCGCGGCCGGTGCACGACTCCGGCGCGTCGAGCTTCCTCTATCCCTTCCTCGGCCAGCAGGAGACCGACCTCGACGCGATCCTCGGCGACGTGCGCCAGTCGATCCTGCTGAAGGCCGACGAGATCACCGCGCTTCGCACGCAGACGCTGACGGAGTTCGGCGACGAGCTCGTCTCCGCCGCGCAGGTCCTGCGCGAGCGCCTGGACGCCGGCGGGCGCCTCATCGCGCTCGGCAACGGCGGCTCGGCCACCGACGCGATGGACGTCGTCGCGGACTTTCGCACGGCGATGTTCGGCGGGCCGCCGCGACGCGCGCTGGACCTCACCGAGGACACGGGGATCATCACCGCGATCGCCAACGACATCGGCACGGACAACATCTTCCTGCGCCAGGTCATCGCCTACGGCCGCGACAGCGACGTCCTGCTCGCGCTGTCGACGAGCGGCAACTCGCTGAGCATCCTCGAAGCGCTGCGCGAGGGGCGCAAGCGCGGCATGGTCACGATGGCGTTCGTCGGCTACGACGGCGGCAACGTCGAGAAGAACAACCTCGCCGACCACATCTTCATCAGCCGCTCGGAGAACATCCCGCGCATCCAGGAAGCGCACGCCAGCGGCTACCACGTCCTGCGCGAGCTCGTGGAGCTCGTCCAGCCACACGCGTCGTGAGCGAACAGGCGCAGGGCACGAACCGGCGCGTCCGCGCACGCGTCGACGGCACCGTGCAGGGCGTCGGCTACCGGCCGTTCGTCTACCGCCTCGCCGACGAGCTGGGCGTCACGGGCTTCGTCCTCAACGACGAGCGCGGCGTCCTCGTCGAGGCCGAGGGGCCCGCCGACGCCGTCGCGGCGTTCGTCGCGCGCCTGTCCGGCGACGCGCCGCCGCTGGCGAGCGTCACCGGCGTGAGCGTCGAGGACGTCGATGCCACCGGCGAAGCGGGCTTTCAGATCGTCGCCAGCGAGCGCGGCGGCGCGGCGACGGCGCCGGTCACCCCGGACTCGGCGACGTGCGACGACTGCCTCGCCGAGCTCGCCGATCCGGGCGACCGCCGTCATCGCTACCCGTTCACGAACTGCACGAACTGCGGCCCGCGCTTCACGATCGTCACCGGCATCCCCTACGACCGCCCGCAGACGACGATGGCCGCCTTTCAGATGTGCGACGCCTGCCAGGCCGAGTACGACGACCCGGCCGACCGCCGCTTCCATGCCCAGCCCAACGCCTGCCCGGTCTGCGGCCCGCAGGTGCGCCTCGTCGAGCGCGGGGGCACGCGCGTCGAGGCCCGCGACGCGGTGAGCGCGGCCGCGGCCGATCTGCTCGAGGGCAGGATCCTCGCCGTCAAGGGGCTCGGCGGCTACCACCTCGCGTGCCGCGCGGACGACGAGGAGGCGGTCGCGACGCTGCGCTCGCGCAAGCGCCGCGAAGACCGCCCGTTCGCCGTGCTCGTCGCCGACGTCGACGCCGCGCGCGAGCTCGTCGAGCTCGGGCCGGTCGAGGAGGAGCTGCTGCTCTCGCGCGAGCGCCCGATCGTGCTCGCCACGCGCCGGCCCGATGCGCCGGTCGCGCCGTCCGTCGCGCCCGGAGTGCCGGAGCTCGGGATCATGCTGCCCTACACGCCGCTGCATCATCTGCTCGCGGCCGACACCGGGGTGCCGCTCGTGCTCACGAGCGGCAACGTCTCCGACGAGCCGATCGCGTTCCTCGACGAGGAGCTCGAGCGCCTGGAGCCGATCGCCGACCGCTTCCTCATCCACGACCGGCCGATCGCGACGCGGACCGACGACTCGGTCGTCCGCGCCGTCCGCGGCGGCCCGCTCATGCTGCGCCGCTCGCGCGGCTACGTCCCGTCGAGCCTCGAGCTGCCGCTGGCCGCGGCGCGGCCGATCCTCGGCGCCGGCGCCGAGCAGAAGAACGCCTTCTGCCTCGCGTCGGGCACGCGCGCGTGGCCCAGTCACCACATCGGCGACATCAAGAACTACGAGACGCTGCAGTCGCTGCGCGACGGCGCGGCGCACTTCGAGCGCCTCTTCGAGGTGACGCCGGAGATCGTCGCCCACGACCTGCATCCGGACTACCTCTCCACCCGCTACGCCCAGGAGCGCGAGGAGGCCGGCCTGCTGCTGCACGGCGTCCAGCATCACCACGCGCACCTCGCAGCGACGCTCGCCGAGCACGGCGAGTCCGGCCCGGCGGTCGGCGCGATCTACGACGGGACCGGCTACGGCACCGACGGCACGATCTGGGGCGGGGAGCTGCTGTCCGGAGGCCTGGCCGAGTACCAGCGCGTCGGGCGCCTCGTCACCGCGAAGATGCCCGGCGGCGAGCGCGCGATCGCCGAGCCCTGGCGGATGGCGTGCAGCTGGCTGACGCAGATGCGCGCGCCGCTGCCGCCGGCGTTCGCCGACATCGCCCAGCCGCGCTGGAACATGGTCGCCCGCATGTCGATGACCGGCATGGGCTCGCCGACGACGTCGAGCGCCGGCCGCCTCTTCGACGCTGTCGCGGCGATCTGCGGCGTGCGCCTGGAGGTCAGCTACGAGGGCCAGGCGGCGATCGAGTTCGAGGCGCTGGCCGACCCGGCCGGCGGCGACCCGTACCCGTTCCCGATGGAGGCGGGCGAGATGATCGTCCTCAACCCGCGCCCGACGTTCATGGCGATCCTCGCGGACATCGGCGCCGGGGTGCCGATCGCGACGATCTCGGCGCGCTTTCACCGGACGATCGCGCAGGCGACGGCCGAGGCGCTCGTCATCGCCGCCGAGCGCGCGGGCGTGGACATCGCGGTCCTCTCGGGCGGCGTCTTCCAGAACCGGCTGCTGCTCGGGCTCACCGCGGCGGCGCTCGAGGACGCGGGCCTGCGCGTCCTGATGCCCCGCCTGCTGCCGCCGAACGACGGTCAGATCGCCTACGGCCAGGTCGCCGTGGCGGCCGCGCAGCTCGGCGCCTGAGTTTCGCTAGGGCGCTGCGGGGCCGGGCCGTATGCTCTGCGCACGATGGAGGGTTTCGCGCTCAGCGAGCGCTGGAACGGCTGGGAGGACCTCGACCTCGTCATCGAGGCCGCGCGTACGGCGGTGGCCGAGGGGCCCTTGGATCCGCTCGTCTGCGTGGTGACGCTCGAGTCCGACGAGGACACGCTGACACTCGACAGCCTCGAGGAGCTGCAGGCGCTCCTGAACGCCGGCGAGGACCCGCTGTCGATGGAGATCTTCGTCGCCTACGAGGTGCCCGAGGAGGCGAACCTCACGCTCGTGTTCAACGGGCGCTGGCTGCAGATCAACGGGGCCGGCAGCGACTGGGAGCGCTCGCGCAACGCGTACTACGCGGCGCAGGCCCCGCTCGCAACGGCGTACGGCATCACGACGTTCAAGCTGCCCAAGCTCCCGTACGACACCGTCGCCGAGACGCGGCGCAAGCTCGAGCCGCCACCGCCGCCGCCGCCTCAGGACTGAGGCGCGCCGGGACCCTCCGCAGCCGGGAGCTCGCCCGGGTCGGGCCCGTGCATGAACTCCTCGGGGATGACGAGCGTGCCGTCGGGCCGATCGGTGATGCCGTCCGGCGGCCAGCGCTGCGGGTACGGCGGGCGCTTCCAGACCCACTGCTCGCCGCAGTACGCGTAGTGGAAGCGGATCGTCTTCAGCAGCGCCTTGCGGTGATCGGGGCACGCGTACCGGCGCGGCCCGAGCAGGCCGCCGGCGTGCCAGACGAGCCACTTGCCGGGCATCGCGTCGATGAGCTCGCCGAAGAGGTCCTCGCGCGTGGATGCGCCGATCGCGCTGCGCGTCGCGTCGTCTGGCATGCATCCGCAGACGGAGCACTGGAAGAAGTACTTCACCGCCATGGGGTGCAATGTATGCCCGATCGCCCGGCGACGCCAACCATCTATCGGGCGAGCCGCCAATTCGACCGTGCCGCTATTGCGACTCGGTGGCAATGACGTTAGGTTGGCAGCATGCTCGGCCCCCGGCCCGTCCCGATGCTGGCGATGCTCGCGACGGTCGCCGCGCTCGCCGGCTGCGGCGACGCCGGCAACGGCACGTCGGCCGACGACGGGCGCGTGCGGATCGCGACGACGGTCGCGCCGATCACGAGCATCGTCGCGAACATCGGCGGCGACCGCGTGAAGATCACCGGCATCGTCCCGGAGGGGACGAACTCGCACACGTTCGAGCCCAAGCCGAGCGTCGCCGAGCTGCTCTCCGAGGTCGACGTGCTCTACGTCAACGGCCTGAAGCTCGAGGAGCCGACGAAGGACCTCGCCGAGCAGAACATGCGCGACGACGCGGACATCGTCGAGCTCGGGACGAAGTCGATCGCGGCGCGCGAGTACGCCTACGACTTCTCGTTCCCGCGGTCCGGCGGCAAGCCCAACCCGCACCTCTGGACGGACCCGAGGTACGCGCTGAAGTACGCGCAGGTCGTCCGTGACGATCTCGCCCGGCGCGATCGGGCCAACACGGCGTACTACGACCGCAACTTCGAGCGCTTCAGCGCGAAGGTCGCCGCGCTCGACAAGGCCATGCGCGCGTCCTTCGACACGATCGCGCGCGCGAAGCGCAAGCTGCTGACCTACCACGACGCCTACGCGTACTTCGGCCGCGACTACGGCTGGGACATCATCGGCGCGATCCAGCTCTCGGACTTCGAGGACCCGACGCCGAAGGACGTCGCGCGGCTCATCGACCAGGTGCGCGAGGAGCGGGTGCCGGCGGTCTTCGGATCGGAGGTCTTCCCGAGCCCGGTGCTCGAGCAGATCGGCAGGGAGGCCGGCGTGAAGTACGTCGACGTCCTGCGCGACGACGACCTGCCCGGCGAGCCCGGCGACCCCGAGCACTCGTGGATGGGCCTCATGCGCTTCGACTACGTCACGATGACCGAGGCGATGGGCGGCCACGCGTCCTGGCTGCAGCAGCTCGACGTCGCGAACGTCGCCCCCGACCGGGCGAGCTATCCGCAATGACCGCCGCCGCCCCGCTCGTCGAGCTCGCCGGGGTGACCTACGGCTACGCGACGGCCGCCGTCCTCGAGGAGATCGACATCACGGTCGCGCCCGGCGAGTTCATCGGCATCGTCGGGCCCTCGGGCGCGGGCAAGACGACGGTCCTGCGCGTCATCGCCGGCAGCCTGCGCCCGGCCCACGGCCGGGTGACACGGCGCGACGGCCTGCGGATGGCCTACGTGCCGCAGGTCGAGACGATCAACTGGAACTTCCCGGTGACCGTCCGCGAGTGCGTCCTCATGGCGCGCGTCGGCAGCGGCCGGCGGTTGCCGTGGGCGAGCCGCGGCGAGCTCGCCGCGGTCGACGAGGTGCTCGGCCGCCTCGACATCGGCGAGCTCGCCGACCGCCACATCCGCCAGCTCTCGGGCGGCCAGCAGCAGCGGGTCTTCATCGCGCGGGCGCTGCTCGGCGAGCCCGAGCTGCTGCTCATGGACGAGCCGACGTCGGGCGTCGACGTGCGCCTGCGCCACGAGCTCCTGCACCTCCTCGACGACCTCCACGCGCGCGGCATCGCGATCGTGCTGACGACCCACGACCTCAACGGGATCGCCGCCCACCTGCCGCGCGTCGTGTGCCTGAACCGGAGGGTCATCGGCGACGGCGTCCCGCACCACGTGCTGACCGAGGACGTGCTCGAGCAGACCTACGGCGCGAGCATGGAGGTCCTCATCCACGGCGGCATGCCGGTCGTCGTCGACAACTTCCGCCACCACGCGCCGCACCACGCGCCCCACCACGAGACGCACGCATGATCGACGAGCTGCTGCGCCCCTTCGACTTCGAGTTCTTCCGCAACGGGCTCATCGTCGCGACGATGGCGGGCGCGCTGTGCGGCGCGATCGGCGTCTACGTCGTCCTGAAGGGCATGAGCTACATCGGCCACGGCCTGTCGCACGCGATCTTCGGCGGCTTCGCGGCGAGCGCGCTGCTCGGCGTGAACTTCCTGCTCGGCGCGGGGGCCTGGGGGATCGCGTCGGCGCTCATGGTCAACGGCGTGACGCGCCGGCGCGTCATCGGCTCGGACGCGGCGATCGGCGTCATCACGACCGCGTCGTTCGCGCTCGGCCTCGCGCTGTTCGCCCTCTTCGGGCGCGCCGGGACGAACTTCGACGCCGCGCTGTTCGGCAGCATCCTCGGCGTCGGGACCGACGACGTCATCGCGATCGCGGTCGTGAGCCTCGTCGCCGCGGCGATGATCTTCCTCGGCTACCGCGCGCTGCTGTTCTCGACGTTCGACCCCGAGGTCGCCGACGTCGCCGGCGTCGACACCGCCCGGATGGACGCGATCCTCACCGTCGTCCTCGCGTGCTCGATCCTCGCGACGATGCAGGTCCTCGGCGTCACGCTCATCGCGGCCGTGCTCGTCATCCCGGCCGCCGTCGCGCGGATGCTGACGAACTCCTTCGCGCGGATGCTGCAGCTCGCGACCGGCATCGGCGCGGTCTGCGGCTTCGTCGGGATGAACCTCAGCTACCACCTCGACATCCAGTCCGGGCCGACGATCGTGCTCGTCGCCGCGACGCTCTTCGGCGCGGTGTTCCTCGCCACCGGGATCACCGGCCGGCGGCGGGCGGCGGGACTCGTCGCGGCCGGCGGACGTTAGTTCTTGCGCTGCTTGGCGCAGCGCGGGCACAGCCCGACGATCGGAAAGTGCGAGAAGCGCGCCTGGAAGCCCGACAGCTCGCGGATCTCGGCGCGCACGCCGTCCAGCGCGGCCGGATCGACGGACTCCAGCGCGCCGCAGGACTCGCAGGCGAGGTACTCGCGATCGCCGAAGCCGACGAGGACGTAGCGCCCCGGCCCGTGGCCGGCGTGGAAGTGGCGCACGAGGCCGAGCTCGCCCAGCGTCTCGAGGTTGCGGTAGACCGAGGCGATGTCCGACTGCGTCATGCGCCCGCCGAGGCCGTCGGCGATCTCCTCGGCCGAGATCGGCTCACCCGCGGCGAGCAGCGCCTCGAGGACGAGCCGGCGCGCCGACGTCAGGCGCAGGCCGCCGCGCCGGACGACCTCGATCGCCTCCTCGAGGTCTGAGACGACGACCGGCGTGCGATCGGGCGAGACGGTCACGACCGGCAACGTAGCGCATCAATCCTCCTCCGGAGGATGCAGGAGCGCGCCGACGATGCCGCTCCCGAACATGCCCAGGACGAGCAGCGCGACGAAGGTCAGGACGCTGACGCCGGTCGTCACGGCGACGTAGGCGGTGAGCGTCGCGAGGATCGCGATGAACAGGAGGGCGGCGCCGAGGATGACGGCGCGCGCGCCCACCGGTTAGTAGACCGGGTACTTCGGCGGGACGGTGTAGTCCTTGTGCCGGTTGGCGACGAGCTTGATCGCGAGCAGGCCGAAGGCGAACCCGCCGATGTGCGCGAAGTACGCGACCCCGCTGCCGCCGCCCGCCGGCGTGCCGACCTCGGCCAGGCCGTAGAAGACCTGCGTGAGAAACCAGAATCCCAGGATCAACATCGCGGGCAGCTCGAGGATCGTGAAGAAGAAGACGATGAAGATGAGCGTCACGACGCGGGCGCGCGGATACAGCAGGATGTAGCCGCCGAGCACGGCCGCGACCGCGCCGGAGGCGCCGATCGTCGGCACCGCGGCGTCGGGGGAGATCGCGACCTGCAGAGCGATCGCGGCCACGCCGCCGAGGAGGTAGAAGAGCAGAAAGCGGACCGGCCCCATCGAGTCCTCGACGTTGTTGCCGAAGATCCAGAGAAACAGCATGTTGCCGCCGAGGTGCAGGAGGCTGCCGTGCATGAACATCGAGCTGAGGATCGTCAGCAGCGTCGGCGGCTGATCGGGTGCCGTGCCCGTGACGCCCGGCTGTCCCTCGCAGGCGATGTTCTGCCCGACGAGCGCGCACTCGTCGCCGAGATGCGTGATCTCGTAGGGGATCGCGCCCCAGTCCACGACGATCTGGTCGTCCGGGCCGCTGAGGATCCCGCCCTTCTGCAGGAAGAAGTAGACGATGACGTTGATGACGATCAGTGCGATCGTCACGACCGCCGTGCGCTCCGTCGGGATGTTGTCCTTGAGCGGGAACACGCGCCGACGCGGACCCTACCCAGCTTGCGCGACGGGCACCGAGGAGCCGGCGAGCGCTACGAGGACTGCGCTGCGGCGAGCGGCCCGTCGCCCGGCTCCTCCTGGGCGACGTGCTGGTCGGCGTGGTAGCTCGAGCGCACGAGCGGCCCGGCGGCGATGTGATCGAACCCCAGCGCGTAGGCGGCCTGCTCGAGGGCCTGGAACTCGTCCGGGTGCCAGTAGCGCACGACCGGCAGGTGGCGCTCGGTCGGGCGCAGGTACTGGCCGACGGTGAGGACCTGGACGCCGTGCTCGCGCAGGATGCCGAACGCCTCGACCATCTCCTCGTGCGTCTCGCCGAGCCCGACCATGAGGCCGGACTTCGTCGTGACGGCGTCGCCGCCCATCTCCTTGGCGTTGCGCAGCACGCGGCAGGAGCGCTCGAAGCGCGAGCCGCGGCGCGCGACCGGATACAGCCGCGGCACGACCTCGACGTTGTGGTTGAAGACGTCCGGGCGCTCGGCGATGACCTTCGCCAGCGGCATCTCCTGGCCGCGGAAGTCCGGGGTGAGGACCTCGACCTTGCAGCGCGGCGCCTGCCGGCGGATCTGGCGGATGACGCCGACGAACGCGCTGGCGCCATAGTCCGGGAGGTCGTCGCGGTCCACGGAGGTGATGACGGCGTGGCGCAGGCCCATCTTCGCGATCGAGCGCGCGACCCGGGCCGGCTCGAGCGGGTCGTTCCACGTCGGCTTGCCGGTGCGGACGTTGCAGAAGCCGCAGCGCCGCGTGCACGTGTCGCCGAGGATCATGAACGTCGCCGTGCCGCGCTCCCAGCACTCGCCGACGTTCGGGCAGGCGGCCTCCTGGCAGACCGTGTGGAGGTTCTCGTCCTTGATGAGCTTCGTGAGCTCGCGATACTTCTCGCCTCCCGGCGCGGGCACCTTGAACCACGGCGGCTTGCGCTCGCGCAGGGGCCGGACGTCGGGCCCCAGGACGCTCAGCACGTCCATCCCGCCTGGATTGGAGCGCGAGCGGGTCGAGAGCCGGCGTTCGTCGGTGGCCATGCTTCGAGAGTAGCGCCCGGGCCGCGTCAGCCCGGACGGCAGATGTAGACGAGATCGGATGCCAGCAGCCCGTGGCGGGCGGCGGCGCGCGGCCCGAGCTCGGCGTGCAGGTCGGCGGTCTCGACGGTGAAGCCGGCGGAGCGGAGGCGGTCGGCGATGTCGGGCGCGTAGAGGCGGACGTGGTCGGCCTGGAGGAACTCGCGCCGGCGGTCCTCCGGGCTCGTGACCGCGGCGTCCTCGTACGTCGCGTCGCGCGCCAGCGCGAGCGGCACCATGACGAGCGTGAAGCCGCCCGGCGCCGTGATCCGCCGCAGCTCGGCCATCGCGGTGCGGTCGTCGGGAACGTGCTCGAGCACGTGCGAGCACAGGATCGCGTCGAAGGCGTCGTCGGGCAGGTCGATCGCCGTGACGTCGAGGCGCAGGTCGACGTCGTCGTGCGCGGGGTCGAGGTCGCTCGTGACGTAGCGCAGGCCGGGCCGCGCGGCGAGCTTGCGGCGCAGGCACCACTCCGGCGAGAAGTGCAGCAGCGAGCGCGCGCCGTCGAGGAGCTCGGGGCGGCGCTGCAGCAGGAGCCACTGCGCGCGGTGGCGCTCGTGCGAGCCGCAGCGCCAGCACAGCGCGTCGGGGCGGTTCCAGTCGTCCTTGAAGCGATCGAAGCCGTGGCCGCAGAGCGGGCAGAGGACGGCGCTGCCGCGGTGCCGGGCGGTGGCGGCGCGGACGCGGACGGCGTCGAGGACGCGGCTCATGCGGGCGCGGGCAGCGCCGGCGCCAGCTCGTCGAGGGCGTCGCGGTCGACATCGCGCGCCTGCAGCCCGAAGGACTCCGCGAAGCGGCGCGCGATGCTCGCCTGGACGGCGGGCAGCGGCAGGTCGGTGCCGCCGGCGCCGGTCTCCTCGACGACCGAGGTCATCTGCACGCCGTCGAGGCCGCACGGCACGACCCAGCGGAACGGCTGCAGGTCGTTGCAGACGTTGATCGCGAAGCCGTGGGTCGTCACGCCGCGCGAGACGTGGACCCCGATCGAGGCGATCTTGCGGTCGTCGGCCCAGACGCCCGTGAAGTCCGGTCCGTCGTCGGGGCGCGCGCGGGCGGCGATGCCGGCGTCGGCGAGCGTCGCGACGATCGCGCGCTCCATCGTGCGCAGGTAGGCGATGACGTCGCCGATCGCCATGATCGGATAGCCGACGAGCTGGCCGGGGCCGTGGTAGGTGACGCGCCCGCCGCGGACGGTGTCGACGACGTCGATCCCCTGGCTGCGATACCAGGCCTCGCCCATCGGCAGCTCGCCGGGTTGCGAGCGGCGCCCGCGGGTGTAGACCGGCGGGTGCTCGAGCAGCAGCAGCGTGTCGGCGATCGTGCCGGCCTGGCGCGCAGCGCGCACGCGCTCCTGGAGCGCGAGCCCCTCGCGGTACTCGATCGTCCCGATGCCGCAGACCCAGAGCTCCTGCGCCGTCATGACGTCATGATCGCGGATGGCTCCTCCTCCTCCTCGAAGGTCTCGAGCGTCAGGGAGCGGAACGCGAGCGCGGCCGGGGAGAGCCGGCGCTTGGCGCGCGAGGCCAGCGTGACGTCGCGGCAGAGCATCGGCCCGTCGAGCGTGCAGACGGCGACCGCCGCGCCGGGCCCCTCGGCGTCCGAGCGCGGCAGGATCGCGACGCCGAGGCCCTGCGAGACGAGGCCGCGGATCCGGCGGCTCTCGTTGGACTCGAGGGCGATTCGCGGCTCGAAGCCGGCCTGCGCCGTGGCGGACGTCAGCAGCTCGCGCATCCGCGCGCCCTCGCGGAAGCCGATGAACGCGTCGCCGGCGAGGTCGGCGAGGTGCACCGTGCGCCGCCGCGCGAGCCGGTGGTCGGCGGGCAGGACGGCGACGAGCTCCTCGCTGACGAGCCGGTGCAGCGTCAGCCCGCGGGTGCGCATCCGCTCGGTCACCGAGAGGAAGGCGAGGTCGACCTCGTCGTCGCGCAGCATCGCCGCGAGTTCCTCGCTGGACTGCTCGCGGACGGTGAGCTCCACGTCGGGATACATGCGGTGAAACGACGCGAGCAGCAGGGAGAGGTCGACCGGCCCCATCGTGTGCAGCGCGCCGACCGACAGCCGCCCGGCCTGCACGCCCGCGAGGTTGCGCAGCTCCGCGTGCGCCGCCTCGAGCTCGGCGAGCGCGCGCCGCGCGCGGGCGACGAGCAGCTCGCCGGCCTCGGTCATGGCGACGCTGCGCGTCGTGCGCTCGACGAGCGTCACGCCGAGCTCGACCTCGAGGCGCCGGATCTGCTGGGAGAGCGCGGGCTGGGCGACGTGCTCGCGCGCGGCGGCGCGCGTGAAGTGCTGCTCGTCGGCGACCGCGACGAGGTAGCGCAGCTGACGTAGCTCCATAGGCACAGCTTATAAGTTGTCAGCAACATGTGTCTTGGACATCTTGATCGCGGTGCGCCACGATGGTCGGGCACCGCGCCGCACCTCCCCCCCGTCAGGCCGGCTTTCCTCTCCTCCCTTGCCGGTCTGGCGGGGCGCGCGCGTCAGGCGCAGCGCGGTTAGGCCTGAGGCCGCACGACCTCGTAGTTCTCGACGCGCTTCTTGATGTTCGCGAGGAAGCGCGCCGCGAGGGCGCCGTCCATCGCACGGTGATCCCAGGACAGGCCGAGGATGACCATCGGGCGGATCGCGATCGCGTCGTCGCCGAACTGGTCGGTGACGACGACCGGGCGCTTGATGATCGCCTCGACGTCGAGGATCGCGATCTGCGGCTGGCTGATGACCGGCGTCGCCATCATCGAGCCGAACTGGCCCGGGTTCGTGATCGTGAACGTCGCGCCGCGGACGTCGTCGGGGCTGAGCTGGCGCGCGCGGGCGCGGCGGGCGAGGTCGCGGATGCGGCGCGAGAGGCCCTCGGGGCTGAGGTCCTGCGCGCCGCGCACGACGGGCACGATGAGCCCGTCCTCGCCGAGGGCGACCGCGATGCCGAGGTTCACCTGCTCGTGGACGGTGTGGACGTCGTCCTCGAGCCAGGCGTTGAGCAGCGGGAACTCGACGAGCGCGCCGATGACGCAGCGCGCGATGAGCGGCAGCGCGGTGATGCCGAGCTGCTTGCGTGCGATCTCGATGCGCGAGACGTCGACCTCGATCCACGTCGTGCAGGTCGCCGCGATGTCCTGCGAGCGCTTCATGTGCTCGCCGATCTGCTGGCGCATGCGCGACAGCGGGCGGCCCTCGGGCGGCGTGTACGGCCCGCTGGAGGAGGCGCCGGCGCCGGGGCGATAGGGGCTCTCGATGTGGATCGTCGGCTCGTCGCCTGGGGGCGCGGCGGCGGGCAGCCCGCCGTGGGCCTGGACGTAGGCGAGGACGTCCTGCTTGCGGACGCGGCCCTCGCGGCCGGTGCCCTCGATCTCGTCGAGGTCGACGTCGTGCTCGTCGGCGATGCGCTGCACGACCGGCGAGTACCGGCGGATCGGGCCGGCGCGGCGAGCCGGCGCGGCGGGGCCGTTCGCGGCCGGTCGCGGCGGCGGCGGGGCGACCGAGGCCGCCGGCGCGGGCGGGCCGTCCTCCTCGGCGCTGTGCGGCTCGCCCGGGCGGGCGTCGGTGGCGATGCGCGCGAGCGTCACGCCGACCTCGACGGTCACGCCGACGTCGACGAGGATCTCGACGACGCGGCCGGTCGCCGGCGACGGGACCTCGGTGTCGATCTTGTCCGTCGAGATCTCGCAGATCGTCTCGTCGGCCTCGACCCAGTCGCCGCGCTGCTTGCGCCACTCGACGAGCGTCCCCTCTGCGACGGAGACGCCCATCTGCGGCATGGTGACGTCGACGATCGTCGACGGATCAATACTCGAGGAGCTGACGGCAGGCCTCCCTCACGCGATCGACGGATGGCAGCACCGCCGCCTCCAGCGGCGGCGAGAAGGGGATCGGGATGTCCGGGGACGCCACGCGGATGACCGGGCCGTCGAGGTCCTCGAAGGCATGCTCGGCGATGAGCGCCGACACCTGCGCGCCGGCGGCGCAGGTCTGGTTGGCCTCGTCGACGACGACGACCTTCGAGCACGTGCGGACGGCCGCGAGGATCGCCTCCTCGTCGAGCGGGACGAGCGAGCGCAGGTCGAGCACCATGACCGACGCGCCGTCGATGTCCTCGGTCGCCTCGAGCGCGGTGTGGACCATCGCGCCGTACGTGATGACCGCGAGGTCGGACCCCTCGCGCGCGACGCGCGCCTTGAACGGCGTCTCGTAGGAGCCCTCGGGAACCTCGCCCTTCACCCGGCGGTAGAGGTTCTTGTGCTCCATGTAGATGACCGGGTTGGGATCGCGGATCGCCGCGATGATGAGGCCCTTCGCGTCCTCCGGCGTGCTCGGCGCGACGACCTTCAGGCCGGGCGAGTGCATGAACCAGGCCTCGGGGTTCTGGGAGTGGAAGGGGCCGCCGGAGAAGCCGCCGCCGCTCGGCAGCCGGACCGTGATGTTCACCGGCAGGCCCTGGCGGTAGAGCATCTTGCCGGCGACGTTGACGATCTGGTCGAAGCCGCAGGAGACGAAGTCGGCGAACTGCATCTCGCAGACCGGCCGCAGCCCGACGACCGCCGCGCCGACGGCCGTCCCGACGATCCCGGACTCCGCCAGCGGGGTGTCCATGACGCGGTCGGGGCCGAACTCGTCGATGAAGCCGTCGGTGACCTTGAAGGCGCCGCCGTAGACGCCGATGTCCTCGCCCATGAGCAGGACGCGCTCGTCGTCGCGCATCTCCGTGCGCAGGCCGTCGGAGATCGCGCGGAGGTACGTCATCTCGCTCATGACTGAAAGCCGCTCCACGGTGCCGCGCCGTCCTCGAGATGGATCTCGTCGGCGTCGCGCGGATGAAAGAGGCGGTCGGTCGCGGTCTCGGGATCGGGCATCGGGCCGGCGAGCGCGATCTTCGTCGCACCCTCGACCTCCGCGAGCACGTCGGCCTTCAGCGCCTCCACGTCGACGCCGAGCGCGGCGACGCGCGCGGCCTGGCGGTCGATCGGGTCCTTCTGGCGCCACTCCTCGACGAGCGCCTTGGGCACGTACTTCATGTCGTCGTGGGCGCCGTGGCCGTGCATCCGCATCGTGACGGCCTCGATGAGCGTCGGGCCGCCGCCGCCGATCGCGCGCTCGCGCGCCTGGCGCGCGGCCTCGAACATCGCCTCGACGTCGTTGCCGTCGACGCTGACCCCGGGAAAGCCGTAGCCCGCCGCGCGCTCGACGGGATTGACCGCGAACTGCTGGTCGATCGGCGTCGAGTAGGCGAACTGGTTGTTCTCCATGACGAAGATCACCGGCAGGCGCTGGACGCCGGCCCAGTTCATCGCCTCGTGGAAGTCGCCACGCGAGGTCGAGCCGTCGCCGAACCACGTCAGCGCGCAGCGCGGCTCGCCGCGGAGCTTGAAGGCCATCGCCATGCCGGCGGCGACGAGCATCATGTCGGGGAGCATCGAGACCATGCCGACGCAACCGGTGCGGAAGTCGCCGAAGTGGACGTTGCCGTCGCGCCCGCTCGTGATCCCGGCCTCGCGCCCCATGTACTGGCTCAGCACGCGGGCGGGCTGGACGCCGCGGACGAGATGGGCGCCGAGGTCGCGGTGCAGCACGCAGAGCCGGTCGGCGGGGGCCATCGCCCACGTCGCGCCGACGGACACGGCCTCCTGGCCGAACCCGTCGTAGAAGGAGCCTGGCACCTTGCCCTGCCGGTAGAGGTTCATCGCGCGCTGCTCGATCGTGCGCATGAGGAGCATCGCGCGCAGCAGGCCGACGCGGTCGTCCTGGTTGAGGTGCGCTGGCGAGCTCTCCTCGGCGGGTGTCCTGGGACCGATCGGAACGTCCGTGCTGCTGGTCGCCATCGTCGCCTTTCTCTCGGGCGGTGAAGGAGGGATCTCCTCCCTGACCTGTTCGACACCTTGTCGGGATCTCCGCGCAAGATGCGTACCGTTCTCAGCGAGGGTACCGGGTACGTAGGCTCATCTGCATGGATAGGCAGGAGGTCCGGGAGCGACGCGGCGGGCTGCGGCGGCTGCGCTGGCGGGTGCGCGGGGCCTGGCTGTGGCCCTCGTTCGCCGCCGTGACGCTCCTCGAGATGCTGCTGCTGCACTGGCTGCCGCTCGTCGGCGACGACACGAGCCTGCTCGAGGGGCTCCTGCTGGCGGGCTGCCTGAACGTCATCGCGGTCGCCCTGCTCGGCGGCCTCGGCGGCGCGGCGCTGCGACGCCGCCGGCCGGACCTGCCGCGGGTCGTGGCCGACAACTACGCGGGGACCGCCGCGCTGCTCGCCGTCGCGCTGGCCTTCGTCGTCGCGGGCCTCGCCCACCGGCCCGCGATCGCCGACGAGCGCGCGGCCTTCGCGCAGGCGTCGATCGCCGCCAGGCGCTGGGTGCAGGCCAACGGCGACGCGTTCACGCGCGCGCACGTGGGGGCGGCGACGATCCTGCGGATCGACACCGATCTCTACCGCACGTGCGTGCCCGGGCGCGACGTCAAGCGCTGGCTGTGCCTCTTCGTCGACACGTCCGCCTCGCCGCCGGCGGTGAGGCCCGATCCGAGCCACGAGTCCAACGCCTCGTTCAATCCGCGCGGGGGGTTCAGGTAAGGGCGCGATCTGCCGATGAGCGTCGTAATGGGCAGCACTCGTGCTCTCTTTGCATCGATCGGCGTCAGCGTCTCGCTCGTCGCCGCGGCTGCACTCTCGCTCTTCACCGTGAGCGTCGTCATCGCCTTCGGCGGCTGGTCTGCCGGCATGGGCTCCGCCACGACGCCGCGCGCGCTCGTCTTCGACGGAACCGCGACGACCGCCGCGCGCAGCGACGCGACGCGCCTGGCGAGCGCCCGGCCGGTCGTCATGCGTGCACCCGCCCAGCCGCGCCCGCAGCGCACCGAGGCGGCTCCGGCCCACGCCGCCGCCGCGCCCGCGCGGGCGACGAACGCCACCGTCGTCAGCCGCAGGTCCGTCGTCTCGCAGGCACCGCACTACACGCCGCCCGCCGATCCGCCGGCGACGAAGGCGGCGCCCGCCCCCGTGTCGCATGCCGGCGACGGCGTCCGCCGGGTCGGCGAGGGCCTGAGCTCCACCGCGCAGAAGACCGGCTCGGCATTGGGCGACGTCACCGCGCCGCTCGGACCGCCGGTCAGCGCGGCCGTGCAGAAGGTGCTCGACCTCGTCGCCGCGGTGCTGCAGCGCACGACGAACGGCCTCGGCGCCACGCTCGACAAGGCCGCGCAGCGCTAGTGGACCCGTCCAGAAGTTCGCCGGGTTTTGCCGGCGCCCGATCCGCGCCTGACGGCCGCCGGCGACCGGGCACGTGCCAGAGGCACGCACACCGGATCACCGTCGACCGTCAGATCACGGCCGGGCATCCGGTAACACCTCGACGAACTTCCGGCCAGATCCACTAGCTGCCCGACCCTGCCGAGCGCGCGCACCCGGACTGCTCAGATCGCCGGCTGCGCGACCGCCGCCGGCCGCGGCCCGCTGCCGAACAGGCCGCCCCGAGTAGCCGTGGGCGAACTGGAGGAACTGCGTGAACGCGTGACGTGCCGCTCCCGGGCGATGAACAGCGCGGCGAGCACGGCCGACGAGCCGAAGCAGCCGAGCACGACGGCGTCCGTCCACGCGCCTGCGGCCGAAGCGGTCGCCGACGGCTCCCATCGTGAGCGGGACGCCGGCGAAGGACAGCAGGTGCGCGTCGACGATCCACTGCGGCGCCGATCCCGAAGCGGCGAACTCGGTCTGTTCAGAACACGAGCGCGAGCGGCTGCTCGAGCAGCGCGCGGACCCGAGCGAGGAACTGCGCGGCGTCGGCCCCGTAGAGGATGCGGTGGTCGCAGGCGAGCGTCACGCCCATCGTGTGGCGCGCGACGAGCTGTCCGTCGCGGGCGACCGCGCGCTCGGCGAGCGCGCCGACGGCGAGGATCGCGGCCTGCGGCGGGTTGATGACCGCGGTGAAGTCGGTGACGCCGTACATGCCGAGGTTCGAGACCGTGAAGGTCCCGCCGCTGAGCTCGGGCGGGGTGACGGTGCCGGCGCGGACGCGCTCGGCGAGCGCGCGCGTCTCGCGCGCGATGTCGCGCAGCGACTTGCGGTCGGCGTCGAAGACCGTCGGGACGACGAGCGCGTCCGGGGCGGCGACCGCGACGCCGACGTTCACGCGGCTGTGCAGCTCGAAGCGGCCGTCGCGGTAGCTGCCGTTCGCGCGCGGATGCTCGCGCAGGGCCAGCGCGCAGGCCTTGACGATCATGTCGTTGTAGGACGGGACCTCGTCGCCGATCGCCTTGAGCTCGGCGCGCAGCGCGACGCAGCCCTCCATGTCGATCTCGCTGCGCAGTGTGAACTCGGGCACCGTCGCCTTGGACTCGGCCATGCGGCGGGCGATGAGCTGCTGGGTGCGGGTGAGCTCCTGGATGGTGACGTCGCCCTTGGCGGTGCCGGTCTCGGCGCGGGCGGCGGGGGGCGGCGGCGGCGCGGGCGTGGCCGCGGGGGCCGGCGCGGGCTCAGGCGGCGGCGGTGTGGCCGGGGCCGGGGCGGGGCCGGGGCCGGGGCCTGCTCGGCATGCTCGACGTCGGCCTTCACGACCCGGCCCCCGGGACCGCTGCCGGTGATCTGCCGGAGGTCGATGCCCCGCTCGCGGGCGATGCGACGCGCCAGCGGCGACGCCTTGACGCGGCCCTCGGCGGCGGGCGCGGGCGTGGTCGCCGCGGGCGGCGGTTCCGGCGCCGGCGCTGCGGGCGGCGGGGGCCGGGAGACGACGGGTTGCGCAGCAGCGGCGGCTGCGGCCGCCTCGGGCGCCGCGGCGCCGTTGCCGGCGCCGTCCTCCAGCCGGGCGATGACGCTGCCGATCGGGAGCGTGTCGCCGGCGGCGGCCACGATCGTCAGGACCCCCGCGGCGTCGGACTCGTAGGTCAGCGTCGCCTTGTCGGTCTCGATCTCGGCGAGCGGCTCGCCGCGCGCGACCGCGTCGCCGTCGGCCTTCAGCCACTTGAGGATCGTCCCCTCCTCCATCGAGTCCGACAGCCGCGGCATGACGATCTCGGCCACGATCTGGTCAGCGCTCCCGGATCGTTGCCAGCGCGGCGTCGACGATCTGTGGCTCGTGGGGGAAGGCGATCTGCTCCAGCGGCTTGGAGTACGGCATCGGCACGTCGGCGCCGGTGACGCGCTGGACCGGGGCGTCGAGGTCGTCGAAGGCCTGCTCCTGGATGAGCGCGGCGAGGTTCGCGCCGACGCCGCCGTGCGGCCAGCCCTCCTCGACGATGACGCAGCGGTTGGTCTTGCGCACGGACGCGAGGATCGTGTCGAGGTCCAGCGGGCGCAGCGTGCGCGGGTCGATGACCTCTGCCTCGATCCCGTGCTCCTCGCTCAGCGTCTTCGCGGCGCGGGCGGCCGTCAGCGCCATCCGCGAGATCCCGACGATCGTGACGTCGTCGCCCTCGCGGCGGATCGCGGCCTCGCCGAAGCGCACCGTGAAGTCCTCGTCGTCGGGAACCTCGCCGCGCTGGCCGTAGAGGTACTCGTGCTCGATGAAGACGACGGGGTTGTCGTCGCGGATCGCCGACTTCAGCAGGCCCTTGGCGTCGGCGGCGGTCGTCGGCGTCGCGACGAGCAGGCCGGGCACGTGGAGGTACAGCGCCTCCCAGGAGTGCGAGTGCGTCGGGCCGAGCTGGTGGCCGGCGCCCTGCGGCATCCGGACGACGAGCGGCACCTTCACCTGGCCGCCGAACATGTAGCGGATCGTCGCGGCGTGGTTGACGATCTGGTCCATCGCGAGCAGGGAGAAGTTGATCGTCATGAGCTCGACGACCGGCCGCAGCCCGGTCATCGCGGCGCCGACGCCCATGCCGACGATCGTGTTCTCGGAGATCGGCGTGTCGCGCACGCGCCGCTCGCCGAACTCGTCGAGCAGCCCCGCGGTGACCTTGAACGCGCCGTTGAAGACGCCGATGTCCTCGCCCATGAGCATGACGTTCTCGTCGCGCGCCATCTCCTCGCGCAGCGCCGCGTTGAGGGCCTCGCGGTAGCGCATGATCGCCATCAGTCGGCGTCTCTCTGGGCGGCGTCGGCGGGCTTCGGCGCGGCGCCGCTCTCACCGTGGTCGGGGAGGTCGGCGCGGTCCATCCCGCGCTCGTCCTCGCCGCGGTGCGGGGTCGGCGTGCGCTCGTCGACCGAGTACCAGCCGCCCACCTGGTCGCCGAGGACGTAGATGTCGTCGTAGAGCGCGTTGGGCGGCGGGTGCGGGGAGGCGTCGGCGAACGCGACGGCGGCGTCGACGCGCGCGATCGTGTCGCGGTCCATCGCCTCGCGCTCGTCGGCGGAGAGGATGCCGGCGGCGACGAGCTGGTCGCCGAAGACCGCGAGCGGGTCGCGCTTGCGCCACGCGTCGACCTGCTCCTTCGTGCGGTACTCCTCCGGGTCGGCCATCGAGTGCCCGCGGAAGCGGTAGGTCACAGCCTCGACGAGCATCGGGCGGCGCTCCTCGCGGGCGATCTCGAGCGCCTGGCAGGTCACGCGGTGGGTGTCCACGATGTCCATGCCGTCGCAGCGCAGGCCGGGGACGCCGAAGCTCTCGCCCTTGCGCATGAGGTCGGTGACCGCGGAGTGGCGGTCCAGCGCCGTGCCCATCCCGAACTGGTTGTTCGTGACCATGAAGACGACGGGCAGCTTCCACAGCGCCGCGAGGTTCATCGTCTCGCCGAACGTGCCCTGGTTGGAGGCGCCGTCGCCGAACTGGCAGAGCGTGACCTCGTCGAGGCCGAGGTAGTCCGAGGCGAGCGCGAAGCCGGCCGCGAGTGGGAGGTTGCCGCCGACGATCCCGTAGCCGCCCATGAAGCGGTTCTCCAGGTCGAACATGTGCATCGAGCCGCCGCGCCCCTTGCAGAGGCCGTCGACGCGGCCGAAGAGCTCGGCCATGACGCGGCTGGGGTCGCTGCCGCGCGCGAGCGTGTGGCCGTGCGAGCGGTACGTCGAGATGAGGTAGTCCTGGTCGCGCAGCGCGCGCGTGGAGCCGACGATCGTCGCCTCCTCGCCGATCGCGAGGTGCAGGAAGCCGCCGACCTTCGCCTTCGCGTACATCTCGCCCGCGCGCTCCTCGAAGCGGCGGATGAGCATCATCGTCTCCAGCCACTCGCGGGCGACGTCCGGCTCCGGGAGGGCGGCGTCCTGCGCGGTGTCGGCGACGTGCTCTGCCATCCGCGAGCTAGCGTAGCGGGCGGCCTGTCTCGCACAGCCGCGGCGCGCGGGTTAACCTCGTCGCGTGCTGCCGACCGAGCATCTCCTCGCCTTCCTCGTCATCGCGACGGTGCTCATCGTCGTGCCCGGGCCGAGCGTCCTGTTCGTCGTCACGCGCTCGCTGACGCTCGGCTCGCGGGCCGGTCTCGCGACGGTCGTCGGCAACGCGACCGGCGTCTACGTCCAGGTCGTCGCGGTCGCGTTCGGGATCGGGGCGCTCGTCGAGCGCTCGATCCACGTCTTCACGGCGATCAAGCTCGCCGGGGCGGCGTACCTCGTCTTCCTCGGCGTCCAGACCTTCCGCCACCGCCGCTCGCTCATGGCCGCGCTCGACGCGCCGGTGGAGCGCAAGCACCTGCGGCGGATCTTCGGCGACGCGTTCCTCGTCGGGATCTTCAACCCGAAGGTCATCGTGTTCTTCATGGCGATCCTGCCGCAGTTCGTCGACCGCTCGGCCGGATCGGTGCCCGTCCAGCTGCTCGCGCTGGGCGCGATCTTCTGCCTCATCGCGCTCGTCTGCGACAGCATCTGGGCGCTCGCCGCGGGCGCCGCGCGCTCCTGGCTCGTGCGGTCGCCGCGCCGCCTGGCGGCGATCGGCGGGACGGGCGGAGTCGTGATGATCGGCCTCGGCGCCGGTCTGGCGCTCAGCGGCCGCAAGGACTAGCCCTCGCCCCAGCGCTCGAGGAACGCGACCTCGTCGAGGCCGGCGAGGTCCTCGCGCAGGCGCCGCGCCCGGCGCGCGGCGTCCGGGGCCGGCAGATCCCAGAAGAGCACGACCTCGCCGGAGGCGACCTCGACGACCTCGAGGTGGTCGACGCGCGACGGCGCGAGCGCTGCGGGGGTGCGCCCGACGCGCGTGTGCAGCAGCCGGAAGCTGCGATTGGCCCTCATGGCTCCAACGTAGCTCTCCGCGGACCTGCGGCGCGGCAGCAGGCTACGCCGCAAGCGCGCGTGCAACCCCGTCGCACGCGTCGTCGCCGTGAAAGACGCGGGCCGGGCCCTCGGAACACAGGTCGGCCGGCACCCAGAGCGCAGGGACGTCGCGCACGCCGCGCCCGGCGGCGAGCGTCGTCGCCTCGTCGAGCGCGTCGGCCACCGAGCGCAGCGCGGCGCCCTTCAGCAGCGCGCGCGGATGGATCTCACAGGCCGCGCCCGCGATGAGGACGTTGTCGGGCGTCTCGAGATCGCGGCCGGCCGCGAACGCCTGGCGAAACGCGGCGAGCGAGAACGCGACGGCGCGGCCGATCTGGCGCGCGTAGGTCGCCGCGCGCATCGCGAACGCCGTGTCGCACGGAAACGGCTCGGGCCAGCGGACCGGCTGCAGGCCGCGGCGTTCGGCGGCGCGCTCGATGCGCTCGAAGAAGGCCTCGCGGTCGGCCTCGCAGCGCCAGGCCTCGAGGGTGTCGGCGGCCGGTAGCCCGCGCGCGGCGACCGGGATCCATTCGACGGCCGGCAGCAGCGAGATGACGCGTTCTGCGACGAGGTAGGCCTCGGGGCTGCAGAGGTCGAAGTAGAAGGCCGGCCGGGCGGGGACGTCGCGGTCCACGACTCAACCGTAGCCCACGCGGAGCTTCAGCCGTGGATGAGCCAGCCGTCGGCATCGCGGGCGGCCTCCATGACGGCCTCCGACAGCGTCGGGTGGCCGTGCACGATCCGCGCGACCTCGGCGAAGCCGCCCTCCAGCGCGCGGACGTTCACGAGCTCCTGGATGAGCTCGGTGGCCTTCGTCCCGACGATGTGGCCGCCGAGCAGCTCGCCGTACGTGCGGTCGCCGACGATCTTCACGAGGCCCGTGCGATCGCCGTAGACCGTGCCCGCGCCGACGGCGCCGAACTGCAGCCGGCCGACGACGACGTCGTGGCCGGCGTCGATCGCCTGCTGCTCGGTGAGGCCGAAGCTCGCGACGTTCGGGTAGCAGAACGTCGCGCGCGGGATGTCGACGTAGTCGATCGGGTGCGTCTCGAGGCCGGCGGCGTCCTCGACGGCGACGATGCCCTCGTCGGAGGCCTTGTGGGCGAGCGCCGGGCCGGGGACGAGGTCGCCGATGGCGTAGACGCCGGCCAGCGACGTGCGCAGCGCGCCGTCGACGGCGACGAGGCCGCCGGCGGTGAGGCCGATGCCCGCCTCCTCGAGGCCGAGGCCCTCGACGTCGGGGGCGCGGCCGGCGGCGATGACGAGCCAGTCGGCCTGCGCGGGCTCGCCGGCGACGGTGAACGTCACGCCGCTGTCGCCCGGGACGACGTTCTCGACGAAGACGCCGGTGCGCACGGTGATGCCCTGCTTCTTGAAGCCGCGACCGGCGATCTTCGAGACGTCGGCGTCCTCGGTCGGCAGGACGCGGTCGAGGCCCTCGTAGAGCGTCACGTCGCTGCCGAGCCGCGCGTAGGCGGAGGCGATCTCCGTGCCCGACGCGCCGGCCCCGACGACCGCGAGCGTCCCGGGCAGCTCCTGCAGCGCCCAGGCCTCCTCGGTGCCGATGACGCGGCCGCCGAACTGCGTGCCCGGCAGGGGCTTCTTCACCGAGCCGGTCGCGAGGACGACCGTCTTCGCCGCGATCTCCGTGCCGTCGAAGTTGCCGCCGACCTTGACGTTGCCGTCGTCGGTCACCGAGCCGTGGCCCTCGATGACGTCGATGCCGTGGTTCTTCATGAGGCCGGACACCCCGCCGGTCAGCGTCTTGACGACCTTCTCGCGCCGCCCGACGACGGCGGCGAAGTCGATCTCCGGCGCGCCGACGGTGATGCCGAAGTCGCCGGCGCCGCGGATTTCGGTGAGGACGTCGGCGACGCGCAGGACGGCCTTCGCCGGGATGCAGGCGTAGTTCAGGCAGCGCCCGCCGATCCGGTCGGACTCGACGACGGCGGTGCGCATCCCGAGCTGGGCGGCCCGGATGGCGGCCACATACCCGCCCGGACCGGAGCCGATGACGATGCAGTCATAGGAGGATTCGGCCATGTCCGCTGACCCTACCGAGTCGGCATCTGGAGCCTGGCCATCGGCCGCACGAGCTTCCAGAACAGCGTTCCGAGCAGCCAGATCGCGATGATGCAGACGACCGCCTGCCACCACTTCTGCACCCCGATGAGGTAGAGCGAGAAGAAGACGATCTGCAGCCCGAGGATCGTCTGGAAGCCGAGCACGGCCCAGTACTGGCGGGCGAGCATCCCGAAGCCGGCGAGCAGCAGGACGGCGGTCGTCACCGTCGTCGTGACGACGGGGTCGCCGCTGGCGCCGGACAGGTCGTTGCCGGTCAGCGCCGTGAGGACGTTGCCGATCGCGAAGACGAACGCGACGCCGGCGGCGAACGTCACGACACCGGGGCGCTCGCCCGGGGCGAGCGGCTCGAGGCTCTCGCGGATGGCCTCGTCGCGGGCGCGGCCGCGGGCGTAGCCGCGGGGCATCGAGCCGTCGGCGGGCGCCTCCGGCGGCGGCGGTGGTGCGGGCGTGCGCGGCGGGCGGGCGGCGGCATCTGCGCTCGTGCCGGCGCTGCGCCCGCGCTTGCGGCTACGCGCGCCCATGCACGAGCTCTCCGTCGAGGATCTCCCGCAGCATGCGGGCCGCGGCGCGCGGATCGGCGGCATCGGCGATCGCCCGCACGACGGCGATCCGCGTGGCGCCGGCCGCGACGACGCCGGCGGCGTTGGATGCGTCGATGCCGCCGATCGCGAAGAACGGCACCGGTGCATGGGCGGCGGCGTGGCGCACGAGCTCGAGCCCGACGGGCCGGCGGCCCGGCTTCGTCGGCGTGGCCTCGACGGGCCCGACGCCGATGTAGTCGGCGTCCGCGGCCGCGGCGATGTCGGCGGGCGCGTGCGTGGAGCGGCCGACGAGCGCGCCGGGGCCCGCGAGCTCGCGCGCCCGCGCGACGTCCACGTCCTCCTGCCCGACGTGGCAGCCGTCGGCGCGGGCGGCGGCGACGAGGTCGGGGCGGTCGTTGAGGATGAGCAGCGCGCCGGCCGCGTCGCAGAGCGCCCGCGCCGCCGCGGCGGCCGCGAGCAGCTCGTCGTCGCCGGCCCGCTTGTCGCGCAGCTGGACGATGTCGACGCCGCCGGCGAGGGCGGGCGCGAGGACGTCCTGGAGCGCTCGCCCGCCGGGTCGCGCCGGGCAGATGAGGTAGAGCACGGCCCGCTGCAGCCGGGCGCGCCGATGGCCGAGGTCGGACACGCATCGCATTGTCGCAACGCCGCCGGGCCGCCGCGTGCGACCGGCTAGGATTCGGAACCTAACGGGAGCCCGCGACATGGGCTGAGAGGGCGTCACGCCGACCGTCAACAGCTGATCCGGATCATGCCGGCGAAGCGAGGTGTCATGCCGCAGGACCCAACAGGATCACCGGTCGTCGTCATCGGCGGCGGCGCCATCGGGCTCGCGGTCGCGTGGCGCGTCGCGCAGCGCGGGCGGCCCGTCTGCCTGCTCGAGCGCGGCGAGCTCGGCGCCGGGACCTCGCGCGTGGCGGCCGGGATGCTCGCGCCGGTCGCCGAGGCCGATCCGGGCGAGCTCGCGCTGCTGGAGCTCGGCCTGCGCAGCGCCCGCGACTGGCCCGCGTTCGCGGCCGAGCTGCAGGACGCGTCCGGCGCAGATCCGGGTTTGCGGCGCTGCGGGGCGCTACTCGTCGCCCGCGACGCCGACGAGGCGGCGGCGCTCGAGCGCGAGCTCGCGCTGCGCCTCGAGCTCGGCCTCCCCGTCGAGCGCGTGCTGCCCAGCGCCGCGCGGCGCCTGGAGCCTGCGCTCGCGCCGACGCTGCGCCTGGCCCTCGCCGTGCCCGGCGACCACGCCGCCGACCCGCGCGCGCTCGTGCTCGCGCTCGTCGAGGCGGCCCGCCGCGCCGGCGCGCAGCTGCGCACCGCCGCGCCGGTGCGCAGCATCCAGGTCCGCGACGGGCGGGTCGCGGGCGTCGAGCTCGACGGGGGCGAGGTCGTCGTGGCAATGCAGGTCGTCGTCGCGGCGGGGCCGTGGAGCGCGACGATCGAGGGCCTGCCCGAGGCCGCGCGGATCCCGCTGCGCCCCGTGAAGGGGCAGATCATGCGCCTGCGCGACCCCGAGGGCCCTGGCCTGCTTCACCGCATCGTCCGCTTCGAGGGCGGCTACATCGTCCCGCGCGGCGACGGGCGCTACGTCCTCGGCGCGACGATGGAGGAGCGCGGCTTCGACACGACCGTCACCGCGGGCGCGATCTACGAGCTGCTGCGCGACGCCGGCGAGCTCGTTCCAGGGGTCCACGAGCTCGTCGTCGAGGAGACGGCGGCCGGGCTGCGGCCCGCGACCCCCGACAACGCTCCGGTGATCGGGCGCTGCGAGCAGGTCGAGGGCCTCGTCTGGGCGACCGGCCATCACCGCAACGGGATCCTGCTCGCCCCCGTGACCGCGGATCTCGTCGCCGGTGCGCTGGACGGCGAGCCCACGCCCGCCGAGTTCGCGCCCGGCCGCTTCGCCCGCGCGCGCCAGGGGGCGACGGCGTGATCTACGTCAACGGCGAGCCGCTGCAGCTCGCGCCGGAGCCGACGATCCGCGAGGTCCTGCTCGAGCTTCACATCGATCCCGAGCGCGCCGGGATCGCCGTCGCGGTCGACGCCGAGGTCGCCCGCCGCGGCGAATGGCCGACGCGGACGGTCGGCGACGGCGCCCGCCTCGAGATCGTCACCGCGACGCAGGGCGGCTGAGGTGATCGCCCCGCTCGTCATCGCCGGCCGGACGTTCGGATCGCGGCTGCTGCTCGGCACCGGCGGCTTCACGCGCATGGCGACGCTCGCCGACGCGATCGACGCGAGCGAGACCGAGCTCGTCACCGTCGCGATGCGCCGCGTCGAGCCCGGCGCCGACGGCTCGCTGCTCGACGTCATCGCACAGCGCGGCATCGACGTCCTGCCGAACACCGCGGGCTGCTTCACCGCGCGCGACGCGGTGCGCACCGCGCAGCTCGCGCGCGAGGCGCTGCAGACCGACTGGGTCAAGCTCGAGGTCGTCGGCGACGAGCGCACGCTGCTGCCCGACGCGCCGGAGCTGCTCGTCGCGGCCGAGCAGCTCGTCGACGACGGCTTCGTCGTGCTGCCGTACACCAACGACGACCCGATCCTCGCGCGCCGCCTCGAGGACGTCGGCTGCGCCGCGGTCATGCCGCTCGGCTCGCCGATCGGCAGCGGCCAGGGGATCGCGAACCCGGCGAACCTCACGCTCATCGTCGAGCAGGCCGGCGTGCCGGTGATCCTCGACGCCGGCGTCGGCACCGCGTCCGACGCTGCGCTCGCGATCGAGCTCGGCTGCGACGCGGTGCTCTGCGCCAGCGCCATCTCGCGGGCCGCCGACCCGGTCGCGATGGCGCACGCGATCCGCCACGCGGTGCTCGCCGGGGCGCTCGCCCGCGGCGCAGGGCGGATCGCGCGGCGCACGCACGCGCGCGCCAGCTCCCCGCTGGAGGGGATGCCGGAGTTCGCGGAGTGACATCGAGCCATTGCTCGACGGTCGTACGCGGGAAACCGGAAGGCGGCCCCTCGCGATGACGGTCGACGCGCTCGTCGAGCGCTTCCTGGCCGCGTGGTCGGGCGCCGACGTCGGCACCGAGCTCGCGGCGACCTGCGCGCCCGATCTGCACTACGAGGACCCGCTGACGCTCAAGGGCCCCCTGCACGGGCCCGGCGCGCTGACCGAGCACGTCGCCCGGCTGCGCGCGGCGGCGCCCGACGCGCGCCTGGAGCGCGCCGGCGAGACGCTCAGCGACGGGCGCTTCGCCGCCGTGCCGGTGCGGCTGCTCGGCACCCACGCAGGGGAGGTCGAGGGCTTTCCGCCGACCGGGCGCGAGGTGTCCGTGCACGCGATCGTCTACTGCGAGCTCGACGAGGCCCGGACGCGTCTCTGGCGCGTCCGGGCGTTCTTCGATCTCTACGACGCCGCCGTCCAGCTCGGCGTCCTGCCCAAGCCGGGGTCGGCCGGTCAGCGCGCGCTCATGCTCCTGCGCGGCTTCGGCCTGCGGTCCGGGATGTGAGCGCGGCTACTGCGTGACGGTGATCGTGCCCCGCTGCCCGGAGTGAATCGTGCAGACGTAGTCGATCTCGCCGGCCTTCGTCGGCGTGAACTCGTAGGTGCCGGTGGCGAAGTTGTCGGACTTGAACGTCTCGCCGGACTTCGCCGTGACGTTGTGCGGGTAGCCGTCGTTGTTCGTCCAGACGATCTTCTGGCCGACCTTCGCGGTGGCCGTGTCGGGCACCATCTTGTTGCCCTTCATCGAGATCTCGACGGTCGCACCCTCCGCGCCGGCGGGAGCCGCGGCCTCGCCGGTGCTGGCCGGCGTCCCGGACGAGCCGCTGTCCTCGTCGTCGTCACCGCAGCCGGCGACGATGGCGCCGCCTCCGAGCGCGAGTGCTCCACACGAAAGCAACGTGATGAATCTGCGTGACATGCGTCCTCCCTGCATCGGCGGGCAGTTGCGCAGGCGAGTTAACCTCAATCGTGCTTCCGGCGCGCCAGCACGCCGACGAGCAGCGGCGCGTGATCGGACAACGCGCCGCGCTCGAGCTCCTCGACACGGTCGATCGCGGCGAGCAGATGGCCGAGCACGTGGTCGACGCCGCGCCCTCCGAGGCGCACGAACCCCGGCGCGGCCGGCTCGCGGACGTTGAAGTCCCCGCCGAGGACCGCGGCGCCGCCGGCGGACCACTGCAGCGTCGCGGCCGCGGCTCGCTCGATGTCGGCCCGCGCCCGCTCGGGCGAGTGGACCTGGGCATGGAGGTTGGCGACCCACAGGCCGCTGTCGAGGGCGACGGCGTGGCAGACGCGCCGCTCGGGCCAGCGCCGCAGGCGCACGCGGCGGTGATCGGTGATCGTCGCCCCGCGGACGAGGATGACGTTCGCGCCGCCGCCGCCGGACTTCACGAGGTCCGGCGCGCGCCGGGCGAGCGCGCGCCGCAGCGCCGGCAGCTCGTTGCGCGACGTCAGCGCCGTGCGGGCGCTCGCATCGCACGCGCGGCCGAGAGCCGGCGCCCACCACGGCGGAACCTCCTGGAGCAGCGCGACGTCCCACTCCCAGCCGGCGAGCGCGGCTGCGAACTCGGGCAGCAGGTCGCGGCCGGCCGGCGGGATCGCACGGCCATGGAAGAGATTCCACGTCAGAACGCGCACGAGGACCCTAGACTGCCCGACTTGACGCGCCACCTGCTCACCGGGACCGAGCTCGACCGCGACGAGCTGCTCGCGCTGCTCGACCGCGCCGACGCGCTGAAGGCCGCGCCGCTGTCCTCGCGCGCGCTCGAGGGATGCAGCATCGCGCTGATCTTCGAGAAGCACTCCACGCGCACGCGGCTGTCCTTCGAGGCCGGGATCTTCGAGCTCGGTGGCCAGCCGGTCGTCCTGCGCCGCGACGAGCTGCACCTCGCTCGCGGCGAGTCGGTCGCCGACACCGCGCGCGTCCTGTCGCGCCACATGGCCGCGATCGGCGTGCGGACCGGTCCCGACGAGCTGCTGCAGGAGCTCGCCGACGTCGCAACGGTGCCGGTGTTCAACATGCTCACCGCCGGCCACCATCCCTGCCAGGCGCTCGCCGACCTCATGACGCTGCGCGAGGCCTTCGGCCGTCTCGAGGGCCTGCGGCTCGCCTACGTCGGCGACGGCAACAACGTCGCGCGCTCGCTCGCGCTGCTCGGCGCGATCGCGGGCGTCGAGGTGGCGGTCGCTTCGCCGCAGGCCTACGCGCTGACCGATGCGCCGGCGGCGCTGCTGACCGACGACCCCGCCGAGGCGGTGCGGGGCGCCCACGCCGTCTACGCCGACGTCTGGGTCAGCATGGGCGACGAGGAGAGCGCCGGCGAGCGCCGGGCCGCGCTGGGGCCCTACCGCCTCGACGACGCGCTGCTCGACCTCGCGGCGCCCGGTGCGATCGCGCTGCACTGCCTGCCCGCCCATCCGGGCGAGGAGATCACCGCCGAGGTGCTCTACGGGCCGCGCCAGCGCATCTGGGATCAGGCCGAGAACCGGCGCCACGCGCAGAAGGCGATGCTCGAGCTGCTGCTGCGTTAGCCTCGTTTCACACGGGGATCGATCGTGGGGAGAGGCTCGCCATGCCGCAGCCCAAGAAGCAAGGCCCGTCCGCACGCAAGCCAGGCGGCAGCAAGCCGGCGGCCCGCAAGCCGGCACGCAAGGCGGCGGCCGCGAAGCCCGCGGGCCGCAGGAAGCCGACTCCGCCGCCACCGCCGCCTCCGCCGGTGTCCGAGCGCGACGACGACGCGCTGCATGCGGCGGTCGCGATGCTGCGCGACCTGCTCGCCCGCGGCGTCGTCATCAGCAGCGACCGCCTGCAGGAGACCGTCGACGAGGCCGTCCGCCTCGGGCGGATGACGCGCGACGACGCCGAGGATCTCGTCGCGAACCTCGTCTCGGTCGGGCGGCGTCAGACGCAGGACACGCTCGCCGAGATCGAGTCGCTCGTCGAGCGCTCGGCGACGCAGACGCGGCGCATCGCACGGTCGCGCGTGCGCAGCGTCGCCTCCGCCGCCCGCCACGCGCCGGGCACCGACCGCGCGCTGCGGGCGGTCGATCGCGCGCGCCGCGCCGCCGGGCTGGGCTCGCAGTTTCCGATCAGCGGCTACGACGACCTCACCGCGGCGCAGGTCAAGGACCGCCTCGGCGAGCTGTCGCCGGCCGAGCTGCGAAAGGTCCGCGACCACGAGCGCCGCAACGCGAACCGCAAGTCGATTCTCGCCGCGATCGAAAAGCGGCTGAACATCTAGCCCTGCCATGCTGGAGGGGATGGAAGCCTCCACGACCTTCACCCGTCCCGAGCGCGGCGCGACGATCGAGCTGACCGTCGACGCGCTGGCCTACGGCGGCAACGGCATCGCGCGCCTGGCGACGGGCGAGGACGAGCGCGGCGGCTACGTCGTGTTCGTCAGCGGCGCCATCCCGGGCGACCGCGTCCGCGCCGTCGTCACGAAGCGCAAGCGCGGCTACGCCGAGGCGCGGACGCTCGAGGTGCTCGAGCCGAGCCCCGAGCGCATCGAGCCCGTCGCCGACCACCCGGGCGCCCCCTGGCAGGTCCTGCCCTACGAGCGCCAGGTCGCCGTCAAGCAGGAGCAGGTGCACGACGCGCTGACGCGCATCGGCCACCTCGAGGGCTTCGTGCTCGACGAGATCGTGCCCGCGGTACAGCAATGGCGCTACCGCAACAAGCTCGAGTACTCGTTCGGCACGGACGATGCCGGCGAGCTCGTCTGCGGCTTCCACGCGCCCGGCTCATGGCATGAGATCGTGCCGATCTCCGACTGCCTGCTGGCATCCGAGCGCTCGAATGCCGCGCGCGAGCAGGTCGTCGCCTGGTGTCGCGCCCAGGGCCTCGCCGCGATGGACCGCCGCTCGCAGACCGGGATGCTGCGCAACCTCGTCATCCGCGAGGGGCGGCGCACGGGCGAGCTGCAGGTCCGCCTCGTGACGGGCCCGGGTGAGCTCGACACGGAGAGCCTGGCCGCCGCCGTCGAGTGCGAGGGCCTGCACTGGACGCGCACCGACGCGCTGGCCGAGACGACGCAGGGCGGGGAGACGCGGGTCGTCGCGGGGGCGCGCAAGCTCCAGGAGGAGCTCTCGGGGCTGCGCCTGGCGATCTCGCCGCCGGCGTTCTTTCAGACGAACACCGAGATGGCCGAGCGCCTGTACGCGATCGCCGCCGATTTCGCCGGCCTGCAGGGCTGGGAGCGCGTCTACGACCTCTACTGCGGGATCGGCACGGTCGGGCTCAGCGTCGCCGACCGCGCGGGCGAGGTCTGGGGCCTGGAGATCGTCGAGGAGGCGGTCGCCGACGCGATCGCCAACGCCAAGCGCAACGAGATCGACAACACGCGCTTCTTCGCCGGCGACGTCCGCCTCGCGCTGCGCGAGCTCACCGCCGAGGCCGGCCGTCCCGACGTCTGCCTCGTCGACCCGCCCCGCGCCGGCCTCTCCCAGAAGATCGTGCGCCGCATCATCGAGGCCGCCCCGCGGCGGATCGTCTACATCTCCTGCAACCCGACGACGCTCGCGCCGAACGCCGCGCAGCTCGTCGAGGCCGGCTACGCGCTGCGCCGCGTCGCCCCGGTCGACATGTTCCCGCAGACCCCGCACATCGAGTGCGTCGCGCTGCTGGAGCGCGTCGTCTGACGCCTACCGATCCAGCAGTGTCGTCAGCGCCGCGATGTCGCTGGCATCTCGAGGGCGGCCGCTCGCGCGCTTCATCGCGATGAGGTCGTCGAGGCCCGCGATCGTCAGCGAGATGCCGTCGAAGTCGATGAGCAGCGCGCGAGCGCGCAGCTCGCCGTACGGCGGCGCGCCCGGAACGTCGCGGAGGATGTGCAGCTGCCCGTGTGCCGTGACGAGCGGGGGCACGATCGGTGCGGCGGCAAGCTGCTCGGCGCTCGGCGGGCCGCCGGGCAGATCGCGGGGCCGGGCGCCGAGCTCGACGAGCGCGGCCGCGAGGCGATCGAGGTTCGCCGGCTCGGGCGCCGGCACGACATCGAGGTCCATCGTCGTCCGCCGATGTCCATGGACCTGCACCGCGACACCTCCGATGACCGTGTACTCGACCTCGTGACGGGCGAGAACGGCGAGCAGCTCGCGCAGGTCCAGCGGCCGCGCGGGCTGCTCCATCATGGCCGCCGGCGGCTGCGCATGGCCTCGATCTGCAGCCACGTGGCGACGAGGTTCCACGACGCGGCCTCGGCCAGCCGCTGACCGGGCGTCAGCCGCCGGCCGTGGGCGAGCTCGCCGGGGTCGACGTCGAGCTCGAGCGGCACGACCTCGAGGACCGGTCGCTCGCCGAGGGCGAGCAGCAGCTGCCGGAAGCGCTCGAAGCTCGGGGACTCGCCGCCGCTCTCGATGCGGCTGATCGCCGCCTGGGTGGTGCCGGCCCGGCGGGCGAGGGACCGCTGCGATACCCCGTGGCGCAGCCGCGCGGCATGGATCTCATCGCCGAGGATCGACATGCCGATACCGTATCCGATATCGCAATCCGCGTCCGTTTCATCGCCGCCGCGCCCGGGCAACGAACGCTGGATGGCTTCTGTGCAACAGCCTCGTGGCTGAGCGCGCATCGGCGTTTCGCACCGGCGCAGCGGGCTGGTGGATGACCCTCGCGATCACGATCGGCGCGACGGCGGCGCTCGTGGGGGTCGTACTCGGCCTCGAGACGCTGTGGGTCGCGATCGGCGCGGGCGTCGTCGCGGCGGTGCTGCCCGCCGTGCTCGACGAGCGCCGGCGCCGGCGCGAGCGGCGCGCGCGGGCGTGACGAAGAACCCCTGAGCGACGAGCCGCTCTGCGCTAGCGCCCGCGCAGCGCTCGCAGCTCGGCGCGCAGCTGCACGATCTCGGCCTCCAGCCGCGCGACGCGCTGCTCGAGCGGGAGCTCCGCGCGCGGCTCGGGCTCCGGCGCCGCCGGCATCGGCCGGCCGGGAGCCGCGCGCAGCACCGGCGCCGCGGCGGCGGGCGCCGTGACGGGCGCCGGCTCGGCCACGTCGTCGTCGGCCAGGCGGTGGGCGTAGCGCTCCTCCTTCTGACCCGGCCGGCGCGGCAGCTCGGCGACGAGGTCGCGCGCGATGAGCGCCTCGAGCGTCGCGTGCACGGCGGCGAGGTCGGCGAACGGGTGCAGCCGCTCCGTGCGGGCCTTCAGCTCGCCGGGCGTCTGCGCGCCGCGGAGCATGAGGACGCACAGCACGGCGAGCTCGTCCTGCGCGCTCGTCAGCGACTCGTCGAGCAGGTGGCGGTACTTCGCCGTGCGGCTGCCGGCCCCGCTGGACAGCCGCGCCCAGCGGCGGCGGTGCAGACGCGTGACGGCGTCGCGGATCGTCGACTCGTCGTACGCGACGACCGGGTCGCGGTTCGTCGACTGGTTGCAGGCCGCCCGCAGCGCGTTGAGCGTCAGCGGGTAGGTGTCGGGCGTCGTGCGCTGCTTCTCGAGAAGGCAGCCCAGGACGCGGATCTCGGCCGCGGTGAGATCCACTACTCGGGGTCGGGGCCGCCCTTTGAGGGCTTGTTGTCGTCAAAGCGCTTCAGCCAGTCGCTGAGCTGCTGGCCGGCGCTCGTGACGTGCTCGCCGGCCTCGTGGAAGAGCTCCTTGAAGCGCTCGGTGTAGTGCGCGGCGGCGTCGCCGGCCTCCTCGCGCGCCGGGCGCTCCTGGCCGCGGCGCAGGTACTCGCCGCCGACGATCCGGTCGTAGTCGCCGTCGCGCACCCACGACAGCAGCTCCGAGACGCGGCGGACGGGCAGCGCGTGGCTCTGGCGCATGTCGGTCATGAGGCGCTGGAGGCGGTCCAGGCCCTCGCCGCTCTCGGTGTACTCCATCGCCTGGCGCATGAACGCGTCGAGGTTGAGGTCGGCGGCCTTCGCGCCGCCGGACATCGTCATGAGCATCCGGCAGACGAGGCGCGGGTCGCGGGTGACGATCGCGGCGGCCCGGTCGCAGGTGAGCTCCGACGCGCGCGACCACTCCAGCAGCGCGTACTGCACCGCCTGCAGCGGCACGCCGGCGCCGAGGGGCAGCCGCGCGGTGCCGAGCCGCAGGAGGATCTCCAGCGCCGTGCGGTAGAGCACGTGGTCGGACAGGATGTGCGCGACCTCGTGGGCGATGACGGCCTCGAGCTGCTCGTCGTCGAGCAGCGAGACCGTCGCGCTGTTGAGGACGACGATCGGCTTGCCGGCGCCGACGGTCATGGCGTTCGCCATCGGCTGCTGGGTGATGTAGAGGTCGTACTCCTCGGGCATGTCGAGGACGCCGAGGACGTGCTGGTAGAGCGTCCAGATGCCCGGCAGCTGGTCGGTGCCCAGGCGCACCGACGCGCCGAGGTACGTCTGGCGCAGCGCGCGCTCGTAGCCGAACTCGATGAGCTTGCGCACGACGGTGTCGAGCATCGGGATCGAGGCCAGCGCGGCGGTGGCTGCGCGGTCGGCCGGGTGCTCGTACGCCTTCGGCGAGATGCCGGTCAGCCGGTAGGCCTCCGCTGGCGTCGTCACCGGATCAGCTTAGTCGGTTGCGCCCGAACGACTGCACGCTTCGCCCCTTCCGGCGCGCGCGCACGAGAGTACGTTCGCGGCGTGGCGATCGGCGACCAGCAGGTGCGAACCAGGGAGGCGGCCCCGCCGCCGGCTGCTGCGCCGCGCCCCCCGGGCGAGCCCGCGCCCCTGCGCGGGGCCGCGGTGCCGACCGGCCCGTCGGCACGTGCCGATCTCCCACTCGCCGCGACGCTGCAGCGCGCGGTGCTCCAGCGGATCCAGGACCCCGAACGCGTCGACTGGTCGACCGCCACGAACATCGGGGCCTCCAGCGCCGGCGCGCTGGGTGGTGTCGTGTTCATGACCGTCGGCTCGGAGATGTATGCGATCAAGCCCGGCGAGGGATCGGCGGCCAACCCGCTCTTCGCGGAGGAGGTCCTGTCGAGGATCGGCGGTGCGCAGACGACGGAGAGCCGGCCCGTCCGCGCGGGGGCCGGCCCGTTCGACGAGATCCTGAAGAAGATCCGGGCGGCGCGCCTCGCCGCGCAGCAGGGCTCGCCGGCGCGCGCGCGCTGGGACGACCTGCTCCCCTTCTATCTCAGGGCCAGCTTCTTTCTCGTCCAGAAGTCGATGAAGAGCAACGATCTCGGCGGGATGGGGAACGACGACTTCAGCGCGACGTACAAGACGCAGCCGATGAAGATCCTGCGCGACCACGAGTTCCTCGTGTCGGTCGGCCGAACGCTCGTCGCCGACCTGCTGCTCGGCAACGCCGACCGGCTGGAGGCCATCAACGGCGGCAACTTCTTCGTGCTCGGCACGCATCGGGTCGGCGCCATCGACAACGAGACGTTCATGCCGAGCATGCGCGTCACGGCGCACCACTTCACGACCGGTCGCGGTCAGGCCGACCTCGGCCAGAACGCCGCCCAGGCCTCGCTGGAGGAGAACTGGGTCGACTACCTCATCGAGGGCGGTAGCGCGGTCCACAAGCCGGCGCCGGTCTCGAGACTTCCCACGATCGACGACATCGACCGCTGGATCCGCGTGAGCTTCCTCAGCGTGTTCTCGAAGTACGCCCATCCGGTCAACGAGCCGGTGGAGCACGCGCAGGACATGGCGCGCATGCAGGCGATGAACGCCGCGGGCTTCCCGATCCAGCCCGGCGCCGCGCCGAGCCACGCAGAGCTCATGAACGAGTACAAGGCGGTCCGTGACGCGATCGTCGAGGGCTTCGCAGAGGGCCTCGCCGCGCTCGAGCAGCATCTCACCGGCTCGGGCGGCAAGAAGCTGCGCGCGAAGTTCCGCGACCTCGAGGAGGAGCACGGCCGCGAGCACACCGGCATGGACTTCGGCGCCTTCGAGGTCCGCGCGGCCTACCTCATGGCACGGAGGAGCAACCAGAACCATCAGGCGGCGCGGGCGGCCGCGCTCGCCGTCGCCAGAGGCCTCGTGTCAGACCACGCGACCCGCGTCATCGCGTCGGCGCGCCAGGCGAACATCCTGAGCGCCGGCGACGAGGTCGTGCTGCGCGCGGCGCTCAGCGAGCTGCCGTTCGACAAGCAGGACGAGCTCGTCCACGTCCGGCCCGGCGTGCGCAAGCAGCTCTCCAAGATCCCGCTGTTCGGAAGCAAGGACAAATGGGAGAGCTCGTTCGAGACGCTGCGCGGGAAGCTCCTGAAGAAGTTCGTCGACGACATCGCGCAGGAGGACCCGATGACGACGAGCGTGGCGGCGAGCAACGCCTACCGCGCCGCAGTGGCGGAGGCGGAGGCGATCCACAAGGTCTTCCTGAAGCACTCGCCCGACGAGACGGCCTTCGCGGGCGCCGTCTGGGGCCGCTACGCGATCCCGAAGCCCGCGTAGACTCCGCGGCCGTGCGTGCCGCCACGATCCGCGACGGCGAGGTCCTCGTCGAGGAGCATCCCGATCCGCAGCCCGGAGCCGGCGAGGTCGCGGTGCGCGTCCGCGGCGCTGGGATCAACGGCGCCGACATGCTCCAGCGCCGCGGCCGCTACCCGGCGCCGCCGGGCAGCCCGCGCGACATCCCCGGCCTCGAGCTCGCCGGCGAGGTCTGCGAGGTCGGGCCTGGCGCCGAGCGCTTCGGGCAGGGCGACCGTGTCATGGGCATCGTCGGCGGCGGCGGCCAGGCGGAGCTCGCGGTCGTCCACGAGCGCCAGCTCATGCCGGTGCCCGACGGCGTCGGCTTCCCGGACGCCGGCGGCCTGCCGGAGGTCTTCACGACCGCGCACGACGCGCTCTTCACTCAAGGCCTGCTGCGGCCGGGGGAGCGGCTGCTCGTCCACGGCGCCGCGGGCGGCGTCGGCACGGCCGCCGTCCAGCTCGCGCACGCGCTCGGCGCGCACGTCACCGCGACGGTCCGCAACCCCGACGCTCGCGCGGACGTCGCGCAGCTCGGCGCCGACGTCGTCCTCGAGCCCGAGGGCTTCGAGGAGCACGGCCCGTTCGACGTCGTCCTCGAGCTCGTCGGCGCGCCGAACCTCGGCGCGAACGTCACGGCGCTGAACACCGGCGGGCGGATCGTCGTCATCGGCATCGGGGCCGGGGCGAAGGGCGAGCTGAACCTCGCGGGGCTCATGGCCAAGCGCGGGCGCATCATGGCGTCGACGCTGCGCGCCCGGCCGCTGGAGCAGAAGGCCGCCACCGCGCGAGCGCTCGAGCGCGAGGTCCTGCCGCGCTTCGAGCGCGGCGACCTGCGCGTCCCGGTCGCCGAGACGTTCGCGCTCGACGACGTCGCCGCCGCCTACGACCAGTTCGCTGCCGGCGGCAAGCTCGGCAAGATCATCCTCGTTCCGTAGGCACGTCCGCGGCGGGCTGCTCGTGGTGGAGCATCGCGCCGATGCGATCGAGGTTCGGCAGCAGGTAGCCGGCCGCGACGAGCGGCAGCGCGGGGATCGCCTCGTCGAAGACGACGCCGAGCACGAGCGAGGCGATGAGCCCCAGCGTCAGGCCGGCGATCGTCGCCTTGCGGCGAAAGCCGTAGTGCCACGCCCAGGCCGCGAACATCGAGAGAAACAGGGCGTCGGAGAAGCCGAGGTGGCCGACGCTCTCCCCGGTGCCCCAGGCGGGGAAGTCGAAGCTCAGCGGGTCGATGATCTCGGTCCCGTCGGCGAGCAGCTGCGACGACGGGCCGCTGGCGACCGACCAGACGTCGATCGCGGCGACGAACAGCGGCACCGCGATCGCGATCACCGGCGTCGCCAGCCAGCGCGCGAAGAGCAGCCCGATCGACCCCGCGACGAGCGCCTCGGCGACGTTCGCGCCGGCGCCGACGCCCGCCTCGCCGTCGGAGTTCAGCGCCGCGGCGAGCAGGCCCGCGCCGAAGGCGACGAGCAGCGGGCCGAAGAGCGTCGCCTCGGCCGGCAGCAGCGCGAGCGTGCTCGCCGCGAGCATCAGCAGCCCGATCGAGCCCGCGACGAGGATCGCCGTGTCGCCGGCCGGCAGCTCCGGCAGCGCCGGGGCGGCGAGGAAGTACGCGAGCGCGACGAGCGGTGCGGAGACCGCGAGCGTCCCTGCGCCGGCACGGCGCCGCCGGCGGCGAGGCGGCGTCAGTACGGGGGGAGGTCGGCGTACCACTCGCCGAGCACCCTGAAGGCCGACCAGAAGGCGCGCTTGGCCGTCTCCTCGTCGAGCGCCTCGTCGATGTTCGGGACGAAGAGCGCCTCGATCGACGGCGTGAGGCGCTGCAGCTCGCCCGGCTGGGCATGCACCTCCTGCGCCAGCGGCAGCCCGAGCTCGTTGAGCGTCGCGAGCGCGTCCTCGCCCATGACGACGACGATCTTCGGGGCGACGATCGCGAGCTCCTCGACGAGCCGCGCGACGCAGCCCGGGTCGGCGAGCGACGTGTCGCTGACCGGGCACTTCACGCAGAGCGTCCCGTACACGGCGAGCGGGTCGATCGCCAGGCGCTTGAAGGCCTTCACGAGCGCCGCGCCGGCGCGGCCGTAGAACGCGACGCCCTCCTCGATCTCCGGTGGCCGCGGCGCGTACTTCAGCAGGAGGATGTCGGCCTGCGGGTGCCCGGAGCCGAGCACCGGCATGAGATGCCCGCGCGGGCAGTGCGGGCAGGCCTGCAGCTCGCGCGTGAAGGTGTTGAGCTCGCGGATGGCCCGCTCGAGGTACTTCTCGCGGATCTCGTCGTCGGTCGCAGGCATGGCTGGCCGTGGTTTCGACGGTCCGGACGGGCGACCCTGCGCGTGCATCACGACTTGCGCGTGGCCCGTCGCACCCGCCGCTCGCGCCGCGCGGCCCGTGCGGCGGGGGGCGTGGCCTTCGTCTCGAGGAACTTCAGCGCCTGGACGTAGAGCAGCGACGAGGGCTTCGTCGTGATCTCCGCGTCGCGCAGCGCCTCGAGGAACTCCTCGGGCCCGTCGAAGTCGGCCATTCGGACCCGAACCGAGCCGAGCCCCTGCGCGACGTGGGAGTCCGATCCGGCGCCGGCGAGGATCCGGTACTTCGCGGCGAAGCGCTCGGCCTCCTCGTTGAAGGAGCCGATCGCGACGCGCGGGTTGTAGACCTCCATCGCGTCGATGTCCTCGACGATGCCGAGCAGGTGCTCGTAGTCCGGGACGGCGTGCATGCGGTCGAACGGGTGGGGCACGTAGACGAGGCCGCCCTGGCGCTTGATCTCGGCGACGGTCTCGGCGAGCGTCAGCCCGCGCGGGATCTTCTCCTCGATGAAAAGGCCGATGACCTCGCCCTGGTCGGCGGTCTTGACCTCCTCGGCGACGATGACCTTCACCCCGTACTCCGCGGCCTTCGCGCGCGCCTCGTGGGCGCCGGAGACCTCGTTGTGGTCGGTGACGGCGATCGCGCCGAGGCCCTGCTCGCGCGCCGTCGCCAGCAGCACCTCGACCGGCGTCGCGCAGTCGTGCGAGTGGTCGGTGTGCATGTGGAGGTCGACGTCGATGCGCTTGCGCGTGCGCAGGCGGGCGGCGAGCTCGGCGTTGCCGGCAAGCGGGTGGCGGCGTGCGACGAGCGCGCCGTAGACGTCCTCGAGCTCGTCGGCGACGTGCTCCCAGGACAGGCGAGCGCGCAGCGGCGCGGCCGCCGCGCGCAGGCGCTCGCGCAGCCCGGGCTCGGCGACGAGGCGGTGCAGCTGGGCGGCGAGCGTGTCGACGTCGCGCGGCTCGAAGTGCAGGCCGCGGGCGCCGTCGTCGAGCGCCTCCTCGTAGACGAGCAGCCGCGAGGCCAGCGGGACGGCGCCGGCGTTCATCGCGCGCAGCAGGAGCGTCGGCGCGGGCGCCGCGCCGTCGGACGCCGCGACGAGGATGTCGATCCGGGCGAGCGCCGCGTCCTCGGCGAGGTCCTCGGGCGCCAGGAACGTCACGCGGTCCTCGAGGTCGGCGCGCAGCGGCGTGCTGCTCGACGGGCCGCGCTCGGAGATGACGATCGCCTCCCAGTCGCCCTGCGGGTCCAGGCGGCGCAGCGCGCGCAGGAAGAGGCGCAGCGCCGCGCGCTCCTCGATGTCGACGAAGCCGATCCGCACGCGCCGGGTGCCGTCGCCCGCGGGGCGGCTCGGCGGCGGGTCGGCGCCCGGCAGCAGGACGCGGTAGTCGGCCGGGAAGTAGCGCTGCATGAGCTCGCAGGTCGTCGCGAAGCTCGCCGTCCGCGCGTCGAGGCGGCCGAGCACGAGCTGCACGACCTTGCGGGCGACCTGGGTGGAGAGCAGGCGCTCGGTCGGCGCGTGGAAGGTCCCGACGTTCAGCGCGCGCGAGTGGCGCAGCGCGGCGCTCGACGTCGACGGCGCGAAGGGCTCGTGGACGTGGCAGATGTCCAGCGGGACGATCGTCAGGAGGTCCTCGATCGTCCGCGAGACGTCGACGGGCAGCGCCGGAACGCGCCCGCGCGCGCCGGGCAGGTCGGGCAGCGCGTCGCCGACGGCGAGCACCCGCGGCTGCCCGCCGGGCTCGGGCAGCAGTGCCCCCGGATCCTCGCGCGCGGCCCGCAGCGCGGCCCGCGTCTCGCGCACCGCCTCCTGCGAGCGCGACGGCGCGACGATGAGCACGCGGTGGCCGCGGGCCGCGAGCTCGGCGGTCGCGCGCTGGACGTAGGTCGTGATCTCGTGGCGGCCGGCGCCCCACGGGTAGGGCGTCACATGGGCGATCGCGAGCGGCTCGCAGTGCACACGCTGAGGATACGGGCCACGGAGCGTCGCCCGCCGGGGCGCGGAACGTCCGCGCGTCGAGTCCTACAGAAAGTAGGTGTTGACGCGTTATGTGCGGTCCCGGAAGATGGCGCGAGCGTGTTGCTCAAGGCCCTGCCGAGCGTCCTGTCACCCACACCGCCGACCGCCGAGCGCGAGTCGCTGTCCACGCGCGAGGAGCTCGTGACGTGCGCGCTCGGGACCTGGATGCTCGCCGGCATCTACCTCGACGGCTGGGCCCATCGCAACCGCGACCTGCAGGACAGCATCACGACGCCGTGGCACGCGATCTTCTATGCCGGATACGTCGCGTTCGCCTCGTGGATCGCCTGGGTCGTGGTCCGCCGCCTGCGCGAGGGCCGGCGCGGCCTGGACGCGGTCCCGATCGGGTACGGCGTCGGCCTCATCGGGATCGCGAGCTTCACGATCGGCGGCCTCGGCGACCAGATCTGGCACCTGAGCCTCGGCGTCGAGCAGGATCTCAACGCCTTCCAGAGCCCGACCCACTGGCTGCTGGCCATCGGGATGTTCCTCATGGTCTCGTGCCCGCTGCGCGCGGGCTGGTCGACGCCGGGGCCCATCGCCCCGCGCCTGAAGGAGTTCGCGCCGACGCTGTGGTCGCTCGTGCTGACGGTGGCGATGTTCTTCTTCGCCTTCAACTACATGTCGTTCTTCATCGCCGACTCGCCGACGATCGACGCGGGCGCGTTCGCCGCATCGCTGGGGCGCGATGCCGACGACGTGCTGGCGATCAGCCTCAACGAGCGGCTGCGGATCCTCGGGCTGCTCATGATCTCGATCACGAGCATCGCGCTCGTCGCCTCGATCCTCTTCGCCCAGCGCCGCTGGAAGCTCCCGCCGGGCAGCGTCACGGCGGTGTTCGTCATCACTGCGGTCGCCGACAACGTCGTCTGGGAGTTCCGCTTCGGCTGGGTCATCGTCGCGGCGCTCGTCGGCGGCATCGTCGGCGACTGGTTCATCCAGCGCCACGACCCGCGGCCGAGCAACCTCACCGCGTGGCGCCTGTTCCCGGTCGTCGTCCTGCTGCCGATGTGGCTCGCGTACTACGCGATCCTCTTCGTCGGCTACGACATGAACTGGCCTGCCGAGATGTGGACCGGCTCGATGATCATGGCCGTCCTGCACTGCACGCTGCTGACGTTCCTCATGCGGCCGCTGGACAGCCCGCTGCCGGGAGGTGACCGATGAGCGGCCCGGGCACGCTCACCGCCGAGCAGGTCATGGACCTCGACCCCTACAGCTTCCTCGCCGCGCTCGGCAAGACCGTCGTGCGCCCCGGAGGCCACCGCTCGACCGACGAGCTGTTCTCGCTCGCCGCGCTGCGCTCCGAGGACCGTGTGCTGGACGTCGGCTGCGGCGTCGGCGCGACCGGGATCGAGATCGTGCAGCGCTTCGGCAGCCAGGTCACGGTCAGCGACAAGTCCGAGCTCATGCTCGCCGAGGCGCGGGCGAACGTCGAGCGCGCCGGCCTGGCGGAACGCATCGACGTCGACCGGGGCGACATCGTCTCGCTGCCCTACGAGAACGACACCTTCGACGTCACGATCGTCGAGGCCGTGACGATGTTCGTCGACCGCGAGCGCGCGATCCGCGAGGTCGTCCGCGTGACGAAGCCCGGCGGCCGGATCCTCGACCACGAGTTCTGCTGGCGCGATCGGCCGAACCTCGAGGCCCTGGAGATCCTGCGCCAGCCGATGATGTGCCCCGGCATCAACTTCGACGACGTCCGCAACTGGGAGATGCTCTTCGAGCGGCACGGCGTCTCGGAGATCGAGTCGATCGTCGGGCCGTTCGCGCTCATGAAGCCGCGGCAGTTCGTTGCCGACGAGGGTCTGCGCAACACGGCGCGCATCGTCGGCCGGGCGTGCTCGCGCCGCGTCTACATGCGCAAGACGGCCTGGCTCATGCGCAACATCGTCTCGATCATGCCGAAGCTCGGCTACATCGTCCTGAAGGGCACCAAGAGTCCGGCCGAGCCCATGCCCGGAGCCGGCTGAGCCCGCGATGTGCAGGGTGCTCGGATACCTGGGCCAGCCGGTGTCCCTGGAGGCGATCCTCTACGAGGCCGACAGCGCGCTGGCGCGGCAGAGCTACAGCCCGCGCATGATGAAGTCGTTCCTGAACCTCGCGGGCTTCGGGATGGCGGTCTGGGACGACACGTCGATCCGCGGCGAGGAGCCGTTCACCTACCAGGTGACGACGATGCCCAACTACGACCGCAACCTGCGCAGCCTCTGTCGCAAGGTCGCTCCGACGTGCCTTCTCGCGCACGTCCGCGGGGTGACCTGGACGCCGGACGCCGTGATCTCCGAGCTCAACCTCCATCCGTTTCGCTTCGAGGGGGCGAAGGTCGTCATGGCCCACAACGGGCACCTGCGCGACTTCGCGACGATGCGCTACGACCTGCTCGAGTACATACGGCCCGAGTTGAGCAGGCACGTCGCCGGTACGACGGACTCGGAGTGGATCTACGCGCTGCTGCTGTCGCAGATCGACGACCCCGAGGTGGCCCCGAGCGCCGGCGAGCTGACGCGCGCGACGGTGCGGGTGCTGGAGATCCTGCGCGACGTGCGCACCCGGCGCGGCATCGACACCTCGTCGCCGGTCAACCTCTTCGTCGCGACCGGCCGCTGCCTCGTGGCGACGCGCTTCGTCATGGACTACGGGTGGTATCCGGAGGACGACCCGATGCTCGAGATCGACCTGCCGTTCGTGAGCCTCTGGTACACCGCCGGGCGGGCGTACGCCGACAGCCACGGCGAGTGGCAGATGCTGGCGAGCAGCGGCCGTCCGCAGTCGCTGATCATCGCGTCCGAGCCGCTGACCTCGGACACCGCGACCTGGACGGAGGTCCCGGAGTACTCGCTGCTCAGCGTCTCGCAGGACCCCGACGGCCTGTCGCTCGAGATGAGCGCACTCGATGTCTGAGCCCGACGTCGCCATCGTCGCGGCATCCCCGGACGAGGCGCAGGACATCGCGCTGCTGCTCGGCGACATGCCGCTGTTCGCGGGCATCCCGCTGGACGAGCTGGCCGACCTCGCGTCGGCGTTCACGCGTCTCGCCCTCGCGCCGGGAGAGCTGCTCTGGCGCCAGAACTCGGACGTCGACGGGCTGCACGTGATCGTCGACGGCGAGGCGCAGGTCTGCCGGCGCCTGCCGGGCGAGCGCGAGCTCGAGCTCGCGCGCATCGGCGCGGGCGACGTGCTCGGGGAGGTTCCGCTGCTCGGCGGCGGGACACACAGCGCGAGCGTGCGCGCCCTCTCGTCGGTCCGCCTGCTCTTCCTGGACCGCGCGGAGTTCGCCGCCCGGATGCTGTCGCGCCAGCCCGGCGCGCTCGAGCTGCGACGGCGCATCGTCGCGATCGCCTGCGACCGGCTGCGCGACCTGCACGGCGCGCTTGCCGAGTCCGCGGCCGCCCGCGACGACGCCGTGGGCTCGCCGCCGCCGGCGCCGCCGGCGACGGCGCCGGTCGCCGACGTGCCGGCCCCGTCGGTGGCGTACGTCGCGCGGCTGCCGCTGTTTCGCGACGCGCCCGCCCTCGCCACGATGCTGCTGCAGGCCGGTCGCACGGTGCACGTTCCCCGCGGCGGCGTCCTGGTCTGGGCGGGCGAGCTTCCGACGGCCTTTCACGTCACGCTCAACGGGGCCGTCGAGGACGTGCTGGCGAGCGGCTCCGAGCGGCTGCGGGTGAGCCTGGCGGGTCCGGGGCGGGCGTTCGGCTACCTCGGCCTGCTCGACGGCGGCGCTGCGACGATGACATCCGTTGCTCGTGAGCGCTCGACGATCCTCACGATCGCCGCCGAGCGGTTCGAGACGCTGCGCAACGGCACCGACGAGCGCTCACGAGCGTTCGAGGCGGCGGTCCAGAGCGACCTCATGCTGAGCCTCCGTGACGCCGGAAAGCCCCTGGTCTGGGCCGGGAGCGTGCGATGACGCCGAGCGTCGCCCCGGCGGCGGTGCTGGCCGCCAGCCCGCTGTTCGCGGACCTCGACGACCGCGAGCTCGAGGAGGTGGGCGCGCTCCTGCGCCCGTTCGAGCGGGACGTGCGCGAGGTGCTGTTCGCGCAGGGGACGCCCGCGGACCGCATGTACTTCGTGACGTCCGGCAAGCTCGCCGTGCACCTCACGACCCATGGCAAGCCGCTGCCGCTGGGGGTCGCGGGCGCCGGATCGGCGCTCGGCGAGATGGGCCTCAGCGGCGCGAGCGCGCACTCCGGGACGGCCGTGTCGCTCGACCGCGTCAGCGGCTACGAGCTCGACTGCGCGGAGTTTCGCCTCCTGTGCAATCTCGGGCGTCCCGCGGGCCAGAAGGTCCTCGTCGCCCTGGCGCATGCACTCGCGGCGCGCGTTCGGGCCCTGTCGGAGATCGACGACGAGCCATCGCTCCCGGCGGCCGCGGCGCGGCGCTCGCCGCTGCCGAGGCGACCGCCGGGCGACGCGCGGCCGGCGCTGCTGCGCAGCTGCGCGTTCTTCGAGGCGCTCGACGACGACGCGCTGCGCGAGCTCCTGGATGCGATGCACGAGGTCACCGTGCCGGAAGGCGAGGTCGTCTTCGCGGCCGGGGAGCCGGCCGACGCCGTCTTCGTCATCGCCGCGGGAAGGGTCGAGATCTCGCTGACGCGCCGGTCGCGGCGCCACTGCCTCGGCGTGCTCGGGCCCGGGAAGGCGTTCGGCGAGCTGTCGCTGCTGGACCGCGGGGCACGCACCGCCACCGCGACGGCGCTCGACGACGTCGTGCTGCTCGAGCTCGAGGCGAGCGTCGTCGACGGCTGGGCGCGCGCCGGCTCGCCGCTGTACGTGCAGATCCTCAAGGCCGTCATCGCGAACCTCGTCGCCGCCCAGCGCCGCCTGGACCGCGCGCGGGCGCAGCGCGCCGCCGAGCGCGGCGTCGCGGAGCCCGAGGCGTCGGTCGAGAGCGCGGAGCTCCTCGATCCGTTCGCCGCCCTGACGCCGTCCAGCGCGCAGCGCGAGGCGCTCGTCGAGCTCATCCGGGGCTCGGTCATCGGCGACGACACCGTGCTCGCGGGGCCGTTCGGTCCCAAGCGGGTCGTCTACGCCGACTACACCGCGTCCGGCAGGTCGCTGCGCTTCCTCGAGGAGTTCATCCAGCGCGAGGTGCTGCCGCTGTACGCCAACACGCACACCGAGTCCTCCGCGACGGGCCGGCAGACGATGCGCCTGCGCGACGACGCCCGCCGCCTCGTGGCCGATGCCGTCGGCGCCACCGAGCAGGAGGACGTCGTGCTCTTCTGCGGCTCCGGGGCGACGGGCGCGATCGACAAGATCGTGCGGGTGCTCGGCCTGCGCATCCCCGAGCGCCTGGACGCCCGCTACGGCCTCTCGGCGCTCGTCCCGATAGCGGAGCGGCCGGTCGTCTTCGTGGGGCCCTACGAGCACCACTCCAACGAGCTTCCCTGGCGCGAGTCGCTCGCCGAGGTGCGCGTCATCCGCGAGGACGCCGACGGCCGCCTGGACCTCGTGCATCTGCGCGAGGAGCTCGAGCTGCACGCCGACCGCCCGCTGAAGATCGGCAGCTTCTCGGCCGCCTCGAACGTCAGCGGCATCATCACCGACGTCGACGGCGTGTCGATCGAGCTGCATCGCCACGGCGCGCTGGCGTTCTGGGACTACGCGGCCGCCGGCCCGTACCTCGACATCGAGATGAACCCGGCCGTCGACGCGCCCGACGGCCATCTCGCCTACAAGGACGCGATCTTCCTCTCGCCGCACAAGTTCATCGGCGGCCCGGGGACGCCCGGGATCCTCGTCGCCAAGCGCGCGCTGTTCTCCAATCCGGTGCCGACGGTGCCCGGCGGCGGGACCGTCGCGTTCGTGACGGTCGGCGCCCATGCCTACCACGGGGCGCCCGAGCATCGCGAGGAGGCCGGGACGCCGGCGATCGTCGAGTCGATCCGGGCCGGCCTCGTGTTCCAGCTCAAGAGCGCCGTCGGCGTCGACCTCATCCGCGCGCGCGAGGAGGCGCACGTCGCGCGCGCGATCGCGTCGTGGGGGCGCAACCCGAACATCGGCATCCTCGGCAGCACCGAGCTGCCGCGGCTGTCGATCGTGTCGCTCGGTCTCCGCGACCCGCGCGGGATGCTGCACCCGCACTTCGTCGTGTCGGTCCTCAACGACCTCTTCGGGATCCAGGCGCGCGGCGGCTGCTTCTGCGCCGGGCCGTATCTCCAGCGCCTCAACGACCTCGACGAGGAGATCGTCCGCGAGATGGAGAGCGAGGTCCTGCGCGGCCACGAGGGCGCGAAGCTCGGCTGGTTCCGGGTGAACTTCAACTACTTCGTCGACGACGAGGTCGTCGACTACATCATCGACGCCGTCCACCTCGTCGCCCGCGAGGGGCGCAAGCTGTTGACGCTCTACCGCTTCGACCCGTTCACCGGCCTGTGGCACCACCGCGACGCCCACGGCCGCCCGCCGATCAGCCTCTACGACATCTCCTACGCGAGCGGCGCGATGGAGTTCACCGCGCAGCGCACGCAGGCCGCGGCGAGCGTCCTGGCAGAGCAGCTGCGCCAGGCCGAGCAGCTCGTGGCCGCGCTGCCGCAGCAGCTCGCCGGCGCGCCGGAGATCCACGACGCCGACCTGCCCGACTCCTTCGAGCGCATCCGCTGGTTCCCGCTGCCCGGCGAGGCCCAGCGAGAGCTCGCGGTGGCAGACGACCAGCTCGAATGAGCCGTCAGCCGTAGAGCTCTGCGAAGACGTCCGCGTAGCGCTCGTAGACGACGTTGCGCTTGACCTTCAGCGTCGGCGTGAGCTCGTCCTCCTCCTGGGAGAGGTCGCGCGGCAGGACCGCGAACCGCTTGATCTGCTCGATCCGCGCGAAGCGCTTGTTCGTCGCGTCGACGGCCTTCTGCAGCTCGGCGCGGACCGCGGGATCGGCCGCCAGCGCCGCGAGGTCGCCGCCGGCCGCGCCGACCTTCTCGGCGAGCGCGGGCGCCTCGTCGGCATCGAGCGTCAGCAGCGCGGTGAGGTAGGAGCGCCGGTCGCCGTAGACGACGGCGCGGGAGATCCAGCGCGACTGGGCCAGGGCGCTCTCGATGTTCGAGGGCGAGATGTTCTTGCCGCTCGAGGTGATGATGAGGTCCTTCTTGCGGCCGGTGATCCGCAGGTAGCCGTCGTCGTCGAGCTCGCCGAGGTCGCCCGAGTGCAGCCAGCCGTCGCGGACCGTCGCGCGCGTGGCCGCGGTGTCCTTGTAGTAGCCGGTGAAGATGTTCGGCCCGCGCATGAGGATCTCGCCGTCCTCGCCGATGCGGACCTCGCAGCCGGGCAGCGGCCGGCCGACGGTGCCGAGGCGGTGCTCGGCGAGCGTGTTGAGCGTCGCGACGGCGGCGGTCTCGGTCATGCCGTAGCCCTCGAGGACGAGGATCCCGGCGGCGTCGAAGAACTCGAGGATCTGCTGGTCGATCGGTGCCGCGCCGGTGATCGCGAAGCGCACCCGGCCGCCGAAGAGCGCGCGGACCTGGCTGAGCACGAGCGTGTCGGCGACCGCGAGCTTGGCCTGCAGCAGCCGGCCGAGCGGGCGCCCCTGGCGCACCTTCGCGCGCGCGCGCCGGCCGACGCCGAAGGCCCAGTGGAAGAGGCGGAGCTTCGCGCCGCCGCTGGCCTCCACCCGCGCCGTGGCGGTCGTGTGGATCTTCTCGAAGATCCGCGGCACCGACGGCAGGTGCGTCGGCCGCGCCTCCGCGACGTCGGCGACGATGAGCTTCGGGTCCCGGCGCCAGTACACGAGCTCGGCGCCGGCGTCGATGTTGAAGATCTGCACGATGCGCGCGAGGACGTGCGCGAGCGGCAGGAAGATGTACGTCACGTCGCCGCCGGGCACGACCTCGAGGCGCGCGCGCACCATCTCGACGACGGAGCAGAGGTTCGCGTGCGTCAGCATGCAGCCCTTCGGCGGCCCCGTCGTCCCGGACGTGTAGACGATCGTGGCGAGGTCGGCGGGTAGCACCGCGCCGGTGCGCTCGGCGAGCTCCTCCTGGGAGGTCTCGGTGGCGCGATCGCGCAGGTCCTCGAGCGAGAGCGCGTCGTCGGCCTTGCCCTCGAAGACGAGGACGTGGCGCAGGGCGGGCAGCTGCGAGCGGATCTCGCGGAGCTTTGCGAGCTGCTCCTCGTTCTCGCAGAAGATCGCCTTGGCGCCCGAGTGCTCGAGGACGTAGAGGCACTCCTCGGGCGAGTTGGTCTGGTAGACGGGCACGACGACGGCGCCTGCGCAGAGCGCGCCGAAGTCCGCCAGCGTCCACTCCGCGCGGGTGTTGGAGAGGATCGCGACGCGGTCGCCGGGCTGCACGCCGAGCGCCATGAGCCCGGCTGCGATCTGGCGGACGCCCTGGCCGAGGGCGGGGTAGGTGATCCGCTTCCAGTCGCCCTTGTCGGGGTAGCGCAGCGCCGTCCCGCGATGGCGCATGGCCGCGTCGAGGACGAGCGCGGCCAGCGTCCGCGCGGGCGCGGCGGGTTCCACGACGCCTACGCCTTGGACGCGGGCGCGGCGGACTGCTTCTTGGCGCTCTTGCCGGCCTTCGGCTCGGTCCCCGGCTTGCGCGCGTACTTCGCGATGAACTTCTCGGTGTCGGCGTGCGCCTCGTCGTCGGGCCGCTGGTTCATCGGCGACTTCATGAGGTACGAGGACGGGCCGTCGAGCTGGCCGGACAGGCCGTGGTTCAGGGCGAGCTTGCAGCAGCGGACCGCGTCGATGACGATGCCGGCGCTGTTGGGCGAGTCCCAGACCTCGAGCTTGAGCTCGGCCGTCAGCGGGACGTCGCCGAACGCCTGGCCCTCGAGGCGGATGTGCGCCCACTTGCGATCGGTGAGCCACGGCACGTAGTCCGACGGGCCGACGTGGACGTCGCCGGGCGGCAGGTCGTGGCCCATGATCGAGGTCACGGCGTTCGTCTTGGAGATCTTCTTGGACTCCAGGCGCTCGCGCTCGAGCATGTTGAAGAAGTCCATGTTGCCGCCGACGTTGAGCTGCGACGTGCGCATGAGCTTCACGCCGCGGTCGTGGAAGAGGCGGGCGAGGTTGCGGTGGACGATCGTCGCGCCGACCTGGGACTTGATGTCGTCGCCGACGATCGGCAGGCCGGCCTTCTTGAAGCGCTTGTGCCAGTACTCCTCGCGGGCGATGAAGACGGGGATGCAGTTCACGAAGCCGCAGCCGGCCTCGAGCACCTGCTCGACGTACCACTTCGTCGCCTGCTCGGATCCCACGGGCAGGTAGGAGACGACGACGTCGGTGTGGGTCTCCTTGAGGATCTGAACGATGTCGGCGGTCTCGCCGGGCGCCTTGGTGATCTTCTGCTTGAGGTACTTGCCGAGGCCGTCGTGCGTCATCCCGCGGTGGACGGGGACGTCGAGCTTCTTGGGGACGTCGGCGAACTTGATCGTGTTGTTCTGGCCCGCCCAGATCGCCTCGCCGAGGTCCTTGCCGACCTTGTCGGCGTCGATGTCGAAGGCGGCCGTGAACTCGACGTCGGAGATGTGGTAGCCGCCGAGGTCGACGTGCATGAGCCCCGGGACGTCGAGCTCGGGGTCCGCGTCGCGGTAGTAGTGGACGCCCTGCACGAACGAGTTCGCGCAGTTGCCGACGCCGACGATGGCGACCCGGACCTTGTCGTGCTGGTACCGCGCAGCGCCATTCGTCGCTGCGCCGTTGCCGTGGGTGGGGCTCATGTGCTGTTCAGTTCCCTTCGTAAGACCGTTCCGGGGGTAACCACCCCGTCAACTCGTGCTCGTTACAGGACGGCCGGCTCGGTGAGCTGGCGCTTCACGTGGAGGATCCGCTGCACGACGGTGATGCTCGACAGCGCCGCGAGGACGTAGACGGCGGGCTCGAGGGCGCCGAGATCGGCGAAGACGAGACCTGCCGACAGGATGATGACGCGTACGAGCCGATCGGCGATCCCGACCTTGCACTCGACGCCCAGCGCCTCGGCCCGCGCCCGCGTGTAGGAGACGACGAGCGAGGCCATGACGGCCACGACGACCGCCGCCACGGCGAGCTTGTCGCCGCGCTCGGTGAACGTCGTGGCGACGGCGGTGAGCACGATCCCCTCGACGATCCGGTCGAGCGTCGAGTCCAGGAAGGCGCCGAAGGGCGTGCCCTTGCCCGACATCCGCGAGTAGCCGCCGTCGAGCGTGTCGCAGATCGACCCGATGATGAAGACGACGCCACCGACGAAGAACTCCTCCTGCCAGACGAGCGCGGCGGCGACGACGTTCAGGACGAAGCCCGCCATCGAGATCTGGTTCGGCGTCAGGCGCGAGGCGACGAGGCGGTCGCGCAGGATGGCGAGGCGCACCGCGCCGGGGCGCTGGCGCTCGTCCTCCGCGCCCGGACGCCGGCGGGGGCTGGGCTCGGTCGGTGGGGGCGGCGGCTGCTGTGTTCCCGCTCGCATCAAGTCGTGGCCGGCGCGACGTCGACTGCGGGGGCCGGCTCCCCGGCCGCCTCGCACGGCGCGGGACGGAACGACCACACGTCGGGGCGCAGCCTGGCCATCCCCATCGCGGCGAGCGCGCCGAGCCCGGCGACGAGCGCGCCGAGGACGGCGTCGGCGAGGAAGTGGTTCGCCGTCACGACGATGACGAAGACGACGAGCAGCGGATACAGCGACCAGAAGACCTTCAGCGCGCGCCAGCGCACGAGCCGCGCGATCGGGATGCTGATCATGAGCGCGAAGCCGACGTGCATCGAGGGGACCGCCGCGTACGGGTTGAAGAGCTTGCCGATCGTCACGCTGTCCTGGCGCACGCCCGTGAAGTCCGAGACGGCGTCGAAGAAGCCCCACTCCGGAAAGAAGCGCGGCGGCGCGGTCGGGAAGATGCTGTAGCCGACGAGCGCGAGCCCGAACGCGACGAGGAACATGTTGCGCACGAAGTAGAAGCTCGGGTTGCGAAAGAGGTAGAGCCAGGCGAGCGCGCCGACGGTGATCGAGGTCTGCGCGTTGATGTACATCCAGGCCGAGCCGTCCAGCAGCCACTGCTGCCCGGCCGTGAAGGACTGCAGCGAGGGCTCGATGAAGACGTTGAGCGTGCGCTCGATGCCGATGAGGTCGCGCGCGTTCTGAAACGCGGCGGTCGCCGCCTCGGGGTGGTTGACGAGGCCGCGCGTGAGCCGGTAGAGCTGGTAGGCGGCGACGAAGAGCAGCACCTGGCGCACCACGTCGAGCGGACCGTGGGGCAAGAGGCGCGCCTGGAACGAGCTGAGGCGTGCGGTCATGGCGGGTGAGCCATGCTATCGACCGGGCCGAACGGTGGGGAACGTTCGCGTTCGCGCCGCGGATCGGCGCCTCAGCGCCGGCAGCGCTCGCCGTCCAGGCGCGCCTGGATGCGCACGACGCCGGGCGCCGTGACGCGCACGCTCGTCATGCCGCGGGGGCCGCGCCGGACGCACGCGTGCCCGCCCGTGACCCGCCACCAGCGCGTGTGACGGACGCGCACGAGCGCGGTTCCGGTGCGGCGCGCGCGCAGCACGAAGCCGTCGGCGGTCAGCGCGATCGGGTCGCGGGCGACGCGCGCGGGTCGGCGGACGGCGAAGACCCGCCAGTGCGCGTCGCGCCAGACCGGGCGCAGGTAGGGCAGGCCGCGGGCGACGAGCCGGGCCTCGTCGCGGCCGGCGTCGTCGAGCGGCGCGTCGGGCAGCGCGACGTAGGCGACGGCGTGGTCGTCGAGCCAGGCCCGGTAGCTCGCGGGCGTCAGGCTGCCGTCGTAGAAGAGCGCGCCGTAGCGGCGGTCGAGCTGGCGCTGCCAGCCGCGCGCGAGCGGGATGCGGGGCGCGACGTGCGCCGCCTCCCAGTGGTTCTCGGTGTACGGGATCTCGACGCGGAACGTGCCGCTGCGCTGCTCGAGGAAGCGGACGAGCGGGGCGTGGTAGGCGGCCCTCGTCGAGGGGTCGCCGGAGGCGCGCACGACGTCGCGGACTGGCGGATAGAGCGCCCAGTAGGCGAGCGGCAGCGCCGCGGCCGCGAGCAGCGCCGGACGCCTTCTGCCGAGCAGCGCGCCGACCACGACCGGCCCGGCGGCGAGCGCGCCGAGGCGGGTGATGTTGCCGCCCAGCGGCGTGGAGAGCGCGAAGGCGGCGACGGTCGCAACGGCGTAGAGGGCCGCGCCGGCACGCAGCGCGCGCTCGCGGGCGGGCAGCAGCAGCGCGACGAGCGCGATCGCCGCCAGGGCGGGCCAGAACGCCGACGCGACGAACGGCTCGTCGCCCCCCTCCGGGAAGAGCGCCGCGAGCGCGACGGCGGGCGCGAGCGCGGCGGCGGCGACGAGCGCGGCGCTCCTGCGCCGGTTGGGCGTCGTGGCCGCGACCGCGACGGCCGCCAGGGCGAGGAACAGGGCCGCCACCGGGCTCGCGGCCGCCGTGAGCGCGGCGAGCGCGATCGCGGCCACGTAGCGCCCGCCGCTCAGCGCGAGCAGCGCCCCGAGCGCGACCGCGACGCCGAGCAGGAACGTCATCCGCCCGGTCAGGAGCATCGCGACGCAGCCGAGCGCGAACCACAGGGCCGCCGCCGTCGCGGCGTTCGGCGCCCAGTGGCGCCGCGCGAGCTGCGCGAACAGCCCGGCGCTCGCGACCGCCGCGAGCGCGCCGGCGAGCTGCACGCCGAGCAGCGCGCCGAGGGGCGGGAACAGGACGCTGTAGGCCGGCGTGTGGTGGCCGGCGAACCAGCCGTTGTCCCAGATCCCGAGGCCCGCGTGCTCGACGAGCCCGGCCCGGTACTCCTGCGCGGCGAGGTCGGCGCTCGGCGGGGCGAGCAGGAGGTAGACGACGGCCCCGGCGGCGGCGACGACCCAGGCAATCGGCGCGCGGCTCACGCCCCCAACCCTCGCAGGATCAGCCCTCGAGATGCTCGATCATGCGGGCGGCGAGCTCGGGCCGGTCGATCCACGGCCAGTGCCCGGCGTCCTCGGCGATCTCGAGCTCTGCGTCGCCGAGCGTCGCGGCGTAGCCGGCGCCGAACCGCGGCGCGATCCAGGGGTCCTCGGCCCCCCAGAGCACGAGCGCCGGCGCCTCGATCGCGCCGAGCTGCGCGCCCGCACCGGCGAGCAGCTCCGGCGAGGCGGAGCGCAGGATGCGCAGGACCGCGCGCTCGGTCCCGAGGTCGAACGACGCCGCGGCGTCGGCGACGAACGGCTCGGGCATCGGCCCGTTCCCGGCGGACGCGCGCTTCGACAGCCGGCGCAGGACCGGCTTCGTCGCGGCGCCGACAGCGATCGGTCCGACGAGCGGCGCGCGCACGAGCCGCGCCGGCCCCCGCCAGCGAAAGCCGCCGAGCAGCGGCACGCCGTCGGCGACGACCAGGCGCGCGACCCGTCGGGGGCGCGCCATCGCCCAGCGCAGGCCGACCGCGGCGCCCCAGTCGTGCAGGCACAGGCGGACGCGGTCGATCGCCAGCTCGTCGAGCAGCCGCTCGACGAACGCGACGTGCCCGTCGAGCGAGTAGTCGAGGTCGCCGCGCTTGCCGCTGCGGCCGAAGCCGGGCAGGTCGACCGCGATGCCGCCGCCGAGCTGCAGGGGCTCGATCCAGTCATACGAGCTCGTCGGGATGCCGTGCAGGTAGAGGATCGGCACGGCGTCGTCGCCGGCGCGGCGCAGGAAGACGGGCTGGCCGTCGAGCTCGATCGTCTCCTCGGTGAGGGCCGCCACGGCCGCGGAAGATAGCCTGGTCGCAGTGAGGACCCTCTGCTTCGGCGAGGCCATCGTCGATCTCGTCTGCCAGCGCCCGGTCGCCTCGTTGCAGGAGGCCGACGCGTTCGTGCCCTACGCCGGCGGCGTGACGGCGAACGTCGCGGTCGCGGCGGCGCGCGCGGGCGCGGAGATCACGCTCGCCGGCGGCGCCGGAGACGACCGCTGGGGCGCGTGGCTGCGCGACCGGCTGGCCGCCGAGGGGCTCGACCTGCGCTGGTTCGGGCTGGCCTCCGGGCCGCAGACGGCGCTGGCCTTCGTGACGCTCGACGAGCGCGGCGACGCGACCTACGAGCTCTATGGCGACGGGATCGGCGCCGCCGTACAGGCCGTCGGCGACGGGCTGCTGGAGGCCGTCGAGGCCTGCGGCGCGTTCTTCTTTCACTCCAACACGCTCGCGCGGCCGGAGGCGGCGGAGCTCACGCTCGCAGCCCGTGAGCGCGCGCTCGAGCTCGAGCGCCCGATCGTCTTCGACGCGAGCCTGCGGCTGGGGCGCTGGGACTCCAACCCCGGTCGCGCGGGCGCGGCGGCCGGCGCATGCGTGCCGGGCGCGTTCCTCGTGAAGTGCAACGAGGCCGAGGCGCGCCTCATGACCGGCGAGGACGATCCCGAGGCGGCGGCGGCGTCGCTGCTCGCCGCCGGCGCCGAGCACGCGATCGTGACGCTCGGCGCGCGCGGGGCGATCCTGCGGGCGAAGGGGATGCGCTTCGACGTCGGCGGGCGCACCGTCCAGGTGCGCAGCACCATCGGCGCCGGCGACGTCTTCCTCGGCACGCTGCTCGCCCGGCTCGGGACGACGGACTTCTACCCCGCGGCGCTGGCCGCGGCGTTGCCCGAGGCGGCCGCGGCGGCCGCGCGGGCGTGTGAGCGATGGGGCGCGCTGGACTGAGCCGCGCGGGCTGGCGGGCGCCCGCGCGCGCCCGCGTCGCGCGCATCCGCGAGCGCCTGGCGGAGGTCTACGGGGTGCCGGTCCAGGCGCCGCACGGCGACGGGCTCGCCGAGCTCGTACTCACCGTGCTGTCGCAGTCCACGAACGACCGCAACCGCGACGTCGCGTTCCTGCGCCTGCGCGAGCGCTATCCGAGCTGGGATGCCGTCCGCGACGCGCCGCTCGAGGAGATCGAGGAGGCGATCCGTCCCGGCGGGATCTCGAAGGTCAAGTCCGTGCGCATCCAGGCGATCCTCGAGGCGATCGGGGATCCGCTCGACCTGTCCTGGATGCGCGACGCGGCGGTGCCCGAGTCCCAGGCCTACCTCTGCTCGCTGCCGGGCGTCGGGCGCAAGACCGCGGCCTGCGTGCTGCTCTTCGCCTTCGGCCTGCGCGACGTGCCCGTCGACACGCACGTCTCGCGCGTCGGGACGCGCCTCGGGCTCCTGCGCCCCAAGGCGCCGTTCGAGGAGCTCCACGACGCGATGCTCGCGCTCACCCCGCCCGGCGCAGAGCTCGAGCTCCACGTCAACCTCCTGCGCCACGGCCGGCGCACGTGCCACTCGCAGCGCCCGGCGTGCGAGGAATGCGCGCTGGCGCGGATGTGCCCGGCGCGGCGCGAGCTCGCGCGCGCTCAGCCGAACTCCGGTCGCACGGATCGCAGGATGCACGTGCCGCCCGGCGCCGCCGGATCGCCCTGACAATCCGTCCCGCTGGCCTCGTCGACGAGCAGCCACGTCACACCGCCGTCGCGCTCGTGGCTCAGGATCGCCTTGTCGGCGTCGGCGCCGTCGGTCGTGCGGGTCGTGATGCGGTAGCGCCGCAGCTCGGGCTCGCCGACGCAGCCCGACGTGTCGGCGTAGCAGGCCCGGCTGTAGGCGACGCGGCCGCTCTGAAACGACGGCCAGCCGAGCGCGCGTCCGGTCAGCCCGCCGCCGGGCTGGTAGGCGATGCGCCGGTGATCGCCGCCGAGCGTGTCGAGCCGGATCTCGGTGTCGAGGCCCTCCGAGCGCCCGGCGTAGGTCCAGCCGAACGCGAGGCGCTTTCCGTAGAGCTCGAGGGCGTAGGGCCGGCTCACGCGCTCGTCGGTGCACGTCCGGCGACCGCCCGTCCGCGTGCAGACCCGACGGGTGCCGCCGGGCTGGCGCTCGCTGCGCCCGCCCGCGAGCGGCCGGACATAGATGTACGGCAGCGTGGGCTTCGCGTCATACGAGCGGACGAACGCGACGTTGCCGCGCCAGACCGTCGGCCACGTCTCGTCGGCGGAGCCGGTGCTGACCCCCGCGAGCTTGCGCTCGGCGCCGGTCGCGACGTCGAGCAGGTAGGCGTCGCAGTCGCGTCCCTCGTCGGGGTCGGCGGGCAGATAGCCGCCGGACGTCCCCACCTCCTCGCGACAGCGCGAGTAGGTGGCGACGAGGCCGTCGGGCCCGGGTCCGAGGTCGACGTCGAACGACGTGGCGCGGCCGGCGATCGGCGGGGTCGAGATCGCGCCCTGCGGGTCGCGCAGCGTCAGGCGCAGGAGGCCGTCGGAGCCGCGGGCGCTCCAGGCCAGCCAGCCGTCATGGGCGGAGACCGGCGTCGGGCGGTCGAGGCGGGCGATGTCGTCGGCGGCTGCCGGCGCAACGAGTACGAGCAGGGCGAGCAGCGAGATGCAGAACGGGCGCATGGCCCCACAACGCCCGCGGTCCGTGGTGGTTGCGCTCAGCTCGCCGATCCGAGCCGGAGCTCCTCGAGCGCCTTGAGGACCTCGTCGTCGTGCGTCTTCGGCGAGGCCTTGGGCATGACGTGGCGGATGACGCCGTCGGCGTCGATGAGGAACGTCGCGCGGGCGGCTCCCCAGTACTTGCGCCCGTACATCGACTTCTCGACCCAGACGCCGTACTCGTCGCAGACCGCATGGTCGGCGTCGGCGAGCAGCGTGAAGTTCAGGTCCCGCTTGTCGTGGAAGCGCTTGACCTTCGCGACCGGGTCCGGTGAGACGCCGATGACCTTGACGCCGGCCGCGGCGTACTCGTCGTGGCGATCGCGGATCGAGCAGGCCTGCGTCGTGCAGCCGGGCGTGTCGGCCTTGGGGTAGAAGTAGAGGACGACGGTCCGCCCGCGCAGCGACGACAGGCTCACCGGCTCGCCGTCCTGGTCTGGCAGCTCGAAGTCCGGGGCTGGTGCGCCTGCGCCGATCACGGGGTTGATGTTGCCAGTTCCGTAGCATCGACCGGGTATGACCACGAGCATGGGGCCGGAAGAGACCGCCGAGACGACGAGCGCGCAGGACCGCGCGAGCGAGGCCGCCTCTGCCGCGGCTGCCGCAGGGATGCTCATCTGCTACATGCGGGAGGGCGGCAACTGGCGGCCGATTCCCGCCGACGACGTGCCCGACCTCGCCGAGGAGGGCGACACGTTCCTCGCCGCGCTGCCCTTCCCCGACGAGCGCTCGATGCTGCTCGCCGGCGTGCGCTACCTCTCGCCGACGCATCGCCATCGCTTCCGGATGCCGGTGCGCATCGCGATGGCCGGCGGCGAGCCGTGGCCCGTCACGCTCGACACGCTGTCGGGGATGCTCGCCGACGAGCTCGCCGAGCCCGACGAGGTCGGCGACGACCCGACCGCGCCCGGCACGCGCGGCCCGGACCCGACCTTCCAGCTCGCGCGCGTGCGCCAGAGCGTCGCCGCCGTCAGCTCCTTCCTGCGCGCCCGCGAGGACGAGATCGACGCGCTGTGGAGCGCCGAGCCGATGACCTTCATCGCCGGCGAGCAGGCCTCGCTCGTCGGCGACGTCGCCCAGCCCGCGCCGAAGAGCCGGTGGGAGCTGACGCCCGAGCACCTCGAAACCTACGCGCCCGAGCGCTGCGCGAGCTTCGCGCTGCGCTGGCTCGCGGTCGACCCCGCGCTCGTCGAGCACGACAGCGCCGCGCAGATGAGCGCGCCGCAGCTCACCGAGGCGCTGCTGCGCGACGACGCGGCGACCGACGGCGCCGCGCTCGACGCCGCCCTGCAGGGGCTCGGCGAGCGCGTCCTGCTGCCGGTCCACCCGTGGCAGTTCGAGCGCCTGCGCGACGACCGCGCGTTCTCCGAGCTCCTCGACGACGGCCTCGTCGCCGATCTCGGCGAGCGCGGGAGCCCCGTCACAGCGACGGCGTCGCTGAACACCGTCTACCGCGAGGACTGGCCGTGGCAGCTGGCGTTCCCGCTCAGTGCGCACCTCGCCAACGACGCCCAGCCGGCGGGCAAGCAGGAGCTCGAGCGCGGCGTCACCGCGGCCCGCCTGCTCGACGGCGACGTCGGACGCCGGGCGGCCGAGCTCGCCCCGCAGCTCGTGCTGCTCTCCGCCCCCGCGTACCTCTCGGTGCGCCGCGACGGCGAGCCGGTCGACGGCCTCGCCGTCCAGCTGCGCGAGAACCGCTGGCGCAGCGGCAGCGACGCGGCCGGCGCCGACGTGAGCTCCGTCGGGACGCTCGGCCAGGACCATCCCTACGGCGGCCCCAGCCGCCTGGCGCAGATCGTCAGCGGCCTCGCGGCGGCAGGCGGCCGCAGCGAGGAGGAGGTCGCGCGCGAGTGGTTCGGGCGCTACCTCGACGTCGTCACGGCTGCCCAGGTGCGGCTGCATCTCGAGGTCGGCCTCGCGATCGATGCCGACCAGCAGCTCGTCGTGCTCGAGCTCGACGGCGGCTGGCCGGCGCGCGGCGTCCTGCGCGACGGCCACGGCTACCTCGAGCCGGGCGCCGATGCCGAGGCCTCGGTCGAGGCGCTCGTCCCGCTGGGGATCATCAACGCGCTCGGCGTCGCCGGGTTCGTCGACGAGCGCGTCCTGCTCGGCGACCTTCGCGACCTGCTCGAGCGCGAGCGAGAGCGCGGCGGGCGCTACCCCACGACGCTGCTGGACCGCGTGCTCGACGGCGCGACGTGGCGCTTGGAGTCGACGCTGCGCCGCGGCCTCGAGCAGGACGACGAGCTCTTCGTCATGGTGCCCAACCCGCTGCACGGGCTGGCCCGCTGAAGCGGCGGGCGTGCCGGAGCTCCCCGAGGTCGAGATCACCGCGCGGCGCCTGGACGCCGCGCTGCGCGGCGCGCGGATCGAGTCCGCCCTCGCGCCCGGCATCAACGCGCTGAAGACCTTCGACCCGCCGCTGCACGACCTCGCGGACAAGGCCATCACCGGCGTCGGCCGCCGCGGCAAGCAGCTCGTCGTCGAGGTCACCGGCGACCTCGTCGTGCTCGTGCACCTCATGAGCGCCGGGCGCCTGCAGCTCTACGACAAGCGCGCCGGCCCGCGCGATCGCACCTCGCGTCTGCTCGTGCGGCTCGACGACGGGCGCGAGCTGCGCCTGCGCGAGTTCGGCACGAAGCAGGCGGCGTGGGTCAAGCTCCTGCGCGCCGGCGAGCTCGACGACGACGAGATGCTCGCGACGCTCGGCCCCGAGGCCTGGCCGGACCCGCCCGCGGACCTGCGCGCGCTGCTGCACGCGCCGCGGCCGCTGCACACGATGCTGCGCGACCAGCGCGTCATCGCGGGGATCGGGCGCTCGTGGGTCGACGAGATCCTCTGGACGGCGAAGCTCTCGCCGTTCAAGCGCGGCGACGACCTCGCCGAGGAGGAGGCGCAGGCGCTGCGCAGCGCGATCGTCAGCGTCCTCGACGGGGCGCTGGAGCACTACGAGCGCGTCGTCTCGCTGCCGATCCCCGACAAGCTGCCGCTGCCGCTGCAGGTCCATCGCAAGGCCGGCGAGCCGTGCCCGCGCTGCGGGACGCCGATCGAGGCCGTCCACTACGAGGACTACGTCATGTGCTACTGCCCGCAGGAGCAGACGGGCGGCAAGGTGCTCAAGGACCGGCGGCTGTCGCGGCTGCTGAAGTGACCGGCGACGGCAGGACGAGCCGGTCGAGGGCGAGCATCGCGAGATACAGCGCGCCCGCCCCGGCGGCGATCGCCGCGCCGAAGGCGAGCGGGTCGACGTCCACGAGGATCTGCGGGATGAGCGCGATCGCCAGCGCCGGCGGGTGCGGCGTCGCGAGCGCGACCATGAGCACGAGGGCCGCGGCAACGGCGATCGTTCCCGCGACCCAGGCGACGTCGACGACCGCGGCAGCGACCGCGCCGGCGATCGCGGCCGCGACGAGCAGCAACCAGCGGCGTACCCCGCGGCGCAGCGTGCACGTTCCCTGCGCGAGCCACTCGAGCGCCGAGACGAAGAGCGGCGGCGCGAGCGCCGCGACGGGGAGGGCGACGAGGTCGGCGAGCAGCACCCAGCCGGCGACGACCGCGAGCGCCGGCAGCGCGACGAGCCACGGGTAGCGGCCGGGCGCGACGGCAGCCGGCGCAGCGCGCCCGCGGTGGCGCGCGAGCCACGGCATCGCCGCCGCGATGACGAGCGAGATCGAGAGCACGGCGAGCGGGTAGCTCAGCTCGCGTACGTCGAAGACGACCGGCAGCACCGCCGCCGAGAGCGCCGGCGCGACGCGGCTGCCGGCGCCCTGCAGCACGATGATCGCGACGGCCGCCGCCAGGATCACCGCGAGCGTCGCGGGCAGATCGCCGCGCGCGAGCAACGTGCCGGCGAGCGCGCACAGCGGGGGCAGGGTCGCGACCTCCAGGCGTGACGCCGACCAGCCGGGCAGGGCCAGCACCCACACGCCCATGACGAGCGCGGCGCCCTCCGGGAAGACGATCGCGTGCACGCCGAGGACGCTCGACAGTGCGAGCATCGGGATGACGATGACGAACGGGAGCGCCCAGCCGCCGCGCCTCCACCACGGTGCGCTCGGCGCGTTCACGGGCGCGAAGGCTACGCTGCGGGCATGGCTCGGCGCCGGCTCGCGATCGTTGGGGGCGATGCCGCGGGCATGAGCGCCGCGAGCATCGCGCGCCGCCGCGACGAGCAGCTCGACATCGTCGCCTTCGAGCGCGGCGTCTACACGTCGTACTCCGCCTGCGGCATCCCGTACCTCGTCGGCGGGCTCGTCGAGGGCGCCGACAAGCTCATCAGCCGCAGCCCGGAGCAACACCGCAAGCGCGGGATCGACGTGCGCATCCGCAGCCAGGTCGTCGCCATCGACCTCGGCGCGCGCAGGCTCACCGTGCGCGACGCGAGCGGGCGCGAGTCCGAAGAGGGCTTCGACGAGCTCGTCGTCGCGACCGGCGCCGAGGCCGTCACGCCGCCGATCGAGGGCGCCGAGGCGATCGAGCCGGCGCGCACGATCGGGGCCGCCGAGCGCCTGCGCCGCGAGCTCGCGCGCGCGGGCGAGGACGCCGCGGCCGTCGTCATCGGCGCGGGCTACATCGGCCTCGAGATGGCCGAGGCGTTCGTCGACCGCGGGATGCGGGTGACGATGGTCGAGGCCGCCGGCCAGGTCATGAGCACGCTCGACGCCGACATGGCGGCACACGTCCAGGACGCGGCCGAGAAGCACGGGATTCGTGTGCTCGTCGACACGAAGGTCGAGGAGATCGTGCTCGACGGCGCGGGCGAGCCCGTCGCGGTGCGCACGGCCGGCGAGACGATCGAGGCCGACCACGTCGTCGTCGGCACGGGCGCGCGGCCGGTGGTGGAGATCGCGCGCGCCGCGGGCCTCGAGGTCGGCGACAGCGGCGCGCTGCGCGTCGACGACCACCAGCGCTGCCCCGGCCACGACGGCGTCTTCGCCGCCGGCGACTGCGCGGAGAGCCACCACCGCATCCTCGGCCGCGACGTCAACATCCAGCTCGGCACGCACGCCAACAAGCAGGGCCGGATCGCCGGCGTCAACGCGACCGGCGGCGACGAGCGCTTTCCCGGCGTCATCGGGACGGCGGTCTCGAAGATCTGCCGCTGGGAGATCGGGCGCACCGGCATCGGCGAGGCCGAGGCGGCGGATGCGGGCATCGAGGTCGTCAGCGCGACGATCGAGGACCGCACACGCGCGCGCTACTACCCGGGTGCCGGGCCGATCTGGGTCAAGCTCGTCGCCGAGCCGGGCAGCGGGCGCCTGCTCGGCGGGCAGATCGTCGGCGTCGAGGGCGCCGCGAAGCGCATCGACGTCCTCGCGACCGCCGTCTGGACCGGGCTCGCCGTCGGCGAGCTCGCGCTGCTCGACCTCTCCTACGCGCCGCCGTTCAGCGGCGTCTACGACCCGCTGCTCATCGCCGCGCGCGCGACCGCGAAGCTCATCTGATCCGGTCGAGCTCGCGCGGGCGCAGCACGACGATGAGCTCGCCGCGGCGCCCGTGACGGCGGACGCCGGCGACGCCGCCCTTCTTGAGCTCGATCGACGCGCCCGTGAGGTCGCCGACGATCTCCACGAAGTCCGGGTTGTGGCCGACGAACAGCACGCGCTTGTCCTCGCCGGCGGCGTGCGCGAACTCCAGGGCATCGTCGACGCCGAAGCCACTGGAGAGCGCGTCGTCGACGACCGGCTCGCCGCCGAGTGCCTCGCAGGCGAGCCTCGCGGTGTCCAGCGCGCGCACGCGCGGGCTCGTCAGGACGAGCTGGAAGGCGAGCTCGAGCGCCGCCAGCGCGCGGCCCGCCGAGCGCGACTGCTCCTCGCCGCGCGCGGTCAGGCGCCGCTCGAAGTCCGGACGGGCGTCATGTGGCTCGGCTTCGCCGTGACGCAGGAACCACAGCTGCTGTGCCATGAACGGGAAATCTAGGGGACCGGCCGCACGCTGACCCAGCTCTTGACGAGCGGGCCGGCGCGCTCGGCCTGCGGCGGGCCGAAGAGCGCCTCCATCTCGGCGCGGCGCAGCAGGGCGATGTCCTCCCACGCGCCGGCGACGCCGAGGCGCCAGTACGGGCGGCGGAGCTCCACCGGCAGCCAGTGCGCGAACGGCAGCAGCGCGTGCGGCTCGACGGGGAACGAGTAGGCCGGCGTCTGGACGTACCACCCGCGCGCGACGCGCCGCAGCTCGCGCGCGAACGCCGGGCGCTGCTCGGGCGCGACGTGCTCGATGACGCTGCTGCAGTACGCCAGGTGAAACGCGCCGTCCTCGAACGGCAGGCCGGCGAGGACGTCCGCCTGCACGAACGGACCCGGGTACTCGGGCCGCGGGACGAGGTCGACGCCGGTGATGTCGTGCCCGGGCGCGTGGCGGCGCAGGCCGAGGCGCCCGCAGCCGATGTCGAGGATCCGCGTCTGCGGCGTCGCGCCGGTGAGGCCGAAGAGCCGGTCGTGGCGGCGCTCGCGGGCGCGGCCGCTGACGACCGCGGCCGCGCGCGAGCGCAGGCCGGGCTTGGCCGTCCCATAGACGTTCTCCGGGGCCCACCGCGACACGACCACTAGCCTACGAGCGCGTCCGCATGAGCGAGATCTACACCCCCGAGAACCTGCTCGACCGGATGAGCGACCCGCGGACGCTCGCCGCCCAGTACGAGCGCGGGAAGCGGCGCGAGCGCGAGCTGCTCGACCGCCATCTCGGCCTGTCCTGCGGCGACGCGGTCTCGATCGGCTGCGGCTGGCATCCGGGGCGTCACCTGCTGCCCAAGCCCGCATGGCGGCTCGTCGCGGCCGACATCGACCCGGCGCGCCCGGTGCACGCGGTGCAGACCGGAGAGGCCGACGAGGGCATCGCCGGCGCCGCGGGGCAGCTGGACATGCTCGCCGACGAGTCCTTCGACGTCGTGCTGCACCGCCTCGTCCTGCATCACGTCGTCTTCGCCGGGCCGCTCGAGCCCGTGCTCGCCGAGGCGCGCCGCCTGCTGCGCCCGGGCGGCGCGCTCGTGGCGATCGAGCCGAATGTGTTCTACCCGGTGGGCGCCGCGCTGGCGGTCGCCAACCGGGTCGGTCTCGGGGTGCGGGTGCACGGCACGCCGGACGACATCCCGCTGTCGCCGCGGCGGCTCTGTCTCGCCGCCCGCGCGGTCGGGCTCGAGCCCGAGCTGCACGCGGTGACGTACTCGTGGCGACGGCTGCCGGTGCGCCTCCAGGGGGTCGTGGGTTCTCTGGATCGCTTCGGATCGGCGCCTGCAGCGCGGTGGCTGGGCCACACGTTCATGCTGCTCGCGCGGCGGCCGCGGTGACTCGGGCGGCAAACCGCCCCGGCGAACCGCCCTCGCCGCGGGCGCGACTTCTTCCTCGGTGATCGCCGGTCGCGAGCGACGGCGGCGCCGCTACCGCCGAGGAGTGGAGTACGACCCGACCGGCGTCCCCGAGAACGTCGTCCAGCGCACGTTCCAGCGCCGCCCCGCCCGATACGCCGAGCTGAGCTTGAAGTAGCCCCGGGAGTCGGTCTTCACGGTCTTCAGCGTCTTGAAGCGCGACGCGCCGCGGTCGGCGGTGACGATCGTGACGGTCGTCACCCCGCTGCCCAGCGCCGTCAGCGGCGTCGGGCCGGCCGCCGGCTGGCCGATCGCCGGGCGCACGAGGCCCCAGATCGAGACCTTCGAGCCGTTGCGCTTCACCGCCAGCGGCAGCCGGAAGGCCGGCAGCGACGGCTTCGGGCGCCCGTTGGCGAAGCGCAGTCCCGACTCGAAGCCGCCGTACTGCTTGGGACCGGTGGGATCGCTGTCGCGCAGGAGGTACTGCGAGAACGCGACGACGCGCGAGTTGTCGTAGGCGATCCGCTCGGCGATCGCGCGGTACTCGACCTGCTTGGCGAGCGAGACGCCGCTCTGCGTGTCGGGCGTCGACTGGATGCCGAACTCGGTGAGGTAGACCGAGAGCCGCTTGGACAGCGCGCCCGCCCTGCGCGCGCGGTCCAGCGCCGTCGTCAGCCGCGACAGGACGCCGATCGTCACGTCGTCCTTGTTCGCCGGCCGGAAGAACGGGCCCTGGCGCGTCGTGTAGGCGTGGTGGGCGTAGCCGCCGGCCGGCAGCGCGCCGCAGCTCTTGCGCTTGACGTACTTCGTGTTGAGGCACAGCACGCCGCGCAGGAAGCGCAGCGGCGCGACGACCCGGCCGGTGCCGCGCGGGGAGGTCTCGCCGAGGAGGATGCGCTCCGTGCCCTGGCCGGCCTTCGCGAGCCCGCGGACGGCGGCCTTGTAGAGCCCGCGATACAGCGACGGCGAGATCGCCTTGCCGCCGTTGCCGAACTGCGGGCGCAGGAACTGCGGCTGGTTGGGCTCGTTCCAGATCGCCCACGTGTCGACCTGGTCGCCGTAGTGGCGCCCGACGGCCTGCACGAAGGCGGCGAACGCCGTCGCCGACGGGCGCGTGACCTGATCGAGCTTGTCCTTCGTCGCCCACTTCGGCACGGGGCCGCTGATCGTCAGCAGGACCGGCCAGTTGCGATCCTTCGCCGCCGCCATGAGCGCGTCGTACTCGCCCCAGTCATAGCCCGCCGGGTTCGTCGGCTCGAAGCTCGGGCGCTGGGAGGCGTTCGGCGACGGGGCGACGTCCTTCCAGGTCAGGATGACGCGCAGCGAGCGCACGCCGAGCGACTCGAGCTCCTCGAGCGCGGCGGGTCGCGTCCCGGCGTTCAGCAGGTCGCGCGGCGCCTCGAAGGTCATCGTCTGGGAACGGTTCGCGTTCGCCGGCGCGGCCAGCAGCAGGGCCAGCAGGAGGGTGATCGGCAGAAGTCGGCGCACGGAAGTCATAAACCCAACGTACCGGGGCAAGGTTGCGGGAGTCAGCCTAACCTCGGCAGTCCGACATGACTGCTCCTGCCCCCGACGATGTCGTGCAAACCCATGCCGAGGCCGCCGGCAACGACCGCGAGCCGCTGCTCGTCATGCAGCCGTTGCAGGCGTTTCTCGCCGAGCAGGGCCTGACGACCGACGGCGGCGAGCTGCAGGCCGAGCCGATCGGCAACGGCCATTCGAACGTCACGTACCTCGTCCGCAGCGGCGCTGCCGAGCTCGTGCTGCGCCGCCCGCCGCGCGGCCCGCTGCCCCCCAGCGCACACGACGTCCTGCGCGAGGCGCGCCTGCTGCGCGCGCTGGCGGCGACGCGGGCGCGCGTGCCGCAGGTGCTCGCGACCGGCGACGACGAGGGCGTCATCGGGGCGCCGTTCTACGTCATGGAGCACGTCGCCGGGACCGTCGTCAGCGACGCGGTGCCACCGGCGCTCGACACGCCGCGGGAGCGCCGCCGGATGTGCGAGGAGCTCGTCGACGCGCTCGTCGAGGTCCACGACGTCGACTGGCGCGCGTGCGGCCTCGCGGACTTCTCGCGCGATCCCGGCGGCTACCTCGAGCGTCAGCTGCGCCGCTTCGCCGGCCTCTGGGCGGTCCTCAAGACGCGCGAGATCCCGGCCGTCGAGGAGGTCGGGGCGTGGCTCGGCGAGCACCTGCCGCGATCGGGCGCGCCGACGGTCGTGCACGGGGACTACCGCCTCGGCAACACGATGATGGCCGCAAGCGCCCCGGCGCGGCTCGTCGCGATCTTCGACTGGGAGATGGCGACCGTCGGCGACCCGCTCGCCGACCTCGGCTACCTCTGCGCGATGTGGGTCCAGCACGACGACCCGCCGCTGCCGTCGCTGTTCGAGTTCGGCGGCGTGACGCGGCGCGAGGGATTTCTGACCCGCGAAGAGCTCGTCGCTCGCTACGAGGAGCGCAGCGGGCGCGCGATGACCGACATCCGCTGGTACCGCGCGCTCGCCCTGTGGAAGGCGGCGGTCTTCATGGAGGGCAACTACCGCCGGGCGATCAGCGGCACGACCGACGACCCCTGGCTCAAGGGCTTCGGCGACGGCGTCGTCGAGCTCGCCGAGCGCGCGCGCGACCTCACGCTCGGCGGCTCGTAGATCAGGCGGCGGGCGGAGCCGGCGGCGGAGGCGGCGGGTCGGCCTTGTCGGCGCCGCCGCCGCGGCGCTCGGCGAGCTTGCGCTTGGCGTCCTCGATCTTCGCCTTCGTCTTCGGGTCGTTGGCCACGTCCTTGGCCTTCTCGGCGAGCTTGCGCCCCTGGGGCGAGTTCGCGAGCTTGGTGAGCCTGTTCATGAGGGACATGCCCGCAGATTAGCCCCCCTCTTCGATGCGCCGTCGCAGCTCCGCGCCGCGCCCCGCCGCGACCGCCCGCGCCGCCCGCCGCTCGTCGAGCGCGACGCCCCCCGCGGCGGCGAGGTCGAGCAGCTCCTGGCGCTCCTGGCCCTCGCGCGCGCTGCGGATGAAGAGCCAGCCGAAGAGGCAGATCGTGAGGATCGAGCCCTCGACCATCATGATCGAGCCGGCCACGACCTGATCGGTCTGCGGCGAGATGTCATGCGCTCGCTCCCCGGCGCGGTAGACGTCGAAGTACGCGCGGTCGGTCCAGACGAAGATGTTCGCGAGCACCGTCGTCGTCAGCCGCACGGCGATGATGTAGACGAGCCGGCCGAGGTTGCCGAACCAGATCGGCTTCGGCAGCGGGCCCAGCAGCGCCATCCACATGTTGATGCCGAGGCCGACGAACAGCATGTGCTGCAGCGCGTGGATCGCGTCGTGGCGCACCGCCGCCTCGTGCGGCCCGACGAGGTGCCAGAACATGAGGTCCGCCGCCCACAGCCCGAAGGCCGGCACGGGATGGGCGAGGTGGCGCAGCCAGCCGAGCCCGCTCGTGCGCAGCAGCGGCGCCAGCAGCGGGCCGGTGAGGCCGAGCACGACGAGCAGCGCACCGAGATCGGCGATGAGCAGGTGCTCGGCCATGTGGGCGGCGAAGAGCTCGCCCGCCAGCGACCCCAGCGGCGAGACGAGCGTCACGGCGATGAGGCCGAGGCCGCCCGCGAAGCAGGCGACGCGCCAGCCGGGCACCGGCCGGTCCGCCGCGGCCAGGCGCCGCGCGCGGATCGCGTACATCGTGCCGATGACGAGGACCGGCGCGAGCTGCAGCGGGTCGAGCGTCAGGTCCACGAGCGCATCATGCACCCGCGGCGATGAGCAGCACGCCGCCGAGCGCCACGATGACCCCGGTGCGCTGGACCCCGCGCACCCGCTCGCCGAGGACGAGCGCCGCCATGAAGACCGTCATGACCGGATACAGCGACGCCGCCACCGACACCGTCGAGAGCTGCCCGATCGTCGTCGCGTAGTTGTAGGCGGCGTTGGCGGCGAGGTCGAGCAGCCCGATCGCCACGAGCGCCGCGATCTCGCGGCCGCGGGGGCGGCGGCCGCCACGACGCAGCACGAGGATCGCGAACGCCAGGACGAACGGCGTCGCCGAGACGCGGGAGAGCGTCAGCGCCCAGCCGACGTCGGCGTCCGAGCCGATCTCCGCGAGCACGAAGTAGGAGCCGAAGCCGATCCCGGCGCAGATCGCGAGCACGATGCTCAGGCGCTGCTGGCGCGCGTCCACCGCGCCGCCGTCGTCCTCGCGCGAGGCCAGCACGATCCCGACGATCGCGGCGCCCAGGCCGATCGAGGTCAGCAGGCCCGGCCGCTCGCCGCTCGCGATGCCGACGACGACCGGCAGCGCGACGCCCGTCGACGCGATCGGCGCGACGATGCTCATCGTCCCGATCGACAGCGCGCGGTAGAAGGCCGCGAGGCCCGTGATCCCGAAGAGCCCGGCGCCGAGCGACGCCGCCACGGCTTCGCCGGAGGGCAGCCCCTCGCCGCGGCCGAGGACGAAGAGGCCCATGATCACCAGCGACGTGACGTACATCACCGAGAGCACGACGGCGACGGGGAACGTCCGGCTCTTCAGCCCGCCGAGGAAGTCGGCGAGCCCCCAGAGCACGGCCGAGCCGAGCGCAAGCGCGATCGCAGCCACGAGGACCGGTCAGCCGTCGATCGCGCGCGCGGCGCTCAGCGTCTGCGGCCGCGGCCGTAGACGAGCCGCAGGCCCTTCCAGAGGAGCTTCGACACGCCCGCCTTGTACGGGAACATGTACGGGTCGCGCTTGAGGTGCACGCGGCTGATGAACAGCGACTGCTGCTTGCAGAACTTGCGGATGCCGCCGGCCCCGTGGCGGATGCCGAGCCCGGACTCCTTCCAGCCGCCCATCGGCAGCTCGACGGCGACGTAGTTCAGCAGCGCGTCGTTGACGCAGACGGCACCGGCCTGCAAGCGACGCGCGACCTGCTCGCCGTGCTTGCGGTCGCCGCTGATGACCGAGCCGCCGAGCCCGTAGGGCGAGTCGTTGGCGAGCCGCACCGCCTCGTGCTCGTCGGCGACCTTCATGATCGGCAGCGTCGGGCCGAACGTCTCCTCGGTCATCGCCTTCATCGTGTGGTCGACGTCCACGAGCACCGTCGGCTCGAAGAACATGCCCTTGCCGGGGCGCCGCTTGCCGCCGGTCAGCGCCCTGGCGCCCTTGGCGAGCGCGTCGCGGACGTGCTCCTCGACGATCTCCAGCTGCTTGGGGAACGTCATCGCCCCCACCTCGGCCGTCGCCGCGCCGGTGGACACGCCCTGGCGCAGCCGGCCGACCTTGTCGACGACCTTCGCGACGAACTCGTCGTAGACGGGCTCCTCGACGTAGACGCGCTCGATCGAGATGCAGGTCTGGCCGGCGTTGAACATCGAGTAGTAGACGGCGAGGTTCGCGGCGCGCTCGAGGTCGGCGTCGGACAACACGATCATCGGGTCCTTGCCGCCGAGCTCGAGGCCGACGGGCGTCAGCGTCTGCGCCGCCCGCTCGGCGACCTTCCTGCCGGTCGCCGTCGAGCCGGTGAACATGATCATGTCGGCCTCGTCGACGAGCGCGGCGCCGGTCTCGCCGCGGCCGGTGGCGACCTGGAAGACGCCGTCGGGCAGGCCGCTGGAGGCGAGCCCCTCGGCGAGCAGCAGCGAGGTCAGCGGCGTGACCTCCGAGGGCTTGAGGATCACGCTGTTGCCCGCGAGCATCGCCGGGATGCAGTCCCCGAACGAGTTCGTCAGCGGGTAGTTCCACGGGCCGATGACGCCGATGAGCCCGAGCGGCTCGTAGCGGACGACCATCTTCTTGCCGCGCACGGCGAGCGTGCTCGCGCGGACGGGCTCGTCGCGGAGGAGCTTCTCGGCGTTCTTGGCCCAGAAGTCGATCGCCCCGCCGGCGTAGTTGATCTCCGCGATCCAGGCGTCCTCGTAGGTCTTGCCGGTCTCCGACACGATCGTCGCGACGACGCGGTCGGCGTTGTCCATGACCCACTTCTGCATCCGCCGCATGACCGCGACGCGGTCGGGAAAGCTCATCGCGGCCCAGCCGACCTGGGCGGCGCGGGCGCGCGCGGCGAGCTCGGCGACGCGCCCGGCCGAGAGGTCGGCGACGTGGGCGATGATCTCGCCGGTCGCGGGGTTCTCGACGGGGATCTCGGCACCGGCTCCCTGGCCGTTCTCGCGCTGCCGGGCCGTGGTGTCGACGCTGGCCATGTTCGCGGTCTCCTCTGCGGTTCGACGTCCTGTCAAACCCTACGCTACGCGATGGCGCCGGACGCCACGAGCGCCAGGACGGCCGCACCGAGGGCGATCCGGTAGGCCACGAAGACGGCCGTCGTGTGCGTCGTGAGGAAGCGCAGGAGGAACGCGATCGAGGCGTAGCCGGTGATGAACGCGAGGATCGTCGCGACGAGCGTCGGGCCGACGCCGGCGGCGCCCTCGGCGCTGCCGTTGACGACGTCCTTGAGCTCGTAGAGGCCGCTGAGCACGACCGCCGGGATCGAGAGCAGAAACGAGAAGCGCGCGGCCGCGACGCGGTCGAAGCCGAGCAGCAGCCCGGCGGAGATCGTCGCCCCCGAGCGCGAGACGCCGGGGACGAGCGCGAGCGCCTGCGCGAAGCCGATGACGATCGCGTCGCGGCGCGTGATCGTCGAGACGTCGCGCTCGCGGGTCGAGCGCTTCTCGGCGGCGAGCAGCACGAGCCCGAAGACGATGAGCATCGTGGCGATGAGGTACAGGTCGCGCGCGCCGTTCTCGATCTGGTGTGAGAAGGCGACGCCGAAGATCACGATCGGGACCGTGCCGAGGATGAGGTACCAGCCCAGGCGCGCGTCGAGCGTCCCGCGGGCGGCGGGATCGCGGAGGGAACGCAGCCAGGCCAGCGCGATCCGGACGAGGTCGTGGCGGAAGTACAGGAGGACCGCGGCCATCGTGCCGAGCTGGATGACCGCGGTGAAGGCGGCGCCCGGGTCCTCCCAGCCGGCGAAGGCGGGAACGATCCGCAGGTGGCCGCTGCTCGAGATCGGCAGGAACTCGGTGAGTCCCTGGACGACGCCCAGGACGATGGCCTGGACGAGGCTCAACGGCCCGCGTTACTCGCCGAGCTCGACCGAGGAGATGTAGACCGGGTTCAGCGGCTTGTCGGCGCCCGAGGTCGGCATCTCGTTGAGGCGCTCGAGGACGTCTTCGCCGCCCGTGACCTTGCCGAAGACCGTGTGCTTGCCGTCGAGCCACGGCGTCTCGTCGGCGGTGACGAGGAAGAACTGCGAGCCGTTCGTGTTCGGCCCCGCGTTCGCCATCGCGAGCGATCCGCGCACGAGCTTGTGGTCGTTGATCTCGTCGTCGAACTCATACCCCGGCCCGCCGGTCCCGTTGCCGCGGGGGCAACCGGCCTGGACCATGAAGTCCTTGATGATGCGGTGGAACGTGAGCCCGTCGTAGAAGCCCTCGGATGCGAGCTTCTTGAAGTTCGCCACGGTCTCGGGGGCGTCCTTGTCGAACAGCTCCAGGACGATGACGCCCTCGGTGGTCCTCAATGCGGCAGCAGACATGCCGCGGAGCTTACGCGCTGGCCGCGCGCTACGGCGTGCCGCGCAGCACGAGCTCGCCGATCGCGACGCGCGGGTCGGTCGCGTCCGCGGGCGTCGTGACGTAGACGAGGAAGAGCTGGAACTTGCCCGCCTCGCCCTTGCCCTTCAGCGAGATCGGGGCGCCGTCCTGCACCGACTTGCTGTCGGTGAGGTGCTGCCAGCGCTTGTCGAGGACGTCCACCGGGACCTCCTTGGCATCGACCGCGCCGTAGAGCTCGACCTTGAAGCCGGGCGTCGGGGTCGTGATGCGCAGCGACTGCAGCGTCATCGCGCTCTTGAGGTCGATGACGATGCCGACGCCGAGCGGGTTGCCGTCGGCCGGCGTCGTGACGTCCCAGACGGTGCTCGCCTTGCCGTCGATCGCGTTCTCGGCGGGGCCGAACTCCGCGCCCGGGCGCTTGCCCGGGTCATACGTCGTCGCGGCGCCCTTGGCGAAGTCGATGACCTGCGGCGCGACGTTCGCCGACGTCGTCTGCTGCCCTGAGCCGGTGCCGGTCGTCGAACCGGTGCCGGTCGTCGTCTTTGGCGTTCCGGTGCTGCCCGTCGAGCCGGTCGAGCCGGTGGAGCCGGTGGAGCCGGCCGTGCCCGGCGTGGACGGGGTTGCGGTCCCGGTGGACGGGGTGCCGGTGCCGTTGGCGATCTGCGGCGCCGTGGCGACGCTCGCCGGCGGCTGGACCGGGCGGGTCGTCGGGATGACCGGCTGCGCGGCGGTGGAGGGGCCGATGCCGGGCGCGAGCGCCGGCGGCGTCGTGTTGGGGCCGGTGGCACCGGGCTGGATCGTCGTCGCGGCCGGCCCGGTGATGCCGGGCGTCTGGGCGACGATCGGCGCGCCGTTGCCGGCGGTCGGAGCCGACGCGGTGCGCTCGGCGTCGCTCGTGAGCGCCGCGTAGCTTGCGAGCACGGCGCCCGTGACGAGCAGGAGCGTCAGGCCGACGACGGTGAAGGCGGCGCGCCAGCCGCCACGCGCGCCGAGGCGCCCGCGGGCGGCCGTGCCGCACTCCAGGCACCAGTCCTGGCCGCGCGCCATGCCGGCGCCGCAGGCCTCGCAGGCGAAGTCCGGGACGACGACGGAGGCGCCGCCGTGCGGCGGCGGGGCGGCGGGCTCGGACGCCGGATCGCGGTCTTTGAGCAGCAGGGCCACGTCCAAAGGGTAACGCGGTTGCGCCCGCCGAGTTGCGGGCGGGCGTGCAGGACTAGACCTTCGTCGGCTCCACGCGGATGCGCCGGCCGCGCACGCGCTCGCCGTCGACGGCCGCCGCGATGCGCTCGGCGTCGGCCGCCGGGACCGACAGGAAGGCGAAGTGCTCGAGGACCTTGACGTCGCGCACGCCCTCGCCGTCGATCTTCGCGGCGCGGGTCACGACGCTGACGATGTCGGCGACCTCGATGCCCGCCGAGCGCCCGCCGGCGACGACGAGCTTCGCGTACGGCTCGTCGCCGTTGCGCGAGACGTGTGGCTTCGTGTGCCGGCGCGGCTTCTCGACGATCTTCGGCGGGGCGGTGTGCGCGCCCGGCTCCCACGGCGTGATCGCGGTCCCGACGTGGCGCTCGATCGCCTCGAGCTCCTTCTCCTGGCGCGGCTCGACGAAGGTGATCGCACGGCCCGCGCGTCCGACGCGGCCCGTGCGCCCGATGCGGTGGACGTAGACGTCGGGCGAGCGCGGCACGTCGTAGTTCACGACGTGCGTGACCGTCGAGATGTCGAGGCCGCGGGCGGCGACGTCGGTGGCGACGAGGATCGGCACGCGGCCGCCCTTGAAGCCGAGCATGACGCCGTCGCGGGCGCCCTGGGTCATGTCGCCGTGCAGCGCCTTGCAGTTGAAGCCGCGGTCCTTCATCTTCTTGTAGAGCTGGTCGGTGCGGATCTTCGTGCGCGCGAAGACGATCGCCTGGTCGGGCTTCTCGGCCTCGAGCACCTCGACGAGCTTGTCGGGCTTGTCGCCGGTCTTCACGTCGACCTGGAACTGCTCGACGGAGTCGACGGTCAGCGTCGCCGACTGGACCTTCACGTGCTCGGGGTCGTAGAGGTAGTTGTCTGCGAGCGAGCGGATCGGCGGCGGCATCGTCGCGCTGAAGAGCGCCGTCTGGCGGCTGTTGGGGGTCAGGCGCAGGATCTTCTCGACGTCCTCGAGGAAGCCGAGGTCGAGCATCTCGTCGGCCTCGTCGAGCACGACGAAGCGACAGGAGTCCAGGACGAGCGAGCGGCGGTTGATGAGGTCGAGCACGCGCCCGACGGTGCCGACGACGATGTGCCCGCCGGCCTTCAGCTGCGCCTGCTGCGTGCGGATCGGCGCGCCGCCGAAGACGGCGACGACGTCGGCGCCCTTGCGCTGGGCGTAGGCGCGGATGGCCTGCGTCACCTGGATGCACAGCTCGCGCGTCGGCGTCAGGACGAGCGCCTGCACCTCGGGCTCTGTCGGATCGATGTATTCGATGATCGGCAGCCCGAAGGCCGCGGTCTTGCCCGACCCCGTCTGTGCCTGGCCGATGACGTCGCGACCCTGGAGCATCGGCGGGATCGCCTGCTCCTGGATCGGGCTGGGCTGCTCGTAGCCGACGTCCTGCAGGGCTTGGAGGGTTGAGTCTGAGAGGCCGAGTTCGGCGAAGGTGGTCACACGTCTAGCTTAGAGCGCCTTTCGGCCTATGCCATCGCCGCCGCCCGGCGCACCGACGCGGCCTGCGCCTCGTCGGTCGCGAGCTCGTCCAGGCGCTGGGAGGCGAGGCGGATGCGGCGGTCGACGTGCGTGGCCGCGAGCTGGCGCGTCTCGGGCTCGCAGTCCCAGAGGCAATCGACCGCGACGTCGCCGGAGAACATCGGGTCGGTGGCGGCCAGGGCGGAGACGACGAAGCGACGCCCGTAGGAGTAGGGGATCTGCTCGTAGGCGCGCGACAGCTCCTCGAACGGGCCGTGCCCGTGGTAGCGACCGAGCGCCTCCGCGAGCGAGCAGACGACGTACATGTCGCCCTCGAGGCCGAGGTCGAGCTCGCGGCCGAGCGCGCGCCGCGCGTGCTCGAGATCGTCGCCCTCGGCCCACGTCGCGAGGATCCCGGCGGCCTTGCGCCGCCGCGCCCAGTCCGACGACGTCAGCCAGTCGTGCGCGAGCGAGCGCGTCTGCTCGGGCGGCATCGCCTCGAGCGCGAGCGCGATCGCGCCCTGCAGCGTCCCGCGGCGGACCTCGCTCGTGTTCGCCTCGGCGATCTCCAGCAGCTCGCGGCGCCCCTGGTGGCCGAGCGCGAGGATCGCCGCGCGGCGCATCGGCAGCTCCGGCTCGTTGGCGGCCGCGAGCAGGCGCTGGACGTCGTCGGGGCTCGTGCGGGTCGTGAGCTCCTCGGCGATCTGCGTCCAGCGCGAGTCCTCCGTGACGGCGAGCAGCTCGGCCGTCGCCATCTCCCGCGGGCGCGCGGCCGTCCGGCGCGGCCGCTCCTGCGCGCGCCTGGGCACCGGCGCGGCGTCCGTCCCGTGGTCGAAGGCGAGCGCGGCGGCGATGCGGGGGTTCTCGACGGCCCACAACGTCCACGGGCGCGCGCGAGAGTCCACGCCCGCGAGCGCCTCCGCGAGCTCGGTGTCGGTGCCGAAGCGGTCTCCGAGGACGGCATCGAGGCCCGCGACGACCTCCGGCCACGGGACGTCGGAGCGGATGACGTCGTAGTCCTCGATGAGCAGCTCGATCGCGCGATCCCAGAAGCGCCCGTAGCCGACGTAGTCGCGCAGGGCGTGGCGCGCCGGCTCGTGGCGGCGCAGCGCCATCCGGCCGAGGATCGCGAGCACGTCGTGCGTCGTCTCGAGGTCCTCGTCGCCGCGGCGCAGCCAGGGCTCGAGCATCGTGACGTCGAGGCCCGTGTCGAGCGCGAGCGTCGCGTAGTAGTCCACGCGCGCGTCGAGCTGGCGGTCCCAGCGCGGGTCGTTGAAGATGCAGTGCAGCAGCAGGGCGTGCGCGACGGCGCGGTCGGCGTCCAGGGCCCAGAGATAGCCCGACCCCAGCCCGCGCTGGAGCTTGCCGAGCGGCTCGGCGGGCCCGGCGAGCGGTGGCGGGCGGCCGGTCACGCAACGATCGTGCCAGGTGTGTACTAGCCGCGGAGCGCTGAACTCAAGTTCGCCGGAGGGGCGACCGACGAGCCTGACAGTGGCCACCGACGTGATCATCCCTTCGGCACGCGTCGACGACGCCGTGTTGCGCGCATCGCTGGACGCGATCGTCGCGATCGACGCCCACGGGACGATCATCGAGTTCAACCCCGCCGCCGAGCGGATGTTCGGCCACCTGCGCGAGCAGGCCGTCGGCTGCGAGATGGCCGAGATCATCGTCCCGCCGGCCCACCGCGAGGCGCACCGGCGCGGCCTGCGCCGGCTGCTGGACGGCGGCCCCGCGCGGATGCTCGACCAGCGCGTCGAGCTCGAGGCGCTGCACGCGGACGGCTCGCACTTCCCCGTCGAGCTCGCGATCACCCAGATGGACGGCTCGGCGCCGACCTACACCGGCTTCATCCGCGACCTCACCGCCCAGCGCCAGGCCGAGCGCGAGCGCGCCGAGCGGATCGCGCGCCAGGCGCTCGTCGTCGCGCTCGGGCAGAGCGCGCTGTCGGGCATGGAGCCCGGCGACCTCGCCGCCGCCGGCCTCGCGACGCTCGTCGACGGCCTCGACGTCGAGCGCGGCGTCGCGATCGAGATCGAGTCAGACGGCGCCCTGCGCTGCGAGTCCGCGATCGGCATGGGCGCGCTCGCCGGCCACGGCGAGCCCGCCGGGGAGGCGCAGGCGATCCTGCTCGCGCGCGCCATCGACGCCTCGGGCTCGCTGCTGCTGCTCGGCGCAGAGCTCGCAGAACTGGCCGAGCTGCCGTTCGTCGAGGGCATGGGCGGCGTGCTCGCCGTGACGGTCCAGGGCGGGCACGGGAAGGTCACCGGCCTGCTGGCGATCGCGTCGGTCGACGCGCAGGCGCTGTCGAGCGTCGACGTCGGCTTCGCGCAGGCGATCGCGAACGTCGTCGGGACCGCGACCGCGCGCTGGCGCCTGGACCAGGAGATCACGCGGCTCGGGCTGCACGACCCGCTCACCGGCCTCGCCAACCGCCCGCTCTTCGAGGACCGCCTCGAGCAGAAGCTCGAGCGCGCCCGCCGCGGGCAGGGCGACGCGGCCGTGCTGTTCGTCGATCTCGACGGCTTCGGCAAGCTCAACGACGGGTTCGGCCACGGCACCGGCGACGAGGTGCTCGTCGGCGCGGCCGCCCGGCTGCAGAGCGCGCTGCCGCCCGACGCGACCGCCGGCCGCCTGGCGGGCGACCACTTCGGTGTGCTGTTGCCGTCCGCCGGCGAGGCCGAGGCGATCGCCGTCGCCGAGCGCGTCGGCTTCGCGCTCAGCGAGCCGATGCTCGCGGGCGGCCGCGAGTTCGCGATCAGCGCGAGCATCGGCGTCGTCCTCACCGAGCGCGGCTCGGGCACGGTCTCCGAGCTGCTGCGCACGGCCTCGAGGGCGGCGATGCGCGCCCGCGAGCGCGGCGGCGCGCGCACCGAGCTCGCGACGCAGGGGATGCGCCGCCGGCTCGTCCACGCCGCGGAGATCGAGCAGGGCCTGCGCCGCGCGCTGACCGACGGCGAGCTCGTCCTGCACTACCAGCCGATCGTCGACCTCGCCGACGGCAAGATCGCCGCCGTCGAGGCGCTCGTGCGCTGGCAGCATCCCGACCATGGCCTGCTCGCGCCGACCCAGTTCCTCGCCGCCGCGGAGACGAGCGGGCTCGCGGTCCCGCTCGGCGAGGAGATCCTGGCGATCGCCTGCTGCGAGCTCGCCGACTGGAGCCTGACGCTCGACGGCCCGGCGCCCGCGGTGCACGTCAACGTCTCCGCCCGCCACTTCGGCTCGCCCGGGCTCGTCGGCACGGTCTCCGGCGCGCTGGAGCGCAGCGGCCTGGCGCCCGAGCAGCTCGTCCTCGAGATCGCCGAGACGATGTTCACCGGCGACGGCGAGATCGCGACCGCGCAGCTCGACGACCTGCGCAACCTCGGCGTGCAGATCACGCTCGACCGCTTCGGCACCGGCTACTCGTCGCTGGCCGCGATCCGCCAGCTGCCCTTCGACGCGTTGAAGGTCGACTCGTCGTTTCTCACCGAGCTCGGCGACAACTCGCGCGACGCCCGCCTCGTCGCGGCGATGATCGGGATGGGCCACTCGCTCGGCCTCCAGATGACCGCCGCGAAGGTCGAGACCGAGCAGCAGCTGCGGCTCCTGCGCTCGCTCGGCCTCGACCACGCGCAGGGCGAGCTGTTCGCGGCGCCGCTGTCGGCGGGCGCGGCGCTCGAGCTCGTCCGCACCGGCCGCGACTGGTCGGGGCTGCTCGCGGCGACGAAGCCCGCCGCGCCGGTCGCCGCCGCCGCCGCCCCCGCGTCGGTCGGCCTCGCCGGCGGTCCGGCGGGTACGACGCTGAGCCTCGGCCAGGCCGCCCAGGCGCTCGGGATCTCCACGACGACCGCCCGCCGCTGGGCCGACGACGGGCGCCTGCGCTCGACGCGCACGGCCGGCGGCCATCGCCGCTTCGCGGTGACCGAGGTCCGCCGGCTGCTGTCCGAGCGCGGGCGCCCGGCGATCGCGCCCACCGAGCCGCCCCGCCGCGCGCTGCCGGCGCTCGCGGCCCTCGTCGAGGGCCACGGCTCCGCGCTCGCGGAGCTCAGCTGGCGCGGCCTCTACGGCGAGCTGCGGGCGGGGTGGTTCGTCGAGTCCGAGGGTCGGGCCGCCGGCGAGCGCTGGCTCTCGGCGCTGTCGTCTGCCGCCGCGACCGCGAACTTCGAGATGCTCCACGAGGCGACGGCGGCGTTCGTCCGCACCGCCGAGCGCGGCGGCGCCTCGCTGCTGGAGCGCCACCTCGCGCTCGAGCGCTTCGGCGAGACCGCGACGCGCGCGCTGCAGCGACGCTCCGCGCCTCGCGAGGAGATCGTCGAGGTCCGCCGCCTCTTCGCCTACCTCGCACAGCGCCAGCTCGCCGACGCCGGGTAGCTCGCCGGCGCGCCGGCGCGCTGGTGACTTGGGCGCCCGCTCGCGCCTGTGGCGCGGTCGAACTGCATCGATGAAGGCGTCGTGCCGCGCCCGTGGCGGAGCCGGCCCGCCTGGAACGCGCGGTCCTGAGTCGCCTTTCCCCTGCCATGGGGGGGCGAACGCGACTCAGCCGCGAATCAGAGCGATCGTGTCGATCCGAGGGGTCGCATGGCCACCGCAGTCGACACGACCGCTCGCGCGAGGCGCCACGACGATCCGACCCGCCTTCCTCATCGATGCAGGAAGCGCTGGCGCCATCGTATGCCCACCACGCAAGACCACCCTCGAAACGCCTCAAGGTCCACCCGCAGCGGCCGACCACAGCGACCATGCAGCACCGTCGGCTCATGGAGGAGGCGATGGAGACCATCCAGGAGGAACCCGATGCACCACGACGTCTCGCCGTCGCCCCGTGCCGGCACGCATCCGGCGCAGCCAGCAGGCGCCCCGACCACGGAGGCGCTCTTCGCCACGCGCGTCGCGGGCGAGGTCGCGCGCCAGCTCTTCGAGGCGGGCAGGGAGGTGCGCTTCGCGCTCGTCCCCGACCGCGAACGCGTCTGCGCGCTGCTCTGCGACGACGACGGGCTGGTGCTGTCGCGGCTGACGCCGTCACGGGTTCTCGAGATCGCGACCGGCGAACCGGTCCCCGGAGGTAGGCGTTGAGCCCCCTGGCGCTGAGCGGCCTGGCATCGGGCCTGGACACCGAGTCGATCATCACGTCGCTCATGACCGTCGAGCGCCAGCCGCGCACGCGCCTGGCGCTCGCCGACACGCAGGCGCAGGCGCGCCAGACCGCGCTGCGAGAGCTCTCGACGAAGCTCAAGAGCGTCCGCGACGCGGCCGCCGCACTGCGCTCGACGACGACGTGGGCCGACGTCCAGAAGGTGACCTCCAGCGACGCCGCGCGGATCTCCGTGCGCGCGCAGGGCGCGGTCGCTCCCGGCGCGCGCGTGCTCGAGGTCTCCGCGCTCGCCGTCACTGCCCAGCACGCCTTCGCGTACACGTCGAGCGCGACCGCGCAGAGCATCGCGATCGGGACCTTCACGCTGGCCGTCGACCCGAACACCGACGTCGCAACGGTCGCCTCGGCGATCAACGACCGCGACGACGCGCCGGTCCGCGCGGTCGTCGCCGGCGGCAAGCTCGTCCTCACGAGCCGCACGAGCGGCGCGGACGGCGACTTCACCGTCGGCGCGACGCCGCTGCTCGCGGAGGACCCGGCCTTCGCGCGCGCGGGCGCCGACGCCGCCTACACGATCGACGGCGTCCCGAGGTCCTCGACCTCGAACGTCATCACCGACAGGATCCTCGGCGCCGAGATCACGCTGAAGGCGACGACGTCGGCGCCGGTGACGATCTCCGTCACCGACCCCGCGATCGACGAGGACGCGGTGAAGGCCAAGGTCACGGCCTTCGTCACCGCCTACAACGCGACCGTCGACCACATCCGCGGCAAGCTCGCCGAGAAGCCCGTCAAGGACCCGGCGACGAACGCCGACGCCGTCAAGGGCCTCTTTTACGGCGACACGATGCTCAGCGGCGTGCTCTCGTCGATGCGCGCGGAGATCGGCGACCTCGCCGACCTCGGCATCTCGACCGGCGCCGCGAGCGGCAGCGCGACGTTCTCCGCCGACGCCGTCGCCGGGAAGCTCAAGATCGACGACACGAAGCTCGCCGCCGCGCTCGCCGACGACCTCGACGGGCTGCGCACGCGCCTGGAGGCGTTCGGAGACCGGCTCGCCGCGGTCGTGACCCCGGTGGCGGGCGCGCGCGTGGACGAGCGCCTGACGAGCGTCGAGGCGACGCGCAAGCGGCTCGCCGACGCGATGGCGGCGACCGACGTGCGGCTCGCGAACAAGGAGAAGCGACTGCGCGCGCAGTTCTCGGCGATGGAGTCCGCGCTCGCCGCCAGCCAGTCGGCGATGGCGCAGCTGCAGTCCCAGCTCGGCTCGCTGTAGGAGAGGCGCAGCGGGTAGTCGGGCGGTCGTGTCCGAGCCCGACTTCGGGTCGCTCCTCGTGGTGGCGCTGGCGGCGTTCGCCGTCCCGCTGCTGCTCGCGGTGCTGCCCGGCCCGCGGATCCCGAGCGTCGTGGGCGAGGTCGTCGCCGGGATCGCGCTCGGCGCGAGCGGCCTCGGCCTCATCGATCCGCACGGGCCCGAGCTCGAGTTCCTCTTTCTCTTCGGGCTTGCGTTCCTCCTGTTCCTCGCGGGCCTCGAGTTCGACCCCTCGGTCCTGCGCGGCACGCTCTCCGGCGGCCTTCGCCACGTCGTCGGCACGCCGCTCGGGCGCGCGCTGCTGGGGATGGCGATCCGTCTCGCCGTCGCGTTCGCGATCACGATCGCGCTGTCGCTCGCCGACCTGCTGCCGGGGCCGACGCTCGTCGCGTTCCTCATCTCGTCGACGTCGCTGGGGATCGTCCTGTCGGTGCTGACCGAGCACGAGCTGCTGCACGAGCCCTACGGCCAGCGGCTGTTTCTCTCCGCCGCCGTCGCGGACTTCGCGACGGTCCTGCTGCTGACGATCTTCTTCTCGGCCGACTCGCGCTCGCCCGGCGTGCGCGTCGCGCTCATCGTCCTGCTCATCGTGCTCGCGTTCGTGCTCTTCCGCGGGCTGCGCGCGGCCTCCCGGCGCGGGCCGGTCGAGCGGCTCGTCGAGCGCCTGTCGGGAGCGCCGACCGAGCTGCGCGTGCGCGGGAGCTTCGCGCTGCTGCTCGCGTTCGTCGCCGTCGCCGGCGAGTTCGGCCTCGAGGTCATCCTCGGCGCCTTCGTCGCGGGCGCGATCGTCTCGTCGCTGGCGATCGACCGCGAGCACCCGCTCTATCACGTGAAGATCGACGCGATCGGCTTCGGGTTCTTCATCCCGGTCTTCTTCATCCTCACCGGCGCGCGACTGGATCTGCCGGCGCTGCTCGACGCCGGCGACACGCTCGCGCTCGTGCCGGTGCTGCTGCTCGGCGTCTTCCTCGTCAAGGGCATCCCCGCGCTGCTGTACCGCGACGAGTTCGGCTGGCGCGACTGCGCCGCGGCCGGCGCGCTGCAGTCCGCGCAGATGACGCTGACGGTCGCCGGCGTCGAGATCGGCCGCCAGCTCGGGCTCATCGACGAGGCGCTCGGCGCGGCGCTCATCTGCGTCGCGGTGCTCAGCGTGCTCATCGCGCCGATCGCCTTCGCGCGGCTGCGCCGTCCCGCGACCTGACTCCCGGGCGCGCTCAACCCGCGCCGCCCGCGGCCGAATACCCGGGCTGTCAGAGCGAACCGCCGCCGCCCCCGCGCCGGCCGACCACCGAGAGGCCCATGTCCGCCTACCCGTCTGCTTCCCACGCCTCCTACCGGGAGAGCGCGATCCTCACCGCGCCGCCCGAGCAGCTCGTGATCATGCTCTACGACGGCGTCCATCGCTTCCTCCTGCAGGCCGCCGCCGCGATGCGCGAGGGCCGTCCCGCCGAGACCGGCGAGCGCCTCGGTCGCGCCACGGCGATCATCGACGAGCTGCAGTGCACGCTGGACATGTCGGCCGGCGAGGTCGCCGAGCGCCTCAGCGGGATCTACGTCTTCTGCCGCCGGCATCTCGCCGAGGGCCTCTCCGAGCGCAATGCCACGAAGCTCGAGACCGTGGACGCGCTGCTGCGCGAGCTGCGCAGCGCGTGGGCCCAGGTCGCCGCGATCGCCCCGGCCGAGGCGGTCGCGGCGGCGTGACGCACGCCGACCCGCACGACGCCCTGCTGCACGTCACCCAGCGCGAGCACGAGCTCGTCCTCGCCGGCTCGTGGGAGGTCCTCGCGGCCATCGACGCCGAGCGCCGCGAGCTGCTCGAGGCGCTGGCGCACGCCGCTCCGCCGAGGGCCGCCCAGCGCGACACGCTGGCGCGCGCGTACCGGCTGCAGGCGCAGACGAGCGACCTGCTCGCCGCGCAGATCGCCGAGGTCCGCCGCGCGATCGGCCACGTCGCCAAGGGCCGCGACGCGGTGCAGGGCTACGGCGCCGGCGCCCCCGCGAGCGGCGCCTGCGGCGCACGGGTCGACCTCTCGGGCTGACCGGCGCCTCCGCCGCCGCGCCTCAAGACCTGCGCCCGGCGGCCGACTACCCCGCCGTCACAAAGGAGCCCCTTGAACCTCTTCGACACGACCCAGCTAGGACTCGAGCGCGCCGTCGCCGCCGCCGGAATGCGGCAGGCGACGCTCGCCGGGAACATCGCGAACGCCAACACCCCCGGCTACCAGCGCCGCGACCTCGACTTCCACGGTGCGCTGAGCGCCGCGATCGAGGCCGGCTCCCCCGCGGTCGAGCAGGTCGAGTTCGAGGCGCAGACCGTCCAGAGCGCGACGATGCGCGCCGACGGCAACAGCGTCGACATCGACGTCGAGTCCGCCACGATGGCCTCCAACGCGCTGGAGTACGAGGCGCTCGTCGCGGTCGCCCGCGGCCGCATCGACGTCCTCGAGTCCGCGATGGGCGTCCGCTAGGCATGAGCCTCTTCGACGCGATCGACACGGCCGCCAGCGGCCTGAGCGCCGAGCGCCTGCGGATGGACGTCACGGCGGAGAACCTCGCCAACGCCCAGACGACGCGCGGCGCCGACGGCCAGCCCTACCGGCGCAAGGTCGTGACGCTGCAGCAGGACGGCGGCTCGAGCTTCGGCGCGACGCTCGACGGCGCGCTGCACCGCGGCGGCGCCGGCGGCTCCGGCGGCTCCGGCGGCGTGCGCGTCACCGGCATCGCCGAGGACGCGACGCCCAACCGCCTCGTCTACGACCCCGGCCACCCCGACGCCGACGCCCGCGGCTACGTCTCGATGCCCAACGTCCAGCCCGTCACGGAGATGGTCGACCTCATCAGCGCGTCGCGCGCCTACGAGGCGAACGTCACCGTCATGCAGACGGCGAAGTCGATGTTCGCCAAGACGCTGGAGATCCTGCGCTGATGCCGATCGATCCGACGTTGGCCGTCAACGGGGGCGAGTGGTCCGTGGGCGGGCTCGGCGACGGCGGGATCCCCGTCGGGCCGGCGCAGGGCGCCTCCGAGCCGGCCGCCAAGGGCTTCGGCGGCGTGCTCGCCGACCAGATCGGGGCGCTCGAGAAGCTCCAGACCGACGCCGCCGAGGGATCGCGCGCCCTCGCCGCCGGCACGGCCGACCCGACCGAGGCCATCATGGCCGTCGAGCGCGCCCGGCTGAGCATGCAGCTCGCCTCGCAGATCCGCACGAAGGGCGTCGAGGCGCTCCAGGACATCTTCCACACGCAGGTCTGAGGACTCCTCCATGCCCGCTGCCTCCCGACTGCTCTCGAACCTCACCCCGCGCGGACGGCTCGTCCTCGCCGGCGCCGCGCTCGCGCTCGTCGTCATCGTCGTGCTCGGCATGCAGATGGCCGGGCGGCCGAGCTTCACGCTCATCAGCTCGGGCCTGGATCCCGCCGAGACCGGCAAGGTCACGGCCGCGCTCGACGACAAGGGCATCGCCTACGAGCTGCGCAACAACGGCACGGCGCTCGCCGTCTCCAAGACGCAGACCGCGCAGGCGCGGATCGCGCTCGCCAGCGCGGGGCTCGAGGGCGGCGGCGGCAGCCAGCCCGGCTTCGAGCTCTTCGACAAGCAGAAGCTCGGCTCCAGCGACTTTCAGCAGAAGGTCACCTACCAGCGCGCGCTCGAGGGTCAGGTCGCCAAGACGATCGAGCAGGTCCAGGGCGTCAACGGCGCGCAGGTGCGCCTCGTGCTCGCCGAGGACGAGCTCTTCTCCGAGAGCGCGACGCCGGCGACCGCCGCCGTCCTGCTCTCGGGCGCGACGTCGGGCCTGGAGACCGGCGCGGTGCGCGGCATCGCCCAGCTCGTCGCCTCGAGCGTCAAGGGCCTGAAGACCGACAACGTCTCGATCACCGACGGCAACGGCGAGCTGCTGTGGCCGCGTGGCGAGGGCGGCGCGGGCGCCGGCGCCGGCGCGTCGAAGCAGACCGTCCAGGCGCGCTACGAGACGCAGGTCGAGGCCGGCGTCGCGGCGCTGCTGACGCGGACGCTCGGGCCCGGCAAGGCCGAGGTCCAGGTCAACGCCGACGTCAACGCCGACGAGACGACGAAGGACGAACTGAAGTACGGCGAGAGCACCCCGACGAAGGAGACGACCGAGAGCGAGAAGCTCACGGGCGGCTCCGGCTCCGGCGGCTCGGGCTCGGGCACGAGCTCCAACGTCCCGAGCTACGCGCAGAGCGCGGCCGGCGGCGCAGCCTCGAACTACAACCGCAAGTCCACGACGCGCTCCTTCGGCGTCGACAAGACCGTCACGCGCACGAAGGTCGCGCCCGGCGGCGTCAACCGGATGGACGTCGCGCTCGTCGTCGACAAGTCCGTGCCGAAGGCCGACCTGCCGGCGATCCGCGCCGCCGTCTCCAGCGCCGCGGGCGTCGTGCCCGGCCGCGGGGACACGATCGCCGTCAGCCAGATCGCCTTCGCCAAGCCCGAGAAGGCCGGCGCTCCGGCCGCCGGCCCGGCCGGCGGGATGCTCGGCTACGCGAAGATCGCCGGCGCCGGCATCGGCATCCTCGCGTTCCTCTTCTTCAGCACCCGCCAGCTGCGCCGCCGCGAGGGCGAGACGCTCATGCGCGAGCCCAACTGGCTGCGCGAGATCGAGGCGCCGACGACGCTCGCGCACCTCGAGCGCCCGCGCGAGTCCGCCCTGCCCGAGCGGGTCGGCGACCCCGCGCAGATGCAGGTCGAGGAGCTCGCCGAGCGCGAGCCCGAGCGCGTCGCGCAGCAGATCCGCACGTGGATGCGCGACGCGTAGGCGTCGCGGCGCGCGGCTTCGCACGGGTTTATCGCCACATCCTGCGCAAGCTCTCCTACCTGTTACTGAAAAGGTCGGAGTTCGTGATGTGACGCACACAACCGTCTCAGCAGCGCACCTACGTTGCGGCTCGTACGGGGAGTCACATCAAAGGAGGTAGGGCATGCTTCAAGGACGGCGACTCGCCGGCACGGGCTTCGTGCTGGCAGCACTACTGCTGACGGCCCCGGGGGCGGCGCACGCCGCAAGCGCGAACCTGCCGGGCGGAACCTCGATCACGGCCGGCATCGACGCGCCGGCCGACGGGGCGCTCATCGCCTCGCCGCCCGGCGACGTGAGCCTCGGCGGCACCGCATCGGTCGGCACGGGCGTGCCGGTCGCCAACACGACGCTCGTCTACGTGGTCGACACGTCGGGCAGCACCGGCCTCGGCGGCGGCGGCTGCGGCGGCGACGAGAACAGCGACGGCGCGAGCAACACGATCCTCGATTGCGAGATCGCCGCGGGCCGCGCGCTCAACCAGCAGGCGATCACGGCCGGGACCGTCGGTGAGGTCGGCGTCGTGTTCTTCGAGAGCGCGGCCTCGATCCGCGACGTCGGTCCCGTGACAGCCGGGACCCAGGGCCTGACGGGCCCGGCGACCGATGCCAACTTGTCGGGCACCCCGGATGTCGAGGAGGTGCTGCGATCGGCGAACGACGGCGGCAACACGAACTTCGAGGATGCCGTCCGCAAGGCCTGCGCGCTCGTGCAGCAGAGCACGAACCCCAACAACCTCGTCGTCTTCCTCTCCGACGGCACGGCGACGATCGGCGGCAACGCGCTCGACGACCTGCCGTGCTCGCCGAAGCCGGCGACGTTCCAGACGTTCGCCGTCGGCAGCGGCTCGAGCTGCTCGGACACCGGCGGCGGCCGGGGCAGCCTGGCCCAGATCGCGGTGGCCACGGGCGGCGCGTGCACGCCGGTGACCGACGTCGCGAGCCTGCCGGGCGTCATCCCCGGCGTCATCCAGTCGCAGCTCACGCGCCTGGGGCTCAGCGTCGACGGCGGCACGCCGCAGGACATCTCCGCCTCGGCGACGCCCGGGCTGCCGCAGACCGGGCCTGCGACCGTCGGCTACGCCACGACCGTGCCGGGGCTGGCGCCCGGCAAGCACGCGTTGTGCGTGACGGCCTTCGGCAGCGATGGCGGCGGCGCCGGCTCGGTGCACGAGTGCCATGACGTCGTCGTGGCGACGATCGACCTCGCGCCGTCCGCGGCGACCGGCGAGCTCGGCACCCCGGGACAGACGCACACCGTCACCGCGACGGTGGCGGCAGGCGCCGACGGCGGCGTCGAAGGCGTCCTGGTGAGCTTCTCGATCGCGAGCGGGCCGAACGCCGGCGCGACCGGATCGGCGGCGACGAACGCGGCCGGCGAGGCGACGTTCACCTACCCGGCGGCGCAGGGCCTCGCGGGGCTCGGCACGGACACGATCGGCGGCTGCTTCACCGACAGCCAGACGACGACCGCGTGCGACACCGCCACGATGCGCTGGGCCGACACGACGGCGCCGTCCGTCGCGTGCAGGCCGACGACGAACCCCTCCGGGAAGAACGTCCCGGCGGCGGGCAACAACCCGAGCGCCGGCCAGAACCCGGACGGCTTCTACGTCCTGACGGCGACGGACGCGGTCGATCCGGCTCCGGCGATCACGCTCGCGGACACCGGCAGCGCGGCGACGTTCGGGCCCTTCGCGCCGGGCACGACGACGAAGCTCACGCAGGCCCGCGGCGCCACGCCGTCGATGAAGCCGGGCGCCGGCGTCATCGACCGCCACATCACGATCAAGGGCGACGGCTCCGTCACGGCGACGGACGCTTCGGGCAACACCTCGGCTCCCGTGAGCTGCAAGGTGCCGCCGTTCCCGAAGTAGGCCGCGGTCCGGGTGACGCAGCGTCGAGGGCCCCGCCACGGCGGGGCCCTCGTCGTTGCCGTGCGGCTCAAGACGCCCTCGCCGCGGCCGATGACCCGACCGCCCCCGGCCAAGGATCCGCACCATGTCAAACGACTCGACCATGCAGCTCGTCGTCTTCTCCCTCGGTGACGAGGAGTACGCGCTGCCGATCACCCACGTCCAGGAGATCATCCGCTACACGGAGCCTCGCGGCGTCGCCTCGCAGACGCCCTGGGTCAAGGGCGTCATCAGCCTGCGCGGCAAGATCGTCCCGGTCTACGACCTCGCCGCGCGCCTCGGCCTCGACGGCTCGCGCACGGCGAGCAAGATCGTCATCGTCGAGAGCGACGACGACATGGCCGGCGTCATCGTCGGCGACGTCGAGGAGGTCCTGACGCTCACGGCCGCCGACCTCGACGACGTGCCCGCCGCCGGGGCCGCCTGCATCCAGGCGATCGCGAAGGTCGGCGACCGGCTCGTCGTGCTGCTCGATCCCGAGGGCATCTTCGCCGCCGACGGCGCCGGCAGCACCGCGACGGCCGCCACGAAGGCGACGGCCTCCGGCGCCGCGGCCGACGCGCTCGTCGCGCAGGCCGCATAAGAGCCTCCCGCAGGCCGCACCCCTCCCTCCCTCGCCATGGCCTCGATTCCCAAGACCGCTCCGCGCGTCGTCATCGCCGACGACTCCGGCTTCATGCGCCGGCTCCTGCGCCAGGCGCTGGAGACGGCCGGCTTCAGCGTCGTCGGCGAGGCAGCCGACGGCGACGAGGCGCTGGCGCAGTGTCGCCGCCACCGGCCCGAGGTCCTGTCGCTGGACCTCGCGATGCCCGGCCGCGACGGGATCGGCGTCCTCGAGGCGCTGCGCACGATGGATCTCCCGACGGTCGTCGTCGTCGTCTCGGCGTTCTCGCCGGCGCACGGCGCGCGCGCCGTCGACGCCCTTGCCGAGGGCGCGTTCGACCTCGTCGTCAAGCCCGAGATCGGGACCTCGCCGGGCGTCTTCCTCGCGGAGATCGGGACGAAGGCGCATTCCGCCGCGGCGGCTGCGCGGCGGCCGAAGCCCGCGGTGCCCGCGGCGGCCGCGTCGCCGTCGATCAACGGCAACGCCAACGGCCGCCTCGCCGGCCGCGTCGGGCGCTCGCCGGTCATCGTCATCGCCTGCTCGACCGGCGGCCCGCGCGCCCTCGGCGAGCTGCTGCCCAAGCTCCCGCGCCCGCTGGGTTCCGGGACGCTCGTCGTCCAGCACATGCCGCCGGGCTTCACGGCGCCGCTCGCCGCGCGCCTGGACCGCGCCAGCGCGCTGCACGTCCGCGAGGCGCGCACCGGCGACGTCCTCGGCCGCGACGACGTCCTCGTCGCCCCCGGCGGCAGCCACATGCACCTGCTGCCCGGCGGCAAGATCCAGCTCTCCGACGACGAGGACGCGATCGGCGGCCTGCGCCCGCGCGCGGACCTCACGATCGTCGACGCCGCGCGCCTGTACGGCAAGCGCCTGCTGCTCGTCGTCCTCACGGGCATGGGCAGGGACGGCCTCGAGGGTGCGCAGGCCGTCAAGCGCGCCGGCGGCCGGATCCTCGTCGAGGCCGAGTCCACCTGCACCGTCTACGGGATGCCGCGCGCGGTGTCCGAAGCCCACCTCGCGGACGCCGAGCTCGCGCTCCACGACCTCCCCCACGCCATCGCATCGGAGTGTTCGCTGTGACTGCGCGCCATCGCTCGACGAACGTCGAGCGCAAGAACGAGCGGAGGTCGCCATGACGACCATCGACCTTCGCGCCGACGAGTACGCGCGCTTCTGCAGCGGCATCCGCCGGCTCTGCGGGATCGACCTGTCGCAGTACAAGCGCGCGCAGATGGAGCGCCGCATCCGCACGTTCGCCGAGCGGCGCGGCATCACGACGCTGCCGGAGTACCTCGGCGTCCTCGGCGAGAGCTAAGGACGAGCTCGAGGCGTTCCTCGACCGTGTGACGATCAACGTCTCCCAGCTCTGGCGCAACCCCGAGCAGTGGGAGCTGCTGGCAACCAAGGTGCTGCCGGAGTTCCGCGAGCGCGGCCGCCTGCGCGCCTGGAGCGCCGGCTCCTCCTACGGGGCCGAGGCCTACACGCTGGCGGCCGTCTGCGCAGAGGTGCTGCCGGGCGCCCGCGTGGAGATCGTCGGCACCGACATCGACCGCCGGATGGTCGAGCGCGCCCGCATCGGCGCGTTCAGCATCGACGACGCCCGCGACATGCCGCGCGCGCAGCGCAAGCGCTGGTTTCACGAGTCCGGCGACGTCCTGCAGGCCGACCAGAAGCTGCGCTCGATGTGCCGCTTCGAGACCGGCGACCTGCTGACGATGCGCCCCGCCAAGCAGGTCTACGACCTCGTCCTGTGCCGCAACACCGTCATCTACTTCACGCCCGAGGTCAAGGACGTGCTGCACGCGCGGATCGCCGAGGCGCTCGTGCCGGGCGGCACGTTCATGGTCGGCTCGACCGAGCGGATCGGCGATCCCGCCGGGCTCGGCCTCCAGATCGCCCATCCCTTCGTCTACCGCCGCGTGGCCTGATGGAGCTCGAGGAGTACCTCCCGATGTTCCTCGCCGAGTCGCGCGAGCATCTCGAGCATCTGAACCTCGCGGTCGTGCGCATCGAGGAGCAGCCGGACGACCGCGAGACGGTCGACGAGATCTTCCGCATCGCGCACTCGCTGAAGGGGATGAGCGCGACGATGGGCTTCGCGGCGATCGCGGCGCTGACGCACAAGATGGAGGACGTCTTCGAGCTGCTGCGCCAGCGCGCGGGCGGCCTCGAGCGCAAGGTCATCGACGTGCTGTTCGCCTGCCTGGACGCGCTCGAGGGCGCCGTCGAGGCGATCGACGCGACCGGCGCCGAGAACCTCGCCGCCGAGCCGCTCATCGAGCGCCTCGAAGGGCTCATCCGCGCGCGCACGCCCGAGCAGGCCACGGCCAGGCAGGGCGGCGACAGCGCCCCGTCCGACCTCTTCAAGAAGGCCGCCGGCCGCCGCGTGCTGCGCGTGTGCATCCATCTGGAGGAGGAGGTGCAGATGCCGGCGGTCCGGGCCTTCATGGTCCTGGACAAGCTCGACGAGCACGGCGAGCTGCTGCACTCCACGCCGAGCGAGTCCGAGGTCGACGACTTCGCCGGCCGGCGGATCGACGCGTGGCTCGCGAGCGAGGCTCCCGAGCCGGTGGTCGTGGCCGCGCTGGCAGCCGTCGCCGACGTCGCGGGCGTGCCGGACGTCACGGAGGTCAGCGAGCCGCGCGAGGCCGAGGTCGTGCAGATCACCGATGCCGCCGGGGCGGGCGCCGCCGCCGGCGCCGCCCCCGCCGGCGGCACCGGCTCGCGCAAGCGCTCGAGCACCGTCCGCGTCGACGCCGAGCGCCTCGATGCGCTCATGCACGCGATGGGCGAACTCGTCGTCTACCGCACCCACGTCGAGGCGCTCGCCGCCGGCGCGCAGGTCCCGGGCCTCGCGGCCGCGATGCAGGACCTCACGCGCACCTCGCAGGCGCTGCAGGCGATGGTCATGCAGGTCCGGATGATCCCCGTCGAGGCCGTCTTCCTGCGCTTTCCGCGCCTCGTGCGCGACCTCTCCTCCAAGCTCGGCAAGCAGGTCGAGCTCGTCCTCACCGGGCAGGAGACCGAGCTCGACCGCACGGTCATCGACGCGCTCGGCGACCCGATCGTCCACCTCGTGCGCAACTCGCTCGACCATGGCCTGGAGCCCGCCGAGGAGCGCGTCGCCGCCGGCAAGCCGCCGACCGGCACCGTCGAGATCGCCGCCCGCCATGCCGGCTCGAGCATCGTCATCACCGTCCGCGACGACGGCCGCGGCATCGACGCCCAGCGCGTGGCGCGCAAGGCGCACGAGCGCGGCCTCATCAGCGCCTCCGAGGTCCCCGGCGTCGATCAGGCCCGCGCCGCGGAGCTGCTCTTCACGGCCGGCTTCTCGACCGCCGAGACGACGAGCGACGTCTCCGGCCGCGGCGTCGGCATGGACGCCGTGCGCAGCGCGATCCGCGGCCTCGGCGGGGAGGCGACGCTCACGTCTGCGCCTGGCGGCGGGACCGTCGCCGAGATCCGCCTGCCGCTGACGCTCGCGATCATGTCCGCGTTGCTCGTGCAGTCCGGCGGCCTGCCGTTCGCGATCCCGCTGGACCGCGTCCAGCGCACGATCCGCCTCGCCGACCACGCCGTGCGCTCGGTCGCCGGGCGGCGCATGCTCGTCATGGGCGAGCGGGTGCTCCCGCTGTGCGACCTCGGCGAGGCCGTCGGCCATCCCCCCGTCGACGGTCAGGACCACGCCGTCGTGGTGCGGGCCGGCGAGCAGGACGTCGCGCTCGGCGTCGAGCTGCTCATCGGCCAGCGCGAGCTCGTCGCGCGGGCCCTGCCGGCTGCCGTCAGCGAGCGGGCCGCCCTCTCGGGCGGCGCGGTCCTCGCCGACGGGCAGATCGCGCTCATCATCGACTGCGATGCCCTGACAACCCAGGCGCCGGCCTCCGCCGAGGCGCCCCCGATCGCCGCCTGAGGCCGAGGAGAAGCCCCGTGAGGACGAACTACACCGAGATCGAGCTCGACGCGCTGCGCGAGCTCGCGAACATCGGAGCCGGAACCGCCGCCACCGCGCTGTCGGGGCTGCTCGGCATGCCGATCGACGTCGACGTCCCGAGCGCCGCGGCGATGCCGCTCGCCGACGCGATCGACCACACGGGTCCGGCAGAGCTCTGCGTCACCGGCGTCGCGATCCCGCTCGACGGCGACCTCTGCGGCAGCGCGCTCATGCTCTTTCCCGAGGAGGACGTCTCGACGCTCTGCGGCCTGCTCGGCCTCGAGCCCGACAGCGAGTACGCCGCCTCGGCGCTCGGCGAGGTCGTCAACATCCTCTGCGCCTCCTACCTCGGCGCGCTGAGCGACATGACCGGGATGGCGATCGAGCTCGGCCCGCCCGAGCAGGTCGTCGACATGCTCGGCGCGATCATGGGCTCGATCCTCGCGATGAGCGCGGGCGCCAGCGACATCGCGCTCATGCTCGACTCGGCGCTCATCATCGAGGGCCAGGCCTGCTCGCTGTCCTTCCTGCTCATCCCCAGTGCCGACGGCGTCGACGGGCTGCTGACGCAGCTCGGCCTCGGGTGATGGCCGACATCTCCGTACGCATGGGTGAGCTTGCGACAGCGACCGATCCCGGCGACGTGCTCGTCTCGATCGGGCTGGGCTCGTGCATCGGGCTCGCGCTCGTCGATGCCGGCGCGCGGATCGCCGGGCTGGCGCACATCATGCTGCCCGGTCCCGGCGAGTCCTCGACGCGCCCCCCGGGGACGTTCGCGGACACCGGCGTCCCGGCGCTGCTTCATGCCGTCATCGCGACGGGCGCCCGGCGCAACCGGCTGAACGCCGTCATCGTCGGCGGCGCGCAGATGTTCGGCGCGGCGGGCAAGATCCAGGTCGGGTCGCGCAACGAGGAGTCCGTCCGCGCCGCGCTGCGCGCTGTGCGCATGCCGATCGTGGCGGCCGAGACGGGCGGCGGCACGGGCCGCACGATCCGGGTGTACCTCGACGACGTCCGCGTCACCTCGCGCGCGGCCGGCGGCTCGGAGTCCGTGCTCTACGGCGCCGTCGCGGTGGCGGCATGACTGCGCGTCAGTGCTCGACCGTCGTGTCCGCGAGGTCGGAAGGCCGGTCCTCGCGATGACCGGCCAGGGCGTCCTGTCGGAGGATCAGGTCGCGGCGCTCGTCGCCGCGGCGCGCGACGGCCAGCTGCCGGAGAGCCGCGCGCCGTCGCCGGCGACGGCGCGCCGTCGCCGCGTGCGCAAGATCGACTTCACGCGCCCGAGCAAGTTCACGACCGAGCAGCAGCGCCGCCTCGAGCGCGCGCACGACAACTTCTGTCGCAGCGTCTCCACGCGCCTGTCGGCCGAGCTGCGCACGGCGATCTCCGTCGAGCTCATCGACACCGCGCAGCTCACGTGGGCGAACGGCCTCGACGAGGTGCCGCGGCGCTCGGTCTCCGGGATCGTCGACGTCGCGCCGCTGGACGGGCGGATCCTCCTGACGGCCGAGCTCACGCTGCTGCTCGGGCTCATCGAGCGCCTGCTCGGCGGCCAGGGCCTCGACCGCCCGGTCGAGCGCCATCTCACCGACGTCGACCGCGCGCTGACGCGCCGCATCTTCCAGACGCTGCTCGACGAGCTGTCGATCTCCTTCAACGACGTCGCCGACCTGCGCTTCGGGCTCGTCGACCTCGAGACCGAGCGCGCCCCGGCGCAGCTCGCGCCGCTGAGCGAGCCGACGCTCGCGATGACCTTCGAGGTCAAGCTCGGCCCCGCGTCCTCGACGATGGTCCTGCTCATCCCGCACCGCGCGATCGAGCCGGTGCTGCGGGTGGCCGCCGCGTCCGACAGCGATGTCGAGCTCGCGGCCGACACCGCCGCGGCGGTCGGCGACGCGATGGGCGAGGTCGTCGTGCAGCTGCGCGCCGAGGTCGGCGCGATCGACATGCCGCTGGAGCGCGTGCTCTCGCTGCGCCCGGGCGATGTGCTGCGCCTGGACGGCACCGCCGAGGAGGGCGCGGTCACGTTGTACGCCGACAACGTCGGCCTGCATCGCTGCAAGCTCGGCCGCAACGGCCGCCACCGCGCGGTCGGCGTCCTCGGCCCGATGGAGGAGTCCTCATGACGCCTGAAGAAGCGCTGCTACGGATCGGCGAGTCGACCGGCGACGCCGTCGCCGGCGCGCTGGCCGCCTACTGCCCGGACGCGGTCAGCCGCTCGCAGCCGGTCGTCGTCGCGGAGGGGATCGATCCCGTCGCGGGCGTCGCGCTGCCGGCCGTCGTCGCCGACGTGAGCTATGTCGACGGCGTGCGCGGCGGCAACCTCTTCCTCATGCCGCTGCCGGCCGTGCGCGCGCTCGCCGCCGCGATGATGGGGATGGACCCCGACGACGCCGCGGCGGCCGATGGCGGCGACGGGCTGTCCGAGCTCGAGCTGTCCGCCGCCGGCGAGGTCGCAAACCAGATGATGGCCGCGGCCGCGGCCGGGATGAGCACGGTGCTCGGCCAGGAGGTCGAGATCGCCGCGCCCGAGGTCCGGGTCGTGACGGTCGCCGCCGACGCGATGACGGCGATCGACTCGGCGACGTCGATCGTCTCGGTGACGATCGAGGTGCTCGGGAGGTCCTGCCGGCTCGTGCAGCTCGTGCCGCACGCCTTCGTCGTGCGCATGACGCGTGCCCTCGACGACCTCGACGCGGAGTTCGCTCCGGCCGAGGAGGAGACGCTCACGGCCGGCGCCGACCGCGACGCGACGCTGCCCGCGGATCTGCTCGGCAACGTCGGCGTTCGCGTCTCGGCCGAGCTCGGCCGGGTGAACATGACCATCCGCAGGGCGGTGAACCTCGCCCCCGGCGCGGTCGTCGAGCTCGATCGCGAGCTCGAGGACCCGATCGACCTGTACGTCAACGGACGGCGCTTCGCAACGGGGCGCCTCGTGACCCTCGACGGCGACGAATGGGCCGTCAGCATCGACACGGTGGCGTTCGAAACCGCCCCACGGAAAGGAGACTGATCGACATGGCCAGAGTGCTTGTCGTCGACGACGCGGCCTTCATGCGCAAGGTCGTCGGTGACGCCCTCAGTGGGGGCGGGCACGAGGTGATCGGTGAGGCGTCAAACGGCGCCGAGGCGATCGCCCGCTACCAGGAGCTGCAGCCCGAGCTCACGACGCTCGACATCACGATGCCCGAGATGGACGGCCTGACCGCCCTGAAAGAGATCATCGCGATGGACCCCCGCGCCCGGGTCATCATGTGCTCGGCGCTCGGTCAGGAGAGCAAGGTGCTCGAGGCGATCAAGGCCGGCGCGAAGGACTTCGTCGTCAAGCCATTCAAGGCCGATCGCGTGCTCGACGCCGTGGGCAAGGCGATGGCGTAGTTCGGGGTGTGGCACGCTGCCTTGCGTGCCGCGCACAGCTTCGTATCGACAGCGGGGGCCCGACGGGCTCCCGTCGTCGTTGACCCGCGCCCTCGAGGTCGGTTCGGCCGCCGTCAATCGGCGGGTGCGCTCGGGGCGCTCCGCGCGCGGCTGGCGGGTGGCCGCAGCGGCGTCGGTGCCGCTGGCGGTCGGCGCGGTCGCGGCGCGCCGGCGCCTCGGGTTGCATCCCGCGGCGACGCTGACGATCGGCTGCGTCCCGATGCTCGGGATGGCGATCGCGGTGCCGAAGGGCCGCGCGCGCTACCTCGCCGTCGGAGCCGCCTACATGCACCTCTTCAAGCTCGGCTGGGAGCTGCCATACGACGAGCCGGACAAGCTCCGCCGCCGGTTGCTCGTCGACGAGCCGATCCGCTTCGACTCGCTCGTCGGCTTCGGCGTTCCCCCGGGCCTGCGGCTCCAGCGTGCGTTGCGCCGCCCCGGCGAGGTCACGAACTTCGACCGCGCCGTGACGATCATCTACGGCTCCTGGTTCGTCCCGCAGCTGCTCTTCGTCTACCTCCTCGCCCGCCACCCCGAGTACGTCCCCCGCGCCGGCGGCCGCCTGTCGGCCGCCTACCACCTGACCTGCCCGTTCTACTTCTGGGCGCCCGAAGCCCCGCCGTGGTGGGCCTCCGAGCGCGACGGCCGCATGGACGGCGACATCGAGCGCGTCGCCCGCCTCGTCGTCTACGACCTGCTCGGCCGCGAGCCGCCGGCCGAGGGCAGCACGCAGGGCAACCCCTGGGGAGCGATGCCCTCCGACCACATCTCGTCGGCTGCGATCACGGCGATGGGCCTGACGGAGGTCTCGGCGTTGTATGGAGCGCTCGGGTGGTCCTACGTCGCAGCGGCCTCGTTCGCGGTCGTCTACCTCGGCGAGCACTACGTCATCGACGTCCTCGTGGGCCTCCTGATCGCCGAGACGGTGAGGCGGGTCGAGCCGTACACGGCGCCGTTCGTGCGGGCGGTGGCGCGGGCGGTGGAGTAGTCGCGGCGGCGCCGGATCTGACCCCGACTCAACCCGCTCGTTTGAGCGAGGAGGGCCCGATCGAGCTAGAGAAACGGCGGATGGTCAGCTTCGATGGCCGTGTCGGCGAATGCGCGCCGGCAGGTGAGGGCGCCGTCGCATAGGTCGCCGATCACGAGCGCGACAAGTCCTAGCACGATCAAGGTGACGTCCGGACATTCCGGCACCGCCAACTCCACCGCAGCGATGGTCTCCACTGACATCGTGCGTTTGCCAGTCACGCGTGCAGGTGCGAGTTCACTGCCGTCACACAACGGCATCGCCGGTCACCAGGCACGCGCCGAATGCCCCGTTCGACCTTTCGCTTCGGCACGAGCAAGCCCCAGTTTGTGATGTCGCGTGTACGCTCAACGCAGCGGCATCGGCGCTTGAGGAATCCAGGCCGACGCAACCCACGCGCGCACGCTCGCCGCGGCCTGCCAAAAGCCAGGGGAGGGCACGATCATGAGAGACCTGATCACCGTGAGCTTCTGCGCACTCGCGCTCGGCGTGGCGGCGTGCGGTTCGTCCGATGAGGATGAGCCAGCCGCGCAGACGTCACCCGTAACACCGGCGGCGACGAAGCTGACGGTGAGCGCTCCGGCCGACGACACGACAGTGCGTGTCGCAAGCATCGACGTGCGCGGAACGGTCACACCCGCGAGCGCGCGGGTGCTCGTGACCGGCAAGCCGGCGCGGGTCACAGACGGGGCGTTCGCGGCTACCGTCAGGCTGAACAGTGGGGGCAACAGCATCGACGTTGTCGCGACTGCGCCCGGTATCGACCCGGTCACGAAAACGGTCACGGTGACCCGCGGTCGCACGGAGTCGCAGCTCAATGCCGCGGTGGCGCGCAAGCGACAAGCGCGTGCTGCAGCCGCACGCAGGGCGAAGGCGCGGCGCGAAGCCGCGGCGGCAGAGCGCCCGCAATCGACGGGGAGCGGCTCTGGCCCATCGGGTTGCATCACGGTGCCCAATGTTGTTGGCAAGGACCATCAGCTCGCGCAGGACACAATGCAGGCTGCAGGCCTATATTTGCTTGATGAGGAGGACGCGACCGGCCAGGGTCGCGTACTGCTGTTTGACCGCAACTGGACGACCGTGGCGCAGAAACCTTCCGCGGGGTCGTGCGTATCGGAGGACACGACCATTCTGCTGTCAGCCAAGAAGGACGGCGAGTAGCCTCCGGGTGCAGTTCTGGGCGGCGCGGCCACAACCCACCCTTACTTGTTCGCTAGATGGACGTTCGAAATGAACGTCGCGAACAGACCGGCCTTGGCTGCGTTCTCTAAGAGAGGACTCTGGTGAGACTTCAATGATGAGCGACACTCCTGGCCCAACCCACTTCCACTCGGTCGGGACAGCGCTTGCGCCGCAATCGAGCCAACAACGCGCTGCGTGGGACGAGTGTCGCGCCCGCGTTAAACCGACAGCATGCCCATTAGCGCAGCACGCTTAGCGACGCGTTCGACGCGACGGCCTCGTGGTCGGCGGCTGATGTTCGGCCTGCTCCGACCCAGGCGAAGCGGTAGGCGAGGCCGGCGGCGAGGTAGGCGAGGCTCGCGAGGTGGTGGGTCCAGGGGCCGCCTCGCCGGCGGGCGGCGCGCATCGGCGAGCGCAGCTTGAAGATCCGCATCATGTGCAGGAAGCGCTCGGGCCGGCCGAGGTCGAGGATCAGCAGCGGCGTGCCCGGGCCGTCGCGCCGATCGACACCAACCGCGCGATGCGCGCGGTTCGGTGGTCGCCGGCGACGTCGGCGGCGACTGCGACGAACGCCGCGTCGCGATCCCTCCGAACCAGATGTACAGCGGGACCTCCCACGTCCAGACCGGCGCGTTGATGATCGGGCCCTGGACGTCGACCGGGACCCGCTCCCCGGCCCGCGCACGGCGTGCGGCGGCAGCCACCACCGAGTCACGCGCCGCCCCGTCGTCTCCCGACACGTACTTCGTGTCGTCCTTGTAGACCAGCGCCCGTCCTCGAAGTGCGGCCGCAACAGCGCGACCGCGGCGCCGGGAACCGCGCGCCGACGGAGGCCTCCTCGGGGGGCACGCCACCCCCCGCCGAAGACCGCGCCCGGCAATCCCTGGGGCTCGATGCCCTCCGACCACATCTCGTCCGCGGCGATCACCGCGATGGGCCTCACCGAGGTCTCGCCGCTGTACGGCGCGCTGGGCTGGACCTACGTCGCGTCAGCTTCGTTCGTGGTCGTCTACCTCGGCGAGCACTACGTCCTCGACGTCGTAGTAGGGCTCCTGATCGCCGAGGCTGTCCGGCGGGCGGAGCCGTACGCGGCGCCGTTCGTGCGGGCGGTGGCGCGGGCGGTGGAGTAGTCACCGCGGGCCCGTCGCCGGTGTCTCGCCGGCCTCGCGTCCCCTCGGTTGTCCGGGCCCGCCCGCTCCTCCATCATCGCACTGACATTCGACCTTTCGGAGCCTGATGATCATCCGCCCAGCTTCACTGGCATGCACGTTTCTCGCATTCGCCGTGCTCGGGCTGGGCGCCTGCGGCGGCTCCTACGAGGACGAGATCCGGTCTCTCACCACCAGGCTGCAGCGGTTGCAGCAGTCGAAGGATGCAAAGGGCGTGTGCGCTGTCATGACGCCTCGTGCCGAGGCGCAGGCGACGGCGGTGGCCAGGCTGTTCTCCGGTGCTACCGGCGACTGCGCCGCAGTTCTATCCCACACCGAGCAGTCCGATGATCAACCCACGGCCGGTGACGTCAATCAGGCGACGATCGAGGTTCGCGGTGATCGAGCGCTCCTCACATATCGCGCGGTTGACGACGGAACGATCGGCTGTCGCAAGGTCGACGGTGACTGGCGCGTCGACAACGTTCTCAACGCGCGCCTCGACGAGCCCCCCGGCGCCTGGACCCGGCCCTGTCTCGCGGCTCCGACGAGGACCAGATACGGGCGACGTACAAGGCCGCTGCCGTCGCGTTCTCCCGCTCGGACTTCCGACGGGCCTGCGATCTGATGAGCTATGAAGCCGAGGCGCAACTGGTGGTCGGCGCGGCCTTCACGATGTTCGACGAACCGCAGTCCAGACAGCCGGCACGGAGCATCTCGTGCACGCAGGCCGTGCGCCGGATCGACAAGCTCGACGGAGACGAGCGGCCGTTCGCCAGGCACGTCCCACCCGGTTAGAGCACCAGGGCGCGCGCGTCTCGGTCCACGGCGCGTCCGCAACCGTGCGCGTGCCCGGTGACGATGCGCAGGTGTTCGTCCGCCGCGACGCGCACTGACTCATCAACGCTCAACGGGGACGCTGCGGCCGTGGCCGGCGTTACTGCTTTTGCCTAGGCACCCCGTTGCTATGGCTCGTCTTGCGGCTACGGCGCACCGGGGCTCCTTTGCAGCAGTAGACAGTCCGAGCCCACGCTGTACCTGCGTTCGCCTGAACGGAACGCTCTCGTCGAGTTCCACCAACCGGTCCGTCAGCGGGAGTCAGTCAACGCCTCGCGTCGTCCCGCATCCGAACCTCATACGTATCTCAACGTGCCCGCAGACACGAAGCTGCGGACGCGCACAAGGGCTCGCGCGAACATGGCCGCTTGGGAGATCGAGCCTTCATCACGGTCGAGGCCATCCTGGTCTGACGCCGCTGGCGCATCGCCTCGGACGCCTCGCATTGGGGAGTGACACGACGGTCACCGCGAGTAGTTGCGCAGTTTCGCGCGGAAGACGTCGTAGACGGGGCGCGGTGTGCCGTCGGGGTCGACGAGGCCGGCGTCAAAGGGGCATGAGCGGCCGCAGCCGCCGCTGATGGTGCCGAACCAGTTGTAGGAGTACACGCGCTGCGCCCCGCGGGTGCGGTAGCGGCTGGCGTAGGTGAACATGTTCTTGATCCGCTTCGCCTGGCGTGCCTCGCTGTAGGAGAAGGAGCGTCCGAAGCCCGCGAGCGCGCCGGTCTCGGTGAACCAGAACTTCGTGCGTTTGTTCTGGTGACGGACGGCTTGGATGATCGCTCCCGTGCCGCGTGACCGGCTGCGGTTGACGTCTGAGTAGTTGTGGATGCCGACGATCGACAGGCGCTTGCGCCATGTCGAGCTCAGGCGACGGTAGAAGCTGCGGATGTAACGCTCGACGCCGGACTGGTCGAGCACGTCGAGCCCGACCACCGCGCACGAGCGACAGCGCCGTTTGACGGTGCGGTACATGCTCTTGAAGTACGACACCGCGTGCCCGACGTGATTCCATGTCTCCTGGGTCTTGTGGTTGGCTTCGTTCCACGCGCCGAAGTCGCGCACGCCGAGCTTGCGGAAGTACGCGACGATCCGCCCGACGTCGCGGCGATAACGGCTCGTCGAGACGAGCCGGCCGCGCTTGGAACGCAGATCGCTCGTGGAGATGTGCAGCAGCGTCGAAACGCCTGCGCTGCGCGCGGCCTTGACGAACGCGCGCGCCATCGCGCGCCCGACGCGGTCGACCATGACGTCAGACGCGACGAAGTAGCGGGTGCGCTTGACGTGCAGCCGCTGAAAGTCGGGGGACGCGAACATGCGCGGGCTCTGGTCACCGATGCCGACGCGCACGGAACTGCGCGCGCTCGCGGGGGAAGCCGGCAGCAGCGCGACCGTCGCGACGACGACAAGCACGATCATCGAGCGGGTGAGCAACGCGTCCACAGATGCTCTGGCAGGCCGTGAGCGCGACAGACCGGCGTCGGGGTGCGGGCTGCTCATGATCGGTGGCTCCTCTTGACTTGATGGGTGTGCGACGGTCATCGCGCGTCGGGGCGCACGAGGAGCACATTGCAGGGTGCGTGGTAGGCGACGCAGCCGGCGAAGCTGCCAAGCGTGAGTCTGTCACGACGACCACGGTGCGCTCCGGCCAGCAGCAGGTCCGGGCAGGCCTCACGGGCCCAATCGCACATGCCGCCGGCAGAAAGGCCGCTAAGCAGGACGAGTTCTGCACCCGCGACGTGTGCGAACTCGGTGGTCAGCCACGTCGAAGCGGCGGTGGTGATGTCATCGACGGGTGGGAGCGCGAGGCTCTCGCCGTAGAGCGAGGGCGTGACGTGGACGATCGTCCGGCGACCCCGACCAAAGGCCCTGAGTCGCCGGGCTTCCTCGAGGGCACGACGCGAGCCCGGCGAATCCTCCACGCAGCATGCGATGTGCGCGTAGGGCTGCGGGTCCTCCGACGACAGCAGCAGCGCATCGCTGCCGCGTCGCTGGTCGCGTCCGCCGGTCGATCGCCCGAACGGTACGCCGACCACGAGGGGCGTCCAGAGGGCTACGTGGCGAGCCTCGACGAGCCACGCGCGTATCCAAATTGACTGGGTTCGGGATACCCGAGGCCGCCGAATAGACACGCGGCGACCCGCGCAACGTCGCCTGGAATGCGGCACGACGAGCGACGTAGTCGTCGCCTGACCGGAACGCGCTGGACAGGCTTCGAGGCGGCGGCGGACCGGGTGCTCGTTCGCCTGGCGCCATCGCGTCACCGTAGGCGCGAGCATCAGGCCTCATGTAGGCGACTCGGCGCGTTCGTCGATGGTGGGGCGTCGCCGTAGCAGCAGGATCGCGAGGACCGATGCGAGGGCTGACCCTATGAGCACTGCGGCGCCGGCTGTTTCGGCGGGCGCTGCTTGGTCAAAGGCGAGGCCGGCGATCAGCAGGCTGACGGTGTAGCCGATTCCTCCCAGGACGGCGACGGGGACGACGTCGGCCCATCGCACGGCGTCGGGCAGCACTCCGAGGCCCGTATGCTCGGCAACCCAGGCGCCGGCGAGGATCCCGACGGGTTTGCCGATCAGCAGGCCGGCGACGATGCCGATCGCGACGGGCTCGGAGATCGCGTCGGCGGCGGCGACGAGCGGGATGCCGGCGGCGGCCAGCGCGAAGACGGGGACGACGAATCCGGCCGAGAGCGGATGTAGGCGGTGCTCGAAGCGCTCAGAGAACGAGCTGCTCGCGCCGGCTCGCCGCGTGACCGGGACCAGCAGGCCCAGCGCGATGCCGGCAACCGTGGCGTGGACGCCGCTGGCGTGCACGCAGACCCAGGCGGCGATCGCCAGACCCCACAGCAGCGCGACCGGGGCGTGGCCGCGGCGAAGCAGCACGGCGAAGGCGGTGAACGGCACGAGCGACGCGGCCACCCAGGCGACCTGCAAGCCGCTGGTGAACAGGACGGCGATCAGGATGATCGCCAACAGGTCGTCGATAACCGCCATCGACAACAGCAGCACCCGAACGCCCGTAGGCAGGTTCGCGCCGACGAGCGCGAGCACGCCGAGCGCAAACGCGATGTCCGTCGCAACGGGGATCGCCCACGCGCCGTCACTGCCAGCAGCACCACCGGAAACAGCGATCGCCACCAACGCCGGCACCAGCATTCCGCCCACGGCCGCGAACACCGGCAGCGCAGCCGCCCGGCGCCCAGCGAGCTCGCCGACCGTCAGCTCACGCTTGACCTCCATCCCCGCGACAAAGAAGAAGATCGCCAACAGACCGTCGGCCGCCCAGTCGGCAAGCTCGAGGTCGAGGTGCAGCCACTCGGGGCCGACCGCCAGCTCGGTGGACCACACGGCGACATAGGACGACTCGGCGACATTGGCCCACAGCAACGCGATCGCGGTCGCGAGCAACAGCAGTTTGCCGCCGGTCGTTTCCTGGCGCAGGAAGTCCGCGACAGGGGTGGGCATCAGGGCGATCCTCGATTACAGGCAGGGGTCGGAATGTCGCCGACCAGTCTTCCCGGCAGACCACCGCCACCGTAGCGGGCATCGCCGTGGCAGCACGGGCGCCGACAATCGCGGCCTGCTCAACGCAAACGAACCACCGATGGTCACCGGGTCGCGGCGGCGGCGGGCTGCGTCTGCTCCCCGGTGCTGTGGTCGATGCTGATCACGGCGTGACCTTGGGCCGTCGTCATCCTATGGCGGCGCCGAGGATGCCGAGCAGGTTGCTGCCGCCGAGGAGGGCGTCGAGTCCGCGTTTGCCGCCGCGGGCGATGCTGATCAGCGTCTCGAGCGGTAGCGCGTCGGCGACGCGGCGGGCGAGGGCGGCCTGAGGCTCGGTCAGCGCGCCGGCGCGTCGTGCGTCGGCGATGGCGCGCCGCAGCCCGTCGCGCAGCGCCGCGCCGAGCTGGGTGTCGTTGATGTGGTGCTCGCGCAGGAACGTAACGCGCCGGTCGGTGCTGGCGAGCGCGAGCGCGAGCTCCTCGCGCGTCACGCGGAGGTTGCAGGCGGCGCCGTCGAGCGCCGACAGACCGAGCTGCTCGGCGACCTGGCTGAGGTCCTTGGTGTCAGGCCAGACCCGCGCCTGGCATGGATCGCGCGCTGACAGCGGCTTGTAGCTGCCGCCGCCGAGCGAGACATAGGTCCCGGCCAGCGCGGCGCTCAGCATGATGGCCGCCAGGACACTGCCGGCGGAGGACGCGCCGCGGGTCAGAGCGATCGGGAGCAGCGCGAGCAGCGCGAGCGCCGCGGCGACCAGGAAGGACGTGCTGAAGGCGTGTGTCGCGGCGCGCCGGACCTCGTCGGTGAGGTCGGCCTGAAGCCGTGCGTAGGCGCTGCGGTCCGCGGGTGGCGGCTGTTGCGCTGCGAATGCCGGGCGCAGGTCTGGCAGTTGGCCGCCGGCGCGCTCGATGCGCGTGGCGATCGCGTCGGCAAGGTCGATCTTCAGCCCGGGCGAGAGGCGGGCGTCGAGCAGCTTGGCGGTGCCGGCCTGCTCGGCGGCGCGCTGCTCGTCTTGCAGCGCGGACGCGAAGACGGGGGTCAGCACGAGCAGCCCGATCACGACGCCCGCATGTCGTGCGGTGATCGTCCACGCGCCACGACGCGCGAGCTGGGCCGGGTCGACATCCGCTGCTCCCGCCGCGGTCTCGCCGAGTGCGCGTAGCGTCAGGCTCGACAGCGTCAGCCCGAGTCCGATGCCGATCAGGATCTGCGGTGCGATCGTCCAGGCGGCCTGCGCGCCGGGCAGCAGTCCGAGCGCCGCCAGCCCGCCGGCCAGCGACACCGCACCGGCTCCGGCCAGCCGTCGGCCCGCGCCGAATCTGGCGGCGAGCATCGCGGTCGCTAGCGCGGCGAGTGGCATCACCGAGACGATCGCGGCGGCGCGCAGCGGCGTGTGGCGCAGTCCTTCCGTCAGCAGGATCACGAGCAGAAACAGCGCTGCGGTGAGGGCGGCCGAGACCAGTGCGAGCGCGGCGGTCGGCGCCGCGGTTCGCGGGCCATCGAGTGCCGCGGACTGCGGCGCGGGCACGCTCGCCGGCGCCGGCACGTCGCGCGATAGCGGTCGCAGCACCACGACGAGCGCGAGCGGCACCTGCGCGGCGAAGATCGCCTGCCAGGAGAACAGCTCCGTCAGCGCGCCGCCGAGCGCCGGTCCGATCGCGGCTCCCGCGATCCCCGCGGCGGCCCATACGCGCGAGCCCGCCCCGTGGCCACGCTGGGTGACGAGCAGCTCGAGTGCCGCCGCGATCACCGCGGCGCCGCCGATCGCCTGCGCGCAGCGCGCGGCGACGAGGATCTCGAGGCTCGGCGCCAGCGCGCAGGCCAGCGAGGCCGCTGCGAAAGCGAGTATCCCGAGCCGCCAGGCGGCGACCGCGCCGGTGCGGCGGGCAATCACGGCGGCCGGCAGCGCGACGAGCGCGAGCACCAGGTTGAACGAGGTCAGCACCCAGGCGACATCGGTGACGTCCGCGCGAAACTCGCGCAGGACGCCCGGCAGGCCGAGCGTCACGATCGACGAGTCGGCCAGCACGATCGCGACCGCCAGCGCGACCATCGCGGTTCGCATGCGGCCGTGCGCGTCCTGCGCACGGCCTGGCGGGGACCCGCTCACTGTCCGGATCGTGTCACAGGCGTGGGTGAGCCCCGCCCGTCACGTCGTGGTGGGGATCCGCACGCGGTCGGCGGTCAGGGGTCGCAGTCGCTTGCCGGGCCAGCCGCTGCGGTAGCCGACAAGCGCGATCAGCGCGGGGACGAGCACGGTGCGGACGAGGAAGGCGTCGATCAGCAGGCCGGCGGCCATCACGAACGCCAGCTCGCCAAACGCGGCGATCGGGACGAGCCCCATCGCCCCGAAGGACAGCGCGAGCACGATGCCGGCCGCCGAGATCGCGCGCGCCGCGCCCGCCCCGGCGGCGATGATCGCCTCGTCCAACGGCCGGCGCCGTGCCTCGTCCCAGACCCGGCCGACGAGGAAGATGTTGTAGTCCGACCCCAGCGCCACGAGCAGCACGCCGGCGGCGACGGGCACGTAGTACGTCAGCTCGTCGTGACCGAGGACGCCGCGGAAGAACGCGACCGTGAGCCCGAGCGCCGCGAGCGGGCCGAGCGTCGCGGCGGCGACGAGATACAGCGGCGCGACGAGCCCGCGCAGGAAGATGACGAGCACGAGCAGCACCGCCAGCAGCACCGCGGGGATCACGCGCAGCAGGTCGTCGGTGGTGCCATCGATCGTCTCCTGGGAGAGCGCGCTGTCGCCGGCGAAGCTCGCCTGAGCCTGTGGCAGCCCGGCGCGCGCGAGCAGCCCATCGGTCGCGTCCTGCAGGCGCCGGATGCGCTCCACCGCCCCGGCGCCGAGCGGATCGGCCTTCAGCACGAGCACATAGCGCGCCGCGTTGCCGTTGCTCGCGAGGACGGCCCCGAGCTTCAGACGCGTCGGGTTGGATGCCGGACCGACGACCTGAGCGATGCCGGGCTGGCCTGCGAGCAGGCGTTGCAGCCGCGCGAGCTCCGTGCGGCGCGAGGCGATCGCGGGCTGCTCGACGATCAGCACCGTCGGCGAGAGGATTCCGGGGACAAACCCACGGCTGGCCTCGGTGTACGCGACCCGTGCGTCGCTGTCTTCCGGCAGCCCCCGGATCAGCGGGTTGCCGAGCTCAAGCCAGCCCAGGCCCGAGCACATCGTCGCCAGCACGATCGCGCACCCGGCGATCGTCCGCCGCGGCGCACGAACCGCGGTCGCAACGACGCGGTGCGTGATCGGGCGTCGCTGTCGAGCTCGCGCCGCCCGGCCGGCCGGGGCGGGGACGTGCGGCCAGAACAAGCGCTCGCCCAGCAACGCGAGCGTCGCCGGGATGAACGTCATCGAGACCGCGAGCGCGACGAGGATCGCCATCGCCATGCCGGGCCCGAACGCCTGCAGGAAGCCGAGATCTGCGACGACCAGCGCCGCACATGCGGCCGCGACCGCCAGCCCGCACGTCAGGATGATCGGCGTCAGCTCGGCGGTCGTGCGGTGCGCTGCGGCCGAGGGCGTGTCACCCGCCTCCAGCCGGCGACGGAAGCGCGAAAGGAAGAACAGCGAGTAGTCGGTGACGACGCCGAACAGCAGCGCGACGACGATCGGCTGCACCTCGCTGGGAACCGAGACGCCGACGAGCTTGCCGAGCGTGGCGACGAGCCTGATCGAGATGAGATATGCCAGCGCGACCGTCACGAGGTTGATCAGCGGAGCCAGCAGCGCGCGGAAGTACACGCCGACGGCGCCCAGCACGAGCAGCAGCGTCGCGAGCTCCACGAGCGGCAGGTGCTCCTCGATCACATCCGCCTGCTGCGCGCGTGCCGCGATCGCGCCGGTGACACCGACGTACGCGCCGGGCGCGCCCGGCGCGACGTGCTCCTCCGCGAGCCGGCGGGCGGCGCCGACCCTGCCGTTCTGCCCGACGCTCGTCGGGAACAGCAGCGGGATCACGATCGTCGTCGACCGCTCGCGCACGAACGGCGTCACGCCGATCGCGTTGGAGACCGCGTACCCGCGCGTCTCGCGCAACTGCGCCAGCTCGCCGCGATCGAGCAACACGACGCTGCGCCCGACCTTGCCCTGCTGCAGCACCGACAGGCCGCCGGCGTCGCGGACGACGACGATCGTGCGGCTCAGCAGCGGGAAGGCAAACAGCTGCGCGGCGCGCTCCTCGGTCGTGATCGCCTGCGCGCCAGCCGGGACGAGATCGCCGAGCGCTCCGACCTGCGCCTCACGGATCGACGGCAACCCCAACGTGACCACGACCGCGATGGTGATCCACGCGACGACGACCGCCCACCGCCCCCGAACGACCGCCCCCGCGAAGCGATCCGCGAGCCCACGACGGGGGACGGCGGCGCCCGACGGCGATCGACCGTCGCGTTCGGTGGCCGGCACGGATGCCTTCTCGGCGACCCGCACGAGCAGCGCGGCGAGGAGGTCGTCGCGTGACCCGGCGTCGACGCCGATCTCGTCGGCCAGCCTCGCGAGCAGTGCCCGTCGACGACGCCGGACACGCCGGACCGGCATGCCCGCAGCCCTCGCGATCGCCTCGTCGTCGAGGCCGTGACGCAGCGCCAGCTCGAGCAGCGCGCGATCGGCCGGGTCCAAGCGCCGAAACTCCGCGTCCAGCGCGGGGACATCGACCATCACGTGGACACTACGGTCTCTGCCCTGAAGGCAGCGAGCATCAGCGAGCCCGGCGCGTCAGCGCACAGCAGGCTGAATGAGCGGCGCCCGCAGCGCCGCGACCCGCGCGGGACCTGTCGTTGAGCGGTCCCCGAGCGGATCTCGCCCAGAACTGGAGCCGGCACCAATGCTGCTCGGGTCCCGGTCCCGCATGACCCGTCCGTTGATCGTCCCGGTGACGGACCGTTAAGCGGGTAGGGCAGAGTGCCGCATCTCGCGCGGACAAGCGCTCTGCCTCGCCCGCTGGCGCGGCACTCCCTGCAGGCGAAAGCAACACTCCCGAGAGCAGCTCGACCGAACGTGACCGAGGGGAGATACTCCAACCGAAATCCAGACTTAGGAGGGCCCGATGGTCGTGCAGGTAGTGAAAGTCTCGGTCCGACCCGAGCAGCGGGATCAATGGCTTGACGCGGTTCGCATGAACGCGGCGCAGACTCGCTCCGAAGAGGGATGCAAGAGCTACGAGATTTCGGAAGACCTGGAGACCCCGAATAAGTTCCTCATCGTGGAGGAGTGGACGACGCTAGAAGCGCAGTACAACCACTTCCGGAACCCGGAGTTCGGACAACTCATGAGCAGCCTCAGCGATCTCCTCGCCGCACCGCCTGACGTGTCGATCCACGAGGTTGCTTCGACCATGACGCTCGATGAAGCGCTTGGAGCCGCTGGCGCTGCTCGCTGAGCTGCGCGCTGGCGACGGGCTGCTGCATCGAGGCATGATCAGCGCTGTCGCTCGTCCCACGGAGAGCGCCCCTCCTCGCGCCGAGCGAAACTGTCGGCGCGGACCCGCGCCCGGTTCCGCGATGCGCGGCTGCCGGAGCCTGCCGGATCCGTCGGAACGCAGCATTGGAGTGTCGTCGCTTGAAGCATCACCTTCATGGTCCGCCCGATCCCGAACGAGTTGACCGGTACGGCGAGCCTCCGAGATAGTTGCCGCTAGCGCTCAACCACGGCACGAGGAGGACAGATGCACGCGCGCGTAAGCACCTACGAAGGCGAGGCCGACGAACTCGTCAAGGGATTTGACTCGGTAACAGGCGCCCTCGAGGAGCTGGATGGCTTCAGCAAGGCCTACTTCCTCGTCGACCGGCCCGGCGGCAAGGGAATCAGCATCACGCTCTGGGAGTCAGAAGACGCTCTCAACGCGAGCGTGGAACGCGCCAACCAGATGCGCAAAGAGGCGACTGATCAGGCTGGCGCCTCGATCCAGTCGGTCGACCACTACGAAGTTGCCCTCACCGTGGGCTAGATGGAAGCGGGGCGAGCGGGGCTATTCCGCCTCCGCCGAGCGAAACCGCGCAGGGCGCTCACTACTTCCGTCGTCGTAGAGCAGGAGCAATGGTGGAAGCTAGGGACGCTCACCTGAGGGACTGAGCAGCTCGATTCGATGCTGAGCGGCGATCGCGGCCAGGCGCTCGACGTCGGGCGGCGGCCCCTCCGCGCTCGGGAGGGTCGGTTCGGCGACGGGCTCGCCCGCGCTGGCGATGAACTCGTTGAAGCCGGCCGGCACGTTCACGTCCAGGACGCGCGCAGGGCGGGCCGAGGTGACGTGCTCGGTGTGCGACACGTTCATCGGCGTGTTGACGCACTCACCCGGGCCTACGGAGAAGGGCCTCGCAGCGCTGAGGGAGTGGCACGTCCAGCCGTCTTCATTTCCCCGGATCCAGAGCGAGGACCTGGCCCGGGTGCTATCGAGCGACCTGGCCGAGGACGTACGCGTCGTCGCCGAGAGCCTCAGCGCGATGCGCGAGGAGATACTGCAGCTCTCGGCCGGCATCGACGAGGATGAGCGTCGCGCCCCCTCGATCCCCCACCGGGCGCCAGCTCAAGCTGGCGCGTTCGCTAGGTCGGCGGCTCCTGCAGGCGCACCTGGAGTGGAACGACGAGGTCGAGCGAGAACTCGGGAGTGGCTGACAAACCTCGCCGCTGCTTTCGCGTGAGACGAGCGCGCTCAGCAGAGCACTGCTCAGCTGGACGGACGGTGCTGTTCGCGCACGGGTCGATGGAGGCGGGTCACTGCGACCCCGGGCCGGCCGGCCGCAGGTACAGTCGACACACCGTCAGCGAAAGGACTCCATGTCAGTGATCGTGACCGTGCGGGTGAGTGCGGATCCGGCCGTCTTCGAGGCGACGCTCACCGCGGAGGCCGAGACGATCGGTCGCATCATCGAGATTGCCAAGAGCAACGGGCTCATCGCGCATCGCTGGTACGGCGGGGACGGCGAGGCGATGGCGATCGACGAGTGGCCGGACGAGGAGAGCTTTCAGGCGTTCTTCGAGGAGGCGGGGCCGCTGATCGGGCCGGTCATGCAGGCGGCCGGCGTGACCGCGTCGCCGGCCGTGTCGTTCTGGCGAAAGCTCGACATCGACGACGAGGTGGGCTGGGGCGCCTGACCGCATCGGTTGCCCGTCGCTCGCACGATCTGGATACTGCGTCGCGCATGGACGCTGCCAGCCACGACGATCTGACGGCGGGCATCGAGGCGCTCGAGCGGGCGGACTGGGAGGGCGCGCGCGGCGCGCTCGAGCGCGTGCTCGAGAGCAGCGACGTTCCCGCGGCGCGCGAAGGGCTCGGCCTCGCGCTGTGGTTCCTCGGCGATGTCGCCGGCGGCGTCGCCGAGCGGGAGCGGGCGTTCGAGGGGTACATCAAGGCCGGGAGCTGCGACGACGCGGCGCGGGTCGGGGTGTGGGTGTCCCATCAGCACAGCGTCGCCGGGCGCGCGTCGGCGGCGCGCGGCTGGCTGGCCCGGGCCGAGCGCGCGCTCGAGAACGCCGGCGCGTGCTCGGGACATGGCTGGGTCGCGGTCGAGCGCGCGCGCCACACCGGCAACGTCGACGAGCAGATCGCGCACGCTCGGCGCGGGATGGAGGTCGCGCGCGCGTGCGGCTCGGATGATCTCGAGGTCTTCGCCCTCAGCCTCCTCGGGCGCGCGGAGGTGAGCGCCGGGCGCGCCGAGGCCGGGATGGCGCTGCTCGAGGAGGCGATGGCGGCCGCGACCGCCGGGCGGGTACGCAACGTTCACACGCTCGCCGAGGCCTACTGCAACCTCATCATGGCGTGCACGAACGCGGGCGACTGGGACCGCGCGACCGAATGGTGCGAGCACGTCGACGAATTCTCGCGCTCGCACGCGACGGCTCCGCTCTTCGGCGCGTGCCAGACGGTGCACGCCGACGTGCTGATGGCGGCCGGGCGCTGGCCCGAGGCCGAGCAGGCGCTCGAGACCGCGCTGGACACCCACCGCCGCTACGTCCCGCAGATGGGCGAGGCCATCGCCGCCACCATGGCGGAGCTGCGCGTCCGGCAGGGCCGGCTGGCCGAAGCCGCCCAGCTGCTCGACGGGCGCGAGGAGAGCCCGTCCGCGCTGCGCGCGCTGGCGCTCCTGCGCATCGCCGAGGACCGTCCCCAGGTGGCCGCCTCGCTGCTGAGCCGCGGCCTGCAGTCCGCGCAGGGCCACGCGATGCACAGGACCCAGCTGCTGGCCCCGCTCGTCGACGCGCGGCTGGCCTGCGGCGACCTCGACGGGGCGCGATCCGCGGCCCGGCTGCTCGCGGTCCTCGCCGACGAGACCGGGATCCGGCTCGTCGCGGCGCGCGGCGAGCTCGCCGCGGCGCGGGTCGCGCTCGCCGCCGGATGCCCGCAGGACGCGACCGGGCCGGCGCGCTCCGCGCTGGAGCGCTTCGGCGCGCTCGCGATGCCGCACGACGGCGCCGAGGCGCGGCTCGAGCTCGCCCGGGCGCTGGCGGCCGAGGAGCCCGAGGTCGCCGAGGACGAGGCGCGCACCGCCCTCGGCGTCTTCCGCGAGCTCGGCGCCGCGCGCGCGATGGACGCCGCCGCGGGCGTGCTGCGCGAGCTCGGCGCCGGGACCGCGGCGCGTCCCCGCGCGGCCGGGGAGCTCACCGCGCGCGAGGAGGAGGTGCTCGGGCTCATCGGGCTCGGCATGTCGAACGCGCGGATCGCCCGGACGCTCGTCATCAGCGAGCGGACCGCGGCGCACCACGTCAGCCGGATCCTCTCCAAGCTCGGGGTGCGCAACCGCGCCGAGGCCGCCGCCCTCGCCGCCCGCCGCACGCCCGGCGCCGCCGGAAGATAGGCAGCCGATAGGTATTCCTCCCGATGCGCGGACCGTCCGCCCGGCGGATGCTCCTGCTCGCGTCGTCACCGACAGAGAGGAACCGAGATGAGCGTGCAGGTCCCAGACACCGAGCTGAAGGGCCGTCACCGCAAGATGTGGGCGACGGGCGACTACCCCCGCATGGTCGAGACGTTCCTCACACCGCTGGGACCGCGCCTCGTCGAGGCCTGCGCGATCACCCCCGGAGCGCGGGTGCTCGACGTCGCCTCGGGAACCGGCAACGCCGCGATCCCCGCCGCCGCGGCCGGCGCGCTCGTGACGGCGAGCGACCTGACGCCCGAGCTGCTGGAGGCGGGCAGCCGCCGTCCGGAGGCCGCGGGCCTCGAGCTGCGCTGGGTCGAGGCCGACGCCGAGCACCTGCCCTTCGAGGACGAGAGCTTCGACGTCGTCATCTCGTGCATCGGCGTGATGTTCGCCCCGCACCACCAGGAGGCCGCCGACGAGCTTGTGCGCGTCTGCCGGCCCGGCGGCACGATCGGCCTCATGAGCTGGACTCCCGAGGGCATGATCGGCGCGCTGTTTCACACGATGAAGGCGTTCGTCCCCGCGCCGCCGCCAGGCGTGCAGTCCCCGCCGCTCTGGGGCAGCGAGGAGCACGTCGCCGGGCTCTTCGGCGGCCGCGTGGAATTTCACACGCTCGAGCGAGACGTGCTCGACATCACCGCCTTCGAGCACAGCCAGGGCTGGGGCGAGCACTTCAAGACCTACTACGGCCCCACGATCGCGGCGCGGGCCAACGCGGTCCGCGAGGGGCGCGAGGCCGACTTCGACGCGGCTGTGGAGCGCTTCTGCGACGAGTGGAATCTCGGGACGCCGGAGCGGGCGCGCTTCGAGCAGGAGTACCTGCTCGCCGTCGGCACCCGGCGCTGACGACCGCATCCGGCGCTGCGAGGCCGGGCCCGCGCGCTACCGCCGTGCGACCTTCGTGGCCGCGGCGCGCGGGCTCGCCGCTCTCGCCAGCCGCTTGCGCAGCTGCACCGTCGTCCCGTTGGGGCTGCTCTGGACGTCGACGTCGTCGACGAGCCGGCGCATGAGCTCGATGCCGAGGCCGCGGTCGGGCGTCGTCTCGCCCCGCCAGGTGCCGCGGTCGCGGATGTGGATGCTGATGTCGCGCCCGTCGCGGGCGAACATGACGCTGAACGGGTCGTCGCCGAGCCCGTAGGCGTGCTCGACGACGTTCTCGCACGCCTCGTTGCAGGCCATCGTGATGTCGTCGGTCTCGTCCTCTGTCGCGGCGGACTCGCGCAGCCAGAGGCGCAGCGTGTCGCGCGTGGACTTCAGCGCGCCGGGCTCGCCCGAGACCTCGAGTGAGACCGTCTCGCCGAGGCGCTCCTGCGCGCGCAGCACGAGCAGCGTCACGTCGTCGGGGTGGCGCGCGGACGGCGGCAGGCCCTTGTCGAGCAGGACCTCGCAGAGCTCCTCGACGTCGCCACCGCCGCCGCGGGCGGCCTCCAGCAGCCGCTCGAGCCCGATGTCCAGGACCTCGGTCGGCTCTTCGACGAGCCCGTCGGTGTAGAGGATCAACGTCGATCCGCGCTCGAGCTGCACTATGAGCTCGGGGTAGCGCGGCGCCTCGAGCACGCCCATCGGCACCGACGCCGGCTGCGAGAGATACGACGCGCTGCCGTCGGGTGCGACGATCAACGCCGGCGGATGACCGGCGTTCGTGAAGCGCAGCACGCCCGTCGTCGGCTCGTAGATCGCGAGCAGCACCGTCGTCATGACGGCCTCCCCGACACCGAGCCCGAGCGTGAAGCGGTTGAGGCGATCGGCCATCGCGCCCGTGTTGTCGCCCTGCGCGAGGATCGCGCGCAGCGCGCTGCGCATCTGGCCCATCGTCGAAGCCGCCGTGATGCCGCGGCCGACGACGTCGCCGATCGCGATCGCCACCCGCCCGCCCGGGAGCGCCACCGCGTCGTACCAGTCGCCGCCGACCGAGACGCCGTCGTCGCCGGGCCGGTAGCGCGCGGCGAGCCCCACGCCCGGGATCTCGGGCAGGCTCTTGGGCAGCAGCGAGTGCTGCAGCTCGCGCGCGATCCGCCGCTCGCGCTCGTGCAGGCGCGTGCGCGAGATCGCCAGCCCGACCCGGTCGGCGAGGAGCCGCAGGACGTCGACGGTCTCATCGTCGAAGCCGCGCGCCGTCAGGACCCCGACCTGGACCGTGCCGAAGACCCGCGTGCGCTCGAGCAGCGGCACCGCCAGCACCGACGCGACCGCCGGCCCCAACGAGCTCGCGTCGATCTCCGAGCCCGCGAGGTCGCCGATGACCAGCGGCGCGCGCTCGCGCAACACGCTCGCCGTCACGCCGTCGATCTTCACGAGCCCGTCGCGCTGGAACGTGACCTCCAGGCCCGGCGACGCCTGCGCCGCGACCGGCGGCTCGCCCTGGCCCGCCAGCACGATCGCCGCGCGGTCGACGTCCAGGGCTTCGAGCAGCCGCGCGAGCAGATCTCCCAGCAGCTCCTCGAGGCTCTCCGCGGCGAGCGCGGCGTCGGCGATCGACTGCATGACCCGCAACCGCTCCGCCGTCACCTCGGCGCTCGCGCGCGCCGCCTGCGCGCGGACGAGCTGGTCGTGCTCGCGCTCGGCGCGGCGGCGCTCGCGCAGGTCCTGGACGTGGAGGATGAGATCGGGCTGCGATCCGTCGCGCGGGCGCGCGAGCGACGCGGTCACGCAGACGGGGATCGACGTCCCGGCCTGCCCGGTCAGCGTCCGCTCGATCTCGTAGCGCTCGATCTTGCCGGCCAGCAGCGCCTCGCGGGGATCGCCGTCGATGCCGGCCTCGTCGCGCGTCCCGAGGTCGTCCAGCGTGCGCCCCACGAGGTCGGACGCGTCGCGGCCCAGCGTGTCGCACAGGGCCCGGTTGACGTGGCGCAGCCGCCCGTCGGCGCCGGCGCGCGCCATGCCGATCGGCGCGTCCTCGAACGTCGCGCGCAGGAGCTCCTCGCGCGCGGCGATCGCGCGGCCGCGCTCGAAGAGCTCGACGAAGACCTCGACCTTCGAGCGCAGGACGTGCGCGTCGAACGGCTTGAAGATGTAGTCCACGGCACCGGCCCCGTAGCCGCGGAAGACGTGATGGGGCTCCTTGCTGATCGCCGTCACGAAGATGATCGGCACCGAGCGCGTGCGCTCGCGCCCGCGGATGAGCTCGGCGGTCTCGAAGCCGTCGAGGCCCGGCATCTGGACGTCGAGCAGGATGACCGCGAACGTCTGCTGCAGCAGCGCCTTCAGCGCCTCCTCGCCCGAGCGCGCGGACACGAGCCGGCAGCCCAGCGGCTCGAGGACGGCCTCCAGCGCGACGAGGTTCTCCTCGTGATCGTCGACGAGCAGGATCGCGGTGTCTCTCATCGCGCCGTCTCCTGCCGCGTCCCGGTGAGCTCGGCCAGCAGCGCGCCGATGTCCTCGACCGCGACGACCTGCGCCGCGGGAACGGCCGCCAGCGCCGCCTCGGGCATCTCGCGCCGCATCGCCGTCTCGGGGTCCTGGACGATCGCGGGACCGCCGCGCGCCGCGATCCGGGCCAGCCCCTCGGCGCCGTCGGCGTTTGCGCCGGTCAGCACGACGCCCGCGGCGCGGTCGCCGTAGGCATCGGCCGCGGACGCGAGCAGCACGTCGATCGACGGCCGGCTGAAATGCACGTGCGGATCGACCGACAGCGCGACCGTCCCCGTCTCGACGAGCAGGTGGTAGTCGGCGGGCGCGAGCAGCACGACCCCCGGATCGAGCGCCTGCTTGTCCTCGGCCTCCCAGACGGGCAGCGCGCAGCGGGCGTCCAGCAGCGCGGTCAGCCGCCCGTCCTGCGAGTCGGCGCGCCGGTGCTGGGCGATGACGACGGCAGCGCCGAAGTCCTCGGGCAGCGTCTCCAGGACATGCTCCACGGCGTGCAGCCCGCCCCAGGATGCACCGATCGCGACGAGCTCGACGGCCATCAGACCACCCGCCGGAAGATCTTCTCGGTCTCGTCCAGCGGCTCGTACTCCGACGCGTGGCGCGAACGGCGGATCGACTCCTTGCGCCCGAGCGCGAGTATGCCGAAGCGGGTCATGGAGTCACCGAACAGCTGCAAGACCTCCTCCTGCAGGGCACTGCCGAAATAGATCATGACGTTGCGGCACACGATGAGGTGGAATTCGTTGAAGGAGCCGTCGGTGACGAGGTTGTGCTGGGCGAGCACCATGTTGCGGACGAGCTCGGGGGAGAACCGCGCGCTGTCGCCGTCGGTCGCGTAGTAGGACGAGAAGGCCTCCCTGCCGCCCGCGCGCAGGTAGTTCTCCGTGTAGCGCTGCATGCGCTCGAGCGGAAACGTCCCGGCGGCGGCGCGCTGCAGCGCGGCGTCGTTGATGTCGGTCGCGTAGATCCGCGTGCGCTCGAGCAGGTCGTCCTCGCGCAGCGCGATCGCCAGCGAGTAGATCTCCTCGCCGGTCGAGCAGCCCGCGTTCCAGATCCGGACGAACGGGTGCGTGCGCAGCAGCGGGAAGACGCGCTCGCGCAGCGCGACGAAGAAGCTCGGATCGCGGAACATCTCGGTGACGTTGATCGAGAGGTCGCGCAGCAGCCGGTCCATGCAGGCGGGCTCGTGGAGGATGCGCTCCTGCAGGCCCGAGAGCGTCTGGAGGTTCTCGCCGTAGACGCGGTGCCACAGCCGCCGGCGCAGCGAGGCGTGCGCGTAGCCGCGGAAGTCGTAGCCGTAGGCACGCTGGATCGCCTCCAGGAGGAGGTCGATCTCCAGACGCTCGCGCGCCTCGTCGTGATCGCTCGGATTCACCCGTACAGCCATACCCGCATGAGCGAGATGAGCTGTTCGATGTCCACCGGCTTGGTGATGTAGTCCGACGCCCCCGCGGCGATCGACTTCTCGCGGTCGCCCTTCATCGCCTTGGCCGTCAGCGAGATGATCGGCAGGTCGGCGAAGCGCTCGTCGGCGCGCAGCGCGCGCGTCGTCTCGTGGCCGTCCATCTCGGGCATCATCACGTCCATGAGGACGATGTCGACGCCCTGGTCGGCGTCGAGCGACTCGATCGCCTCGCGCCCGTTCTCGGCGAAGCGCACGACCATCCCGCGCGCCTCGAGGGCGCTCGTGAGCGCGAAGACGTTGCGCACGTCGTCGTCGACGATGAGCACGCGCTTGTCGTGCAGGACGGCGTCGGTCGTGTGCAGCTGCTCGAGCACGCGGCGGCTCTCGGCCGGCAGCGACGACGCCGAGCGGTGCAGGAACAGCGCGGTCTCGTCGAGCAGTCGCTCGGGCGACGCCGCGTCCTTGACGATGATCGAGTCCGCGTAGCGGCGCAGGCGCGTCTCCTCGCGGCGGGTGAGCTGCTTGCCGGTGTGGATGATCACCGGCACGTCGCGGTGGCGCTCGTCGTTCTTGACCTGGTCGAGCAGCGCGAAGCCGGTCATCTTCGGGAGCTTGAGGTCGAGCACGATGCAGTCGAAGCGCCGGTCGTCGAGCGCCGCGAGCGCCTCCTCGCTGGAGGCGACCGCGGTGACCTCGACGTCGTCGCCCGCGCCGACGAGCGCCGCGATCGCGCCGCGCTCGGCGTCGTCGTCGTCGACGACGAGCAGCTGGCGCACGGTGCGGTCCAGGAAGGCCGCGGCGGCCTCGAACGCGCCCTGGAGCTCCTCGGCGTAGGCCGGGCGCGAGAGGAAGCCGGCGGCGCCGGCGCGCATGAGGTCGTGGCGGTCGGCCGGATCGCCGGCGACGTACACCGGGATGTGGCGCGTGCGCGGGTGGTGCTTGAGCTGGTCGAGGATCCCGGCGCCACCGCGGACCGGCGAGGCGAGCACGATGACGTCCGGCGCGAGGTCGTGCGCGAGCGTCAGGCCGATGTTGCCGCGCGACGCGACGACCGCGCGGAAGCCCTGCTCGCGCGCCTGGACGAGCGCGCGCGTCGCGGCATCCGGATCGTCGTCGACGACGAGCGCGACGCGGTCGCCGTCGGCGATGATCGCGCGGTCGTCGGCGAGCGCGAGCGGGTCGTCGCCGGCGTCGATCTCGCCGAAGCCCGCGAGCTCGCCCGTGTCGGCGAGGTCCGGCGCGGGCGCCGGGGGCAGCTCGAGCGGCGGCGCGGAGATGGGCGCGTCGACGACCACCGGCTCGGGGACGTACGTCGGCAGCAGCAGCGTGAACTCGCTGCCCTCTCCGGGCTCGCTGCGGACGCGGATCTCACCGCCGAGCGCGTGGGCGATCGAGCGGCTGATCGAGAGCCCGAGGCCGGTGCCGCCGAAGCGCCGGCTCGTCGTGCCGTCGGCCTGCTGGAAGGCCTCGAAGATCAGCCGCAGCTTGTCCTCGGCGATCCCGATGCCGGTGTCGCGGACCGTCGCGTTGAGGAGGTAGGGCTCCTCGGCGGCGGCGAGCTCCAGCGTGATCCGGCCCTCCGCGGTGAACTTGAACGCGTTGGAGAGCAGGTTGCGCAGCACCTGCTGCAGGCGCTGCTCGTCGGTGAAGATCGTCGCCGGCGCGTCGTCGGCGACCTCGATGACGAACTCGACGCCCTTCTGCTCGGCGACCGAGCCGAACGCGCGCTCGACGTAGTCGCGGATGCCGCCGACCTCGATCTGGCCGGGCGCGATCTCCATCTTCCCGGCCTCGACCTTCGAGAGGTCGAGGATGTCGGAGATCAGCGACAAGAGGTCGGCGCCGGCGGTGTGGATCGTCGACGCGAACTCGATCTGCTTGTCCGTGAGGTTCTCGTCGGGGTTCTCGGCGAGCAGCTTGGAGAGGATCAGCAGGCTGTTGAGCGGCGTGCGCAGCTCGTGGCTCATGTTCGCGAGGAACTCCGACTTGTACTTCGAGCTCACGGCGAGCTGCGCGGCCTTCTCCTCGAGCTCGAGGCGCGCCTTCTCGATCTCGGCGTTCTGGATCTCGATGTCGCGGTTCTGCTGGCTCAGCAGCTCGGCCTTCTCCTGGAGCTCCTCGTTGGTCTGCTGGAGCTCCTCCTGCTGGGTCTGCAGCAGCTCCTCGGACGCGCGCAGCGACGACGTCTGCTGCTCGAGCTCGGAGTTGGAGCGCTTGAGCTCCTCCTGCTGGCTCTGCAGCTCCTCGGACTGCGACTGCAGCTCCTCGGCCAGCGACTGGGACTGCTCGAGCAGCTCCTCCGTGCGGCGGTTGGCGATGATCGCGTTCAGCACGACGCCGAGCGTCTCGGCGAGCTGCTCGAGGAATGCCTGGTTGACCTCGGAGAACACGCGCAGCGACGCGAGCTCGACGACGGCGAGCACCTGATCCTCGAAGAGGATCGGCATGACCATGATGTTCACCGGCGCCGCCTCGCCGAGGCCCGAGGTGACCTTGATGTAGTCCGGCGGGGCCTGCTGGATGAGGATGCTCTTGCCCTCCAGGGCCGCTTGGCCGACGAGCGCCTCGCCGATCTTGAAGCGGTTGGAGACCGACTTGCGCTTCTTGTAGCCGTAGCTCGCGATGAGGGCGAGCTCGGGCTCCTCGCTGCCGTTGCCGGACTGCGCGAGGAAGAACGCGCCGTGCTGGGCGGTGACGAGCGGCGAGATCTCCGACATGATCATCCGCGAGACCGTCGTGAGGTCGCGCTGGCCCTGCATGAGGCCGGAGATCCGCGCGAGGTTCGTGTTCAGCCAGTCCTGCTCGGCGTTCTTCTGCGTCGTCTCGCGGAGGTTGCCGATCATCTGGTTGATCGTGTCCGAGAGCTCGGCGACCTCGCCCCGGGCCTCGACGGAGATGTGCCGCGTGAGGTCGCCCTGCGTCACGGCGGTGGAGACCTCGGCGATCGCGCGCACCTGCGTCGTGAGGTTGCCTGCGAGCTGGTTGACGTTCTCGGTGAGGTCGCGCCACGTTCCCGACACGCCCTCGACCTCGGCCTGGCCGCCGAGCACGCCGTCGGTGCCGACCTCGCGCGCGACGCGCGTGACCTCGTCGGCGAACGAGGAGAGCTGGTCGACCATCGTGTTGAGCGTCGCCTTGAGCTCGAGGATCTCGCCCTTGGCGTCGACGGTGATCTTCTGGCTCAGATCGCCGTTGGCCACCGCGGTCGCGACGTGGGCGATGTTGCGCACCTGGTCGGTGAGGTTGCCGGCCATGAAGTTCACGTTCTCGGTGAGGTCCCGCCACGTGCCCGAGACCCCCTTGACCTCGGCCTGGCCGCCGAGCTGGCCCTCCGTGCCGACCTCGCGCGCCACGCGCGTGACCTCGTCGGCGAACGACGAGAGCTGGTCGACCATCGTGTTGATCGTCTCGGAGAGCTCGAGGATCTCCCCGCGCGCCTCGATGTCGATCTTCTTGGAGAGGTCGCCGTTGGCGACGGCGGTCGTGACCCGTGCGATGGCGCGCACCTGGCTCGTGAGGTTGCCGGCCATGAGGTTGACGTTGTCCGTCAGCCCGCGCCACGTGCCGGACACGCCCTCCACCCGCGCCTGGCCGCCGAGCTTGCCCTCCGTGCCGACCTCGCGCGCGACGCGCGTGACCTCGGCCGCGAAGGAGTTGAGCTGGTCGACCATCGTGTTGATCGTGTCCTTGAGCTCGGCGATCTCGCCCTGCGCGTCGACGGTGATCTTCTTGGAGAGGTCGCCGGTCGCGACCGCGGTCGTGACCTGGGCGATGTTGCGGACCTGATCGGTGAGGTTGTCGGCGAGCTGGTTGACGGACTCGGTGAGGTCGCGCCACGTGCCCGACACGCCCTCGACCGTCGCCTGGCCGCCGAGCTTGCCCTCCGTGCCGACCTCGCGCGCGACGCGCGTGACCTCGTCGGCGAAGGACGAGAGCTGGTCGACCATCGTGTTGATCGTCTGCTTGAGCTCGAGGATCTCGCCCTGGGCGTCGACGTCGATCTTCTTGGAGAGGTCGCCGTTGGCGACGGCGGTCGTGACCTGCGCGATGTTGCGCACCTGGTCGGTGAGGTTCGAGGCGAGGAAGTTCACGTTCTCGGTGAGGTCGCGCCACGTCCCGCTGACGCCCTTGACCTCGGCCTGGCCGCCGAGCACGCCCTCGGTGCCGACCTCGCGCGCGACGCGCGTGACCTCGTCGGCGAACGAGTTGAGCTGGTCGACCATCGTGTTGATCGTGCCCTTGAGCTCGAGGATCTCGCCGCGCGCGTCGACGGTGATCTTCTGGCTCAGGTCGCCGTTGGCGACGGCCGTCGTGACCTGCGCGATGTTGCGCACCTGGCCGGTGAGGTTGTTGGCCATGAGGTTGACGTTGTCGGTGAGGTCGCGCCAGGTCCCGCTGACGCCCTCGACCTCGGCCTGGCCGCCGAGCACGCCCTCCGTGCCGACCTCGCGCGCGACGCCCGTCACCTGCTCGGCGAAGACCCGCAGGCGGTCGGTCATCGAGTTGATCGTCTCGGCGAGCGTCGCCACCTCGCCCTTGGCCTCGACGGTGACCTTCTGACCGAGGTCGCCGTTGGCGACGGCGGTCGTCACGACGGCGATCTGGCGCACCTGATCGGTGAGGTTGGACGCCATGACGTTGACGCTGTCGGTGAGGTCCTTCCACGTGCCGGCGACGCCCTGCACCTCGGCCTGGCCGCCGAGCACGCCGTCGGTGCCGACCTCGCGCGCGACGCCGGTCACCTGCTCGGCGAAGACGCGCAGCGTGTCGGTCATCGAGTTGATCGTCTCGGCGAGCGTCGCGACCTCGCCCTTGGCCTCGACGGTGACCTTCTTCGTGAGGTCGCCGTTGGCGACGGCGGTCGTGACCTGCGCGATCTGGCGCACCTGGTCGGTGAGGTTGGATGCCATGAAGTTCACGTTCTCGGTGAGGTCGCGCCACGTCCCGCTGACGCCCTTGACCTCGGCCTGGCCGCCGAGGACGCCCTCGGTGCCGACCTCGCGCGCGACGCGCGTGACCTCGTCGGCAAAGGAGGAGAGCTGGTCGACCATCGTGTTGATCGTGCCCTTGAGCTCGTCGATCTCGCCGCGCGCGGGGACGGTGATCTTCTGGCTCAGGTCGCCCATGGCGACCGCGGTCGTGACGGCCGCGATCTGGCGCACCTGGTCGGTGAGGTTGGATGCCATCGAGTTGACGTTCTCGGTGAGGTCGCGCCACGTGCCCGACACGCCCTTGACCTGCGCCTGGCCGCCGAGCTTGCCGTCCGTGCCGACCTCGCGCGCGACGCGCGTGACCTCGTCGGCGAACGAGCCGAGCTGGTCGACCATCTCGTTGACGGTCGTGCCGACGACGGCGAACTCGCCCTTGACCGGCTGGCCCTCGATCGTCAGCGCCATCTTCTGGGAGAGGTCGCCGCGGGCGACGGACTGGATGACGCGCGAGATCTCGGTCGTCGGGCGGACGAGGTCGTCGATCATGGCGTTGACGGACTCGACGGTGTCGTTCCAGGCGCCGTCGACGGTGCCGAGCGAGACGCGCTCGGTCATGCGGCCCTCGCGGCCGATGATGCGGCTGACCCGCGCGAGCTCCTTGGCCATCCGCGCGTTGAGCGCGATGAGCTCGTTCGTGCGCTGCTGGACCTCGCCCATGACGTCGCGCCGGCGCGCGCGCAGGCGCACCGTGAAGTTGCCGTCACGAGCCTCGGTCAGGACGCGCAGGAGCTCCTCGAGCGCGGGATCCTCGGGAGCGCCGTTGCCGTCGGCCGGCGATGTCTGAGCGCTCGCGGCACCTACAGCCCGCCTGCGCGCGGGCTTCTTCGCGTCCGTCGCCATGTCTGACCCCCAGCTCGATCGGCTCGACCGCCGAAAGGGGTATCAGGTTTGGAGACCCCCGTGTGCAGGGCAGGTTCCAGCGGGTGCCGGCCGCGATGCCCCAGCCCAGCGGTCTGCGCGCACCCACCCCGCGAGTGCTCGCCGAGCACCTGCGCTCCTACGTCGGTCGCGGGCCCGAGATGCGACCGCTCGGCGCGTTGGGCCTGCGCGGGCGCGCCTACCGCCGCCGCGGCCCGGACGCGCGCCCGTTCGCGGTCCGCTGGCTCGAGGATCTGCGTCGCGGCCCGCGGCGCGCCACCGACCGCCACTCGCGGCGGGCCGCCGTGCGGGTCGCCGCCGCCGTCGCGGCTCCGCTGGCGATGGGGGCCGCATCCCTGCGCCGGCAGCTGAAGCTTCCGGCGGCCGCGACCGTCGCGATCGCGGCGGCCGCGCCGCTGGCCGCCGTCGCGGCGACGAAGCCCCGCAGCCGGACGCGCTACGTCGCCGCCGGCGCCGCCTACATGTGGCTCTTCAAGGTCAGCTGGGAGCTGCCCTTCGACGACAAGGAGAAGCTCCGCGACCGGCTGCACGTCGACTACCCGATCGCGATCGACCGCTTCCTCGGCTTCGGCGTCACGCCGACCCAGCGCCTGCAGCGCGCGCTGCGCCGCAACGGCGAGGTGTCACTGCTCGACAAGGCCGTCGTGCTCGTCTACGGGTCGTGGTTTCTCCCGCATCTGCTGCTCGCCTACATCCTCGTGCGCGACGAGCGCTACGTCCCGCGCGCCGCCGGGCGGCTGTCGGCGGCGTACCACCTCACGACGCCGTTCTACTGGCTCGTCCCGACGGCGCCGCCGTGGTGGGCGTCCGAGCACGGCGACCGGATGGACGGCGAGATCGACCGCGTCGTGCGCGAGGTCGTCTGCAACGTCCTCGGCATCAAGCCGCCCGAGAACACCGAGGGGCCCGGCAACCCGTGGGGCTCGATGCCGTCCGACCACATCTCGTCGGCGGCGATCACCGCGATGGGCCTCGCCGAGGTCGGGCCGGTGTACGGCGCGATCGGCTGGACCTACGTCGCGGCCGCCGGGTTCGCCGTCGTCTACTGCGGCGAGCACTACCTCGTCGACGTCCTCGTCGGGCTCGCGGTCGCCGAGATCGTGCGCGTCGGCGAGCCTTACGCGGCGCCGCTCGTGCGGGCGGTCGCCCACGCGCTGGAGTAAGTCGGCGTTCCAGCCCGAACGCGTGAGGAACGAGATCCGGCCGGTCGTCTCGAGCACCGCGAGGTGGACGTCCTCGAGCGAGGACACGTGCTCCTCGCGCGCCGCGGCGCGCAGCTCGTCGAGCGTGATGCGCTCGCGGCGCAGGTTGCGCTCGATCGGCTGCCCGTCCTCGAGCAGCACGAGCGGCTCGCCCTCGAGCACCGGCCGCAGCCGGGGAAGCGGAAGCTCAGGTAGCTCGTGGCGACCGTCAGCAGCGCGAGCGTCGAGACGACGGCCACCGCGCCGGTCATCGAGTAGTCGCTCTGCGTCACGCCCTGCTGGACGAGGTCGCCGATGACGACGAGCAGGATGATGCTCGCGTAGCCGGGGCCGAGCACGAGGCGCGGGAACTCGATCGTCTGCTGCGCGCGCACCGAGATCCGCGCGCGCCACATGAGGCCGCCCCGCAGCGCGGCGGGCGCATCGAGCTCGAGCCGCGCCGCGGCGGCGGCGGCGGCGGCCGAGCGGGCGACGGATCGAGGCCCGCGGCTGTCACCGGGACCGCGACCCGCTGTTCACGCCCGGACGCTCCGCTTGACCTCTTCGATGTCGGCATGGACGCTCTCGACCGCCTGCTCGGGCGCCGCCGGGGTCGCCTGCTCGATCTGCTTCTTGCCGCCGAGTCCCATGACCGCGGCCGCGGCGAGCAGCACGACCGCGACGAGCAGCGCTGCGAGCCAGGCGTCCATCGCCGTCGCGAGCACGAGCACGAGCGCGGCGACGAGCGTCGCGGCGCCGAAGAGCGCCGCGAAGGCCGCGCCGCCGAAGAGGCCGGCGGCCTTGCCGGCGTGCTTGGCCTTGTCGCGGATCTCCAGCCGCGCGAGCGCGATCTCCTGGCGGACGAGCTTCTGGGTCTGCTCGGAGACCTGCTTGATGAGGTCGGCGGCCGAGCGATCGTCGCCGGCGCGTCCGTGGTCTCTATCGATCATCGGTGTCTCCTTGGGTTAGACGCGCTTCTCGGCAGCGCTGTAGGCGAGCTGTGCGGCATCGGCCAGCGCGTGGGCGGTCCACATCGACACGAGCAGGCGCGTGAGCTTCGGCGCGGCGACGTGTCCGACGGTGAACGCGCCGGCGATCCACTGTGCGAGGCAGTAGGGACAGACGAGCAGCTCCCCGGCCGCCAGGCGCAGGCCCTCGCCGCGCGCCTCCTCGGCGAGCTCGCCGTAGCCGGTGGACTCCTGGTAGCGCGTGAACGGCGCCCGGATGAAGCTCGTGACCTTGTCCTTGGCGATGAGCCGCGCGATCTTGTGGGTCGCGATGCCGGTGAGGACGATGTCCTTCGTGCTGAGCTGCGGCGGCAGCGGCTTGCCGGCGCGATGGGCGGCGACGAGGCTGCCGGCGAACGCCGCGCCGAAGAGCCCGGACAGCACGGAGTAGCCGCCGATCGGGCGGTGCTGGTGATCGGGGGCGTAGCCGTCGAGCGGCGATCGCGGTTTGGGGCTGGCGACCTGCACTGCGGCACTGGTTGCCCGCGGTGACGGTCGCTCAATCGGGAGTTGGCGGCCTCAAGCTCCGCCTCCGCGCGCCGATGACCGCGGCGTCGCGATGAGCATCGACGTCCCCGACAGCCAGCAGCTCGCGGCGCCCAGGCGGCGCTCGCGCCTCGGCGGCCGCCAGAAGGCGGCCGTGCTGCTCGTGAGCCTGGGACCGGCCCGCGCGGCCGAGATCTTCGGCCACCTCAAGGAGGACGAGATCGAGGCCCTGTCGCTCGACATGGCAAAGCTCAACCAGGTGCCCTCCGACGTCAGCCAGGAGGTCATCGGCGAGCTCGTCGAGACGTGCCTCGCGCAGGCCTACATGGCCGAGGGCGGCGTCGAGTACGCCCGCGAGGTGCTCGAGCGCGCCGTCGGGCCCGAGCGCGCGCGCCAGATCGTGGGACGCCTGTCGGCGGCGATCGAGCGCCGCCCGTTCGAGTTCCTGCGCCGCACGCCGCCCGAGCAGATCCACGCCTTCATCCGCAACGAGGCGCCGCAGACCATCGCGCTCGTCATCGCCAACCTCCACCTCGACCTCGCCGCCCAGGTGCTCGCGCTGCTCGAGGCCGAGGAGCAGGCGGAGGTCGCGATGCGCATCGGGATGATGCGCGAGACGAGCCCGGAGGTCATCGAGGCCGTCGAGAACGTCCTGCGCCAGCGCCTCTCCAACGTCGTCTCGCAGGACTACGCGGTCGCCGGCGGCGTCCAGTCGCTCGCCGAGATCCTCAACCACACCGATCGCGGCACCGAGCGCAACGTCCTGGACTCCCTGTCGGCGGTCAACGCCGAGCTCGCCGAGGAGGTGCGGATGCTGCTCTTCACCTTCGAGGACATCATCAAGCTCGACGACCGCGCGATCCAGCTCGTGCTCAAGGAGGTCGACTCCAAGGATCTCGCCGTGGCGCTGCGCGGCGTCGGCAAGGACGTCCAGGAGCGGATCTTCGCGAACATGTCCGAGCGCGGCGGCGAGATGCTCGCCGAGGAGATGGAGTACATGCCCGCCCAGAAGCGAGCCGTCGTCGAGGAGGCGCAGGGCCGCATCGTCGCGGTCGTCCGGCGCCTGGAGGAGGCGGGCGGCATCGTCATCGGCAGGGGCGGCGATGACGAGCTGCTCTGAGGCCGTCGCGACGCCGGTGGCGCTCGGCGAGCTCGAGCAGCTCGCGCCGCCGCCGTCGCAGGACCCCGTCCTCGCCGCGCAGGCGATCATCGCGGCCGCGCGCGCCGAGGCCGACGCGCTGCGCGCGCAGGCGATCGCCGACGGCCGCGCGGAGGGCATGCGCATCGGGCGCGAGGAGGTGGCAGCCGAGCTCGCGCCGGCCGCCGCGGCGCTCGAGCGCGCGGCCGAGGAGGCCGTCGCCGTCCGCGACGCCGTCGCCGAGGGCGCCGAGGTGCGAGCCGCCCAGCTTGCCGTCGCGATCGCCGAGAAGATCGTCTCGGGCGCCCTGGAGATCGAGCCCGAGCGCGTCGTCGACGTCGTCCGCGGCGCGCTGCGCGGGCTGCTCGACGGCGACCGCATCGTCGTCTGCGTCCATCCCGACGACGTCGAGCTCGTCCGCGCGGCCGGCGTCGGCTCGCCCGAGGCGCGCGTGGAGATCCACGGCGAGCGCCGCGTCGCCCGCGGCGGCGCGCTCGTGCGCACCGCGGTCGGCGAGATCGACGCCCGCATCGAGCACAAGCTCGACGCCGTCCGCGACCTCATCACCGCCGAGCTCGCCGGCCGATGACGCTCGACCTGCTCGCGCGCTGCGCCGAGCGCATCTCCGACGCCGACCTGCACGAGCGCCGCGGCCGCGTCGACGACCTCATCGGGCTCATCGTCGAGGCGACCGGCCTCGAGGCCGAGGTCGGCGAGGTCTGCACGGTCGACGCCGGGCGCCGGCGCCCGGACGTCCCCGCCGAGGTCGTCGGCTTCCGCGCCGGGCGCACGCTGCTCATGCCGCTCGGCGACATGCACGGCATCGGGCCCGGGCACGCCGTGACGGCGACCGGGCAGCCGGTGCGCGTCCCGGTCGGCGACGAGCTGCTCGGCCGCGTCATCGACGGCCTCGGCCGGCCGATCGACGGCCTCGCGCGCGAGCTGCCGGCGACCGCCCGCTCGACGCAGGCCTCGCCGCCCCCGGCGCTGTCGCGCCCGCGCATCGAGCAGCGCCTCTCGCTCGGCGTCCGCGCGCTCGACGCGCTCGTCCCGTGCGGCCTCGGCCAGCGCCTCGGGATCTTCGCCGGCTCGGGCGTGGGCAAGTCCTCGCTGCTGGGGATGATCGCCCGCTCCGGAACGGCGGACGTCAACGTCATCGCGCTCGTCGGCGAGCGCGGACGCGAGGTGCGGGAGTTCATCGAGCGCGACCTCGGCGACGCGATCGCGCGCAGCGTCGTCGTCGTCGCGACCTCCGACGAGCCCGCGCTGCTGCGCATCAAGGCCGCCTTCACGGCGACGACCGTCGCCGAGCACTTCCGCGCGCAGGGCCTGAACGTCACGCTCATGATGGATTCGGTGACGCGCGTCGCGATGGCCCAGCGCGAGGTCGGCCTGGCGATCGGCGAGCCGCCCGCGACGCGCGGCTACACGCCGTCGGTGTTCGCGCTGCTGCCGCGGCTGCTCGAGCGCACGGGCACGTCGCCGGAGGGCACGATCACCGGCCTCTACACCGTCCTCGTCGACGGCGACGACTTCAACGAGCCGATCGCCGACGCGGTGCGCTCGATCCTCGATGGTCACGTCGTGCTCGACCGCGCGCTCGCGCACGCCGGCCACTATCCCGCGATCGACGTCCTCGGCAGCGTCTCGCGGCTGGAGGGCGAGGTCACCTCGCGGCACGTCCGCGAGGCCGGACGCCGCGTGCGCGCGCTGCTCGCGGCGCACCGCGACAAGGCCGACCTCATCTCGATCGGCGCCTACCGGCCGGGCAGCGACCCGCTCGTCGACGAGGCGCTCGTCAAGCAGGCGGCGATCGAGGACTTCCTGCGCCAGCGGGCCGACGAGCCGAGCACGGCCGAGCAGGCCGACGAGGCGCTCTGCGAGCTCGCAGGGACCGGCGCGCTCGTCGACGAGATCGTGTCCGGTCAGGCGGTCGAGATCACGCCCCCGCCCGCGCGCGCCGGCGCGAGCGCGCTGCCGCCGCTGCACCTCAGCATCTGAGCCGTCCGGACCGAGCCGGCCGATGAGCCCGCTCCCCACCGGCCATGCACGCGGAAAACGCGACCCACGTCGCGTTGAGCGCCACGCGTGGCGCGAACATCGCCGCACTGCGGCCAACGCGCCACGCGCGCCCAAGAAGGCCGCGCGCCGGACGCCGCGTCGCGGCCTGGGCGCCTGGGCGCGGGTGGCCTCGACGTCGGGTCGTCGAGGGCCCGGATCGCTTGAGACCTGCATCCCTGGACGGGTACCTCGGCGTCGTGGCGCGCACAGGCGCTCGCGCCGGGTCGCGAAGCGCATGGCATCGATGCGAAAAGCGCCCCACCCGCGTCCGCGGCGACGTGAACGCGGCGCCGGCATCCACGGCCCGGCAGGCTCGGGGTAGCGGGACTTTCCCGACCCGTCCCCAGGCCGGCGCTCGTGCAGCAGCGGCTCGGGGCGCCTACCGCACCCCGGGCCCCCGGACGAGGCTGCGCGCGGAGGCCTTGACGATCGTCCCGAACGCGCGCGCGAGCTCCTGACGGTGCGCGCGCTTCCAGCCACCGTGGATCCGCTCGCCCGCGGGCCGTGGCCCGAGCACGTTGCCGGGGCTGCGCTCCTCGCGGCCGTTGGCGAAGCTCGCCTCCTCGAATCCGCGCGCGAAGATCCGGTCGTATGCCCGCGGCGCGAGCGTGTGGAAGATCTCCAGCAGCCTGCCCGAGCGCGCGTACGTGACCTCGCGCGCGGGGTTCGCCGCGCAGCGCACGATGCCGCGGGCGATCTCCTCGGGGTCGAGGACCGGAGGGATCGGGCGCACGCGCCGGCCGACGTAGTTCGCGGCCTGCCGGAAGATCGGCGTGTCGACGGCCTGCGGCAGGATCGTCGCGACCTCGATGCCGGGGCTGTCGGCAAGCTCCTGGCGCAGGCAGTCGCTGAACGCGCGGATCGCGAACTTGCTCGTGACGTAGGGGCTGACGGCGGGCGACGTCACCCTCGCCCACACCGACGCGACGTTGATGAGGGTCCCCGAGCCCTGGCGGCGGAAGTGCGGCAGTGCAGCGCGTGCGCCGTGGACCATCCCGAAGAGGTTCGTCTCGATGACGCCGCGGAAGATCTCCGAGGGCATCTCCTCGAAGCGCCCGTAGGCGATGACGCCGGCGACGTTGGCCCAGACGTCGACGCGCCCGAAGCGCTCGATCGCGCCGGCGGCGAGGGCCTCGACGGCCGCCTCGTCGCGCACGTCGGTGACGACCGCCAGGACCTCGGCGCCCAGGCGCTCGCACTCGCGCGCGGCCTCCAGCAGCGCGGGCTCCGACCGCGAGGCGAGGACGAGCCTCGCGCCCGCTCGGGCGAGCCCGTGCGCCGCGCAGCGCCCGATGCCGCTCGAGGCGCCGGTGAGGACGACGACGGCGCCGTTGAGATCGCGCTCCACGCTCGCCACGTACCCGACGCGCGCCGCCGCCAGCCGTGGCGGCGGCGCGGCGCGGGGGTGGGGGTCTAGTTGTCCTCGCCCGTACCTACGGCGGAGACCATCAGCCGGTGAAGCTCGGCCTGCGCGTCGGCACGTTGCCCGACGTCTGCGCGCCCGCGACGCCGGCCGCGATCACCGAGATGCGGTCGGCGCCGAAGCACACGTCGGACTGCACGATGAGCGTGCCCGTGCGGGTCGGGGTCGTGAACAGCCGCGCGACGCCGCGGGCGTTCGTCCGCTTCGTGACCTGGCGGCCGCCCGGCAGCGTGAAGCGCACGAGCGCGCCGCTGATGTTCTGACCGCCGGCGAAGACGCGCACGCGGACGACCGCCGGCCGGCCGGCGCGCAGGCGCAGGCGCCGCGGCGTCACGACGCAGGGCGCCGCGGTGGCCGCCTGCGACGAGGCGATCGTCGGGATGACGCCGACCGTCGGGACGGCGATCGTATCGATCGCCGGCGCACCCGGCTGGGCCGCCGCCGTGCCCGGGGCCGGCGTCTCGGCCAGGACCCCCGGCGCCGGCGCGGCCGCGAGCACGCACGGAACGCGGACCATGATCCCCGCGCCCTGCCCGAGACCCTCGCCGCTGGCGGGATCGAGCTTGATGCGGAACGTCGTGATGCCGTTGTTCGCCGACGGAAGCGTGAACGCGAGCGTGATGTCGAAGGTCTGCGGTCCCCCTTGGAGGAGGTTCACGGGATTGGGCACGAACTCCGTCGTCGGGTCGATGCCCTCGGCCTTGAGGACGGAGAACGTCGCGGGCGCGTCGTTCGTGACGGTCGTCGTCATCTGGAAGTTCAGCGTCTGCCGGGCGCCGGCCGTGACGCAGCCGTTGTACGTGAGCTTCACGATCCCGTTGCCGTTGTCCTGGACCGTGTACTGCGGGCCCGGGGCGACGCTGTAGCGGATCGTCCCGGCGAGCGCCTGCGGCGCGAAGGCAAGGACGAGGGCGATCGCGGCAGGCACGGCGAGGCCGCCGATTCGTCTGCGGTTCATGGGGGTCTCCTGAAGATTGCGGGCGCCTCCCGTTGAGCGCCGGTGCCGCTGCGTACCCCGTGCAAATGGGTGTTCAACCGCGAACTGGAGCGTTGAGGTGCCCGGTCGGAGCTTCAGATCGGCGACCACCCGCCGACTACGGGTCTCGTGAGCGCCCGTCCCTTCAAGTTCCGCCTCGAGCGCGTGCGTGCCCTGCGCGAGCGCGCCGAGCAGCGCGCGTCCGAGGAGCTCGCCGCGAGCCTCGCCCACCAGCAGCGCGGCGAGCAGCAGCTACAAGCCGCCGCCGAGCGCGTCGCCGCGGCCCGCGAGGGCCGCCGCGCGACCGCGCAGGCCACGGGCGCCGACCTGCTCGCGATGCAGGCCTACCTCGAGCGCACGCAGCGCGCCGAGCATGCCGCCGCGCTGGATCTCGGCCGCCGCGAGGCGGAGGTCGACGCCCGCCGCGACGCGCTCGTGCACGCCGCCCGCGAGCACCGCGCCCTGTCGCGCCTGGAGCAGCGCCGCCGCGCCGAGCACGCCCAGCAGGCCGCTCGCATCGAGGGCGCGTTCATGGACGAGGTGGCGCTCGGCGTCCACCGCCGGAGCGTGAGCGCGTGAGCCTCGACGCGACGCTCGCCCGCATCGGCGAGCTGCACTCGCTGCTGCGCCCGCCCGCGGCCGCGACGGCCGTCACGCCCGCGCCCGCGGCGCCCTCGAGCTTCCCGGCGCAGTTTCAGACCGCGCTGAACCCCCCGGCGGCGGCGACCCCGGCCACCACCGGTGCGTCGCCGTTTCACGCCGACATCCAGGCAGCCGCGGCGCGCCACGGCATCGACCCGGCGCTCCTCACCGGCCTCATCCGCGCGGAGTCGAACTTCGACCCCGGCGCGACGAGCCCGGCCGGCGCGCAGGGCCTGACCCAGCTCATGCCCGCGACCGCCGCCGGGCTCGGCGTCACGAACCCGCTCGATCCCGCCCAGGCGATCGAGGGCGGCGCGAAGTACCTGCGCCAGCAGCTCGACCGCTTCGGCGGCGACGCCTCCAAGGCGCTCGCGGCCTACAACGCCGGACCCGGCGCCGTCGAGCGCTTCGGCGGCATCCCGCCCTACGAGGAGACGCAGAACTACGTGCGCCGCGTCCTCGGCTACGCCGCGGAGGCGACGTCATGAGCCAGCCGGTCCCCGTCGCGCCGGCGGCGAGCCCCGCCGGCCCTGCCGGCCCCGCCACCCGTCGCTCGCCGCACGCCGGCGAGGCCTTCGGCTCGCACCTTCACCGCGAGCTCGCCCCGCACCGCGGTCACCGCCACGAGAGTGGCAGCTCTGCCCCGCAGAGAGGGGAGGACCCGCCATCGATGGCCTCCGCGGCGTCCGCCGCCCCCGGCGCGGGGCTCGCGGGCTCTCCGGCCCTCGACGCGGCGGCCGACGCCACCGCGCCGGTCATCGCCCCCTTCGTTCCGCCGCTCGTCGAGGCTCCGGAGGCCCCTGTCGGCGCGCCCGGAGCCGCGGTTCCGGCGGCGCCCGAGCCCAGCGCGACGCCGGCCGTCCCCGCCGTCCCGTACGGCGGCGAGCACGAGCCGGCGACGCCTGCCGTCCCGGCCATCCCGCCCGTCGAGCTCCAGCACGAACCGATGCCCGCGACCGCGCCTGCCGAGGGCGAGCCTTCCGCGGCCCCGATCGTCCCGCCCGGCGAGGCAGAGGGCGCGCCGCCCGCGACTTCGCCGGTCCCGCACGGCGACGCCGAGGGCGCGCCCGCCGCGACCTCCGCTACGCCGCTCGTCGCGACACAGGCGACCGCCGCGCCCACGACGTCCGCTTCCTCAGTGCCCGTGCCCCCCTTCGGCGCGGCGGTCCCAGCCGCCGCCCCCCAGGCGCCCAGCGCCGAGCAGCCCCCCGCGCCCGCACCCGCGACCGCCGGTGCCAACCCCCCGCCCACGCCCGCAGCACAGCAGCCATCGGCCGGCCGCCGGGACCAGCCGGGCGAACCCGCCGCGCCGGCGCCCGCGCCCGCACCCGCGGCTCCCGCCGCGCCGCCACCTGCGGCCGCCTCGCAGACCCCGCCGGCCACCGCCACCGCCACCGCACCGCCGACCGCCGCGCCGCCCGCGCAGCAGCACGTCGAGCGCCCGCGCGGCATCCGCCTCGCCGAGGCCGCCGAGACCGTGCAGCTCACGATCTCCTCGGCCTCGGCCGCGGGCGTGAGCCGTGCGCGCATCGCGCTGCGCCCCGAGGCGCTCGGCGGCATCGAGATCATGCTGAGCCACGGTCCCGCCGGCCTCAGCGCCCACGTCACGGCCGACTCGCCCGCCGCCGCCCACGCGCTCCAGCGTGCCGCCGACGACCTGCAGCGCTCGCTCGCCGACCAGGGCCTGACCCTCGTGCGCCTCGACATCGACGTCGCCGGCGACCGCGCCGCAGCACAGCGCGGCCGCGACGACCACGACCGCGGCCTGCACCGCGGCCCGGGCCGCGGTCACCGCGACGGGGCCGGCGAGGCCGACAGCACCCCGACCGTCGAGCGGACGCTCGAGCTGCCCACCGGCGTGCTCGTCGACGTCCTCGCCTGACCCGCGAGAAAGCGACCACTCCAGATGCCGACGATCCCCACCACGACCCAGCCCACCAACACCGCCACCGCGGGCGCGGCGACGAAAGCCACGAACACGACGCTCGGCAAGGACGACTTCCTGAAGCTCCTCGTCGGCCAGCTGAAGAACCAGGACCCGATGAACCCGTCGAGCGACACCGACTTCATCGGGCAGATGGCCCAGTTCTCACAGCTCGAGCAGACGACGAACATGGCGACCGCCAACTCCGAGCTCGTCGCGCAGCAGAGCGGCGCCCGCGCCGTGGCGCTGCTCGGACGCACCGTGACCTACCCGGATCCGGCGACCGGCGTCTCGACGACCGGAGCGGTCGAGCGCGTGCAGTGGAACGCCGGAACCCCCTCGCTCACCGTCGGCGGCGTCGCCGGCATCGACCCGCAGTCAGTGACCGCGGTCCAGTGACCCGCCCCAAGGAGGCAAGCCCCCAATGCTGAGAAGCATGTTCGCCGCGATCAGCGGCCTGAAGTCCCACCAGACGATGCTCGACGTCACCGCGAACGACATCGCCAACGTCAACACGATCGGCTTCAAGGCCGGCCGCACGACCTTCAAGGACTCGCTCGCGCAGCTGCAGTCCGGCGGTGCCGCACCGAGCGCGACGCAGGGCGGCGCCAACGCCAAGCAGGTCGGCCTCGGCGTCTCGCTGGGCTCGATCGACAACCTCATGCAGAGCGGCGCCCTGCAGTCGACGGGCAACGTCCTCGACGTCGCCATCCAGGGCGAGGGCTGGTTTCGCGTCGGCAGCGGCGCCCCGCCGACCGTCCCGACGGCGTTCCAGTACACCCGCGCGGGCAACTTCACACGCAATCAGACCGGCTACCTCGTCACGCAGGACGGCGCCTACGTCATGGGCCGCACGGCCTCGGGCGCGGGCGGCACGGACACGTACCTCCAGATCCCCGACGGCTCGACGAACGTCTCGATCGGCCAGGACGGCGGCGTGAGCTACGACCCGGTCGGCGGCGGCGCGCGGGTGACCGCGGGCTACCTCTCGCTGGCGATGTTCGCCAACGAGTCCGGCCTCGAGCGCGGCTCCGCCAACCGCTGGAACGCGAGCGCGAGCAGCGGCACCGAGCAGGTCGGCACGCCCGGCGCCGGCTTCGGCCTGACGTCCTCGGGCGCGGTCGAGATGTCCAACGTCGACCTGGCCTCCGAATTCACCAACATGATCACCGCACAGCGCGGGTTCCAGGCGAACTCACGCGTCATCAGCACGGCTGACGAGATCCTCCAGGACCTCGTGAACCTCAAGCGGTGAAACCAAGCGTCGGCGCGGCGGAGCGGCATCGAGGGAGCCGCTCCGCCCGCGCCGTCGAAGAACCCTGGAGAGGTCCACCATGATCGTCTTGCACCGGCTCGCCCACGAAGCAGAGCCCTTTCACCTCAACCCCGATCTCATCGTGACGATCGAGGCCTGCCCCGACACCGTCGTCACCCTCGCGACCGGCGCGCGGATCCTCGTCAGCGAGGATCCGTCCACCGTCGTCCGGGCGATCCTGCGCTGGCGCTCGGACATCCGCCGCGCGTCGCTGCGCGTCCTGCACACTGAAGATCTCGCGCTCGCGACCGATGACACGGGGCCATGAAGGCCTCCTCCGCAATCGGCTGGGCCGTCGCATTCGGCGGTCTGTTCCTCGGTGCCACGATGGAGGGCGCGCCCGTCTTCGCGGTGCTCAACCCCTCCGCGATGATGATCGTGCTGGGCGGGACGCTCGGGGTCACGATCGTCGGCACGAGCTTCGATCGCATCAAGGCGATCCCGAAGCTCTACATGAAGGTCTTCAACGCCGACGTCCATGACCTGCGCGGGCGCGTCGGCGAGCTCGTCGGCTTCGCCGAGAAGGCCCGCCGCGACGGCCTGCTGGCGCTCGACGACGAGCTCACGACCGTCGACGACGAGTTCATGCGCCGCGGGCTGCAGCTCGTCGTCGACGGCACCGATCCCGACATGGTCGCCGAGGTCCTCGACTCCGAGGTCGAGGCGATGGGCCGCCGCCACGGGGCCGGCGCCCAGCCGTTCGAGAAGGCCGGCGGCTTCGCGCCGACGATGGGCATCATCGGCACGGTCTTCGGCCTCGTGCACGTGCTCGAGAACCTCGACTCGCCCGAGACGCTCGGCCCGGCGATCTCGGCCGCCTTCATCGCGACGCTGCTCGGCGTCGGCATCGCGAACGTCGTCTTCCTGCCGACGGCCAACCGCCTGAAGCAGCTCTCGTCGGCCGAGCGCGAGTTCCGCATGCTCACGATCGAGGGCATCCTCGGCATCCAGGCCGGCGACAACCCGCGCGTGCTGTCGGACAAGCTCATGACGTTCGTCCCGCCCGAGCAGCGCGTGGCCAAGGAGGCGCCGGCCGCCAAGCCGGCGGCCGGCGACGCGCCCGCGGAGGCGCCGGGCGAGCGCGCGGCGGCGTAGGCCATGTCCAGCCGCCGCGGCGGGCGCCGCCGGTCCTCCCACCACGAGGGCGAGCACGAGAACGAGGAGCGCTGGCTGCTGACGTACGCCGACATGATCACGCTGCTCATGACGCTGTTCATGGTGCTGTTCGCGATCTCGTCGGTGAACACGTCGAAGTTCGAGGCGCTGCAGAAGTCCCTGGCCGAGGCGATCTCGGGCAAGATCGTCACCGGCGGCGCGAGCTTCCAGGAGAGCGGCGCGACCGAGAAGACCGAGCAGTCCACGCCCGAGCCGCCGGTCCCGGCGATCCAGCCGATGATCCAGACGGAGTCCTCGACGAGCGAGCGCGGGACGACGAAGGCCGCGCCGCAGAAGTCCAGCGCCGCCGACCACGAGGACGAGGACTTCAAGGAGCTCAAGCGCAAGATCGACCAGTACGCCAAGGAGCACGGGCTGCAGGACGAGCTGCAGACGAGCATCGTGCGCCGCGGCCTCGTCATCCGCCTGCTCACCGACCGCGTGCTCTTCGCGAGCGGCAGCGCGCACCTGGAGCCCGCCTCGTCCGCGTTGCTGACGGTGCTCGCGCGGCTGCTCGTCGCGGAGGTTCGCCACCCGATCGTCGTCGAGGGCCACACCGACAGCCGCCCGATCGCGAGCGCCCGGTTCCCGACGAACTGGGAGCTGTCGACCGCGCGCGCCACGCAGGTCGTGCGCTTCTTCATCCGCCAGCACGTCGCTGCGAAGCGCCTGCAGGCGGCGGGCGTCGCAGCCGAGCGGCCGATCGCCTCCAATTCGAGCGACTTCGGCCGATCACGGAACCGGCGGGTCGAGATCGTCCTCGTCCGCCTGAACTCCTGAGAACCCAGAACCCATGCGCTCCAAGCTCAAGATCGTCATCCCCGTCGTCCTCGTCGTCGTGCTGGGCGGGGTCTACAAGCTCGTGCTCTCCAAGCCGGCCGCCGTGGCCGAGACGAAGGTCCACGGCGTCGTCTACGTCCTGCCGAAGGAGTTCCTGCTGAACCTCTCGGAGGGGCGCTTCGCGAAGCTCGGCGTCGGCCTCGTCATCTCGCACGAGGACACGAGCATCGCCGACGCCGCCGAGGACAAGCACGCCGCCAAGCCGCCCGAGGGCTTCGGCCCGCTGCCGCAGGAGGCGCTCGTGCGCGACATCGTCACCGACACGCTGACCGATCGCGCCGACAAGGACCTCATCGATCGGGAGGGCCGTGAGCGGCTCAAGCACCGCATCATGGAGGCGATCGCCAAGCGCACCGACGTCCGTGTCGAGGACGTCCTGTTCACCGACGTCGCAGTGCAATAGGAGCCCTCATGCAAGACGACCTTCAGCGCCTGCACGACGTGCCCGTCGAACTCGCCGTCGAGATCGGCCGCACGCGGATGACCATCGGCGAGACCCTCGCCCTCGGGCCGGGCTCGATCGTGTCCCTGAACCGCCTCGCCGGCGAGCCCGTCGACCTGCTCGTCAACGGCCGCCCGATCGCCCGCGGCGAGGTCGTCGTCGTCGACGAGGAGTTCGGGCTGCGCGTGACGGAGATCGTCTCGTCGCCGCTCGTCGCGCCGTTGCGCGACGCCGGCTGAGCGAGCCTCGGCGGCGCCGCCGGACTCTCATGTAGCTCTAACGCCCGCACGCGCGAAGACCGCGCGTCAGCGTGTCGATCGCCTCGGCGTCCGTCCCGCCGCCGAGCCGGATGAAGTGCCAGTAGTCGCTCTCGGCGATCGCGCGATTGCGCGGCGAGTCGTCCTCGCCCGCCGCCGCGAGCGCGTGCGGGTAGATCGCGTCTTCGAGGTGAGCCCTGTCGTCGTCGGAAAGCACGGTCTCGCAGGGGATTGTGCCTGTGAGCCGCTGCGCCGGCTCAGCGCTTCGGCTTGACCGGGTGCGCCGTGCCGGCGCCGAGCTGGGAGACCTTGGGGGTGAGCATGGGACGATCCTGCTCCTCCCCGGGGCCGCGAACATCGGGTGTCGTCTGAGATCCCGTCCCTGAGATTTCCGTAGGGTCTCGCCGCATGAACGTCGACGTCGACTCGCTCCTGCGCCCCTGGTTTCAGGCCCTCATGGAGGAGGCCGGCAGGCCCGCCCTCTTCGACGCCCACACGCACATCGGCCAGAACGACCCGGACACGTTTCGCCAGTCGGCCGAGGAGCTCCTCACCCACCTCCGCAGCGCGAACGCCCGCGGGCTCGTCTTCCCGATGCACGAGCCCGACGGCTACGAGGCCGCCAACGACGCCGTGCTCGAGCAGGCCGCGGCCTCCGGCGGGCGGCTCGTCGCGCTGACGCGCGTCAACCCGCACGCGCCGGGCGCCGTCGAGGAGGCGCGGCGCTGCATGGACCGCGGATCGGCCGGGATCAAGCTGCACCCGCGCGCGGAGGGCTTCGGCATGGACGAGCCGGCCGTGCGCGAGCTCGTCGCGCTCGCCCACGAGCGCAAGGCCGTGATGCTCGTGCACGCCGGCCGCGGCATCCCCGCGCTCGGCACGAACACCGTGAAGTACTCGCGCGAGTTCCCCGACGCCCGGCTCATCCTCGCCCACTGCGCGATCTCCGACCTCGCCTGGCTCGTGCGCGAGCTGCCGGCGCACCCCAACGTCTTCATCGACACGTCGTGGTGGCACCCGTCGGACATCCTCTCGTGCTTCTGCCTCGTCCCGCCCGGCCAGGTGCTGTGGGCCAGCGACTCGCCGTACGGCCGCCCGCTCGTCAGCGCGATCGACGTCCTGCGCTGCGCGCTGGAGGCCGGCCTCGCCCCCGAGCAGATCGCCGGCGTCTTCGGCGGCCAGGTCGAGCGCCTCGTCAGCGGCCGGGATCCGCTCGATCTCGGCCCGCCGGCCGGTCCGCCGCCCCCGCTGGACCTCCTGCTCGAGCGCGTCGTCGCGCACCTCACGACCGCGTTCGGGCGCGTGTTCGCCGGCGGCGAGCCGACGGAGTCGCTCGGCCTCGCGCGCCTCGCGGCCGGCGTCGGCGACGAGCACCCGCAGGCCGACGTCTTCGCGAGCATCCTCTGGCTGCTCGACCTCCTCGACGAGCACATGGGGCCCCCGCCGCCCGGCCGCGCGTTCCCGCTCGCGGGCTACTTCCTCGTCGCGGCGCTCGTGCTCGCCCGCACGCCCCGCGCGGTGCTGCCACCCGAGATCGGCGGCGGCGCCCTCGCCGACGCCAGCCACGAGCACGCCGAGCGCGGCAGCGCGGCGTAGCGGCGCGCCGTCGCGCTCCAGCGCCGCGGGAAACCCGGCAGCTCCTGCGGAGGACCACGGGTCGGTAGCGGGCGTTCTGTCGGCCTTGCGTGGCCCTGGACCGCGATGACCGGTCGCCGTTGCGCGAGGTCGAGGAGATCGGCGGCCATATCGCCGCCCGCGATCATGTGACCTCGGTGACCCTCGTGGATGTGCGCGGCGTCGTGCGCGCTGCCGGGCGCGAGCTCGTCAGGCTGCACAAGCTCGCGCTCATGCCCGCCACGCGCTCGGACTCAAGCTCGCGCTCGACGACGTCGGCGCGCGCAACGCCGGCCTGGAGATCCTGCGGCGCGTGCCGGTGGACTTCATCCCGGCGTGCCGGAGTTCAGGGCGCCCAGGGTCACCTGCTCGGCCGCCCCGGCACCGACCGGCTGACGCCCGTGCCCCACCTCGCGCCGTGGGCAGCACCCACACCGACCGCGAGCCGCGGCGCGGCTAGACCGTCAGAGCGTGTCGCGCTCAGCGCGCTTCAGCGCGCTGGACCACGTCGATCACAGCGCGCAGATGGCCGAGGTAGCACTCGGCGAAGCGCGCGGCAGCACCGGCGTCGAGCAGGTCATGCGGGTAGCGGAACGTCAGGTGCAGGCGGCCGGCGATCGTCACCGCTCCGACGCAGAGCATCGACGTCGATCGCGCGGGCGCCGAGAACCACAGCTCGACGGTCTCGCCGGCCTGCGCGCCGAACGACGGCGCGGCCAGGGAGCCGAGATTGCAGAGCATCGAGCTGTCGACGTCGTCGTTCGTCGTGAGGGGGGCGAGGACGATCGCCGACTGCTTGGCCCAGAGCGACAGCAGGCCCGCGCGCTCGAGCGCGGCGACGAGCGCGACCCCCGTCCGCGTGCTCCGGTTGCGGATCGCCTGGGCGCCGATCGCCGACATCGCCTGCTCGGGCGTGGCGCGCTCGCGACGGCTGGTCGACATCCTCGCGGTCACCGAGAAGTTGCCGATCGTGTCCTCGCGCCACGCGGCCGGGCGAAGGTCGGTGTGCGACAGCACGCTGATGCGCCGGCTCGGCGCGCCGTGGCGGAGGTTCCAGTCCGCGACGGTGAGATGCAGTGCGGCGATGAGGACATCGGTCCGGCTCTGCGGCGGCGGTCGGTCGGAGGGCTCACACTGCGCGGCCGGCACGCAGACCTGGTGCCATCCGTGCCCGTCGCGCCTCGTGGCGCGATCGGAGGCGATGCTCGTGGGCCGGGCGACGGCGTCGCGCAGCCACTGCACGGCGCTCCTGCGCCACCGCACCCGAGCCGGGACCGGCGCCGAGTGGGGGGCGACCGGCAGATCGGACAGGGCCAGGAAATCGAGCGCGTGGCCGTCGGCGTCACCCGCGTAGCCGGCGGCGATGCAGCGCAGCACGCGCAACGCCCCGATGCCGTCGGCCACGGCATGGCTGAGCTCGAGCGTCAGCGTGTCGCCGTCGGGATGCCGGTCGATGCGCACGTCCATCGCCGGATCGCTCGTCGCGCCGGCTGCGGCGCGGACAGCCGCGCGCAGCCGTCCTTCGTCCAGCGAGCCGGTGACGCGCGCCTGCACCCGCACGCAGCAGGCGTCCGGCAGGCCGGGCGAGGTCGAGGTCGACTGCGGCTCGCCGGTGGTCCACGCGCAGTTCAACTCGCAGCGGTGGTCTCCCTGGCGCCCGCGCAGCAGTCGCACGACGTCCTCGGTCACGCCGGCCAGGTTGTGGGCGAGCGCCTGGCGCGCCGAGTATCCGGATGGGCCGTCGGACGCAGCCGCCAGCGGCGAGATCCGGTCCACGTGAGCCTTCACGCGGTTGCCGTGCACCACGACGTGCAGGCTGTCGGCGGAGACGTTCTCGCGCAGGGAGATCATCCCGCGGTGATAGATGCGCCCGAGACGGCTGTCGCGGTGAAAGCGGCCGCTGGCGTCGAGGTGAGCGAACAGCGCGACGGGATCGCTGACGTGCGGGGCCGGCCGAGCCAGCGCCGGTCGCGACACGACGGCTTCCGGGTCGGCCTCGACCTCGAGCCCGGCCTGCAGGCTGTCGTTCATCCGGCGGTGCGGGCCTCGCGCCCGGGCCGTCCGGCTTCGCGGATGACGCGCTCCGAGATGCCCATCGTGAGCATCTCGTCCTGCGCGTGCCGGGCCGCGGCGTCGCGCGCGCTCGCGGACGCATCGCGCTCGTCGGCGGCGGCCAAGCGGTCCGCGGCGCTCTGGTTGCGCCGATGCGGCAGATCGGCCACAGCATGGCTCCCATACAGATAGACGGCACTTCTCGGTGAGAGCCCCGCCGATCTTCTAGATGACCTCAGCCTAGCGTCAGCCGGGATCTGCACCTCGACCGGATGTGCGAGGGGCTCACCGAGACTCGACGCGTAGCCATCCTGGGTCCGGCACCCCCGACGCCCCTGGGTGGCCGCGAGGCCCACCTCTCAGCTCGGCGCTGCTCCGCTGACGCGAGATCGCCACGCGCTGTCGCCCTCCCCTTCAGTTCGTGACAATCGCGCCGATCACAGGCGGGCCCTCGCACTAAGGAGCCCCCTGTGAAGATGTTCACGGCCCGCACGGCCGCCACCACGACGCCGGACACCGACGACCAGCACCAAGCGGGCCTGGAGGCTCTGCGCGAACGCCTGGAGTCCCTCGAGGCCCATTGCCTCACGAACCTCGGCCACGGCCTCGACGCGATGACCCGCGGCGACCTCACCGTCGACGTGCAGCCCGCGACGAAGCCGCTGGAGCCCTGCGGAGATCCGAGCGTCGACGCGCTCGCCGAAGTCTTCAACCGCATGCTCGCCAAGGCCCAGTCCGGCCTCGTCGGCTACAACACCGTCCGCGAGACGATGCGCTCGGCGCTCGGCGACCACTCGGTGCTCGCCGACCTCGACACGAAGATGAAGTCGATCGACGACAACTGCCTCGTCTCGCTGGCGGAGGGCCTCGAGGGCCTGCGCAACGGCGACCTGACGATCGAGGCGCATCCGGTCACGACGTCGATCCAGGCGCGCAACGGCGACTCGATCGGCTCGCTCGGCACGACCTTCAACTCGATGCTGCTCAAGGCGCAGGGCGGCCTGAACCTCTACAACGAGACGCGCGGCGAGCTCGCGACGATGATCCAGCAGATCTCGACGACGTCCGCGTCGGTGTCCGACGCCTCCCAGCGCGTGGCGCTGACCTCCGACGAGACCGGCAACGCGATCGGCGAGATCGCCCGCGCCGTCGGCGACGTCGCGTCCGGCGCCGAGCGCCAGGTGCAGATGGTCGACGCCGCCAAGCGCTCGACCGAGGAGACCGCCGCGTCGGCCGGCGAGGCGCGCATCGTCGCCGAGCAGGGCGTCGCCGCGGCGCAGGAGGCCACGGTCGCCATCTCGGCCGTGCGCGAGTCCTCGGGGGCGCTCGTCGAGGCCATGGGCTCGCTGTCGCAGCGTTCCGAGAAGATCGGCGGCATCGTCGACACGATCACCGGCATCGCCGACCAGACGAACCTCCTGGCGCTCAACGCGGCCATCGAGGCCGCCCGCGCCGGCGAGCAGGGCCGCGGCTTCGCGGTCGTCGCCGAGGAGGTCCGCAAGCTCGCCGAGGAGTCGCAGTCGGCGGCGAAGACGATCGCCAGCCTCATCCGCGAGATCCAGAACGAGACGACCCACGTCGTCGAGATCGTCCAGGACGGCGCCAAGCGCACCGACGAGAGCACCCGCGTCGTCGAGCAGGCGCGCGACGCCTTCGTCCGGATCGGCGCGAACGTCACCGACATGACGTCGCGGATCGAGCAGATCCTCACCGCGACGTCGGAGGTCGCAGCGGTCGCCGAGCAGGCCTCCGCGGCCACCCAGGAGGTCTCCGCCTCGACGGAGGAGACCACCGCCTCGACGCAGGAGATCGCCAGCTCGGCGGCGCTGCTCGCCCGCAGTGCCGAGGAGCTCGACGTCCTCGTCACCCGCTTCCGCATCGCCGCGTAGCGGGCGCGGAAAACGCCCTCAAGGTCGGGTCGGCCCGGTCGATGACCGGGTCGACTCTCCCTCGGAGTCTCCCTCGATGACCTGCAGCCGATCCCTCCACGCCATCGTGGCGGCGGTGGCCTGCGCGCTTCTGACCGCGCCGGCCGCCCTCGCCGCGACCACCACGACGCCCACCGGCGAGGACACGCCGCTGTCGCTCGAGCCCGCTCCGGCGGCGGAGCACACGGGCAGCGGCGGCGGGATCGTCCGGACGATCGTCGGCCTCGCCGTCGTCCTCGGCGTCATCTACGGCCTGCACTGGGTCCTCAAGCAGGTGAAGTCCAGCCGCGAGAGCCACTCCACCGGCCGTGGCCTGCAGCCGCTCTCGACGCTCGCGCTCGGCCCCGGCCGCTCGCTGCACCTCGTTCGCGCGGGCAGCGAGATCGTGCTCGTCGGCAGCGCCGAGCACGGCGTGACGCCGCTGCGAACGTGGACCGTCGAGGAGGCGCGCACGCTGGGCCTGCTCGACGAGAGCGGCGACGACGGCGGCGATGACGACGACCGCCGCGCGGGCACCCCACTGAACGCCGGCCCGGGCTCGCCCCCGAACCTGCGCGGGCTCGTGGAGAAGGCCCGCTCCTGGACGGTGAGAAGGTGAACGAGCTCACCGACGGCACGAACGCCGTCCAGATCCTCCTGCTCGTCGGCGGCATCACCCTGCTGCCGGCGCTGCTGTTCACCGTCACCGGCTTCACCCGGATCATCATCGTCCTGGGCTTCATCCGCTCGGGCCTCGGCACGCCGACCGCGCCGCCCAACCAGGTGCTCGTCGGCATCGCGTTCTTCCTGACGCTCTTTGTCATGCAGCCGACGCTCAAGGACGTCAAGACGCAGGCCTGGGACCCGCTGAACGACGGCAAGATCACGCAGGTCCAGGCGCTCGACCGCGCGCAGGGCCCGATGCGCGAGTTCATGTTCCGCCAGACGCGCGAGAGCGACCTCGCGCTCTTCGCCGGCCTCGCGAAGATCGACCGCCCGAAGACGCGCAAGGACATCCCGACCCACGTCCTCATCCCGGCCTTCACGCTGTCAGAGCTCAAGACGGCGTTTCAGATCGGCTTCCTGATCTTCCTGCCGTTCCTCGTCATCGACATCGTCGTGAGCTCGACGCTCATGTCCATGGGCATGGTGATGCTGCCTCCGGTCTTCATCGCCCTGCCGTTCAAGATCCTGCTGTTCGTCCTCGTGGACGGCTGGAACCTCGTCACGCGATCGCTCGTCCAGAGCTTCGCCTAGGCCCCTCATGGACCAGGGCACCGTCGTCGACCTCACGATGCGCACGCTCGAGCTGTCGCTGAAGCTCGCGCTGCCGCTGCTGCTCGCCGCGCTCGTCGTCGGCCTGCTCGTCAGCGTCTTTCAGGCCGTCACGCAGATCCAGGAGATGACGCTGTCGTTCATCCCGAAGATCCTCGCGATGGTCGTCGTGATCGTCGTCATGGGGCCGTGGATGCTCGGCGAGCTCGAGACCTTCACGACCGAGCTCTACGGCTCGATCCCGCAGCGGGTGGGCCGATGACGCTCAACGAGCTGCTCGAGCAGGTCGGGCAGAACCAGGTCGCCGGCGTCCTGCTCGTCCTCGGGCGGATCGGGCCGCTGTTCCTGCTCGCCCCGCTGTTCTCCTCGAAGCTCATCCCGGGGCGCGCGAAGAGCGTGTGCGCGGTCGCGCTGGCGGTCGGCATCGCTCCGATCGCGCTCGGCGACAGCGAGATCCCGCTGCAGGTCGGCGCCTTCGTCGAGCTCATGCTCAAGGAGATGCTCGTCGGGCTGGCCTACGCGTTCGCCCTCGGCGCGCTGTTCGCCGCCGTCGCGACCGCCGGCTCCTTTCTCGACACGCTCATCGGCTTCTCCTACGGCGCGCTCGTCGATCCCGTGACCGGCAACCAGAGCGCGGTCCTCACGCAGGCCTACATCCTCGTCGGGATCATGGTGCTCATCGCCATCGGCGGCGACGGGCTCATCATCAAGGGCCTCGCGCGCTCCTACGAGCTCGTGCCGCTGCTGGAGTCGCCGTCGCTGCCGGCGCTCGTCGGCGGCGCGCAGCACGCCTTCGTCTCGGTCTTCCTCTCCGCGCTCGAGCTCGCCGCCCCGGTCGTCCTGGCGATCGTCATCACCGACGCCGCGTTCGGCATCGTCTCGCGCGTCGTCCCGCAGCTCAACGTCTTCGCCGTCGGCTTCCCCGCGAAGGTCGCCGTCGGGCTGCTCATGATCGGCGTCTCGCTGCCGTTCGCCGCCGGCTGGATGGCCGACGAGCTGCAGCGCTCGGTGTCCACGGCCCTCGAATCGATCCAGGTCACGGGGTAGCGAGCGATGGCGAGCGGCGGCGACAAGACCGAGAAGGCGACACCGAAGAAGAAGCAGGAGGCGCGGCGCAAGGGCCAGGTCGCCAAGAGCCAGGACCTCACCGGCGCGATCGTCCTGCTCGCGTCGCTGCTCGCGCTCAGCGCCCTCGGGCCGGCGAGCTGGGGCCACATGCGCGACGCGATGCTGCGCAGCCTCTCGCTCATCGCCACGCCCGACGCCGTCGACCACGGCGGCCTGTCGCGGATCCTCGTCACCTCGATGACCGACGCCGCGCTCGCGGCCGCGCCGATCGCGCTCGTCTGCATGGTCGCCGGCGTCCTCACCGGCGTCCTGCAGGTCGGCTGGAAGCCCAGCGCCGGGGCGCTGAAGCCGGACTTCAAGAAGCTCGACTTCTTCAAGGGCGCGAAGAACATGTTCGGCGTCCACTTCATCTTCGAGTCCTGCAAGACCGTCGTGAAGTTCGCGGTCGTCGGCGGCGTCGCGGCGCTCGCGCTCTTTCCGCAGCTCGACGAGCTCGGCGCGCTCGTCGGCCTCTCGCCCGACGAGCTGCTGCGCCGCGGCGCGACGACGATCCTGACGATCGCCCAGCGCGCCGCGATCGGCTACCTCGTCATCGCCGCGGCCGACTTCGCCTGGCAGCGCCACCGCTTCGAGAAGCAGATGAAGATGGACAAGGAGGAGGTCAAGCAGGAGTTCAAGCAGCAGACCGTCTCCCCGGAGGTCCGCGGCGCGATCCGCCGCCGCCAGATGCAGGTCGCCCGCGCGCGCATGATGGCCGCGATCCCGGGCGCCGACGTCGTCGTGACGAACCCGACCCACTTCGCCGTCGCGCTGCGCTACGGCCGCGACGCGCCGGCGCCGGTCGTCGTCGCCAAGGGCCAGGACATCGTCGCGGCGCGCATCCGCGCGATCGCGGCCGAGCACGGCGTGCCGGTCATCGAGGACCCGCCGCTGGCGCGGGCCCTGCACGCGAGCGTCGAGTGCGGCAGCCAGATTCCCGAGGAGCTCTTCGGCGCGGTCGCCCAGCTGCTCGCCTTCGTCTACCGGACCGCCGGACGCAGAGCGGAGGCGATGGCCCGATGAACCTCGACAGCCCCTTCATCAAGCGCCTCACCCGTCACACCGACCTGCTCGCCGCCGGCGGCGTCGTGCTCATCATCGCGATGCTCGTCGTCCCGCTGCCGCCGTTCCTGCTCGACATCGCGATCACGCTGAACATCTCGGCGGCGCTCGCGATCGTCGTGACGACGATGTACGTCCAGAAGGCGCTGGACTTCAGCGCGTTCCCGACGCTGCTGCTGCTCACGACGCTCTTCCGCCTCGCGATCAACATCTCCGTGACGCGCCTCATCCTGCTCGAGGGCGACGCCGGGCACGTCATCAAGGCCTTCGGCGACTTCGTCGTCGGCGGCAACGTCGTCGTCGGCCTCATCATCTTCCTCGTCCTCATCGTCATCCAGTTCGTCGTCGTGACCAACGGCGCCGGGCGCGTGGCGGAGGTCGGCGCGCGCTTCACGCTCGACGCGATGCCCGGCAAGCAGATGGCGATCGACGCCGATCTGAACTCCGGCCAGATCACCGAGGACGAGGCGCGCCGCCGCCGCGACGAGATCGCCCGCGAGGCCGACTTCTACGGCGCGATGGACGGCGCCTCGAAGTTCGTCAAGGGCGACGCGATCGCGGCCGTCCTCATCGTCCTCATCAACCTCGTCGGCGGGATCATCGTCGGCGTCATGCAGCAGGGGATGCCGTTCTCCGACGCGGCCGCCCACTTCTCGCTGCTGACCGTCGGCGACGGCCTCGCGGCGCAGATCCCGGCGCTGCTCGTCTCGGTCGCGACCGGCATCATCGTCACGCGCTCGGCCTCCGAGAAGGACCTCGGCAACGACATCGCCGGACAGATCCTCGACCAGCGCAAGGCGCCGCTCGTCGCCGGCGCGGCGATCTGCTGCATGGCGCTCGTGCCGGGCCTGCCGAAGATCCCCTTCCTCGTCGTCGGCGGCAGCTTCCTCTTCGTCGCCCACATGCTCAAGGGTCGCCCGACGCGCGCCGAGGCGGCGCTCGCGGCCCAGCTCGAGCGCGACACGCCGCGGCCGCAGCTGCCCTCGCCGAGCGACGCGGCGGTCGGCGCGCTGGCGATCGACCCGCTGGAGCTCGCGATCGGCTTCGGCCTCGTGCCGCTCGCCGACAGCGCCGCCGGCGGCTCGCTGCTGGCGCGCGTCGGCGTCGTGCGCCGCCAGATCGCCGGCGAGCTCGGCATGGTCATCTCGCCGGTCCGCATCCACGACGACATCGCGCTGGACTCGCACGAGTACGTCATCAAGGTCCGCGGCTCGGAGGTCGCGCGCTCGCGGCTCATGCCCGGCCACCGCCTCGCGATGGATCCCGGCGACGCGGTCGGCGAGCTGTCCGGCCTGCCCACGGTCGAGCCGGCATTCGGGCTGCCCGCGGTCTGGATCTCCGACGATCAGGCGGCCGAGGCCGAGGCGCTCGGCCACACGGTCGTCGACGGCGAGTCGGTCATCGTCACGCACCTCACCGAGACGATCCGCCAGCAGGCCGCCGAGCTGCTCACGCGCCAGGAGACGCGCCAGCTCCTGGATCGCCTGAAGGAGCACAACGCGGCGGTCGTCGAGGAGGTCGTGCCCGACCTGCTGAGCGTCGGCGAGGTCCAGCGCGTCCTGCAGGGGCTCCTCCGCGAGGGGGTCTCGATCCGCGATCTCGGCGCGATCGTCGAGGCGATCGGCGACAAGGCGCGGGTCACCCGCGACCCCGGCCTGCTCGCCGAGTACGCGCGCCAGGCGCTCGGCCGCGCGATCACCGCACCGCACGTCGACGCGGAGGCCACGCTGCGCGCGATCGCGCTGGACCCTCAAGTCGAGCAGGAAATTGCCGATGCCATCACCGTGACCACGGACGGCGAGTACCTCGCGATGGAGCCCGTGCGCGCGCGGGCGCTCGTGCGCGCGCTCGCCGGGCAGCAGGATTCCGCGATGGCACGCGGCCGCCGGCCGGTCCTGCTGTGCTCGGCGCGCGTGCGCCGCCACCTTCGCCGGCTGTGCGAGCAGAGCCTCCCGCAGCTCGCCGTCTGTTCCTACAACGAGATCGTGCCCGGGATCCGGGTCGAGACGATTGGAGTCGTCGATGCGTAACGTCCTCGAGCGCAACGGGCACAGCGTGCCCCTGGACATCGAGCCGCGGACGTACCGCGGCCGCGACCTCGACGAGCTGCTGCCGAAGATCAGGGAGGAGCTCGGCGCCGACGCGATCGTCCTGCGCCAGCGCGACGGCCTCGACGGCGGCATCGGCGGCTTCTTCCAGAAGCGCTGCGTGGAGGTCGTCGCGCGTCCCGCCGCCCCGCGCGTGAACCGCTACGACGAGGAGCCCGCCGAGCCGGCCCGAGTCGCCGGCGACGACGAGCCCGAGCCCCCGGCGCCCGCGATCCGGGAGATCCTGCGCGTCGCCGCGCCGTTCGCCGACCAGCTCGAGGCGGCGCAGGCCGCCACCGAGCCCGCGGTCGCCGCGACGGAGATCGAGCGCTACGAGGAGCCCGTCGAGGAGCCCAGCCGCGCCGCCGCCACCCACCGTGACGCGCTGAACGCCGCCGGCCTGCGCCCCGCGCTCGCCGCCGAGATCGTCCGCGCGACGGTGTCCCACGCCGTGCCGTTCGCCCCCAGGCGCCCCCTGAAGCACCTCGTGCGCGCGACGCTCGCCGCACGGGTCCCGCTCGCCGCCGCACCGCTGCCGGGCGGCCGCGCGATCGCCGTCGTCGGCGCGGGCGGTTCCGGCAAGTCGCTGTGCGCCACCCGCCTGGCCAGCGCCTACGAGGCATCCAGCGACCTCGACACGCGCCTGCTCGACCTCTCCGACGGCCCGGTCACCGCGCTCGGCGGCGGCGGGCGCGGGGTGACGATCGTCGACACGCCCGCCGTCTCCCCGGCGGCGGCCGTCGAGGTCCGCGCGCTCGCCCGCCAGCTGCGCCGGCTCGGCACCGTCGAGGTTCACGTCGCGGTGCCCGCGACGCTCAGCGGCGGCGCCGTCCGCCGCCTGCTCGACGGCCTCGCGCCGCTGAAGCCGGCCGCGATCGTGCTGACGCACCTCGACGAGGTCGACCACGCGGGCCCGGTGCTCGACGAGGCGATCGCCCGCGGCCTGGCCATCTCCTTCTGCAGCGACACCGACGGCCTCGTTCCCGCCGACCCCGCGGCGCTCGCCGCGCGCGTCCTGCCATGACGCCCGGGCGCGGACGGCACGCGAAGGTCACGCTCCCCGAGATCGGGACGTTCCCGGCCGTCGTCGACATGACGCCGGGCCGTGCGACCGCGATGCTGCTCGCCCGCCCGCTGCGCCCCCTCGACGGCAAGGTCGGCGCCGAGGTCGGCATCGACATCACGACGAAGCGCGGCCTGCTGCACATCGACGCACAGCTCGTCGAGGTCCCCTCCGGGGAGGTCCTCGAGCTCGGCCTCACCGGCGGGGAGCAGCTCATCCAGCGGCGGTCGTTCGCGCGCGTGGACGCGCTCATCGAGGTCGTCGTGACGCCGGCGGCGACCGGCGAGGAGATCCCCGCGGCGATCGTGAACATCAGCGCCTGCGGCGCCGTCGTCTCCCGGCTGTCGGCGATGGAGCCCGGCGAGGAGGTCCGCCTCTCGCTGCAGCTCGCGCCGTACGAGCCGCCACTTCAGATCGTCGGACGCGTCGTGCGCGAGCACGACAACGAGTTCCGCGCCGTCCAGTTCGAGCAGATCCAGGAGGCCGACCGCGAGCGCATCATCCGCTTCGTCTTCGACCGCCAGCGCCTCGAGCGTCGCGACGGGCGGATGTGATGGCACGGCGCAAGGACAAGGATGCGCCGCAGGCCGGCGGCGACGCCCCCGCCATCAGCATCGCCGCGCACCCGCGCAGCGCCGCAGCCGTGCGCCGAGCGAAGGGCTGGGGCGGCCTGCTCGGCCTCCTGCTCGGGACCTACCTCGCGCTCGGCGCGCACATCCCGCTCGAGGACGCGCTGCTGCGCGGCCTCGCCGGCGGCGTCTGCGGCTACCTCGCGCTGTGGGCGATCGCCGTCGCGGTCGCGCGCCAGCTCGTCATCGCCGAGGTCCGGGCGCGCTACGCGGAGGTCGTCGCCGCGGCCGCCGCGTCCGCGCCCGAGGGCTGACGAAAAAAACCTCCTCAAGTTCGGCGCGCGGGCGCCGAACACCACATCGCAGGCGACATGGAGTCGCCTCGGGACGACATAAACCCCACGTCATCAAGGAGATGAACGCATGTCCCTCCGCATCAACAACAACGTCGAAGCCTTCAACACCCACCGGGTCCTGGTCTCCAGCTCGGACAAGATGGCGAAGTCGATGGAGCGCCTGAGCTCGGGCTACCGGATCAACCGCGCCTCCGACGACGCCGCCGGCCTCGCGATCAGCGAGAAGATGCGCGGCCAGATCACGGGTCTCGCCCAGGCGCAGCGCAACGCGCAGGACGGCGTCTCGCTCGTCCAGACGGGAGAGGGTGCCCTCAACGAGGTCCACTCGATGCTCCAGCGCGTTCGCGAGCTGCGCGTCCAGTACGGCAACGACACGCTGAACTCGACCGACAAGACGGCGATCCGGGCGGAGGTCGCCCAGCTCGCGACGGAGATCGGCGACATCCGCACGAACACGAAGTTCAACGGCACCGCGCTGCTGAACGCGACCGGGTCGGTGGCCCTGCAGGTCGGCGCCAACGACAGCGAGTCGATCACGATCACGACGAGCGACCTCGTCGCCGGCACCGGCATGGCCGAGGTCGTCGCGAGCGCGACGACGGCGTCCGACGCCGGCTTCGTCGCACTGTCGCTGTCGGACATCGACACGGCGATCCAGGAGGTCTCCACCAAGCGCGCGGACTTCGGCTCGGTGCAGAACCGCCTCGACCACCGCCTCGCCAACCTCTCCTCCTACCAGGAGAACCTCATCTCCGCCGAGAGCCGCATCCGCGACGTGGACATGGCCGAGGAGATGGTGAAGTTCACGAAGTCCCAGATCCTGCAGCAGGCCGGCGTGAGCATGCTCGCGCAGGCCAACCAGGCGCCGCAGTCGGTGCTCTCGCTGCTGCGGTAGTCCACGGTCACCGCACAAACCGTGACTCCAGCGACGGGCGGCCCTTCGGGGCCGCCCGTTTCGCGTTCATGACTTCTCTGAAATTGCAGGGCGCCGCGCGACCGCGACCGCGCAAACTTTTCGGTGATACGTTCCCTATCGGGGGTATCAGGCCGACCATGAGGGTTCGATGACAGACTTTCTCGACGAGAAGCGCAGTGAGATCGCGGCCCGCATAAAGGAGCTGCGGCCGCATGTGGCCGAATACGAGCGCCTCGAGGCGGCGGTGGCCGCGCTCGACGGCCTCCCCCCGACGGCGCCCGCCGCCAGGCGACCCGCCCAGCGCGCGACGACGCGCCGCGTCGCGGCCGCGCCGTCGAAGACCGGCAGGCCGCGCGGCCGCCCGAAGGGCAGCGGGACGCGCGGCAAGGAGGCGCTGGGGCTCGTCCGCGCGAACCCCGGGATCACGATCGCCGACCTCGCCAAGGAGATGGGCATCAAGCAGAACTACCTCTATCGCGTGCTGCCGGCCCTCGTCGAGGAGAACCTCGTCGTCAAGGACGGCCGCGGCTGGCACGCGAGGGCCTGAGCCCCGCGGGGCTCACCCGCGCCGCCCGCGCGAGGCATCCAGGCGGCGCCGGTCGCGCTTCGTCGGCCGGGCGCCGAGGTCGGCGCCGGGCGGCGGCGAGGCGAGCCGGCGGCGCTCGGCCTCGAGCTCGCGCGCCGCGATGCTCGCGGGCGTCTCCTCGTAGAGCAGCACGGCCTCCCTGGCCGGCCGGCGCTGCTCGGCCAGCCCGCGGATGACGACCGTGCGGCGCACCTGGCCGATCGTGACCTCGATCTCGTCGCCGGGCCCGACCTCCTTGCTGGGCTTCGCCCGCTGGCCGTTGACCTGCACGCGGCCGCCCTTCACGGCGTCGGCCGCGAGCGACCGCGTCTTGACGAGCCGCGACGCCCAGAGCCACTTGTCGATGCGCACCGGCCCTATGCTCGCAGGCGCATGGCGACCGTGAACAGCACCGATCCCCGGATCGCCGAGCTGCGCGAGCGCCTGCGCGAGCTCACGATCCATGACGCCCACCGCCTCCGGCGGCGGCTGGAGCGCGCCTGCCGCGAGGGCGGCGAGGCGCTCACGCGCGTCGAGGGCGAGATCGCGAAGGCCGAGGGGCGCGTCGCGCGCCGGCGCGCCGCCGTGCCCGCCGTGAGCTATCCGCCGCAGCTTCCCGTCAGCGCGCGCCGCGACGACCTCATGGCCGCCATCGCCGCCAACCAGGTCGTCGTCGTCGCCGGCGAGACGGGCTCGGGCAAGACGACGCAGATCCCGAAGATGTGCCTGGAGCTCGGTCGCGGCGTCCTCGGATCGATCGCCCACACGCAGCCACGGCGCCTGGCGGCGCGCACGGTCGCCGAGCGCATCGCCTCGGAGCTCTGCGTCGAGATCGGCGAGGCCGTCGGCTACGCGGTGCGCTTCGACGATCGCTCGCGCGAGGACACGCTCGTGCGCCTCATGACCGACGGCCTGCTGCTCGCCGAGATCCAGCACGACCGCCTGCTGCGCCGCTACGACACCATCATCGTCGACGAGGCGCACGAGCGCAGCCTCAACATCGACTTCCTGCTCGGCTACCTCCGCGGGCTGCTCCCGCAGCGACCGGACCTCAAGCTCATCATCACGAGCGCGACGATCGAGCCCGGGCGCTTCAGCCGCCATTTCGGCGACGCGCCGATCGTCGAGGTCTCCGGGCGCACGTATCCCGTGCAGCTGCGCCACCACCCGGTCGCCGAGGAGGGCGACCCGGTCGACGCGATCGGCGACGCCGTCGAGGAGCTCCTGCGCGACGGTCCCGGCGACGTCCTCGTCTTCCTCAGCGGCGAGCGCGAGATCCGCGACGCCGCCGAGGCGCTGACCGGCCGCCTGCCCGCGGGCGTCGCCGTCCTGCCGCTCTACGCGCGGCTGTCGCCGACCGAGCAGCAGCGCGTCTTCGAGCCCCACGAGGAGCGGCGCGTCGTGCTGGCCACGAACGTCGCCGAGACGTCGCTGACGGTCCCGGGGATCGGCTCGGTCGTCGATCCCGGCACCGCGCGGATCAGCCGCTACAGCGCGCGCCTGAAGGTCCAGCGGCTGCCGATCGAGCCGATCTCGCAGGCTTCCGCCGACCAGCGCAAGGGCCGCTGCGGGCGGACCTCGGACGGCATCTGCATCCGCCTCTACGACGAGGAGGACTTCGCCGCGCGGCCGGCCTACACCGATCCCGAGATCCTGCGCACGAACCTCGCGTCGGTGATCCTCCAGATGGCGTCGCTCGGACTCGGCGAGGTCGAGGACTTCGGCTTCCTCGACCCGCCCGACCGCCGCCAGATCCGCGACGGCATGAACCTCCTGCACGAGCTCGGCGCGCTGACGGGAGCCGCCGGCGCCACCAGCGCCCGGGAGCGCCTGACGCCGCTCGGGCGCCGGCTCGCCCAGCTGCCCGTCGACCCGCGGCTCGGCCGGATGGTGCTCGAGGCCGACCGGCTGTGCTGTGGCGACGAGGTCATCGTCATCGCGGCCGCGCTGTCGATCCAGGACCCGCGCGTGCGCCCGCTCGAGGAGCGCGCCGCGGCCGACGAGCAGCATGCCCGCTTCGCCGACGAGCGCTCGGACTTCCTGGCGTACCTCAATCTCTGGCGCCACCTGCGCGAGCGCCAGCGCGAGCTGTCGGGCAGCGCCTTCCGCCGCCTCTGCCGCGCGGAGTACCTGCACTACCTGCGCGTGCGCGAGTGGCAGGACCTCGTCGGCCAGCTGCGCCGCGCGGCGCGCTCGGTCGGCGTGACGATCAACCCCCAGGCCGCCGACCCGCAGCACGTCCACGTCGCGCTGCTCGCCGGGCTGCTGTCGCACGTCGGCCTGCGCGACTCCGGCCGGCGCGAGTACCTCGGCGCGCGCGGCGCGCGCTTTCAGATCCAGCCCGGATCGTCGCTGGCCAAGCGCCAGCCGGCGTGGGTCGTCGTCGCCGAGCTCGTCGAGACCTCGCGGCTGTGGGGGCGGGTGGCCGCGCAGGTCCAGCCGTCCTGGATCGAGCCGCTGGCCGAGCACCTCCTCACGCGCACGTACTCCGAGCCGCGCTGGGACCGCAAGCGCGGCTGCGTCGTGGCGACCGAGCGCGCGACGCTCTACGGGTTGCCCGTCGTCGCCGCGCGGCGGGTCGGCTACGGGCCGATCGACGCGGTGGTCTCGCGCGAGCTCTTCATCCGCCACGCGCTCGTCGAGGGCGACTGGACGACGCAGCACCGCTTCCTCGACGACAACCGCCGCATCTTCGAGGAGCTCGAGGCGCTCGAGCACCGCGTCCGCCGCCGCGACCTCGTCCCCGGCGAGGAGGAGATGTTCGCCTTCTACGACGCGCGGGTGCCGGACGCCGTCGTGTCCGCGGCGCACTTCGACCGCTGGTGGAAGCAGGAGCGCCGCCGCGACCCGCAGCTGCTGACGTTCACCCGCGAGCACGCACTCGCCGGCGCGCGGGCGGACCTGCTCGACGCCGCCGCGCTGCCGGACTCCTGGCGCCAGGGCGAGCTGACGCTGGCGCTGACCTACCGCTTCGAGCCCGGCGGCGAGGACGACGGCATCACCGTCCACGTCCCGCTCGCCGCGCTGGCGAGCCTGCGCCAGGAGGGCTTCGACTGGCTCGTGCCGGGCCTGCGGACCGAGCTCGTCACGGCGCTCATCCGCTCGCTGCCGAAGGACCTGCGCCGGCCGCTCGTGCCGATCCCGGACGTCGCGGCGGAGGTCGTCGCGCACCTGCGGCCGCGGCGCGGATTGCTGCGCGACGCCGTCGCGCGCGAGCTCGAGCGCCTGCGCGGCGTGCGCGTGCCCGACGATGCGTGGGACCTCGACCGGCTGCCGGCGCACCTGCGGATGCGCTTCTGCGTGCAGGACGAGCGCGGTGCGCTCGTCGCCGCGGGCGCGGACCTCGACGAGCTTCGCGCGCGGGTGCGCCCGCGCCTGCGCGCCGCGCTCGCGGCGCAGACGGCGTCGCTCGAGCGCAGCGGTCTGCGCGACTGGACGATCGGGGAGCTGCCGCGGACCGTCGCGCTGCCCGGCAGCGGCGGGGCGGTCCAGGCGTATCCCGCGCTCGTCGACGAGGGCGAGACGGCCGGTGTTCGCGTGCTCGAGACACCGGCCGCCCAGCAGCTCGCGATGCGCGCCGGCACGCGGCGGCTGCTCGCGCTCGGCGTGCCGAGCCCGCTGCGCGCGGTCCAGCGCGGCCTCGGGACCGCGGCCGCGCTGACGCTCGCCGGCGCGCCGCACGACGGCGTGCTCGACGACGTCCTGAACGCCGCGCTCGACGCGCTCGTCGAGGAGGCCGGCGGGCCGGCGTGGGACGAGGCCGGCTTCCGGGCGCTGCGCTCGCACGTCGCCGCCGGGCTGCCGGCGAGGGCCGCCTCGATCACCGCGCAGGTCGTGGAGATCCTCGACGCCGCGCGCGACCTGCGGCTGCGCCTCGACGCGCTGCCGGCCGACCCGCCGCTGCAGCCCGCGCGCCTCGACGTCGCCGCGCAGCTCGGCGGCCTCGTCTATCCCGGCTTCGTCACCGCCGCGGGCGCCGGGCGCCTCGCGGACGTCGCGCGCTACCTGCGCGGCGCGGCGCAGCGGGTGGACCGCCTGCCCGACGCGGTCGCGCAGGACCGCGACAAGCTGCGCGCGATCGCCGAGCTCGAGGCCGAGGTGCGCGCCGCGCCCTCGGCGCCGGGCGAGGTGCGGTGGATGCTGCAGGAGCTGCGCGTGAGCCAGTTCGCCCAGGGTCTGGGCGTCCGCGGGCAGGTCTCGGCGAAGCGGATCCGCCGGGCGCTGGCAGGCTGAGCACGCCAACGCGCCACGGTCGTGCTTGCGGCGGGTCGCCAGTGGGCATTCCCGTCACGCGATGCTGCTCTCCCGCCTCAGCGCCCCCGCCGCCGCGAGCCTCCGTCCGCGCCTGTCCGCGCCGCGCCCGGTCGTCGTCGCGCGGATCACCGTCATCGGCGCGCTGGCGCTGCTGTTCCTCGCCGTGACCTCGATCGTCATGGCCGGCAAGACGAAGCTCCCGCTCACCGCCACCGACGCGCACTACATCGACGCGCGCGTCGTCGACATCGACCAGGGGGTGCGGACGCGGCTCGTGCGCTTGGAGGGCTCGGGCGGTGTCGCGCTCGCCCGCGCCAGGACGCGCGAGGCGATCGCCGAGCTCAACGCGCTCGCGCGCCCGGTCTACGGCGCGGCGGGCGGCGAGCGGCTGCAGCGCGCGATCCAGGCGGAGCTGCGCTTCCTCGACGCCGTGGGCTCGGTGCTGCTGAACCCGCGCAGCCCGCTGCGCGGCGAGCTCGCGTCGCTCGACGCCGCCGCCCGCGGCGCGATCGCCGCGCTCGACGGGCCGGTCGCGCGCCGCAAGGGCGGCGTGCGCGCGCTGCGGCGGTTGACGTCGGGGCGCGGCGCGCCTTCGGCGGCCGCGACGTAGCTCCCTCGCCGTCGGCGGCCGCGATGTAGCTCCTTCGCGGCGCTCGTCGGGGTGCCGGCGCTTCCAGCAGCTTGGAGGGAGGAGCGCCGGATCGCCCGGGCGATCCCTTCGAGCTGTCGTGCGGTCGTGTCGACTGAGGTGCCCATAGGACCCCTCGTTCGACACGATCGCTCGCCCGAGCCGCCCGAGCGCCTCGAGCAAGCGCCGGCTACGCAGCGCGACGCGCCGGCGCCTGCACCTCTTGCAGCGCGAGCGCCCACTGCGGCGCGACCGCGTCGATGCAGCGTCGCGCGCGGACGTGGTCGCGGGCGGCGGCGCCCATGCGCGCGCGCAGGCCGGCGTCGTCGACGAGCGTCAGGATCGCCTCGCGCGCCGCGGTCGGCGTCGCCGCGTGCAGCCCGGTGACGCCGTGCTCGATCGCCGGATACAGCGTCGGGTCGGCGACCGTCGGGATGCCGAGCGCGGACGCCTCGAGCCAGCGCAGGTCGCTCTTGCCGCGGAAGAACGCCGAGCCCGTCGCCGGCGCGAGCGCGATGTCGAACGAGCTCATCGCCGCGGGATAGGTCTCGATCGGGCCCCACGGCAGCCCGACGCAGCGATCCGGGCCGAAGCGCTCGGCGAGCGCCGAGGCGAAGTCCTCCGCGCCGACGCTCATGAAGCGCGCCGCCGGGCGCTGCTCGAGCACGACGAGCAGCTCGCGCAGCCACGGCACGATCGCCGGGCGGTGGCCGGTGCCGCCGGCCCAGCCGATCGTCACCGTGTCGCGCGGGGGGCGGGTGAGCGCGTAGCGGCCGAGGTCGACGCCGTTCTGGCAGACCCAGGTGTCGGGGTTGAAGCGGCGGTAGCGCGTGACGAGGTGCTCCGTCGAGCAGATGATCCCGTCGCAGGCGCTCATGGCGAGCTCGAGCGCGCGCAGCATGGGCTTCGTGAACTGCTTGGCGGTCCCGTGGTGGGCGGCCTTCGCGGCGCCGTGGACGTCGTCGTCGATCTCGAAGAGCACGCGGGTCCCGCGCCGCTGCAGCTCGGCGATCGTCGCCGGCCAGGCGCCGCCGCGCGGCTGCTGCAGGACGACGCACTCGTAGCTCGCGAGATCGTCGATGCCCTCGATCGGGCGGCTGAACTCACCGGTGCGGATCCTCAGCGCGGAGGCGTCGCCGCCGATGCCGATCCAGTCGGCGCCGAGCGCGCGGGCGGGCAGCGCACAGCGATACCAGCACGGGGCGGACGTCCCGATGCCGACGAAGAGGACGTTCACGAGTAGGCCGGGACGAAGGCGGACAGGTCGGCGCCGCCGTGCTTGGCGAGCAGGACCTCGAGCGAGCGGCGCTCCCAGTCCTCCTGGCCCCTGGCGGTGCGCGAGCGAAACAGCGACTCGGCGTGGGTCGCGCAGGCGGCGGGCTCGTAGACGACGTCGCGGCCCGCGGAGAAGACGCGCAGGCAGTAGTCGACGTCCTCCCAGCCCATGTGGAACGCCTCGTCGTAGAGGCCGACGCCGGCGAGGCAGTCGTGGCGGATGAGCTGCAGCGCGCCGGTCACCGGGCAGCGGCAGGGGACGAGCGCCTCGGGCAGGTCGCCGGGGCCGAGGTTGAAGCGGTGCGCGAAGCCCCGGTGCAGGAGCGAGAAGTAGATCCCGGCGTGCTGGAGCAGGCCGTTGGGGTACAGCAGCCGCGCGCCGACGACGGCTGCCGGCGTGCCGTCGGTCCCGGTGCGCGCGAGCATCGCCTCGAGCCAGGCCGGCGCGTGGAACTCGATGTCGGCGTTGACGAGGACGGCGTCGCGGCCCTCCCGCAGCGCGCGGCGCAGCCCGACGTTGACCGTCGTCGCGAAGCCGCCGTTGACCGGCCGGCGCACGAGCTCGAAGCCGACCTCGCCGGCCGTCGTCGCGAGCAGGTCCACGAGCTCTGCAACCGGGCTGCAGTCGTCGACGACGAGCACGTCGGCCTGCGGGGCGGTCTGCACGAGCGAGACGAGGCAGCGCAGGAGGACGTCGAGATCCTCGGCTGTGCGCAGGTAGATCGGGACCACGGCGAGCGGGGCGGCGGACACGCACCCGTGGTCGGCTGGGGCGCGCGGTTCTTGAGCGCGGCGGATCTCAAGTCTCGCGGCGCCGCGCCGATGACGCGGGGCAGCTGATGAGTGCGTCCCTCCGTTCCTCTTCACAGCCGCAGGAGCGGCGCGTGCGCCGCGGCAGCGCCGCGATGGCCCGCGACCGCGTGCCCTTCCAGCGCCCGGAGCTGCCGCCGGCCGCGGCGATCATGGCCCACTTCGCGCGCTCCGTCGAGGCGTCGTACTTCGCCAACGGCGGCCCCTGCGCGCGCGAGCTCGCCACGCGCATCGAGCAGCGCCTCGCCCACCGCGCGCTCTGCGTCCCGGTCGCCAGCGCGACGGCCGGGCTCATGGCCGCGCTGCGCGCGCTCTGCGGCGAGCCGACCGGCCGCCGCCGGCTCGTCGCCTGCCCGTCCTACACCTTCACGGCGACCGCCGGCGCGATCGCCTGGGCCGGCTTCGAGCCGCTGTTCGTCGACGTCGAGCGCCACGGCTTCGGCCTCGATCCCGAGAGCCTGGACTCCGCGCTGCGCGTGCGCCCCGGCCGCGTCGCCGGCATCCTCGCGTGCGCGCCGTTCGGCAGCGCGCCGGTGACCTCGCTGCGGGAGGGCTGGCGCGAGGTCGCGATGCGCCACGCGGTCCCGCTGCTCGTCGACTCCGCGCCCGGCTTCGGCGCGCTCGACGAGGACGGCCTCGCGCTCGGCGCGCAGGGCGACACGGAGGTCTTCTCCTTCCACGCGACGAAGGTCTTCGCGATCGGCGAGGGCGGGGCGGTCACGACGCCCGATCCCGACGTCGCCGCCCGCATCGGCCGGATCGTGAACTTCGGCATCGAGTCGTCGTCGCGCACGAGCACCGTCGCGGGCTTCAACGGCAAGCTCTCCGAGCTGCACGCGGCGACCGGCCTCGCCGTCCTCGACACGTTCGACGAGGTCCTCGCCGACCGCCGCCGGCTGGCGGGGCGCATCCGCACGGCCGCCGAGGGCGCCGGCCTGAGCTACCAGCGCGGCGCGATCGGCTCGCCGTGGCAGTACTTCCAGGCGCTCGCCCCCGACCTGCCCGCACGCGAGCGGGTGCTCGCGGCCGCCGCCGCCGGCCACGTCGACGCGCGCACGCTGCACGACCCGCCGCTGCACCGCCACCCCGCCTTCGCCTCTGCCGAGCGCGCGTCGTCGCTGGAGGTCACCGACGCGCTTGCCGGGCGCTCGATCTCGCTGCCGCTCGCCAACCACCTCACCGACGACGAGGTGGACCGCATCGCCGCCGTCGCGCGGGCCGCCACATGTTGAACTGGCTGACGCGCTACGTGCCCGCCGCAGCGGCGGTGCTCGACGACGCGGGCTCGATCCTCGACGTCGGCTGCGGCCCGCACGGCCTCGCGTGCCTCGCGCCCGACGTCCCGTTCGTCGGCGCCGACGTCGCGTTCCCGGGCGAGCCCGCGCCGTCGATGGTGCCCGTCGTCCTGGAGCCCGGCCCGCTGCTGCCGTTCCCCGACGGGACGTTCGACACCGTCCTGTGCCTCGACGTGCTCGAGCACGTGCCGCCGGTGCAGCGCGCCCCGTTGCTCGCCGAGCTCGCGCGCGTCGCCGCGCGCCGTGTCGTGCTCGCGTGCCCGAGCGACGCAGCCCAGCCGCTCGACGACCTCCTGCGCGCGCGGCTCGGCGAGCCGCTGCCCGGCTGGCTCGTCGAGCACGGCGAGTGCGGGCTGCCGGCGCCGGCGGACCTGCAGCGCCTCATCGCCGGCCTGCCCGGCTACCGCGCGACCGCGCTGTCGATGCCCAACGAGCTGCTCTGCACGATGATCGTCCTCGCCGACTGCGATCCCGCGACGGCGGGCGCCGCGGCCGAGTCCTTCCGCCGCCACGGCCGCGAGTGGGCCGCGCTGCTGCGCGACGCGACGTTCGGCGAGAGCTTTCGCGCCGGCTGGGTCCTCGAGCGCGTCGCGCCGCGCGCCGCGCTCGTGCCCGGCGGCCTGGATCGCGACGCGCTCGTCGCCGCCGTCGACGGCCTCGCCGAGCTCGCGCCGCTGCGCACCGACGCCGGCCTGCGGCTCTGGCTGGCGCCCGACTGGCCCCGGCCGGAGACCTGGCTCGGCGCGCTCGCGCGCTACATCGCCCACGCGCCCGCCGACGGCTCGACCTGCCTGTGCCTCGACGCCCGCGACGCCGACCTCGACCTCGCCGGCGAGCTCGCCGCGATCGCCTGCGAGGCGCTCGCGCCGGCCGGCGACTTTCCCGACGTCCTCATCGTCGACGGCCCCGTGGACATGTCCGGGACGCTGCCGGTCGCCGGCGGCGCGGACGTCCTCGCGGCGCTCGGCGCCGGCGAGCTGCCGCCGCCCACGGGGGCGGAGGAGATCGTCGCGCTCGCCCGCCGCGGCAAGGCGCTCGCCGACGAGCTGCGCGCCGTCGCCGAGCACCGCGCGCTGCAATCCGCGGGCGACCCCTGGCTCGACCCCGAGCCGCTCGTCACCGTCCGCATCCCGACCTGGAAGGGCCACGAGCGCCTCGTCGCGCGCACGATCCCGTCGATCCTCGAGGGGACGTACGCCAACGTCGAGGTGCTCGTCTGCTCCGACGGCCCCGACCCCGCCGCGCGCGCGGCGGTCGAGGCGCTCGCCGTCCGCGACGACCGCGTGCGCTACCTCGAGCTGCCCGCGCGCCCGAACCATCCGACCCAGCCGTGGTCGTTCTGGGAGACGACCGGACTGCGCGCCGCCAACCACGCGCTCGACCACGCCCGCGGGCGCTTCGTCGCGCCGCTGGACCACGACGACGAGTTCACCGCGACGCACATCGCCGACCTGCTCGCCCGCGCTCGCGAGCAGCGCGCCGACCTCGTCCACGCGCAGGCGCTGTGCGAGCAGCGCTCGGGGCCGCCGCAGCTCGTCGGCAGCCACCCGCTCGCCCACGGCCACGTCTGCCACGGCGCGGTCCTGTACTCCGACCGCCTCGCGCACCTGCGCTACGACACCGCCTGCTGGCTGCTGGAGGAGCCCGGCGACTGGAACATGTGGCGGCGCATGCGCGAGCTCGGCGTGAACGTCGCCTACCTCGACCGCGTCGTCCTGCTGCACACCGCCGAGCGCACGTCGATCGAGGACCGCGTCGACGAGCAGACCGTGCGCTTCGGGGCGCAGCGCACTGCCGAGGATCTCGCGCCCGACGTCCTCGGCACCGACGCCGCGTGGTATCTCGACGTCGAGTTCGCCCGCGCGCAGGTGCCGGCGTGAGCCTCGACCTCTACGTCGGCGGGACGCTCGCCGCGTGGGCGGTGCGCAACGCGCCGCCGCCGCTCGTCAGCCGCGTGATCTGCCACGACGAGCGCCTCGCGCAGCTCGCCCGAGACCGCGGCTTCTCGGTCTGGCAGCGCGACCCGCACAACCGCGCCTTCGCACCCGCGCCCGCCGCGCTGTCGGTGCACTACCCGCGGATCCTGCGCCAGGAGCTCATCGAGCGCTACGACGGCGCGATCTGGAACCTGCACCCCGGCCTGCTGCCGTGGGGGCGCGGCATGTACCCCGTCTTCTGGGCGCTCTGGGAGGGGACGGCGGCCGGCGCGACGCTGCACGAGCTCGTCGCGCGCGTCGATGCCGGCCCGATCGTCGAGCAGCGCGAGGTGCCGGTCTTCGACGACGACACCGGCGGCAGCCTCCACGCGCGCGTCCAGGCCGCCGAGCGCGAGCTCTTCGTCCGCTGGCTGCCGCGGCTGGCGAGCGCCGAGCGCCCGCCGACGTCACCCCAGCCGCCCGGCGGCACCCACCACTCGCTCGCGGAGTTCGAGCACCTGCGCGACGAGGGCCGCTACGAGGTCCCGCGCGCCGAGCGCGACCGTCTCGCCCGCTGCCTGACCTTCGATCCGCACCGCCGCACCGCCGCTGTCAGCTGACCTGGAGGAACCCCTCGTGACCCCCCGCATCCGCCGTCGCAACGCCGCCGCCGAGCGTCACCTCGCCGCTGCCGATCCCGCCGTTCGAGCTCGCCAACCGTGTCGGCGCGCTGCCGCCGGCGACCTGGGAGGAGACCTTCGAGGCGATCGGCGCCGGCATCCGCCGCGACATCGACCGGCTCGTGCCGGCCGGCTGGGCCTGGGAGGGCAAGCGCGTCCTGGACTTCGGCTCCGGCGCCGGTCGCGCGCTGCGCCACTTCCACGATCTCGTCCCGCACAACGAGACGCGATGGCCCAGCCGGTCTCCGGCGAGGCGTGGGACGACGCGCGCATCGGGATGAACGTCGCGGCCTACGACGAGTCCTTCGACGTCGGCGGCCCGAACGTCCTCGATCTCGCGCCGGTCGTCATCGAGGAGAACCGGCAGCTCGCCGCTCAGGTCGTCGAGCTCGCCCGCGAGGCTGCCGCCCTCGAGCGCGAGATCGAGCGGCTGCGCTCCCAGGGTCCGGCCTGACCGATGAGCGTCCAGGACGTCCTCGTCCGCATCGCGGAGATCCGGTCCGGGCTCGTCGTGCCCGGGGCCGCGCCCGCGCCGGCGCCGGCGCCGGCCGCGAGCCCGGCGTTCGCGCAGATGCTCCAGGCCGCCGGCGGCCAGACCGCCGCTGCCGCGAGCGTGCCGTTCGCGGGCTCGAGCGGCGCCGGCGCGCCCGTGCCCGGGAGCGCGATGGGCGCCGTGCCCGCGGGCTCGGGCGGCGCCGGTGTGCTCGCCGCCGTCCAGGGCGAGGTCGGGCAGGCCGAGCAGCCGCCGGGCTCCAACGACTCGCCGCGGATCGCCGTCTACCGCAACGCCACCGCAGGCAGCGGCGTGGGGCCGTGGTGTGCGTACTTCACGTCGTGGGCCGCCCGCCAGGCGGGCATGCCGCTCGGCGTCAACGGCGAGGGCTTCGGGTCCGTCGACGCGCTCTACGGGTGGGCGCAGAAGGCCGGCCGCGCCGTCCCCAACGGCCCCGGCGTCGTCCCGCGCCCGGGCGACCTCATCGTCTGGGACGAGCACATCGGCGTCGTCGAGGGCATCCGGCCCGACGGTTCCATCGCGACGATCGAGGGCAACTCCTCCGACCGCGTGTCGCGCCGCGTCCACGAGGCGGGCAGCGCGCTGGGCTACGTGCGAATGGGCTAGAGCTCGCGGAGGGTGGGGAAAACCGCACCCTCATACGCGGGGAGCCCCCATGGCCGGTGATCCGATTCGGTGGCAGGCTGCGCATCATCAACTGACTCCGAACCGACAACGCGACACTCGTGCGGGCGCCCTCCCCCTTCGGCCCGCGACGACGAGGCTCCTGGGCCATCCCCATGAGCGACCGAGGCAGGGATACGGTCGCCCGGATCGCACACGAGCTGTCGCAGGCGATGCGTCTCCTCGCTCACGACGACCGCGGGCCAGAACCATCCTTTGCAGCGCCGCAGCATCCGCAGGCGCAGGCTCCCCCGGCGCCGCCCGCCGGTGTGCGGTCGCGCGGCACGCTTGTGCTCGATCGAGCGGTGATCGCCGCGCGCGAGGCGCGGCCGCGGTGACAGCCTGCGGCGCTCCGGCGTCGTGGCGTGCGCGACCGACGGCGCGGCCGGCAGCGTGAAGGTGTGCGTCTGCGCGAAGGCGGGGCGGGCGGCGACGGGCAGCGCCGGCGGCGCGAGGCCCGGCAGGTTGTCGTCGCCGGGCGCGGGCGGGGCCGACGGCCACACCGGGCCGGGCGTGCCGCCGCCGCCGTCGTCGTCCTCTTCCCAGCCGTCCGCGGCCTCCGGCGGCAGCGGCGCGCGCGCGAGCCAGAGGCACGGGATGACGACGAGGCAGGCGATCGCGCCGCAGACCGCGCTGTGCACCGGCATGTCGCCGAGCGCGAGCAGCCCGGTCAGCACCGTCGCGAGGCTGCCGACGCCCAGCAGCGTGAGGTTGACGCCGGCCTCGCCCTCGACCGGCTGGCGCGGGGCGGGCACGGTCATCGCGGCGATCGTCGCCAGCAGCGCGACGAACAACCCACCGAAGACCAGCATGTAGACCCCTGCGCCCACGAACTCGAAGGTACGCCTCTTCGCGGGGCTGTCAAGCCACCAGGCGCGCCGGCGCTGGCTGCCGCCGCGCCTCGTACGCCAGCCACAGCCCGCCCGCGAGCCCGGCGAGCATCTCGATCCACGACCCGGCGTCGAGCTGGCGATCGGCGTACGGATCGCTGAACATCGACCAGTGCGGCGCGAGGTGGACCGCGACGAAGCCGATCGCCGTCAGCAGCCCGAGCGTGCCCGCGATCTCGCGCGCGTGGCGGTAGCCGCTCGCGACGAGCGCCAGCGACACGAACACCGCGACGGCGCCGAGCAGGCCGGGCAGGCTCGCCACGAGCCCGAGCTGCTCGTCGGCGGGCTGGCGCGCGACGTGATCGGCGACGTGGCCGGCCAGCAGGACGGCGAGGGCGATGTTCGCGAGCAGCAGCCGGCGCATGGGAGCTACTACGCGCGGGCTCGCGCCGCGGCTCACGGCAGGGTCTCGAAGCGCGCCGTGAAGTGGCGCAGCGTCGGCGCCTCCTCGACGATCCGCAGGCCGCGCAGCTGCGGTGCGCGCTCGGCGACGGCGAGCACGACCTCGATGACGTAGTCCATGTGGCTCTGGGTGTACGTCCGCCGCGGGATGGCGAGCCGCACGAGCTCGACCGCCGCCGCCGACTCGCTGCCGTCGGGGCGCCGGCCGAACATGACGCTGCCGATCTCACAGCCGCGCACGCCGCCCTCGACGTAGAGCGCGGCTGCCAGCGCCTGGCCGGGGTACTGCAGCGGCGCGACGTGCCCGAGCAGCGCCCCGGCATCGATGTAGACGGCGTGCCCGCCGATCGGCCGCACGACGGGGACGCCCGCCGCGTGCAGCGCGTCGCCGAGGTACGCGGTCGAGCGGATGCGGTAGTGCAGGTAGTCGTGCTCGACGACCTCGCGCAGGCCCTGCGCGATCGCCTCGAGGTCGCGGCCCGCGAGGCCGCCGTAGGTCGGAAAGCCCTCGGTGAGGATCAGCAGGTTGCGGCACTGCGCGGCGAGCGCGTCGTCGCGGACGGCGAGCCAGCCGCCGATGTTCGCCAGGCCGTCCTTCTTCGCCGACATCGTCATGCCGTCGGCGAGCGCCGCCATGTCGCGGACGATGTCTGCGACGGCGCGCTCGCCCTGCCCGGGCTCCCGTTCGCGGATGAACCAGGCGTTCTCGGCGAAGCGGCAGGCGTCGAGGAACAGCGGGACGCCGTGGCGGTCGCAGACCTCGCGCACCGCGCGGAGGTTCTCGAGGCTCACCGGCTGTCCGCCGCCGGAGTTGTTCGTCACGGTGACGAAGACGACCGGCACGTCGGCCGCGCGCGCGCCGAGCAGGGTCTCGAGCTGCTCGACGTCCATGTTGCCCTTGAACGGGTGCTCGAGGCTCGGCGTGCGCGCCTCGGGCAGCGGCAGGTCGAGCGCCTCGGCGCCGGAGAACTCGACGTTGGCCCGCGTCGTGTCGAAGTGGGTGTTGTTCGGGATGACGCGGCCGGGACCGCCGAGCACCGAGAAGAGGATCTTCTCCGCGGCCCGGCCCTGGTGCGTCGGGATGACGTGCGCGAAGTCGAAGAGCTCGCGGACCGCGTCGCGGAAGCGGTACCAGGAGGGCGAGCCGGCATAGCTCTCGTCGCCGCGCTGCAGCCCGGCCCACTGCTCGGAGGACATCGAGCCCGTCCCGGAGTCCGTGAGCAGGTCGATGAGGATGTCCTCGCTGCGCAGGGCGAAGAGGTTGAGGCCGGCCGCTCGCAGGCACCCCTCGCGCTCGGCGCGGTCGGTCATCCGGATCGGCTCCACGGCGTGGATCCGGAACGGCTCGATGATCGTCCGGAAGCCGTCGGCCATTCAGTCCGCCAGGCCCTTGCGCGCGAGCTCCTCGCGCGCCTCGGCGGACTTCTGGAGCCCCTCGGGCGCGAGCGCCGCGAGGATCGCCGGCGTCTTGGAGAACTGCACGTCGCGGTAGTCGACGATCTCGACCTGGTTGCCCCACGGGTCGTCGAAGCGCAGGCCGCCGCGGGGCGCGACGTCGATGCCCGCGGCCGCGAGGGCGGCGCGCACCGCCTCCTTGTCGTCGACGACGAGCCCGAAGTGGCGGCCCTCGTCGGGCGCCTGGCGCCGGCCGGAGCTCAGCGCGAGGAACTGGTCGCCGAGGTCGATCCACGCCATCGCCGGGCGCTTGCCGCGCAACTCGAACTCGAGGAAGCGGCCGTAGAACTCGAGCGCCGCCTCGATGTCGCCGACCTCGAGCGCGACGTGGTTGATGCCGATCGCGCGGGCCATGGGTGCCAGCGAGGCTACGCTTGCCGCCTGATCGCCGCCAGCGCCACCCCCGTCGCCGCGACCGCCGCCGCCGAGTTCGACCGCCAGATCGCGGTGCTCGTGGAGCGCGGCTACCCGGCCGCCGCGGGCCTGACCGCCGCCGAGCTCGCCGCGCGGCTGGCGCCGCTGCGCCCGGCCGCCGCGCCGTGCGGCGGCGAGTTCGTCCTCGTCGTGCGGTCCGGGCTCGTGCCGAGCGCCGTCGCGATCGGCCTCGTGCGGCGGCGCGGCCGGGCGGGCTTCCTCTCGCTCCTGGAGCCCGCCGAGCTCGCGACGTTCGATCCGATCGAAGGCGTGCCGGTGCCCGACGGCGACGCCTACCTCGTGCTCGACGCCAACGCCGGCGCGGACCTGCGCGACGTCACGCCCGACGACGCGCTCGCGCTGCTCCGCGAGCGCGCCCGCTCGCCGCTGACGATCGAGGAGGGCATCGCCGTCGCGACGCAGTTCCCCGAGCTCGTCGCGCCGGGCGCCGGCTTCTCGCTCGCCGGCTCGCGCTGCGGCGACAAGCGGGTGACCGCGCTGTGGATCAGCAAGGGCGCGCCGAAGCTCGGCTGGTGCTGGGCGGGCAACCCGCACACGTGGCTGGGGACGGCGTCGTGTGACGCGCGGGCGGGGCTTTACGGCCGTCTCTGAGGAAGACGGGAAGTTGCCGGCGAGGCCGAGCGGTCGTGGCAGGTGGGGGTTTGGCCTGAAACGACGGCATACGCGACGTTCTGGGCCACACCCCCGGCGTGGGGGGTTTGGCCTGAACGGGACGCATATGGTCCGAACCAGACCAGCCCCCGCGCGAGCCGCCGGCGAAGGAGCTCATTCCCTCAAGGATGCTGGTCGCAAGCGCCCCGGGCGACGGCTGCCCACGAGCTACCCGGCCACCGCGTCGCGCCGAGTCACCCGCGCGGCCGGAACTCCAGGAGGTCCCCCGGCTGGCACTCCAGCACCTCGCACAGCGCCGCAAGCGTTGAGAACCGGATCGCGCGCGCCCGGCCGTTCTTCAGGATCGAGAGGTTCACGACCGTCACGCCGACGCGCTCGGCGAGCTCGGTCAGCGTCATCCCGCGCTGCTCGAGCAGGCGGTCGAGGCGGACGGCGATGCGATCTTCTGATGGCTCGGGCGGCATCTCAGATCGTCGCTTCGACGTCCTCTCGCAGTTGCACGCCGTGCGCGAAGACCTGCGCGAGCACGAAGGCGCCGAGGCCGCAGAGCAGCTGCACGCCGGGGAAGGCGGGCTCGTCGGGCGGCTGCAGCCCGGGCGCGCGAGCGTTCGGCGAGGATGACCCGAGGTAGGGCTCGAGCAGGGCGTCCTGCAACTCGGTGTCGAGGAAGCGGACGGCGAGCACGCCGACGATGAGCAGCACGCCCATCGCCCGCAGCCGCCGGACGTTGTCGCTCTTGAACGGGTCCCCGTCGCGGACCGAGCGCGCGATCCCGCGCAGCAGCCACATGATGGCCGCGACGAGCAGCAGCGGGATGGCATCGCGGGCGCCGGCCAGACGCGCCTCGCGGTCGGTCGGCCTGTCGATGACCATCGTCGTCCGCTGCTCGCCGGTCGTGTAGATGCCCTTCGGGATGCGCTTCTCGTCGAGCGCCGCCTGGGCCTCGAAGACGATGTCGCCGCGGTTTCCGCCGAACGCCGTCACAGCGCCGACGTAGAGCGCGAAGCCAAGCGCCGCGACGAAGATGAACGTCGTGAGACGGTGGGCGACGACGACGGCATAGGTGGGCTCTCGCGGCTGCATGACGACCGGCTTCCATATCGTTCCTCGTTGGTATCGAAGAACGATAAACATCGACTATCGATATGTCAAAGCCCGAGTGGATGGATGTACTAGCGTCTGTGACATGGGTCGCACGTACGACGAGATCGACGAGCGCTGGGCCGCGTGGATCGCCGAGCAGCCGATGTTCTTCGTCGCGACGGCGCCGCTGCGCGCCGACGGCCACGTCAACGTCTCTCCGAAGGGGCCCGCCGGCGCGCTGAAGGTCCTGGGACCGCGGCGGGTCTGCTACCTCGACGTCGGCGGCAGCGGCGCCGAGACGATCGCCCACCTGCGCGAGAACGGGCGCATCGTCGTCATGCTCTGCGCCTTCGACGGGCCGCCGCGGATCCTGCGCCTGCACGGCACCGGCGAGGCCGTCCTCGAGGACGACGAGCGCTTCGCCGAGCTCGCCGCGGGGCTGCCGAGCATCGGCCCGCCGGAGTCCACGCGCTCGGTCATCGTCGTCGACGTCGAGCGCATCGCGGACTCCTGCGGCTACGGCGTGCCGCTCATGAGCGTCGACGGTTGGCGCGAGCACTACGAGCTGTCGGCCGCCAAGCGCATGCGGGTCGGCGGCCCGACCGCGCTGGCGAAGCGCCGCGCGGAGGTCAACGCCCGCAGCATCGACGGCCTGCCCGCGCTCGAGCACGGCTGACGGCGCGCCGCGCTACGTGCCGCGCGTGCTCGCGTGCGCGGCGGGGAGCACGTTCTCGACCGGCTCGGGCATGCCGAGGTGATAGCCCTGTCCGAAGTCGACGCCGAGGCGCCGCAGCAGCTCGACGGTCGCGTCGTCGCCGACGAACTCGGCGACCGTCCGCGTGCCGAGGCCGCGCGCGATGTTCACGACCGCCTCGATGACGAGCTGGTCGGTCGGATCGTGGACGATCTGGCGGACGAACTCGCCGTCGATCTTCAGGTAGTCGAAGGCGAGGTGCTTGAGGTAGTAGAAGGACGCGAAGCCCGCGCCGAAGTCGTCGAGCGCGAAGCGGCAGCCGAGCGCGTGCAGCCGCTCGGCCAGCCGGCGCGCGCGCTCGAGGTTGACGATCGCAGCGGTCTCGGTGACCTCGATGACGAGGCGCCCCGGCTGGATCGGCCGTGCCGCCAGCAGCGACTCGAGGTACTCGCCGAGCCCCGGGTCGCTCATCGTCCGGCCCGAGAGGTTGACGGCCAGCGCGACGTCGCGGCCGGCGGTGTGCTCGTCGTGCAGCATCCGGACGGCCTCGTGCAGCACCCAGCGGTCGATCTCGCAGATGAGGTCGAAGCGCTCGGCGATCGAGAGGAACGCGCCGGGCGGCACGAGGTCCCCGCTGTCGTCCTCGTAGCGCAGCAGGAGCTCGAACCAGGGCACGCCGCCGTCGCCGAAGGACAGGATCGGCTGGGCGAAGAGGCGGAAGCGATCGTCGGCGACGGCGCAGCGCAGGCGCTCGAGCCACGTTGCGCGGACGTTCATCCGCTCGCGGCTGCGATCCTCGTCGCGGTAGACCTTCACGCCGTCGCGCCCGCCGTCCTTGGCGTCGTACATCGCGATGTCGGCCTCGACGAGCAGGTCCTCGCCCGTCAGGCCGCGCCGGCCGTCGAAGACCGTCGCGCCGATCGACGTCGTCACGCGCGCCTGGCGCTGCGAGCTCGTCGTGACGCTGCCCTGGCGGCGGATCGCCGACAGGAGCTTCTCGGCGACCGCGGCCGCCGTCTGCTCGTCGGCCTCGGGCAGGATCGCGGCGAACTCGTCGCCGCCGATCCGCGCGACGAGGTCGGTGTCGCGCAGGGTCCCGCGGATGACCTGGGCGATGCGCATGATGAGCTCGTCGCCGACGGAGTGGCCGAGCGCGTCGTTGATGTACTTGAAGCCGTCGAGGTCGAGCAGCAGCACCGCGCCCTTGCTGCCGTAGCGCTCGGCGTGGGCGATCGCCCGGTCGAGCTCGTGCTCGAAGCGCCGGCGGTTGACGAGGCCGGTGAGCGCGTCGTGGTCGGCGAGGTGCTGCAGGCGGCCCTCGAAGGTCTTGCGCTCGGTGATGTCGAGCACCTGGATGACGGCCTGGCGCCCGCGCCCGTCGGAGCCCTGGACGAGGGAGCCCGACAGCAGCGTCCAGATGTCGTGCCCGTCCGCCGCGATGAGGCGCTGCTCGCCGTGGACGCTCTCGGCGCCGGCGAGCAGGCGGGCGAGCGTGGCGATGAGCCCGGAGCGATCCTCGGCCGGGGCCAGCGACGTCAGGCCGCGGCCGGCGAGCGCGTCCGGGTCGCCGCCGACGAGGTCGGCGAGCGCCCGGTTGGCGCGGACGATCGTCCCGGCGGTCGATCCCTCGGTCGAGACGAGCGCGACGCCGATCGGGGCGTGCTCGAACGCGCCGCGGAAGAGCTCCTCGGCCTCGCGGCGGGCGCCCTCGGCGCGCTTGACGTCGGTGATGTCGGTCGCGATCGCGAGAAAGCCCGTCATGACGCCGCGCTCGCGCTGGGCCGTCACGGTGACGCTCACCGGCATCCGGGTGCCGTCCTTGCGCACGTACGTCCACTCGCGGGTCTCCGCGCCGCCCTCGCGGGCCGTCGCGGCGAGGACCTCGAAGCCGGGCTCGATGCCGAGCGCCGCCGCGCGCTCGGCGAGCTCCCCGGCGTCGTGCAGCGCGGCCGGCGTGCGCTGCCCGACGAGCTCGCGCGCGCTGTAGCCGAGCATCCGCTCGGCGCCCGTGTTGAAGACCGTGATCGTGCCGTTGGAGTCCGTGCCGATGATCGCGCACTCGGTCGCCGCCGCCAGCACGTGGGCGTAGCGGTCATGGGCCTTGGCGAGGTCGCGCTCGAGCAGCGTGCGGGCGCGCTCGGCGAGCACGGCGGCGGTGACGTCGCGCGCGATCGTCGATCCGCCGACGACCCTGCCGGTCGCGTCGCGGACGGGGGAGACCGTGATCTGGACGTCGACGAGGCTGTCGTCGCTGCGCCGGCGGCGCGTCTCCAGGCGCTCGACCGTGCGGCCCGCGCGGATCTCGTCGTTGATCGCCGCGACCTCCTCGACGCGGTCGGCCGGCTGCAGCAGGACGAGCGACTGCCCCAGCGCCTCGTCGGTGTCGTAGCCGAAGAGCCGCTCGGCGCCGCGGTTCCAGGTGAGGATGCGGCCGTCGAGGTCGGTCGCGACGACCGCGTCCTCGGCGAACTCGACGACGGCGAGGTAGCGGCCGAGATGGGCCTCGGCCGCCTTCTGGGCGCTGATGTCGCGGATCTGGGCGACGAGGTGGACGGGCCGGCCGTCGTCGTCTGAGACGAGCGAGACGTGCAGCTCCGCCCAGGCGTGGCTGCCGCCGGCGTGGAGGTAGCGCTTCTCCATCGAGTACGAGCTCGTCTCCCCCGCGACGAGCGCGCGCAGGTGCTCGAGGTCGGCCGGAAGGTCGTCGGGGTGCGTGATCTCCTGGAAGGTCAGCTCCAGCAGCGCGTCCTCGTCGAAGCCGACCATCTCGCAGAGCGACCGGTTCACGCGCATGAAGCGGCCCTCGAGGTCGACGAGCGCCATCCCGATCGGCGCGTTCTCGAACGACGTGCGAAAGAGCTGCTCGGCGGTGCGCACCGCGCGCTCGCTCCTGCGGCGCGCGAGGTCGTCGAACATCGCGGGGCCCTGGAGCAGGACGCCGTAGCCCTTGCGCAGGCCCCAGTACGTGTAGGCGACCGCGGCGGTGATCGCGTCCCAGAGGGCGAGGTGCCAGTCGATTCCCGCGCGTGTCTCGGCGACCCCCGCGAGCCCGAACGACGGCGCGAGCAGGTGCTCGACGTGCAGGAGGTGTCCCATCCCGCAGCTGAAGAAGATCGCCGCCGTCGCGAGGCCGAGCCGGTTCGTGCGCAGCTGGCCCGAGCGGCGCAGGCCGCGGAAGATCACCGCGAAGATGCCGAAGTAGGCAACCGCGATGACGGCGTTCATCGCGAGGTCGATACGCCAGGCCACGTGGCTGTATCGGATGGCCTGCCGGCGCGGCTGAGCCGATGGGCAGGCTCGCGGCCGCGACGGTTGATTTTGCGGTTAGCCCTCGGGCGCCGGGGGGGCGATCGGCCCCCGTGGAAGGTCGGCGGCGGCCTTCGCGGCCGCCGCGTTCTCCTCCTTCACCGCCGCCCAGATCTCCTCGCGGTAGACGGGCATCTCCTTCGGCGCCTCGATGCCGATCCTCACCGTGCTGCCGCTGACCTCCTGGACGTGCAGGACGATGTCGTCGCCGATGACGATGCGCTCGCCGACGCGGCGCGTGATGCTGAGCACGGTTCCTCCCTGGATCCGGTGGCTGCGAAGGACGCCAAGCGTAGAGGGTGAGCCCGCCGGCGCTACTCGCCCTGGACGACGCGCGTCCCGGCGCCCTCGTCGCGCATGAGGTAGGCGGCGATCGCGATGAGCGGCAGCGAGATCACGAGGATGACGGCCGCGACCGCGTTGACCTCCGGCAGCGCCTGGGTCTTGCGCAGCGAGCCGAGGATCCACAGCGGCAGCGTCGTCGTGTCCGATCCCGCGAGGAAGAACGTCACCGCGATCTCGTCGAAGCTCAGCGCGAGCGAGAGCAGCGCGCCGGCGACGAGCGCGGTGCGGATCGTCGGCAGCGTGACGTGGCGAAACGTCTGCAGCCCGCTCGCGCCGAGATCCGCGGAGGCCTCGCTCAGCGACGTCGAGACGCGCCGCAGCCGCGCGAGGACGTTGTTGAACACGAGCACGATGCAGAACGTCGTGTGGCCGATGATGACCGTGCGGATCGAGAGGTCGGTGCCGGAGAAGAGGAAGAAGCTCGCCAGCGCGACGCCGGTGATGACGCCCGGCAGGATGATCGGGAGGATCACGACGAAGTTCACGGCCTCCATGCCGCGGAAGCGGTGGCGGGCGAACGCGAACGCCAGGCCCGTGCCGAGGATCAGCGCGAACGTCGTCGAGAACAGCGCGATGCGGACGCTGAGCCACGCCGCCTCGCGCGGCGCCGGGTCGTCGGCGAGGACCTCGAACCAGCGCGTCGAGAAGCCGGGAAACGGCCACGAGTTGATGTTCGTCGCGTTGAACGCGTAGAGCACGACGATGAGCAGCGGCAGGTAGAGGAACGCGAAGGCGACCGCGGCGGCGGCGCCGAAGCCCAGGCGCGAGCGCAGGCTGCTCACTAGAGATTCTCCAGGGCGCCGGAGCGGCGCGAGACGAAGAGGAAGCCCATGAGCGTCACGAGCGTCAGCGACGCGAGCGCGGCGCCGAACGGGTAGTCGGCGGCGACGCCGAAGCGGTCCTTGATCGCGCCGCCGAGGACCTGCGAGCCGCCGCCGACGAGCTGCGGCGCGACGAAGTCGCCCATCGTCAGCGCGAAGACGAAGATCGACCCGGCGACGACGCCCGGCAGCGCGAGCGGCAGCACGACCGTGCGGAACGTCGCCCAGGCCCCGGCGCCGAGGTCGCGCGCGGCCTCGAGCGTGCTGTCGGGGATCTTCTCGAGCGCCGTGAAGATCGGCAGCACCATGAACGGCAGCCAGACGTTCGCCCACGTGATGACGATCGCCGTCTGGTTGTAGAGCAGGGCGCTGGAGGGATGGCTGATGAGCCCTGTGTCGACGAGAAACTCGTTCAGCACGCCCGAGCCGCCGAGGATCGTGCGCCAGGCGAAGATCCGCACGAGGATCGACGACCACAGGGGCACGACGACGGCGAGGAACGCGAGCGTGCGCCAGCGCGGCGGCAGCACCCGAGCCATGAACCACGCCAGCGGGAACGCGAGCGCGATGTCGATGACCGTGACGATGACGGCGAGCAGCACCGTGCGCCCGAAGACGCGCAGCCAGAGGCCGTCCTGCCCGCTGAGCAGCTTGTCGTAGCTGTCGGTGTTCCAGGCCCGGACGATCTCGGCCGTGAAGACGTCCTGGCGCCAGAGCGACGTCAGCAGCAGGATCGCGAGCGCGACGACGTAGAAGACGAGCAGCCACGCGACGGCCGGCCCGAGCAGGAGCCCGAGCCGGCCGCGCGGATGCGCGTAGAGGAAGCGACCGAGCGAGCGTGATGCGCTCAGCCGCGCACCTCCGCCCAGGTGTCGGTCCACTGGCGGTAGTTCGTCGGCGCCGTCGGCGTCTCCCAGTACTTGATCGCGTCGTAGTACGCCGTGTCGGTGATGTGCAGCGCCTTGCAGCGCGCGGCACCCACGACGTCGCAGGTCTTGAGGTTCGCCGGCGAGTACGCGGTGACGTCGGCGACCTTCGACTGCACCTCCGGCGAGGTCATGTAGTTCATGTACTTGTAGGCGCAGACCGGGTTCTTGGCCTTCGCCGAGATCATCCAGGAGTCAGACCAGCCGGTGACGCCCTCCTTGGGCAGCACCTCCTTGACGTTCATCCCGGCCTTCTTGAGGTCGTTGGTCATCAGCGGCCAGCCCGCGCCGAGGATCGCGTCGCCGGACTTGAACAGCTGCTCGAAGTCCGACGCCAGCACCCAGTACTTGCGCACGAGCGGGCGCTGCTCGAGGAGCTTGGCCTTGACGTTGTCGAGCGTCGCCTGGTCGATCGCGAAGGGGTTCTCCGCATGGAAGAACTGCAGCGCCGGGTCGGCGATCTGGATCGGGTTGTCCGGGACGGTGATCTTGCCCTTGTACTTCGGGTCGTAGAGCACGCTCCAGGAGTCCGGCGCCGTCTTGATCTTGTCGGCGTTGTAGATCAGCACGTCGGCGCCCCACATGAACGAGATGCCGTAGTTCTTGCCGTCGACGGTGTTGAAGTCCGGCGACTGCAGCTGCGGCGCGAGGTCGTCGAAGTGCTCGAGCTTCGACGTGTCCAGCGGCGCGACGGCGCCCGACTTGATGAGCCGCAGCGACGCGTCGCCGGACGGCGAGACGAGGTCGTACTGGCCCCCGCCGCCGGAGCGGAACTTCGTGAACATCTCGTCCGAGGTGCCGGCCGGGACGGAGTTGACCTTGCAGCCGGTGTCCTTCTCGAACGCCTTGACGTACGACGAGTCGGCGTAGCCCTCCCAGTTGACGATGTTCAGCCGGCCCTCGCCGGCGCCCGAGACGTCCGGGCCCTTGGCCGACGAGCTGTCCTTGCTGTCGGAGTCGCCGCAGGCGACGATCCAGCACGACACGGTGACGAGCATCGTCACCCGCAGAAACGCGTTCATGAGCTCCCCTCTTCGGTGTACGCGATCACGCGCGTGGACTCGCGCGCCCAGACGAGCACGACCGGACGCCCCCTCAGCGCCTCGGCGTCCTCGAGACTCGATGCGCCGTTCTGGCGCACGACCAACAACTCTCCTCCTCCGTCGAGATCGACGACGAAGCGCGTCGCGGGGCCCGCGTAGAGGCACTCGCGAACCGTGCCGCTCGCGTGGCAGCCGCCGGCCGGGACCTCGCCGGGCACGTGCAGCGCGATGCGCTCCGGGCGGACGGTGACGACGGCGACGGCACCCGGCGCGGCGCCGTCGCCCGCCGGCGCGACGACCGCGTCGCCGGGCGCGAGGCGCAGGTGCACGTCAGCGCCGGCGACGCGCTCGACGGGCAGCTCGAGCAGGTTGCTGACGCCGACGAAGCCGGCGACGAAGCGCGAGTCGGGGCGCTCGTAGACCGCGCGCGGCGAGCCGACCTGCACGATCCTGCCGCCGTCGACGACCGCGATCCGGTCGCTCATCGTCAGCGCCTCCTCCTGGTCGTGGGTCACGTAGACGAACGTGATCCCGACCTCCTGCTGGATGCGCTTGAGCTCGACCTGCAGCTGCTGGCGCAGCTTGAGGTCCAGGGCCCCGAGCGGCTCGTCGAGCAGCAGCACGCGCGGGCGGTTGACGAGCGCGCGGGCGAGCGCGACGCGCTGGCGCTGCCCGCCGCTGAGCTGGCTGGGACGCCGCTCGCCGAAGCCCTCGAGGCGCACCATCGCCAGCGCCTCGGCGACGCGCGACTCGCGCTCGCCGCGCGCGACGCGCTTGACGCGCAGCCCGTAGCCGACGTTCGCGGCGACGGTCATGTGCGGGAACAGGGCGTAGTCCTGAAAGACGGTGTTGACGTCGCGCTCGGCGGGCGGCAGGCCGCTGACGTCGCGGCCGCCGAGCACGATGCGCCCCGCGTCGGGGCGCTCGAAGCCCGCGATGAGCCGCAGGCAGGTCGTCTTGCCCGAGCCCGACGGCCCGAGCAGCGTGAAGAACTCGCCGCGGCCGATCTCGAGGTCGATCCCGTCGACGGCGGCGACGTCGCCGTAGCGCTTGACGATCCCCTCGAGGCGAACGTCGACGTCCGCGCTCGCGGGAGCCGTCGTCTCAGCCACGATCGCCTGCTCGGTCAGCGTCCCGTCCAACGGCGTGTCCCTTCACCCTCGGGAGGCCGATCGTACCCCCGCGCAACGACCGTCGCCATTGTCCATTAAGGCGCACATCCCGGCTGTGCGACGACGAACCGATCGGCGAGCTTGTCGCGCAGGGAGGAGTAGAAGATCGACAGCGGGAACTCGTCGTCGGCGACGAGGTCGATGTAGCGGCGCGGGTCTCCGTCCTCGTCGAGCTCGCGCCGCCCGGCGGTCCAGGCCGAGGCGCTCGTCGGCGCGACGTACGCGGCGACGAGATCGTGCGCCGCGGCCCAGTGCGCCAGGCGCGAGCGGTCGATCCCGTCGTGGTAGAGCCCGTCGACGAGCGCGCGCAGCTCGAGCACGCCGTCGGTGACCGCGATCCAGTCGACCCTCAGCCTGCCGTCGGTCCAGTGCAGGCGGCGCGTGCGGTGCAGGAACGCGAAGAGCAGCTGGCCGGCGAGGCCGTCGTAGTTGCGCACGCGCTCGCCGGTGATCGGGAAGCGCAGCATCCGGTCGAGCAGGATCGCGTGGCGGACGTTGCGCGCGAAGCCGAAGCCCTCGGCCTCGAGCGTCGCGGCCTCGGCGTACGCGGTGAGGTCGCAGCGCAGCTCCTCCAGCGCGTACATCCAGTACGGCATCCGCTGGCGGATCATGAACGGGTCGAAGGGCAGGTTGCCGCGGCTGTGCGCGCGGTCGTGGACGAGGTCCCACAGCGCGAAGGTCTCCTGCGAGATGCGCTCGGAGGCGACGAGCGCCGCCGCGTCGGGCGGGAGGTTCAGCGACAGCAGCGTCGCGGCGGCGCGCGTCGTGCGGCGGAAGCGCTCCGCCTCGCGGTCGCAGAAGATCGCGCCGAAGTTGTTCGCGGGCCTCTCGGCGACGGCGACGGTCTCGGGGAACAGCACGGCGCACTCGCTGTCGTAGCCGGCGGTGTTGTCGACGAGCGTCACCGGCACGAACTTCGGGTTGTCGTAGCGCGTGGCCTCGAGATCGGCGAGCCAGTCGGGCCACGGGACGCGCACGAGCAGCGCCTCGAGGACCTGGTCGCGCGAGCCGTTCTGCTTGTACATCGGGAAGAGCACGAGATGCTCGATCCCGTCGCGGCGCTGGGACTCGGGCCGGAACGCCTGCAGCGACGTGCCGAAGTCCGGGCGCGCGAAGCCGCCCGCCGCCCAGGCGCGCAGGTCGCCGACGACCGCGTCGATGTAGTCGCGCTGGTGGGGGACGTGCCCGGCGAGCCCGAGCGCCGCCGCGCAGATGCGCTGCACCTCGGTCTCGAGCCACGAGCGGTCGTGCCGGGCGAGGTCGACCGAGCCGTCGCGCTGCTGGGCGAGGCGCACGCGATCGACGCCGTCGCGCAGCTGCGCCCAGTGCGGATCCTCGCGGGCCGCCGAGCGCGGCGCGGGCGCCGGGCGCTCGAACGCGCTCGCGGCGAGCCAGTGGACGAGGTTGCTCCACAGCGCGTGGTGGTCGCGCAGCGCGATGCAGTCGTCGCCGAAGAGGTCGGAGTCGGCCGCCACGACGACCCGCCCCGCGCCGTGCTGCGCGGCGGCCAGCAGCGGGGCCCGCGGGGAGGAGGCCGACGGCGCGCTGCGGGCCAGCGCCCGGGCGCCGTTGTGCAGCGTCAGGCGGCCCGCGCGGTAGAAGCAGGCGCTGCGCACGTCGGCGAGCACGTCGACGCCGTCGACCGCCTCGTGGGCGAGGTCGGCGAGCACCCAGTTCGGCGCGCCGTCGTAGTGCTCGTAGTCGGACACCGCGTCGCTCTCGATCGTGATCCCGAAGCGCGCGACGAGCGCGTTGAGGTTGTTGGCGTACTTGTCCTGCTCCTCCTCGCCGAGCACGAGCAGCCCGCCGCCGGCGCGGACGAAGGCCTCGATCGCGTCGAGCTCGTCCTCGCCGAGCAGCGGCCCGCCCGTGCCGGGGACCGTGCGCTCCCAGCGCGGATCGGACGGATGCGCGAGCACGAGCACGTCCGCGCCGTCGAGCGCGGTGGCGTCGAGCGGGCCGTCGACGTGCGCGCTCACCGCGATGTCGCGCCGCGCGAGGGCCTGCGCGGCGAGCGCGTACGAGGAATCCTCCGGGTGCGCGGGCGCGATCGCGCGGGCGACGTCGGGACGGATCGTCCAGGACTCGTCGTGGGACTCATCGAACAGGACGCGCGCCACCGGGCGGCGTGTGGGCATCTCGGGCCTCCTCGAGCTCAGAGGGTCCGTCCACCGTACTGCGCCGCGCGGGGCCTGCCAAGACGGATGGACGTCTCGGCTGTACGAATCGGACAACGCCGATCGCCCCGATTAACCACGATTGCCTCTTGAGCCCCTCGCGAGCCGCCGCTACGGTTGTCCAAAGCGGACAGGCCGCAGGCGGCCCGTGCGCCGGACGAGAGGAGCGACATGGCGACCGACCTCAGCGGCCGGTCCTCGGGCCGGGCGAGCGACCCGGCGCAACTGCAGAGCCGTGCCCGGAGCCATCTCTGGATGCACTTCGCGCGGATGGGCCCGTACGCCGACGGCGCCGAGATCCCGGTGATCGCGCGCGGCGAGGGCTGCTACGTCTTCGACGCCGACGGCAGGCGCTACCTCGACGGGCTCTCGGCGCTGTACTGCGTCAACGTCGGCCACGGCCGCGAGGAGATCGCCGAGGCGATCGCCGCGCAGGCCCGCGAGCTGGCGTTCTTCACGAACTGGAGCACCGCGCACCCCGCCGCGATCGACCTCGCCGCGCGCATCGCGCAGCTCGCCCCGCAGGGCATGGAGCGCGTCTTCTTCACCTCCGGCGGCTCGGAGGCCGTCGAGTCCGCGTGGAAGCTCGCCCGCGCCTACCACCGCGAGCGCGGCGAGGCGGCGCGCTACAAGCTCGTCGCTCGCAACCTCGCCTACCACGGCACCTCGATGGGCGCGCTCGCCGCGACCGGGCTGCCCGCGCTGCGCGCGCCCTACGAGCCCCTGACGCCCGGCGCCTCGCACGTCGCGAACACGAACAGCTACCGCTGGGAGGCGGGCCGCGATCCGCTCTGGGCCGCCGACGCGATCGAGGAGCAGATCCTCTTCGAGGGGCCCGAGACCGTCGCGGCGGTCATCCTCGAGCCGGTCCAGAACGCCGGTGGCTGCTTCGTGCCCCAGGACGGCTACTTCGGCCGCGTGCGCGAGATCTGCGACCGCCACGGCGTGCTGCTGATCTCCGACGAGGTCATCTGCTCGTGGGGGCGCCTCGGCCACTGGTTCGGCTGCGAGCGCTACGACTACGAGCCGGACATCATCACGACCGCCAAGGGGCTGACGTCGGCGTACGTCCCGATGGGCGCGATGATCGTCGCCGACCACGTCGCCGAGCCGTTCATGCACGGCAGCGCGAGCTTCGGCCACGGCTTCACGTTCGGCGGCCACCCGGTCGCCGCCGCGGCGGCGCTCGCGAACATCGAGATCCTCGAGCGCGAGGACCTCTGCGGCCACGTGCTCGCCAACGAGCCCGCGTTTCGCGCGATGCTCGAGAGCCTGCGCGACATCGAGATCGTCGGCGACGTCCGCGGCGCCGGCTACTTCCAGGCGATCGAGCTCGTCAAGGACCGCGCGACCAAGCAGCGCTTCAGCCGCGGGGAATCCGAGCGGCTGCTGCGCGGCTTCATCGCCGGCGAGCTCTACCGCCAGGGCCTCATCTGCCGCACCGACGACCGCGGCGACCCCGTCATCCAGCTCGCGCCGCCGCTCATCTGCGGCCCGCCGCAGTTTCAGGAGATGGAGTCGGTCCTGCGCGCGGTGCTCACCGCGGCAGCGGAGAAGGCCGCCACCGGATGCTGACCGTCGCGGCCCTCCTCGACGAGCTCGGCCTGCGCCTGCTCGAGCCCGAGGCGGGCGCGAGCGCGCCGGTCCGCTGGGTGCACTCGACCGAGCTGCTGGACCCGACGCCGTGGCTGCGCGGCGGCGAGCTGCTGCTGACGACCGGCATCCAGCTCGACGCGCCCGCCCGCCAGCGCGAGTTCGTCGACCGGCTCGTCGACCACGGGATCGCGGCGCTCGGCGTCGGCACCGGGCTCACGCACGCCGAGCTGCCGACGGCGATCGTCGACGCCGCCCGCCGGCGGGAGCTGCCGCTCTTCGAGGTGCCCTACGAGCTGCCGTTCATCGCGATCACCGAGCGCGCGTCGGCGCACCTCGTCAACGAGCAGTACGACGCGCTGCGCCGCAGCACGGAGATCCAGGACCGCCTCGAGCGCCTCGTGCTCGACGAGCGCGGCCTCGACGCGGTCATGCGGGTCGTCGCCGACACGATCGGTGGCGATGCGGGCGTGCTCGACGCCGGCGGCGACGCGGTCGCCTGGCAGGGCGCCGGCGGCGAGTCGCCTGCGCTCGACCGCGCGGCGCTCGCCGAGGCCGTCCGCCGGCTGCGGGCCGGCGACGAGATCGCGTCGCTGCTCGGCGGCCGCGGTCTGATCCTGCCGGTCGAGGCCCGCCGCGGCGTGCCCGCGCAGGCCTGGCTCGTCGGCGTCGGCGGCGTCGAGCTCGGCGACTTCGAGCGCCTCATCCTGCGCCAGGCCGTGACGGTCGTCGCGCTGGAGCTCATGCGCGTGCGCGTCGCGCGCGACACCGAGCGGCGGCTGGCCGGCGACGTGCTCGCCGAGGCGCTCACCGGGCGCCTGCACCCCGAGGAGCTCGCGACGCGGCTGCGCCCGTTCGGGATCGGCGATCGCGTCGCCGTCATCGCCTTTCGGTGCGCCGATCCCGACGGCGCCGAGCCGGTGCTCGAGCGCGCGCTCGCGGCCGCCGGCGTGCGCGCGCTGCTGGCGCTCCGCGGCCCGCTGCTGTGCGCGGTCATCGACGCCGCCGCCGTCGACCCGATCGAGATCGCGCGCGCCGCCCGCGCAGAGCTCGCCGATGCGGTCGGCGAGGTGCGCGCGGCCGCCAGCCGCGCGGCGGACGCGCAGTCGCTGCGGCGCAGCTTCCACGAGGCGCGCTGCGCGCTGGAGGCGGTGCGGATGAGCAACGGCCACACCCCGGAGGTCGCCTCCTACGCCGACCTCGGCTCCTATCAGCTGCTGCTGTCGCTGCACGACGACGAGGCGCTGCGCTCCTACTGCGACAGCGTCCTGGCGGCGGTCGACGAGGCCGATCCCGCCTACGGCGACGAGCTCCTGCGCTCGCTCGACGCCTACCTCGACAGCAACGGCCACTGGGAGCGCGCGGCCAGCCGGGTCCCGTGTCACCGGCACACGCTGCGCTACCGGATCCGCCGCATCGAGGAGCTCACGGGACGCGACCTGGGCAGCTCGCGCGACCGGATCGACTTCTGGCTCGCCCTCCGGGGGCGCGAGCTGACGCTGTGACGCGCGACATCACACCGACAAGGAGCGACGCGGGATGACCGAGGCTGCCACGACGACCGAGATCCGCAACTTCATCGGCGGCGAGCACCGCGCGACGGCCGACGGCGGCAGCGAGGCGATCCTCGACCCCGCGAGCGGCGCGGCGATCGCGACCGCCCCGCTGTCGGGCGAGGCCGACGTCGACGCGGCGGTGCGCGCCGGTCAGGACGCGTTCGAGGCGTGGTCGCAGACCCCGCCCGGGGAGCGTGCGCAGGCGCTGCTGCGGATCGCCGACGCGATCGAGGCCCGCGGCGAGGAGCTCGTCGGCGTCGAGTCGCGCGACGTCGGCAAGCCGATCTCCGGGGCGCGCGAGGAGCTGCCGTTCATCGTCGACAACCTGCGCTTCTTCGCGGGCGCCGCCCGCTGCATGGAGGGCCGGGCGGCCGGTGAGTACATGGCCGGCTACACGTCGATGCTGCGCCGCGAGGCGCTCGGCGTCGTCGGCCAGGTCGCGCCCTGGAACTACCCGCTCATGATGGCGATCTGGAAGGTCGCGCCGGCGCTGGCGGCCGGCAACACCGTCGTGCTCAAGCCCTCCGAGCAGACGCCGATGACGACCGCGCTGCTGGCGGAGATCGCCGCCGAGCACCTGCCCGCGGGCGTCCTGAACGTCATCTTCGGCCACGGCGAGACCGCGGGCGCCGCGCTCGTGCGCCACCCCGGCGTGGCGATGGTCTCGCTGACCGGCGACGTCGCGACGGGGCGCGCCGTGGCCGCGGCAGCCGCCGACTCGCTGAAGCGCGTCCACCTCGAGCTCGGCGGCAAGGCCCCGGTGCTCGTCTTCGACGACGCCGACGTCGCGGCCGTCGCCGAGGGCGTGAAGATCGCCGGCTACTTCAACGCCGGGCAGGACTGCACGGCCGCCAGCCGCGTCATCGCCGGGCCGAAGATCTACGACGACCTCGTATCGGCGCTCGCCGACGCCGCCTCGGGGCTCGTCGTCGGCGACCCCTCCGACGAGGCGACCGAGCTCGGGCCGCTCGTCTCCGGCGAGCAGCGCGACCGCGTCGCCGGCTTCCTCGACCGCGCGCCGGGACACGCCGAGACGGTGACCGGCGGGGCGGCGCTGCCGGGCGCGGGCAACTTCTACGCCCCGACGGTCGTCGCCGCAGTGCAGCAGGACGACGAGATCGTCCAGCGCGAGATCTTCGGCCCGGTCGTCAGCGTCCAGCGCTTCGCCTCCGACGAGCAGGCGATCGAGTGGGCCAACGGCGTCGACTACGGCCTGGCGGCGAGCGTCTGGACGCGCGACGTCGGCCGGGCGATGCGCGCCGCCCGCGCGCTGCGCTTCGGCACGGTGTGGATCAACGACCACCTCCCGCTCGTGTCGGAGATGCCGCACGGCGGCTTCAAGCAGTCCGGCTACGGCAAGGACCTCTCGATGTACTCGCTCGAGGACTACACCGAGCTCAAGCACGTGATGATCAACCTCGCCTGATGATCTGCGCACCCCACCCTGGAGCGACCCCATGACCAGCACGACCCCCGCATTCGACGTCACCGGCGTGGACTTCGTCACGATCCCGGCGCAGGATCTCGAGGCCTCCGCCGCCTTCTACCGCGACGTGCTCGGCCTCCAGGAGGGCAAGCGCTGGGGCAGCATGCCGGCGATCGAGTTCGAGGCCGGCAACCTCACGCTCGCCGTCATGGACCCGACGGCCTTCGGCATGGAGTTTCACGCGCACTCCGTGCCGATCGCGCTGCAGGTCGCCGACGTCGCCGCTGCTCGCGAGGCCCTCGAGTCCCAGGGCGTGACGTTCGTCACCGACATCATCGACAGCGGCGTCTGCCACCAGGCGATCTTCCGCGACCCCGCCGGCAACACGCTGGACCTCCACCACCGCTACGCGCCGGCGTCCGGCTGAGCGGTCGCGGCTACTGCCGCGGCTCGTCCCCGGGGAGCTCGCCGTGCGCCTCGCGCAACCGCTCGAGGTCGAGGAGGTCGCTGCCTCGACCGGTCGCACGCTTCATCGCGACGAGGTCGGAGAACGAGCAGATGGGTGCCTGGACGCCGTCGATGCGTCTGACGTCGGCGCGCCGCAGCACGTCGTCGAACGGGGCGGGGAGCAGCTGTTCGGAGAGGATGTCGACGAGGCAGTGCGGCGTGCGGAGCGCCAGCACGCCGCCGGCGGCGAGTGTCGGGATGCGCAGCGGCGTGCCGTCCGGGTTCGTTGCGTGCCAGCGCTCGACGAGGCGCTCGAGCCGGGCGAGGTTGTCGGCGTCCATCGCGACCGCGGCATCGACGTCCTTCGTGGCCCGTACCGCTCCGTGACGGATGACGGCGAGGCCACCGACGATGACGTAGCGGATGCCGGCGGCGTTGAGATCGCGAAGCGCCGCGGCGAAGTCGTTCAACGCTGCAGCCAGAGATCGATCGCGACCTTGCTCAGCGCGACGCCCTCGTCGAGCAGATCCTGGGGGTCGCGCAGAGCGTCCTGGATGAGGACGTACCGTCGCCACGCCTCGTTCGCCGCACCATGATCACCCTGATCCTGGGCGCTGTGGGCCTGCGCGGCGGCCTGTTGTAGGCGCCGGTGCTGATCGATCGCCACCCGGCGATCTTAGACTCCGAGCGCCGGGCTACGCGGCGGCCGCGCCCGCGGCGCCCGCGGCGAACAGCGGCGCGCGGACCTCGGCGTCCGGGGCGTCGTTGATGACCTGGTAGGCCTCCGGGCCGTGGGGGCCGGCGGTCACGACGATCGGCGCGCGGAGGTTCACAGTGAAGTCCTCGACGCGCTCGGTCGCGCGGACCGTCACCCAGACGTCGGTCGGCGCGTCGCCCGACAGGCCCAGCGACGCCGCCTCGGCGTCGGCGAGCTCGACCTCGTAGCCGGGGAAGAACTGCCACGGGCGCGTGACGGGCAGGGCGAGGCCGGGGTCCTCGACGGAGTGCAGCCACGAGAACGGGCTGTCGGGGTCGGTGCTCAGCAGGGCGTAGCGCGACCCACCGAGGCCGATGAGCCCGCGCGGGAACACGAGGACGGCCTCGGCCTCGATCTCGAGCGTGCCGAAGCGGGTGCTCTCTACGGTCAGGGACATGTCACGGAGCTCCTAGAGGGGCGGTCGGTTAGCGCAGGAAGTCCAGCAGCGAGGCTTGCACGATGCCCGCCCCGGCCCGCAGCGCGGACTGGTAGACGGACTGCTGCATCGAGTAGTCGATGAGCGTGGCCGCCATGTCGGCGTCCTCGGTCTCCGACAGCAGCCCCCGCACGCCGCCCTGCAGCTCGGCGAGGCGGTCGTCGGCCGCGGTGATGCGGTTGGCGACCGCGCCGATCTGCGCGCGGGCGCTGAGCAGGTCGTCGATCGAGCGGTCGATCGCGACGATGTCCGAGCCGCCGAGCGCGGCCTGGTCGGCGGGCGTGCCGCCGCGCAGGTGGCTCGCGACGTCGCGCAGCGTGTCGAGCATCTTGCCGTCGGAGCCGTTGCCGAGGACGTCGGAGGCGCGGACGTTGACGATGACCGAGACGCCGGGCCCGATCGTGCGCACGACGTCGCCGCCGTCGCCGAGATAGGCGTCGCTCGCCGTGCCGTAGGGCTTGACGTTCGTCGCCGTGCCGGCGAGCAGCGAGCGCCCCTCGTGGGTGGCGTTCGCGTTCTGCTTGGCGGCCTCGACGAGCTGGTCGATCTCCGCGGCGATCATCGCGCGCTCGCTCGGCGACGCGGTCCCGTTGGCGCCGCGCAGCAGCAGCTCGCGGCCGCGCTGGGCGATGTCGGTGAGCGTCCCGAGCGCGGCGTCGCTCGCCGACGTCCAGCCCCCGGCCTCGGTCGCGTTGCGGCGGTACTGGTCGACGCCGTCGAGCTCCGTGCGGAGGTTCAGCGCGCGGCCGACCGCGAAGGGATCGTCGGAGGGCCGCGTGAGCTCCTTGCCCGTCGCCATCTTGCGTTGCGTGTCCGACACGCGCGTCGCGACCTCGTTGAGGTCGGCGAGGATGCCGCGCGAGATCATCGAGCTCGTGATGCGGGGGGCGGACATCGCCTACAACCCCACGCGCCCGGTGCGGTTGATGAGGACGTCGAGCATCTCGTCGGTCGTGGACATCGCGCGCGCCGCGGCCTGGTAGCCGCGCTGGAAGCGGATGAGGTTCGTCATCTCCTCGTCCAGCGACACGCCTGCCGTGCTCTGGCGGCGGTCCTCGATGGAGTCCGCGAGCGCCGTCGCGTTCAGCGTGCCGCGCTGCGCGTCGGCGACCTCGGTGCCGATCCGCGTCACGAGGCGGGCGTAGAGGTCGTCGGGTCCGCCCGGCGTGCCGCGCAGCTCCGACAGCGCGCGGGCGGCGCTGTTGTCGCCCGCCGCGCCGGCGCCGGCGCGCACCGTCACCGCGGTCACCGCCGGGTTCAGCGAGAGCGTCGACGTCGCGGTGTCGTAGGCGAAGAGCGGGGCTCCCGCAACGGGCTGGTAGATCGCGTTGACCTGCGTCGTCAGCGCCTGCGAGAACGTCGCGAGGTCGGCGCGGTAGGAGGCGATCGTGCCGGTCGGCGAGCTGAGGTCTGAGAGCGCGCCGATCTTGCCGCCGGGGCTCGCCATCGCCGGCGCGGGCCAGCTCAGCGACGAGCCGTCGACGAGCGGCGTCGCGGCGCCGCCGAGCGTCACGCGGATCGAGCCGGCGCCGTCGTCGGAGACCGACACCTGGGCGAGGCTCGAGAGCTTGTCGAGCAGGAGGTCGCGGCGGTCGCGGAGGTCGTTGGGCTGGCCGCCGACGCGCTCGGCGTCGCGGATCGCGCCGTCCAAGCCGGCGAGCTCGCGCGCGATCTGGTGCAGCTCGCCGCCGGTGCCGGTGAGCGCGGAGAGCTCGGAGGCGGCCTGGCCGGAGACGGTCTGCAGCCCGTCGTCGAGCGCGTTGATCGCGCTGACGAGCGTCTTGGAGTCCTCGACGAGGCCCTGCCGGGCGGCGCCGCTGTCGGGCGCGTTGGCGAGGTCGGCCCACGAGCTCCAGAAGCTGTTCAGGCGCGCGGCGATGCCGTTGTCGCCGGGCTCGGAGAGGCGCAGCTCGGCCTGGTCGAGGGCGTCGGCGCGCGTCGTGCCGGCTCCGACCTGCATCGACTGCGCACGGAACTGGAGGTCGAGGAAGCTGTCGCGGATGCGCTTGTAGGCGACGACGTCGACGCCCGTGCCGAGGCGGTCGCCGGTCGGCAGGGCGAGCGCGTCGGCCGCCTGCAGCTGCGCCTCCTGGCGCGAGTAGCCCTGCGTGTTGGCGTTCGCGACGTTGTGCGACGTGACGTCGAGGGCGCGCTGCTCGGCGAGCAGCCCGCGCAGCGACGTCTGCAGGCCCATGAAGGTCGAGATCGGCATCGGTTCAGGCCTCCAGGTCCAGGACGTGCAGGGCGGTGCGCGAACCGCGCGCGGGACGCTGCGCGGCATCCGATCCGGCGCGGCCGGGCGGGCTGTAGCCGCCGTGCTCGGCGCCGCCGCCGAGCATCCGCGTGAGGTGCTCGAGGAACGAGAGCTCCTGGCGCATGAGCGCGCGGTTGGTCGCGTGCTCGCGCTCGATCTCGGCCAGCAGGCCGCGCAGCTCGGCGCTGCGGGCGCTCGCGTCCTCGGCGTCGCGCGGATCCATGAGGCCCGTCAGCTCGCCGAGCGTCACGGCCTCGGGCGCGACGCCCAGGACGTTGCCGGCCCGCCACAGCAGGTCGGTGCGCTCGCTCTCCAGCCGGCCGCGGGAGGCCATCTCGCCCTGGATGTCGGTCATGGTCCCCAGGACGGCGTCGACGTCGCGGCGGCGGATCGCGTCGCTCTGGCGCAGGATCTGCGCCAGCAGCCGGCGGGCGGAGCCGAGCTGGGCGTCGAGGTGCGCGAGCACGTCGGCGGCGATCGGGTGCGCGGTGACGCTCACGGCGTGCCGGCCTTCAGCGTGCGGACGAGGTTCGAGGCCAGGCCGATGCCGCCGGCGTCGACGAGCGCGTCGGCCATCGTCGCGGGCAGCATGTCGCGGTAGGTCTTCGTCGCGGCGCTCGCGCCTTCGTCCTCGCCGCCGGCCGTCGCGCTCATCGCCTTCGTCAGCTGGGTGAGCAGCATGTGCTCGAAGCCGAGCGCCGCGCGGTACTCGCGCTGGACCTCGGGGGCCGCGTTGCGCACCTCGGGCGGCAGGATCGGCGTGATCATTGCTTCAGCCCGTTGGCGATCGAGAGCATCTGGTCCTGCGTGCGCACGGCCTGGCTGGCCATCTGGAAGCTGCGCTGCGCGTCCATGAGGTCGACCATCGCGTCGGCGATGTCGACGTTGGAGGACTCCAGCGCCCCCTGGACGAGCTTCGTGTCCGTGCCGGCGACGCGCGGCGGGCCGCTGGCGGCGCTCGTCGTGTAGAGCCCGTCGCCGGCGTCCTCGAGCTTCGCCGGGGAGGCGACGCTCACGAGCGCCATGCGGCCGATCGGCTTGCCCTGGTGGACGAGCGTGCCGTCGGGGTTGATCGAGAGGTCCCTGGCGGGGACGCCGCGCGGCAGCGTGACCGGCGGCTGCAGGAGCTGACCGGAGGCGGTCGTCAGGCGGCCGCGGGGATCGACGCGCAGCGAGCCGTTGCGCGTCAGGGCGACGCGCCCGTCGTCGAGTGCGACCTGGAGGTAGCCGTCGCCCTCGATGGCGACGTCCAGCGGCTCGTTCGTCGTCAGCAGGACGCCCTGGCCCGTGGCGCGCCCGGCGGAGCCGGCGGCGACGCCGGCGCCGGCCTGGACGTCGGCGGACGCGCCGGGCCCGGGCGCCGAGGAGACGAGGTCGCCGAACGCGACGCGCGAGTGCTTGTAACCGGTCGTGTTGACGTTCGCGATGTCGTTGGACAGCGCGTCCATCCGCCGCTGCTGGGCGGTCATGCCGGTGGCGGCTGCCTTCAGTCCCTCGAGCATCAGGCTAGATGCCTCCCACCTGGTTGGCGGCCTTGGCGAGCGTCGAGTCGATCGTCGTGATGACGCGCTGGCCGGCCTCGAAGGCCCGCAGCGAGCCGAGCATCTCGACCATCGTCGTGACGGGGTCGACGGCGCTGCTCTCCAGCGCGCCGGCGCGGACGGTGCCGGGCGCCGCGCCGCGCGCGGTCCCGGTGAAGAGGTTGTCGCCCTCGCGACGAGCGCCGTCGAGCGCGACGACGCCGATCGCGGCGGGGTCGACGCGGCCGTCGGAGCCGACGCGGACGGGCCGGCCGCCGGGGCCGAGCACGTCGTCGCCGGCGGCCGTGGCGAGCGTGCCGCGGGCGGACGCCGCGAACTGGCCCGCGCGGGTGTAGCGCACGCCGGCCGCGGTGCGAACGGCGAAGAAGCCGTCGCCGGCGACGGCGAAGTCCAGCGGCTCGCCGGTGTCGCGCAGCGGTCCGGCGCTCGTGTCGGTGACCTGCTCGTCGATGCGCGTCCCGAGCCCGAGCGCGCCGATCTGCTGCCCGTTGCGGGTGTCGTGCAGGAGCATCTCGCCGAAGCTCCGGCTCGCGACGCGGTCGGCCTTGTAGCCGGGCGTCGACGCGTTCGCGAGATCGTGGGCGATGAGGTCCTGGCGGACCTGCTCGGCGAGCATTCCGGATGCGGCGATGTAGAGACCACGCTCCATTGCGCGAGGTGATCGGCGGCGACCGGTCATCCTTGAGTCATGGACATGCTGCGCGTCGAAGCAGCGCTGCTGCGCCAGATGCTGCCGGACCTCGTCCTGCGCGAGGGCATGCGGGTCGTCGCGAGCGTCGCCGAGCGGGCCGGCCAGCGCGGGATCATCGTGCTCGCCGGGACGCCGCTGGCCGCGCAGCTTCCCGACGAGGTGCAGGTCGGCGACGTCCTGCGCCTCGTGGTCGCCGAGACGAGCCCCGAGCGCGTCGTGCTGCGCGTCGCCGAGCAGGCCCCCTCGCTGCCGGCGGCGCCCGCGGTGGTCGCGGTGCCGCTGCCCGGCGGGGCGACCGCGCGGATCGTCGTCGACGAGCGCGACGGCGCCGGCCGCGATGCCCCGCGCGAGCACCACGAGGTCCGCCTGACCTACGCGTCGGCGACGCTCGGGCCGCTCGAGCTGCAGCTCACGCTGGCGGGCGCCGACGCCGTGCGCGTGCACGTCCGCGCCAGGGCGGGCGCATCGTTCGAGCTCGCCGACGCCGGCGCGGCCGCGCTCGCGGAGGCGGTCGGCGCGGCGACCGGCGGCAGCGCGCAGGTCACGGTCAGCCCGCGCTATGACCCGCTGGACGTCTATGCCTGATGCGCGACCGCCGCGCGAGCGCCGCGCCGCCGCGCTGCGCTACGAGGGCGGTGAGGACGCGGCGCCGAAGATCGTCGCGACGGGCCGCGGCCACGTCGCCGAGCGGATCGTCGCCGAGGCGCGCGCCGCGGGGGTCACGGTGCGCGACGACGCGGCGCTGGCGGAGGCGCTGGCGGGCCTCGATCTCGGCGCGCAGGTGCCCGAGGAGCTCTACCGCGCCGTCGCCGAGGCGCTCGCGTGGGCCTACCGGCTCGACAGCCGCACCGAGCACTGAAAAACGGCGTGTCGACCGCCGCAACCGGATGACAAGCACCGGGACCTAGGTCGCAGTGGCGCCTGGACCCCGGGACTAGCGGGTGCGCGGCGCCTCGCATCGAGGTCTGCCGTCCCTGCCGATGTATCTGGGGGCGGCTGGGAGGAAGGTGGATAGCGGCCTAGTGGGGGCCGACGGCGACTGGGGCGCCGAACCCGAGTTGGAAGGTCGAACGAGATGCGCAGGATCGCGAACAGCAGCAAGGTCAGGGACATCCTGCAGCACGAGAGCCGCCTGAAGCGCGGCATCGCGGCCGGCATCGTGCTCTGCCTCTCGGGCGCCATCGCCGCCGGTACCTTCGTCGCATCGGCCGCCGTCCCGGCTGCCCCGAACAACATCCTCGTCTTCCCCGATCGCGACTTCGTCACCGTCGAGGGCTTCGCCGATCACCAAGGCCAGGAGGCCCTGCTGGAGATCACGCGCGGCAACCGCGTCATCGGGTCCGCGAAGGCGACGGTCTCCGGCGGCGACGTGGCCTTCGAGGTCAACCACCCCGGCGGCGCCTGCTGGGGCGCCGGGACCTCGCTGCAGGTCACGCCCGACATCCTGCCCGGCGACAAGGCCACGATCTCCTTCGCCGGCAAGGCCGCGGGCGACACGACCGTCCAGAACGCGTTCGTCGAGCATCTCGCCTATGACGGCGCGCAGACCGTGACCGTCACCGGCACCGCGCAGCTCGACGCCGGCGTCGATCCCGGCAACATCGAGCAGCGCGTCGTCAACCCCGACCTCGTGCCGCTCATCGGCAAGCGCGACATCCGCGCGGTGCCCGGCGGCGTCGTCGCCTCGCCGAAGACCGGCCCCGCCGGCGGCTACACGTCGAACCTCGAGGTCGACGCGAGCGGCCACTTCACCGCGACGTACGTCTTCGACACCGCCTCGGTCGCCGAGCTCGTCTCGACGGGCGGCGGCGAGCGCTTCCTGAGCTGGCAGGTCACCGACGCCGCCGCCAACCGCCAGGGCGTGACGATCGCCGAGCTCGGCGAGCCCGGCGGTCCCGGCATGGGCGGCTGCCCGGCCGGCCCGAACGACATCAACCCGCCCGTCGGGTCGGCGTCGTGGACGCAGACCGGCGGCTCGATGCAGGTCGACTGGAACGCGGTCAAGGCACCGCCGACCGCTCCGGCCGTCACCGGCTACAGCATCGAGGTCATCGACATCGGGAGCACGACGCAGCAGAACCAGGTCGGTCGCCGCGTCGGCGCCGGGGCGCGCAGCACGACGATCAGCGGGCTGGATCCGAACGCGACGTATGACGTCGAGGTCCGCGCGATGGCCGGCAGCCGCATGGGCGAGCCGTTCCACAACGGCGCCGTCGACACGACGCCGCCGACCCTGACCGCGACGCCGGGCGAGGGCACCGAGGCCTCGCCGACGCCCGCCGACGCGGTGACGCTGGCCAGCGACGACGGCGCGATCTACTACACGATCGGCAACACGCCGGCGATCGACGGCGACGGGCCGTCCGCGGACGCCGTCCCGTACAAGGAGCCGATCGCGATCACGACGACGACCGAGATCCACGCGGCCGCCTTCGACGACGCGGGCAACCACGCGCAGCTCGACGGGTTCTACGCGCCTCCGAGCACCCCGCCGACCGACCCGCCGCCGCCGGACCCCGATCCGCCGGCGATGCTCGTCGCCCCGACGGCCGTCACGGCGACGGGCGGCTTCCACCAGGTCGCGCTGACCTGGACCGGCGACGCGTCGGCCACGGGCTACAAGGTGCGCGTCTACGACACGGCCGACACGACCGGCACGCCCCTGAGCACGCAGAACTCCACCGACACGAAGGCCACGATCGCCAACCTGGCGCCCAAGGAGTACTGGTTCACGGTCCTCGCGACGAACGGCGCGAGGGAGAGCAGCCCGTCTGACACGACGAGCGCGAAGGCGACCGACGCGGTGACGATCGCCACGGCGAAGTGGAAGGCCGGCGATTTCCGGATCACGGGCACGGGCACCGACGCGCTGACGCCGGCCGCCACGGTCAGCGTCTGGAACGCGACGACCGATCAGCGGATCGGCACGACGACCGTCGCGATGGCGCCCGCCGCCGCGCCGGCGACCGGGACGACGTTCGACCTGCGGCTGCGCAACGGCGCCGCCCCGGCGGCGAACCCCGGCCGCATCTACGTGAAGTCCAGCGCCGGCGGCAAGAGCGCGCCGTTCACCGTCGCCAACGGCTGACCCTGACACAAACCTCCCGCACGCGGCCCCGGCATCCCACTTCGCCGGCCGGGTCGCGTGCGGGCAGGGGGCTTCAGGCGACTTCGCGCAGGAGGTCGGCGTCGCTGGCGAGCGTCCGGCGCAGCGACTTCTTCAGCTCGCCGTGGATCTGGCAGACGCGGCTCTCGGAGACGCCGAGCACGTCGCCGATCTCGCGCAGCGTGAGGTTCTTGACGTAGAGCAGGACGGCGACCTCGCGCTCGCGGCGGCCGAGCGCGGCGAAGGCGCGCCGGAAGTGCTCCTTGGCCTCGGTCTTGGCGGCCTCGCGCAGGGGATCAGAGTCGGGGTCGTCGCTGGAGAGGACGTCGATGCGCTCGACGCTCGCGCCGTCGTGGGCGAGGACGAGCGTGTTCAGCGACGTGACGTCGGAGGTGATGAGGTCGCGCTGGCGGTTGCGCAGCTCGTCGAGCGTCATGCCGAGCGCGTCGGCGAGCTCGGCGTCGGTCGGCGTGCGGCCGTGGATCGAGCGGAACTCGCCCTGGACGCGGCGCATGTCGCGCTCCCAGCGGCGCAGCGACCGCGGGGCCCAGTCACCCCGGCGAAGCTCGTCGATGACAGCGCCGTGGATGCGCGTCCAGACGAACTGCTCGAGCGTCGCGCCCTTCGCCGGGTCGTAGCGATCCAGCGACTTGATGAGCGCCTCGAGGCCCGCCGAGACGAGGTCGTCGACCTCGCAGCTCGCCGGGAGCTCGCCGATCTTGCGGTACACGATGAACTTCACGAGCGGCGCGTAGGTCAGCACCAGGCGGTCGCGGAGGCGGCCGTCACCGCTGCGGTGGTACTCGCGCCAGAGCGCCATCGCGTCCTCGGACTCCATCCAGCGGCGGGTCGTCTCGGGCTGCCTGCCGCCTGGACGGGTGTTGCGGGGGAAACCGGAGAGGACTGACATGGCGTGCTTATCGCTCCGGCGCCGTCCCGGCGCGAGCCCGCGGGTGGTTTTCCGGACTCGGTGGGAGGCGATGGGTAGGTTCGGCGGCGCGGTGGGCAGGTTTGCCCGGCGGGGCCACCGGACGTTCGTCCACGGCCTTGCTTTTCGGGGCATCGGCCGTCGGGCCGCGGGTCAGGCCGTGGGGTCCAGCGTGACCTTGCCGGTCGTCCGGCGCTCGGTGAGATCCGTCTGCGCGCGCGCCGCCTCGGCGAGTGGATACGCCGGCCCCGTGACGACGCGCAGCTCGCCGCGGGCGACGCGCTCGAAGAGGTCGGTGAGCGCCTCGTCGATCATCGTGGGGCGCCCGATGCAGTGCATGAGCCAGAAGCCGACGACCGCCCGCGAGCGTCCCATGAGGCTGCCGCTGCGCACGGTGTTGCCCTCCCCCGAGGCGATGCCGTAGACGACGAGCCGCCCGAACGGCGCGAGCGCCGCGAGCGACGCGTCGAACACCGGCCCGCCGGCCATCTCGAAGACGACGTCGACCGGCTGGCCGTGGTTGGCCTCGACGAGGCGCTCCTTCAACCCGTCGGCGGCGCCGTCCACCGCCACGTCGGCGCCGAGCTCGAGCGCGAGCGCGCGCTTGTCCTCCGTCGATGCCGTCGCGATGACGCGCCCCGCGCCCATCGCCCGTCCGAGCTGGACGGCGAGCGAGCCGACGCCGCCGGCCGCCGCGTGCACGACGACGGTCTCGCCCGGCGCGACGCGCCCGCTCGTGCGACAGAGGTGCCAGGCCGTGAGGCCCTGCAGGACGAGCGCCAGCGCGGTCTCGTCGTCGACGGCGTCCGGGATCGGGAAGGTCAGCGACGCCGGGGCGGTCGCGTACTCGGCGTAGCCCCCGTCGCCGCAGAGCGCGACGACGCGCGCGCCGGTGTCCTCGCGCACGCCCGCGACCTCGGCGCCGGGCACGAGCGGCAGCGTGTCCCTGGCGATGTACGTGTTCTCGCGGCGGTGCGTGTCGGCGAAGTTCAGGCCCGCGCGGGTGACGCGGATGAGGACCTCGCCGTCGCCGGGGTCCGGGACCGGCAGCTCGACGAGCTCGAGCACCTCGGGCCCGCCGTATGCGGAGATCTGGATGGCGCGCATCGCGCGGCGAGGATACCCGCGGAGCGGTTAGGGTCCCGCCGCATGACCGTCACCGTCGTCGGATCCATCGCCTTCGACGCCGTGCGCACGCCGCACGGCGTCCGCGAGCGCATGCTCGGCGGCGCCGCCGTGCACTTCTCGCTCGCCGCCTCCTTCTTCGACGACGTCCGTGTCGTCGGACCGGTCGGCGACGACTTCGGCGAGGACGAGTACGCCGTGCTGCACGGCCGCGGCGTCAACACCGACGACATCGAGCACGTCGCGGGCGGCAAGACGTTCTTCTGGAGCGGCGTCTACGGCGAGAACATGAACTCGCGCGAAACGCTCGAGACCGACCTCAACGTCTTCGAGACCTTCGAGCCCAAGCTCTCCGACGAGTCCCGCGAGGCCGAGGTCCTGTTTCTCGCGAACATCCTCCCGGCGCTGCAGCTCGACGTGCGAAGGCAGTGCGAGCGGGCGCGGTTCGTCGCGCTGGACTCGATGGACCTCTGGATCAACATCGCCCGCGAGGCGCTCGTCGCCGCGATCTCCGAGGTCGACTGCGTGATCCTCAACGACTCCGAGATCGAGCTCTTCACGGGCGAGCGCGAGGTCGTCGCCGGCGCGCGGAAGATCATGGCCCACGGGCCGTCGGCGATGGTCTGCAAGCTCGGCAAGTACGGCGCCGCGCTCGTCACCGAGGACGACTCCTTCTGGATCCCGGCCTTTCCCGTCGAGTTCGTCGCCGACCCGACCGGCGCCGGCGACAGCTTCGCGGGCGGCTTCGTCGGCGCGATCGCGGCGCACGACGGCGAGATCACGGCCGACGTCCTGCGCCGGGCGATGGCCTACGGGACGGCGATCGCCTCGTTCAACGTCGAGGAGTTCGGCACGGAGCGGGTCGCGCGCCTCACCGGCGAGGAGATCACAGCCCGCGTCGACGAGCTCCGGCGCATCACGACCTTCGAGACGCCGGAGCTCGCGCTCCGCGGTTAGAACGACAAGAGCGGGGTCCGCAGCTTGCGGACCCCGCTCTCGCCGACAACCGTTCTACGAGCGGTGACGCCTAGCCGGTGATGAACTTCGTGCCGGTGACGGCCTTGAGGATCGCCTTCTCGCTCTTCGGCGTGTCGAACGCGGCGGGCGCCGGCGTCTTGCCGTTGATGAAGCGGATCCACGCGGCGTGGCGGGCCTCGACCGTGGCGATCGTGCCGGCTGCGCTCAGCACGCCCGGCTGGAAGACGTTCTTGACCTGCCCGAGGTAGGCGCTGACGCCCGTGTCCTCGAGGATCTCCGCCGTGGCGGCGAACGTCGCCTGGTCGGTCACCGCGGCGCCGAAGTCGAACTTCGGCTTCTTGATCGCGGCCGACTTCAGCGCGTTGCGCAGGAACTTCACGTGCGTCGCCTCGTGCTTGGCGACGGTCTCGGCGAACGTCTTGAGGTCGGCGCTGCTGCCGTAGGCCTGATTGGCGACGGCCTGCTTGTAGAACTCGGCCTCGAGGAACTCGAGCGTCAGCGCGTAGTTCAGGATCTTGACGTCGTTCTTCACCGAGCGCTTCTTGGAGATCGCAGCCTCGGCGGGAGACAGGATCGAGCCGAACATCGCGCCGCCGATGAGCAGGCCGCCGCCGGCGAGGGCGCCCCTGCGCAGGAAATCGCTGCGGTCGAGGCCGGCGGCCTCGGCTGTGTCGCGGATGGCGCCGTCGGCGTCGAGTGCGTCGAGATTGAGAAGATCAGACACGGGAGCTCCTGAGATCGGATTCAAAGGTCATTTGACGGTGATGCGCGCGGTCATCCCGGGGTGGAGCGTGCACACGTAGCGGTACGTGCCGGTACGTGTGAACGTCCGAGACTGCGTTCCCGACGACCGGTTGGTGACGGTCTTGAAGCGTCTGCTTCCGGTGCTGGTGACGTTGTGCACCGTGGTTCCGTCCCGGAAGGCGAACCTGACCGTCGAGCCCTTGGAGATCGACAGGCTCTTCGGGGAGAAGGAGATGTCCTTCAACGTCACGGTCTTCGTCGTCGCCGCGACGGCGCCGATCGGTACCGCAGCGAGCGCGAGTCCTGAGATCGCGAGCGCAGCGAGCATGCGTGTCGTGCGGTTGTTCATCGCTTGCACTGCGGGGCGGCGAGGCGATCGGATCACGCCACGGGGCCGATCGGACGACCGTCTGGCGCGCCCGCGGTCGCAAAAAAGGGTGCGCCGCGGCGCCGGGAGGGGTATGTTCCGCCGAATGAGCGCGACCTTCATCTTCCTGATGGTCGCCTTGAAGATCCCGATCTTCGGCCTCCTGTACATCGTCTGGTGGGCGATCCACGCCGAGCCGGAGCCGGTTGTCGTCCCCTCCGACGACGACGGTGGGACCAAGCAGCCGCGCGAGCCCTTCCGCCATCCACGCCCGCCGCTGCCGCGCTTCCCGCGCCGCGGGCCGCACGGTGCGCGCCCCGTGCCCGCGCCGCCGCGCACGCGCACCGTCCTCGCACGCGCGCGCCGCGTCGAGTCCTAGACTCCCCGGCGCATGAGCGCGCCCGGCTCCGTCCTGTCAGACGGCACGATCCTGCGGCTCGTCGGCGAGGGCCGGATCGGGATCGACCCGTGGGATCCGGGCATGGTGCAGCCGGCGAGCGTCGACCTGCGCCTCGGCAACACCTTCCGCGTCTTCCACAACCACCGCGCGGCGGCGATCGACCTCGCCCAGCCGCCGACCGATCTCACCGAGCAGATCGCGATCACCGACGAGGAGCCGTTCGTCGTGCATCCGGGCGAGTTCTGCCTCGGTCGCACGCTGGAATGGGTCGAGCTGCCCGACGACGTCGTCGCCCGCATCGAGGGCAAGTCGAGCCTCGGGCGCCTCGGCCTCATCGTCCACGCGACGGCCGGCTTCGTCGACCCGGGCTGGAAGGGCACGCTGACGCTCGAGATCACGAACCTCACGCGCGTGCCGATCAAGCTCTGGGCCGGCAAGCCGATCGCGCAGCTCTCGTTCATGGCGCTCGACGCCCCCGCGCTGCGCCCCTACGGCCATCCCGATCTCGGCAGCCACTACCACGGCCAGGTCGAGGCGACGGAGAGCCGTTACGAGGGTGGGCCGGCGGCGCGCCCGGTGCGATAAGGTCGCGCCGGTCATGGACCTCAGCATCATCCTCGCGGCCGCCGAGCACGTCGCCGAAGCCGCCGAAGAGCACGAGAAGTCCGAGGTCCCGTTCTTCGTCGCGGGCGGGATCCTGGCGTCGTTCGCCGTCCTCATCAGCGTCTTCGGCTTCAAGCGGCCCGACTTCCCGGCGAACGACAGCGCGGCGCGCGGGGTCATGGCCGTGAGCGTGCTGCTCGTCGCAGCGGCGATGGCCTCGATCGTCTATGTCGCCAACTGACGACGACGGGTACGCCATCTCCTACAAGGTGCTCGAAGCGGGCACCCCGGTGGCCGATCGCGACGGCGACCCCGTCGGCACCGTCCTGCAGGTCCTCGAGAACAAGGCCGAGCACATCTTCGACGGGCTCGTCATCGAGACGCCCACCGGCGAGCGCTTCGTCGACGCGCCCGAGGTGGCGCGGATCGCCGAGCTGCGGGTGACGCTCTCACTCGACGCCGAGGGCGTGGCCGCCCTGCCCGAGCGCGATCCCGCCGGCGCCCCGACGTTTCGCGCGAACACGCGCGGCGGGCGCCTCAGCCGCTATCTCGGCGGCGGCTGGAAGCGCGACGGTCGCTGACCTCCGACAAATCTTCACATTCGAAAACGCTTGTTTTCGGACCCTGAGGTGCATAATCGGATGACGTGAGTACATCCAAGGACACGAAAGACGCCGGCACCCGCCCAGCCGCCGAGAGCAACGGCGCGGACGGCGCAACCGGCGCAGAGACGCTGAGCGTCACCGACAACCGCACCGGCCGCTCGTACGAGATCCCGATCACCGACGGGACCGTGCGCGCGCTGGACTTCCGCGCGATCCGCGTCGACGAGGACGACTTCGGCCTCATGACGTACGACCCGGCCTTCATGAACACGGCCGCCTGCCGCTCGTCGATCACCTACCTCGACGGGACCAACGGCGTCCTCGAATATCGGGGCTATCCGATCGAGCAGCTCGCCGAGCAGTCGAGCTACCTCGAGGTCGCCTACCTGCTCGTCTACGGCGAGCTGCCGACGGCGGCGCAGCTGGAGACGTGGAAGCACGACATCACGATCCACACGTTCGTCCACGAGAACGTCAAGGAGTTCCTCGGGGGCTTCCGCCACGACGCGCATCCGATGGGGATGCTGCTCGGCGCCACCGGCGCGTTGTCGACGTTCTATCCGGACGCCAACGACATCGACGACCCTGCCAATCGCGACATCCAGACGATCCGCATGATCTCCAAGATGCCGACGCTCGCGGCGTTCGCCTACCGCCACGCCCAGGGCCAGCCGTACGTCTATCCCGACAACGACCTGAACTACTCGGGCAACTTCCTGAACATGATGTACAAGATGACCGAGCTGAAGTACGAGCCCGACCCGCGGCTCGAGCGCGCGCTCGACATCCTCTTCATCCTCCACGCCGACCACGAGCAGAACTGCTCGACGAGCGCGGTGCGCTCGGTCGGCTCGGCAAAGCCCGACCCGTACTCCGCGGTCGCGGCCGGCATCGCGGCGCTCTACGGCCCGCTGCACGGCGGCGCCAACGAGGCGGTGCTGCGGATGCTGCACCGGATCTCCGACCGCGAGAACATCCCGGATTTCGTCAAGGGCGTGAAGGAGGGCAAGGAGCGCCTCATGGGCTTCGGCCACCGCGTCTACAAGAACTACGACCCGCGGGCGCGGATCATCAAGAAGGCCGCCGAGGACGTCTTCGAGGTCGTCGGGCGCAACCCGCTGCTGGACATCGCGCTGGAGCTCGAGCAGATCGCGCTCGAGGACGACTACTTCATCGAGCGCAAGCTCTACCCGAACGTCGACTTCTACTCCGGGCTCATCTACCAGGCGATGAAGCTGCCGGTCGCGATGTTCCCGGTGATGTTCGCGATCGGGCGCACGAGCGGCTGGGTCGCGCAGTGGCGCGAGATGGTCGAGGATCCCGAGCAGAAGATCTCGCGCCCGCGCCAGATCTACACCGGCGATCGCCAGCGCGACTACGTCCCGATCGACCAGCGCGGCTAGCTGTGTGAGCAGTGCCACAGGCGGGGGCGAGCCCGCCTGTCATAGTTGCGCGTGCAATGATTCTTCACGTGCTGCCAGACGGGACGAGGGTGCGGCTGCGGTTCATCGAGCCCTCCGACAAGGCGCTGCTCGTCCGCGGGATGGCCGACCTGTCGCCGCAGTCGCGCCGTCAGCGATTCCTCGTCCCGAAGGCGCGCCTCAGCGACCTCGAGCTGCGCGACCTCACCGAGGTCGACGGCCGCGACCACGTGGCGATCGTCGCGGTGCTCGAGGACGACCCCGGCCGGCTTGCCGGCGTCGCGCGGTTCATCCGCGATCCCGAGCTTCGCGAGCAGGCGGAGGTCGCGATCACGATCGGCGACCCGTGGCAGGGCATGGGGCTCGGGCGGACGCTCGGCCTCGCGCTCGCCGATGTCGCCAAGGGGCTCGGCGTCCGGCGCTTCACGGCATCGCTGCTGGGCACGAACATCGCGGCGCACAAGCTCTTTCATGCGATCTCGCAGCGCGTGCGGACCGCCTACTCGGCGGGCATCGCCGATCTCGTCGTCGAGCTCGAGACGCGCGAGCACCCGATCGCCCCGGCCGCGCTCGCCGCGTAGCGCCCGTTCGGTCCGCGGGGCCGCGCGCACGGTGCGAGCTAGGATCGCGGCCCGCATGCCCTACACGGTCACGATCCGGGTCGGTCCCCGCGTGACGCGCGAGCGCGTCCCGTCGGTCGCCGACGCCGTCGACGTCCTCGAGCTGCGCCTGACGACGCTCGGGCCCGAGGGACGGCGGCGCACCCAGCGCGCGCTGGCACGCGAGTACGAGCCGGTCGCGCAGGTGGCCGCGCGCGGGGAGCTCACCGGGCCGTCGCGCCTGAACCCGCGCGTGCGCGCCGGCGCCGACGTCCGCGGCGACGGCTCGATCGAGGCCTACCGCGGGAAGGTCCGCCGCGAGGTCGTCGCCCAGGAGCGCGGCGAGACGCCGTTCGACGCCCTGCGCCGGGAGCTCGGCGCGTGAGCCCGGCCGGCGACAGGCTCACGCAGCAGTCGCCGGACGAGTGGACGCCGGTGGTCATGGACTACGTCGCGGTCATCGACCGCACCGCCCGGGAGCTCACCGAGATGTTCGGCTGGACGTGGGCGGTCGGCGACGAGGAGGGCATCGGCCCGATGTCCTACGTCGGCCTCGCGGACGACGGGCGCTCGCGCTTCGCGCTCAGCGCATCGCCGTCGCATCCGGAGCGCGGCGTCGCGCTGGAGGCGCCGCGCGGCGAGGACCCGTCGCAGGCGCGCGCGGACTTCCTCGCGGCGCTCGGCCTCGAGCCCGACGTGTTCCTCTCGATCCGCGAGGGCGGGTTCTGGTTCGAGCGCTGGGACGAGAGCAAGCCGTTCCGCCTGCGCGGCGAGGGCTCCTAGCGCTCGCGTCGCTCGGCGGGGCTCGCGTGGACCGGGCGTCTGCGAACGGCGTCTCCGAGGAAGGACTCCGCCTCGGGGCGCGCCACGCGGTCGCCGGCGGGGGGATGGGCCCAGAGCGTCCCGTATTGCGTCGTTACGGGCCCAACCCCCTTCCACGCGGCGGGTTGGGCCCCAGACGGACGTCTGTGGTCTCGTCCGGGCCCAACCCCGCACGCGAGCAACAAGCGAACCGGACCATGTCCTCAGAGCCGCCGGTCGCAAGCGCCGGCCGCACACGAAACGCCCGAGTCACACGAGCGTCAGCTGCGCCCCGTACGGCCCGCGCCCGCACAGGCACGCCGCCCCGCACCGCGCACCGAGCTCGATCGCGTCCTCCAACCGCAGCCCGGATCCCAGACCGAACGTCAGCCCCGCCGCGAACGAGTCCCCGCAGCCGTAGGCGTCCACCGGCGGGCCCGGCAGCGGTGTCGGCGCCCACCGCCCGGAGGTGCCGTCCGACGCCACCCACTCGCCACCATCGGCCCCGCGCGTGCGCACGACCACCCGCGGCGGCGGGTCGAGCATCCCGGGGCCGTAGATCTCGCCGGGATCGGTCGCGCTGCCGACGAGCACGTCGACCGCCACACCGGAGCCCGCGAGCGCCGACAGCGCCCGCGGCGTCGCGACCAGCACCCGCGCCGCCCGGGCCGCGCGCACGGCGCCCGCGTCGCCCCCCGTGAGGTAGATCCCGTCCAGATCGCCGAGCTCCTCCCACGGCAGCGGGTCCTCGCGCACGGGCACGATGCGCTCGCCGAGCACGGTGATCGTCCGCTCGCCGCCGTCGTCGAGGAACGTGAACGTCCGCCGCTGGGGCGCGGCGCGCGCGGCCGCGTGGAGCGTCACGCCGTACGCGCCGGTGAGCCGCTCCGCGGTCGCGGCGGCCGCGTCGTCGCCGCCGAGCGCCGTGAGGAACGTCGCCGCGCCGGCGAGCTTGCGCAGCTGCACCGCGGCGACCGCGCCGCCACCCGCGGGCTCGGAGAACGACTCGCGCGAATGGACGATCTCCCCGGCGACCGGCACGCGCGCGACGACCGCGAAGTCCACCCACTCGACGTGGCCGACGACGCCGACGCGCGTCACGGGAGACCGGGGCTCAACCGCCGGGCGTCAGCACGCCGCCGGGCGCCGCCGGTTGCACCTGCGGGAAATGCTGGCTGCGGCCCTGGAACGGGATCGGCCCGGCGACGGTGCAGCCCGGCGTGTTCGTCGGGCGCTTCTCGCCGGAGCTGTTGCAGTCGAAGCTCGGCAGCGTCTCGGCGTTCTTGTCACGCCGCGAGGCCGGCGAGAGGTAGGCGTTGCCGCGGTTGTCCTTCGAGCGCGTCAGCGCCGGCAGCGACTGGCTGCCGAGCACGATGATCTGCGGCAGCACGTGGCCGTTGCTCTTGCTGCCGGGCACCGTCGAGCGGATCCCGCCGAGCGCCGAGGGCCCGATGTTCATGAAGTCCGTGAGCTTCGTCTGGTTGAGCTCGAGGAACTGCAGGATCGGGTTGAGCTGCTGGAGGAACGGCCCGGTCGAGGCCAGCGCCGGGTCGAGGCCGCGCAGCACGCGCGACAGCGCGGGCAGGCCCTCGTCGCCGGCGCTGATGAGCGGGTTGACGTTCTCGAAGAGGTTCTCGAGGTCCGGCGACAGGCGGCCGAGGCCGACGAGCGTCGGGCGCAGGTCGTCGAGCACCGGGTCGAGGTCGCGCACGAGCGGCTCGGTCAGCACGGCGAACCGCCGCACGCGCGAGAGCGTCTGCTTCGTCTCGTCGACGAACGTCGGGAGGATGCGGATGGAGTCGGCGAGCGACTCGCGGCGCTCGGAGAGCTCGCCGAAGAGCTCGGCGTTGCGCGTCACGAGCGTCGTGAGGGCGGCCTCGTTGCTGGAGATCTGCTCGAACGTCCGGCCGGTGTTGGCGACGAGGTCGCGCAGCGCGGCCCGGCGGTCGTTGAGGACGTCGACGACGCCCCGCGCGTTCTCCGTGAAGACCGGCAGGTTGCCGAGCGCGTCGGAGAGGTCGCGGCCACGGCCGGCGCCGGCCTTCGCGAGGCTCGCGTTCCACTCCTGGAACGCCTTGCGCGTCGGCTTGTCGAAGACCTCGAGGAACTCGTCGAACTCGACCGCCTGCGAGACGCGCGCGTTTGCGAGCCGGCCGCCCTCGGCGATGTCGGGCGCGCCGGCGCTGCCGGTGTCGAGCTCGACGTACGTCTCGCCGAGCAGCGTCTTCTGGCGCAGGATCGCGCGCGCGTCGCGCTTCAGCGGCGCGTACTTGCTCTCGAGCTCGAGCGTCGCGATCGTCTTGTTGCCGTTCGGATCGAGCTCCTTCTTGACGACCTTGCCGATCGAGACGCCCGCGGTGCGAACGTCGGCCTGGTCGGCGAGCGTCGTGGCGTCGGTGAGGGCGACCTTCACGCGGTAGCCCTCGGGCTTCAGCGGGATCGGGCCGCCGAAGGCGAGCCAGAGGAAGAGCAGCAGCCCGAAGCACGTCAGGGCGAACGCGCTGATGACGAAGATCCGTCCCGGGGTCGGCGCGGAGGTGTTCATCCCGTCTTCTTTCCGAGCGTCCGCAGGGCCTTGGAGCGGACGATCGACGTCGTCGTCGGGTTCTTGCAGACCGTCGCCAGCAGCGGCGAGAGCCCGAGCGCGAACTCGGCCTGCGGCAGGTCGTTGACGAGGCTCGTGAACGTGCTGCACGTGCCGGTGACGAAGATCGGCCGCATCGGGCCGTTGGCGTCGTCGGTGCTCTGGAGGTTCGTCGTCTGGTGGCTGAGCCACGACAGCCAGAAGAGGTAGCCCTCCTCGCGGCCCTGCTTGTCGGGCGCCTCGCGGCCGTTGGGGTTGTTGCCGAGCATGTTCACGAGGTCGTTGAGGACCTTCGCGCTGCGATCGACCTCCGGCAGCGCGCGCGACAGGCCGCGCGCCGCGGGCGCGAGGTCGCGGACGACCGGCACCGCGCGGCGGACGAACGGCCGGATCTTCGTGCGCACGATCGGCGTCGCCTCGCGCGCGAACGGGCTGACCTGCTCGTTGACGTTCTCGAGCTCGCGGACGGCCGGCAGCAGCGCGCGCGTCGTCGGGCCGAGCTCGTCGGCGAACGGCGCGACGGCCCGCAGCGTGCGCGTCGCCTGCTGGAGCGTCGGCGCGAGCTCCCCGACCGCGGCGCTGAGGTTGCGGTCCTCGGACGCGAACGCGCGCAGCGTCGTCGCGCCGGTGCTGACGAGGCGCGAGAGGTCCTGAGGCTTCTTCGCGAGCTCGCCGTTGATCTGCGACAGCGACGTCACGAGCCGCCGCAGCGCGATCCGCTCGCGCCCGAGGGCGTGGTTCACGCGGCCGAGGTCGCGCACCGTCGGGCCGAAGCGCTCGAAGACGCCGGCGAGGTCGCGGCCGCGGTTGCGCAGCCCCTCGCCCGCGCCGTTGGCCAGCAGCGTCACGTAGTCGCGCGTGCGCGTGTCGAGGACGGAGAGGATCTCGTCGAGGTCGACGTCGCTCAGCGCGCTCTGCGCCGGGATCGTGAAGCCCTCCTTGACCGGCGGGCCGGACCTGCCCGGGAAGATCTGGACGTACATGTCCTTCAGGCCCGTGCGCGGGCGCAGCTGGGCGCGGGCGTCGCGGCGGATGAGATCGGAGAACTCGGGCTTGATGTCGAGGCCGACGATCGCGCGGCCGTCGCGCAGCGAGACCTCGGCGATGTCGCCGATCTGCACGCCCGCGACCTGCGCCGTCTGGCCCTGGCCCGGCGTCACGGCCTGCGCGGTGTCGAGCTCGACGTTGATGCGCATCGGCTTGTCCTCGACGAGCGGGAAGCGCAGCCGCTGCTCGTTGAGGATGTAGCCGCCGACGAGGACCGCGATCGCGATGAGGCCGACGATCGCGAGGAACGGCCCGAGGTTCTTGCGGATGACCCGGCTCATCCGCCGCTCCGCTTCAGGACGCGCTCGAGCTGCTTGCTCAGGCCGTTGCTCGACGCGATCCGGCGGATCTCGCTCAGCGTGATCGGGCGTTCGCGGACCTTCGTGTCGTCGCCCTGCAGGCGCAGCTCGCGGCGCTTGAGGTCGACCGCGACCGACTGCGCGCGCGCCTCGCGGCGGGTCGTCGGCAGCCCGGACGTGTCGACGGCCTGCGGCGGCCCCTTCGGGATCGAGCCCAGGTCCGGCGGCTCCTGCGTCTCACACGGGACGTCGGGGCGCAGCGGCGGGCGGTCGCGCACCGGCGGCGGGTTGACCCCGGAGATCGGCTCGAGCGTCGAGCCGAAGAGCCCGTTGCCGAGGTTCAGCGTCTCGGCGCCGCCGCTGCCCAGGACCTTGAAGAACTGCCCGTTGCTGTCGAAGGAGCGGCTCTCGCCCGCCAGGCCGGGGAGGAACTTGCCGAGGTCCTGGTAGACCGGCCCATGGGTCGGGAAGGCCTTGTCCTGGATCTTGTCGTTGCCGGTCGGCACGAGGACGTTCGTCGTGCAGCTCGCCAGCAGGCGCAGCTGCTGGAGGACCGACGTCGCGCTGAGCGTGACGCTCGCGAGCGCCGGCGTCGCGCTTCGCAGGCTGCGCGACAGCGAGCCGAGCTCCTCGTCGCGCACGGCCCCGCGCAGCTGGCGCACGAGCGGCAGCGCCGCGTCGACCGTCGGCCCGAGCGAGCGCACGCCGGGGCGGGCGCCCTCGGCGAAGCGGCGGACGTCCGGGAACGCGGCGTTCAGCGAGTCCAGCGCCGGCGATGCCGCGCGCAGCGTCCTGGGCAGCTCGCCGACCGCCGTCGACAGCGCGTTCTCGCGCGACGCCAGCGCGCCGGCCGTCGTGTTGAAGTCGACGACGAGCGAGCGCAGCCTGCTGCGGTCGCGCGTGAGCCCCTCGGCCACGACGCCGGCGTCGCGGACGAAGTCGCCGAGGTCGTGCGGGCGCTTGCCGAGCAGCGCCTCGGACACGATCGCCGCGAACTTGTAGGACGCCGGCTGGTACTTCAGCGAGTCGTTGAAGGCCTTCGCGCCGCCCGCGTCCTGGGTCTTGCCGAGCTCGATGAACGTCTGGCGCAGGTCGTTGCGCGTATCGCTCTTCAGCGCGCCGAGGACCTGGGCGAACTGCACGGGGCTGGCGGTGCGCGCGACCGGGATCGTGTCGCCGTCGTCCATCTCGCCCGCGGCGGCGGTGCCGGGCGAGAGGTCGACGAAGAAGTTGCCCTCGAGGAAGATCCGCGGCCGGATCTTCGCCGTCGCGTCCCCGTACACCGGGCGGCCCTTGTCGGTGATGGCGAGCGTCATCGTCGCCGAGCGCGCGCCGGCCTCGGTGTGCTCGATCTTCTCGACGCGGCCGACCTCGACGCCCGCGATCCGCACCGGCGAGCGGGCATTGATCCCGACGGTGTCGCGGACGGCCATCTTGATCGTGTAGGGGCTGTTGAGGAACGGGACGTCCTTGCGGAAGCCGAGGAACGTCGCGACGACGGCGAGCGCGATGACGATCGAGCCGACGAGCAGGGGGCTGGCTCCGCGGCGGCGCATCAGGGCGTCCCGGAGGAGAGGTCGACGGGCGGCGCGATGCCGTCGGGCTCGGGCGAGAAGGTCTGGCCCTCGGGCACGCGCGGGCGCCCCTTGAACGTCGGGCCCTGCGTGCCCGGTGTGCGCGGGTCCACGACGATGTCGAGATCCTGCGGGTGGCCGGAGGCGAGGCGGTCGAGGTAGCCGCGCTGGCCGGACTCGCAGTCGGCCTCGCCGTTGGCGTTGACGGCGGCGCCGTACTCCTGGCCGTGGAAGTTCACGGCGTCACCGGCGAGCGCATGCTCGACGGGGCTGACGGTGCCGCCGTTCGCCGGTCGCGGCGCCCCGAAGAGCGCCATCGAGTTGGGCTGCGAGAACGGCGCGGCCTTGACCTGGATGCGCTGGACGGTGCCGGTCGCGTCCTCGTCGGAGAGGTGGTCGGAGAGGAACGTCCAGAAGTACGTGAAGTAGTTGCAGACGGTGACGTGCGGACCGGCCCAGCGCAGCGTCGGGTTCAGCGTCTGCATCGTCGACGTCAGGCCCGCGAGCGTCATGTCGGTCGTCGGCGACTTCGCGAGGTCGCGCGTCGCGCGCAGCGTGCCCTCGAGGTCCTCGGTGAACGCCGGCAGGCGCCGCAGCACCGGGGTTCCCGCGGCGAGCGCGCTGTTGATCGCCGGCAGGTTGCGCCGCAGTGCCGAGGCGGTGCCGCGGACCTCGTCGGAGATTCCGGCGAGCTCGTCGAGGAACGGGCGCGTCGGCGGCAGCGAGCTGATGCCCTCGTCGAGCAGCCCGGGCGTCGCGGCGATCGCGTCGCGCAGCGCCTGCGGGTCGCGCGAGATCGCCTCGAAGGTGTTCGCCATCCCGGTGAAGCCGCGCGCGAGGTCGCCCGAGACGGGCGCGAGGATCCGCGAGACGTCGGCGGTCTCGGTCACGAGCCGCTGCAGGCGGGCGTCGGAGCTCGCGAGCGTGCGCATGACCGGCGGCAGGTCGCCGAAGAGCTCGGGCAGCGCGGCGAGCGAGCGGTTCAGCGCCGTGCCGCGGCCGGCGAGCGCGGTCCCGAAGTAGTCGAGGTTGCGGTCGATGTCCGCCCGGGTGGGCTCGTCGAAGATCGAGAAGAAGTCGTCGAGCTCGGGCCCGACGACGTTCCCGCGCGCGGCGATCGTCGCGCCGTCGGGCAGCTCCCGGCGCGACTTGCCGCGGACGATCTCGACGAACTTCAGACCGAGCGCCGAGCGTGGGCGGATGCGGACGCTCGAGTCCTCGGGCAGCGGCGTGGCCGAGGTGTCGAGCTTCAGCGTCAGCTGCGCCCCGCTGCCCTTCGGCACCGGCTCGATCTTCGTGACCTGGCCGATGCGGAAGCCGCCCTGGCGGACCTCGTTGCCGACGACGAGCCGCGCGGCGTTCGGGGTGTCGACCTTGAGCTCGAACGTCGGGACGAACGGCAGGCCCTTGTTGGCGTTGTAGGCGAGCAGGACCGCGACGACGACGACGAGCGTCGTCACCGCTCCGACGAAGACGGGGTTGGAGGCGATCGATGGCGCGCGCCGCGTTCTCATCTCAGGGCCCGAGGAGGTAGTCGAGGAGGTTGCGGTCGCTCTCGGCCGAGGTCGGCTTGCGCGACGGCGGCGGGATGAGCGTGTCCTTGAGCTTGTCGGTGACCCCCGGCAGGACCTTGTCGACGAGGTCCTTGGGGTCGGGCAGCAGGGGCTTGCGCTCGGGCGCCGCGGGCGGGGGCGGGGCGGCGGGCTGCGACGGCGCGGCGGGCGGCGCCGCGGCCGGCTGCTCCTTCGGCTTGTCCTCCTGCTTCTTCAGCGAGGTCGGCGCCCTGCGCGACACGACGCCGGAGTTGATGCCCGGCTGGCTGGGCCCGAGCCACTGCTTGCAGTCCGCGGTCCGCTTGGCGTCCTCGATCGCGGTCTGCGCGTTCGTGTACTGCGTGCACTCGTTGATGAGCAGCTCGAGCTTCAGGAGGTAGCCGCGGGAGTCGAAGACGTTGATCGCCTGCGACTGGACGAAGGCGTACTGCAGGAAGGCCTCCAGGCCGGTGAAGCCGGCGCCGTTGCCGGGGCTGAGCCGGTTGGGCTCGACGGCGCGGCTGCGGTCGTCGAGGTCCTCGAGGACGAAGCGCAGGTTGCGCATCGGCTCGGTCGCGCTCGCGCCGAGCGACCGCAGGCGGCTGACGGTCGAGCGTGCCTCGGTCACAGCTTCGATGCCGGTGTCGGAGGCTTCGCCGAGGCCGCGGACGGCCGGCCGGGCGGACTCGGCGAAGGGTCCGAGGCGCCGCAGGAGCGTCGTGAGGTCGGGGGCGGCGCGGCGCAGGTCGGCGAGGGCCGGCGTCTGCTGCTCGGCGGCGGTGCCGAGCGACGCGAGCGTCGGGCGCAGCTCGCCCAGGAAGCCCGGCAGCTTGCGGACCGTCTCGGCGAGCTCGGCCTTGCGGTCGGCCGACGCGGCGGTCGTGTCGCCGGCCTCCTTCACGAACCGCGCGACGTCGCGGCGGTTGCCGGCGAGGTCGACGAGCGCGCGGTCGGCGTCGCGGGCGAGGTTCTGGAGCGTGCGGCGGTTGTCGGCGAGGATCCGCAGGACGCGGTCGGTCTCGCGCAGCGCCGGAACGCCGCGGCGGATCGTCGCCTGCAGATCGTCGCCGCGCGCGGTCAGGCCCATCCCGAGCTCGGAGAGGATGAGGCCGAAGCGCTCGCGCGCCGGGCGGCGCAGGATGTCGAGGACGAGATCGGGCGGGATCGTGCCCGCGGTCTGCTCGACGGGGATGACCTTCGGCGCGGGCTCGGTGGACTTGCCGGGGGTGCAGTCCAGGTAGTACTCGCCGATGAGCGACTGCGGCTTGACCTCGCAGAAGACGTCCTTGCGGAAGCTCACGAAGTCCGGGCGGGCGATCTCGACCGTCGCCAGCGCGCGGGCGGTCCTGCGCTGGATGTCGAGGTCGGTGACCTTCCCGACGTTGACGCCCGACGCGCGCAGGTCGGCTCCGTCGGTCAGGCCGAAGGCGTTGTCGAGCACGATCGTGTAGCTCGATCGGTCGTCGTCGGCGCCCGAGGCCGTGACGGCGAACGTCGTCGCGGCGCCCGCGGCGAGCACGACGAGCGTCATGAGGAGCGCGCGTCTCATGGGCCGATCGGGACCTGGGTCGGGTCGCAGTTGAAGTCCGGCGTGGGCCGGTAGGGGTTCGAGTTGTCGGGCGCGCGGCGCTCGATCGAGCCCGGGCAGCGGTTGTTGCGGCCGATCTTCGTCCCGGCGCTCAGCAGCGCGTTGCGCAGCTCGGGCGGGATCGGCAGGGCGTTGAGGGTCGGGCCGAGCGAGAAGCCGTTGAGCGCGAGGCCGGCGCGCGAGAAGTTGCCCATCGCGTCGTAGGCGCCGGTCGTCGAGAAGTCGTCGAACCAGCCGATGAGGTCAGGCGAGTAGGGCCGCAGGAAGGCGAGCTGCGGCGTGGCGCCCTCGACGGCCTTGATGGTCTCGGGCAGCGCGCCCGGCCGGTCCTTGCCGTTGCGCTCGGCCGTCTGCGTCGCGATCTGGCTCAGCGCGGGCTGGCGGCGCAGGAGCTCGACGAGGTCGTTGTCCCTGCCGTCGCGGCGGACGGTCGAGGAGAGGTCGCGGATCACGGGCACGGCGTCGCGCGCGAACGGGCGCAGCTGGTCCATGAGCGGGATGAGCTTGTTGCGGACGATCGGCTTGGCGTCCACGACGAGCGGCGTGAGGTCGTCGAGCGACGCGCGGAGGTTCACGAACGTCGTGTTGGACTTGCGCATGACGTCGGGCAGCAGGCCGATGCCCTCGGCGAGGCTCTCGCCGTTGGAGGTCAGCGCGGAGGTCGTCGCCGCGAGGTTGCGCACGAGCCCGGAGAGGACGTCGTCCTGGGCCGAGACGTCGGTGACGAGCTTCGACGTCTCGACGATGAAGCGCTGGAAATCGGGGGTGTTGCGGTTGACCTCGGCGAAGAGGCGACTCGACGACGACAGCGCCGGGTTGAGGTAGTGCAGGGCGGCGTTGGCCTCGTCCTCGCTGCCGGCCTGGAAGTCGCGGAGGAACTCGATCGACTTCTGCGTCCCCTCGCGGGCGGGCGGGTCGAAGGTGTTGAAGATCTGGTCGAGATCGACCGCCGCCTCGGTGCTGTCGGTCGGCAGCGTGCCGCCGTCGGCGATGTCGGCGCCGGCGGCGCCGCCGAGCTGGAGGTCGACGTAGCGGTTGGCGACGCCGGAGAGCGACTGCTGGCGGATGATCGCCCGTGTGCCGCGGCGCAGCGGGAGGTAGCCGTCGTCGGAGATCTTCAGCTCGACGTCGGCCTGGCCGTTGTCGGTGAGCTTGATCTCGCCGACCGAGCCGATCGCGACGCCGCTGACCTTCACCGCGTTGCCCTTGACGATCTGGCTGGCCGAGACGAAGCGCGCGTGGACGGTGTAGTCGCTGCCGCCGGCGAGGACCAGCACGAGCACGATCACGACGATCGCAGCACCGCCCGCGATCGCACCGACGATCGGACCTCTCCCCGCCATACGCACTAGAGCACCAATGTATTCCCATGGCGCCTGAGCCAGCGCCGGTGGTCGGCGAAGCTCGGGCAGTGGTGGCGCACGAGCGCCCAGAAGCGCGGCGAGTGGTCCATGACCCGCAGGTGGCAGGCCTCGTGCCAGATCACGTAGTCCAGGACCGCCTCCGGCGCGAGCAGCAGCCGCCAGTTGAAGCTCATCGCGCCGGTCTCCGAGCACGAGCCCCAGCGCGTGCGCTGGTTGCGGATCGTGAGCTTCGAGTACTCGACGCCGAGGGCGAGGGCCGCGGCGTCCAGCCGCGGCCCGATCTCGCGCTGGGCGGCGCGGCGGTACCAGCGCTCGATGGCATCGGGCGCGCGGTCGTCGTCGGGGACGAGGAGGACATCGCCGCGCCGGTGTACCCGCGAGCGGCCCGGCTCAGGGCGCAGCTCGAGGTCGCGGCCGAGGTACGGCGCGACGGCGCCGCGGGCCGCGATCGCAGCGCGCACCGCGCGCGTCTCGGCGAGCCGGCGGTCGATCCACGGGCGCAGCTCGACGACCGCGGCGGCGGCGGCGCGCTCGGGGCTGCGCCGGGGCAGGACGACCTCGACGCCGCCCTGCGCGTCGACGCTCACCCGCACGCGGCGGGCGCGGTCGGATCGGCGGACGCTGTAGGGGAGGTTGGCGGTCATCGAAATTGGCAGAGGTCTCTTACAGCACGCCGGTTTTCCGTGCGCCGGCCCGTTGCCACCCGTCCAGGAGATTCGGCCTCGCTCGCACTCCCCCTGCGGCCTTCAACGAAGGTGCCGGGCGATAATGGCGGCGTGCAGTCGATCGTCCCCCTACCGCCGGGCGTGCCGGCCCCGTTCGACGTCTACGTCAACGGCGTGCATCAGCAGGAGGGCACCGACTACGAGTTCTCCGACGGCCGGCTCGTCTTCGAGCGCGAGCTGCGCAAGGAGGGCAATCTCGGCGTCTGGCGCTGGCTGCTCGGGGCCTTCGGCGTCGGCACGTACCGCCAGAACGACTCGGTCGACGTCCGCTACGAGGTCGACGGCCGGCCCGCGCTGCTCGAGGGCCTCGACATCGAATCCGCCGGGTAGGCCGAGGCGGTGACACGCACGCGCTCGCTGGGGGCGTCGCTCCTGCTCGCCCTCGCGGTCGGGCTCGTCCTCGCCGACTCGTCGGTCGTGACGCTCGCGCTGCCGGCGATCCTGCGCGAGTTCGACTCGTCGGTCAACGCCGTCGCGTGGGTGCTCGTGGCGTTCAACCTCGCGCTCGCGATCCTGGCGCTCGCGGGGGCGCGGATCGCGCGGGGGCGGGCGCCGCTGGTCTTCGGGGGGTCGCTCGTGCTGTTCGCGGTGGCGTCGCTGGCGTGCGCGGCGGCGCCGTCGCTGGGCGCGCTCATCGCGGCGCGAACCGCGCAGGGCGTGTTCGGGGCGGCTGCCGTCGCGGCGGCGCTCGAGCTGCTCGTGCTCGCCTCCGGGCGCTCGCGGGCGATCCTGCTGTGGGCCGCCGCCGGCGTGCTCGGCGGCGCCGTCGGCCCTGCGCTCGGCGGCTTTCTCACCGAGGCGCTGTCGTGGCAGGCGATGTTCGCGCTGCAGGCGCCGGTCGCGCTCGTGACGCTGCTGGCCCTGCGCGGCGTCGCGCGCGCGGCCGAGCCGGCCGCCGCCGAGCTGCCCGTCGGCGGCGACCGCCCGGCGCTCGCGCCGCTCGTCGCGCTGGCGCTCGCGTCGGCCGCGCTGTCGGCGGCGCTGTTCCTGCTCGTGATCATGCTCATCGAGGGCTGGCGCCACTCGCCGGGGGAGGCCGCGCTGACGGTGACCGTCATGCCGATCGCGGCGCTCGTCGCGGGGCGCTGGGCGCGGTCGCGCGAGGGGCTCGTGCCGGCGCTCGCGGGCTGCGTGCTCGTCGCCGGCGGCCTCGCGGCGCTCGGGCTGCTGCCGAGCGCGCACGCGGCGTGGACGCTCGCGCCGCAGCTGGCGATCGGGCTCGGCCTCGGCCTCGCGCTCGCGACGCTCATCGGCGCGACCGTCGGCGAGCGCGGGCCGGAGGACGGCGCGCCCGCGGCCGCGGCCGTCGCCCGGCCGGCGGCCTGGACGATCTCCGCGCGCCACATGGGGATCGTCGCCGGGCTGCTCGTCCTGACGCCGATCTTCACCGCCGACCTCAACCGCATCCGCCCGCCGGGCGAGCGCGCCGGGCTCGCGCGCGTGCTCGACGCGCCGCTGCCGCTGTCGCCGAAGATCGAGCTCGCGCGCGAGCTCGACAAGCAGATCCAGGCGGCGGGCGACCAGGAGCTGCCCGACCTCGACCAGGCCTTCGCCGACCTCGACCTCCCGGCGTCGCAGGCCGAGAACGTCGCGCGTTTGCGCGCCGGCCTCGACGAGGAGCTCGATCGCGCGGCCACCGAGGCGTTCAGCCGCTCGTTTCTCGCCGCGGCGCTCATCGCGCTGCTGGCCGCGGGGGCGGTCGGCGTCGCGATCGCGGCCCGGCGAGATCGAGCGCGCCCGCGGGGGGAGCCGTCGTCCAACGGCCACGCGCTCGCGCCGGCGCGGCTGTCCGTCGCGGTCCCCGCCGCGGTGACGACCGCGGCGCTGCTGCTCGGCGCCTACGTCCTGCTCGGCGGCGGCGACTACGGGCCGTCGAAGGTCGCGGACTCCTGCGCGCCGCGCGTGCGCCCGGACGTCGATCGCACGCAGCGCATCGCGCTGGCGGCGCTGGACGGGACGTCGTGCAAGCTCGGACTCACGCGCGAGGACCTCGTCCTGAGCCTGCTCGACGGCAAGGTGCCCGCGGGCGTCTCCGACGACGAGCTCAACGACGCGCTCGAGGCCGGGATCGACCGCGCGCAGCGCGAGGGCGCGCTGAGCTCTCTGGCCGCGACCGGGTTGAAGCTGGCCGTCAAGACGGGCGGGGCGCTCGGGATCATCGGGTTGCTGCTGGGCAACGGGTAGCCGGGTCCGGGCTCGAACTGCGGCATTGAGGGAAGCGGGTCGGGTCGCCGGGGCGCTCCCGCGAGGCGATCGTGTCGAACGAGGTGGCTCTACGACCCCCTGAGTCGACGCGACCGCTCGCGCGAACCGCCACGGACGATCCGGCCGCGCCGCAAACGCGACTTCTTCCTCAATGCTGCCGTTCGCCGGCGTCGGTGCTCTCCCAGCGCTCCGGATCCCCACCCACGCGCCGCACCTCGCCGAGCGCCTCCAGGTGCGTCAGGTAGCACAGCGTCTCGGGCAGCCACCAGCCGGCCGTCATCTGCGTGAGCTCGGCCCCGTGCAGCAGCGGCACGACGTCGTAGGCCGTGATCGGGCCGTGCTCGGCGACCGCGCGCCGCACGCGCTCGAGGCGCTCGGCCACGAGCGCGCGGTTGGCGTCGATGTGGGCGCGGACGTCGGCGAACGTGCGCCCGTGACCGGCGAGGCAGAGCCGCGCGTCCAGCCGCTCGACGGCGTCCAGGGACGAGAGGAACTCGCCGATCGGATCCGGCGTCCAGCCGTAGTCGAAGTACAGCGACACGCGGCCGAGCAGGTGGTCGCCGGAGATCAGCAGCCGCCGCTCGGGCTGGTGCAGGCAGACGTGCGACGGCGCGTGGCCGGGCGTCTCGACGACCGACCACGGCCCGAGATCGGTGTGGATCGTCACCCCCGCGACGAGCGCGCGGTCGGGCTCGACGAGCCGCCCGATCCCGCTGCCCCGATCGCGGGCGCCCGCAGACCACGTCTTCAGCGGCTCGATCGGCACGCCGCTCTGGCGCGCGACCTCGAAGCGCCGCGCGAGCGACGCCTCGCGGTCGTCGGTGGACGCGCGCATGTGCGCGTGGTTCGGGTGCATCCACAGCTCGCAGCCGCCGGCGTCGACGACGTCGGCGGCCTGCCCGTAGTGGTCGGCGTGCGCGTGCGTGCAGACGAGCAGGCGCACATGCTCCAGGCGCAGGCCCACCTGGTCCAGCGCCCGCTCGAGCTGGGCGCGCGATCCCGGCTCGTGCAGCCCGCAGTCGAAGAGCACGATCCCGTCGCCGGCCGCCACCGCCCAGGCGTTGCAGTGCGGGACGCCCGGCCACGGCAGCGGGAGCCGCAACCGCCAGACGCCGGGCAGCACGCGCTCGCCGCGGCCGAGCTCGCGCCGGCGGGTCGATTCGGGCATCGCCCGGGACGATAGATTGAGCGCGACGATGGGCAAGCGAAACCGCGGAGTGGGACGCATCTCGGCCGCAACGACCGACTACCGCGACGCGGACGGCAATGTCCTGACGCTCAAGGGCTCGATGTCGCCGCTGACGCGCCGCAAGTACGCCTCCACGCTGCACGACCAGCGCCGCACGACGGACGATTCATGGCAGCGCGCCGTGGAGTTCCTCTTCGAGCGGCTCGTCGAGCGCTGGACGATCTTCGACGTCCCGACCGAGGGCCAGAAGGAGCTGCTGCAGCGCTACCGCATCGCGAGCGCCGGCGAACGGCGCTGGATCCGCGACGTGCTCCGCGAGCACCTCGCCGCCAACTTCCCCGACGTGGAGGCACCGTAGTGACCACGACGACCGACATCCCCACGCGCCTGCTGCTCGGCTCCGGGCCGAGCCCCGTGCCCGAGCGCGTGCTCGCCGCGATGGCCCAGCCGACGATCGGCCACATGGACCCGGCCTTCGCCGAGATCATGGGCGAGACGATCGACCTCCTCCGCGAGGCCTTCCAGACCTCCAATCGCGCGACGCTCCCGATCTCCGGCACGGGCAGCGCCGGGATGGAGGCGCTCGTGGCGAACTTCGTCGATCCCGGCGACCGCGTCGTCTGCGGCGTCAACGGCCTCTTCGGCGAGCGGATGGCCGACGAGCTGTCGCGCGCAGGCGCCGACGTCGTGCGCGTCGAGGCCGACTGGGGCCGCGCGATCGAGCCCGAGCGGCTCGTCGCGGCCGCCGGCGAGGGCCTCGATGCGATGGTCGTCGTGCACGGCGAGACCTCGACGGGCGTCGCGCAGCCGCTCGACGGCCTCGCCGACGCCTGCCGCGACAAGGACGCGCTGCTGCTGCTGGACTGCGTGACGTCGCTCGGCGGTCACCCGCTGCGCACCGACGAGGCCGGCATCGACGCCGCCTTCTCCGGCACGCAGAAGTGCCTGAACTGCCCGCCGGGGCTCGCGCCGTTCACCGCGGGCGAGCGCGCGCTGGAGAAGCTCGGCCGCCGCGAGCGGCCCGGGCGCTCGTGGTACTTCGACCTCAGCCTCGTGCTCGGATACTGGGACCCGGCTGCGACCGGCGGAGGCGGCTCGCGCGCCTACCACCACACCGCCCCGATCAACATGGTCTACGCGCTGCGCGAGGCGCTGCGGATCGCCGTCGGCGACGAGTGGCTGCCGAGCGCCTGGGAGCGCCACCGCCGCGCCCACCACGCCCTCCGCGACGCGCTCGCCGTCTTCGGCTGCGAGCGCCTGGCGCCCGACGGCGAGCAGCTGCATCCGCTGCTCGCGGTGTCGCCGCCCGAGGGCGTCGACGAGGCCGCGATCCGCAGCGCGCTGCTGCTCGACCACGGCATCGAGATCTCCGGCGGCCTCGGGCCGCTCGCGGGCAGGCTCTGGCGCGTCGGCGTCATGGGCGCCGGCGCCAACCGCGAGCCGCAGGAGCAGCTCGTCCGCGCGCTCGCCACGCTGCTGAGCGCCGATCCGGCCGAGCCGCTCGCCGCGCTGCAGGACGGCTGGCGCGCTTGAGCCTGGACCCCGCGGCGTTCGCGGACCTCCTCGTCGGCTACTGCCTCGAGGTCGAGGACGGCCAGGAGGTGCTCGTCCGCTCCACGACGCTCGCCGCGCCGCTGCTGCTCGAGTGCCAGCGCGCGATCCTCGAGCGCGACGCGTGGCCGCTGCTGCGCGTCGAGCTGCCGGGCGCGACGGCCGCCTTTCACCGCCACGCCCGCGACTTCCACCTCGACGGCTATCCGGAGGTCGCGATGGCCGAGGCGCGCAAGGCGCAGAGCTCGCTCGCGATCCAGGCGCCGGAGAACACGCGAGCGCTGGCCGGCATCGACCCGGCCCGGTTGGCCCGCGCGGCGCGGGCGCGGATGCCGCTGCGCGAGCAGGCGATGAAGCGCCGCTGGTGCTCGACGCTCTGGCCGACGGAGGCCGGCGCCCAGCAGGCGGGCATGAACCTCGCCGACTTCGAGGACTTCGTCACGCGCGCGCTGTTTCTCGACCAGCCCGATCCCGTGCGCTCCTGGGGCGAGCTGCACGACTTCCAGGCGACGCTCATCGACCGGCTGCGGACCGCGAAGGAGCTGCGCATCGAGGCCCCCGGCACCGACGTGACGCTGACCGTCAAGGGCCGTACCTGGGTGAACTCCGACGGCAAGCGCAACATGCCCAGCGGGGAGGTCTTCACCGGGCCGCTGGAGACCAGCGCGAACGGGCGCATCCGCTTCGGCGTCCCGTCGGCGCCCGCGGGGGTCGACGTCGCCGGCGTCGAGCTCGAGTTCCGCGACGGGCTCGTCGTCGCGGCGGCGGCCGAGCGCGGCGAGCACTACCTGCAACGAGCGCTCGCGACCGACGACGGCGCGCGACGCCTCGGCGAGGTCGGCATCGGCACGAACTTCGGCATCGACCGCCCGATCGGCGCGACGCTCTTCGACGAGAAGATCGGCGGCACGGTCCATCTCGCGCTCGGCCGCTCCTATCCGGAGACCGGCGGCAAGAACGTCTCGGCCCTGCACTGGGACCTCATCTGCGACCTGCGCGAGGGCGGCTGCCTCACGGCCGACGGCGCGACGATCGTCCAGGCCGGGCGCTTCAGCCGGGCGTCGTCGCGTCGAGGCGCAGCGTCATGATCGCGATGTCGTCGCGTAGCTCGCCGGTGTCGTGGACGGCCTGCCACAGCCGGTCGACGAGCTCCTGCGCGGACGCCGGAGGCCGGCCGCCGAGCGTGCGCGCTATCCGCCGCTCGTCGAGCTCTGAGGTGTCGGACTGCAGGTCCAGGACGCCGTCGCTGTAGACGACGATCGCGTCGCCGGGACCCAGCGCGATCGCGCAGGTGTGGAAGGCGGGATCCGGGAAGGCGCCGAGGATCGTGCCGTGCGCCGTCGTGACCTCGACCCTGCCGTCCGCCCGCACGACGAGCGGCGCCGGGTGCCCCGCGACGGCGAGCCTCACCGAGGCCGTGCCGCCGTTCGTGACGATCTCGCCGTAGGCGACCGTACAGGTCTGCATCGCGCGGCCGCCCTCCATCCGCAGGGCGGCGTTGAGGTCGGCGAGGATCGCCCAGGGATCCTCGTTGAGCATCGCGGCGGTGCGCATCGTGTAGCGCGCGAGCGACGTGACCGCGGCCGCCTCGGCGCCCTTGCCGCAGACGTCGCCGAGGAAGAAGCCCGAGCGTTCCTGGCCGATCGGGAAGTGGTCGTAGAAGTCGCCGCCGACGTCCTCGGCCGCGTAGGGCTCGTAGAGCACGGCGACGTCGAGCCCGTCGACGCTCGGCAGACGAGGCGGCGAGAGGCTGCGCTGCAGCGTCCGCGCGAGCTTCTGAGCGCGCTGGTGCTGCTCGGTCGCCTGCACGGAGCGCGCCTGCGCGTGCCCGATCTCGCGGATCGCGGCGAGCCGCAGCTCGAGCTCGTCCATGACGATCGCCGCGAGGTCCTCGAGGTCGCGCGTCTCGTCGTCGGTGACTCGCGCGCGCGGCTCCGTGCCGAGGACGTTCACCGTCCCGAGGCGGAAGCCGTCGCTCGTCGTTATCGGCGCCGCCGCGTAGAAGCGCACGCCCAGCCCGTCTTCACCGTGGACGAGCGGGTTGCCGGCGGTGCGCGGATCGCTCAGCGCGTCGGTGACGATATAGGGCTCGCCCTGGAGGATCGCGGACGCACAGAGGCCGGGCACGCGCGGGATCTCGACGGCGTCCAGGCCCTCGATCGCCTTGAACCAGATGCGCTCCTCGTCGACGATCGTCACCGACGCGAACGGCACGCCGAAGCGGCGCGCGGCGAGCGAGCAGATGCGATCGAAGGAGCCGTCGGGCGGCGTGTCGAGGATCGCGTAGCGGCGCACGGCCGCCAGTCGGTTCTCCTCGTCAGATCGCATGTCGGTGAAGTCGATGGTCATCGCTGGTCATCTTCCCGTGCGGATCGCGGACCCAAACGTGTGGTCAGTGATCATGACGGTGCCCGTCGCGCACCGTGCGCCAGCTCTGCGCGGTGATGCGCAGGATCACGATCGTGATCGCGAGGCCGATGAGCGGGTCGGCCACCTGGGCACCGGCCGCGACCGCCGCCGCGCTCGCGACGACGGCGAGCGAGACGTAGGCATCCGCGCGCGCATGGGCGCCGTCGGCGACGAGCGCCGGGCTGTCCAGCCGCGCCCCCGCGCGCGACCGGATCTGCGCGGCGAGCATGTTGCCGAGGTAGCCGATCGCGCCGGCGGCCGCGAGCGCGACGAGGTGCTCGGGCTCCTGCGGGTCGATGAGCCGCAGCACGGCCTCGTAGCCGGCGACGCAGGCGCTGACGAAGATCGCGAGCACGACGAAGAGCCCCGCCCGGCGCTCGGCGATCTCGCTGCGCAGGAGAAACGCGATGCCGAGCGGGATCGCGGTCGCGGCGTCGCCGATGTTGTGGATGAGGTCGGCGAGCAGCGCGACGCTGCCGGACGCGACGAACACGACCGCCTGCAGGGCGGCGGTGACGCTGAGCACCGCGAGCGCCAGCGCGACCGCCCGCAGGCCCTCGCGCGAGCGCTTGATCGACGGGTCGACGAGGCCGTGGCTGTGCCCGTGCCCGCCGTGCCCGTGACCGTGGTGATCGCCGTGGTCGTGCGGGTGGTCGTGATCGTGGTCGGGGGAGTGCTCGTCGAGGACGGCCATGTGCCGCTCCTACCCCGCGGGCGGCGCCCAGGCCGCACGCATGTCGACGCGCTCGCCCCGGAACGGGACGTCCTCGGCCTCCAGCAGGCGCCGCTGGCGCTCGCCCTTGGCCAGCGAGCCGTCGGCGCGCACGACGCGCTGCCACGGCACGCCGGGCTCCTCGCAGCGCGCCAGCACGGCGCCGGCGCGCCGCGGCGCACCCGGGCAGAGGTCGCCGTACGTCGTCACGCGGCCCCGCGGGATCGCGCGCACCGTCGCGAGGATCGCGCTGTCGGGGTCCATGAAAAGACGGTGACAGAACGAGCACCGGCGCGCCGATCACTACCGTGACTGCGACGTGAACCGCCGCACGAAGATCGTCGCCACGATCGGCCCCGCGTCGAGCGACGCCGAGACCCTCGCGCGGATGATCGAAGCCGGCATGGACGTCGCGCGCCTGAACTTCTCGCACGGCACCGCCGAGCAGCATGCGCAGACCGCGCTGCGGATCCGCGAGGCCGCCGGCCGCGCCGGCCGGCCGGTCGCGATCCTCCAGGACCTGCCCGGGCCGAAGCTCCGCATCGGCCCGCTCGAGGACGACATCGCCGAGCTCAAGCCGGGCGACGTCGTGACGTTCGCCTGCGGCGAGGAGGCGCTCGGCGACGCCCGGCGGATGACGATCGCGCGCCCGGAGCTCATCGGCGCGCTGAAGCCGAGGGACGTCATGTACCTCGCCGATGGGGCCATCCGGCTGCGCGTCAAGGCGGTGCGCGAGGGCGCGATGGAGTTCGATGCCGAGGTCGAGGTCGGCGGCGCGGTCGCGTCGCGCCAGGGACTGAACATCCCGGGCCCGCTCGACATCCTCGCGGCGGTGCCCGAGGAGGACCTGCGCCACCTCGCCGACGGCGAGCGCATCGGCGTCGACCTCGTCGCGCTGTCGTTCGTGCGCCGCGTGCAGGACATCGCGCTCGTGCGCGAGCACACGCGGCTGCCGCTCATCGCCAAGATCGAGAAGCCGCAGGCGGTGGCCGACGCCGAGGAGATCATCCGCGCCGCGGACTGCGTCATGGTCGCCCGCGGCGACCTCGGGATCGAGCTGCCGATCGAGCGCGTCCCGATCGTCCAGAAGAACCTCCTCGCGCTCGCGGGCAAGCTCGCCCGCCCGTCGATCACCGCGACGCAGATGCTCGACTCGATGGTCGCCTCCACGCGGCCGACGCGTGCCGAGGTCGCCGACGTCGCCAACGCGATCCTCGACGGTACCGACGCGGTGATGCTCTCCCAGGAGACGGCGATCGGCCACTACCCCGTCGAGGCGATCGCGATGATGGCCGCGATCGCCGAGTCCACCGAGCTCTCCGCGCCCTACGAGCGCTGGAACGAGGAGCGGGTGCACCGCGGCACGCGCGATCCGTCCTACACCGTCGCCTACGCCGTCTGCATGGCCGCGCGCGAGCTCGAGCTCGACGCTGTCGTCATCCCGACGCTCTCCGGGCGCTCGGCGCGCCTCGTCTCCGCGCACCGCCCGACGGTCCCGATCTACGCGCTGTCGCCGGGCCGCGAGACGGTCCGCCGCTGCGGGCTCATGTGGGGCGTCCGGGCGGGGCACATCCGCCGCCACAACGTCACCGAGGAGCTCCTCGGTGACGCATGCCGCAGGGTGGTCGAACTAGGCTGGTGCGAGCCCGGGCAGCGCGTGGCGGTGACCGCCGGCCTGCCGAGCGGCATCCCCGGCTCGACCTCGCTCTTTCAGATCCAGCAGCTCTAAGTGCGCCGCCTCCTTGCACTCGTCCTTCTCGCGCTCGGCCTCGTCGTCGTGTCCGTCGCGGCCGCGCGCGAGTTCCGCGGCGGCTTCGGGGCGGAGAAGATCACCGGCACCGACAGCGCCGACACGGTGTTCGGCGGCTCGGGCAACGATCAGCTCATCGGCCTCGACGGCGCCGACCGGCTCGTCGGCGGCACCGGCAACGACCGCATCCTCGGCGGTCCGGGGGTGGACTCGATCGACGGCGGCGACGGCGACGACCGCATCGACGGCGGGCCGGGCGGCGACCAGATCGTCGAGGAGGGCTTCGGCGACGACCGCGTCCAGGGCGGCGACGGCGATGACGTCATCCGCACCGGGCGCGGCAAGGACACGGTCTTCGGCGGCAACGGCAACGACACGATCTACCCCGGTCCCGCCGGCGACACCGTCGACTGCGGGCCGGGCTTCGACACGGTCTACCTCAACACCGACGGCGACAAGGCGACCGAGTGCGAGCGCCGGCTGCCCGAGCCCGACATCCCGCGCCGCAGCTGCCGGCAGGGCGGCACGAGCCGCGGCGAGCTCATCCTCGGCCGCGGCGGGAACGACCGCTGCCGCGCCGGCGGGGGCGACGACGACGTCGAGGGAGCGGCCGGTGACGACACGCTCTTCGGCGAGTCCGGCAGCGACCGCATCTACGGCCGCACGGGCAACGACGTCATGCGCGGCGGGCCCGGCGACGACGTCATGCAGGGCGGCCGCGGGCGCGACCGGATGTTCGGCGGCGAGGGCGACGACGAGGTCACCGGCGGCTTCGATCCCGACGTTCTCGAGGGCGGCCCGGGCAGCGACCTCGTCATCGCCCGCGGCGGCGGCGCCGACACGATCGACTGCGGCCCGGGCCGCGACAAGGTCGTCCGCGACAGCCGCGACCGCGTGCGCAACTGCGAGGTCGTGACGCGGCGGTAGCTACGCCGCGCCGCGCAGCACGGCGGCGGGCGGGTGCTCGGCGTAGAACTCGGCCTCCTGGCGGCCGAGCTCGGTCACGGGCTCGTCGCCGTAGATCCACTCGCGCGCGATGCGGTGCCAGTTGCCGCGGGCGCGCAGCTGGCTCATGACGGCGAGCGTCAGCATCTCCAGGCGGCGGCCGAAGAGGTGGTCGGGCGGCAGCGTCTCGTGGCGCATCTTCGAGAAGTGCGACGAGCGCGGGTCGGACATCTCGATCATGATCTCCGTCGCGATCTCCGGCGTGAGCTCGACGACCTGGTCGGCCCCGTACCACCACGTCATGTCGTAGAGCTGCTCGAGGATCCCCTCCGGCGTGTAGATCTCGGGCCGCGCGATGAAGCCGCCCTCGTGGAGGTGCTCGATGAGCGCCGCGCCGTCGCCGGCCTGGCCGAGGCGCGCGATCTGCAGCTCGAACTCGGCGATCGAGGCCGGGATGCGCTTGAAGAGCCCGAAGTCGAGGAACGCCATGCGCCCGTCGTCGAGCAGCAGCGAGTTGCCCGGGTGCGGGTCGCCGGAGAACTGGTGGTGGCGGTACATGCAGCCGAAGTAGAAGCGGAAGACGATCTCGCCGAGGCGGTCGCGCTCCTCCTGGGGCAGCTGCTTGATCTCCTCGAAGCCGCGGCCGGTGACGAACTCGGTGACGATGACCTTCTCGTGCGACAGCGAGGTGATGACCTCGGGCACGACGATGAACGGGTGGCCGCGGTAGATGCGCGCGAGCGTGCGCTGGTTCTGGGCCTCGAGCTCGTAGTCGAGCTCCTCGTCGATGCGCGAGCGGATCTCGTCGCCCATCGCCTTCGGGTCCAGGCCCGGCGCGACGCGCTTCATGAGCCGCAGGATCATCCCGAGGTTCTGCATGTCCGAGCGGACGGCCTGGGCGACGCCGGGGTACTGGACCTTCACCGCCACGTCGCGCCCGTCGTCGAGCTTGGCCTTGTAGACCTGGCCGATCGAGGCGGCGGCGATCGGGACCGGGTCGAAGGTCTGGAAGACATCCTCGATGCGCTCGCCGTACTCGCCCTCGATGACCTTCTTCATGTCCTTGAAGGCGACCTTCGGCGCGGCGTCGCGCAGCTCGGCGAGCTTGGCCTGGAACTCCTCGCGGTACTCCTCGGGCACGAGCCCGACGTCGAGGAACGACATGACCTGGCCGAGCTTCATCGCGGCGCCCTTCATCGTCCCCAGCGCGGCGACGATCTGCTCGGCGGTCTCGAGCTGGCGCTTGGCGAGCGCGCGCTGCTTGCCGTCGTCCGAGCGCGCGACGTTCGTCGCGCGCGTGCCCATCTGCTTGGCCGCCTGGGTCGCCGCGAGCCGCCCGACCTTCGTGGAGCGGCTCAGGCGCGAGGTCGGGATCGCGTCCTTTTTGGCCATGCTCCCCGGTTACCCGCGCTCGACCTTGGAGCCGGGGACGATGTCGTCGCGGCCGTCGCCCCAGCGCACCCAGGCCTTGTGGCCGCCGTCGTAGTCGTCGCCCCAGACGACGAGCGTCGCGGGATCGCCCATGACGGTCACCTGCTCGTCGCCCTCGGGGTCGACGCCGCGCCAGACGCGGATGAAGGCGTTGGACTCCCACTCGTCGCCGATCGTCGTCGGGTCGGTGTGGCCGGGGTGGACCTTCGTCGCGTGGTCGAGGCTCATGAGGCCGTCCATGATCGAGGCCTTGATGTCGTCGTAGGAGGTGCTGAGCTGCGCGCGGACGCCGCCGATCGAGCCCTTGAAGAGCGTGTCGCCCGTGAAGACGTGGCCCGGGATCGTGAAGTTCAGCATCCCCTTCGTGTGGCCGGGAGTGTGCAGCGCGCCGACCTCGAGGTCGCCGATGCGCAGCGGCTCGAAGGGATCGGCGTCGACCGGCTCGTCGGGGTGCGCGAGGACGACGATGTCCGGGTAGCGCGCCGCCACCTCGTCGAGCGCGAGGACGTGATCGTGGTGGTGATGGGTCAGCAGGAGGTGCGTGACGTCGATGCCCTCGCGCTCGGCCGCCTCGAACAGCGGGGCCATGGGGCCGCCGGCGTCGACGAGGAAGCCGGGGCCGCCGGCGGCGGCCGCCACGAGGTACGAGTTCGTCAGAAAGCCGTCCGACATGGTTCGTTCGATGACCATGAGGGTCAGGGTACTGTGTGGTCTATCGCTGCTCCCGCCCTCATCCACACGTGCTATCGCATCGGCGACATCGACCGCTCCGTCGCCTTCTACGAGGCCCTCGGCTTCGAGGAGCTCAGCCGCAAGCCGATCCGCGACGAGGCGATCAACGTCTTCATGGGGCTGCCCGGCGACGGCCCGCGCCTGGAGCTCACGTACAACCACGGCGTCTCCGAGTACGAGCTGGGCACGGGCTACAACCACATCGCGATCACGGTCGGGGACATGGACGCGGCGCTCTCGAACCTCTCCGAGCAGGGCATCGAGCCCGAGAAGCCGCCCTACCGCGTCAGCGAGGGCGGCTCGCTGCTGTGCTTCGTGCGCGATCCGGACGGCTACCGGATCGAGCTCATCGAGCGCGCGGGCTGAACCTCAGCCCGTGATCCGCACCGTCCGGGCGCGGATCTGGGTCGTGTTGCCGGCTGCGTCGGCGACGGAGATGCGGACGGTGACGGCCACCGAGCCGCGCTCGCGCAGCGCCCTGCGCACGCGCCGGCGCAGCGCCCCGCGCAGGTCGAAGCGCATCCGGCGCTCCTGCCCGGCGGGCATCGGGCGCCGCCTGACGATCAGCGGCGGCCGGGTCGCGCGCGGCAGGCGCAGGACGGCGAGGCCGGTCGCGGTGCAGGCCTCGGTGGGGCAGCCGATCGTCACGACGATCCCGCCGCGCCGCAGCGCGCGCTGGCGCGGGTCGCCGTCGAGCTTCGCTGCGGGCGGGGTCGTGTCGGCGGCGCCCGGGATCGCCGCGAGGCCGGCCGGCAGCGTCGTGCTCGGGATCGGGGCCGGCACGCAGGCCGCGCCGATGAGCAGCCGGGCCTCGGCGATGCGCGGCTGGTAGCGGTCGCGGAGGCTCTCCGCGGGACGCTCGACGTCGGCGATCCAGCCGCCCCACCGGCTCTCGGCGGCGGCGGGATCGGGCTCACCGGCGCCGATCCGGCGCTGGCGCACGAGCGCCGCCTGGTCGACGAACCACTGCAGCTGCAGCTCCGGGCGCTGCGGGTAGCCGGCGTACGGGCCCTCGTTCCACAGCGACGTGCGCATCTGGAAGTACCCGACGCTGTCGTCGTTGCCGGTCTGGAGGTTCTGGAGGCCGGACTCCACGAGCGCGGCCATCACCGGCAGCTCGCGCGGCAGCGCCGCGACCGCGGAGCCGTACGCCATCCACTGCGCGATCGCCTCGCGCGGCGCCGCGTCGCCGGGGTACGGCGGGACGGGGCACGGGTCGGTCTGCGCGTGCGCGGCCGCCGGCAGCAGCGCGAGCGCGAGCGCGACCGCCGCCCCGACGCGGCCGATGGTTCCCCGTCTCACCTCGCGAGCATATGCGCGGAGGGCGCGGCGAGCAGGCCTCGTAGCACCTCCGCAACCCGCGCCGGCTCGTCGCGCACCTGGCGGTAGGTGAAGCGTACGACGCGATAGCCGCCGAGCATGAGCTGCGCGTCCCGCAGCCGGTCGCGCTCGAACGCGGCGCGCGTCCCGTGGTGCTGCAGCCCGTCGGTTTCGGCGACAAGCCGCTGCTTGCGCCACAGAAAGTCCACCTCGAAGCGTTCGACGCTCGTGTTGACCGCGGGGGCCGGAATGCCGGCGAGCGCATCCTGCATCGCCGAGAGATCGAAGAGGCCGAGCAGCTCCGCGCGCTCGACCGCACGAGCGTGCGCCGCCGGGCCGATCCGCTCGCCGAGCTCGATGAGCGTGAGCGGCACCGTCGTGACCGAAATGCCGTCGTGGACCGTCCCGTCGATCTCGTGGAACGCGCGTGGCCGGTGGACGCGGATGCCGCTACGTCGCTTACGGCCCGCGCGCGACGGCACGGTCACATCGACGGTCCCCGCCGCGGCCGGCCGCAGGTCCCAGTGGGCGCCGGCCGCATGATGACTGAGACGCGCGCCCGTGCCACAGGCCATGACCGCCGCGAGCCACCAGCCCTCGCGACACAGGCGCCGGTGGCCGACCGCATGGACACCGCGATAGACGGGATTCAGTCGCCCCGCCCGCACGCGGTGAGCGATCGCGCCGCGTCCGAGTCCGGCAGCGAGGAGCTGTTCGAGGCTCACGACGCCGTACTGCTTTGCGGCCAGCGCCGCCAGCGCCCGGTCCGGGGCGTTTTTCGCATCCATGTCATGCCGAGGGCGCTCCGCGCCGAAGTTCGCCCCGCCCGCGATCGCCGCGGGGCGCCTTTGGCATCCATGTCATGCGCAAGGCGGCCCGCGCCGCGGGCGGGTCTAAGCTCCGCGACCGTGGCGCAACGACGCACAGCCGTCATCGACATGGGCTCCAACTCCTTCCGGCTCGTCGTCTTCACGGCGGCCGACGGCTGGTGGAAGCGCACGGACGAGATCTACCTCGCCGTGCGCGTCGGCGAGGGGCTCGACGCCACCGGGCAGCTCGGCCCCAAGCCGATCAAGCGCGCACTGCAGGCCGCGGAGGTCTTCGCGCACTTCTGCACGGCGACCGGGATCGGCGCGCCCGACATCCAGGCCGTCGCGACGAGCGCGATCCGCGATGCGAGCAACCAGCAGGCGTTCCTCGCACGCGTGCACGAGCGGACCGGGCTCGACGTCCGCGTCCTCTCGCGCGAGGAGGAGGCGACGTTCGGCTACGTCGCCGCGATCAACTCCACGACGCTCGCCGACGGCGCGGTGTTCGACCTCGGCGGCGGCTCGCTGCAGCTCGTCGAGGTGCAGAGCCGCCATCCCGGCCGGCTCGGCTCGTGGCCGCTGGGCGCCGTTCGCATGACCGAGCACTTCCTGCCCGACGGCGACGAGGCGCCGAAGAAGGCGCGCAAGGCGCTGCGCGCGCACGTCGCGGCGCTGCTCGAAGCCGACGACGGCGCGCCGTGGCTGCCGCGCAGCGGCCGGCGCCTCGTCGGCATCGGCGGCACGATCCGCAACCTCGCGGCGGCCGCGCAGGCCGCCGCCGGGCTGCCGTCCACGGGCGTGCAGGGCTTCGCCATCGAGCGCGAGGCGCTGGAGGACCTCATCGACCGCATGGCCTCGATGCCGGCGTCCGAGCGCGCGTCGATCAAGGGCATCAAGTACGCCCGCGCCGACCTCATCCTCGCCGGCGCGCTCGTCGTCCAGGCGGTCATGGAGCACGGCGGCTTCGACGAGCTCGAGGTCACCGAGGCCGGCCTGCGCGAGGGGGTCTTCTTCCACTCCTACCTCGACGGCGACCCGCCGCTGTTCGACGACGTCCGCGGCGCGAGCGTCCTGAACCTCGCCGCGCGCTACCACGTCGACCCCGCGCACACCGAGCACGTCGCGCGCCTGGCGCTCGGGCTCTTCGACGAGCTCGCGGCCGCCGGCCTGCACGAGGGCGACCGCTGGGAGCGCGAGCTGCTGTTCTCCGCCTGCGTCCTGCACGACATCGGCATGTCGGTGGACTACGACGACCATCACCGCCACTCCCGCTACCTCATCCTCAACGCCGGCCTCGCGGGCTTCACGCCGCGCGAGGTCGCGCTCATCGCGCAGGCCGCGCGCTATCACCGCAAGGGCATGCCGGACTTCGGCGAGCTCGCGCCGCTCACCGAGGACGGCGACGAGGCGCGCCTGGACCGCCTCTCGATCCTCCTGCGCCTCGCCGAGGACCTCGAGCGCAGCCGCGACCAGAGCGTCCGCGCGGCGCACGTGACCGCCGTCGATCACACGATCCGCATCGAGCTCGACGCCGAGGGCGCGGCGAGCGTCGAGCGCTGGGCCGCCCAGCGCGAGGTCGACCTCTTCGACCGTGCCTTCGACCGCCGGCTGAAGGTCGAGGCGGCGGCCTGATGTCGCTCACCCAGGGCAGCGGGCCGCTCGGGCGCGGCGCAGGCGAGACGAACTACACGATCGAGGCGCCCGCGCACCGGATCCTCTTCCAGCCCGACGGGCGGCGCCTGCGCGCGTACGTCGGCGACGCGCTCGTGCTCGACACGACGCGCGCGCACCTCCTGCACGAGACCGGCATCAGGCCCGTCGCCTACGTGCCGCTGGAGGACTTCGACGCCTCGCTCATGGAGCGCACCGAGACGACGACGCACTGCCCGTTCAAGGGCGACGCCTCCTACTGGACCCTGCGCGCCGGCGACGACGTCCGCGAGGACGCCGTCTGGGCCTACGAGGAGCCGCTGGAGGAGGCGTCCTGGCTGGGCGGCTTCGCCGCGCTCGCCTTCGACCGCGCCGACCGCTGGATGGTCGAGGACGAGCCGGTCGCGGGCTGGCTGCGCGACCCCTACCACCACGTCGACGTCCACACGAGCTCGCGCCCGGTCCGCGTGACCGCCGCCGGCGAGCTCATCGCGCACAGCCGCCGGCCGACGCTCGTCTTCGAGACGAGCATGCCGGTGCGCGCCTACCTGCCGCGCACCGATGTCGTCGCCGGGCACCTGCAGCCGAGCGCCACGACGACGACCGATCCCTACCTCGGCGACGCGATCTTCTGGCACGTCCACGCCGGCGGCGAGCGCTTCGACGACGCCGCCCGCTGCTACGAGCTGCCGCGCGCGGAGGCCATGCGGATCGCCGGCCTCGTCTGCTTCGAGGGCGACGGCATCACCGTCGAGCTCGACGCGGTCGAGGACGATCCGAGCTAGGGCAGCTCGGCCGAGAGCTGCGAGCCCGTCCGCGCATCCAGCCCGTCGGGGCTGCGGCGGAAGTCCACGAACGGCGTCGTGACGAGGACGTCGCCGTACACGACGGCGAAGTGCTGGTTGTGCAGCGCCGGGTCGTCCTTGAAGCGCTCCAGCGAGCTGCGCGCGCCGCGGCTCGCGAGGGCGCGCGTGAGCTCGCGGAACTGCGCGATGCCGTCGTCGGTGAAGTCGAAGATGATCACCGGGCGGTCGTTGATCGTGTCGGTCCCGCGCTGGGCGGCCTTGATCTCCCGGCCGCGCAGCGCGACGTCGTCGTCGATGACGTACCAGCGATCGCGCGTCGTCTCGGCGCGGATGACCGCGGTGCCGGGCTTGACCTCGAGCACCGTCGCCGCGGCGCGGCGGTCCGCCGGCGCGTCGGCGAGCGCCTCGTCGCGGCTCGGCGCGCCGCGGCCGAACACCTGCCGGCGGGCGCGGTCGACCGCGTAGAAGAAGCTCACCGGGCGCGCGTTGTCGGGCTCGTTCTCCGCTGGGCGGGCGGCGGCACGGCGCAGCGCGTCGTAGTGCGGCAGCGCTGCGGCGCGCCCGGCGTCCGGGCCGCCGGTGACGGCCGGATCGCCCGGCTCAGGGCGACCGCGCGGGCCGATGACGCTCGCCTCCCAGTCATAGAACGCGAGCAGCTGCATCTTCTCGAGCAGCGCCGGGTCGTTGCGCACGGCGCGGCCGCCGTCGTCGTCGTCGCCGGAGCCGTCGCGCTGCAGCGCGAGCACGCCGGCCACCGTCGCGGCGACCGCGATCGCGGCCACGACCCAGAACAGGCGCTCGCTCATCCCCGTCGGTCAGCCGGCGCGATCAGCCGGCGTTGCGCGTGACGTCGTCGTCCTCGCGCGGCGCGCCGACCGGGACCATCGTCGTCTGCGTCGAGACGGCGTCGATGACCTCCGCCTCCTCGGCCTCCTGCTCGGCGAGGTGGTCGCCGTCGCAGAGGATGCGGAAGTTGCCGGTGACGCCGCCGTCGGCGTGGATCGTGATGCCGGGCAGGACCTCTTCGCCCTCGTCGAAGCCCAGGCGCTCCATGTCGAAGTGCGCCAGGCCGATGCCGTACGCGGTGTGCGTCGGGTTCTCGCGGTCGTGGGCGTTGAGGCCGATCACGAACGCGCGCAGGTTCTTGGCGACCTTCGACGTGTCTGCCATCGCGGTTAACCGTAGCGCGGATCAGGCATCGAGCAAGACGCCCGGATTCAGCAGCCCGGCCGGGTCCACCGCGCCCTTCGCGGCCCGCAGCGCGGCCGCGAACGGGTCCGGTCGCTGGCGGTCGTACCACGGCCGGTGGTCGCGCCCGACGGCATGGTGATGGGTGATCGTGCCGCCCGCCGCGGCCAGCGCCGCGGTCACCGCGGACTTGATCTGCGCCCACTGCTCGAGCTCCTCGCCGCGGCGCGCCGGCGCCAGCACCGTGAAGTACGGCGCGAGGCCGTCGGGATAGACATGGGAGATGCGGCACGTGATCCGCCCGCCCGGGGCGACGAGCTCCTCGGCGGCCGCCGTCACCGCGGCGTGCAGCGCGCCGAAGCGCTCCCACGTGATCGCCGTCTCGAAGGTCTCCGAGAGGATCCCCATGGCGACGAACGCGTCGCGCAGATACGGCGCGCGGAAGAACGCGGTGCGCCACGCGCCGACCGCGTCGCCCTCCTTCGAGCCGGCGCCGCCGCGCCGCAGCGCGCCCTCGTCCCACTCGCCGCCCGCCTCGGCGCAGAGCAGCAGCCCGCGGTCGAGCAGCTCGCCGACCGGCGCGAGCGCCTCCTCGGCGCCCTCGAAGCCCAGCACGAGCAGCGCCGCCGTGCCGTCGCTGGCGCCGGTCATGCGCGCCTCCTCGGCATCGATGAGACGGCAGTTGGACGGGCGCAGGCCGGACTGCGCGATCGCGCGCAGCGCGTCGATCCCGGCGGCGAAGGTCTCGAAGCGCACGGCGGCCAGCGAGTGCGCCTTCGGGCGCGGGCGCACCCGCACCCAGGCCTCGGTGATGACCCCGAGGATCCCCTCCGAGCCGAGCAGCATCCGGTCCGGCGACGGCCCCGCCCCCGAGCCCGGCACGCGCCGCGACTGCCACGCGCCCGTCGGCGTCAGCGCGCGCACGGACTCCACGAGGTCGTCGATGTGCGTCTCGGCGGTCGCGAAGTGCCCGCCCGCGCGCGTCGCGATCCAGCCGCCGAGCGTCGAGAGCTCGAAGGACTGCGGGTAGAAGCGCAGCGTGAGGTCCAGCGCGCGCAGCTGGTTCTCGAGGCCGGGCCCGATCGCGCCCGCCTGGATGCTCGCCGCGCGCGAGACCTCGTCGATCTGCAGGACGCGGTCCATCGCGCCGAGGTCGAGCGACAGCGCGCCGTCGAAGCGCTCCGGGATCTCGCACTGCACCCCGCCGGTGACGCTCGTCCCGCCGCCGTAGGGGACGACCGCGACGTTGGCGCCCGCCGCCCACTCCAGCAGCGCCTCGACGTCGCGCTCCCCGCGCGGGCGCGCGACGACGTCGGGCGGGAAGTGAAACTCGCCGCGAAAGCCGCGGACGACGTCGGAGTAGGACTTGCCCCACGCATGCGACGCCCGCGAGTGGACGTCGGTCGTGCAGATCTCCGACAGCGCGATCGGCGGCAGCACGCGCGGCGCGGCGAGCTCGACGTCCTCGATCGCCACCGGCTCCTCCACCTCGCCGCCGGCGATCCGCAGGTGCTCCTCGAGGCCCGGCGCCGCCGCCCGCAGCTGCTGCGGCGACCAGGCGTCGTCCTCGTAGCCCCAACCCCAGTGCTTGCGCCGTCGCATCCGGCCCGAGGCTAATACGGCCGGCGATCTATCGTTGCGCCCATGAAGGCGCCCGCGATCCTCGCCCGCGGCCACTGGCCCGCCGAGCGCGTGCGCGCGCGCTGGCACGAGGAGCACTACGAGCCGCCCGAGCACCACGCCGTGGCGGCCGACGCCGCGATCACCGCGCTGCGCGAGCGGGGGTCGCCGAGCCACGACGGGCTGTCGGCGCGGCTCGTCGCCCACGCCCAGGAGGGCGACGAGCTGCTGCTCGAGCTGCAGCCCGTGCGCTGGGCGCTGCGGCTCGTCGAGGGCGACGCGTCGCTGTCGATGGCCGCGCTCGCCGTGACCCGCGACGCCGACGGGCGCTGGCTCGCCGGTCGCCGGGCGCCGTGGCTGTCGTCCTGGCCGGGACGCTGGGCGCTCGGCGCCGGCGGCGCCGTCGACATCGGCGAGAGCCCGGCGCAGACGCTGACCCGCGAGCTGCGCGAGGAGTGGGCCGTCGAGCCCGAGCGCCTGACGGTCGAGGCGCTCGTCCGCCTGCCGCACGAGCTCGTCATGGTCGTCGGCCTCGCCTGGCTGCCGCCCGGGGCCGAGGTGACGATGGACGACGAGCACGATGCCTACGCGTGGTGGCCGGCCGACGTCGAGCAGTGGCCGCCGGAGGCCGACGAGCCCCTGCGGCGGATGGCGACGCTGCTCGCGGCGGGCATGCCGTGAGCTCGCCCCTGACGTTCGAGCGCCTGAAGTGGGCGTCGTTCACGCACTCGGCGATCTACACGACCCTGCTCGTCGTCTGGCTCGTCCCCGGCCTCCACGACCTCGAGATGGTCTTCGGCATGGCGCACGGCCTCGGCTGGATCGCGATGTCGCTGGCGTGCATCGCCGCGCTGCGCAAGCGCGTCATCGACCTGCGCCTCGCCGTCGCCGTCGCGATCCTCGGCGGGATCGGCCCGTTCGTCGGCTCGGCGGAGTTCGTGCGCCAGGAACGCCGCGGGCGCCGCGCGGCCGGCACGGCGAGCGCCGCGCCGACGCACGCCTGAGACGCGGCGCTACCCGAGCAGCTCGCAGTTGTACTTCTGTGCGACCGCCGCGACGTGCGCGAAGTCCGGCTCGCTCGGCGGTGGCAGCGTCCGCGACTGCGCCGGGCGGCCCATCTCGCGGACGAGGCCCTCGAAGCCGCCGGGGCTCATGAGAAAGAGCATCCGGCAGCCGTCCGGGCCGACCGTGTAGCGGTGGGGGATGTCGCGCGGGCCGAGCGCATAGTCGCCGGCATGGCACTCGATCGTCTCGTCTCCGACCTCGATCGTCACGTCGCCCGCGAGGATGAAGAAGCCCTCCTCCTCGCCGTGGTGGACGTGCAGCGGCCCGGCCGCGTTCGGCGGCTCGGTGATCTCGATGATCGACATGAGGCCGCCGGTGTCCTCCGCGCTCGCCTTGATGACGGCGAGGCAGTCGAACCACCAGATCGCCTCGCCCTCGTCCGCCTTGACCGCCTTGGCCTCCAGGGCCGCCGTCGTCTCGCTGCTCATCGCTGCTCCTCTCGTTGGTGGGCGTCGTCGAGCGCCAGCAGCGCGATCGCGTAGCGCCACGTGCCGTCGCTCGCGCGGCGCACGACGTTCACACCGTGCGATGCGACGACGAGCGCCGTGTCGCGCGCCTGCAGCACGCGCTGCGGGCCGGCGACGTACGTGCGGTCCGCGGACCACATGGCCGTCGCCGTCCGGGCGATCTCCTCGCCGCCGCGCGCCTCGCCGGGGGCGCCGCCCGTGACGAGCACGGCGCCCTCCTCGAAGAGCGCCGCCACCGCCGCGCGGTCGCGGACGACGAAGGCGTCCTCGAAGAGCGTCTCGAGCTCCTCCGGCGTCCGCGCTCCTGGTCTCATGCCCGGCGACGCTACGCGCGACGGCGTGCGACGGACATTCCACAAACCTGGTGTTCCCACCGCCGGCCGGCGGCGCCTACCATGCGCTCATGGCGGGATATGCGCGCGACCGTGCGAGGGACCGGATCACGGAGCTCGCCGCACGCGGCGACGACCTCGTGACGTTCTGGCGCGGGTCGACCGAGGTGCTCGAGCAGACACTGCCGCACTACTGGACGCCGTGCTGGTACACGCTGGATCCCGCGTCGCTGCTCGTCACGAGCCACTTCCACGACGGCCTCGACGAGCTGCCGCCGGAGTGGATGGCGGACGAGTACTACGAGGACGACGTCAACCACCTCGTCGACGTCGCGCGCACCGAGCGCGGCATCCAGACGCTGCACGAGGCCACCGGCGGCAACCCGTCCACGAGCCCGCGCTGGCACGCGAACATGCAGCTCGGCGGCGACCAGGAGATGATCGCCGCGCTGCGCACGCCGGCCGGCGAGGTGTGGGGCGCGCTCGGCCTCTACCGCGAGCCCGGCGATGTCATGTTCGACCGCGAGGACATCGAGTTCGTCCGCCACCTGGCGCCGGTCTTCGCCGAGGGCGCCCGCCGCGCGCTGCTCGTCGGCGAGGCGAGGGATCCCGACGGCCCGCAGTCGCCGGGCCTCGTCGTGCTCTCCGAGAGCTGGGAGGTCGAGTCCGCGACGCCGGGCGTCGAGCGCTGGCTCGCGGAGCTGCCCGACGGCGACTGGGACGCCGGCCGGCTGCCCTCGGCCGTCCACGCGGTCGCCGGGCGCGCGCTGCGCACCGCCGAGCATCCCGACAGCCCCGGCGAGATCGCGGTCTCCCGCGTGCTGGCGCGCTCGGGCACGTGGGTCGTCCTGCACGGCGCCGCCCTGGTCTCCGACGGCTCGCGGCGCGTCGCGGTCATCGTCGAGCCCGCCCACCCGGCGCGCATCACGCCGCTGCTGATGTCCGCCTACGGCCTCACGGAGCGCGAGCAGGACGTCACGCGCCTCGTCCTGCAGGGCGATTCGACGACGCAGATCGCCGAGCGCCTCGTCGTCTCGCCGCACACCGTCCAGCAGCACCTCAAGAGCGTCTTTCAGAAGACCGGCGTGCGCAGCCGGCGCGAGCTCGTCGGCAAGGTCTTCTTCGCGCACTACGACCCGCGGCTGCGCGACAACGAGCAGCGCGCGCAGCGCGACGAGCCGCTGCGCGGCGGCCCGTTCCCTGCGCAGGCCGCTGCGTCGCTGCACGATCGAGACGACCGGCCGAGAACGCGGTAGATCCCCCGCAGACGGGGGCAAACGCGTGCTGCGAGCCATGATGCAACCTCGGCGGCCGCTGATCGTGGTGGGCTAGAGTGGACGGACCGGCATGGCAGTGAACACCACAGTTCAGGTGACCCTCCCCGCGATGGGGGAATCGGTCCGCGAAGGCACGATCCTCGAGTGGCACCGGCAGGAGGGCGAGCCGATCGAGGCAGGCGAGACGCTCGTCGACGTCTCGACCGACAAGGTCGACGCCGAGGTCCCCGCGCCCGTCGGCGGGACGATCGTGAAGATCCACGCCGCCGCGGGCGAGACGGTCGCCGTCGGCGCCGTGCTCGCCGAGATCTCGCCGAACGGATCGGGCGCCGAGCCCGTCGCGCCCGGCCCGGCCGCCGCCCCGGCCGCCGGCGACGGCGCCAGCGACGGTGACGGCGACGCGCCGGCGGAGGCCGCGCTCGTGGACATCGTCACCCCGGGCGGCGGCGAGTCGGTCACCGAGGGGACGATCCTCGAGTGGTCCGTCGGCGTCGGCGACGCCGTCGAGGACGGGCAGACGATCGTCGAGATCTCCACCGACAAGGTCGACATGGAGCTTCCCGCGCCGATGGCCGGCACGATCGCCGAGATCCTCGCCGAGCCCGGCGAGACCGTGACCGTCGGCCAGGTCATCGCCCGCCTGCGTCCCGGCTCCGGCTCGGGCTCCAACGGCTCGTCGGCGGCCCGGCCGCAGGCGCCCGCCGCCGAGCCCGCGTCCCGGCCGGCCGTCGCACCCGACGGCAACGGCGCGCCCGCCTCGCCCGTCGCCCGCCGCGTCGCCGCGGTCGAGGGCGTCGACATCTCGGCGATCGAGGGCAGCGGCCCCGCCGGGCGCATCACGAAGGCCGACGTCCTCGCCGCCAAGGCCGCGCCGGCCCCGGCTCCCGCGGCTGCGCCACCCGGGGCCACCGAGCTGCGCGGCGGCGCCGCGACGCTCGCCCGCTACATGGACGAGTCGCGCTCCGTGCCGACCGCGACGTCCTTCCGAACGATGACCGTCACCGCCATGGACGGCCGCCGCCGCGAGCTCAAGGCCGCCGGGCACCGCGTTTCCTTCACGCACCTCATCGCCCACGCGATCGCCCGCGCCGCGACCGAGGCCATGCCGGTCATGGCTCACCACTTCGCCGAGATCGGCGGCAAGCCGCACCGCGTCGACGACGGCGCCGTGAACCTCGGGATCGCCGTCGACGTCGAGCGCAAGGACGGCTCGCGCACGCTCATGGTCCCGGTCATCCGCGACGCCGGCCGGCTGAGCTTCCCCGAGTTCCTCGACGCCTTCGGCGCGCTCATCGCCGCGGCGCGCGACAACACGCTGACCGCCGACGACCTCACCGGCGCGAACATCTCGCTGACGAACCCCGGCGGCATCGGCACCGTCGCGTCGGTCCCGCGGCTCATGGCCGGCCAGGGCACGATCGTCGCGACCGGCGCGATCGGCTACCCGGCCGGCCTCGGAGCCGTCGGTGACATGCTCGGCGCCGAGAAGGTCATGACGATGACCTCGACCTACGACCACCGCGTCATCCAGGGCGCCGAGTCCGGTCGCTTCCTCGCCGTCGTCGAGGAGTATCTCCAGGGCGAGCACGACTTCTACGAGCAGCTCTTCGCGCAGCTCGGCACGACGCTCGGCCCGCGGCCGGCGCCGCCCGCGCCCGCCGCCGCCGCAGCCGCCGCGCGCGAGGCGCCCGCCGACGGCGCCGCGCCCTCCGGCGAGCAGATCGAGCGGCTCATGGCGTCCGTCCAGGCGGCGACCTCGCTCGTCAAGGCGCACCGCACGCACGGCCACCTCGCCGCCCGCCTGGACCCGCTCGGTCGCGAGCCCGACGGCGATCCGGCGCTCGAGCCGCAGACGCTCGGCCTCACGCCCGAGATCATGGCCCGCATCCCGGCGAAGATCCTGCGGATGCACGTGCCGGGCGCGACGCTCGCCGACGCGCTGCCGCACCTGCACGAGACCTACACGGGCACGATCGCCTACGAGATCGAGCACATCGCCTCACACCGCCAGCGCACGTGGCTGCGGGAGAAGATCGAGTCCGGCGCCTACCGGATGCCGCTGAGCCCCGACGAGCAGAAGGCGCTGCTGAAGCGGCTCGTCGAGGTCGACGCGCTCGAGCGCTTCATGCACAAGGCCTACCTCGGCCAGAAGCAGTTCTCGATCGAGGGCCTGGACATGACCGTCCCGATGCTCGACGAGCTCATCCAGCTCGCATCGCTCAGCGGCGGGCGCGAGGTCGTGCTCGGCATGGCCCACCGCGGCCGGCTCAACGTCCTCGCCCACAACCTCGGCCGCCCGTACGACACGATCTTCGCCGAGTTCGAGGGCGCCTCGACGCTCGAGGCCGTCACGACGATCCCGCAGGGCGGCACCGGCGACGTGAAGTACCACCACGGCGCGCAGGGCTCCTACCAGCTGCCCGACGGCTCCTCGATCCTCGTGAACCTCGAGTCCAACCCGTCGCACCTGGAGTACGTCGGGCCTGTCGTCACGGGCGCCACCCGCGCCGCGCAGACGACGCGCCAGGGCCCGCACGCCCACCGCGACACCGACAGCGCCGTGCCGATCGTCCTGCACGGCGACGCGGCGATGCCGGCGCAGGGCGTCGTGCCGGAGACGCTGAACCTCCAGGGCCTCGACGGCTACTCCGTCGGCGGCACGCTGCACCTCGTCCAGAACAACCAGGTCGGCTTCACGACCGATCCCGACGACGCCCGCTCCACGCGCTGGGCGTCTGATGTCGCCAAGGGCTTCGACGTGCCGATCATCCACGTCAACGCCGACGACGTCAGCGCCTGCATCGCGGCCGTCCGGCTGGCGTGGGCGTTCCGCAGCGAGTTCGGCCACGACGTGCTCATCGATCTCATCGGCTACCGGCGCTTCGGCCACAACGAGGCCGACGAGCCGGCCTACACGCAGCCGGAGATGTACCAGCGCATCAAGCACCACAAGCGCGTGGCCGACATCTGGGCCGACGAGCTCATCGCGCGGGGCGTCGTCACCGCGCAGGACGTCGAGCTCCAGAAGGACGAGGTCTGGAACGAGCTCACGCGGCTGCACTCCGGCCTGAAGGAGCAGATCAAGCGCGCGACCGAGGTCGGCACCGTCGACCAGCCGACCGGCGAGTACCAGCTCGACCGCACGCCGTCGCCGGAGGTCAAGACCGCCGTCAGCGCCGAGCGCCTGCGGATCCTCAACAGCGAGCTGCTGCGGACTCCCGACGGCTTCACGGTGCACCCGAAGCTCGTCAAGCAGCTCGAGCGCCGCGCGGAGGCGCTGGGCCCCGACGGCGGGATCGACTGGGCGCACGCCGAGTCGCTGGCGTTCGCGTCGCTGCTGTCGGAGGGCACGCCGATCCGCCTCACCGGCCAGGACGTCGAGCGCGGCACGTTCTCCCAGCGCCATGCGGTCCTGCACGACGCGAAGACCGGCCAGACGATCTGCCCGATCCAGTCGCTGCCCGGCGCGCTGGCGCCGTTCGAGCTGCACAACTCGCCGCTGAGCGAGGTCGCGTGCCTCGGCTTCGAGTACGGCTACAGCGCCGAGGCGCCCGAGACGCTCGTCCTCTGGGAGGCGCAGTTCGGCGACTTCGTCAACGCCGCCCAGGTCATCATCGACCAGTTCATCGCCAGCGGCCTGGCGAAGTGGGGGCAGACCTCGCGCCTCGTGCTGCTGCTGCCGCACGGCTACGAGGGCTCGGGCCCCGAGCACTCCTCCGGCCGCCTCGAGCGCTTCCTCCAGCTCGCCTCGGAGGGCAACATGCGCGTGGCGAACGTCACGACGCCGGCGCAGTACTTCCATCTCATCCGCCGCCAGGCGCGCGTCGCCAAGCAGCGCCCGCTCATCCTCATGACCCCGAAGTCGCTGCTGCGCCTGCCCCAGGCGACGAACCGCATCGAGCACCTGAGCGAGACCCGCTTCTTCCCGGTCCTCGGCGAGCCGCGCGTGCCGATCGAGAAGGTCAAGCGCCTGGCGCTGTGCACGGGCAAGATCTACTACGACCTCGTCGGCCATCCCAAGCGCGAGGGCATCGAGGGCGTCGCGATCGGCCGCGTCGAGCTGCTCTATCCCTTCCCGCAGGGCCACATCCTCGAGCTCATCGAGAGCTACCCGAACCTCGAGGAGGTCGTCTGGGTCCAGGAGGAGCCGCGCAACATGGGCGCCCGCGCCCACATGTTCCCGCGCCTCATGCAGATCCTGCCCGAGAACCTGCGCTTCGGCTACATCGGGCGCCCCGAGCGCGCGAGCACCGGCGAGGGCTACCCGGCCGCCCACGTCGCCGAGCAGTCGCGCATCGTCGAGACCGTGCTCGACCTGTCGGTCCCCGTCTCGGTCTATCCGCTCAAGACGCCCGGCGAGCGGTAGGCCGCGGTCACGTCGCCGCGCGCCGCGCCGCGCGGTCCTGCGCGGCCGCGAAGCGCCCGCGCAGCCACCACGCGAGGCCGCCGGCGATCGCGAGGTCTGCGACGAGCACGACCGGGCCGCGCCAGTCGCTGGAGACGAGCAGCACGATGAGCATGTGAGCGACCGTCACCGGCAGCAGCCCGAGCAGGAGGCTGTGCGACCGGAAGCCGGCGAAGTGCTCGCGCACGCAGAGCTCGAAGACGACGACCGACAGAACGCCGATGCCGATCGTCAGCAGCCACGCGCCGCGCTTGCCGCCGCTCGCGAACCCGGCGAGAAACAGGACGATGCCGACGGCCATGCCGATCTCGGTGAGCGGAAACGGCGCCCAGATCGCATCCGGGCGCGGGATGCCGTCGCGGACCTCCAGGCGCGACGGCCGCCCCTCGCGCGCGGCTGCGCGCTGCCGGGCACGCTCGGCGGCCGTGGTCTCGGGCGGCGGCGCCGCGACCGCGGCGGGCGGTCCCGCGGCGGCGGTAGGCGGCCGCTGACCGCCGCGCGCGCGCCGGCGTTGCTTCTTCTTCGCCCGCGGCTTGCTCATGGCTCGCGCACGGCGACGCGCTCGCGGGCGAACTGCGCGAACCAGTCCAATGCCGCCGGGTTGGCCAGCGAGTCGCGGCTGGCGGCACGCTCCGGCGGGGTGCCGGAGAGGATCCGCTTCACCGGCACCTCGAGCACCTTGCCCGACAGCGTCCGCGGGACCTCGGCGACCGCGAACACGTCGTCGGGGACGTGGCGCGGAGAGCAGTCCGCGCGGATCCCCCGTGCGAGCGCGGCGCGCAGGTCGTCGTCGAGCTGCGCGCCCTCGCGCAGGACGACGAAGAGCGCCATCCAGTTCTCGGCGCCCTCGCGCGGCACGTCGACGACAAGCGCATCGACGATCTCGTCGAGCGCCAGCACGGAGCGATAGATCTCGCTCGTGCCCATCCGCACGCCGCCGCGGTTGATCGTCGAGTCGCTGCGCCCGTAGATGATCGCCGTGCCCCGCGACGTCAGCTCGATCCAGTCGCCGTGGCGCCAGATCCCTGGGTACATCTCGTAGTAGGCCTCGCGCAGGCGGTCGCCGCCGGGGTCGTTCCAGAAGTACAGCGGCATCGACGGCATCGGCTGCGCGATGACGAGCTCGCCGACCTCGTCGACGAGCGGGCGGCCCTCGTCGTCGAAGGCCTGGACGTCGCAGCCGAGCGAGCGGCCCTGCAACTCGCCCTCGTAGACCGGCTCGAGCGCGACGCCGCCGACGAACGCCGTGCAGACGTCGGTGCCGCCGCTCGTCGAGAACAGCCAGGTGTCGGAGCCGAGCTCGTCGTAGACCCAGCGAAAGCCCTCGGGCGACAGCGGCGAGCCGGTCGCGCCGACGCTGCGCAGCGCCGACAGGTCGCGCCCCGCGGCGGGCCGGACGCCGGCCTTCATGCAGCCCGCGATGAACGCCGCGCTCGTGCCGAAGCACGTGATCCCGGCCTCGGCCGCCAGGTCCCAGAGGCGGTCGAGCGACGGCGTTCCCGGATTGCCGTCGTAGAGGACGATCGAGGCCGGCGTCAGCAGGACGCCGAGCAGGAAGTTCCACATCATCCAGCCGGTCGTCGTGAACCAGAAGACGCGGTCGTCGGCGTGGGCGTCGAGGTGGAGGTTCTGCTTCTTGAGCTGCTCGAGCAGGATCCCGCCGTGGCCGTGGACGATCGCCTTCGGCAGGCCGGTCGTCCCGCTGGAGTACAGGACCCAGAGCGGGTGGTCGAACGGCACCGGGGCAAGCTCGAGCTCGGCGTCCTCAGCGCCGAGGAACCCGTCCTGCCAGCCACGTGCGTCGAGGTAGCCGAGCGTGACGAGCGCGCCACCGACCTGCTCGTGGATCTCGCCGACGACCGCGCCGCGGTCGAAGTCGCGGCCGCCGTAGCGGTAGCCGTCGACGGCCAGCAGGACCGTCGGCTCGATCTGAGCGAAGCGGTCGACGACCGAGCGCGCGCCGAAGTCCGGCGAGCAGCTCGACCAGACGGCGCCGAGGCCGGCGGTCGCGATGAAGGCCGCGATCGTCTCGGGGATGTTCGGCATGTAGGCGGCGACGCGGTCCCCGCGGCCGACGCCGAGCGCGCGCAGCCCGGCCTGGATGCGGGCGGCGTCGCGGCGCAGCTCGCCCCAGGTCAGCTCTGCGAGCGTCCGTGACTCCGACGCGTGGCGGAGCGCGACGGCGCCGTCCTCGCGACCGCGCAGGAGGTGCTCGGGATAGGAGAGCGTCGCGCCTTCAAACCACTGCGCGCCCGGCATCTCGCGGCGCCCGAGGACCGCGCGCGGCGGCTCGTGGAAGCGGACGCCGAAGTACTCGGCGATCGACGACCAGAAGGCGTCGAGGTCGCCGACCGACCAGCGCCACAGCTCCGCATAGGACGCGGACGTCACGCCGCGCTCGGCGGCGAGCCACTGCATGTACGCGCGCAGTCGCGTGCGCGCGGCGAACTCCTCGCTGGGCCTCCAGAGCACCGTGGGATCGCGGCTCACGCCGCGATCCTACGATGTGCGCTCCCCGGCTCTACGCGGTCGGGAGCTTCGCTTCGATCTGGATCTCGACCTGGTCGGAGACCTTCAGCGCGCCCATGAGGGCCTTGAACTGCTTGATGCCGAACGAGCTCTGGCTGAGCGTGATCGAGCCGCGCACGGTGCCGTCCTCGGAGACGGTGCACGGGATGTTGACCGAGTCGCTGCCGCCCGCGACGCTGAGATCGCCCTTGACGTTCAGCGAGCCGTTGTCGGCCTGCACCTCGCTGGACTTGAAGCTGATCTGCGAGGAGCCGAGCACCTTGCCCGTGATGCTCTTCTTGATGTCGGCCTTGTCCTTGTCGCCGAGGGGCTTGGCGCCACCGGTTCCCGACACCACCTCGATGCTCGCCGGGTCGACGTTGAGCTGGACCGAGTTGTTGTCGCCGATCTCGAGGGTTCCGTCCCAGGACGTCGCTTCGAGCGTGAGGTCGTGGCCGGCCTTGGCGGCGGCGCCCTCGCGCCCGGTCTTGATCGTGACTGACCCGTTGCTGGGCCCGATCTGGTGAGTTCCTGGCTGAATTGACATGAATAGAACCCTACCCGTCATGGCGCATCCGACACGTTCCGGTGTTGACTGCACAATCGGTCGCGTACCCTCCCCGCGGTGACCTGGAGCCAGCACGCGATCACGTTGCGAGCGCGCCCGCGCGGGGTGCATCTCGTGACGCAGGAGATCGTCGACGCCGTGCCGGAGATCGGCGCGGTGGAGATCGGCCTGGCGCACGTCTTCATCCGCCACACGTCGGCGTCGCTGACGCTCAACGAGAACGCCTCACCGGACGTCCGCCGCGACTTCGAGACGTGGTTCGACGCGGCCGTGCCGGAGGACTTCGCGTGGACGCACACGCTCGAGGGCGCCGACGACATGCCCGCCCACGTCAAGGCGTCGCTCATGGGCCCGTCGCTGACGCTCCCGATCTCGCGCGGGCAGCTCGCGCTCGGCACCTGGCAGGGGATCTACCTCTGCGAGCACCGCGACCGCGGCGGCCCGCGGTCGCTGCTCGTGACGCTCAGCGGCGAGTAGCGCGCCCGTAGCGGGCGGCGCGGTACTCGCGGATGTCGGCGGGGACGTCGCGGCGCGTGCCGAGCGTCGCGGGGCTCAGGAGCTCGGGCTCGACGACGGTCTCGTCGACGGCGGCGTCCGCGCCGGCCGCGACGCGGTGGGCGCGAGCCTCGGGACGGCAGCTGACGATGCGGGTGAGCGTGCGGTCCGAGAACAGCAGGCCGACGCCGTCGTCGGCGCCGTAGCCGTCGGGGATGGTCCCGCGGCCGACGGCATCGAGGAAGACCGGCCGGCGCGTCGGGTCGCCGTCGTAGTGGACGCTGAAGCTGCCCGGCAGGAAGCCGAGGCCGCGCGCCGGGGCCGGGCGCCCGGTGGAGCGCGTGATGCCGTGCTCGAACCAGCACATGGCGCCGGCGCTGAGGCCCGCGAGGACGACGCCCGCGTCCCACGCCTCGCGGAGGACGAGGTCCAGGCCGTGCTCGCGCCAGATCGCGAGGAGGTTGCGCATCGAGCCGCCGCCGACGTAGACGACGTCCTGTCCGAGGATGAGCGTGCGGATGTCCACCGGCTCGTCCTCGAGGCGAAAGAGCGACAGGTGGCGCGCGTGGCACTCGCGGTTGCCGAACGCCGAGCGGAAGGCGGCGATCTGTGCGTTGGGATCGCCGCTGGCGGTCGGCAGGAAGAGGATCCGCGGCTCGCGCTTGTTCGTCAGCGAGAGGATGTACTCGTCCAGCGCGGTGTTCGACGCGTCGGCCGTGAAGCCGCCGCCGCCCATGGCGAAGATCGTCCGCGTCACCGCGTGCACGCTACGCCGCGGTGAGCTCGCGCGACTCGCCGAGCCAGCTCACCGGCAGCGCGACCTCGGAGACGCTGCGGCCGACCTCCTCGACCCAGTACGCGGCCGCCTTCGGGCGCGACGACACGACCTGCGCGAGCGACTCGCCGCGGAAGTGCAGCGCCGCGCCGTCGCTCGCCGCGTAGCCGGGTGCCATGCCGGCGGTGAGGAAGCGGTGATAGGCGTCGCGCCGTTCGGGCTCGCCGTCGTAGTGCACGCAGTTGGAGTACGGCAGCAGGCCGAGCCCGGCGACGCGCTGGGGCGGCCCGTGGAACGCCGTCACGGCCTCGCCGAACCAGCACAGCGACCCGGCGCTCAGCCCGCACAGGACGATCCCGCGCTCCCAGCACTCGCGCAGGACCTCGTCGAGGCCGTGGGCGCGCCAGACGCCGAGCAGCGACAGCACGCTGCCTCCGCCGACGTAGATGAGGTCCTGTGAGAGCAGATGCGTGCCGATGTCGGCGCCGAGCCCCGCGCCCTTGTCGCGGCGGAAGAGCGAGACGTGCGACGGCTCGCAGCGCGCCGTCGAGAACGCGCGGTAGAAGCGGACGATGTAGTGGTCGGCGTCACCCGAGGCCGACGGGAGGAAGCAGACCTTCGGGCGCTCGACGCCGGTGAGCCCGAGGACGTACTCGTCGAGCAGCGCGTTGCCGGCCTCCATCGAGAACCCGCCCCCGCCGAACGCGACGATCTGAGGAGGGCGCCGGGACATCGGCCGAGGATAGGCCGGAATTTGCGAGCCCGTCGAGATTTGCGCGCTTGGTCCAGTGGGGTTGGACCGCGTGTCGAGTCGCGGGCGTCTACGGGCACCGGCGCCCGAGCGCGATGCGCGCGCGACGCGGAACGGGATCGGTGTCGATCCAGACCTTCAGCCGCAAGCACATCGGCTTCGAGACAAGGACGAAGCCCGACCAGAACGTCACGGGATCGCCGTCGGCGTCGCTCCGCGCACGGCGCGCGGAGCACGCGCGGAAGGCGATCGCCCGGCGCCCGTCGCGGACGCGTGTCTGCGTCAGCGCGCCGCCGCTGCCGATCGCGTAGTACAGCGACGCCGATCGGCTTGCCCGCCCCGACAGCACGACCGTGACCGTGTGACCTGCGCGGACGAGCAGGGGGAACTTGTTGCCGCCGAACTCCTCCACCGTCGCCCGCGAGGTGACCCGCCCGGCGCCGATCATCGACAGCGGGCCGACGACGAGGTTGTCGCGGCTCGTGAACGCCCTCGGGAAGCTCGCGCCGGACTGACCCGAGCATGCGGCCACTGCAACCGCCGGCGACTTCGCCTCGGCCGGTCCGAGCGGCACGAGGATCGCGGCGAGGAACCCGAGGGCGGCGAGGCGCGAGAGCATCTGCACCCAGTACACCGCGGCCCGCGCGGCGGTTCCGCGTGGCTACGCCGCGAACAGCGTGAGATCCGGCTCGCGCTCGCCGCGCAGCACCGCGAGGTCGATCTCGACGCAGGTCAGCCTGCGGGCCTCGGCGAGCACGCGCGCCTGCGGCTTGAACGACTGCGCGGCGAGGATCCCGCGACAGCTCGCCATCGCCGGATCGAGGCGGATGCGCTCGAGGTAGCGCGTGAGCTGCTCGACGGCGTCGATCGTGGCGACGCGCTTGATCTCGACGGCGATCCAGGCGTCGTCGCCGTCGCGGCACATGAGGTCGACGGGCCCGATGTCCGTCGGCCACTCGCGGCGCACGAGCCGGAAGCCCTCGCCGCAGTGCGCGGGCGACGCCGCCAGCGCCTCCTGCAGGTCGCGCTCGACGCCGTCCTTCTCCAGCGCGGCCGCTTCGCCCATGTCGTGCGCGACGTCGCTGACGATCTCGTCGATGCGGATCTCGAGGCGATCCTCGCTGCCGGCCGCCCGCTTGCGCACGACGATCCGGCCGGGCTCCTCCTCGATGATGGTCGGAGCGGTCATCCAGTTGCTCGGCTTGTAGCCGCCGGTGTCGGCATGGACGAGGACCGAACCGTCGGCCTTGAGCATGAGCAGGCGCAGCGCGGTGGGCAGCACGGCGTTCAGCCGGCCGCTGTAGCGGACCTCGCAGGAAGCGACGATGAGACGCATGGTTCGGCACCGTACCGCCGCCGCCGGACCTCAGGCGTGACAACCGGCCCGCGCCGGGTACCCCCGCGTGCGTGATCAACCAGGAGCCTTCGCGATGACGACCATGACCGACTACCTCGAGACCTACCTGCAGGACCACCGCGCAGGCGCCGAGGCCGGCAGCGACCTCGCGCAGCGCCTCCTCGAGGAGAACCGGGGCACGCAGTACGAGGACTTCCTCGAGAACGTCGCCGATCAGATCGCCGAGGACCTCGTCGTCCTCGAGCAGATCATGGACCGCTTCGAAGTCGATCGCTCGCTGCTGAAGAACGCGGCGGCGAAGGCGGGCGAGAAGCTCGGCCGCCTGAAGCCCAACGACCGCCTCACGGGCTACTCGCCGCTGAGCCGGGTGCTCGAGTTCGAGGGCCTGCGCGCGGGGGTGCAGGGCAAGCTGTCGATGTGGGACGCGCTCCTGGAGCTCGAGCCCTTCGACGACCGCCTCGACGCCGACGAGCTCGCGATGCTGCTCGCCCGCGCGGAGTCGCAGCTCAACGGGCTGCGCGTCCACCACCGCCTCGCCGCGCGCGAGGCGTTCACCGAGGGCTAGGTGTAGTTCCCGAGCGTTGTTCCCTCGGGCCTGCTTGGAGGCCGGTGTCGGAGAGCCGCACACGACGGCGAGTGCGGGTGATGCTCGTGTGACCGTGTTCGGCTGGGGTGCTGCCGACGCCGGCGACCGACGTCTTTGAGGGCATGAGTCCGGTTCGCCTGTTGCGCGCGCGGGGGGTTTGGCCTGCACGAGATCACAGACGTCCGTCCGGCGCCAAACCCCCGCTCGGAAGGGGGTTGGGCCCCAAACGACGCCATATGGGACGCTCTGAGCCCAACCCCCCCGGTGCGAACCGCACGGCGCGCCCCCGCGCCCCGTCTGTTCCTCAACGCCGCAGGTACATCCCACCGACAGCGCGTCGCGGCGCGGGCGCCACCCTCGAATACGGTGCCATCGGCCACAAGCCGCCCGTCGCTCGCCTGCACGAGCAGAACGACCGCCTCGGGTCGCTTAGGGCTAGGCCGCCGGCAGCACGCGCGGCAGCTCGGCGCGCAGCCGGTCGAGCAGGTCGGCGACCTCCGGGTCGTCGCGCAGCCCCAACGCACGGTCGCAGGCGTCGATCGCATCGCTGACACGGTCCGTGCGCGCGAGCGCGTGCGCCAGCCGCGCCCAGGCGTCGCCGCTGCCGGGATCCAGCAGCGCCGCCTGCTCGCAGGCGGTGACCTCGGCGCCGAGGTCGCCGGCGAGGTGATAGGCCAGCGCGAGGTCGAGCAGGCCGTCGGGCGACGGCCCGAGCTCGCGCGCGCGTTCGAGCGCGGAGATCGCGCCGTCGCGGTCCATGAGGCGCAGCCGCAGCCGCCCGAGACGCTCCCAGGCGTCGGCGTCCTCGCGGCCGCGCACGACCGCGCGCTCGGCGGCCTCGGCGGCGAGGTCGATGGCGCCCATGTCCTCGTAGATGCGCGCGGCGAAGCGGTGCGCCGTCGGGCGATCGGGGTCGGCGCGCGCCCAGTCGCGCACCGCGCGCCCGGCGGCGGGGAGGTTGCCCGCCTGCCAGAAGGCGAGCGTCAGCAGGCGCAGGACGGTCGTGTTGTCGGGCTCGGCGTCGCGGGCGTAGACGAGCCGCTGCGCGGCGAGCTCGTGGTTGCCCTCGAGCGTCGCCTGCTGTGACGCGGTCACGTAGCGCTCGACGCGGTCGGCGGCCGCGTCGGGCTTGGAGAAGTCCACGAACTGCAGCGAGCCCGCCGGCACGGTGCGAACCCCCGGGTGGAAGCGCACGCGCGCCCACTGCTGGATGTCGTCGCCGCCGCCGGTGAAGTAGATGCCCGTCACGTTCCCGACGCCCCACTCCGGATACGTCACGCAGCGCGCGTAGCGGTGCACGACCGAGTGGTCGGGGACCTGGCTGCCGAACGGATCGTGCGTGCGCCGGTCGGCGTCCTCGCGGGCGGCGCGCTCGGCCTCCTCGTAGGCCCGCCGGCCCTCCTCGGCGCGCGCGGCCCGGGCGGCCGCGGCGTTGACCTTCACCGCGTTCTGGGAGACCGTTCCGCCGCGCGAGCCCTCCGCCAGGCGCTCGAGCTGGTCGGCCGCCTCGTTGATGGCCTTGAGGTGGCGCTCGTGCTCGAACTGCCGGCCCGGCGGGGCGATGTCCGGGTGCCAGACCTTCGCCATCCGGCGGCGCGCCATCTGGACCGCGCGCTTGTCGAACGGCGGCGTGATCTCCAGCAGCAGCAAGGCCTGTTCGAGGTCGAGGACGTTCGGCATGAACCCACGAGGGTAGCGTCCGGCGGACCGTCAGCGGACGCCAAACGGGCTTGACAAATCCGCTATGTGATGAGCTTGCGCTCGAGCGCGCGGATCGCCAGCCGCCACATGACGAGGCCGAAGAGCACGAGCGCGCCGAGGTGCAGGAGGTCGGCTCCCGGGTCCCACCCGAACGACGCGTGGCGCACGAGCTCGACCGTGTGGTGCAGCGGGTTGAAGTTGCCCGCGATCTGCGCCCACTCCGGCAGCCCGCTGAGCGGGAAGAACGTCCCGGCGACGAGGAACGTCGGCGTGATGACGGTGCTCGTGACGTAGCTGAAGTTGTCGATCGACTTCAGCAGCCCGGCGACCATGATCCCGAAGGACGCCCAGCCGAAGCCGGCGACGAACGCGATGAACGGCACGAGCAGCATGTCGATCCGTGGGTCGAGCCCGAAGACCATCGCGACGAGCAGCGGGACGCAGCCGAAGGTCCCGGCCCGCAGCGCCAGCCAGAGCGCCTCGGCCGTGACGATCTCCTCGGTGTCCACCGGCGCGGCGAGGATCGCGTCGTACGTGTGCTGGTAGGCGTACTTCACGAACGTCCCGAACATCGACGGGAACGCCGACGCGAACAGGACCGCCGTCGCAACCGTCCCCGTGCCGACGAAGTCGACGTAGTCATAGCCGCCGACGCGCGAGACGAGCGACCCGAAGCCGAAGCCGAACGCGAGCAGGTAGATCGTCGGATCGACGGTCGACGCGAACGTCGTCGAGCGCCAGAACGAGCTGAAGTTCGTCATCTCGCGGACGAGCACGCCTGCGATCGCCGGGCGGTCGAGGCGACCAACATTTCGCCCTCCGGTCCTCGCAAGCTCGGACCTCCGGTCGACGTTACTCATGCGACCTCCTCGCCGGTCAGCAGGACGAAGACGTCCTCGAGGTTCGCCGCCCGCCGCTCGCCGTCCGGCAGGTCGCCGTTGCGTCCCTCGACGCCCATGAGCGCGATGCTCGTGCCGGTACGCCGCGTGCGCATGCCCGACGCCGCCGCCTCCCGTTCGACCTCCGCCAGCCGCTTCGGCGGCCCGTAGACCTCGAGCACCTCGCGCCCGGCGTGCTCGACGACGAGCTCGGCCGGGCGGCCGGTCGCGACGGCCCGGCCCTCGGACATGATCACGACGGTGTCGGCGAGGCGCTGGGCCTCCTCGATGTAGTGCGTCGACATGAGGATCGAGGTCCCCTCGCTGCGCAGCGCGTCGATGAGCGCCCACAGCTCCTGGCGCACCTGCGGATCGAGGCCGACGGTCGGCTCGTCGAGCAGCAGCAGCCGCGGCTGGTGGACGAGCCCGCGCGCGATGAGCAGGCGCCGGCGCATCCCGCCCGACAGCTCGTCGACCTTCGACGTGCGCCGCTCGGTGAGCTTCGCGATCGTCAGCGCCCGCTCGATCGCCGGGCCGCGCTCGGCGCGCTTGAGGCGGTAGAGGTGCGCGAAGACGCGGAGGTTCTGCTCGACGGTCAGCGTCGCGTCGAGGTTGTCGAGCTGCGGGACGACGCCCATCTGGGCGCGAGCGACCTTCGAGTCGCCGGGCAGCGTGTGCCCGAGCACCTCGATCTCGCCGGAGTTCGCGATGACCTGGGCGGTCAGCATCTTCATCGTCGTCGACTTGCCGGCGCCGTTGGGGCCGAGCAGGCCGACGCAGCTGCCCTCGGGCAGGTCGAGGTCGAGGCCGTCGACGGCGACGATGTCGCCGAAGTGCTTGACGACGGCGCGCAGGCGGATCGCGAGATCGGGCATCGCACCAACAGTAGTCATCGCGCTTCGGACCGCTCGCAGGACGCAAACTCATCGGTGGCTACGCTGTCAGCCGATGTCGACCCAGTTCGTCTACACGATGCACCGCCTCTCGAAGGCCTATCCGCCCGACAAGCAGGTGCTCAGGGACGTCACGCTCGCGTTCCTGCCGGGAGCCAAGATCGGCGTGCTCGGCTACAACGGCGCCGGCAAGTCCACGGTCCTGCGGATCATGGCCGGCCAGGAGACCGAGTACACCGGCGACGCGATGCTCGCCCCCAATGCGACCGTCGGGCTGCTCGAGCAGGAGCCCCACCTCGACGAGGCCAAGGACGTCAAGGGCAACGTCGAGGAGGCCGTGACCGAGACCAAGGCGCTGCTCGAGCGCTTCAACGAGCTGGCCGCCAACTACTCCGACGAGACCGCCGACGAGTTCGCCCGCCTCCAGGAGCAGATCGACGCCGCCGACGCCTGGAACCTCGACACGAACATCGAGTACGCGATGGACGCACTGCGCCTGCCGCCCGCCGACGCCGACGTCACGACGCTCTCCGGCGGCGAGCGCCGCCGCGTCGCGCTCTGCCGCCTGCTGCTGCGCCAGCCCGACCTCCTCCTGCTCGACGAGCCGACGAACCACCTCGACGCCGAGTCGGTGGACTGGCTCGAGCGCCACCTCGCCGAGTACCCGGGCACCGTCGTCGCCGTCACCCACGATCGCTACTTCCTCGACAACGTCGCGGGCTGGATCCTCGAGCTCGACCGGGCGCGCGGGCTGCCCTACGAGGGCAACTACTCCTCGTGGCTCGAGCAGAAGCAGCGCCGCCTCGCGATGGAGGAGAAGGGCGACAAGGCGCGCCAGAAGACGATCGAGCAGGAGCTCGAGTGGGTGCGCGAGAACCCGAAGGGACGGCGCAAAAGGGCCAAGGCTCGTCTGAATGCGTACGAGGCGCTGCTAGCGCAGGGTCAAAACGTCAAGCTCGACCAGGTCCAGATCCACATCCCGGCGGGACCGCGCCTCGGCGACGTCGTCGTCGAGGCCGACGGCCTGCGCAAGGGCTTCGGCGACCGCCTGCTCATCGAGGACCTGAACTTCAAGCTCCCGCGCGGCGGCATCGTCGGCGTCATCGGCCCCAACGGCGCCGGCAAGACGACGCTCTTTCGGATGATCACCGGCTCCGAGCAGCCCGACGCGGGCACGCTGCGCGTCGGCGACACCGTCGAGCTCGCGTACGTCGATCAGTCGCGCGACGCCCTGGACGACGAGAAGTCCGTCTGGGAGGAGATCTCCGGCGGGATGGACCAGATCAAGGTCGGCGACCGCACGATGAACTCGCGCGCCTACTGCTCGTCGTGGAACTTCAAGGGCTCCGACCAGCAGAAGAAGGTCGGCAAGCTCTCCGGCGGCGAGCGCAACCGCCTGCACCTCGCCAAGCTCCTGCGCGCGGGCGGCAACGTCCTGCTGCTCGACGAGCCGACGAACGACCTCGACGTCGACACGCTGCGCGCACTCGAGGAGGCGCTGCTGAGCTTCGCCGGCTGCGCGGTGATCATCTCCCACGATCGCTGGTTCCTCGACCGCGTCGCGACGCACGTGCTCGCCTTCGAGGGCGACTCCCAGGTCACGTGGTTCGAGGGCAACTTCGAGGCCTACGAGGAGCACCGGCGCGAGCTGCTCGGCGACGAGGCCGACCGCCCGCACCGGATCACGTACAAGCGCCTGACACGCACGTGAGCCCGCACGACGTCTGCATCATCGAGTTCACCGACCCCGGCTGTCCGTGGGCGTACTCGGCCGAGCCGTTCCGCCGCCGCCTGCAGTGGCTCTACGGCGACAAGATCGACTGGAGCACCCGCATGGTCGTCCTCGCCGAGGACCCGCAGGAGTACCTCGACAAGGGCCTCACGCCCGCCAAGCAGTCCAGCGCGCTTTCGAAGATCGCCCGCGACCACGGCATGCCGATCGACACGAGCGAGCGCCCGCGGATGGCAGCGACGGCGCCGGCCTGCCGCGCGGTCGTCGCGGCGCGGCTGCACGCGCCCGAGGCCGAGCAGCCCGTGCTGCGCGCGCTGCGCGTCCGGGCGATGAGCGGCGAGCTGCTCGACGAGGCGTCGACCGTCCGCGGCGCGGCGGGCGACGCGGGCCTGGACCCCGACGAGCTCGAGCGCTGGATGGCGCAGGACGCCGTCGAGACCGCGCTGCGCGAGGACATGGCCGCCGCGCGCGAGCCGATCCCCGCCGCGCGCGTGCTCGACGACAAGCTCGCCAACTGGTCGGGCGGGCGGCGCTACACGTGCCCGTCCTACGAGATCGTGCGCCGCTCGGACGGCGTGAGGATCGCCGTCCCGGGCTTTCAGCCGTTCGCGGCCTACGACGTCCTGCTCGCGAACCTCGTGCCGGGCACCGACCGGCGCGACCCGCCGGGCTCGGCGCTCGAGGTGCTCGAGTGGGCGGGTGAGCCGCTGGCCTCGCGCGAGGTCGCCGTCGTCTGCGACGTCGATCACGCCAGCGCTCGCGAGGAGCTCGGGCGCATCGCCGACGAGCGCCACGTCGGCGCCGACGGCTTGTGGTCGCCGAGCTAGCTGCGGCTAGGGCTCGACGGCGATCTTCGCGATCTGCGTCGCGCTGCCCTCGAGCTCCATCTCGAAGATCCCCTCGGCATCGGCCTTGAACGAGAAGCGGACGCGTCCGCCGGCCTCGAGGTCGCGCTTGATGTCGTAGCCGTGAAGGTGGACCTCGTCGGCGGTGTCGTCGGCCGAGCGGACCTCGATGCGGGCGCGGTCGCCGCTCTTGACGGTGATCGTCTTCACGCCGCCGACGGGCTTGCCGCCGCGGACGACGACCGTCGTGAACGCGGGAGCCGGTGCGGGCGCCGTGGTCGTCGCTGCCGGCGCGGGCGCGTCGGATGTGACCGTCGGCGGGGCCGGGGCCGCCGTCACCGTGCTCGCGTCGTTGCCGTCGTCGCTGCTCGACGAGAGCACGACGAGGCCGACGCCGAGCAGGAGCACGGCGCCGACGATGACGATGAGACGCTGGCCGCCGGACATTGCACGGGAGGATATGCGCATCGGCGATCTACACTCGCCGGGTGCGTGCTCTGGGCGTTCTCGCTGCTTGCGCCGTGCTCGTATGGGGCTGCGGGTCGTCGTCGGATCCGGCGCAGCCCACGGTCGCTCCCGCGGACACGACGGCGGTCTCGACCGCGACGACGGCGACGGTGACCTCGACCGCGCAGGGCGAGCCTGTGGGCCCCTGCAGGGCCGCGGCGCCTGCCCCGCCGGCGAGCGTCCCCGGGGCTCCGCTGCGGACGATCCTGCGCGTCGCGCCGCAGGTCCGCGGCAAGCCCGCGCCGCTCGTCGTCGCGCTGCACTTCGCCAGCGGCAGCGGCGCCGAGATGGAGAGCGCCAGCCGCGCGACGCCGGCGGCGCGGCGGGCGGGCTTCGTCATCGCCTATCCGAGCGCGACCTCGGGCGGCGTCTGGGCGGGCGAGAGCGAGCTCGGCGCGCTGCGGCGGACGCTGGCCGCGATCGAGCGCGTCGCGTGCATCGACGCGCGCCGCGTCTACGTCGCGGGCGTCTCCAACGGCGGCGCGATGGCCCACCTCTTCGCCTGCCGGGAGGCCGGCCGCATCGCGGGCCTCGTCCTCTTCGCGCCGGCCCTCGGCGACATCGGCGACTGCCGGCCGGCGCGGCCGGTCGCGATGCTCGAGTTCCACGGCACCGCCGACGACCTCGTGCCCTACGGCCCGATCCCGGCGTTCGTCGCCGCGTGGGCGCGGCTGGACGGATGCTCGGCCGCGCCGCGCCGGACCGCCGTCGGGCGCGGCGCGCAGCGCCAGCGCTGGAGCGGCTGTCGCGGCGACGCGGCGGTCGAGCACATCAGGCTCACCGGCGGCGGGCACATCGAGCTGCTGCCCCAGCTGCGGGCCGCGGGCGTCGATCCGGCGCGCGAGGCGCTTCGCTTCCTCGCCCGCCACCGCCTGCCCGGTTAGACCAGCGCGTCGAGCAGCTCGCCGAGCTCGCGCGCGTCGCGCGCGACCGCGTCGGCCTCGCGCAGCTGCTCGGCTCCGAACGGGCCGGTTGCGAGCGCGATGACCCGGACGCCGTCGGCGCGCGCGCAGGCGATGTCGCGGGGCGTGTCGCCGATGACGACCGTGCGCCGGCGCGGATAGGGCTCGCCGTCGTCGCCGCCCGCGCGGCGGCGGGCGATCCGCGGCAGCTCGGCGCGCTGCTCGTGGTCGGATCCGAAGCCGCCCTGGCGGCTCGGGAACCAGCGCCCGATCCCCGCGGCGCGGAGCTTCATCCGCGCGATCGGCTCGTAGTTGCCGGTGACGAGCGCGAGCAGGAAGTCGTCGCGGCCGGCCAGGCGCTCGAGCAGCTCGGGCATGCCCGGCGTGACGTGCGCCGACAGGTCGGCCGGCACGAGCCGCGCGTAGGCCTCGCAGGCCGCGATCCGTACGTCGTCGAGGCGCGCGTCGATGCTGCGGGCGTTGACGCCGTCCGCGAGCAGCAGCCCGCGCACGATCTCGGGATCGGTCTGCCCCGCCACCTGGTGGCCTGCGCGATGCTCGGGATCGGTCAGGCCGTGGACGACGCGCAGCGCCTCGTGGATCGCGTCGCGGTGCGCCTCGGCGGCGCGCTGCAGGAGGGTGCCGTCGATGTCGAAGAGCAGCAGCACGGCGTCGCGCCCTACCGCGCGAACGACGTCTCCGCGCTCAGCGATTGCGCGAAGGCGGCGATGAGCCGGGCGCAGGCGGCGACGTCGTCGAGCTGGACCATCTCGACCGGGGAGTGCATGTAGCGCAGCACGACGGACACGCCGCCGGTCGGCACGCCCGCGCGAGAGAGGTGGATCGCGTCGGCGTCCGTGCCCGTCGAGCGCGCCGACGCCTGGACGGTGAACGGGATCGCCTCGCGCTCGGCGGCGGCCGCGAGCAGCTCGTAGACGACCGGGTTGAGCACCGAGCCGCGCTCGATGACCGGGCCGGAGCCGAACTCGTGCTTGCCGAGCTCGTTGACCTCGACGCCGGGGGCGCTCGTCTCGTGGGTGACGTCGACGACGATCGCGACGTCGGGCTGCAGGCTGTAGGCCGCGGTCCGCGCCCCGCCGAACGTGATCTCCTCCTGCACGACGCCGATGGCGGCGACGTCGCCCGGCGCGCCGCCGGCCTCGGCGACGAGCCGCGCGGCCTCGAGCGCGACGAACGCGCCGAGCCGGTTGTCCATCGAGCGCGAGATGACGCGCTCGTTGCGCAGCTCGACGGGCTCGCCCGCGATGACCGCGACGTCGCCGATCCGCACGAGCCCCTTGGCCTCGTCGCCGTCCTTCGCGCCGATGTCGATGTGCAGGTCGCGCAGCTCGGCGGCCTTCTTGCGGTCCTCCTCGCGCAGGAGGTGGATCGCCTTGCGCCCGACCGTGCCGGGGACGACGCCGTCGCGCGTCGTGACCTCGACGCGCTGGCCGACGAGGATCTGCGGGTCCCAGCCGCCGACGCCGATGAAGCGCAGGAAGCCGCTGTCGTCGATGTGCGTGACGATGAGGCCGATCTCGTCGATGTGCCCGACGATCGCGAGGAAGGGCGCGCCGTCCGCGGTGCCCTTGACGCGCGCGGCGACGGAGCCCATGACGTCGATCTCGACGTCGTCGGTGAAGCCGCGCCCGGCCTCGGCGAAGACGGCGGCGGGCGCGGTCTCGTAGCCGGAGGGGCCGGCGGCGGTGAGGAGCTGGCGCAGGACGTCGGGCAGCGGCATCGGGGAAGGGTACTGGCGCCGCATCCTCAGCCAGCGGATTTGCAAGGATGCCGGGCCCGCCCTCGATGACCCTCGCCATCATCATCTTCGTCGGAGCGCTTGCGGCCATCGCCTCCGAGCGCGTCGACAAGACGAAGGTCGCGCTCGTCGGGGCGGTGCTCATCCTCCTGACGCAGACGATCGATCAGGAGCACGCGATCGAGGCCATCGATTGGGAGACGATCGGCCTGCTCGCGGGGATGATGCTCATCGTCCGCGTCACGGAGCCGACCGGCCTCTACAACTTCCTCGCGATCCGCGCCGGCCAGATCGCGCGCGGGCGCCCGTTCGCAGTGGTCATGTCGCTCGCGTTCTCGACGGCGATCCTCTCGGCGTTCCTCGACAACCTCACGACGATCCTGCTCATGGTGCCGATCACGTTCCTGCTGGCGGACGCGCTCGACATCGACCCGATCCCGCTGGTCCTCATCGAGATCATCGCCTCGAACATCGGCGGCACCGCGACGCTCATCGGCGACCCGCCGAACATCCTCATCGCGGGCGCCACCGGCCTGTCCTTCAGCGAGTTCGCGGTGAACCTCGCGCCGATCTCGGCGATCGCGTTCGTCGCGGTGACCCCCATGCTCTACCTCGTCTTCCGCAGGCGGCTGCAGATCGCGCCGGAGGCCCGCGACCGCGTCATGGAGCTCGACGCGGCGAGGTCGATCGAGGATGCCGCGGAGCTCAAGCGCACGCTCCCGGTGCTCGTCCTCACGATCCTCGTCTTCTTCGTCCACAAGCCGATCGGGCTCGAGCCGGCGACGGTCGCCCTCACGGGCGCCACCGTGATGCTGCTGCTCACCCGGCAGTCGGTGGAGGACGCGCTGCGCGGCATCGAATGGCCGACCCTGTTCTTCTTCATCGGGCTGTTCGTCATGGTCGGCGCGCTCGAGCAGCGCGGCGCGATCGACGAGGTCGCCAACGCGATCGGATCGGTCACCGGCGGCAACCGGTCGGCGGAGCTGCTCGGAATCCTGTGGGTGTCGGCATTCGGATCGGGCGTCGTCGACAACATCCCGTTCACGGCGACGATGATCCCGGTGGTCGAGCAGCTGCAGATCGACTCCGGGGACGACGCCTACTGGTGGTCGCTGTCGATCGGCGCGTGCTTCGGCGGCAACTTCACGCTCATCGCAGCAGCCGCGAACGTCGCCGCGGCCGGCATGGCCGCTCGCGCCGGCCAGCCGATCGGCTTCGTGCAGTTCCTGAAGGTCGGCGTACCTGCGACCCTCCTGTCGATGCTGCTCGCCACCGCCTACGTCGCGCTGCGCTACCTGTGAGCCCGCGGGAGATCACGAGCAGCGTGCGCCGCGAGGTTCCGTTGCTTCGCGTCGACGACACCATCCGCGACGCGATCACGGCGCTCCTCGATGCGGTCCTGCCGGCGCTGCCGGTCGTGGATGCCGGCGACAGGCTGCGGGGCATCTTCGGCGAGCGCGAGTTCATCGCCGCGATCTTTCCCGGCTACCTCAAGGAACTCGGCTCCGCCGGCTTCGTGCCCAAGTCTCTGGAGCAGGTGCTCGAGAAGCGAGCCGGATGCACCGCCGAGCTCGTCTCGGAGCACATGAACACCGAGCACATCGACGTCGACGAGAACCACTCGGACACGCAGCTGGCCGAGATCTTCCTGCACCACCGGGTGCTCATCGTGCCGATCGTCGACGGCGGCCGGCTCACCGGGATCGTCACCCGCTCGGACTTCTTCCGCGCGCTCGCCGAGCGCGTGCTCGAACGCTGACCCGCGGCGTCAGGCGTGCCCGACGAGGACGCCGACGGTGGCGACGATGACGCCGCCGAGCGTGACCTGGATGAGCGACGTGCGCAGCGGGACGCCGAGGAAGCGCTTGCGGATCCAGGCGATCGCGACGAGCTCGATGCTCACGACGACGTAGGCGACCGTCAGGGCGGTGCCGACGTCGTTGATGAGGAACGGCAGCGCGTGCGCCGTGCCGCCGACGAAGGTCGCGATGCCGGTGATCATGCCGCGCGTGAGCGCAGCACCGCGGCCGGTGATCTGGCCGTCGTCGGAGAGGCCCTCGGACATGCCCATGCTGATCGCGGCGCCGAGCGCGGCGGCGAGGCCGACGAGCAGCGCGGCCTGCGATCCGGCGATGTAGGCGGCGGCGAAGATCGGCGCGAGCGTCGAGATCGTGCCGTCGATGAGGCCGATGAGCGCGGGCTGGATGACCTGGAGGAGGCGCTGGCGCTCGTCAGCGGCGTCCCATCGGGTTCTGATAGTGGCAGCGGGGGCGTTCATAGTCGGAGATTATAACACTTGACTTGCAATAAGGATGTCCTAAGATGGATACATGAGTCAAGAGTTGGTGTCTGCGCTACGTGGCCGTGGCATGCGGGTTACCCCACAGCGGGTGGTTCTCCACCGCGCGTTGCACGAGCTCGACCGCCACGTCACGGCCGACGAGCTGCTCGATGCCGTCGGCGACCGGCTCCCGAACGTCTCGCTGCCGACGATCTACGCGACGCTCGAGCTCTTCGAGCAGCTCGGGATGGTGCGGCGCGTCCAGCGCGCGGGGACGACGCTGTTCGACCCGCGCACCGACGATCACCACCACCTCGTCTGCGGCGAGTGCGGCTCGATCGAGGACCTCGACTCCGACCTGGAGACCGCCGCGCTCAATCGCGCTGCGGCGCGGCAGGGCTTCGAGTGCCGGCGCGTGGAGGCCGTGGTGCACGGCGTCTGCGCGTCGTGCCGTCAGGTCGCGAGCAGCGCGAGCAGCGTCGCGGCGACGTAGCCCGGTTCCTCGCTCACCTGGCGCCACGTGAACCGCACGACGCGCCGGCCCAGCAGGGTGAGGCGCTGGTCGCGGCGGCGGTCGTGCTCGAAGGCGCGTCGTGTCGCGTGCACGTCGCGTCCGTCGACCTCGACGACGAGCCGCTGCTCGCGCCAGACGAAGTCGGCTTCGGCGCCGCCGCCGCCGGGGAACGGGATCCACGCGTTCGTGGCGTCGGGCGGATGGTGGATGTCCCGGCAGATCTGGAGCATGAGCTCCTCGAGCTCGGATCTCGTCAGGGTCGTGCCGGGCCGGATCTCTGAGAGAACGGCTCGGAGGGTGGCGGCTCCCCGGCGACCGTCGGCTCTCGCGAGGACGTCGACGATGGCACGCATGTCGAGGACTCGCAGGACCTCGGCCTGGTCGATGAGCCGCTCGACCTCGCGCTCGTTGCCGTACTCGGCGACGTCGAGGAGCGTGCGCGCGACGGTCGTGCAGGGGATGCCGTCCACGATCTCGACGTCCTGGGGGAGGAGGCCCGCCCCGCGGTGCACGGCGAGGCGCTGCTCGCTGCGACCCGCCCGTGTCGGACTGATGACGTCGATCGGCCGTGGAAATCCTCTCCGCAGGCCGCGGTGATAGGCCGAAGATCGATGAGAGAGGGCGGCCGAGTCGCCGCAGGCGAGGACGGCGGCCAGGAGGTGCGCGGTCGCGGCGAGCGGCGCGTGGCCCGACGAGAAGACTCCCGGATACTCCTGCCGGAGCCGCGCGCGGGCGACGCGGCTTCGTATCCCGCTCTCGCTCAGGCCGGCGTCAACCAGCTGGCTCCGTGAGATGAGCCCATGCTGCTCTTTCGCGATCGTCGCGATGACGCGGTCGATCGGGGGGTTGGGCCCAGACCGTCCCGTATTGCGTCGTTCTGGGCCCAACCCCTCCACGGCCGCCAACTCTCGCGGCGCAAACGCAACAGAACACCCCGCATTTGCAACAAGACGCCCGCGCCGAGCGCCAGAGACGCCCGCGCCGAGCGCCAGAGACACCCCGCACCCTTCCCTCAGAGACGCAGGAAGCGAAACGCGCCCCGCAAACGCGGCAAAGGAGCTCAGTCGCGGTCGCGCAGCGACCGCAGCACGTACTGCAGGATGCCCCCGTGGCGGAAGTACTCGGCCTCCTTCGGCGTGTCGATCCGCACCCGCGCGTTGAACTCGCGCCCGCCCGCGCGGACGGTGACCGAAGCCGGCAGCTGCCCGGCGTTCATCGGCTCCGCCAGCCCGGTGATCGAGAAGACCTCCTCGCCCGTCAGGCCGAGGTCGTCGGCGGAGGCCGGCAGCTGCAGCGGCAGGACGCCCATCCCGATGAGGTTCGAGCGGTGGATGCGCTCGAACGACAGCGCGAGCACGGCGCGCACGCCGAGCAGCCGCGTCCCCTTCGCCGCCCAGTCGCGCGAGGACCCCGACCCATACTCCGAACCGGCGAGCACGACGAGCGGCGTGCCCTCCTCGAGGTACGCCATCGCCGCGTCGTAGATCGACATGTCGACGTCCTCGGGCAGCTTGCGCGTCACGCCGCCCTCCGGAATCTGGCCCCCCCGCCCGGCCAGCCGGTTGCGCAGGCGGATGTTCGCGAACGTCCCGCGCACCATGACCTCGTGGTTGCCGCGCCGCGCGCCGTAGGAGTTGAAGTCGCGCGGCGCCACGCCGTGCTCCTGGAGATAGAGCCCCGCCGGGCCGTCGCGCTTGATCGCTCCCGCCGGCGAGATGTGGTCGGTCGTCACCGAGTCGCCGAGCAGCGCGAGCACGCGGGCGCCCTCGATGTCGGTCACCGGCGCCGGCTCGGCCGGCATCCCCTCGAAGTACGGCGGCAGGTGCACGTAGGTCGACGACTCGTCCCAGGCGAAGCGGTCGCCGGTCGGGACCTCCAGCGAGTTCCAGCGCTCGTCGCCCGTGAACACGCCCGCGTAGGAGGAGCGGAACATCTCCGAGCGCACCGCCTGCTCGATGGTGAGGCCGACCTCGCGGCCCGACGGCCACAGGTCGCGCAGGTAGACGTCGACGCCGTCGCGATCGACGCCGATCGGCTCGTTGACGATGTCGGCGTCCATCGAGCCCGCCAGCGCGTAGGCGACCACCAGCGGCGGCGACGCGAGGTAGTTCATCTTCACGTCGGGGTTGATCCGGCCCTCGAAGTTGCGGTTGCCCGAGAGCACCGAGACGACCGCGAGGTCGTGCTCGTTGACCGCGGCGGAGATCGCGCGCGGCAGCGGGCCCGAGTTGCCGATGCACGTCGTGCAGCCGTAGCCGACGAGGTTGAAGCCCAGCGCGTCCAGCGGCTCGTCGAGCCCGGCCTTCGCGAGGTACTCCGTGACGACCTTCGAGCCCGGCGCCAGCGACGTCTTCACCCACGGCCGCGACGTCAGCCCGCGCGCGACGGCGTTGCGCGCGAGCAGTCCGGCGGCGAGCATGACCGACGGGTTGGAGGTGTTCGTGCACGAGGTGATCGCGGCGATGACGACGCGGCCGTGGTCCAGGTCGGTCTCCGTCCCGTCGGCGAGCGTCACCGGCACGACCGTCGAGGGCCGCTCGGCCACCCGGGCGGCGGCGATCTCCTCGGCGTGCGAGGGATCCGTCGCGTGCTCGGGCGGTCGCCGCGCCCCGGCATACGTGCCGGTCGGCGGGTCGGAGGCCGGGAACGACAGGGCGTCGAACTCGATCGTCGTGCCGCCGTCGTCGGGGGGCTCCTCGTCCCCGTCGCCGGCGGGCAGGAAGTCCTTCAGCGCGATCCGGAACGCCGCCTGCGCCTCCCGCAGCGCGACGCGGTCCTGCGGGCGCCGGGGGCCCGCCAGCGAGGGTACGACGTCGCCGAGATCGAGCACGATCGTGTCCGAGAACACCGGTTCGCGCGAGCTCTCGTCATGCCACATGCCCTGCTCGCGCGCGTACGCCTCGACGAGCGCGATGACCTCCGGCGAGCGGCCGGAGAACTCGAGGTAGCGCAAGGTCTCGGCGTCGATCGGGAAGATCGCGCAGGTCGAGCCGAACTCCGGGCTCATGTTGCCGATCGTGGCGCGGTCGGCCAGCGGCAGCGAGCTGACGCCGTGGCCGTAGAACTCGACGAACTTGCCGACGACGCCGCGCTCGCGGAGCATCTCGGTGACGGTCAGCACGAGGTCGGTCGCGGTCGCGCCCTCGGGCAGCTCGCCGCGGAGCTTGAAGCCGAGGACCTGCGGGATGAGCATCGGCATCGGCTGGCCGAGCATCGCCGCCTCCGCCTCGATGCCGCCGACGCCCCAGCCGAGCACGCCGAGCCCGTTGATCATCGTCGTGTGCGAGTCGGTCCCGACGAGCGTGTCCGGGTACGCCAGCGGTGGCTGCGATCCATCGTCGTCGTTGACGAACACGACGCGCGAGAGGTACTCGAGGTTGACCTGGTGGACGATCCCGGTGTCCGGCGGCACGACCGCGAAGTTGTCGAACGCGTCCTGGCCCCAGCGCAGGAAGGCGTAGCGCTCCTGGTTGCGCTCGAACTCGCGCTCGGCGTTGCGCGTGAAGGCATCGCGGGTGCCGAAGGCGTCGACCTGGACCGAGTGGTCGATGACGAGCTCCGCGGGGACGAGCGGGTTGATGATCGCCGGGTCACCGCCCATCTCCGCCATCGCGTCGCGCATCGCCGCGAGGTCGACGACGGCGGGCACCCCGGTGAAGTCCTGCATGACGACGCGCGCCGGCGAGAACGCGATCTCCTTCGACGGCTCGGCGGTCGGATCCCAGCCTGCGAGCGCCTCGATGTCGGCGGCCGTCACCGAGCCGTTGCCCTCCGTGCGCAGGAGGTTCTCGAGCAGGACCTTCAGGGAGAACGGCAGGCGGGCGACGTCGAAGGCCTCCGGCAGGGCGCCGAGGCGGTAGATCTCGAGCGTGCGGTCGCCGACCGTGAGGGTGCCGCGGGCGTCGAAGCTGTTCGTTGGCAATCGGTTCTCCGGGTGGTGCGGGGATGAAACGAACACGGGAGTGTGCCAGCACCCCGCTAGACCCTCCTGTCACATTGCCCCCGCACGGCGCGGGCGAGGTACCTTCCGTCACGTCCAAGATCGCCTGGAGGCAAACGTGAGGCCCAGTCGCACCCTGTCGAGGCTGTCAGTTGTCGTCATCGTCGCCGCCGGCGTGGCGGTCGCGGGCTGCGGCGGCTCGGATGACGGCGACACGAAGACCGCCGTCGCGACCGTGACGACGCCGCCCGACCCGCCGCTGCAGACGCTCGACATCTCCGCCGCCCCCAGCGGCAGCCTGCGATTCACGCCACGGCGGCTGGCCGCCAAGCCGGGCCGGGTCGCGATCCTCATGAAGAACCCGAAGTCCAGCGGCAAGCCGCACGGCGTCGGCCTCACCGGCGTCGACCTCAACGTCCAGGGGCTCACCGTGAAGCCGGGCGAGCTCTCCGAGGCGACCGGCGAGGTCACCGCGGGCCGCTACAGCTTCTACTGCACCGTCCCGAGCCACGCCAAGGCAGGGATGAGAGGGACGCTCGTCGTGAGGTGACGGTCACGACGAGCCACGAGCAGGTGCCGGGCCTGGTGGGGCGCGAGCGCGAGCTGGCAGAGCTCGACGCCGCACTGGGGGAGGCGCTGTCGGGCCGCGGCCGGCTCGTCGTGCTCACGGGCGAGCCGGGCATCGGCAAGACAGCGCTGGCACGGGCGTTCGTCGAGCGCGCGGCCGAGCGCGGCGCGGCCTGGGCCTGGGGCACGTGCTGGGACGGCGGCGGGGCGCCGGCCTACTGGCCGTGGGTGCAGGTCGTCCGCGCGCTGGCCCGCAACGAGGACGCGACGTCGCTGCGCGACCTGCTCGGCGACGGCGCGCCGTGGCTGGCTGGCCTGCTGCCCGAGCTGTCGGAGACGCCCGGGCCGCCCGCGCAGCAGGGAGCGATGGACTCAGACCAGGCGCGGTTCCGGCTCTTCGACGCGCTCGCGAGCCTGCTCGCGGCGGTCTCCGAGCGCCGCCCGCTCGTCGTCGTGCTCGACGACCTGCACTGGGCCGACGTCTCGTCGCTGCTGGCGCTCGAGTTCGTCGCGAAGACCGTTCCCGACATGCCGGTGCTCGCGATCGCCGCCTACCGCCACGTCGAGGCGCACGCGCGCGAGGAGCTCGCGGCGCCGCTCGGCGGTCTCGCGCGCGCGGCGATCCGCCTGCCGCTGAAGGGCCTGGACCGCGACGACGTCGGCCGCCTCGCAGCCGCGCGTGCCGGCAGCCTCGTCACCCCGGCGGAGCCCGCCGGGATCGCGCCGCGGCTCATCTCGGCGGTGCACGCGGCGAGCGCCGGCAACCCGTTCTACGTCGACGAGCTCGTGCAGCTTCTCGCGCGCCAGGGGCGCCTCCACGACATCCGCGGCCTCGACCGCCCGCTGCCGCTGCCCGACAGCGTCCGCGACGCGATCCGCCGCCGCCTCGCCATGCTCGACGACGACGCGCTGGGGATGCTCGGCGCGGCCGCCGTCATCGGCGGCGAGTTTCGCCTCGCGACGCTCGCCGGCGTGCTCGAGGCGCCCCAGCCGGCGACCCTCGCGCGCCTCGAGGGCCCGCTGCGCGCCGGGATCGTCGTCGCGGCGCCCGACCCCGGCCGGTTCGCCTTCCAGCACGCGCTCGTCCGCGACACGCTGCTGGAGAACCTCGGCGCCACGCGCCGCGCGCGGCTGCATCGCAGCGCCGCGGAGGTGCTCGAGGCGCTCTACCGCGACGACCCGGAGCCGCGGCTGGCCGAGATCGCCCACCACTTCCTGCACGCGGCGCCCGAGGGCGGCGCCGAGCGCGCCGTCGACTACGCCGCGCGCGCCGCCCATCGTGCGATCGGGCAGTTCGCCTACGAGGAGTCCGCGCGCCTCTACGAGCGCGCGATCGACGTCGCGGCGTCGCTGCCGGCGGACGCCGAGCGCGCCTGGGAGCTGCACCAGGGACTGGGGGAGGCGCTCATGCGCGCCGGCGACGTCGAGGCCGCGCAGCCGGCGCTGCGCGCCGCCGCCGGGCAGGCGCGGCGCCTCGGCGACCCGCAGCGCCTCGCGCGGACGGCGCTGGCGAGCGCCCTGGGATCGCTGTCGCCGGGACTCGTCGAGCCAGATCTCGTCGCCCTGCTCGAGGAGGCGCTGACCCGGCTCGACGCGGTGCAGTCCGCCGGCCCGCAGGAACAGGCGGCGGCCGACGCCCTGCGCTGCCGCGTCCGCGTCCAGCTCGCGCTCGCGCTGTACTGGTCGCCGCAGCGCGAGCGCCGCGAGGCGCTCGTCGACGAGGCGCTGGCCCTCGCGCGCGGGATCTTCACGGGCGAGGCCGCCCGCGCCTCGCCGGTCCAGCGCGAGCTCGCCGACCGGACGCTCGCCTTCGCGCTCGCGCAGGGATTCGTCGCCGTCTGGGGGCCGGACACCGTCACGCGCGGGCTGCCGATCTCGACGGAGGCGCTCGAGCTCTGCGAGCGCACGAACGACCCCGAGCTCGCGATGCAGGTGCGCCTCTGGCGGATCAGCCTCCTGCTCGAGCTCGACGATCCGGCCCGCGCCGAGGAGGAGATCGAGGCGTTCCTGCGGACCGCCCGGCGCCTGCGCCAGCCGCGGATGCTCGTCTACGACCCGCTGCACCGCGCGATGGCCGCACACCTGCGCGGCGAGCTGGACAGCGCCGAGCAGCTCACCGCGGAGGCGATCGCGCAGGCGCGCGCGCTGCCGGGCTCGATGGCGCCGATCGCCGCCGACGAGCAGACCTGCGTCGTGCGCCGCGCGCAGGGACGCCCGGCGCAACTCGAGGCCGTCGTGCGCAAGAACGCCGACCGGCTGCCGGCGCTGCCGCGCTGGCGCTGCGGCCTGGCGCTCGTCCTCGCCGAGCTCGGGCGCGAGGACGAGGCGCGGCGCGAGCTCGAGCGCCTCGCCGCCGCCGGCTTCGACGACATCCCGCGCGACGCGCTGTGGCTCGTCTCGATGGCGTTGCTGGCCGAGCTCTGCGCGGTGCTCGGCGAGCGCGAGCGCGCCCGGCGCCTGTACGAGCTGCTCGCGCCCTACGAGGGCCGCAACGTCGTGTCGATGGGCGCCGCCTACCTCGGCCCCGTGGCACGCTACCTCGGGCTGCTCGCGATGACGGTCGGCGAGCCCGAGCGGGCGCTGGGGCATCTGGAGACCGCGCGCTCGGCCGCTGAGCGGATGGGCGCGCGGCCGGCCGTCGTGCTGACGGCGCTGGACGCCGCCGAGGTCCTCGTGCGGCGCGGCGCCCCGGCGGACGCCATGCGCGCACGGGCGCTCGTCGACGGCGTCGAGGACGAGGCGCTCCGCCACGAGATGGCGGGCGCCGTCGCGCGCATCGCCGGCCTGCGCGCGCGGCTCGGGCCGCCGGCCGCCGCCGCCGCCGGCCAGGCCGCGCCCGCCCCGGCCGCCGACGACCTGCACGCCGGCCTGCGCCGTGAGCAGGACGTCTGGCGCCTGGACTTCGAGGGCCGCAGCGTCTGCCTGCACGACGCCAAGGGCCTGCACCACCTCGCGGTGCTGCTCGCCAGTCCCGGCACGCGCGTCGCCGCCGTCGCGCTGGCCGATGCGAACCACGAGCCGGCGCCGCCGCGCGACCTGCACGAGCTGCGCGCCCTGGCGGCCGAGCTCCAGGCGGAGATCGCCGAGGCGCGCGAGTTCAACGATCCCGTGCGCCTCGAGCGCGCGACCGACGCGCTCGAGGCGCTGGCCGCACAGCTTGCCGTCCCCGATCCGGCGCCCGGGCCCGCGGCCGAGCGCGCGCGGCTGAACGTCACGCGCGCGATCCGCGCGGCGTTGCGGCGGATCGCAGCGCACGAGCCGGAGCTCGGCCGCCTGCTCGAGAACGCGATCCGGACCGGCTCGTTCTGCGCGTACGAACCGGATCCCGGTGTGCCGCTGGAATGGGAGGTTCGGACCTAGTGGTCGCCGCCATACGTATGGCGGCGACCCCTAGTGCCCGGACCCCTATACGCAGGAATCTTGATCGACTAGGGTGGGTTTCTTCTTGGGGCTGGGAGGCGCAGCTGTCGTCAAGCAAGCTGACCGCGGGCGGCGGGGCCGGGGACGGTCCGCTCGTCGGCCGGGCTCGTGAACTGCAGGAGCTGCTGGAGTCGCTCGCCGACGCACGGCGCGGCCGCGGCGGCGTGCATCTCGTGCTCGGCGATCCGGGCGTCGGCAAGACGCGGCTGGCCGCGGCGCTCGCCGCGCAGGCCGAGAGCGACGGCGCGACGGTCATCTGGACGCGCGGCTGGGGTCGCGCCGCGCCCGCCTACTGGCCGTGGGTCGAGGTCGTTCGCAGCCTCTGCCAGGACATCGGCGGCGACGTCCTGCGCCGCGAGCTCGGGGCGGGCGCCGCGGAGCTCGCGCGCCTCGCGCCGGAGCTCGCCGAGCGACTGCAGGTTCCGCTGCCGGCGCCGGAGCGCAGCGACGAGGAGAGCTCCGACCTCGCGCGCTTCTCGCTGTTCGACGCGCTCGTCGCGCTGCTGCGCTCGCGCAGCGCCGAGCGCCCGGTCGTCGTGCTCATCGACGACCTGCAGGCCGTCGACGAGGGATCGCTGCTCGCACTGGACTTCGTCTCGCGGATGCTGCGCGATGCCGCCGTGCTGCTCGTCGCGACGATGCACGAGCGCACGCCCCGCCGGACCCCCGGCGCACAGGCGGCGGTCGCGAACATCGTGCGTGCCGGGCGGCGCCTCGTCCTCGGCGGCCTGACGCGCGAGGACGTCGGCGAGCTCATCGAGCTCACGAGCGGCAGCGCGCCGCCCCTGCGCCTCGCGTACGCCGTCCACGCCAAGACCGAGGGCAACCCGTTCTTCGCGCGCGAGATCCTCGCGCTCCTGCTCGCGGAGGGGCGCCTCGACGATCCGCCCGACGAGCTGCCGCTGCCCGACGGCGTGCGCGAGACGATCCGCCGGCGCCTCGAGCCGCTCGGCGACGAGGCGCTGCAGACGCTCGCGCTCGCGGCGATCATCGGCCGCAACTTCGTGCTCCCGGCGCTGGAGCGGGCGTCCACGCAGGACCGCGACACGGTGCTCGCGAGCCTCGACGCGGCTGCCGACCTCGGGCTCGTCGTCGCCGTCGCGGGCACGCTCGGGCAGTACCGCTTCGGCCACGGGCTCATCGCCGAGACGCTCGTCGCCGGCATGCGCGGGGCCGAGCGGATGAACGCCCACCGCGCCGTCGGCGAGGCGCTCGAGCAGGTCTACCGCGGCGCGATCGACGCCCACCTGCCCGAGCTCGCGCATCACTTCCACTCCGCCGCCCCGCGCGGCGATCTCGTCAAGGCCGTCGTCTACGCCGAGCGCGCGGCGCAGGGCGCGCTCGACAACCTCGCCTACGAGCAGGCCGCCGAGCTCTTCTCGCGCGCCCTCGAGGCACTCGAGCTGCTCGGTGTCGACGTCCCGCGCCGCGCCACGTTGCTGCTCGGCCTCGGAACCGCGGAGTCGCGTGCCGGGCGGCCGTCGGCGCGTGCGACGTTCGAGTCCGCGGTCGCCGCCGCGCGCTCGATCGGCGCTCACGAGGTCCTCGTCCGCGCGGTGCTCGGCATCGCCCCGTTCGCGCTGACCCCGGGCTTCGTCGACGACGCGCACGTCGCGCTGCTCGGCGAAGCGCTCGACGCCGTCGGCCCCGAGGACAGCACGCTGCGGGTGCGGCTGCTCGGCTCGCTCGCCGTCGCCCTGTACTGGTCGGACACCGCGCCGCGGCGCGCGCAGCTCGCCGGAGAGGCGCTGGAGATGGCGCAGCGGCTCGGCGACGATCTGACGCTCGCCTTCGCGCTGTCCTGCGCCCAGCTGGCGACGACGGGCCCGGACACCACCGAGCAGTCACGCGAATGGCTCGAGCGGCTGTTCGCCCTCAGCCACCGCGCGGGCGAGACCGTCATGACGCTCGCCGCGCGCAGCCGCCACGTCGACGTCCTGCTCGAGCTCGACGAGCTCGCCGCCGCGGACATCGCGATCGAGGCCCTCGAGCGGCTGGCCTTCGAGTCGCGCGACCGGCGCGCGGCCGCGTTCGTGCCGCTGCATCGCGCCCGCCGCGCCGCGCTGGAGGGACGCTTCGACGACGCCCACGCGCTCGTCGGCGAGGTCGCGGCGATCAGCGGCGAGCTCGCGGGGTCGACGATCCCGATCACCGTCGCGTCGGCGGTCGTCGTCATGACGTGGCTGCAGCACGGGTCGGGGGCGATCGGCGAGCAGGTGCGCGCGTACGCCGACGGCGCGCCCGCGATGCCCTGCTGGCGCGCCGGCCTCGCGGCCGCGCTGGCGTCGAGCGGGCGCAGCGAGGAGGCGCGGCTCGAGTTCGACCGGCTGGCCGCCGGCGACTTCGCCGCGCTGCCGCGCGACAACCTCTGGCTCACGGCGATGGCGCTGCTCGCCGAGACGACCGCGGCGCTGAAGGATGCCACCGGCGCGGCCGCGGTCCATGCGCAGCTCGCGCCGTTCGCCGGCCGCAACGTCGTGCTGCCGACGGCGGCCTTCCTCGGCCCGGTCGAGATGTGGCTCGGCATCCTCGCCCGTGTGGAGGGCCGGCACGCCGATGCGCTCGCGCACCTCCAGGCCGCGCGGAGGGCCTCGATCCGCAACGGCGCGCGGACGAGCCTCGCGCGCATCGCCGTCGAGGAGGCGTCCGTGCTCATCGCCCAGGGCGGGCGCGCGGCCGGCGAGCGCGCCGCGACCCTGCTCGCGCAGGCGGCCTCGTCCTGTGAGGACATGGGACTCACGGTCCTGCTGCACCGCGTCGCCGTGCTTCAGGGCCGGCTCGGCGAAGCCCCGGTGGTCGCCGCCGTCGAGCCCGAGCCTCCAGCGCCGGCCGGCGGCGACCGCGTCACGACGCTGCGCCGGGTGGGCGACGTCTGGATGATCGACGACAACGGCACGCGCCTGCACCTCGCCGACGGCCGCGGGATCCGCCTGCTGGCGGTCCTGCTCGGGCGCCCCGGCGAGCGGATCCACTGCCTCGAGCTCGTCGCCGAGGTCGACGGCGCCGCGCGGGAACCTGACACGCGCGCGGAGCGCGCACGCGTGAACGTCACCCGTGCCGTGCGCTCGGCGATCAAGCGCATCGCGCAGTACGACCCCGGGCTGAGCGCCGAGCTCACCGCGAGCGTGCGCACCGGCGCCCACTGCGCCTACGAGCCCGACCTCCGGCGCCCGCGCCGCTGGCAGATCGAGAGCGCGGGCTGACCGCCGCGTTCCATTGCTCGTCACGACGCGATGCGGTCGAAGAGAACACCGTTCATCGCATCGTTACGCCCGGGTGGCATGGAGGCGGGACAGCACACATTTCTCTTTGCGGACCTCGTCGGGTTCACGGCCTTCACCGAGCGCGTCGGCGACGACGCCGCCGCCGACGTCGCGATCGCGTTCAAGTCCGCCGCGGCGCACGCGGCGAGCGAGCTCGGCTGCGAGGTCGTCAAGGACCTCGGCGACGCCGTCATGGTCCACGGCCGCGACGCCGCCCGCGTCGTCACGCTCGCGCTGCGGCTCGCACGCGAGATGCGCGAGGAGGGCTGGTGCCCGCCGATCCGCATGGGCATCCACTCCGGCAGCGCCGTCCAGCGCGGCGAGGACTGGTACGGCCAGACGGTGAACATCGCCTCGCGGCTGGCCGGCTCGGCCGGCTCGGGCGAGATCCTCATGAGCATCACGACGCGTGACCGCCTGCAGCGCCGCGCCGGGGTGACGATCGCCGACCGCGGTGCCCGGCGGTTCAAGCACGTCGCCGGCCCGCTCGCGGTCTTCGCCGCCGCCTGAGAATCCGGGCGCAGACAGAAGAAAGGGCACCACGGGGAAGAGGTGCCCTTTCTTCTGGTAGGCGCGAAGCTCCGGAACGTCAGGGAGCTTCGGATGATTCGGGTGGCATGTCCCTGCCTGTCGTCGCCAACTCGGCGTGAGTCCGGAGAGAACGTCGTTCAATCGGCGTGAACAACCACCGTGCGCCTACGACTGCCTGTCGTGCGCGTCCTCGCTCTTGGAGTCCTTGCTGCGCGCCGCCTTGCGCTGGACGACCTCGCACGAGCCGTTGGCGTTCTCGGGCGTCGCGTCGGCGATGAGGTCGACCTCGTCGAGGAACGCGCGGTCGGTGCCGGGGCCGCACGTGATGCTGTCGGCCTCGCCGTCGCGGGTGCGGAAGACGTCGTCGCCGTTGCCGCCGTCGAGCCTGTCGGCGGCGGTGTCGACCGCGCCGCCGGGCCCCGGCGTCACGTCGACGCGGGCGAGCGCCCAGAGCGTGTCGTTGCCGTCGCCGCCGATCGAGACGTCCTGGCCGGCGTTGGCGTAGATCGTGTCGTTGCCGGCGCCGCCGTCCTGGAGGTCGTCGCCGCTGGAGCCCGACATGCGGTCGTTGCCGTTCTCGCCGGCTGACGCGTCGTTGCCGGAGCCGCCGACGATGCGGTCGGCGGAGTCGCCGCCGCGCAGCGTGTCGTTGCCGCTGCCGCCGAAGATGCGGTCGAACGACGTGAGGTCGCCCGTGCCGTTCGCGTCCCCGCTGATCGTGTCGTCGCCGGCGCCGCCGTCGAGACGGTCGTTGCCCTGGACTCCGGCGATGACGTCGTTGCCGCGCCCGCCGGAGATGCGGTCGTTGCCCTGGCCGCCGTTGAGCGTGTCGGCGCCCGCGAAGCCGAAGACCCGGTCGTTGCCGCCGTTGCCGTTGATCGTGTCGGCGACGTTCGTGCCGCGCAGCCGCTCGCCGCCCGGACCGCCGTCGATCGTCGCGGCGAGCGCGGCGGCCGGCGCGATGAGCCCGGCGGCTGCGATGGCTGCGGCGAACTGCGTCCTCGTGAAGTTCATCTCGCTCCTCCTCGTGGGTGTCCGAACCTCACTCTGCGGCGCGGCGGCGCGCGAGGACAGCGTGTCTCACGGACTCCTCACGGGGGGTGAGAACTTCATGAAACGCGAACGGCCGCCCCTGGGGGCGGCCGTCGCCTGCATTCCGGATGCGGCTCTGGGGGCTACGCGTCCGGATCGCGGTCTGAGATCGTGACCTTCCTGATGTCGACGGCGCCGAGGCGGTCGGCGAGGCTCGTGCCGGCCGGGACGCACTTCCTCGCGGCGATCGCGATGCGGCCGTTGACCTTGACCTTGTCGCCGACCGACGGGGTGTCGGTGCCCTCGTAGCCGCGCATGCGCAGCGTGAAGGTGTCGGCGCCCGTGATCGTGTACTCGGAGCCCTTGATCTGGACGCCCCGGCGGTTGGCGTCCTGGTCGGCGATGTCGCCGGAGCGCCTGGCCGCGGCGTTGCCCGACGTGATGAGCATCTTGATGGCGCCCTCGTTGACGTCGGTCGTGGCCGCGTCGTCGGCGACGATGCTCACGAGCGTGCCCGAGAGCGAGAAGCCGCGGGCGTGGGCCTTCGTGCAGCTCTTCGTGCTCTTGGAGTGCGTGCCCGACTTGCCGTGCGTGTCGGACTTGGCGGCCTGGCCGATCGCCGGGACGGCGAGCAGCGAGCCCGCGGCCACCAGCGAGGCAAACGTCCGTGCGTGCTTCATCTGGGGTGCTTCCTCCTCGAATGCGACGAATAAAGTTCTGTGACCTACTGTGCCCGTCGGCGTCGCGCGATCCCAGCGGCTCTCACGGAGTCCTCACGGCGGTGAGAAGTCCATGAGAGACGGGCGCGCGATGGGCCCGCGCGCGGCGGCGTGCGTCATCGTGTGCTCCATGCGCAGGTTCCTGCCCGTTCTCTCCGTCGTCGTCATGGCGTTCTCGACCGCCGGCGTCGCGGCTGCGGCGGACTCCAAGGGCAAGGGCGGACCGGGCGCCGGCAAGGCCCCGGTGATCCTGACGGGCACCGCCGGTGCCGACCAGCTCACGGGCGGGCGCGGCAACGACCGGATCGTCGGCGGCCCCGGCGACGACCGGCTCACCGGCGGCCAGGGCAACGACACGCTCTTCGGCGACGCCGGCAACGACGTGCTGCAGGGCGGCTCCGGCGCGGACACGCTCGTCGGCGGCGCCGGCAACGACAGGATTACGCCGGGTCCCGGCGCGGGCGACATCGTCGCCGGCGGCGACGGCCGCGACGTCATCCGCGCTCGCGACGGCGCCCGCGACACGATCGCCTGCGGGCCCGGCCGCGACCGCGTGCTTGCCGACCGGATCGACGTCGTCGCCCGCGACTGCGAGCGCGTGTCGCGTGGATGAGGAGGACGCCGGCGGGCCCGTAGTCCTGCTCGTCGACGACGACGCCGCGATCCGCCGCGCCGTCGGCACCGGGCTCGAGCTCGAGGGCTTCCGCGTCGTGCCGGCCTCGGGCGGCCGCGCCGCGCTCGCCGCGGCGGAGACGATGTCGCCCGCCGTGATCCTGCTCGATCTCGCGATGCCCGACCTCGACGGCCTCGAGGTCCTGCGCCGGCTGCGTGCGGGTGGCGACGACGTGCCGGTCTGCATCCTCTCCGCGCGCGACGAGGTCGACGATCGCGTCCGCGGGCTGCAGGCGGGCGCCGACGACTACATCGTCAAGCCGTTCGCGCTCGAGGAGGTGACCGCCCGGCTGCAGGCGCTGCTGCGCAGGCGGCCGCCGGCACCCGAGGCGACGGTGACGGCCGGCGACATCGCACTGGACCCGCGCTCGCGGACCGCGTCCCGGGGCGACCGCGACCTCGGGCTCACCCGCCGCGAGTTCGATCTGCTGCATCTCTTCCTGCGACATCCCGGCGAGGTGCTCGACCGCGCGCGCCTGCACGAGGAGATCTGGGGCTACACGTTCGACCCCGGGACGAACATCGCCGACGTCTTCGTCGGCTACCTGCGCCGCAAGCTCGAGGCCGGCGGCGAGCCGCGCGTGCTCGAGACCGTGCGCGGCGTGGGCTTCATCCTGCGACCCTGACGGGAGTGGTCCCTCCGGCAAGTCCTCGCACGCTTGGATCGGTCGCTGTTCACCGTCTGGCGGCGTCCTCGATCGGGCATGGCCCGGAGGGCCACCTCCCTCACTGCGTCCTTGCCAGCCGGCGCCAGCAACCGCCCAAGCGCACGACGACCTACCGGAGGGACCACTAGATGCGCAGCCTCCGCGGTCGCCTCACGCTCGGGATCACCGTCGTGCTCGCCGTCGTGCTCGTCGGCGCGGGCGTCATGGTCTCGCGCTACGTCGATCGCTCCGAGCGCGCGGCGCTCGACGACCGGCTGCGCTCGATCGCCGAGCTGTCGCGCGAGACCGCGCTGGCATCGGTCCAGCGCGAGCTGCCCGCCAGCGACCGCCGCCTCGACCAGGTGCTCTCGGCGAGCGACACCTCGCTGCGCCTGCTGCTCGGGCGCCGCGTGCTGCTGCAGTCCGGTGAGGCGCCGCGCGGCAACCGGCCCGCGCCGCGTGACGGGCTGCGGACCTTCGAGGCGGGCGGCGATCGCTATCGCTCCTACGTCGTGAGCCTCGAGGAGCCCGACCTCGGCGGGCTCGCGCGGCTGGAGGTCACGACGAGCGTCGCGCCGCTCGAGGCGCGGCTGTCGCGCCTGGACCGCCGGCTGACGGCGTTCGGCGTCGCGGCGCTGCTCGTCGCGGGGATCGGCGTGTGGTTCGTCGCCAACGTCCTGCTGCGCCCGCTGCGCCGGCTGCGCGAGGCGACCGCGAACATCGCCGGCACCGAGGATCTCGACCGCCGCGTACCCGGTGACGACGGCGCCGCCGAGCTGCGCTCGCTGGCGGCGAGCTTCAACGACATGCTCGCGCGGCTCGGCCGCTCGGCGGCCGATCGCGAGCGCGCGCTGGCCGCGACGCGGCGCTTCACCGCCGACGCCGGCCACGAGCTGCGCACGCCGCTGACGAGCGTGCAGGCGACGCTGTCGGCGCTCTCGCGCCATCCCGACATCCCGGCAGCCCAGCGCACGGAGCTCGTGCGCGACGCGCTCGCCGAGCACCGGCGGCTCGTCGCGCTGCTCGACGGGTTGCAGGCGCTCGCGCGCGGCGACTCGTCGGCGGTGAAGCACACCGAGGTCGACCTCGCCGAGCTCGTCGCGACGGCGATCGACGCCGCGTCCGGCCGCCACCCGGAGATCGCCTGGTCCGCCGAGCTGCCGGAGGACGAGGTCGTCGTGCGCGGCTGGGAGCCGGGGCTGCGGATGCTCACCGACAACCTCATCGAGAACGCCGCGCGCCACGGCCGGCCGGGCGGCGCGGTGTCGGTGACGCTCGGCGCGGGCCCGACGCTCGTCGTCGACGACGACGGGCCCGGCGTGGCGGAGGACGACCGCCAGCGGATCTTCGAGCCGTTCGTGCGGGCGACGAACGGCGCGCAGACGCCCGGCTCTGGCCTCGGCCTGGCGCTCGTCGCCCAGCAGGTCCGCGACCACGGTGCGAGCATCGAGGTCGCGGACTCGCCGCTGGGCGGCGCCCGGTTCAGCGTTCGGTTCTCGCGGCGCTGAGTCAGCTGGCGCACTCGCGCTTCTCGAAGGCCGAGATGCGCTCCTCGGCGGCGGACGATTGCCTCTGGGTCACCTCGATGTCCGGCTGCAGCCCGGCGCGCTTCTGGATCCCCGCGAGCAGCTTCGGCACGTCCGTCCTGATCTCCGGCGGCGCGACCCGCTTGAGCTCCTCGAACTCGTCGGCGAACGCCTCGACCGAGCGGCGCTCTGCGGCCTGGAACTCCGCTTCGGTGGACCTCTCGTCAAGGCCCGCGAAGAACTTCTCGCCTTGCTTGTCGAGGCTGCGCGTCAGCTCGCAGTAGCGGTCGGCGTCACCGGCCGCGGCGACTGTCTGTGTCTGCGTCGCGCTCTCGCCGTCGCCGTCGTCGTCGCCGCACGCCGAGAGCGCGAGGAGAGAGGTGAGCGCGAGGATGAGGATTGGACGGATCATGGCCTGACCTCCCTTGTTCTCGTGGACGCGGGATCGTACGAGGTGCCTGTGACGACCGCGCCGGAGCTCTCGTCAGGCACCCGGCGTCACCGTGATGAGCGCGATGAGCGTGCGCCCGCGGTCGCGGACGACGCCGAGGACGATCCGGCCGCCGATCGACTCGCCGCCCGCGCGGCGGACGCGGTACTCGCCGCTGGCGCGTCCGGCCCGCCCCCCGCGGACGGTGAGGTCCTCGAGGTCGTAGCTCTGCGTCGCGTTGTCTCTGAACTGCGTCGCGTACTGACGCACGACCTCGCCGCGGCCACGCGCGACGCCGTCGGGCAGCACGCGCTGGACGTCGGCGGTCAGCAGGCGCCGCAGCGCCTCGGCGTCCTCGGTCTCGTAGGCCTGCGCGAACGCCTCCGCGGCGGCGCGCACCTCGCCGCCCGCGAGCGGGGCGGTCCTCGCTGCGGCCGCGTCGTTGCCGCCGTCGCCGGCGAGCATGAGCGCCGCGACGGTCGCGATGCCGGCGAGCGGGACGAGGAACGCGATCGCGAACGGCCAGCGCCTGCGCCGGCGCGTGCGAGCCGGCTTGACCGCGAGCGCGGTGGGCGCGGTGCGGCGCGGCGTGCTCGCCGGTCGTCGCGGCGTGAGGCGCCGCGGCGAGGGGCTCGGCGCGGCCGGGCCGATCGCGACCGTGCGCTCGCTCTCGGTGACCGCCTCGCCGCGGGCGGCGGCGAGCGCGGCCCGCCCGAGGTCGCCGGCGGAGGGATAGCGGTCGGCCGGATTCTTCGCCAGCGCGCGAGCGACGACGCGGTCGAAGTGTGCCGGCGCGCCGGCGGCCGACGGGCGCGGCGGCGCGTCGTGCAGGTGCGCGAGGAGCGTCGCGGGCACGGTCCCTCGCGGGAAGGGGGCCGATCCGGTGAGCGCCGCGTGCAGGACGCAGCCGAGCGAGTAGACGTCCGAGCGGGCGTCGACGCTGCCGCCGCTGAGCTGCTCGGGCGAGGCGAAATCGACGGTGCCGAGCCACTGGCCGCTGTCGGTGATCGGATGCTGGGGGTCGATCCTGCGCGTGAGCCCGAAGTCGCTGAGATAGGCGTGGTCCTCGGCGGCCGAGAGCAGGACGTTCGCCGGCTTGACGTCGCGGTGGACGAGGCCCGCCGCATGCGCGGCGTCGAGCGCGGCTGCGATCTGCGCGACGATCGCCGCGGCCCGGGGCGGTGGCACGTGGTGGTCGCTGCGGATGACCGCGTGCAGGTCGCTGCCGGGCACGAAGCGCATGACGAGAAAGAGCGCGCCGCCCTCCTCGCCGGCGGCATAGACCGGCACGATGTTCGGGTGGTCGATCGCAGCGGCCATGAGCGACTCGCGCTCGAAGCGCCCGCGGAAGTCGGCGTCGCCCGCCCGATCGGCCGCGATGACCTTCAGCGCGACCGGCCGGCGCAGGTCGAGCTGCAGTGCTCGATACACGACGCCCATCCCGCCGCGGCCGATGACCTCCTCGACGTAGCAGCCGCCGAGCACGTCGCCTGGGATGAGCTCTGACATGCGACCATTCTGGCGGCCCGCCGCTATGGCCCGAAGCAGTGGGGCGCCGAGCCGCCCTTGTAGCAGTCGGCGTCGATCTCGGCGGCGACCCGTCCGCGGCCCGCGAGGACGTGGAGGTACGCGTCGCCGCGCCGGAGGCTCACGTACTCGTCCGAGCCGGCGACCTCGCTCCACCCGGGTCGCAGGGCCCGCCGGTAGCGGTCGACCGCCTCCTGCGTGGAGATGCCGCGCGGCAGCCGGTACTCGCGGGTCGTGCCGTACCCGGCGACGCGCGCGCCCGGGTTGTCGCCGTCGCGGTACGGCGAGGAGCTCGTGCCGATCACGCGTGTGCCGGGCACCGCCGGCAGGCTGTCGAGGAGCGCGACGTTGCGGCTGACGTACGGCCCGCGCTCGACGTCGTCGCCCGTGCCGCAGCCGGCGACCGTCGCCGCGAGGCCGACCAGCACACGGCGGGTGAGGACGGTCATGTCCTGCGGGAGAGCGCCTGGAACGCAGCGGCGGTGCCGAGGCCGTACACGAGGTGGGCGCTGAAGTCATTGGCCAGCGTCTTGGCGTCGTACTCCCAGATCGGCTGGTAGAGCCCCATCAGCGGCAAGATCACATAGCCGGACCCCCACACGGTCGCGCCGAACGGCAGCCCGTAGCGGACGCGTGGTCGCTCGAGTCGCCGGGCGACGAGGCCGTAGGGGACGGCATTGCCGATGCCGTACGCCCAGTGCATGACGTTGTTGACGAGGCGCGCGCGGTCGGGTGGCAGCTCGCGGCCGGAGAGGGCCTCGTAGATGCGCTTGCCGACATACGCCGGCGCCGGAGCGTCATCCCAGCTCGACAGCCCGGCGGAGGACTCCCAGGCGGCGAACCCGCTCTCGCCGCCGGTGCGCCTGTAGCGCCAGTACAGCAGCGTGTCCATCGCCGCCGTCCCGACGGCACCCGCGACCAGCCCGCGACCTGCGGTGCTCACGACGTTCATATGCATGTCACCAGTGTGCGCTTCACGCCAGCCCATCGCCCCCGTCTGAGCATGGGTGCGACCGCGCACCGGGATTTCGAGGGAGCGGGAGCGACGGGACTCGAACCCGCGACCTCCGGCGTGACAGGCCGGCGCTCTAACCAACTGAGCTACGCCCCCTGGCAGGGACGGCAAGTATGCCAACACGCGGGGCTCGGCCGTCGGCCTCCGGTGCGGGTCGTAGATTGCGCGGCGTGGACGCGCGCCCTGCCGTGGACGTCGTGCTGCCCTTCAAGGGAGCCGATGACGCGCTCGCGCAGGTCGTGCAGCGGCTGACGAGCCTGGACACCGCGCCCGGCGACACGCTGACGATCGCCGACAACCGGCCGGGGGCGGCCGACGACCTGCGCGGAGCGGTCCGCATCGTCGGCGCCGGCGAGCAGCGGACGTCCTACTACGCCCGCAACCGCGGGGTCGCCGCCGGCGAGGCGCCGTGGCTCGTCTTCCTCGACGCCGACGTCATCCCGCCGCCCGACCTCCTCGACCGCTACTTCGACCCGCCGCCGGCGCGGACGACCGGCGTGCTCGCGGGCGCGGTCGTCGACGAGGAGCCTGCAACGGGCTCCGCCGCCGCCCGCTACGCCTACCTGAAGTCCTCGATGAGCCAGGAGATCACGCTCGCCGGCGACGACTGGCCCTTCGCGCAGACCGCCAACGCCGCCGTCCGGCGCGCCGCGTTCGCCCAGGTCGGCGGCTTCGAGGAGACCGTCCGCTCCGGCGGCGACGCCGACCTGTGCTTCCGCCTGCGCGCCGCCGGCTGGGCACTGGAGCGCCGGCCGGACGCGGCGGCGACCCACCGCAACCGCGCGACGATCCCGCGCATGCTCGCCCAGCGCGCCCGTCACGGCGCGGGCGCCGCCTGGCTCGCCGCGCGCTGGCCGGGTGCCCTGCCGAGACGGCGCTGGCCCGGCCTGGCCTGGTGGAGTGCGAAGCGCGCGGCTCAGGGGCTCGTCGCCGCCGCCAGAGGCGACCGCGACGGCGCGCTGCTGGGCCTGCTCGACGGGCCCGCGGTCTGGGCGTTCGAGCTCGGCCGCCTCGTCCCGAACCGGCCGCGCCCGCGGCTGCGTGCGCGTCAGCGGTAGGGGTCGCGCTGCGGCACGAGCGCGCGCAGTCCCCGCTGCTGCGCCGAGCGCAGCGCGTCCTCGTCGGCGGCCAGCGCCCGCTCGCGCACCGCCGGCGACACGAGCTCGCCGTGCGCGCGATGCAGCTCGAGCTGGCAGCGCGCGAGCGCCGCGACGTCCGCGGTCAGACCGCCCGGATGGCGGCGGTAGCGCACGACGGCTTCGGGCTCGCAGACGAAGCCGAAGCCGGCGGCCGCGAGCCGCAGCCACAGATCCCAGTCCTCGGCGACGCGCACCGGCGACTCGAAGCCGCCGACCGCCTCCAGCGCCCGCCGCCGCAGCACGACGCTCGAGGTCGGCAGCGGGTTGGCCGTATACAGGCGCGCGAGGAAGTCAGCCCCTGCGTGCAGGCCCGTGGCGGGCTCCTCCCAGCGCTCGCCGGTCGGCCGGCCGTCCGCCCCCACGACGAGCGCCCGGCCGAAGCACAGCCCCGCAGCGGGAAACGCCGACAACGCCGCCACCTGCGCCGCGAGCTTGCCCCGCGTCCACGCGTCGTCGGAATCGCAGAGCGCCACGAGCGAGAGCTCCGAGCCGAGGGACGCGAGACCGGTCGCCCGCGCGGCGGCGGGGCCGCCCCTGGACTCGCGGCGAAGGAGCGTGCAGGAGCCCGCGTGATCGGGGTGCAGCGCGAGCGGGTCGGGCGAGCCGTCGTCCACGACGACGACCGCCGTGGGCGCCGGCTCCTGGGCCAGGACGCAGTCCAGCGCCTCGGCGAGGTACGGCGCGAAGCCGTGCACGGGGACGATGACGCCGACCACGCGGGCAGCGTAGTGGGAGGCGTCCTGCAGGCGCAGGAGCGCCCGCCGGCAGGTCGAAGCCGCACCCGGTGGGGACCTCGTGACGCGTCATCGCCTGCGGCCTGGAGCGCTGGTACGCAACGTCCTGCTGCCCCCGCTGCTGGCGGGCGTCGCGGTCGTGTGCCTGCTCGTCGTCGTCGCGGCGACGGCGGGCGGCCAGGAGAAGGCGAGCAACCCGCTCGGCGGTGGCGGCGAGGACCTCGTCAGGCAGCTTGCGACCGACATCGAGGGCACGCCCACGCCCGCCGACATCCGCCGCGCACAGCGGCCGCGAAGCGAGCGCAAGCGGCTGCTCGACGCACACCCGTACTTCGCGCTCTACAAGCTCGCCAAGCGCCGCTTCGACGTCCCGTGGCTGCTCGTGGCCTCGGTCCACTACCAGGAGACGGGGTTCGAGCGCGCCCCGCGCGAGCTCGCCCAGCGCCGCGCCTGGCAGCGTCACCGCTTCGCATCCCAGGGCCTGCCGCGCCCGGAGCGCTATCCGAACAGCACGACCCGCCACCCGTCGATCCGCGACGACTTCGACGTCGTCATGGCGATCGCCGCGGAGCTCAAGGCCGCGAAGGCCAGCGACCTCGGCGACAGCGCCGTGCGCGCCACCGCGGTGCGCTACGGCAACGATCCGTCCGGCCGGCTGTCGACCGCGATGGTCGTCGAGCGCGCCCGCGCCTGGCGCGTGCTCGGGACGCTGCCGCTGCCCGGCCGGGGCGAGCTCGCGACCCCCGTCCGCGGCATCGTCGGCGGCTGCGGCTACTTCGGCTGCCCGCGTCCCGGCCACCTGCACAACGGGATCGACATGCTCGCGCCGGCCGGCAGCCCGATCCACGCGGCGGAGTCGGGGACCGTGGCGGTGCTCGAGTCGATCGGGCAGTCCGGCGGCTACGGGAACTTCGTCTGCCTCCAGCACCGCCCGCATCTCGCGACGTGCTACGCCCACATGAGCGCCGTCGCGGCGCGCCTCGCGCTCGGCGCGCACGTGCGGCGCGGCGAGGTCATCGGGCTCGTCGGCTCGACCGGATCCAGCAGCGCGCCGCACCTGCACTTCGAGGTCCGCCGCGGCCCGGCCGCATGCCAGAGCTGCGCCGTCGACCCCGCGCCGTTCCTCTCCGGCGAGGTTCCGCAGGCGGTCGTCGGGGAGATGCTCGGGCTCGTCGCGAGCACCCTGACCAACCGCGTCTTCTCCGCCGTCCCCGTCGCTCCGTCGCCGGCGGGTGAGCCCGGCTCGGAGGAGGGCGACGACGAGGAGCTCGCGCCCGCCCCCGCCCCGCGCCCGCCCCCGCCGGCCGGCGCGAAGCTCCCGCCGCTGAATCCGGTCGCACCCCCGGCGACGCCCGAGCCCGCCGCGACCGCGCCGCAGCCCGAGCCCGAGACCCACGCCGCGCCGGCGGACCCGGCGGCGCAAGCCCAGGAGCCGGCGCCCGCTCCCGCGGAGTCGCCGGCCCCTGCGACGCCGCCACCGCCGGCAGCAGAGCCGCCGCCTGCGCCGCCGCCGCCACCGCCACCACCGGCGGACCCGCCACCACCGCCGGCAGATCCGCCGGCGGCGCGCCGCTGACCGGCGTCAGCGCCCCGATGAATCGCCGATGGGCGGTACTGGGCTCGAACCAGTGACCTCCTGCTTGTAAGGCAGGCGCTCTGACCAGCTGAGCTAACCGCCCGGGGAGCCGCCCAAGCTTAGAACGCGGGCCGCGTGTCCTCCCGTCGGTCGAAAAGCTGTCCTCCAACTGCGGGATCCGTGACGGTATTCGGCAGTTTGCGTGCTGACTTGCGCACCGCGGGTGCCACTTCCGTAGGACAACTGGTCGGCTTCTGCGCTGGAACCAGGCACCCCTCACTGGGAAGGTCGATCAGGACAGCGACGCCATTGTCGCGATTGACACAGGGGGCTGGACATGAGGTTTCGTCTCGCAGCACGAGCTGCTGCAGGAGCGTTGTTGTGCATGGCCATGACGGCCGGAAGTGCCGGTGTCGCCCAGGCGGTCGAGACCAACGAAGCCGATATCGACTTCATCCTTGCCCAGATCCAGCGCGCGGAGGCCCACGCGGCCGGCGGTGAGCTGCTCGGTACAGGACCCAACCAGGTCAGCGATCCGCTGCTGCCCTACGGCCTGCGGACGGTCAACGGCACGTACAACAACATCGTGCCCGGCCAGGAGCACTTCGGCTCCGCCGACCGCCTCATGCCGCGCCTCGTCAACCCCTTCTTCCGCCCCGCGGAGTCGATCAGCTTCGATCCCGACGGTCCCGGCCCGCTGACGGCCGGCCCCACGAGCTACGCCGACAAGACCGGCGCCGCGGGCATCGTCCAGGACTCGCAGCCGCGCACGATCTCCAACCTCATCGTCGACTCCTCCGGGCGCAACCCGGCCGTCGTCTCCGCTGCCGGGCAGAACCCGAACGCCGTGCCGCCCGCCGACCTGACCGACGCGAAGGGCTCGTTCTTCCTGCCGAACGTCGCTCCCGACGTCGGCCTCTCGGCGCCTTACAACTCGTGGTTCACGCTCTTCGGCCAGTTCTTCGATCACGGCCTCGACCTCACCACGAAGGGTGGCTCGGGCACGGTCGTCATCCCGCTGAAGGAGGACGACCCGCTCTTCGAGGCCGGCTCGCCGACGAACTTCATGGTCCTGACGCGTGCCAACAACCAGAAGGGCACCGACGGCATCATGGGGACGGCCGACGACGTCCAGGAGCATCAGAACACGACGACGCCGTTCGTCGACCAGAACCAGACCTACACCTCGCACCCGGCCCACCAGGTCTTCCTGCGCGAGTACGAGCTGCGCTCCGGCCGGCCGTTTGCCAACGGCCGCCTGCTCGATCGCGAGGGCGGTCTCGCGCGCTGGGCCGACGTCAAGGCCGAGGCCGTCGCGAAGCTCGGCATCCAGCTCGACGATCAGGACGTCCTGAACGTCCCGCTCGTGCTGACAGACCAGTACGGCAAGTTCATCCCGCACGGGACCACCGGCATGGCGCAGATCGTCACGAGCGTCACCCCGGCGGGTGTCGTGAACGGCACCGCCTCCGGTACCCCCGGCGCGCCGATCGATGCGACCCAGGCGGTTCGCACGAACCACGCGTTCCTCGACGACATCGCCCACGCGGCGGCGCCGTTCGGCGAGACCGACGCCGATCAGAACACCCCGCGCGGCCCGCTGACCCCGGACGGCGACAGCGTCGTCACCGCGGGCCCGCAGGCGGTCGGCCAGTACGACAACGAGCTGCTCAACGAGCACTTCATCACCGGTGACGGCCGCGGCAACGAGAACATCGGCCTGTCGACGGTCCACTTCATCTTCCACGCCGAGCACAACGCCCGGATCCCGGACATCAAGGCGCTCATCGAGCAGCCCGGCGGCCCGGCGCTCACCGACTGGCAGGTCGCGCCCGGCGTGTGGAACGGCGAGCGCCTGTTCCAGGCGGCGCGCTTCGTGACCGAGATGCAGTACCAGCATCTCGTCTTCGAGGAGTTCGCCCGCAAGGTCCAGCCGCAGATCAACCTCTTCGCCGGCTACGACTCGGAGATCGATCCCGCGATCGTGTCCGAGTTCGCCAACACCGTCTACCGCTTCGGGCACTCGCTGCTCACGGAGACCGTCTCGCGCAAGACGCCGGCCGGCGCCGACTACGACATCGGCCTCATCCCGGCCTTCCTCAACCCGCTCGAGTTCCGCAAGGGCCCGGGTGGCGCGACGCTCTCACCGGCACAGGCCGCCGGCGGCATCGTGCGCGGCATGTCGCGGCAGGTCGGCAACGAGCTCGACGAGTTCGTGACCGGCGCGCTGCGCAACAACCTCGTCGGGCTGCCGCTCGACCTCGCGACCATCAACATGGCCCGCGGTCGTGACACCGGCGTCCCGACGCTCAACAGGGCACGCGCGAGGTTCTTCAGCGAGACGAGCAACTCCGCCCTGCGTCCGTACGACGACTGGAACGACTTCAAGCTCGGGCTCCGCCACCAGGAGTCGCTGGTGAACTTCATCGCGGCCTACGGCACGCACGCATCGATCACCGGCGCGACGACGCTGGCGGCGAAGCGCGCCGCCGCCGAGGCGCTGCTCACCGACACGACGTTCATGAACCAGAGCGCCGCGACGAGCGGCGTGGACGACATCGACTTCTGGGTCGGCGGCCTCGCGGAGAAGCAGATGGTCTTCGGCGGCCTGCTGGGCTCGACGTTCAACTTCGTCTTCGAGGTCCAGCTCGAGAAGCTCCAGGACGGCGACCGCCTCTACTACCTGTCGCGCAACGCCGGCCTGAACTTCCTGACGCAGCTCGAGGAGAACTCGTTCTCGGAGATGATCAACCGCGTCACGGACACCAAGCACCTGCCGTTCGACGTGTTCTCGCGCCCGGACTTCATCTTCGAGTTCGCGAACATCAACGCCGCGACGGGTCCGATCCAGGACGACCCGCTGACGACCGACTACAACGAGGCCGAGGTCCTCACGCGCCAGCCCAACGGCGTCGTGCGCTTCTCGGGCCCCGAGCACACCGTCTTCGGCGGCACGGCCGGCAACGACAACATGCAGGCCAGCGAGGGCGACGACACGCTCTGGGGCGACGGCGGCAACGACCGCCTCGAGGGCGGCGACGGCGTCGACGCGATCAACGGCGACGTCGGAAACGACATCATCACCGACCTCAACGGCGACGACAACATCAAGGCCGGCCCCGGCGACGACGCCGTCAACGCGGGCCCCGGCTTCGACCTCCTGCTCCCGGGTCCCGGCAAGGACTTCGTGATCGCAGGCGCCGATCCGAAGGAGACCTTCGGCGGCCAGGGCGATGACTTCATCAACGCCGGCGACTCCGCGGACACCGTCTTCGGCGACCAGGGCGCTGACTGGATCGAGGGCGGCGGACAGGCCGACCTGCTGCAGGGCGAGCACGGCGACCCGTTCCAGACCGGCCGGGTCGGCGACGACGTCATCGACGGCGGCGGCGGCAACGACGACTACGACTCCGAGGGCGGCGACGACATCCAGATCGCCGGCACCGGCACGGAGCGCATGGAGGGCCAGATCGGCTTCGACTGGTCGACCTACGCCCGCACCGCCGGCCCGGCGAACGCCGACCTCGCCTTCACGGGCCTGCTGCCTCCCGACCAGGACAACCTCGCCGATCGCTTCGACCTCACCGAGGGCCTGTCGGGCTGGGACGGCAACGACACGCTCAAGGGCGACGACGCCGACGTCACGACGCTGGCGGCCGACCACACGCTGAGCAACCCGGGGCTCATCACCGGGCTGCAGGCCGGCGTGCTCGGCGGCGCGACATCGTTCAACCAGGGCAACATCATCCTGGGCGGCAACGGCTCGGACAGCATCGAGGGTCGCGGCGGCAACGACATCATCGACGGCGACCGCTGGCTCAACGCCCAGCTCGACGCCCCGAACCCGGCGACCCCCGACACGACCGACCGCCAGCGCGTCAACGGCATGTCGGCGCTGCAGTCGGCCGTCTTCGCGGGGACGATCTCCCCGGGCGACATCAACATCGTCCGCGAGATCGTCACACCGGCCCCCGGCTCGTTCATCGACACGGCGGTGTACTCCGGTCCCCGTGCCGACTACGACATCACGCCGAACCTCAACTCGTCGCTCATGACGATCAACCACGCCCGCGGAACGACGCTCGACGGGGTCGACACCGTGCGCAACGTGGAGCGCGTGCAGTTCGCCGACATCACGATCCAGGTCGCGCCGCTCGCGAACGTCAATCCGACGACGCTGACGTTCGCCGGGCGCCTGACGGGCACCGGGCCCAGCGCCGCGCAGACGGTGACGCTCACCAACGGCGGCCAGAACGCGCTGACGGTGGCCGGCTTCACGTTCACGGGCACGCACCCGGGTGACTTCACCCGCTCGGGTGGCACGTGCGCGACGACGGCGAACTTCACGCTGGCGGGCAACGCGAGTTGCACGGTCAACGTCGTGTTCACGCCGGCGGCGGCGGGCGCGCGCTCCGGGATCCTCCGGTTCACGAGCAACTCCAACAACGTCCCCGGCACGCAGACGGACGTCGCGCTCAGCGGCACGGGCCTCGTCCCGACGCCGGTGGCGGCGATCAACCCGACGACCCTGACGTTCGCGTCGCGCAACACCGGCACGACGAGCCCGGGTCAGACGGTGACGCTGTCGAACACCGGCAACGGGCCGCTCGCGGTCTCGAGCATCACCCGCATCGGGACCAACCCCGGTGACTACGCCCGCCCGGCCGGCGCTGCCGGCGGGACGTGCGGGACGGGTGCGTTCAACCTCGCTGCGGGCGCGAACTGCACGATCGTCACGACGTTCACCCCGACGGCGGGCGGGACGCGCACGGCGACGCTGCGGGTCCTGTCGAACTCCAACAACGTGGCGAACACGGCCACGACGGTGTCGCTGACCGGGGTCGGGGTCCTCGTGACGCCGGGGATCGCGCTGACGCCCGCCACGCAGAACTTCGGAAACAACTCGACGGGGCTTCTCGGCCTCCTCGGGGTGACCCGGACGTTCACCGTGACGAGCAACGGCACCGGCACCCTCATCATCCCCTCCGGTGGCGTGTCGATCGTCGCAGCGGGAGCGAATGCCGGCCAGTTCACGCTCGGGACGAACAACTGCAACAACGTCACGCGCGCCCCGGGTCAGACATGCACGATCCAGGTCCGCTTCCGGGCGACGTCGACCGGTGCGAAGACCGCGACCCTCAGGGTCACGAGCAACGCGCCGCAGGCGAACTCGACCCTGACGGGCACGGGGACCTAAGACCGCTCACCGGGCACCCGACTGCCCGGAGTGCGAACACGTCGACCCGCGCAGGGCAACCTGCGCGGGTCGTCGTTCGCAGCGGCCGGCCGGCGCGGCCCGCGCCGATGGGCCGCCTGGGACTCGAACCCAGAACCTAGGGGTTAAAAGCCCCGTGCTCTGCCAGTTGAGCTAACGGCCCTGCGCAATACCCCCAGGGGGAATCGAACCCCACTCTTCGAGATTGAAAGCCTCGCGTGCTGACCGGTACACCATGGGGGCCGGTCCGGAGGCCAATTCTAGGGGCCGCTCGCACGGCCGCCCCGAGTGCCACGAGAAAGGCCTGGTTTCGTACGATGCCCGCTCTGATGACCGCCCTCACCGCACCGCTGCAGCGGGGTGCTCGCTCCTCCCTCAGGCGCCCGCTGACGAGCTCCGTGATCGCCGGGCTCCTGCTGCTCGGCGGCTGCGGCGGCGACGACAAGAAGACCGCGACGAACCGGCCGTTCCAGCCCGCCACGACGCCCGCGCCGGCCGCGACCGCCACCGTGCCCGCCGGCACCGTGACGACGCCGGGCGGCGCGCCGCGCAAGGCGACCGTCCGCGACGCCCGGCAGGCCGTCGACGCAGACCGCTACGCCGACGCGGTCAAGGCGCTGCCCGCGCTCACCAGGACCGAGCAGCTCGCGGTCCGTCGGCGGATCGCCAACCGCATCGCGCGCCGCGCGCGGGCGGCGCTGCGCCGCGGCAACCGAAGCCTCGTGCAGACGCTGCTCGTCCAGGCCCGCCGCTACCCGGCGACCGACCTCACGCGACAGGTCCGCGCGCAGTTGCGGGCGGCCGAGGCGCGCCTGGCCAAGGCCGACCGGGAGCGGCTGCTGCAGCGCCAGGAGGCTGCGCGCGAGCGTCGCCAGCGCGCGCGGGCCGAGCGGGCGGCCGAGGAGGCGCGGCGCGCGCAGCGCCGGCGCACGACGACGACGCCGTAGAGGGGGAGAAAGCGACTCCGACGGGGGGCGCGCCCGCGAACTACGGTCCGACGTACGCGACAGCCTCGATCTCCACGAGCATCCGCGGATCGATGAGCGCGGCGACCTCCACCATCGCGGTCACGGGGTCGATGCCCCGGAAGCGCTCGCCGTGGGCGCGGCCGATCTCGCCGGCGCGGCTGATGTCGGTGACGTACATCCGCGTCTGCACGACCTGGTCCATCCGGGCGCCCGCGCCCTCGAGCGCCCGCTGGATGGCGTCGAGCGCCGACTCCACCTGCCCTGCCGCGTCACCGGGCGCGCGGACGACACCGTCCTCGTCGACGGCCGTCGTGCCCGCGACGAGGACGAAGTCGCCGGCGCGCACCGCCCGGCTGTAGCCGAAGCTCTGCTCCCACGGCGCGCCCGAGCCGAAGCGCTCGACCATTAGATGGCCGATTCCACGACCCGCACCGCCATCTGCACGCGCCTCGCGGCGCAGGATCGCCACACGCCGAAGGCGTCCGTGCCGCTGGCACTGTCCACCTTCGGCCTGCGGCGACCTGCATCCGCGATGCACGCACATCTGACGGCACGGGCCGCGGAATCAACCATCTAGCTAGTGACGAAAATGCCGGCGGCTCGTGAAGACCATCGCGACGCCGGCGGCGTCGGCGGCCTCGCGGACCTCGGGGTCGTTGCGCGACCCGCCGGGCTGGATGATCGCCGTGATGCCCGCGCCGATCGCGATCTCGGGGCCGTCGCTGAACGGGAAGAAGGCGTCGGAGGCGAGGACCGCGCCCTGCAGCGACTCCACGCGCGACTTGTCGACCGCGAGGCGCACCGCGTCCACGCGGCTCATCTGACCGGCGCCGATGCCGGCCGTCGCCTGGTCCTTGGCGAGGACGATCGCGTTGGAGCGCACGTGCTTGCAGACCTGCCAGGCGAAGAGGAGGTCGCGCCACTCCTCGTCGGTCGGCTCGCGCTGCGTCGCGACCTCCATCTCGGTGCGGTCGGCGAACTCGATGTCGCGGTCCTGGATGAGCAAGCCGCCCATGACCTGCTTGATGTCGGGCTCGGCGGTGAGCGGCTCGCGGCGCTCGTTGTCCTCGAGGATCCGGATCGACGGCTTGCGCGTGAGGACCTCGAGCGCCCCGTCCTCGTAGCCCGGCGCGAAGAGCACCTCCACGAACTGCTGCGACAGCGCCTCGGCGGTGGCCGCGTCGACCGGCCGGTTGAAGGCGATGACGCCGCCGAAGGCGCTGAGCGGGTCGGTCGCGTAGGCGCGCTCGTAGGCGTCCAGCGCGGCCGCGCCGAGCGCCACGCCGCACGGGTTGTTGTGCTTGACGATGACGCAGGCCGGATCGCTGAACTCGCGCACGAGGTTGCGGGCGGCGTCGAGGTCGAGCAGGTTGTTGAAGGACAGCTGCTTGCCGTGGTGCTGCTGGACCATCGACAGCACGTGCATCCGCGAGCCGACCTGCTGGTAGTAGGCGGCGCGCTGGTGCGGGTTCTCGCCGTAGGGCAGGTCGGCGACCTTCTCGTACGCGCGGACGTGCAGCGGCGGGAAGTCCTCGGACTTCTCGGCGAACCAGCGCGCCACCGCGGTGTCGTAGCGCGCGGTGTACGCGAACGCCTCGGCGGCCAGCGACTCGCGCGTCGGCGTCGAGAGGCGCCCGTCGGAGGTGCGCAGCTCGTCGAGCACCGCGTCGTAGGACTCGGGGCTCGTGACGACCGCCGCGAAGGCGTGGTTCTTGGCTGCCGCGCGGATCATCGTCGGGCCGCCGATGTCGATGTTCTCGATGATCTCCGCCTCGGGGAGGCGGCGCGCGACGCTGCGCTCGAACGGATAGAGGTTGACGCAGACGAGGTCGACGTACTCGATGTCGTGCTCCTCGGCGGCATCGACGTGCGACTGCTCGGAGCGCAGCGCGAGCAACCCGGCGTACAGCCGCGGGTGCAGCGTCTTGACGCGGCCGTCCATGATCTCCGGAAAGCCGGTGAAGTCCTCGATCGAGCGGACCTCGAGCCCGGCCGACGTCAGCGTCGTCGCGGTTCCCCCGGTCGAGACGATCTCGACGCCGAGCCCGACGAGGCCGCGCGCGAACTCGATGACTCCGCGCTTGTCGGAGACCGACAGCAGTGCGCGGCGCACCTGCACGGCGCCGGGGGCCGTCAGCTCCTGCGGGGTCTCACTCGTGCCGGCGATGGCGCGAGGATATCGGCCGCGCCGCTCAGCCGATCTGCTCGCAGTTCTTCACGACATCGCTGCGGTCGGCGATGACGCGGTCGGTCCCGGAGCCGCAGTCGATCTCGTCCTTGCCCCCGCCGACGCTCGTGACGACGTCGTTGCCGCTGCCCGCCGTGACGAGGTCGCGGCCGAAGCCGCCGTTGAGCTTGTCGTTGCCGGGCCCGCCGTCGAGCAGGTCCTCGCCGCGGCCGCCCTCGAGCGTGTCGTTGCCACCCGAGCCGACGAGCAGATCCGAGCCGCCGCGGCCGAAGAGCCCGTCGTTGCCGGGCCCGCCGTAGAGCTTGTCGGCGGCGCTGTCGCCCTCGAGTCGGTCGTTGCCGCCGAGCCCGTAGAGCCCGCCGTCGGGCGCCAGCGCCTTGCCCTTGTTGCTGCGGACGCTCAGCGAGTCGTTGCCCTGCGTCGCGGCGCCGAACCGGCGCAGCGGCTGCTCGTCGAGGTTGTTCTTCACGAGCGCGACGGCCCCCGCGCCGGGCTCGCCGGCGGCCTGCAGGCCGGCGTTTGATGCAACGCCCTCGAGCTTGCGCGGGTCGGTGAACTGCGGGTTCAGGCGCTCGGGCGTCAGGGCGTTGTCGCGGACGCTGACGGGGATGAGCACCTCGCAGTCGGTGAACGCCCACGGTGCGCGGACCGCCGGGTCCTGGACCTGCTGGGGCGTGCCGCGCTCGAGCTTGCCGAGCGTGACGTAGCCGGCGTAGACCGTGTCGATCCCCGGGCCGCAGTTGACCTCGCTGGGATTCACGAAGCCGGTGTAGATCGTGTCGTTGCCGCCGCCGCCGCGCAGGATGTTGGCGCCCTCGCCGCCGAGGAGCGTGTCGTCCTCGCCCTCGCCGTCGAGCGTGTCCGGACCCTGGTCGCCCTCCAGCGTGTCCTTGCCGGGGCCGCCGATGAGCGTGTCGCCGCCGTTGCCGCCGATGAGGATGTCGTCGCCCTCGCGGCCGAGCACCTGGCGGTCGCTGCCGCGGTTCGTGTTGACGTAGTCGTCGCCGAGCCCGGCGTCGACGAGGATCTCGTTGCCGAAGCCCTTCTCGAGGATGAAGTCGTCACCGTCGCCGCCGATGAGCGTGTCGTCGCCGTCGCCGCCGTCCATGCGGTCGTTGTCGGGGCCGCCGTCGACGCTGTCGTTGCCCGAGCCGCCGTCGAGCTGGTCGACGCCGACGTCGCCGAACAGCCCGTCGTTGCCCGACCCGCCCTCGAGGCGGTCGTTGCCGCCGTTGCCGAAGAGCCGGTCGTTGCCGAAGTCGCCGATGAGCACGTCGGGGCCGGCCTTGCCGGTCAGCCGGTCGCTGCCGTGGGCGCCGAAGAGCAGGTCGCGCTCGTTCGTGCCGCTGATCGTGTCGCCGTGACCGGTGCCGTTGCGGACGATGCCCTGCGCCGCGGGCGCGAGCAGCAGCAGGGCGACCGCGAGCACGCCTGCCAGCGCGCGCGGGATCATCTCGAGAGCTCCGCGCGCGGCACGTTCGCATTCTGGCGTGCGCGCGCTTGCGGGGCAACCTGCCTGGACGGTTGGCCAGTGGACCCGTCCGGATGCACTAGTCAGGGGCGACGACGACGCGGCGGGGGTTGGCCGGGTCGCGGCTCACGGCGCCGCGCGCGATGAGGCGCACGGCCTCCGGCAGCAGGGCGTGCTCGATCGGGCGCAGGCGCTCGAGCACCTCCTCCGGGTCGCTCGCGCCGGGCAGCTCGATCGCGCGCTGGACGAGGATCGGCCCGGTGTCGACGCCGCCGTCGTCGTCGACGAAGTGCACCGTCACGCCGAAGACCTTGACGCCGTGATCCAGCGCCTGCTGCACGGCGTGGATGCCCGGAAAGGCGGGCAGCAGCGAGGGGTGGATGTTCACGACGCGGCCCGGGAAGCGGCGCAGCAGCGGGCTCGTCAGCAGCGCCATGTAGCCCGCGAGCACGACGAGCTCGACGTCGCGGCCGAGCAGCCAGTCGGCGATCGCGCCGTCGCGCGCGGGGCGATCGGGATGGTCGGCGAGCGCGAACACCGCCGCCTCGACACCCGCGTCGCGGGCGCGCTGCAGCGCGTGCGCATCGGCGCGGTCGGATGCCACCGCCACGACGAGCGCCTCGTCGCCGTGGACGCTGTCGAGCAGCGCCTGGAGGTTCGTGCCGCCGCCCGAGGCCAGGACGCCGACGCGCAGCGGTCCGGCCATCAGGCAGCGCGCGCGGGGGCGACCGCCTGGAGCTTCGGATACGCGCCGCCCGTCGAGCGCAACCGCCCGGCGCCGATGAGCTCGTCGACGCGGCCGAGCACCTGCGCCGCGGTGAGGTGGTCGAACGTGCCGTAGGCGGGCAGCCCGTCGTGCCCGCTCTTGACGAGCGCCTTCGAGCGCCCGCCGCGCAGGATCTCCACGGTGCGCGTGCGCCCGACCGCGGGGTTCGCGGTCTCGACGACCGAGATGATCGCGTCGTCGAGCTCGCCGGGTGCCCGCGGCGCACCCGCGCGGGCGCCGCGCGGCGCCCGCGCGGCCGGCGCCACGGGCACCCACGACGGGTCGCAGACGTCGCAGCAGGGGACGCCGAGCTGCGGGGCAGGGGTGCTGCGATCGCCGAAGTGGCGCAGGATCGTCTCGCGGCGGCAGGCCGAGCCCTCGACGAACGCCCAGACGGCGCGGTACTGGCTCCAGCGCGCGCGCAGCGCGTCGCCCGCCGACGAGCGGCAGGCGGCCCGGGCGCGCGCGTCGAACGGCGCCTCGATGCGCCCGCGGACGCGATCGGGCGAGGACGGAGCCGGACGGATGACGCCCGCGCGCGCGAGGTGGCCGATGACCGCGCGCACCTGCTCGGAGCCCTCGCCGCGGCTGTCGAGCACCGAGGCGAGCTCGTCGGCGCCGAGGTCGTAGCGGCCGTCCTGAGCGCGCATCTGCAGGCGCCGCGCGATCGTCGCGATCGCCTCGTCGCCGATCTCGCCGCGCTGGATGAAGAACACGTGCAGGCCCTTGTCGCGACCCTCGGCGAACAGCAGCGCCCGGGCGGGCTCGCCGTCGCGGCCCGCGCGGCCGGCCTCCTGGTAGTAGGCCTCGACCGAGCCCGGCACGCTCTCGTGGCAGACCGTCCGCACGTCGGCCTTGTCGATCCCCATCCCGAACGCGTTCGTCGCGACGACGACGTCGAGGCGACCGTCCATGAAGCGCCGCTGCACGTCGGCGCGCTGCTCGCGCCCGAGGCCCGCGTGGTAGACGCCGACGGCGCCGTCAAGCGAGGCCGAGAGGCGGTCGGCGAGCTTCTCGGCTCCGGCGCGCGTGCCGGCGTAGACGATCGCCGGCGTCGCGCCCGGCTCGGACAGCGCGGCGCCGATGTGGCGGTGCTTGGCCTGCGTCGAGGCGCACGGCACGACGCCGAAGGAGAGGTTCGGGCGATCGAAGCCCGTCGAGACGAGCACCGGGTCGCGCAGGCCGAGGCGGGTCGCGATGTCGCGCGCGACCTGCGGCGTCGCGGTCGCCGTCGAGGCGATGATCGCCTCGGCCTGCAGCCAGCGGGCGGCGTCGGCGAGGCGGAAGTAGTCCGGGCGGAAGTCGTGGCCCCACTGCGAGACGCAGTGCGCCTCGTCGACGACGAAGAGCCCGATCTTCGCCGCCCGCATCGCCTCGAGGAACGGCGCCGAGGAGAAGCGCTCGGGAGCGACGTAGAGCAGGCGCAGCTCACCCGACGCCGCGCGCTCCAGCGCGGCGCGGTTGTCAGCGGCCGCCATCTGCGAGTTCACGAGCGCCGCGCGGCCCGGCGCCGCCACCGCCAGCGCGTCGACCTGGTCCTGCATGAGCGAGACGAGCGGCGAGACGACGAGCGTCAGGTCGTCGCGCATGAGCGCGGGCAGCTGGTAGCACAGCGACTTGCCGGCGCCGGTCGGCATGACGACGAGCACGTCGCGCGCCGGCGGGCCGGTCGCGGCCCGGACGGCCTGCTCCTGGCCGGGGCGAAACGCGTCGAAGCCGAAGTACTCGTGCAGCGCGGCGGCGGGATCCATGTCGGCGTCCGACCTTAGCGTCCGACCCGGCGAGCACCCACGGCCTGCGCAGATTCGTTGCGTTGGGCTTCGGCGTGGCTACATTGATGCCATGGCCGTGAAGTTCATCTTTCGCTGTCAGTTCTGCGATGCGCAGCCCGACCCGCTGACGCAGCTGAGCCTGCAGTCGGCGATGCGGCAGTTCGTCTGGGGCGCCTACCAGAACGCGCTGCCCGGTCGCTGGCTCGTCTGGCACGGCCGCGGCCTCTACGGTCCGGCGCGGTACGCATGCCCGGACCACCGCGCCGACCTCGTCGCCTTCCTGCGCAAGCACTACGGGACGCTCGGCTTCCATCCGTGGAAGCGCCCGCCGTACCCGAACAGCCTCGAGTCCGACGACACCGACCACGCGTGGATCGTGTCCACGAGACGCCAGCACTGGGGCGGGTTCTAGGACGATCATTGCGCCGTTTGCCTGTTGCCGGGCCTCCGCGAGGGGTACTGTGGATCTGCGATGTCCGTTCGCCTCGTCTTCCGGTGTCAGTTCTGCGACGCCCAGCCTGATCCGCTGACGCAGATCAGCCTCGAGACGACCGTGCGCCAGATCGTGTGGGGCGCCTACCTCGACGCGATGCCCGAGAAGTGGCTCGTGTGGCAGGGGCGCGGCCTCTACGGACCGGCGCGCTACGCCTGCCCGAAGCACCGCGGCGAACTTACCGCCTATCTGAGGCAGCATTACGGTACGGTCGGTTGGCATCCATGGAAACGCCCGCCCTACCCGACGAGCGTTCGCAACGACGACATGGAAAAGGCCGCCGCGCAGGGCGCCCTCTCGGCGATGCCGAAGTGGGGCTACGGGCCCCAGGTCAAGTAGCGACTCCCTCGCGCCGGAAGCCCTGGCTGCTTGCGCCCACGCTCATGCTGCTGCTCGGGCTGGCGCTGCTGCTCATCCCGGGGCCGGCCGAGAGCGACACCGTCGGGTCCAAGCTCGTCGGCTTCATCAACGCCATGCGCTCGGCCAGCGCCATCCCCGCGGGCATCACGGAGAACCCGGTGTGGTCCGCCGGCTGCGAGGCCCACAACCACTACGGCGCGACGAACGACATCCTGACGCACGACGAGAGCTCCACCGCGCCGGCCTACACCCCCGACGGCGCGCGCGCCGGGCAGACCTCGGTCCTCTATCGCAACCTCACGTGGACGGCGGCGTCCAACCCCTTCGAGCACTCGCCGATCCACCTCCATCAGCTGCTCGCGCCGCGCCTGGACGCCGTCGGCGCGTGGGAGAGCGAGGGCTTCGGCTGCGCGACGACGCTCTCCTCCCGCAACCGCTCGGCGCCGCCGCGCAACGTCACCTACACCTATCCGCGCGACGGCGCGACGGGCTGGCGCACCAGCGAGGTCGCGGCCGAGCGGCCGCTGACGCCCGGTGAGCTGCTCGGCATCGCGCCCGGAACCGAGACGGGCCCCTACCTCTACGTCCTCTTCGACGGCCCGGGCGTCGCCCTCGACGATGCCGCGAACGTCACGACGGCCTCGCTGACCGGACCCGGCGGACCGGTGAGCGTCGCGGTGGCCGACAACACGACACCCGGCCTCGAGGGCTACCTGCCGGTCGGCGCCCAGCTCATCCCGCGCCAGCAGCTGCGCGCGGGGACGACGTACACGGCGACGGTCTCGGCGATCGTGGGGGGAGCCCGCTTCACGCATCGCTGGTCCTTTCAGACCGACGGCCCGAACGCCGACCCGAAGCCGCCACCGGCCGCGGTGGCGGCCAAGCCGGCGATCGCGGTGCGCAGCGCGGCCAGCGGCTCGTCGCGCTACGTGCCGGCGGTGCGCGTCGGAGCGCACGTCGAGGTCCGCGTGCGCTGTCCGCGCGCCTGTCTCGTCAAGGGCGTCGCGCGGCTGACGAACTTCTACGCGAAGCAGCGGCTGCCGCGCGCGCGTGTGATCCGCTGGTCGGAGGGCATCGTGCGGCTACGGTTCCCGCTCAGCCACGGCGCTCGGCGCTTCATCGCGACGCACCGCGGCGTGCGCGTGAGGCTCAAGGTCCTCGGCCCGCACACGCAGACGACGAAGGCGACGCTGCCCTACGCCCTGAGGAGCGGGAGCTCGAGCGCGTACTTGCCGTTGGCCTCGTCGGTCCCCTCGAGGGGATAGCGGCCGCTGAAGCACGCGTCGCAGTGGCGCTCGCTGTCGCCGCGCACGGCCTCGTAGACGCCGGCCAGCGAGAGATAGGCGAGCGAGTCGCAGCCGAGCTCGGCGGCGACCTCCTCGACCGTGCGCTCGTGGGCGATCATCTCCTCGCGCGTGGACATGTCGATGCCGTAGTGGCAGGGATGCTTGATCGGCGGCGCGGAGATGCGCATGTGCACCTCGGTCGCGCCCGCCTCGCGGAGCATCTGGACGATCTGGCGCGTCGTGTTGCCGCGGACGATCGAGTCGTCGACGACGACGATCGATTTGCCGCCGACGATCTCCGGCAGCGGGTTGAACTTCATCCGCAGGCCGTGCTTGCGCAGCTCCTGGCCGGGCTGGATGAACGTCCGCCCGACGTAGCGGTTCTTGATGAGGCCGTCGTCCTGCGGCAGGCCGCTGGCGCGCGCGTAGCCGCGGGCGGCGGGCGCGCCGGAGTCCGGCACCGGGATGACGAGCTCGGCGTTCGGGCACGGCGCCTCGCGGGCGAGGATCTCGCCCATCCGCCCCCGCGCGGCCTGCAGGACGTCGCCGTTCATCCGGGAGTCCGGCCGGGCGAAGTAGATGTACTCGAAGATGCAGAACGCCTCGCGCGCGCCCTCGACGATCTGGCGCGAGTGCAGGCCGTCGCTGTCCATCCAGACCATCTCGCCCGGGCGGACGTCGCGCACGAACTCGGCGCCGATGATGTCCAGCGCGCAGGACTCGCTCGCGACGCAGGGGTGGTCCTCGATGCGACCGAGCACGAGCGGGCGCAGGCCGGCCGGGTCGCGGAAGGCGACGAGCTTGTCCTTCGTCATGAGCACCGTCGAGAACGCGCCCTGCAGGCGCGGCAGGACCTCGCAGACGGCGTCCTCGATGTGCTCGGCCTCGTGAGAGGCCAGCAGCGCGGCGATGATCTCCGAGTCCGACGTCGAGCGGAAGCGCACGCCGCGGTCGCGCAGCTCGCCGTGCAGCTCGACGGCGTTGATGAGGTTGCCGTTGTGGCCGAGCGCGAGCTCGCGGCGGTCGGAGCGGTGCACGGGCTGGGCGTTGTCCCAGCCGTTGGAGCCGGTCGTCGAGTAGCGGACGTGCCCGACGGCCAGGTCGCCTCCGAGCGCCCGCAGCTTCTGCTCGTCGAAGACCTGGTTGACGAGCCCGAGCTCGCGCAGGGTCATGATGTGCCCGCCGACGTCCGCGGCGGCGATGCCGGCGGATTCCTGGCCGCGGTGCTGAAGGGCGTACAGCGCGAAGTAGGCCAGACGGGAGACGTCGTGGCCGGGAGCGTAGATCCCGAACACCCCGCACTCGTCTCGCGGCCCGTCGCGCTCGTCGAGCGTCGTCACCCCGTCAAGGATAGCCACGCGTTCGGGCGCGAACGGATGGGGCCGGATAACCGGGGGCCGCCGAGGTCGAGGGCGACGCGACGGGCCGCTCGGGGCGCGTCAGTCGAAGAGCGCCGCGAGCGCGCTGTGCGCCGCGCGCAGCTCGGCGAGCGTCGCCGTGACGTGCGTCTCGCCGCTGCGGACGTCGAGCGCTTCGCCGCCGACGGCCCCGAAGATGTCGACCTCCATGCGCTCGCCGAGCGCCGCCAGCGCGGACGCGGTGCCCGAGACGACGAACCCGGCGCCGGGCGACTCGCCGAAGAGGATGCGCTCGAGCTCGTCCGCGCCCTCGACGGCACCGAGGTCGAGCGTCGCGCCGATGTCGCCGGCGAGGCAGGCCTCGGCGACGGCGACGAGGAAGCCGCCCTCGGCGACGTCGTGGGCGCTGGACAGCGAGCCGTCGCGGACGGCGTCGCGGATCGTCTCCTGCGCGGCCCGCAGCGCGCCGATGTCGATCGCGTCCAGTGCGTCGGGCAGCGCCTCGCCGCGGAGCTTCGCGAGCTCGGAGCCCGGCAGGCGCGGGCGAAACGGGCCCGCGAAGCCGACGACGTCGCCCTCGCGCGCGAAGCCGGACCGGCCCGCTCGCGCGGCGTCGGGCAGCTCGCCGACCATGCCGACGACCGGGGTCGGGTAGATCGGCCCGTCGCCGCTCTCGTTGTAGAGCGAGACGTTGCCGCCGACGACCGGCACGTCGAGCGCGCGGCAGGCATCGGCGAGGCCGCGGATCGCCTCGGTGAGCTGCCAGGCGATGTGCGGCTTCTCGGGGTTGCCGAAGTTCAGGCAGTTCGTCAGCCCGAGCGGCTCGGCGCCCGTGCAGGCGAGGTTCGCCGTGCACTCGAGCACCGCCTCGATGGCGCCGGTGTAGGGATCGCAGGCCACGCGCCGCCCGGAGCCGTCGATCGACACCGCGATCGCTCCGCCGCCCGGCAGCGCGAGCACGGCGGCGTCGGCCTGCTCGGGCCGGCGAACGGTGCGCGACTGGACGATGCAGTCGTACTGCTGGAAGAGCGGCAGGCGCGAGGCGATGTTCGGCGACGCGAGGAGCGCGAGCAGGATCTCCCGCGGGTTGCTCATCCCGGAGGCCAGGACGCGCGGCGGGGCGGGGTACAGGGGCTCCGAGGGCGCCTCCGGCGAGAGGTCGTACAGCGGGCAGTCGTCGACGAGCGCGGGCACCGGCATGTCGCCGACGAGCTCGTCGCCGACGAAGACGCGCAGCGCGCGCGTGTCGGTGACCGTGCCGATCGCCGTCCCGCCGACCTCCCACTTCTCGCAGATCGCCAGCACCTCGTCGAGCCGCTCGGGCTCGACGACGCAGAGCATCCGCTCCTGGGACTCGGAGACCATGATCTCCCAGGCCTCCATCCCGGATTCGCGCAGGGGCACGCGCGAGACGTCGATGTCGAGGCCGACCTCGCCCTTGGACGCCATCTCGGCGCTCGACGACGACAGCCCGGCGGCGCCGAGGTCCTGCAGTGCGACGAGCAGCCCGCGCTCGAGCAGCTCCAGCGAGCACTCCATGACCTTCTTCTCGGCGAACGGGTCGCCGACCTGCACCGTCGGGCGCTTGTCGGCGTCGGCCTCGCCGAGCTCGGCGGAGGCGAGGACCGAGGCGCCGCCGATCCCGTCGCGGCCCGTCGATGCCCCGAAGAGCACGAGCGCGTTGCCGACACCGGTCGCGGCGCTGCGGATGAGCGCGTCGCCGCGGGCGAGGCCGAGCGCCATCGCGTTGACGAGGCAGTTCTGCTCGTAGGGGCCCTCGAAGTAGACCTCGCCGCCGATCGTCGGGACGCCGATCGAGTTGCCGTAGTGGCCGATCCCGCCGACGGCGTGGTCGAGCAGGTAGCGCGAGCGGGCGCTGTCGGGCTCGCCGAAGCGCAGCGAGTCGAGCACCGCGATCGGCCGCGCGCCGATCGCGAAGATGTCGCGCAGGATGCCGCCGACGCCGGTCGCCGCGCCCTGGAAGGGCTCGACCGCCGACGGGTGGTTGTGCGACTCGACCTTGAAGGCGACGACCCAGCCGTCGCCGACCGTCACGGCGCCCGCGTTCTCGCCGGGCCCGAGCGCGAGGCGCGGGCCCTCGGTCGGCAGCGTGCGCAGGAGCTTCTTGGAGTGCTTGTAGGCGCAGTGCTCGCTCCACATGAGCGAGAAGACCGCGAGCTCGACCTCGTTGGGCTCGCGGCCGAGCTCGGCCCGGATGAGGTCGAACTCGGCCGGCGTCAGCCCGAGCGCGACGGCCTGGTCAACCGTGGGCATGGGCCATCGAGGTGAAGATCTTCAGCCCGTCGGTCGACCCGGTGAGCGGGTCGACGGCGTGCTCGGGATGGGGCATGAGGCCGAAGACGTTGCCGGCCGCGTTGCGCACGCCGGCGATGTCGTTCGACGAGCCGTTGGGGTTGCCGTCGTGCGCATACCGCAGGAGGATCTGGCCATGTGCCTCGAGGCGATCCAGATCCTCCGGTGGCGCGTAGTAGCGGCCGGTCGTGTGCTTGACCGGGATCGACAGGATCTCGCCGGGAGTGCAGTCGGCGGTGAAGGGCATCGAGGCCTGCACGACCTCGAGGTTGACCTGGCGGCAGATGAAGCGCCGCTCGACGTTCGGCAGCAGCGCGCCGGGTAGCAGCCCCGCCTCGCAGAGGACCTGGAAGCCGTTGCAGATGCCGAGCACGAGCCCGCCCGCGCGTGAGAACGCGATGACGGACTCCATGACCGGCGAGAAGCGCGCGATGGCGCCGACGCGCAGGTAGTCGCCGTAGGAGAAGCCGCCGGGCACGACGACCGCGTCGACGCCGTGCAGGTCCGGATCGCCGTGCCAGAGCAGCTGCGCCGTCGCGTTCGGCACGCGCTCGCAGGCCAGCACGGCGTCGACCTCGTCACACGAGCCCGGAAAGCGGATGACGCCGAACTTCACGTCAGGCGGACGACGGGGACTCGAGGATCTCGTAGTCCTCGATCAACGGGTTGGCGAGCAGCTTCTCGCACATCGCCTCGAGCTGGCGGGGGTCCTCGATGTCGAGCTCGATGAGGCGGCCGACGTGGACGTTCGCCACGCCGTCGAAGCCGAGCGCCGGCAGGGCGCGCTCGACGGCGACGCCCTGCGGATCGAGGATTCCCGCCTTCGGTCGCACGAGCACGCGCGCGCGGACGGTCACGGCTTCACGCTGTCCAGCCAGACGTCGAACGACTGGCCGGTGATGCGCTCGTAGGCCTCGATGTAGCGCTGCCGCGTGCCCGCGACGACGTCGTCGGGGATCGCCGGCGCGGGCGGCTTCTTGTCCCAGCCGGTGCCCGACGCCCAGTCGCGGACGTACTGCTTGTCGAAGCTCGGCTGCGGCCGTCCGACCTCGTAGGTGTCGGCGGGCCAGAAGCGCGAGGAGTCGGGCGTCAGGACCTCGTCGCCGACGCGGATGACGCCGTCGGCGTCGCGGCCGAACTCGAACTTCGTGTCGGCGAGGATGACCCCGCGCGAGGCCGCGTGGTCGGCCGCGAACGAGTACAGGGCGATCGAGAGGTCGCGCAGCTGCTCCATGACCTCGCGGTCGCCGACGATCTCCGCCGCGCGGTCGAAGTCGATCGTCTCGTCGTGGCCGACGTCGGCCTTCGTCGAGGGCGTGAAGATCGGCTCGGGCAGCTTCTCGGAGTCGCGCAGGCCCTCGGGCAGCGTGATCCCCGCGACGGCGCCGGTGGCCTGGTAGTCCTTCCAGCCCGAGCCGGTGAGGTATCCGCGCACGACGCACTCGACCGGCAGCATCGTGAGCTTCATGACCGACAGCGCCCGCCCGCGCGCCTCGCCGGGCACGTCCTCCGTCGTCGAGACGAGGTGGTTCGGGACGATGTCGGTCGTCTGCTCGAACCAGAACGTCGAGAGGCCGGTCAGGACCTTGCCCTTGTCGGGGATCGGCGTCGGGTGGACGACGTCGTAGGTCGAGATCCGGTCGCTGGCGACCATGAGCAGCCGGTCGTCCAGGTCGTACATCTCGCGCACCTTTCCGGAGGCGACGAGGGGCAGGTCGGCGAGCGTGGTGGTCACTGTTCGCAGGCTAGCAACGGGCTCGGCGACCTCAGGAGTCCAGCCGCCCGACGATCTCGGCCGCGTGCTTCGTGTAGTGCCCGAGGTCGAAGATCTCGTCGAGGTCCAGGCCGAGCTCGCGGCGCTCCTCCAGCAGCGAGCGCAGCGGCACGCGCTCGTCCCAGGCGCGCTGGGCGGCCTCCTGCACGATCCGGTAGGCCTCGTCGCGCTGCATCCCGGCCTCGACGAGCGCCAGCAGCACGCGCTGGGAGAACAGCGCGCCGCACGTGATGTCGAGGTTGGAGCGCATGCGGTCGGGGTGGACGACCATCCCGCGCACGACGCGGATCGCGAGGTGCTGGAGGTAGTCGAGCAGGATCGTCGAGTCGGGCAGGATCACGCGCTCGGCGCCGGAGTGCGAGATGTCGCGCTCGTGCCAGAGGGCGACATTCTCCACGGCGGCGCTCGCGTTGCCGCGCAGGACCCGCGCCAACCCGGTGATGCGCTCGGTCGTGATCGGGTTGCGCTTGTGGGGCATCGCGCTCGAGCCCTTCTGCGCGCCGGTGCGAAACGGCTCCTCGACCTCGCGGACCTCGGTGCGCTGGAGGTGGCGGATCTCGGTCGCGAGGCGCTCCAGGCCGGCGCCGGCCAGCGCGATCGCCTGCAGCAGCTCGGCGTGGCGGTCGCGCGCGACGACCTGCGTCGAGACCGGCTCGCGCTCGAGGCCGAGGCGGTCGAGCACGCGCGCCTCGAAGTCCGGCGACGTCGCGGAGTACGTGCCGACGGCCCCGGAGATCGCTCCGACGGACACCTGATGAAACGCGCGCTCCAGCCGCGCGACGTTGCGGCGGGCCTCCATCGCGAAGCCGGCGAGCTTGATCCCGAACGTCGTCGGCTCGGCGTGGACGCCGTGCGTGCGCCCGACGCAGACGGTGCCGACGTGCTCGCGCGCGCGCTCGGCCAGCGCGCCGTGGAGCTCGCGCGCGCCGGCCAGCACGATCTCGCCCGCCGCCCGCAGCTGCAGCGCCGTCGCGGTGTCCAGCACGTCGCTGGAGGTCAGGCCGAAGTGGATCCAGCGCCCGGCGTCACCGGCGGAGGAGCTCAGCACGTCGACGAACGCCGCGACGTCGTGATCGGTGACGGCCTCGCGCTCCTGCACCGCGGCCACGGTGAACGTCGCGGCGCGGATCGCCTCGAGGTCCGATGCGGTCGGCCCCTGCATCTCCTCCGACGCGGCGACCTCGACGCGCCGCCACGCCTCCATGCGCGCCTCGTCGGTCCACAACGCGCCCATGGCGGGCCGTGTGTAGCGGGCGATCACGCGCGCAGGATCCGCAGCGCCAGGTGCCCCGCGTTCTTCGCGTTGTCGAGCCCCACCGACGCGACCGGCACGCCCGGCGGCATCTGCACGACGCTCAGGATGGCATCCAGGCCGCCCATCGCAGACAGGCGGCTGGACAGCGGCACGCCGATGACCGGCAGGTCGGTGTGGGCGGCGGCGACGCCCGGCAGCGCCGCGGACAGCCCGGCGCCCGCGATGATGACCCGCAGCCCGCGCATGCGCGCGTTGGAGCAGTAGTCGGCGACGACGTCGGGCTGGCGGTGGGCCGACATCACCCGCACCTCGTGGTGGACGCCGGCGTCGCGCAGGACGCTCGCCGCGCCATCCATGACGTCCATGTCGCTCTTGGAGCCCATGATGATCCCGACGAGCGGCGTCGCCTCGTCGATCTCCTCGAGTCCAACGGCGACCTCGGTCTCGGTCGCGGGCTGTGCCTGCTCGGTCATCCGCCAACCCTCTCCACGGCGCGCAGGGCGATGTCGGTGCGCAACTGACGCCCTGCGAAGTCGATGTGCTCCACGGCAGCATATGCGGCGTCGCGGGCGGACGCGGGGGTGGCGCCGAGCGCCGTGACGTTCAGCACGCGCCCGCCGGCGGTGACGATCGCCCCGTCCTCGCGGCGCGCGGTCCCGGCGTGCGTGACCTCGATCCCGTCGCCGACCTCGTCGAGGCCCGAGATGACGTCGCCGATCGAGGAGGAGGACGGGTAGCCGGCGCTCGCGAGCACGAGCGTCACCGCCCAGTCGTCGCCGAAGTCGAGCTCGGCGTCGCGCAGGCCGCCGGGCGCCGACGCCGCGGTGAGGAGCTCGAGCATGTCCGAGCGCAGCCGCGGCAGCACCGCCTGCGTCTCGGGATCGCCGAAGCGGACGTTGTACTCGAGCACCTTCGGTCCGTCGGCGGTCAGCATGATCCCGGCGTAGAGGACGCCGTGAAAGGGCGTGCCGCGCTCGCGCAACAGGTCGACGATCGGCTGGTGGACGGCGGCCGCGATCTCGGCGGCGCGCGCCGGATCGACGCCCACGACCGGCGAGTAGGAGCCCATTCCGCCGGTGTTCGGGCCCTCGTCGCCGTCGCGGATGCGCTTGTAGTCCTGCGCCGGGGCCATCGGCAGCGCCCGCTCGCCGTCGCAGAGCGCCAGCAGCGAGAGCTCCTCGCCCTCGAGGTGCTCCTCGACGACGACCTGACCGGCCCCGAAGCGCCGCGCCACGAGGAACTCCTCGAGCGCCGCCCGCGCCTGCAGCGCGTCGACGGCGATGACGACGCCCTTGCCCGCCGCGAGGCCGTCGAACTTCAGGACGACCGGATAGGACTCGATCGCCGCCATCCCGGCCTCGACGTCGCCGACCGCCGTCCAGGCCGCGGTCGGCACGCCGGCGGCCTCCATGACCTCCTTGGCGAAGGTCTTGGAGCCCTCGAGGCGCGCGGCCGCGGCGCTCGGGCCGAACGCCGGGATGCCGCGGGCGGCGAGCTCGTCGACGAGCCCCGCGACGAGCGGCGCCTCGGGGCCGACGACCACGAGGTCGCAGCCCTCGGCGGCCGCCACGAGGCCCGGGATGTCGTCGGCGACGACGTCGATCGTCCGCGCATCCTCGGCGATCCCCGGGTTGCCCGGCGCGCAGAGGATCTCCGGCGCCGCGGCCGACCGCTTCAGCGCGCGCACGAGCGCGTGCTCGCGCCCTCCCGCGCCGACGACGAGGACCCGCGTCACGCTCAGATCGCCGCGATGAAGTCGTCGATCGGGATCGCCGGGAGCGTCTCGTACTTCGCGGTCCCGCGCGATCCGAGCTCGAGCGACACGCGCGCCATCGTCGCATCGTCGGGCGCCTCGACGATGCTCACGAAGTCGAAGCGACCGAGCGTGCCCCACTGCATCGTGACGGTCGCGCCGAGCTGCTCGACCTCGCGATTGACCTCCTTGATGCGCTGCGGGTTGTTCTTGACCGTCTGCACCCCTTCGGAGGACAGGGTCGCGAACATGAGATACGTCGGCATGGCGCCTCCCGGCGGTCGAAGCGTGGCGTGCGGAAACGTTGTATCCCATACCCGCGCGGTGGCGTTCGGCGATCCGCTACCGTCGAGCCGATGAAGCTCCGGCGCACGACACTCGCGCTCGCCGCCGCGGCGACGCTCCTGGCCGTGCCCGCGGCCGACGCGGCGACGCTCGCGACCGACACCCGCTGCTATCAGGAGGGCCAGGACGTCGTGCTCAACGGCGCCGGCTTCGCCCCGCTGAGCCCGGTGACGGTCTCGCGCGAGGGCCGGCCGCTCGGCAGCGCCCAGACCGACGCCAACGGCGCCTTCCAGCGCAAGTTCCCGACCAACGAGCTGCCCAGCGGCACGAAGGAGGGCGTCTTCAACCTCAGCGCGACCGACGCCCTGACGACGGCCGCGACGCGCTACCGCGTCACGAAGGTCTTCGCGGACTTCTCGCCGGGATCGGGCGACCCACGGCGCCTGCGCGTGCGCTTCAGCGTCTTCGGCTTCGGCCTCGTGCGCTCGGGCTCCACGGTCTACCTGCACTACGTCCGGCGCTCCTCCGGGCAGGTCCGCCGCACGATCCGCCTCGGAAACGTCCGCGGGACGTGCGGGGTCATCCGCCGCACGAAGCGGCGGCGGCTGTTTCCGTTCAATCCCGCCAGCGGCCAGTGGATCCTGCAGTTCGACACGGTGAAGCGCTACGAGCGGGCGACGAGCCGGCGCACGACGCCGTGGGTGCGCAAGCCGGTCGAGGTCTTCACGCGCAACCGGTAGCGGCGGGTCTCGCGCCTACACTGATCCCCGTGGCTCACACGGGGAATTTGGTGGGACGTGAGCGCGAGCTCGCCGAGCTTCGAGATGGGCTCGAGGGCGCGCTGAGCGGTCGCGGCGGCCTGTTCATGGTCGCGGGCGATCCGGGCGTCGGCAAGACCGCGCTCGCCGACGCGATCGGGGCCGAGGCCTTGCAGCGGGGCGCCGGCGTCCTCTGGGGCCGCGCCTGGGACGGCGGCGGCGCGCCGGCCTACTGGCCGTGGCTGCGGATCGTGCGCCGGCTGGCCGCCGAGCGCGATCTCACGGGCGCGCTGCACGCGCTGGGCCCCGAGAGCGCAGGCCGCCTGACGCGCCTCATCCCGGGCCTCGTCGCGCCGTCGCCGGGCGCTGCGAACGGGCCCGAGGCCGAGCCGGACCCCGGCGACAGCGACGCCGCCCGCTTTCAGCTCTTCGACGCGATCACGTCGCTGCTGCGCGCGGCCGCGGCGCAGGGCCCGCTCGTGCTCGTCCTCGACGACCTGCACGGCGCCGATCATCCCTCGCTGCTGCTGCTCGGCTTCCTCGCCGTGCATCTGCGCGACTCACCGATCCTCGTCATCGGGACCTACCGCGAGGCCGAGGCGCGGCTGGATCCGCAGCTCGCCTCGACGCTCGGCGACATCATCCGCCACGGCCGGCGCCTGCCGCTGCGCGGGCTGCGCGAGCGCGACGTCGGCGAGGTCGTCGAGCGCATCGCCGGCCGCCGCCCGCCCGACCTCGTGCTGCGCGCGATCCACCACGCGACCGAGGGCAACCCGTTCTTCATCGACGAGGTCGTCCGGCTGCTGAGCGCCGAGGGGCGCCTCGACGACGCCGCGCAGGTCGCGACCGTCCGGATCCCCGACGGCGTGCGCGAGACGATCCGCCACCGCCTCGACCCGCTGCCCGACCGGACGCGCATGCTGCTGCTGACGGCGGCGGTCATCGGCCGCGAGTTCCGGCTGGACACCCTGCAGCGCGTCTGCGACCTCGATTCCCACGAGCTCGATCTCGCCCTCGGCGAGGCGGTCGGCAGCGGCGTCGTCGTCGAGCGCCCGTCCTCGTTCGGCGTCTACGCCTTCTCGCACGGGCTCATCCGCGAGACGCTCTACGACGATCTCGGCCCGCAGCGGCGCGGGCTGCTGCACGCGGCGGTCGGACGGGCGCTGGAGGAGCTCTACGCCGCCGATCCCGAGCCGCACGTCGCCGAGCTCGCGCACCACTTCTTCGTCGCCGCGACCGCCGGCGAGCCCGAGCGCGCGATCGACTACTCCGTGCGCGCGGGCGAGCGCGCGATGTCGCTCGTCGCCTACGAGGAGGCGTCCGACCACTTCGAGCGCGCGCTGCAGGCCTACGGGCTGCAGGAGCGCGCGGACGCCCCGCGGCGCTGCGACCTCATGCTCGCCCTCGGGACCGCGCAGAGCCGCGCGGGCGCGACCGCGCATGCGCGCGAGACGTTCATGCGGGCCGCCGCGCTGGCCCGCCGGCTCGACGCCCCCGAGCGGCTCGCGCGCGCGGCGCTCGGCTACGGCGCCGGGATGGGCGGCTTCGAGTTCGGGCGGGTCGACGACGGGCTGCTCGCGCTGCTCGGCGAGGCACGCGAGGCGCTCGGCGAGCAGGACGGGCCGCTGCTCGCCCGCGTCCTCGGGCGGATGGCGACCGAGCTGTACTTCTCCGACCGCACAGGCGAGCGCGCCGAGCTCGGCGCGCAGGCGGTCGCGATGGCCCGCCGGCTCGGCGATCGCAGCACGCTGGCCTCGACGCTCAGCGCGCGCTTCATCACGCTCTGGGAGCCGGAGAACTCGGCCGAGCGGCTGCGGATCGCAAGCGACGTCGTCGCGCTCGGCGAGGAGGTGCGCGACCGCGAGCTCGTCCTGCGCGGCCACGTCTGGCGGGCGGTGAGCCTCATGGAGCTCGGCGACTGGGTCGGCGCCGACATGGAGCTTGCGGTCCACGCGCGGCTGGCGGCCGAGCTGCGCGACCCGCTGCATCTCTGGTACGTCCCGCTCTTCCAGGCGTCGCGGGCGCTGCTCGAGGGGCGGCTGCAGGACGCCGAGGCCCTCGCCCGCGAGGCGTACGAGATCGGCCGCCGCACGCAGCCGCAGAACGCCGCCCAGCTCTTTGCCGTGCAGCTGCTGGGCCTGCGCACCGAGCAGGGCCGCCTCGACGAGGTCGCGCAGGAGCTGGCCGACTTCGGGCGCCGCTACCCGGCCGCTCCGGTGTGGCGCGCGGCGGCGACGTTCGCCAGCGCGATGCTCGGTCGCACGGAGGAGGCGCGGCGGGGCTTGGAGTCGCTCTGCGCGGGCGGGATGGCCGACATCCCGCGCGACGCCGAGTGGCTTGCGACCGTCGCGTTCCTCGTGCGCACCGGCGCGCGCCTCGGCGACGCGCAGCGCAGCGGCCTGCTCGCCGAGCTGCTCGAGCCCTACGCCGACCGCGCGATCATCGCGGGCCGCGCGGCGATCTGCCTCGGCCCGGTCGCGCGGTATGCCGGGATCGCGGCCGCGACCGCCGGCCGGTGGGAGCTTGCGATCGGGCACCTCGAGCGCGCGCTGGCGATGGCGCGGCGCTGGGGAGCCGAGCCGACCGTCGCGCTGATCCGGCTCGAGCTCGCAGACGCCCTGGAGGGCGCCGGCGACGTGGCCTGCGCCGCGCGGGCACGGGAGCTGCGCGACGAGGGGCAGGCGCTCGCCGGGCGCCGTGTCGAGCTCGGCGGGCCGGACCGGCACGGCGCCGTTGCGGAGGTGGCGGTGCCCGCGCGATTGCCGGCGACCGTCGGGACCGCGGTGCTCGGCCCGTGGGCGTTCTACCGGCGCGGCGACATCTGGACCATCGGGCCGCCCGGCGGCCAGATCCAGCTGCGCGACGTGAAGGGGCTGACGCACGTCGCGCGCCTGCTCGCGGCACCGCACGTCGAGTTCCACGCGCTCGACCTCGTCGCCGGGCCGGGGGTGCGCGGCGAGGCCGGGGCGGCGGTCGCGATCGGTGCCGGGCTCGAGATCCGGGCCGCCGGCGCGGGCGACTCCGGGCCGATCCTCGACCAGCAGGCGAAGATCGCGTACCGCGGGCGCGTCGAGGAGCTGCAGGAGCAGATCGACGAGGCCGAGTCCTTCAACGACCCCGAGCGCGCGTCGCGCGCCCGCGAGGAGCTGACGTTCGTCGCGCGCGAGCTTGCCGGCGCGGTCGGCCTCGGCGGCCGCGACCGCAAGACCGGCTCGGATGCCGAGCGCGCGCGCGTGAACGTCACGCGCGCGATCCGCACCGCGCTGAAGCGGATCGCCGAGCACGACGCGAGGCTCGGCCGGCGCCTGGGCACCGAGATCAAGACCGGGACGTTCTGCGTCTACGAGCCGGACCCCGGCGACGAGCCGGCCTGGGACCTCACCGGCCCCTGAAGCTCGTCAGCGATGCGCTTCGCCGGAGTGCGTGAACCTCCGCCGGCGTGAGGCCGGGCGTCACGGGCTCGGCGCGGCCGTGGGTGCTTCGAGTCAAAGGCTGCCGGGGGTCGCGTTGCGCAGGGCGCTTGGCGGGCGGTGTCGACTGCATGTCTGCCTTCCTTGACTTCCGTGCCGTGGGTTCGCACATCACGTTGGCACCCCGCGGCCGCCGCGAGCAGATCGGTTCGTGCACGCCGGCTGGCGAGTTCACGCACAGCCGGCCGTGCGTCGGCCTGCCACATGCTCGGGGCGCCGAGCACGAACCAATCGCTGATGCCCTCCGACCGCCGACGACAGCACCGGCGCCGTGGCGGCGACGACCGCGAGGGCGGCGAGCCCGGCGACGACGTAGGTCACCCGCGGCTGCGTCGTCGCCGCGAGCACGCCGCCGATGACGAACCCGACCCCGGGCCCGGCGGTCCGGACGGCCTCGGCGATCGCGTTGACGTGCGTCTGCAGGTCGGCGGGGGCCTGGCGCTGCACGGCGGTCAGCAGCGCGCAGCCCTCGAGGCCCTGGCCGGTGCCGCCCAGCAGCGAGCAGACGACGACGGTCGCGACGCCCCCCGCGGCGCCCATGCCGAGGTAGCCGGCGATCATGAGCGCGAAGCCGGTGAGCAGGACGGCGCCCGGATCGAGCTCGCGCAGCCGGCCGAGCGCGACGCCGCCGAGCACGGCGCCCGCGCCCCAGGCGGCGAGGACGAGGCCGAAGTCGGCCTCGCTGCCGCCGAGGGTCTCGGTGACGAAGACGAGCTCGACCGGGAGGATGAGCGCGAAGCAGATCCCGGTGGCGGCGTCGACGGCGAGCAGCGCCGCGATGGAGCCCGACCGGCGAACGCGGGCGAGCGCCTCGCGCAGCGGTGTCCGAGGCACGGGGGCGAACGCGGCGCCGCGGCCGCGGGCGAGCAGCAGGCCGGCGGCGGCGAACGAGGCGCCGTCGAGCGCGAGCGCGGCGGCGGGGCCGGCGACCGCAACGGCGATTCCGGCGAGCGCGGGCCCGACGGCCATCGAGGCGCCGAAGACGATGCCGAGCATGCGGTTGGCCTCCGCCAGGACGCCCGCCGGCTCGGCGACGGCGACGATCGCGCTCTTCGTCAGGGCGCGCGCGGCGAGGGCGAGCGTGCCGTCGAGCAGCGCGAGCGCCATGATCGCGGCGATCGGCGCGTGCGCCGCGACCGCGATCGCGAGGACGCCGAAGCAGGCCGCCTCGGCGCCGTACAGCGCCGGGACGCGCACGCGTGCGAGGCGAGCGACGAGCGGCGGTCCGGCGAGCGCGGGGAGGATCCGCCCGGCGATCCACAGGGCGGTGACGGCGAGGACGCTGCCGGTCGCGTGGAAGACCACGACCGACAGCGCGATCTCGCCGAACCAGTCGCCGAGCCCGCTGACCGCGTAGCCGGTCAAGAGGCGGCGCAGGGCGGGCGGGCGCATCGGGGCTCAGGCGCGGGGTCCGCGGATGCCGGCGACCGGCGCCGGGCCGCGGAGGCCCGCGACGACGACGGGGAACCTCATGCCCGCAGATGGAGCGGGGAGCTGCCTGCCGGCGCACGGGGCGGGCAGGTTGCGACCGGCGGACGGCGCGGGCAGGTTCCTGCCGGCGCGCAGCGAGAGCCGGCGATGACGGCGGGTGCAGCGGGACTGTGACATGACGGGCTCCTGGGGTCAGGTGGATGGGTCTCATCCACCTAGACGCACCCAGGGGCCCGCCGGGTTCCACGAGTCCTACGCGGCGAGGTCCTCCGACACCGGCGCCTTGACGAGCACGAGCTCGCCGTCGGCGGCGCTGACGAGCACCGTGTCGCCCTCGGCGAAGTCGCCCTGGAGCATCGCGAGCGCGAGCGGGTCGACGAGCCGCTTCTGGATGACGCGCTTCAGCGGCCTCGCGCCGTAGACCGGGTCGTAGCCGAGGTCGCCGATGAGCTCGCGCGCCTCGGGCATGAGCTCGATCGCGATCCCGCGCTCGGCGAGCCGGTCGATGACGCGGCGCGTCTGCAACGCGACGATCTCACCGATCTGGGAGCGGTCGAGGACGTCGAACTCGACGATGTCGTCCAGGCGGTTGATGAACTCGGGGCGGAAGTGCAGCTCCGCGCCCTCGCGTCCGCCCGGGATGTTCGACGTCATGATGAGCACGACGTTCTTGAAGCTCACGGTGCGGCCCTGGCCGTCCGTCAGGCGCCCGTCGTCCATGACCTGCAGCAGCGCGTTGAAGACGTCCGGGTGCGCCTTCTCGACCTCGTCGAGCAGCACGACGCCGTAGGGCCGGCGGCGGACCGCCTCGGTGAGCTGGCCGCCCTCCTCGTAGCCGACGTAGCCGGGGGGCGCGCCGACGAGCCGCGCGACGGAGTGCTTCTCCATGTACTCGGACATGTCGATGCGGACCATCGCGTCCTGGGTGTCGAACATGAACTCCGCCAGCGCCCGGGCGAGCTCGGTCTTGCCGACGCCCGTCGGGCCGAGGAAGAGGAACGTGCCGATCGGGCGGTCGGGATCCGACAGGCCGGCACGCGAGCGGCGCAGCGCGTTGGCGACGGCGCCGACGGCCTCGTTCTGGCCGATGACGCGCTGGTGCAGGCGCTCCTCCATGTGGATGAGCTTCTCGACCTCGCCCTCGAGCATCCGGCTGACCGGGATCCCGGTCCAGCGCGCGACGACCTCGGCGACGTCCTCGGCGGTGACCTCCTCCTTGAGGAAGCCGTCGTTGGCATCCGAGCGGGCCTCGGCCTCGGCGAGCTCGCGCTCGAGCTCGGGGATCTCGCCGTAGCGCAGCTCGGCGGCGCGCTGCAGGTCGGCCTCGCGCTCGGCGCGCTCCGCGTCGCGGTGCGCGGTCTCCAGGCGCTCCTTGAGCTCCTGGATCGTCGTGATCTTCGCCTTCTCGGCCTGCCACTGGGCGATCATCCCGGCGCTCTGCTCACGCAGCTCGGCGAGCTCGCGCTCGAGCGCGTCGCGGCGCGCCCTGGAGGCGTCGTCCTTCTCCTTGCCAAGCGACGTCAGCTCGATCTCGAGCTGCATCTCGCGGCGCTTGAGCTCGTCGATCTCCTGCGGCATCGAGTCGATCTCGATGCGCAGCCGCGAGGCGGACTCGTCGATGAGGTCGATCGCCTTGTCGGGCAGGAAGCGGTCGGCGATGTAGCGGTGGCTCAAGGTCGCGGCAGCGATCGTCGCGGCGTCCTGGATGCGGACGCCGTGGTGGGTCTCGTAGCGCTCCTTGAGCCCGCGGAGGATCGCGATCGTGTCCTCGACGGTCGGCTCGCCGACCATGACCGGCTGGAAGCGGCGCTCGAGCGCGGCGTCCTTCTCGATGTGCTTGCGGTACTCGTCGAGCGTCGTCGCGCCGACCGCGCGCAGCTCGCCGCGGGCGAGCATCGGCTTGAGGAGGTTCGCGGCATCGACCGCGCCCTCGGCGGCGCCGGCACCGACGATCGTGTGCAGCTCGTCGAGGAAGAGCACGACGTGGCCGCGCTCGTCGGAGACCTCCTTGAGGACGGCCTTCAGGCGCTCCTCGAACTCGCCGCGGTACTTCGAGCCGGCGAGCAGCGAGCCGATGTCGAGGCTGATGACGCGCCGGTCCTTCAGCGATTCGGGGATGTCGCCCTTGACGATGCGCTGGGCCAGCCCCTCGACGATGGCGGTCTTGCCGACGCCGGGCTCGCCGATGAGGACGGGGTTGTTCTTCGTGCGGCGGCTGAGGACCTGGATGACGCGGCGGATCTCGTCGTCGCGGCCGATGACCGGGTCCAGGTCGCCGTCGCGGGCGGCCTCGGTGAGATCGCGCCCGTACTTCTCGAGCGCCCGGATCTTCTCCTCCGGCGACTGGTCGGTGACGCGGTGCGACCCGCGCACGTCGGCGAGCGCCTGCAGCAGCCGCTCGCGCGTCGCGCCCGCCGCGCGCAGGGCCTTGCCGGCGGCGGTGTCGTCGCTCGCGAGCGCGAGCAGGACGTGCTCGACGGAGACGTACTCGTCCTTGAGCTCGCGCATCTCGCGCTCGGCGGCGCGCAGGGCCGCCATGAGCTCCGGGGAGGTCGTCGGCTCGGCCTCGCTGGAGAGCGTCGGAAGCTCGCCCAGCGCGGTGTCGACGTCGTGGCGGAGGGCGTCGGCGGAGACGCCGATCTTCCCGAGGACCGGCACGACGAGGCCGCCCTCCTGGTCGAGGAGCGCGGCGAGCAGATGGAGCGGGGTGACCTGCGCGTGGCGCTTGGCGGGGGCGATCGCGAGCGCCGCCTGCAGGGCCTCCTGGGTCTTGATCGTGAACCTGTCAGCTTGCATGGATCTAAGTGTAGCTCACTTAGATTTGAGACCACAAGGCCCAGGCGTGCGCCTTTCCGTGCAGCGTTGCAACACCCGCGTGTGGACCCGCAACACCCCCCGCGCCACCATCGGCCCATGAGATCTTCCCCCAGCGCCGCGCGGCGCCTTTCTACGTCTGAGGCTGAGAAGAGCGCCACACGACCCGACGCGGAGGTCGCACGCGTCGCCGGTGGCCAGAACGGCATCGTGACGACTCGCCAACTCCTCGCGAGCGGGATCAACCACGCCGCGATCGCGGTGCGTGTTCGCCGCGGCCATCTGCACCCGGTGTTCCGCGGCGTCCACGCCGTCGGCCACGACGCCCTCACGCGAACCGCCTTCTTCACCGCCGCCGTTCTCGCCTGCGGCGCGCATGCCACCTTGAGCAACCATGCGGCGGCGGCGCACCTGGGGATGCGACCGTGGGACGACCGCGAACCCGAGGTCACGGTGCCGGGCGCCGGCGGCCGCAAGATCGACGGGATCCGCGTCCACCGAACCGTCCTCGATCGTCAGGACATCTGGATCCGCGACGGCATCCGCGTCACGTGCCCCGCGCGCACGATCCTCGATCTCGCCGCGACGATGCCCCCACAGGCGCTGCGCCGCATGGTCCGCCAGGCCCAGGCGGAGCAGCACGTCAACGTCCGCCAGCTGCTCGAGATCCTCCGCCGCCACCCGCGCAGACGCGGCGCGGCGCGGCTGCGCGCCGTCATCGCCGACGGTCCCGCGCCGACACGCAGCGAGCTCGAGGACCTCGCTCTCGATCTCATCGACAGCTCGGACATCGCGCGGCCGGAGCTCAACGCTCCGCTGCGAATCGACGGCCGCGCGATCGTCCCCGACATGCTCTGGCGCGCGCAGCGGGTCATCGTCGAATGCGACAGCCGCCGCTGGCATGCCGATCCGCTCACGCGCCAGGACGACGCCGACAGGCAGGCGATCCTCGAGGCCCTCGGCTACCGCGTGCTGCGAATCACGTGGCGCCAGATCCGCGACCACCCGCGGCAGACGCTCGCGCGCATTCGTGCCGCGCTGGCCGCCCCCGCCGCGTAGGCGCGTCAGGCGAGCACGAGCCGGTCGTTGCCCGACCAGCCGCAGAGCTCGAGCACCGGCAGCAGCGCCGGGCTCGGGTCGCGCAGCACCAGGCGCCGGTCGGCGCCGAGCGTCTCGGCCGCGCGGACGAGCGCCCGGCAGCCGGAGATGTCCGCGAACTCGAGCTCGGACAACTCGACGACGAGGTCGCCTGCGCCCTCGACGGCCTCGAGGCGCGCCGTGACGTAGGCCGAGGAGTCGAGGTCGAGCTCGCCGGCCAGCGCGATGACGCCCCCGGGACGCTCGGAGACGGACAGGCCCCGGCGCGCCGTCGCGGTGAGGTGCGGGCCGGTGCAGAGGCGGAACCCGTGCGTTCCGACGAGCCGGTCGAGCGTCTCGGGCTCGAAGATCCGGCGGTCGTACTGGCAGAGGCCGGCGATGTCGGCGGCGGCAAAGACGCTCTGGACGTCGCGCTCGTAGCGCACCGCAGCGCCGATCGAGTCCGGCCGGCCGAGCACCCAGCTCATCTCCGCGGTCGCGCACAGCGCGCTGAAGCCGTCGCGCCGCGCGGCGCGGCGGTCGGCCTGCAGCGCCGCGATCGTCGCCTCGGGGTCGAGGATCTCGCCGTCGTCCTCGATGCGGCGGATCTCGATCTGGCCGAGCGCGAGCCCGGCGTCGACGTCGATGCCCTCCTCGGAGAGGTAGGAGCGGATCGCCGGCTCGTCGCTGCGGTGGGCGGAGTACAGGAAGCGCTCGTTGCGCCGCAGCGCCTGGCGCGCGTAGCGCCCGACGAGCGCCTGCTGCTCGTCGTCGGAGCCGAACGTCGCGCAGACGTGATCGCCCGGGACGATGCCCGCCACGGCGTGCCCGGCCATCGTCGCGCAGACCCGTGACCGTGCGATTCGCCTCCCGCGCCTGCCCACGATGGTCACGACGCTCGGCCTCCTGTCCAAGCCACCGGCGAGCATTCTAGACCCGGCTCGCGGTCCCGCAAGCCTGGAAAAGTCGGGTCTTCGGGGCCGTCAGCCGCGGTCGTCGGGCCGGTCGATGGGGATCGTGAAGGGCTTGACGTCCTTCGTGCGCACGAGGGCGGACCCGGCCCCGGCCTCGTAGCGGACGAGGTCCGCGCGGACCTGCTCGCGGCGCCCCTCGAGCGTCGCGATCTCGGCCTGCAGCTCGTCGCGCCGGCGCTCGAGCGCGACGACGCGGCGCCGTGTGCGCTCGAGCTGCTGCTCGAGCTCGAGCACCTTCTCGACGCCCGCGAGGTTCAGGCCGAGCTCGGCCGTCATCTGCTGGATGCGGCGCAGCTTCTCGACGTCCTCGTGGGAGTACAGGCGCGTGCCCTTCGGCGAGCGCTTGGGCTCGATGAGGCCGCGCTGCTCGTACATCCGCAGCGTCTGCGGATGCATGTCGGCGAGCTCGGCGGCGACCGAGATCATGAACACGCCGCGGTCGGAGGAGACCTCGATGCGGGTGGTCGTCCGGCGGCGCTGGGTCATGAGAACAACCTCGATCGCGGGTTGCCGTTGAAGACCTTCGCGAGGTCGTCCACCGCGGCCTCCTGCTCGGCCGTGAGCTTGTCGGGCAGGTCGAGCACGAAGCGATAGTGGATGTCGCCGCGGCCGTTCTTGCCGAGACGCTTGGGCCCTTCGCCGCGCAGGCGCTGGACGCTGCCCGGTCGCGTGCCGGCCGGCACGCGCAGCGTCTTGCGGCCGTCGAGCGTCGGGACCTCGATCTCGGCGCCGCGCAGCGCCTCGGGAATCGTCAGCGGGACCTCGACCTCCACGTTCTCGCCCTTGCGCGCGAAGACGGGCGAGTCCTGCACGCGCGTGACGACGAAGAGGTCGCCGTCGGGTCCGCCGTTGCGCCCGGGCTCGCCCTTGCCGGCGAGGCGGATGCGGCTGCCGTCCTTGACGCCCGCCGGGATGTTGACCCGGTAGCGCTTGACGGTCCGGTTGCGGCCCGCGCCCTGGCACGTCGGGCAGGGGTCCTCGATGACGGTCCCTGCGCCGCCGCAGCGCGAGCAGGGCTGGGAGATCGAGAACAGGCCCTGGCCCTCGGACTCGATCCCGCGACCCTGGCAGCGCGGGCAGACGATCGGCGCGGTGCCGGGCTTGGCGCCGGTGCCGCCGCACGTCGGGCAGCGCTCGTAGGTCGGCACGGAGATCGGGACCTGCGCGCCGTTGATGGCCTGGTCGAAGCCGATCGAGACCTCGGCCTCGAGATCGCGCCCGCGCTCGGCACGCGAGCGGGTCGTGCCGGCGCCGCCGCGGCCGCGGGTCGCCTGGCCGAAGAGGTCGGAGAGGATGTCGCCGAAGCCGCCGGCGTCGAAGCCCGGCTGCGACGAGCCGCCGCGCCCCGCGCCCGAGAACGGGTTGGCGAGCGCGCGGTCGTAGTCCTTGCGCTTCTCGGGGTCGCCGAGGACGTCGTGGGCCAGCGAGATCTCCTTGAAGCGCGCCTCCGCCTTCGCGTCGCCCGGGTTCTTGTCCGGGTGGTACTGGCGCGCGAGCTTGCGGTACGCCTTCTTGATCTCGTCCGCCGACGCCTTCTTGTCGACGCCGAGCACCTTGTAGTGGTCTTGGGCCATCGCGTTCCTAGCCTGCGACGATCACCCGGGCGGGGCGCAGGATCGCGTCGTTGAGGCGGTAGCCCGACTGCAGGACCTCGACGATCGTCCCGGCCTCGGTGCCCTCGATCGCGTGCTGCGCGACGGCCTCGTGGCAGACGGGGTCGAAGCGCTCGCCCTTGGCGGCGTAGCCCTCGATGCCCGTGCGCCCGAGGGCGGCGGTGAGCTCGGCGGTCACGAGGCGGATGCCGTCGGTGAGGCGGTGCTCGTCGTCGGCGGCCTCCAGCGCGGCGACGGCCCGCTCGAGGTTGTCGATCGCGGGCAGCAGCTCCTTGGCGAGCCGGCCCATGCCGCGGGCCTCGGCGGCCCGGACGTCGCGCGTCATGCGCTTGCGGTAGTTCTCGAAGTCCGCCTGCGTGCGCTGCGCGAGCGCGAGGTACTCGTCGGCCTTCGCCGCGCGCTCACGCAGGACCGCCGGGTCGGGCTCGGGCTCGGGCTCGGGCTCGGGCAGCGGCTGAGCCTCGGCCGTTGCGGCGGCCCCGGCCTCGGCCGGCTGCTCGCCCACGGGCGCGGGAGGCGCCGGGCTCGCGCCCGGCGTCTCCTGCTCCTCGATGCGATGCTCCTCGGTCACGGGCTAGCGGGGGTTCGTCGTCGTGTCTTCCTCGACGACCTCGGCGTCGACGACGTCGTCGTCGTCGGAGGACGCCTCCGGACCCGCGCCGTCGGCGCTGCCGCCGTTGGCGGACGAGTCACCGGCCGCGCGCGCCTTCTCGTACATCGCCTCGGACACCTTGTGGAACGAGGTCTGCAGCGCCTCGGTCTTGCGGCGCAGCTCGTCGGCGTCCTCGGACTCCAGCGACTCGCGCAGGTCCTTGATGAGACCCTCGATCTCCGTCTTGGAGGACTCGTCGATGTTCTCCTCGAGGTCCTTGAGCTGGCGCTCGGCCTGGTAGGCGGCGTTCTCGGCGCCGTTGCGCGCCTCGGCGAGCTCTCGCAGGCGGCGGTCGTCGTCGGCGTGCGTCTCGGCGTCGGAGACCATCCGCTTGATCTCGTCGTCCGACAGGCCGGAGCCCGACTTGATCTCGATCTTCTGCTCCTTGCCCGTGCCCAGGTCCTTCGCGGACACGTTGAGGATGCCGTTGGCGTCGATGTCGAACGCGACCTCGATCTGCGGGATGCCGCGCGGCGCCGGCGGGATGCCGGTGAGCTGGAACTTGCCGAGCGACTTGTTGTAGCTCGCCATCTCGCGCTCGCCCTGCAGGACGTGGATCTCGACGGACGGCTGGTTGTCCTCGGCGGTCGAGAAGACCTCGCCCTTGCGGGTCGGGATCGTCGTGTTGCGCTCGATGAGCTTCGTCATGACGCCGCCCTTGGTCTCGATGCCCAGCGTCAGCGGGGTCACGTCGAGCAGCAGGACGTCCTTGACGTCGCCGGCGAGCACGCCGGCCTGGATCGCGGCGCCGATCGCGACGACCTCGTCGGGGTTGACGCCGCGGTGCGGCTCCTTGCCCGTGAGCTCCTTGACCTTCTCCTGGACGGCCGGCATGCGGGTCATGCCGCCGACGAGGACGACGTGGTCGATCTTCGCGGCGCCCTTGTCCTTGGCGTCGTCGAGGGCCTGGCGCACCGGGGCGACGACGCGGTCCAGCAGGGCGCTCGTCAGCTCGTTGAGCTTGGCGCGCGTGAGGCGGACGTCGAGGTGCTTCGGGCCCGAGGTGTCGGCCGTGATGAACGGCAGGTTGATCTGCGACTCCTGCGCGGTCGACAGCTCGATCTTCGCCTTCTCGGCGGCCTCGTAGAGGCGCTGGAGGGCCATCGGGTCGTTCTTGAGGTCGATGCCCTGGTCGCGCTTGAACTCCGACGCCAGCCAGTCGACGATCGCCTTGTCGAAGTTGTCGCCGCCGAGGTGGTTGTCGCCGGCGGTCGACTTGACCTCGAAGACGCCGTCGCCGATCTCGAGCACCGACACGTCGAACGTGCCGCCGCCGAGGTCGAAGACGAGGATCGTCTGGTCGTGCTCCTTGTCCAGGCCGTAGGCCAGCGCAGCGGCGGTCGGCTCGTTGATGATGCGCTTGACGTCCAGGCCGGCGACCTTGCCGGCGTCCTTCGTGGCCTGGCGCTGGTCGTCGTTGAAGTACGCCGGCACGGTGATGACGGCGCTGTCGACGGTGTCGCCGAGGTAGGCCTCCGCGTCGGCCTTGAGCTTCTGGAGGATCATCGCGCTGATCTCCGGTGGCGTGTGCTGCTTGCCGCCGGCGTCCACGCGCGCGTCGCCGTTGGGGCCGGAGACGACCTTGTAGGGGACGATCGACTCCTCCTCGCGCACCTCGGCCTCCTTGCGGCCCATGAAGCGCTTGATGGAGAAGATCGTGTTCTGCGGGTTGGTGACGGCCTGGCGCTTGGCGACGGTGCCGACGAGGCGCTCGCCGGACTGCGCGAAGGCGACGACCGAGGGGGTCGTGCGACCGCCCTCAGAGTTCTCGATGACGGTGGGCTCTCCACCCTCCAGCACGGCCATGCAGGAGTTGGTGGTGCCCAGGTCGATACCGATGGTCTTGCCCATGGGGGTGGGACTCCTTCCGAAATGCCTGACTAGGAAATCTGCGTCACAGTGTAGTAGATCTGTGACGCGTACTCGCCAGGCGTGGCAAGCTCGGCGTACTAGCAGGCGCTGCCGAGCGGGATCCCGAGGATGCTGAGGCCGCAGAGGCCGCCGACGTCGTGGACGAGGCCGCTGGCGCCGTAGACCGTCGTGTTCAGGGTCGAGACGCTCGTGCCGAGGCCCGACACCGACGTGCCGAGCCCGCTGACCGTCGAGCTCAGCGAGGAGACCGTCGCGTTCGTCGTGGCCAGGCCGCTGGAGACCGTCGAGATCTGCGAGGTGAGGCTCGTCGTCGTGCTCGCGAGATCGCCCTGGAGCGTCGAGATCGTCGCCTGCGCGCCGGCGAGCTGTGTCGTGAGGCCGGTGACGCTCGTGCCGACCGCATCCAGCGTCGCGTCCAGCGCGTCGAGTTGGCTCTGCAGTCCCGCGTCGGCGAGGCCGAGCGAGGTGAGGGTCGTCGAGACCGTCGTCAGCGCGCCCTCGGCGGTCGTGACGCGCCCGGCGAGGGTGCCGAGGCTCGCCGTCAGCCCGCCGACGGTCGTGCCGACGGCGCCGATCTGGCCCTGCAGGGCGGTGTCGACGGCGCCGAGGCCGGCGACGTCGGAGGTCAGGCCGGTGACGGTGCTCGTCAGGCCGCCGACGCTCGTGCCGATCGTCGAGACCGTGCCCGAGAGCGTCGCGAGGCTCGTCGTCAGCGTCGCGTCGGCGATGCCGAGGCCGGCGACGTCGGTCGCCAGACCGGTGACGGCGCTCGTCAGCCCGCCGACGGTCGTGCTGAGCGTGCTGAGCCCGCCGCCGAGGCCGGTGACGGTCGTCGAGAGGGTGTTGAGGCTCGACGTCAGCGACAGGACCGTCGTGTCGAGCGTGTCGAGGCGCCCGGTCAGCGTCGTGACGGCCGTGGTGACGTCGCCGGCGATCCCGGTGACCTGGCCCGACAGCGTCGAGACGGTCCCGGTGAGCGCGCTCAGGCCGCCGGCGACGGTGTCGAGGTCGCCCGTGAGCCCGGAGATCTGCGACTGCAGCGCGAGGATGTCGGCGAGCGCGCCGGTGACGCTCGCCGGCGCGAGGGCGGCGATCAGGGCCTCGGCGTCGCCGACGCGGGCGGTGAGGCTCGCAAGGTCGGCGGCGAGGTCGCCGACCGTCGTCCCGAGACCGGAGAGGCTCGCCTGCAGCGTCGCGAGCGACGCGGTGATCTGCGCGAGGCTCGCCTCGATCGCATCGAGGCGATCCTCGACGAGCTGGGTGCGCCCGAGCAGCGTGGCGACCGTCCCGTGCAGGCCGGTGAGGTCCGAGTCGAGGCCGTCGACACGGGTGCGCATCGCGGCCTGCGACGCGTCGAGCGCGTCGGAGAGCGCCGTGACCTGCGAGCGCACGGCGGTGAGGTCGAGGCGCAGCGAGGCGAGGTCGGCGCGCAGGCCGGCGACGTCGGCGCGCAGCGCCGAGAAGCCCGCCGTCGTGGAGTTCGCGAGGTTGCGGACGGTGCTCTGCAGGCGGGCGAGGTCGGCGCGCGTCTGCGTGAGAAGCGACTCGAGCTCGTCGGTCGAGAGCGTCCTCGCGCGCCGGTAGACCGTGATCTTCTTCAGCGAGATCCGCGCGTAGACGGCCTTGCGGGCGGCCCTGGAGAGCGTGGCGCTGCCCTTCCAGCGGTCGCCGAGGCGCAGGCGGCCGGGAAGCACGGGGCCCTCCGGCGTGCCGACGGTGCGCCGGCGGCTCACGATGACGACGCCGACCGGCGACGTCAGGCCCGCGTCCTTCGCCGTCTGCTTGGAGATCAGCACGGGAACGGCGGTCGTCGATCCGCTCGCGACGTACGGCGCGCCGACGACCGTGCCCTTGAGCTTGACCTGCTTGGCGTGCGCGCTCGCGGGCGCGGCCGCGAGGAGCGCGAGCAGGACGAGGACGAGCCGGCTGGGGCGAGGGACCCGGAACATGCCTCCCCGTTATCGGCAGCTCGGGCGACTTCTGTAGCGTCCGCGGCGTGGCCCACTGGACCGTCTATGAGGTGAGCACGTGCTCGACCTGCCAGAGGCTCTCCGCGCTGCTCGCCGAGCAGGGGATCGAGTACGACGGCGTCGAGTACCACGAGACAGGGCTGACCGAGGGCGAGATCCGCGATCTGCTCGCCAAGGCCGAGCTCGGGCCGCGCGACGTCCTGCGCACGCGCGAGCCGCTCGTCGCCGAGCTCGGGCTGCTCGAGGGCGGGGGAGTGAGCGACGACGAGCTCATCGCGCTCATGGCCCGCAACCCGAAGCTCCTGCAGCGGCCGATCGTCGTGCGCGGCGACCGCGCGCTGCTCGCGCGGCCGGTCGAGCGCGCGCTCGAGCTGCAGGATTGACCGCGGCGGGCCGGCCCTAGAATCGGGGCCGGTGGTCACCGGCACGCATGTGAGCGTGCGCCTCGCGCGCAGGGACGACTTCGGCACGCTCGCGGCCGTGCTCGCGGGCGCGTTCTACGACGACCCGGTGACGGCCTGGTTCTATCCCAACGCCGCGAAGCGGATGACGCACGCGCGGCGGTTCTTTCAGATCCGCCTGCGCCAGCTCGAAGACCAGGGGCTGATGTTCACGACGCCGGAGCTCTCCGGCGCCGCGCTGTGGGCGAAGCCCGGGCGATGGCGCGAGGACCTGCGCCAGTCGCTCATGCTCCTGCCGATGCTGCCGGTCCTGCTGCCGCGCATCGTGCGCACGACGGCGGCCGTGCGCGAGATCGAGCGCCGCCATCCCGTCGAGCCGCACTACTACCTGTCGGTGCTCGGCACAGAACGAGAACAGCAGGGCGGAGGCATTGGCTCCGCCCTGCTGGGTCCCGTCCTACGACGCTGCGATGCGGAGGCCGTCGGGGCCTACCTCGAGTCCTCCAAGGAGACCAACGTCGACTTCTACGTCCGCCACGGGTTCTCCGTGACGGAGCGCATCGAGTTGCCCGAAGGCCCTCCGTTGTGGCTTATGTGGCGGGAACCAGGCCGCCGAGCAGGCCACCGAGCAGACCGTCGATCATGCCCGTGACGCTGCCGATGATGCCGCCGATGCCGCCGGTCGAACCGCCGGCCGGAGCCGCGCCGTTGCCGCCGAACAGGCCGCCGAGCATGTTGGTGATCATCGAGCCGATGCCGCCTGGAACCGTCTCGGAGCCGGCGCCGCCGAGCAGGCCACCGAGGAGGCCGCCGAACATGCCGCCGCCCGCGGAGGCGGTGCCGACGAACGGCAGCGAACCGAGGACCGAGTCGATGAGGCCCGTGACCGTGCTGAGCACGCTCGGGATGATCGTGCCCACCGTCGAGGTGACGATGTCGAGGATCGACGCGATCGGGGCCTGAGCGACCGCCGGAAGCATCGGGAGAATCGACTGGATCATCCCGAAGGCGCTCTCGATGGCGGACGTCGCCATGTTGAGGCACTGGGAGACGATCGAGCTGATGTTCAGCGGCAGGCCGCTGTCGGCAGCGTCGTCGAGGTTGACGACCTCGGTCGCGTCGCCGACCGACAGCGCCGTGATGAGCGAGGCGACGACCGGCTGGATCTCGGCCGGCAGCTTCGTGAGCATGTCGGTGAGCATCGTGACGATCTGCGTCTTGCCGGCGATGCTCGGGGAGATCGCCTGGGCGATGAGCGCCTGAGCCTGGCCGCTGATCTCGTCGACGAGCGCGGTGATCGTCTCGAGGAGGGTGTCGTACTGCGTGCCGGCCAGGGCCAGCGCCTGCGTCGCAGCGACCTCCTGGGAGTCAGAAGAAGCGCTGTAGGCCATCTTCTTGGCCGAGCGAGCGGCGGCAGCGGTCTGCGAGCGGGCGTTCTTCAGCTCGCGCTTGGCGACCGAGCCCTTGTTGGCCTTGACGGCGCGCTTGAAGCGCTTGACGGACTTCTGTGCCTTGGCGACCTGCGCCTGGACGCTGACCTTCGTCGGCGCGCTGGCGGAGTCCGAGGACTTCGCCGACGCCGTGGCGGGAACCGCCACGAGGGCGGCGAGCGTCGCGACTGTGGCGACGAGACGGCGGTGGTGTGACATGTGGGTTGATGCCCCCTTCGGCAACTGGGCGGCCTGCGTGAGGCCCCTGGTTTTGCGCCCCCGTCTCGCGACGGGTTTGCCTTTTCGTGTGATGTCTGGCCCTATCACGCGATCCGTCGCCTGGTGTGATGGGGTACTTCGGGAGAAGTTCGTTGTTGGCGCGTTGGCGCTCAACCGGTGGTGCGGCCGAGGAGCTTGGCCAGCACCGAGTCCACGCCGTCGAGCACCGACTGGACCGGCTGCAGGATCGTGTTCGGCACCGACGGCGCGGCCGCCGTGGTCGACTGGGCCGGCGCGGGTGCGCCGGTCGTCGGCGGCAGCGAGAGCCCGACCATCGCCAGGATGCGGTCGAGCGTCGGCCGCACCGCTCCGAGGGTGCTGTCGAGCAGGTCGTTGGCGGCCTGCAGCGCGCCGGCCGTGCCACCTGCGGCGAGCGCCTGGGCCTGCTCCACGACGTCCATGACCTGCTCGCGGATGTTCTCGAGCTGCGAGATCGCCGTCTTGACAGGCGCCTTGGGCGTGGCGACCTGCTCCTTCTGGGCCTGCGGCTGCTGCTGGGCGGGCGCGGCGGGCGGCGGCGTGGGCGCGACGGCGGGCGCCACGGGCGTCGCGACGTTCTCCGCGCGCTCGACGACGGGCTTGCGCGCGCTCGACCCGGAGCGCAGGCCGCCGCGGCCGGACGTGGCCGTCGTGCGGTGCGCGCGGGTCTTGGCGGCGGGGGCGACACGGCGCAGCGCGGGCGCGGTCGGAGAGCTTGCGGCGATCGCCCTGCGCGTGGCGGCCTGCGCCTGCGGGGCGGGGTCGGCGGGCGTTGCGACGTGCTTGATCTCGGCCGCTGCGCCGCCCGCGGTGGCGACGACGGCTGCGACCGCCGCGCCCTTGAGGAAGACCGGCATGCTGCTCCAGCCGACGACGCTGCTGACCGTCGCGCCGCCGCCGGCGGCGATGAGCGCGCCGCCGCCGGCGCCGCCGCCGATCATGCTCGCGATCGCGGCGCCCGACAGCCAGGGGCCGAGGAGGTGCAGGTCGGCGGAGCGCGCCCCGATCGCGCGCTGGAAGGAGGCGCAGTCGTCGCAGGAGCGCAGGTGCGCGCGGATGCCGCGGCCGCGCAGGCGGCGGCGGTCGCCGTCGGAGATGCAGTGGCGGACGCTGACGCACTCCGTCGCGCGGCCGTCGACGGCCTCGTGCAGGGCGCTGCGGGCGTCGAAGACGGCGCGGCGGGCGGCCTCGTTGGAGACGCCGAGGGCGAGCGCGATGTCGTCGTAGCTCAGGCCGCTGAGCTCGCGCATGACGAGCGCGCCGCGCTGGCGCTCGGGCAGCGCGCGCAGGTCGTCGACGAGCTGGGCGAGGCGCACGCGATGCTCGGAGTCGACCTCGGGGCCCGGCACGCTCGGCTCGTCGAGCTCGGTGAGCTCGGCATGCGCGCCGCGGCGGCGGACGATGTTGATCGCCTCGTTGTGGGCGATCCGGTACAGCCACGGCTTCAGCGGCCGGCCCGGCTCGCGGCGGGGCAGGCTGCGCAGAGCGTTCTCGAGCGCGTTCTGGACCGCGTCGTTGGCGTCCTCGTCGTTGAGGAGGATCGAGCGGCAGTAGCCGAGCAGCGGTCCGTGGTAGCGCTCGTAGAGTGCGCCGAAGGCGGCGGTGTTGCCGGCGGCGGCGCGGCCGGCGAGGGCCTCGTCGCCGAGGCGGGCGAGCATGCCGAGGCGCGGCGCGGCGGGCACGGGTGGGGCGAGCGCGGTCATCCTGGTGCTCCTATCGGCAGCACCTGCGCGATCTGTGAGCCCCCGTAATCTTGAGCCGAGTGCCCGTCCACGCGTCCATCGGCTCGTTCTTCGATGCGGTCGGCTCGTTCTTCGACTCGCTCTCGCGGGTCGGCTGGGGTCCGCTGGCGATCGGGGCGATCGCGTTCATCGTCTACCTCACGCTGCGCGCCCGGGCGTTCTTCCACACGCTGCAGGCGGCCTACCCCACCGAGCCGATCGCGTTCCGTCGCATCTGGGGCGCGTACATCGCCGCCTACGGGTTCAACAACGTCATCCCGGCGCGCGGCGGCGACGTCATCAAGCTCTTTCTCGTCAAGCAGTCGATCCCGCACGCGACGTATCCCGCCGTCGGCGCGGCGATCTGCGTCGAGGCGATCTTCGACGCGGTCATGGCGATCTTCATCCTCACCTTCGCCTTCAGCCAGGGCGTCTTCCCCAAGCCGCCGGACTTCGCGAAGCTCAACGCCTTCGACCTGTCGTTCTTCGCCGGCCACCCGCGCTTCACCCTGTTCGTCCTCACGGCGCTGGCGGTCGGCGCGCTCGTCGGCTTCGCGGTGCTGTCGCAGCGCGTGAAGGCGTTCTGGGCGCGCGTGCGCCAGGGCCTGACGATCCTCTCCGACCGCCGGCGCTACGTGCGCGAGGTCTTCGCGTTCCAGCTCGCCGGTTGGGTCTTTCGCTTCTTCGCCTTCTGGATGCTGCTCGAGGCCTTCAACGTCGGCGGCTCGGTGCGCAACGTCCTGCTCGTCCTCGGCGTCAACGCGGTGGCGGCGGTCGTTCCGTTCACGCCCGGCGGGGCTGGGGTGCAGCAGGCGCTGCTCGTGAAGGTCTTCGCGGGCACGGCGGCGGGTGCGACGGTGGCGGCCTACTCCGTCGGCCAGCAGATCGTCATCGCGGTCGTGACGATCGCGGTCGGCTTCGGCGCGCTCGTGGCGATCTTCCGGATCCGCTCCTTCAAGGAGGCGATCCGGCTCGGGCAGGCCGAGCGCGACGCCGAGCGGGCGGGCTCCTCGGCGGCCGGCGAGGCCTACTGAAGGCCGCTGCGCGCCTCGCGCACGAGCGCGACGGCGTCGGGGAAGACCGTCGCCATGACCGAGCGGATCTGCTCGGCCTGCTGCTCGATCGTCCCCTGGATGTTCACGCGGTTGATCGCCGCGACGGTCATCTCGACCGCGAGCTTGATCGCGTTGTCGGCCCAGACGAGGCCCTGCTGGGCCTGCATCTGCTCGGCGAACTCCGCCATCTTGCGCGACAGCTCCTCGGGGTCGCCGAAGAGTCCACCAAAGCCTTCCATGCAGGCATCGTAGCGGTCGCGAGAGGTAGCCTCGGCGGATGCCGGAGATCGAGGGCGCGGGCGTCGCGCTGCACTACGAGGAGCGCGGCAGCGGCGCGCCGGTGCTCGTCATCCACGGCATGGCCTCCGACGCCTCGTCGTGGTCGGACGCGCTGGGCGCGCTCGCGGGCGCGGGTGCGCGCGCGATCGCCTTCGACCGGCGCGGCTACGCGCGCAGCGGTGCGCCGGAGCCCTACGTCGCGACGACGGTGCAGGAGCAGGCGCAGGATGCGACCTGCGTGCTCGACGGCCTCGGCGCCGCGCCGGCGCTGCTCGTCGCCGAGGGGTTCGGCGCGCTCGTCGCGCTCGAGCTGCTCGTGCGCCGGCCCGAGCTCGTCTCCGGCGCGGTGCTGGCGGACGTGCCGCTGTTCGCGTTCGTGCCGGCGGCGACGGAGGCGCTCGCGGCGCAGCGCGAGATGCTCGAGGCCGCACTGCGCGAGGGCGGCCCCGCGGCGGCGGTGCTGTCGTGGCTCGGGGAGGACGCCGCGGGCGTGCAGGCGTCCCGGTTGCGCGGCTGGCGCCGGGGCTTCTTCGCCGACTACGCGGGCCTCGCGAGCTGGTCGCCGTCGCGGCGCGAGCTGCGCGCGGTGGGCGTGCCGGTGGCGTTCGTCACCGGTCCCGCGTCGGCGGTCTACGTCGTCGCCGCGAGCGACGCGGCGGCTGGGCTGGTGCCGGGTTCCGAGCGGGTGGTCGACGGGGACGTCGTCGGCGCTGCGGTGGCGTTGTTGGCGCCGGCGTGAGCCGCGGCATCGCTCGCTGCCCGTGCGTCTCCTGCGAGGGCTTTGAGGGACGGAGCGGGGGCGTTCGCGGAGCTCGAGTGGGGCCTTTGTCGGGCTGAGGCCGACAAAGGCCCCGCTCGTCCGTTCGCTCCCCTCCTCAGAGACTGGCTGTGGACGCCCGGGCGATGTGCGATGCCGAGGCTCACCCCGGCGTGCGCCGCGCCACCACCGCGACGGTCCCGCCGCGCCCCAGCAGGCCGAACAGCGCCTCCAGCGCGAGAGCCGCCGGTGCCAGCGGCAGGAGCACGAGCGTCACGAGCGCATCCGGGGACCGCAGCGACGCGTTGCGCTTCAGCGCGTGGTAGAGCCACGACGGCACGCGCGTCGCCCGGCTCACGACCGACTGCCACAGCCCGAACGGGTTGTGCTCGAGCAGCACGTGGTGCGTCGCGACCGGCTCCAGGCCGTGCGCGCGCAGCAGCGCGTGCAGGCCCATGACGGTGAAATGCGTGCGGTGGCGCGGGACGTCGAGGTGATACCAGCGCCCGCCGCCGGCGCGCGCCTGCAGGCTGCCGAGGTTCGGCACGCCGACGAGCAGCAGCCCGCCCGGGCGCAGCCAGCTCGCGACCCGCGCGACCGCCGGCCCCGGCTCGTCGAGATGCTCGAGCACGTGCCAGAGCGTCGCTGCGTCCAGCGACCCTGACGGCACGTCGGAGTCCTCGATGCCGCCCCGCTGCAGCTCGATCCCGAGCGCGCGCGCGCCCTCGATGCCGCGCTGCGACGGCTCGATGCCGTGCGCGTACCAGCCCGCCGCACGTGCCTCGGCGACGAAGCGCCCGCGGCCGGCGCCGATGTCGAGCAGCCGCCCCGGCGTCTGCGCGCCCGCCGCGCCGAGCAGCGCGAGCCGCCGCCGCGCGAACGCGCGCAGGATCGGCGCCGCGAGCCCCGAGCCGCGCGGCGCGCCGCCGCCGTAGGCCCCCGACTCGTGCGCCTCGACCGGCGCCGGCGCAAGCGTCACGGCGCTGCCGCAGCGCGTGCAGCGCGCGAGCTCGTAGCGTCCCGGCAGCGCGGGGTCCGAGCCCGGCACGACCCGCCACGCCACCAGCGCGCCGCCGCACGCGGGGCAGGCGCTCGGGGCCGTGCTCACCCGCCGCGGTCGTGGAAGTAGAAGCCGGGCAGCGCGGCGCGCGTGATCTGGGCCGTCATGTGGTGGGCGAGCTCGAGGTCGCCGGTGCGGGCGGCGAGGTCGTCGAGCGTGATGATCCCCGTCAGGCGGCCGCCGTCGAGGATCGGCAGGCGGCGGATCCCATGGCGCACCATGAGCTCGGCGGCCTCCTCGACGTCCATCCCCGGCTCGGCGGTGATGACCGGCGACGAGCCGTGGGCCTCGACGGGATCGCCCGGGTCGCGGCCGTCGGTGAGCGCGCCGAGGGCGAGGTCGCGATCGGTCACGAAGCCGGCGAGCCCGCCCTCGTCGTCGACGAGGACGACCGACCCGACGTTGCGCTCGCGCATGAGCTCCGCGACCTGGCGCACCGTCGCCGACGGCGGCGCGGTCACGACGCTCTCCGTCATGACGTCACGGATCTCCACGAGCGCAACATACACTTGCAGCCGTGCCGCCAACCGCCGACGAGACGCTCGCCGACGAGGCCGCACGCCGCAGGCAGGCGGCCGCCGCGGGGATCCTCGCGGGCCTTCTCACGATCGTCGGCGGCGCGCTCGCCGTGCTGGCCTACAGCGACCTCCCGACGGTCCCGCTGCTCGACGCCCTGCGCGAGCAGCTGGCGGCCGATCCGCCCGCCGTCGGGCTGAAGGTCCGCCAGGCGCTCTACTACGACGACAACGCCGCGGCGATCATCGTCGCCACGCTCGCCAGCGCGCTCGCGGCCGGCGCGATCGGCCTCGTGCTCTCGCATCTGTACCGCTCGACGCAGGCGCGGCGCCCGGAGCTGCGGCGCGCGATCATCGTCGCGGTCATCGCCGGGTCGACGCTCATCGCCGTCGGCGAGCTCGCGCGCGGCGTCGCCCTCGTCGTCGCGTCGCACGACCTCGCCGGCAGCGCGCGACCGACCGCCGAAGCGGCGCGGGACGTCCTCTCGGCGCCGGTCGTCGTCGCCGGAATCGTCCTGCGCCTGCTCGGGACGTTCGCGCTCGGCATCGGGCTCGTCCTGCTCGCGCTGAACGCCATGCGCGTCGGCCTGCTCACGCGCTTCATGGGCGTTCTGGGGATCATCGTCGGCGCCCTGTTCGTCATCCCGCTCGGCGCCTCGCTGCCGATCGTCCAGGCGTTCTGGCTCGCCGCCCTCGGCGCGCTGTTCCTCGGCCGCTGGCCGCCGGGCCTGCCGCCGGCCTGGGTCACCGGCGAGGCGCAGCCGTGGCCGAGCCAGCAGGAGCTGCGCGAGCAGCGCCTGGCGCGCAAGGAGGAGACCGCCGCGCCCGAGAAGGCGCAGCGGCTGCGCAGGCAGCGCCCCGAGCCGCCCGAGACGCCGGCTCCCGAGGCGCCCGCGCGCCCGGCGCATTCCTCGTCGAAGAAGCGCAAGCGCAAGCGGCGCTAGCCGCCGGACGGCACATCGCCGCGCGCGAACGGGGTACCGTGCGAAACATGACCTACGAGGAAGCGTGTGCCGCGCACTCGTGGCAGGTGCCGGAGCGCTACAACATCGCCGCCGACGTCTGTGACAAGCACCCGCGCGACAAGCTCGCGATGATCCACGAGGACCCCGAGGGCGCGGTCCGCGAGGTGCACTGGGGCGAGCTGCAGGACATGTCCGACCGCTTCGCGCGGCTGCTCACCGAGCGCGGGGTGCAGCGCGGCGACCGCGTGGCGATGCTGCTGCCCGCGACCCCGGAGACCGCCGCCGCGTTCCTCGGCACGTGGAAGACCGGGGCGATCCTGCTGTCGATGTCGATCCTCTACGGCGACGACGGGATCCGCCACCGGCTCGGCGACTCGCAGGCGAGCGTCGTCGTGACGAACGCCGCCAACCGCTCGCGCGTCGAGGGGATCACGGAGGTCATCGAGCTCGAGCCCGGCGGCCTCGACGACGGCGACACGGACTTCGAGCGCGTCGACACCGCCGCCGACGACCCCGCGCAGCTCTACTACACGTCGGGCACGACCGGCCTCGCCAAGGGCATCCTGCACGCCCATCGCTACATCCTCGGCCACGAGGAGTTCATCTACTGCCACGACGTCCAGGACGGCGAGCGCTTCCACGGCATGGGCGAGTGGGCCTGGGCGGCCGGCATCTGCCCGCTCATCGGGCCGTGGCGCATGGGCGCCGTCCAGCTCGTCCTCCAGCGCAAGGGCGGCTTCGACCCCGACGGCCAGCTCGACTTCCTCTCCCGCCACGAGGCGTCCAACGTCTTCGCGACCCCGACCGCGATCCGCTCGATGATGGGCATCTCGGACGCCGGAACGCGCTACCCGCAGAAGTTCCGCATCGTGTGCTCGGCGGGGGAGCCCCTGAACCCCGAGGCGATCCGCTGGTTTCGCGAGCAGTACGGCGTGACGGTCCTGGACTACTACGGCCTGAGCGAGTCCTATCCGCTCTGCGGCAACTTCCCCTTCATGGACGTCCGCGAGGGCTCGATGGGCAAGCCGATGCCCGGCTGGGAGGTCGAGATCCTCGACGAGGACGAGCAGCCCGTGCAGCAGGGAGAGCGCGGCGAGATCTGCCTGCGCGCCCGCTCCAACCCGCACTATCCGCTCGGCTACTGGAACAACTCGGAGGCCGGCGAGGAGACCTTCGGCGGCGAGTGGTTTCACACGAAGGACGCCGCGTCGATGGACGAGGACGGCTACGTCTGGTACGAGGGCCGCGCCGACGACGTCATCATCTCCGCCGGCTATCGCATCGGCCCGTTCGAGGTCGAGTCGGCGTGCCTCGAGCATCCCGCGGTCGCCGAGGCGGCCGCCGTCGCGTGGCCCGACGAGCGCCGCGGGAACATCGTCAAGGCGTTCGTCGTCCTCGCGAAGGGACACGAGCCCAGCGACGACCTCGGCCGCGAGATCGGCGCGTTCGTCCGCGACCATCTCTCGGCGTACGCGTATCCGCGCGAGGTCGAGTTCGTCGACGACCTGCCCAAGACCCTGACCGGAAAGATCCGCCGCATCGAGCTGCGAGAGAGGAGCAAGGCAACGTGAGCGTCGACGCTTCCACGCACGAAAAGGTGGCCCGCCGTCTCGAGGAGCTGCTCGAGGTCGAGAGCTTCCCGCCGCCCGACGAGTTCGCGCGCGACGCGCTGCTCAACGACCCCGAGGTCTACGAGCGCGCCGCGGCCGATCCGCTCGCCTGGTGGCGGGAGCAGGCCGAGGCGCTGCAGTGGATCAAGGAGCCCACGAAGACCGTCGAGGACGCCGGCGCGCCGTTCTACACATGGTTCTCCGACGGCACGCTCAACGCCTCCCAGAACTGCCTCGACCGCCACGTCGAGGCGGGGCTCGGCGACCGCGTCGCGTTTCACTGGCACGGCGAGGAGGGCGAGGAGCGGGCGATCACGTACGCCGACCTGCTCGCCGACGTGCAGCGCTTCGCCAGCGCGCTGCGCGACCAGGGCGTGCAGAAGGGCGACGTCGTCGGGATCTTCCTGCCGATGATCCCCGAGGTCGTCGTCGCGATGCTCGCCTGCGCGCGCATCGGCGCGCCGCACAACGTCGTCTTCGGCGGCTTCTCGCCGGAGTCCGTCCGCGAGCGCATGGAGTTCTCCGACGCCAAGGCGCTCATCACCGTCGACGGCGCGCGGCGCAAGGGCAAGACCGCCGCGATCAAGCAGTCCGTCGACGAGGTCGGCATGCCCGTCGACACGATCATCGTCGTCCGCCACACCGGCATCGACTGCCCGATGGGCGAGGGCGACGTCTTCTACGACGAGATCATGGCCGCCGCCGATCCGGAGTGCCCGCCGGAGGAGCTCGATGCCGAGCATCCGCTGTACATCCTCTACTCGAGCGGGTCGACGGCGAAGCCGAAGGGGATCCTCCACACCACGGGCGGCTATCTGACCGGCGTCGCGTGCACGCACAAGTACGTCTTCGACCTCAAGCCCGACACGGACGTCTACTGGTGCTCGGCCGACGTCGGCTGGGTCACCGGGCACTCCTACATCGTCTACGGGCCGCTGTGCAACGGCGCGACCTCCGTGATGTACGAGGGCGCGCCCGACTACCCCGACAAGGACATCTGGTGGGCGCTGTGCGAGCGCTACGGCGTGACGATCTTCTACACCGCCCCGACCGCGATCCGCGCCTGCATGAAGTGGGGCGAGGAGTACCCCTGCCGCCACGACCTCTCGGCGCTGCGGCTGCTCGGCAGCGTCGGCGAGCCGATCAACCCGAAGGCCTGGGTCTGGTACCACCACGTCATCGGCGGCGAGCGCTGCCCGATCGTCGACACGTGGTGGCAGACCGAGACCGGCCACATCATGATCGCGCCGCTGCCCGGGATCACGCACACCAAGCCGGGCTCGGCCACGACCCCGTTTCCCGGTGTCGACGCCGCCGTCCTCGACGAGGGCGGCGAGGAGGTCGCGCGCGACACACAGGGGCTGCTCGCGCTGCGCCGGCCGTGGCCGGGGATGCTGCGCACGCTCTACAACGACGACGACCGCTGCGTCGCGACGTACTGGGAGAAGTTCGGCCCGCAGACGTACTTCGTCGGCGATGCGTCGCGCCAGGACGAGGACGACTACTTCTGGGTCATCGGGCGCGTCGACGACGTCCTGAACGTCTCCGGCCACCGGATGTCGACGGCGGAGATCGAGTCGGCGATCGTCTCGCACGAGAAGGTCGCCGAGGCCGCCGTCATCGGGCAGGCCGACGAGGACACCGGCCAGTCCGTCTGCGCGTTCGTGACGCTCGAGGGCACGCTCGAGGGCGACGACGCGCTCGTCGGCGAGCTGCGCGAGCACGTCGCGCGCAAGATCGGCAAGCTCGCGCGCCCGAAGCGGATCGTCTGGGCCGACGACCTGCCCAAGACGCGCTCGGGCAAGATCATGCGCCGGCTGCTGCGCGACATCGCCGAGGGGCGCGAGCTCGGCGACGTCACGACGCTGCGCGACCCCGACGTCATGGCGCAGCTCGAGTCGCGGATCGCCGCGCGCGACGACGAGGACTAGGCGGGGGCGCCGGCGGTCTCGGGCGCGAACGGCGGCGGTCCGAGGATCTCGATGCAGTCAGACGCGTCGGCGACCCGCCGCAGCCGCTGCCAGTCGGCCGGGCGCGACGCGTCGAACTCGTCGCCGAGCGGCTCGCCCGCCTCGCGGTAGAACGACTCACCGGTTCCCGGCGTCTGCAGCGCGAGCACGCGCGCGCTGTCCGAGGTGACCATGAACGCGTGGGCCACGCCGCGCGGCGCGAAGAAGAAGCCGCCCGTGCCGACGCGCTGCTGCTCGCCCTCGACGTCGACGAGCAGCTCGCCCTCGAGGACGTAGATCGCCTCGTCCTGATCGGGGTGCACGTGCATCGGCGTGCGCTTGCCGCGCTGCATCCGGTCCTCCATGAGGATGAACGCCTCCGCGGTCTCCGCGGCGGTCGCCTTCCACGTGAACACGCCACCGCCGGCGAACCACATCTGCTCGCCCTCGCCGTCCTGCCGGATGATCGGGGTTGCCGTGCGCATCGAGATCCTCCTGCCGCGAGATCGTTCCGGGCGGCGGCCGGGCTAAGATGGGACTGCGGTGTCCATGGACAGTAGGGTCTCTTCATGAGCATGTCAATCCCATATGAGCAGACGGGCAGGACCCAGCAGAAGGCGCGCACCCGCGCGGCGCTCGTCGCCGCGGCGCGCGAGCTGCTCGCCGACGGCGTCACCCCGACGGTCGAGCAGGCCGCCGACCGGGGCGCGATCTCGCGCACGACCGCCTATCGCTACTTCTCCAACCAGCGGGCGCTGCTCGTCGCGAGCTACCCGGAGCTCGGGGTGCAGTCGCTGCTCGACGACGACGCGCCGGCCGACCCGGCCGCCCGGCTCGAGCTCGTCACGGAGCGCTTCGCACGCCAGCTCGTCGAGCACGAGGCCGAGCTGCGCGCGATGCTGCTGCTCTCGCTGCAGTCGTCGCCGCCAGACCGCGCGGCGCTGCCGCTGCGCCAGGGGCGCGCGATCCGCTGGCTCGAGGACGCGCTCGCCCCGCTGCGCGGTCGCGTCGGCGACGACGACCTGCGCCGCCTCGTGCTCGCCATCCGCGCGACGCTCGGGATCGAGCCGCTCGTCTGGCTCACCGACGTCGCGGGCCTGTCGCGCGAGGACGCGGTCGACCTCATGCGCGCGTCGGCGCGGGCGCTGCTGCGAGCTGCGCTCGCGGAGGCCGGCTAGGCAAGGGGACGAGTAACCGGGCTCCGCCCTCTGGTTTCGGCCTTCGTTCCTCGCAAGCTCGGAACTGCGGACGACGTTACAAGTCGGCGAACGGCAGCCGGTCGACGAGATCGGTGATCTCGAAGACGCGGTGGACCTGGCGCGGGCCCTTGAGGATCGAGAGGCGGGCGCTGTCGCTGCAGCGGTCGGCCGCCATGAGCAGCAGCCGGATCCCGGTCGAGTCGATGAACTCCAGGCCGCCGAGGTCGATGATGATCGACGGCGCGTCGGTCGCCTCGACGCGCAGCAGCTCGGCCTCCAGGCGCGGCGCGCCGTCGAGATCGAGCTCCCCGATGATCTCCACGACGTGAACGTCGTCCTCGCGCTCGCTGCGCAGGGCCAGACTGCCTAGGTTGCGGGCATGCTCGGCGCGCTCGCCGCGTTCCACGTCGTCGATCCCCTCTTCTCAAGCTCGACCCGCGCGAACGCGGGCGCCGTCCAGGCCGCGGACCCTAGCAGCGCCCTACGTGGGCTGAGGCGAGCGGGCGTCGAGCTTGGCCTGCGTGCGCAGCTCGGAGACGATCCGCTCCAGGCGGGGCTCGGTCTCGCGATCGACGTGCGTCATCGCCGCCGCCACCGCCGGATGCACCGCGGCGATGCGCTCGTGCATCGCATGGGCGACCGCCCGGTAGGCGGGATGGCCCTCGCGGCCGGAGCGCAGCTCGACGAGCTGCATCGCCTCGCGTGCGTTGAGATCGAGGACGTAGCGCAGCCGGTAGCCGAGGCACAGCGCGTACATCGCGGCGCGGCGGTCGTGGCCGGCGTCGAGCAGGCGCTCGTACGCCGCCCGCGAGACGTGCAGCGCCCGGCGAAAGTCGTCGCCCACACCGGCTTCGTCGACCTCCTCGGGCACGCCGGCGCCGAGGTCGGGCGTCAGCGTCTGCCACTGGCAGGTCAGCATCCGGTGGCGCTGGAGGTCGCGGAAGGCGCCGTAGTCCGAGACGATCTCGAAGCGGTAGCGCAGCGACTCGAGGCCGCGGCCGGGGCGGTGGCGGCGGTTGGAGCGCTCGCCGACGAGGTCGGCCAGGAGCACGCCGCGCTCGGCGTCGGTCAGCCCGGAGAGGGCGTCGCGCGTCGTGCGCTCGTCGACCGCGGTGGCCTCGAAGAGCAGCGCGGCGAGCAGCCCGTCCTCGTCGCCGTCGTGGTGGGTCAGGCGCACCGACGGTCCGCCGGCGCCGTCGTCGCCGGGCGCGCGATCGAGGCCGAGGCGCCCCGCCCAGCGCTCCGCCGCCTGCTCGCGGCGGCGCAGGTAGGCGACCCACTCGCCGCCGCGGTCGGGGCGCTCGACGCGCGAGACGAAGCTCGGCATGACCGCCTGGACGGACTCGAGGATCATCGCGCCGTAGTGGCGCGCCTCGGGCAGCGGGTGCGCGAGCAGGTGCAGGATGAGCTGCTCGTAGGTCTGGCCGGTCGCGAAGATCCCCATGTGCGAGAGCGACGCCGCCGGGAGCAGCCCGCGCAGGAGGTCCAGCGCCTTGGCCTTGATCGCGCGCGCGTGAGCTCCCTCGGACTCGCCGGGCGCGGCCGGATAGCGCTCGGCGGCCCAGGCGCGCACGCGCGGCAGCGCCGCGGCGTAGACGTCGAAGATCTCGTCCATCGCGGCCCCGTACTCCGGGCCGAGCTCGGCATCGCGGTAGTAGCGGTAGCGCGACGTCCCCTCGATCGGCGCGTCGTAGGCGATGTAGCGCGTGGACTGCTCGAGGTACGCGCCCAGCCGCGGGCGCTGGAGGACCTTCGTCAGGACGTTGGAGACCCACTCGCATGCGATGTGCGCACCGCCGAGCTGCGCGATCGAGTCGTCGCCGTAGCCGACGAAGATGCGCTCGTAGAAGTCCGCCGCGCGCGTTCCCTCCTCGTTGTCGTAGCTCGCGGCGCCGCCCTGCGGCAGCGAGTCGGCGAACTCGTCGAGGAACAGCCGCCGCAGCGTCCCGGGGTAGCGCGAGTAGCGCGCGAACAGCGCGCCCTTGACGGTCTCGGGCAGGTTGACGAGGGCGAACACCGGCCGGTCGAGGTTCGTGACGCGCCCCTCCAGGCGGGCGCGCTCGTCGGCGCTGAAGGTCTCGACCGGGTACTCCACGGGGTCCGCAAGGGTAGCGGCCGCTGCGGCAGACGCCCGCGGCACGGCGCTGTGAGAACTGCGTGAGTTTGTCGGCGATGTCTTCCGGGCCGGAGTTTTGCTGAGAAGGTGCGCGGACCGACAAGTGAGGTGCTGTATGCGCAGGGTTCTGCTGATGGTCTTCGCGCTCGCCATGTTCATGGGCGTTGGCACCGCGGGTGCGACGGCCGCGGACAAGGGCGACGACGGCAAGGGCAAGAAGGAGTGCAAGTACGGCGCCTGGCCCAGCGGCATGTGCAAGGCGAAGCCCAAGTGCGACAAGAGCGGGCACGGCAACACGTGCAAGCCCAAGGAGGACTGCGACAAGAGCGGTCCCGGCGGCAACTGCAAGCCCGAGGAGTGCAGGTACGGCACGAAGGCCGACGGAACCTGCAAGCCGAAGCCGCAAGAGTGCAAGTACGGCATGAACGCGGACGGCACGTGCAAGCCCAAGCCGCCCGACTGCCCGTACGGCAAGGACGACGACGGCAAGTGCAAGCCACCGCCGGTCGTCGTGCCGCCTCCCGCGGCGGGACCGTGCGCCAAGGCAGATCTCGTGCTGCTCGAGGACCTGCTCAAGGGCACCGGGGCGCTGCTGTGCCTCTACGTCGGCGAGAACGCCCAGAACGCCACCGATGCGAAGGACTGTGGGGGCGCGCTGCTGGCGCTTCCGGTCGACAGCCTCATCGGCGCCTGCCTGTTCCTCCCGCCGGCTGACGTCGGAGGTACGCCGTCCAACTCGGCAGCAGCCGGCGGGACTCCCCTGACGAAGGGCGGTCCGCTCGACGGCCTGCTGTCGATGGTGACGGGCCTGTTCAAGCTCGGGTGACGAGCGCCGGCCGCCGAGGCCGGGATCACCGACGCAACGCACAGGGGGCCCCGGCGACGGGGCCCCCTCATGCGTCTGCGCAGGCCGCCGCGCTGAGCTCTGCGAGCGTGAAGCCGGGCGTCAGCGAGAAGTCTCGCCACAGGCGGATGCGAAACGCCTCGTGGCAGCGCTGCGCGTGGCTGTGGCGGCCCTGGGACAGCAGCGCGCCGATCATTCGCCGGTGCGCGTCGATGTCGTACGGGCGCATCTCCGCGAGGCGCCAGAGGCACGCGGTCGCGGCCGCCCCGTCGTCGGCGGCGAGGTAGAGCCTGGCAAGGGCCTCGAGGGCGTCCTCCATGTGCTCGCGCAGGCGCTCGCGCTCGACGTGCGCCCAGTCTGCCTGGGGCTCGTCGGCGAGGAAGTCGCCGCGGTACATCGCGACGGCGGCTCGCAGGTGCACGACGCCGATGTCGCGCTGGCCGCGGCCGAGGGCGGCGATCCCGCGGCGGACGTGCACGGCGAAGTCGTCGGCGTCGACGGTGACGCGCGGATCGAGCGCGTAGCCGCTCTGGCGCGTGACGACGAGCTGCTCGCCCCGCGCGGCGTCGAGCTTCTCGCGCAGCTCGTGGACGCACTGGCGCACGGTCCCCGACGAGACGAAGCCCGAATGACCCCAGAGCGCCTCCGCGACGTCCTGGGCGTGGACGCAGACGTAGCGGCGGCAGATGAGGAACTTCAGCAGGCTGCCGGGCCGCCGGCCGAGCCAGCGCCCGCAGTCGTCGTCGCCCTCGATGACGGTGCAGCCGAGGGTGCGCACGCGGACGACGCCGGCGGCGGGAGCGGTCGGGTGCGCGACGAGCAGCGCGCGCAGCGCGCCGCCGGGGACGGCGATGCTGACGCCGTCGCGGGCGAAGGCCTCGGGCAGGCCGTGCTCGGCGTCGACGATCGCGCCGCCGGGATCGATGATCGCGACGTACGGAACATTGTTGACGTGCTCCGGCCCGCCGTAGTCCCACGGCTCCAGTGCGACGCGCTCTTCGTAATCTCCCGTGGTGATCCCCATGCCGGTGCCTCATGCTCCGGTGTCCCCGACTCCGCTCGGGGCTTGCCCGTGCATGATGCGCGCGCGAACGTCACGACGGCAATGGGGACTCGCGCACGGCTCGCTGCCGGTTTCCGCAGGATCTGGCGCGTTCGCGGTCAGAGCCCCTGCCCGACCGCGGCCTCCTCGACACGCCGGACGACCTCGTCGAGGTCGTCGGTGAGGTGCAGGAGCTCGAGGTCCTCGACGTCGATCTTGGCCTCGGCCGCCACGCGCTCGCGCAGCCACGTCACGAGGCCCGACCAGTAGTCCATGCCGACGAGGATCACCGGGAACGAGCGGATCTTCCCGGTCTGGATGAGCGTCAGCGCCTCGAAGAGCTCGTCGAACGTGCCGAAGCCGCCGGGCAGGACGACGAACGCGTTGGCGTAGCGCACGAACATGACCTTGCGGCAGAAGAAGTAGTGGAAATCGAGCTCCTGGTCGATCCACGGGCTCGGCCCGGTGTCCTCGAACGGGAGGTCGATCTTCAGGCCGATCGAGCGTGCGCCGGCCTCGTGCGCGCCGCGGTTGGCGGCCTCCATCGCACCCGGTCCGCCGCCGGTGATGACCGCGAAGCCGGCCGCGCCGAGGCGCCGGCCGGTCTCGCGCGCCAGCTCGTACTCGGGCGTCCCGGGCAGCGTGCGCGCGGAGCCGAAGACCGACACGGCACGGTGCAGGCCGTCGAGCGCGCCGAAGCCCGCCGCGAGCTCGCGCGCCATGCGCTCGACGCGGGTCGCGTCGGTGAGCTCGGTCGCGACCGCCGCCTCCTGCGCGCCGATGAGCTCCTCGTCGGGCGTGGCGGGTCGGCGGGGCATCCCCACCGAGCGTAGATGGTCGCTTTAGTCGCGGTTGAGCGCGGGGGACTCGGCCGCGACGCCGAGCCGCGCGACGTCGGCGCCCGCGCCCTCCGCAGGCGGGTCGGCGAGCTCCAGTGCCCGCGGCAGCCGCCGGCTGCCGCGCACGCGCCACTCCGTCAGCGGCTGCAGCACGCCGCGCAGCACGAGCGCGCCGCCGACGTAGCGGGGCGCCCACAGGCGTGCCGAGCGACGCTGCACGCCGCGCTCGATCGCGTCGATCGCGTCCGACAGCGGCGCGGGCTGGGAGACGAACTTCGGCATGAGCGCGGTCAGCGCCTGCGACGAGGCGTGCGCGAAGCTCGCCTGCACGAGGTCGGTGTCGATGAATCCGAAGTACGCGCAGCCGACGCGCGCGCCGGTCGGCGCGAGCTCGACGCGCAGGCAGTCGGTCATCGCCTCGACGCCGGCCTTCGAGGCGGTGTAGGCGCCCATGAGCGGCGCGTGGCTCGCGGCGCTCAGCGAGGCGATGTTCAGCAGGTAGCCGCGGTTGCGCACGATCTCCGCGAGCACAGCGCGATCGGTGCGCCAGACGCCGAGGAGGTTGACGTCGATCGTGCGCTCGAAGTGCTCGCGCGGCACGGTTGCCATGCGCCCCATGAACTGCACGCCGGCGTTGGCGACCGCGACGTCGATCGAGCCGAAGCGCGCGACGGTGCCCTCGACGGCGAGCGCGATCGCGTCGTAGTCGGTGACGTCGGCCTCGAACCAGGCCGCGCGCGATCCGAGCTGCTCGGCGAGCGCCGCGAGCCGGTCGGGCTCGAGGCCGACGAGCGCGACGTTCGCGCCGCGGGCGTGCAGGCGCTGCGCGACCCCTGCGCCGATCCCGCGGGCGGCGCCGGTGACGAGGACGGTCCGGCCGGCGACGTCGAAGCGCGAGCGGGCCATCACGCGGCCGCCGTCACGGCGGAGGGGAGGTCGGCGCCGTGGCGCAGCTCGTAGGCGCCGGTGTCGAAGCGCCGCGTGCGCCGGCGAAAGCGCCAGGTGAAGTCCGGCCAGATCGTCGTGTTGCGCCCGTCGGCGTCGAGGTACCAGCTCGCGCAGCCCGACATCCACACGGTGCCCGGCATCTTGGACTGGATCTCCGCGTTGTAGGCCGCCATCGCCTCCGGCCGGACCTCGAACGTCGCGATGCCCCGCTCGTCCATGACGCGCAGCGCGTCCAAGACATAGCGCAGCTGGGACTCGATCATGAAGATCATCGAGTTGTGGCCCAGGCCGGTGTTGGGCCCGATGAGCTTGAAGAAGTTCGGCAGCCCGCTGATCGTCGCGCCGAGGTAGGCCTGCACCCCGGCGGCCGCGCGCTCGGCGAGCAGCACCCCGTCGCGGCCGCGGACGAGCTGCATCGTCGGCGGGTCGGTGACGTGGAAGCCGGTCCCGAGGATGATCGTGTCGACCTCGCGCTCCGTGCCGTCCGCAGAGACGATCGCGTTCCCGCGGATCTCGCGGATCGGATCGGTGACGAGCTCGACGTTGCGCCGCGTGAGCGCGGGATACCAGTGGTTGGACAGCAGCACCCGCTTGCAGCCGAGGCGGAACCTCGGCGTGAGCTTCGCGCGCAGCCCCGGGTCGCGGACCTGCTTGCGCAGGTGCGAGGCGGCGATCCGCTCGGCCCCGCGCATGAAGCGCTCGTCCTTGATGAAGCCGAGCAGGAAGCTCTCGCGGGCGAGGTAGACGCTCATGCGCACGGCCTTCTGCGCGGGCGGCAGGAGCTTGTAGAGGCGGCGCTCGAAGCGCGTCGTCGGGCGGTCGGTGTGGGGGAGGATCCACGGCGCCGTGCGCTGGTAGACGTGCAGCTGCCCGGCGCGCTTGGCGATCTGAGGCACGAACTGGATCGCCGACGCGCCCGTGCCGATGACCGCGACGCGCTCGCCGTCGAGGTCGTGATCGTGGTCCCACTGCGCGGAATGGAAGATCGTGCCCTCGAAGGAGTCGAGACCCTCGATGGCGGGAAGGCGCGGGTGGCTCAGCGGCCCGGTCGCGTCGACGAGCACCTGCGCCAGCCACGCGCCCTGCGACGACTCGACGAGCCAGCGCCCGTCGGCCTCGTGCCACACGGCGGCCCGCAGCTCGTGGCCGAAGCGGATGTGGTCGCGCAGGTTGTAGCGGTCGACGAGCCCGCGCAGGTACTCCCGGATCTCGGGCTGGCGCGAGTACGTCCGACTCCAGCCCGGGTTGGGGGCGAAGGAGAACGAGTACAGGTGCGAGGGGATGTCGCATTGACAGCCGGGATACGTGTTGGCCTGCCACGTGCCGCCGACGTCGCCCGTGCGCTCGAGCACGACGAAGTCCTCGATCCCGGCCTCCTTGAGCTTGATCGCGAGGCCGAGGCCCGCGAAGCCGCCGCCGACGATCGCGATCCGCACGCGCGCCGCGTCGCTGCCGTCGCCCTCCGGCGCGCCGGCGGGGCGCGCGGGCAGGTCGAGGACGGTGCTCATCGTCCGGCGTAGTCGGGGAGGCGTGCCGGCCAGATGTCCGACGGCACCGGCGAGGGATCCTCGTCGGGCTCCGGCGCGCCGTCGGGCTCGGGCGGCAGCGGCCTGCCGGCGCCGGGCGGCAGGCCGCGGCGCTGGCCGGCGGTGACGCCGATGCGGTGGATGCCCCAGGCGAGCAGCGCGAGGATCAGCAGGGTGAACCCGAGGACGGTGCCGTAGGCGGCGTACGTGATCGCCGCGTCCTGCGTCCTGGCCTCGCGCTGCAGCAGCTCCTTGTCGGAGAAGAACGGGCGCGTGAACGCGCGCGGCGCCGGGACCGCCGGCACCGGGATCGCGGCGTCGGCGGGCGCGTAGACCGGCAGGCCGAGGATCGCGTTGCCCTTGTGCAGGCGGATGATCGTCTTCCAGTCGCCGTGCACGGGGATCGGCTTCGTCGTGCGCCAGACGCCCGGCGAGATCTCGCGCAGGTGGTTCACGACGAGCCCGCCGCCCTGCCACGCCGTGGCGGTGAACCACGTGTTGGCGTCGGCGCCGTTGCGCGGCTGCATCGTCACGGTCGCGATCGCCGTGCGCTGCGAGCCCGTGTCGACGTCGCGCAGCGCGACCTTCGCGCTGAGGCTCGACTCGGTCTGGGTGACCAGTGGGAAGGCGAGCATCGCGCCGACGGCGACCGCGGCGGTCAGCGCCGCCCAGCGCAGGCGCGGGTCGTACTGGATGCGCTCGGATGCGAGCCGCGCGCCGATCCAGGCGCCGATGAGCGATGCGGCGATCGCCATCGCGAGGCCGAGCCCGATCGTCTCGGGCAGGATCTCCCGCGGCCACGGGATCGGCATCCAGACGTGCGACCAGCCCCATTCGGCGGCGAGGCCGATAGTGCCGATGAGCGCGCCCGCGGCGGCGCCGAAGGCGAGCGGGCGCTTGACGGAGACGACGAGCGCGAGGCCCTCGACGACGGCCGCCTCGGCGATGAAGAGCGGGAAGTGGGGCAGGCTCTGCCCGAGCGAGTCGTGGACGGTCAGCGCGAGCAGGCCGCGCATCGCGATGAAGAACGCGACCGCGCCGAGGGCCCGGCCCGGCCCGAGCCAGACGCGCGCGGCGACGAGCGTGACGCCGGCGGCGAGCATGAGCAGCATCGGGTGGTAGATGAGCTGAAACTGCGGGACGCCCCAGTCGAACTCGCCCTGGAACGTCGACATGCCGACGAGCAGGCCGCCCGGCAGCCAGACGTGGCGCAGGTGGCGCACCCACGCGAGCTCGCGGTCGGGCATGCCGCTCATCCGCACGGCGCGGCGGACCTCGACCTGGATGATCGCGATGCCGAGGAGCGTCATCGCGGCGCCGCCGATGAGCATGAGGTGCGTCGGGCCCCAGAGCGTGACGTCCTGGCCGAAGAGGCGGTGCCAGATGTCATCCAGCGGGAAGCCGAGCAGCGCGAACGCGCCGGCGCCGCACATCATGAGGCCGCCGAGCGGGGCGTACCAGTCCTCGGCGATCCGGATCGCCGTGGGGCCGGGCCGGTCGGCGCGCTCCTCGCGCGAGAGGCAGATCGAGAACCAGCCGGCGGCGAAGATGCCGTAGAGGCCGGCGAGGATGAACCAGTGCGACGGGTTGCTGAAGACGCCCGGGTCGCGGCCGCGGTCGATGTGCAGCGAGACGTCCCAGTAGAGGCCGAAGACCGCGGTGATGAGCGAGATGATCGCCAGGCCGCAGGGCAGCGACGCCCAGGCGGGCTGGCCGGAGATCCGCTCCGCGAAGCGCTCGAAGAAGCCGAGCGTCGGCACGAGCTCGCCGCGATGGCCGATGCCGCCGAGCAGCAGGACGATGATCGCGAAGCCCGCGATGCCGCCCGCGAGGCCCAGATCCTTTGCAGAGGCGCCGCCGGCGGAGTCCGCCGCGGCTGCGAGCAGTGAGGCCGACCCGACGAGAGCGCTCATGACGTCACCGTAGCATGTAACGTCAATCGATGTCGAATAGATTTCGCCCGCTCTTTGCGGGTGCTTGGCGCGTCAGCCGCCGGCCGCGCGGGGGTTGCCGGTGGCCTGCGCGGGATCGCCGTCCTCGGGCGTGGAGGTGTCCGGCGCGTCGGGTGCCGGGATCTTGTTCTCGGCGTGCTCGCGCGGGTCGATGCCGGTGCCGGGCTCCGGGGTCTCGGCGTTCTCGGGGTAGCCGGCGCCGACCTCGGCGGGGGCTCGTTCTTCGTCGCGTTCGTGGCTCATGGGCGGGGAGGTACCCGTTCGCGGCGGTTGTGCGACTTCGTTCGTTGCTTCTGGGCGCAGGCGCTTGTGAACTGCATCGATGAAGGAAGCGCGCGCCCTCGTGGCGCTCGTTCGAAGCGGGACCGGCTCACGGGCGGTCTGAGTCGCCTTTGCCCCCTATATGCAGGGGAAAGGCGACTCAGATCGCGCGCGTGAGCCGAAAACGCCCCGCCCCGGGCGCCAGGGACATTCACGTTTCCTTCAATGCCGCCGGTCTCGAGCGCAAGACCCGCAGCCGGCAACCGAGTCACCCCAGGACCGCGGCCCCCACGTCGCGCACGAGATCGAACAGCGGCGAGGGGACGATCCCGAGCACCACCGTCAGCACGCCGAAGACGACCGCCACCGCGACGACCTCGCCCTGCGCCCGCAGCCCGGTCGCCTCCTCCGAGCCGCCCGCCAGCAGCGGCAGGTCGGGCGCCGGCGACACGGCAGCCGGCGCCGCCAGCGTGTCCGGCGTCATCCAGATCGCCGCGATGACCCGCAGGTAGTAGGCCAGCGAGATCATCGAGCCCACGACGATGAACACCGCCAGCCACGTGTAGCCGTCCTGGACGGCCGCATCGATGAGGTAGAACTTTCCGATGAAGCCCGCCGTCGCCGGGACGCCGGCCAGGGCGAGCATCGCGATCGTCATCGGCCATGCCAGCAGGGGCCGCGACGCGCCGAGGCCGTTGAGCGAGGAGATGTCGTCGCCGAACGGGGTCTCGCGCTCGCGCGCGACGATGACCGCGAACGCCGCGAGGTTCATGACGAGGTAGACGGCGAGGTAGAAGACCGTCGCCTGCAGCCCGAGCCGCGTCGCGACGACGACGCCCGCGAGCATGTAGCCCGCCTGCGCGACCGACGAGTAGGCCAGCAGGCGCTTCAGCGAGGACTGCCCGAGCGCGCCGACGTTGCCGACGACGATCGTCACCGCCGCGAGCGTCGCGAGCGCCGGCGCCCAGTCCACCGACGCCTCGACGAGCGCGACGTCGAAGAGCCGCAGCATGACGCCGAACGCCGCCGCCTTCGTCGCGACCGCCATGAACGCGGTCACCGGGGTCGGGGCGCCCTCGTAGACGTCGGGCGTCCACTGGTGAAACGGCGCGACCGAGGCCTTGAAGCCGAGGCCGACGATCGTCAGCGCGATGCCGGTGAGCAGCAGCGGGTCGGTGACGAGGTCGTCGCGGCCGCCCAGCGCCGCGGCGATGGCGGAGAAGTCGGTCGCGCCCGTCGCGCCGTAGAGGAACGCCAGGCCGTAGAGCAGCGTCGCCGAGCCGAGCGAGCCGACGACGAGGTACTTCAGGCCCGATTCCAGCGACGAGGCGCGCCGCATCTCGGTCGCGCACAGGACGTAGAGCGGGATCGAGAGCAGCTCGAGGCCGAGGAAGACCGTCACGAGGTTCTGCGCGGCGACGAGCACGATCATCCCCGCGATCGACGTCAGCAGCAGCGCGTGGTACTCGCCGTGCGCCGCCTCGCGCGGTGCGACGTGGCGCCAGGACAGCAGGATCGCCGCGATGCCCGCGACGCAGAACAGCAGCGTGAGGATGAGCGTCAGCTCGTCGAGGCGCAGCGCGCCCGAGATGAGGTCCGTGCGCTCGCCCCACTGCCAGATCGACAGCCCGCCGGCGACGAGCAGCGACACGATGCTCAGCGCCGGCACGGCGACCTCGCGCAGCGGACGCGAGCGCGCGAGCCCGAGCATGAGCACGACGAGCGCGCCGGCGAACACCGCGATGAGCGGCGACAGCCCCGCCCAGTCGATCTCCGGCCCGGCGATCTTCGCGGCGGCGGCGATCATGGGGTCGCGGCCTCCTCGACCGCGCTGGGCACCGCGCCCGAGACCGTCGCCTCGCTGCGATCCAGCGCGAACTGCGGATACAGCGAGATCGCGAGGATCGCCAGGACGAGCGGCACGAGCACGAGCCCGTCGCGCAGCGTCATCTCGCGCGACTCCACGCGCGGCCCGGTCCGGTTGTGCATCGCCCCGATGTAGAGGCGCAGCGCGTAGAACGCCGCGAGCACGACGCCGGTCGACGCGATGATCGCGATCGCGATCTTCGACTGGAAGACCCCGAACAGGATGAGGAACTCGCCCGCGAAGTTCGACGAGCCCGGCATCGCGAGCGTCGCGAACGTCACGATGAGGAACATCGTCGCGAGCGCCGGCGCGCGCATCGCGATGCCTCCCATGTCGCGGATGTCCTCCGAGCCGCCGGCGCGGTCGGCGAGCAGCGCGACGATGAAGAACGCGGGCGCCACGACGAGCCCGTGGTTGAACGCCTGCAGAATCGCGCCCTGCGCACCCTGCGAGTTCAGCGCGAAGACCCCGAGCGTGATGAACCCGAGCTGCGCCACCGACGAGTAGCCCAGGACGAGGCGCACCTCGGTCGTCGTGTACGCCATCGCCGAGCCGTAGAGGATCGACGCGAGCGCGACGAGCAGCATGAGCGTCTGGAAGTGCTCCGTCGCGTCGGGGAACAGCGGCAGGCAGATGCGCAGGAAGCCGTACGCGGCGACCTTGCTGAGCACCGCCGAGAACAGCGCGAGCACCGGCAGCGGCATGTTGCGATAGCCGTCGGGCATCCAGCCGTGCAGCGGGAAGGCGGGCATCTTCACGAGGAACGCCGCCGCGAAGAACAGGAAGATCCAGTACTGGCTCGACGTCGACAGCTCGCGCTGGGCGAGGTCGGAGAACGCAAACGACAGCGGTGCGTCGCCGGACGCCATGAGGACGCCGGTCGCGACGGCCGCGGTGAGCATGAGCAGCGACCCGACGAGCGTGTAGATGACGAGCTTCATCGTCGCCTCGACGCGCTTGGCGCCGCCCCAGATCCCGGTGAGGAAGAAGAACGGCACGAGCATGAGGTCGAAGAACACGACGAAGAGCGCGAGGTCCTGTGCGAGCAGCGCGCCGAGGACCGCCGTCTCGGCGATCATGAGGTGCAGGTAGAAGAGGCGCGGGTTGGCCCACTCGCGCTGGGCGGCCCAGAGCGTGCAGGCGAACCACAGGATCCCCGTCAGCAGGACGAGGAAGAGGTTCAGCCCATCCAGGCCGAGCTTGTAGTGGATCCCGAGCTCGGCGATCCAGCTGTCGTCGGTGACGTACTGCAGGCCGCCGCTGGCGCTGTCGAAGTCCGCGACGTAGAGGACCGCGTAGGCCGCGACGAGCAGCGTCGCCAGCAGCGCGACCTTCGCCGCCTCCCGCTCGGGCACGAGCAGCCCGACGAGGCCGAACGCCAGCGGGATGAAGAGCATGATGGACAGGTGCAGGGTCATGCCGCCACGAGGAAGTAGAAGGCCATGACGACCATGCCGACGACGACGAGCGCCGCGTAGTAGCGCAGGAAGCCCGTCTGCGCCGCGCGCACGGCCGAGGAGCCGGCGCGCACGACGCCGGTCGTGCCGCCGACGAGGACGCCGTTGACGACGACGCGCTCGAACGTCTGCTGGGCAAAGGAGCCGAACCAGCGCGCGGGTCGCGCGACGAGCGCGTCGATGAGCTCGTCGAAGAACCACTTGTTCACGAAGAGGCGGTGCAGCGCGGAGAGGCGCTCGCGCACGCGCTCCGACAGACCCGGGTTCTTCACCCACACGAAGTACGCGACGGCGATGCCCGCGAGCCCGGCGAGCGCGCCGAGGACGAGCCCGAACGTCAGCAGGCCGGTGTCGAGGTCGCGCTCGTACAGCGCGGAGTCGTGGAAGGAGGGCTCGAGGAAGTGATCGATGACGTGCGTGACCTCGGGGATCTGCAGGAAGCCGCCGACGATCGACAGCACCGCCAGCGTCCCCATCGCGGCCTTCATCGACGGCTCGCGCTCGGCGATGTGGTGCTCGGGGCCGGGGAAGCCGACGTCGGTGTCCTCGACCTCGCCGTTGGCGGGGTTCGTATGGACCTCGGCGTGGTGCAGATGGCCCTCCTCGAGCTCGCGCGCCTCGGGCACGGGCTCGCCGTAGAACGCCCGGAAGATCATCCGGAACGTGTAGACGCCGGTGAGGAACGCGCCGACGTAGCCGGCGACGTAGAGGATCCAGTACCAGCCGCCGCGATCGCCGATGACGAGCAGGATCTCGTCCTTGGAGAAGAAGCCCGAGAACGGCGGCACGCCCGACAGCGCGAGGCCGCCGATGACCATGCAGCCGAACGTGAACGGCATCGCGCGTTTGAAGCCGCCCATCTTGTCGAGGTTCTGCTGGCCGGCCATCGCGGCGATGACCGAGCCCGCCGCCATGAACAGCAGCGCCTTGAAGAACGCGTGCGTCATGAGGTGGAAGAGGCCTGCCGCGTAGGCGCCCGCGCTGACGGCCATGATCATGTAGCCGATCTGGGACATCGTCGAGTAGGCGATGACGCGCTTGAGGTCGGTGACCGCGATCGCGATCGTGCCGGCGACGAGCAGCGTCAGGCAGCCGATGACGGCGCCGACGTCGGCGGCGCTCGGGGCGAGCTCGAAGAGCGGGTGCATGCGGGCGATGAGGTAGACGCCGGCGGTCACCATCGTCGCCGCGTGGATGAGGGCGCTGACCGGCGTCGGGCCCTCCATGGCGTCTGGGAGCCAGGTGTGCAGCGGGATCTGCGCGGACTTCGCGAACGCGCCGACGAGCAGCAGGATGCAGCCCGCCGTGAGATCGCCGTCGCCGCGCTCGAAGACCTCCGGCGCGCGCTCGAAGGTCCCGAGGAAGTCGAGCGTCCCGACATGCCTGAAGATGAAGTACGTCCCGAGCACGAGGCCGACGTCGCCGAGGACGTTGATGACGAAGGCCTTGATGCCGGCGCGCGTCGCGGTGCCGCGGCGGTACCAGAAGCTGATGAGCATGTACGACGCGGCGCCGACGAACGCCCACCCGACGATGAGGACGAAGAAGTTGCCCGCGAGGACGAGCAGCAGCATCGAGAAGACGAAGAAGTTCAGGTACGCGAAGAAGCGCACGTAGCCCTGGTCGGAGTCCAGGTAGCTGATCGAGTACAGGTGGATCAGCGTCGAGACGCCGGAGACGACGAGGATCATGAAGACCGCCAGCGGGTCGACGAGCAGCGACAGCTGGGCGTCGACGCCGACGGTGTTGGCGTAGTCCCAGGCGACGGAGACGACCTGGCGCTCCTCCTCGGGCAGGTCCTGCAGCGCGAACAGCGCGCCGATCGCCGAGAGGAACGACAGCGCCAGCGCTGCGGTGCCGAGGTAGCCGGCGCCGCGGCCCGGCAGCCGCCGCCCGAAGAGGCCGAGCGCGACGGTGCCCGCGAGCGGCGCCAGCAGCGTCAGCCAGGCGTAGGCCTCGAGTGTCACCCTTGGAGCTCCCGCAGCTCGTCGACGTCGATCGGGAGCCTGCGGCGGTGCATCGCGACGATGATCCCGAGGCCGATCGTGACCTCGCAGGCGGCGACGACCATGACGATGATCGCGAAGACCTGGCCGTCGGTGTCGCCGTGCATGCGCGAGAACGCGATGAGCGCGAGGTTCGCGGCATTGAGCATGAGCTCGAGGCAGAGCAGGATGACGAGTGGGCTGCGGCGCGTCAGGACGCCCGCCGCGCCGATCGTGAAGATCAGCGCGGAGACCGCGAGGTACCAGCCGATATCCACTTAGTGGTCCTCGGGCCGCGGCGCGCGCACGGGGACGGTCGCCGTCGACTCGTCGGCGTGCAGCTGGCGGTGCGGGCCGCCGACGCTCTCGGCCATCGTGCCGGTGTAGGCGGGGCGCAGGAGGTCGCGGGCGGTGAAGGCGGCCTGGTCCTCGGCGGCCGTCATGCCGCCGCGGCGGCGGGCGAGGACGACGGCGCCGACGGCCGCGATGAGCAGCAGGAAGGACGCGACCTCGAAGGCCAGCAGGAAGCGCGTGAGCAGCAGCTCGCCGATGTGGCCCGGCGCGCCGAAGTCGTCGGCTACGGGCGCGCCGTTTGAGTCGATGAGCTGCAGGCCCGAGCCGAGCGTCGCGACCGACAGCTCGATGAAGAGCACCGCGCCGAAGATCACCGACAGCAGCCGCAGCCCGCTGCCCGCGCGCGGGCCGAGCGGCTCGTCCTGGCCGCCGACGTAGGCGACGACGAAGACGTAGAGGACCATGACCGCGCCGGCGTAGACGACGACCTGCGCCGCGGCGACGAACTCCGCGCGCAGCAGCAGGAACAGGGCGGCGAGGCACAGCAGGTGGCTGACGAGCGCGAGCACGCTGAAGAACGGGTTGCGCACCGCGACGACCCCGATCGCCCCCGCAACAGCACCCGCCCCGGCCAGGAAGAACAGCACCTCCGCCATGAACGCCGCAATCTATCCAGCCTGGCCCCCTGGCGAACCCTCGGGTAGGTTCGACAGGCATGGGCCAGGAGTCGGCCAGCTACTTCCTGCCGTTCGCCTCAGAGCTGGATGCGGGCGTCGTCGCCTCGCTGCGCGCGGGCGGCGCCGAGGAGGGCGAGTGCGGCCAGCCGTGGTTCGAGCTGCGGCTGCGCAACCCGTACCGCTACTGGATCGACCTGCGCATCCACCCGGGCGACGAGTCGCTGCTGCAGATCCGGGTCGCGCTGTGCAACGACGAGTGGTCGATCCGCGCCCCGCTCGAAGCCGCATTCGCCGGCCTGCCGGCGGGCGCCGCGCAGCGCGTCCTGCTCGACGAGGCGGGCAACGAGCTCGGCTCGCCGGCGCAGCAGGGCTGGTCGCTGCGCCTCGAGGACGACTTCGGCCGCCGGCGGGCGGAGTTCATCGATCGCCTCGGCGACTTCACCGCGCCGATCTCTGCCGACCACGTCTACATGTTCATCCACCAGACGCGCTGGAACCACGACAACGACCTCGAGCTCCAGTGGCATCGCGAGCGCGAGATCTCGGCGATGGAGCAGATGTGGGACCCGGCCGATTCCGCCTCCGGGGCCGAGCTGCCGCGCGGCCACCCGGACGCACCGCCGTCGCGCGAAGATCCGTAGCTCAGCCGCCGCCGAGCGCCGCGGGCAGCTCGCGGCGCGACCGCAGCCCGAGCTTGCGGTACACGGACGTGAGGTGCATCTCGATGGTCTTCACCGTGAGAAACAGCGCCTGCGCGAGCTCGGCGTTCGTCGCCCCGGCCGCCGCGAGCTCCGCGATCCGCCGCTCGCTCGGCGTCAGCGCGTCGACGCCGGTCAGCTCCTGCCGGCGCACCCGGATCCCGGTCGCGCGCAGCTCCGCCCGCGCGGCCTCGGCCAGCCCGTCGGCGCCGCACTCGCGCGCGATGCCGTAGCCCTCGCGCAGCGGCTCGCGGCTCTCGGCGCGCCGGTTGCCCCGCCGCAGGACCTCGCCGAGCGACACGAGCGCGCGCGCGAGCTCGAGGCGCGCGGGGGAGCTCGAGAGGTGCTCGATCGCCTCGCGCAGCGTCGCCTCGCGCTGCTCGCTCGGGCCGGCGCGGGCGCTCGCGTGCAGCGCCTGGCCGAGGCTGCCGGGCGTGTCCCAGCGCCGGGCGAGCCGTAGCGCCTCGTCGGCGAGCTCGCGCGCCGCGGCCTGCTCGCCGAGCGCGTGCCGGACGGCCGCGGCGGCGGTGAGGTCCTCGATCCACGCCGGGTTGATCCCGAACAGGCGCTGCGCCCGGCGGACCGCCTCCTCCCAGTCGGCTGCCGCCAGGAGGTGCTCGCCCCGCGCGGCGCGCAGCCGCATCCGCTCGAGCAGCAGCGGCGTCATCGTCGGGTCGGCCGGCAGCGCGCCGTCGGCGCCGGCCGCGGCCAGCTCGTGCTCGGCCTCGCCCGTGCGGCCGGCGTCGACGAGGCAGCCGATGAGCGGGATGACGCCCGGCGGGCCGGCGTAGAGCGACCCGCGATCGACCCCCGCGGCGAGCGCGCCGCGGGCGTCGGCCTCGGCATCGCGCAGGCGGCCCGCGCGGCGGTGCACCCACGCGCGGTGGCTCAGCGCGATCGCGAAGTCGGCGGTCGAGCCGCGCTGGCGGGCGCTCGCGATGACGCGATCGAGCAGGCGCGCCGCGCTGTCGAGCCGGTCGGTCCAGCGCAGCGCGAGCACGATGCCGACGACGACGACCGCACCGGCGCCCTCCTGGAGCAGGAGCGGCGCCTGCTGTGCCGCGCGCTCGGCGGCGCCGGCGATCTCGTGCGCGCCGGCACCGTCGCGGATGAGCGGCATGAGCGCGTAGGCGATCGCGAGCGCCTCGCCCGGGGTGTCGCCGCGCAGCGTGCGGCAGCGCTGCACCGCGGCGTCGAGCTCGGGGCCGGGACGGCCCATGAGCGCGTTGAGGGTCCCGAGGCGCAGCGCGAGGTCGGGCTCGCGGCGCTCGAGCTCGGGCAGGACGGCCGCGACGAGCGGGCTCAGCGCCGCCTGCGTGGGCGCGTCGTACGGGCTGGCCTGGGTGAGCGCGAGCAGCGCGCGCCCGCGCACGAGCGCGTCGCCGTCGCTGCGGGCGGCCTCGCGCAGCCGCTCTGCCCCGGCCGCGGTCTCCCCGGAGGCGTGGCGGGCAAGCCCGAGCTCGAGCAGCAGGCCGGCGCGGGCCGCCCGCTCGAGCGGCTCCTCCAGCGCACGCGCGAGCAGCGTCGCCGCGGTGCGCGGCGCGCCGCGGGCGCGGGCGCCGGCGGCCGCCGCCACGAGCTCGCCGGCCACGCCGGCGTCGCCGGACGGCGGCGCGTGCAGGAGCTGGAGCGCCAGCCGCTCGGGCGCCGCGCCCCGTGCGCGCAGGAGGTCGGCCGCGCGGGCGTGCATGGCGCCGCGCTGGGCGGCGAAATGGCCCGCGCGCACGGCGCTGGCGAGGATCGGGTGGCGGAAGCGCAGCGGCGTCGCGTCGTCGAGGATCCCCGCGCGCGCGAGCTCGGGCGTGAGGCCGACCGCCTGTGCGAGGGAGATCTCGGCGAGCTTCGCGCTGAGCTCGAGCGTGGCGTCCTCGCCGAGGACGGCGACCGCGCGCGCCAGCTCGCGCGCGTGGGTTCCGAGGGCGTCGAGCGTCGCGCCGACGCGGCGGGCGACCGTCGGCGGCGTGACCTCGGTGACGCGCGCGGCGCCCGCGGCGGTGAACGGCACGCCGTCGCCGCGCAGCGCGCGGACGAGCTCGCCGAGCAGCAGCGGGTTGCCGCCGGTGGCGTCGTGACAGGCCTGGGCGAACTCGCGCGCCACCGGGCCGCCGTCCGCGGCGCACAGCAGCGCGTCGACGCCCGCGACCGACAGCGGCTGCGGCGCGAGCATGTCCGTCGCCGGGTCGGTTCGGATCGCCGCCAGCGCCTCCGGTGCCGCGGCGGCCTCCTCGCTGCGCGCGCAGATCACGAGCGCCACGGGCAGCGACTCGATCCGCCGCGCGAGGTAGGCGAGAAAGCGCAGCGACGGCTCGTCGGCGTCGTGCGCGTCGTCGACGGCGAGCAGCAGGGGCCGGCGCTCGGCGAGGTTCGCCGTCAGCCAGTACAGGCCGTGCAGGACGCCGGCGATGGCGGCGCCGTCGGCCGCCGGCACCCCGAGCACGACGCTCTCCGACAGCCCCGCGGCGCCCGCCAGCAGCCCCTGCGGGTCATCCTCGGCGCGCAGCGCCGGCTCGAGGCACTGGCGCACGACTCCCATCGGGAAGTCGCGCTCCAGCGGCGTCGCCCGCGCGTCGAGCACGGCCATCGCGTCGTCGGCGGCCCGGCGGCGGGCGGCCGCGAGCAGGCTCGTCTTGCCGATCCCCGGCGGTCCCTCGATGAGCAGCGTGCTGCCGGTGCCCGACCGCGCGAGCGCGAGTGCCGCCTCCACGCGCGCCGTCTCGCCCTCCCGCGCGACGAGCGGGAGCACAGGGGCGGAGCCGAGTGTCGCGGGACGCTGCGTGCGCGAACCCTACCCGCGAAAAACCAGGGTCGGGTCCAGGGTCGCTCCCGTAGCGACGCGGGGCGGGCGCGGCCAGGATCGTCCTCACATCGCAGGAGGACCCAAGGAGAAGCCCGATGAGGAGGATGCTCACAGCCGTCGCCGCGCTCGCCGCGCTTGCCGTGCCGGCCCAGGTCGCCCACGCGCAGTCCGCGCAGGACTTCACCGACTGGACCTCCGTCGCCGGGAACGTCGCGAGCGGGACGCTGCACGGGTCGGCCGTCTCGCTGTCGGGCACGACGGTCTCGCCGCCCCCGGGCAGCACCGTCGACGGCAGCTCGACGTTCTTCAACCGCGCCGACTTCACGCCGCCGCTGGCGGCGAGCGACGCGATCCAGTTCATCGGCGCGTCGGGCAACTCCTACACGCTGCAGTTCGCGAACCCCGTCACCGACCCGGTCCTGCACCTCGCCTCGATCGCGTCGACGCTGCACTTCCCGCCGGGCACCGTCGTCACGCGCCTCAGCGGCGACGCGGAGTTCTCCGTCGCCGGCAGCGACGTCGTCGGCGCGCTCGACCTGCCCGCCGACGACGGCAACGGCACGGTGCGCCTCAGCGGGACGTTCAGCTCGATCCCGTTCTCGACGACGTTCCCCGGCTCCGACGGGATCATCCTGCAGGTCGGGGCCCTGCCGCCGGTCCCGCCCGCCACGCCGCCGGTCACCGCGCCACCCGCGCCCCCACCGGCGCCGGCGGTCGCGCCGGACTTCACGCTCGGCTTCGGTGGCGGAGCCGACGAGTTCTCGACGCTGACCGTCGCCCCCGGCCGCGAGTCCTCGCTGCGCGTCGTCGCCACGCGCAACGCGACGTCCAACGGGACCGTGGCGCTCGCGGTCAGCGGGCTGCCGCCCGGCGTCACGGCGTCCTTCGTCCCGCCCGTCCTCGAGGGCGTGAGCGACACCGCGACGCTGACCGTGCGCGCGGCGGCCGATGCCTTCGCCTTCCACGACCCGATCACCATCACGGCGACTCCCGTGGATGCCGGGGCGGGCCCGACGGCACGGAGCCTCAACATCGACCTGCTCGTGCAGTCCGAGCTCGCCGCGAGGCTCGAGGGCATCGAGATCACGCAGGCGGTGCAGACGAAGACGCAGCCGCGCTTTCAGACCTACAACGGCGTGGTGCTCGTCAAGCGCAAGAAGACCGTCGTCCGGGTCTTCGCCGACCTCATCGGCGAGCCGTTCCGAGGCGCGAACGCATTCAAGCCGGACATGGGAATGGCGCTGTTCGGCACCGATGGCGCCGGCCGCCCGCTCCCGGGCAGCCCGCTGTTTGCGGAGTACGCGCCGAGCGGCCAGGGGATGCCGATCAACAACGCCGGCTTCAGCGAGTCCGAGCGCAACTCCTCGGACGGGCCGTTCACGTTCGTCCTGCCCGAAGACTGGACGCTCGGCTCGCTGAACCTCCGCGCGACGCCGCTTGCGGCCGCGAACGACACGCTCGCCACGGGGGACGAGCCGCGGGTCGGATCGGTGCTGTGCGTCCGCACCGCCTGCGGGTCCACCGGCGAGCGTCTGCTCAACGGCATCGCGTTCCGCGATCCGCCGCCGGCGGCCGCGATCAGCGCCCTGCACCAGCTCGTGGTCTTCCATGCGGGCGGCGACCCGAACGGCACGGTCACCTCGATCACGTCGGTCGCCCCACCCGTCGAGAAGGTCTTCGAGAAGCTCATGGCGCTCTCGCCGGTGCCGCTGCACTTCCTCGACAACCGTGACACGGGCGCGGACTGGCCGCGCTACCGCGCGGTGCGGTTCGCCAGCGACAACGGCATCTGGGAGCCTGCCGACCAGTTCGACATGGACATCGGCCGCCCCGGGCTCGGGACGGTCGGCGTCTACAACGTCGGAAACGTCAACGGCGGGGTCACGATCGGCCACACGTCGGTCGTCAACGGCTCGACGCTCCCCAACAGCGCAGCTCTGTGGCGCCCGGTCACCTCGATCGCGCACGAGGTCTTCCACCTGCTCGGCTTCAAGCACGCGGCCCCCGAGTGCGGCGCGGGGCCGACGACCGGACCCAACCCCGACAGCGTGCCGTGGCCGGTGCCACAGGGGCGGATGGACTCCGTCGGGATCGATACGACGCCCGGCTCGGGCCAGTTCGGCGGGCCGTACCGGATCATCGCCGACACCGCAGCCAGCCCGGCGTACGACCTCATGAGCTACTGCGGGATCAACTCCGGCGACCCGCGGCACTGGATCTCTGCTCACAACTGGAACGTGGCGCTCGGCGAGACGCCGCCGGAGCAGCGCCCGATCAAGGCGCTCGGCCGGGTCAGGAACACGATGGTCATCCAGGCGATCACCCTCCCGAATCCGCAGTTCATCCGGGTCGGGCAGACGCCGCTGTTCACGCCGCAGGCCGCGGCCCCCTCGGGCTTCACCCTCGTCGCGCGCAACAGCGCCGGAAACGTCATCCAGACCGTGCCGTTCGGCGTCATCACGGGCACCGCGGCGGCCGCCGACAACCCGGGCGCGCCGCTGCTCGAGGCGCAGATCCGGCCCGAGGGCGTCGCCCGCGTCGAGCTCGTCGACCCCGCCGGCGCCGTCGTGGCGACGCGCGCGGCGAGCGCGGCGGCGCCGGTGGCGAGCATCGTGGCGCCGCGCCGCGGCGCGCGCCTGGGCACCGGCCGCAACACGACCGTCCGCTGGAAGCTGTCAGACGCCGACGGCGACAGGACCGAGGTCACGCTGGACTTCTCCGACGATGGCGGGCGCACGTTCTACAACGTGTGGGCGGGGCCCGGGACCGAGAGCTCCGCGCGGGTGCCGACCGACCTGCTGCGCTCCTCCCGGCGGGCGCGGCTGCGCCTGCGCGTGAGCGACGGCTTCAACGAGACCGTCGTGACGTCGGCCCGCTTCGAGGTCGTGCCGCGCCGCCCGCGGGTCGAGATCCTCGAGCCCGGCGCCCGCCAGACCGTCGACGCGGGCGGCACGCTGCGCCTGCGCGGCGCCGCCGCCGACGACCGCGGCGTCCCGATCACCGGCCGCCGGCTCGTCTGGCGCGCGGGCGGAAAGCTGCTCGGGCGCGGGGCGACGATCACCGCGGCGCTGCCGGCGGGTGCCCGGAGCATCCGCCTCGAGGCGACCGGGCGCGGCGGCAGCACCGGCGCGGACTCGGTCGCGGTGCGCGTGAAGGCGACGACGCCGTTCTTCGTGCGCGCCACCGCGCGGTCGATCTCGCGGACCGCGCGCAGCGCGGTGCTCACGGTCGCCGCCACGCAGCCGGCGACGCTCGGCGCCGGCGGCCGCCGCTTCGCGGTCGACACCCGGACGCGCAGCATCCGCGTCCCGGTCCGCGGCAGCGGCAGGACGATCCGGCTGAAGGTCACGCTCAGCGCGGGCGGCCGGCGCAGCACGAACACGATCATCGTCCGGCGGCGCTGAGGCGCCGCCGGACGGGCCGGCCTACTCGCCCTCGCGCCGCAGCGGCGTGCGCTCCAGCGGCTCCTCGAGCAGCATCTCCTTCGTGAAGATGAGGTCCGAGCGGTTGTAGTCGGACATCTCGTAGTCGTGGCCCATCGTGATCGCGTCGAACGGGCAGGCGACCTCGCAGTAGCCGCAGAAGATGCAGCGCGCGAGGTTGATCTCGTAGACGGCCGCGTAGCGCTCGCCGGCGCTGATGCGGTGCTCGGGCGTGTTCTCGGCGGCGACGACGCGGATGCAGTCGGCCGGGCAGGCGGCCGCGCACAGCGAGCAGCCGACGCATTTCTCCAGGCCCGTGTCCTCGAAGCGGTGCAGCCGGTGGCGGCCGCGGAAGCGCGGGTAGACCGGGACCTTCTCCTCGGGGTACTGGATGACCTTCGGCCCCTCGAAGACGCGCGCCATCGTCGTCTTCAGGCCGCGCAGCGTCTCGCCGAACGCCCGGTACGCGCTGCCGGCGCCGCCGGGGTGCGGCGCGCGCTGGACGGCGACGGCGTCGTCACCGGGATCCCAGCGGCCCGTCATGAGGTCGCCACGACGACGACGGCCGTCACGAGGGCGTTGATCGTTGCCAAGGGAAGCAGCACCTTCCAGCCGAAGCTCATGAGCTGGTCATAGCGCAGGCGCGGGAGCGTCGCGCGGATCCAGACGAAGAGGAACACGAATACGAAGATCTTGCCGAAGACGACGAACGGGTCCACGAAGCCGGGCGGGTCGATCCCGAACGGCAGCATCCAGCCGCCGAGGAACATCGTCACCGCGACCCCCGAGACGACGAGGATGTTCACGTACTCCGCGAAGAAGTAGGACGCGAACTTCGCGCCGCCGTACTCGGTGTTGTAGCCCGCGACGAGCTCGGCGTCGGCCTCGGGAAGGTCGAACGGCGCGCGGTTGGTCTCCGCGAAGCCGGCGACGAGGAAGATCAGGAAGCCGACGAACTGCGGCACGATGTACCACATGCCCTCCTGCGCATGGACGATCCCCGTCAGCGACAGCGTGCCCGCCGTCATGAGCACGCCGACGAGCGACAGGCCCATCGCGACCTCGTAGGAGATGAGCTGCGCGGCCGCGCGCATCGCGCCGAGGAACGAGTACTTCGACCCGCTCGCCCAGCCGCCGAGCATGAGCCCGTAGAAGGCGATCGCGCCGAAGGCGAAGACGTAGAGGACGCCGATCCCGACGTCGATGCCGTAGAGCCCGACGTCCTGGCCGAAGATGTTCGCGACGTCGCCGAAGGGCAGGATCGCGAACGCCGCCAGCGCCGTGAGCAACGAGATGATCGGCGCGAGCGTGTAGAGGAAGCCGATCGCCGTCGCGGGCTGGAAGGGCTCCTTCGTCGCGAGCTTGATGATGTCCGCCAGCGGCTGCGCCATGCCGAACGGGCCGACGCGGTTGGGGCCGTAGCGGTGCTGGAAGCGGCCGAGGAGCTTGCGCTCGGCGAGCAGGACGATCGGCACGATCTGCACGGCGATCGCGAAGAGCACGACCGACTTGAGGATCTGGACGTACCACGGCTCGGCGTAGCCGACGTCGGCGAGGATCGGGATCACTCGGGCGACACCTCGACGAGGCCCGCGTCCAGGCTCGACGCGCTGTCCTCTCCGAGACCGGTCTCGAGGAAGACCGAGCCCTCGGGCACGGCGGCTCGCAGCGTCGCGACGGCGTGCACCCGCGATCCGTTCGAGCCGACCGTCACGCGGTCGCCGTGTGCGACGCCCAGGCGCGCGGCGTCGGCGGGCGAGAGCTCCGCGCGCTGGCGCTGGCGCAGGAACTTCAGCGCCGGCGAGAGCTCGACCTCGGGCGCGGCCCAGATCGAGCGGAACGTGCCGAGCCGCAGCGAGCCGTTCGGGGTCGGCGCGTGGGGCGGCGCCTCGAGGCCGAAGGGCCCGAGGTCGGCCTCGGGCCACTTCGCGGCCGCCGCGGTCGCCGGCCAGCGCACGCCGCGCCCGCCGATCGCGTCGAGCGTCAGGCCGTCGAGGAACCCGATCGCGTCGAAGAGGACCTGCGAGGCCATCGGCCCCGTCGTGACGCCGGGCTCGTGGCCGAGGCGGCGCGAGAGATCGGCGAGCACGCTCCACTCGCTGCGCACGTCCCCGGGCCGGGCGATCGCGGGGCGCAGGCGCTGCACCCGCCCGTCGGGGTGGGTGATCGTCCCCTCCTTCTCGGCGTAGGACTCCGACGGGAAGATGACGGTCGCGTGCTCGAAGAGGCCCTCGGTGAGGAAGTCGGCGTGGGCGACGACGGTCGTGGCGGTCGAGAGCGCCCGCTCCCAGGTGCCGCGGCTCGGCAGGTCGCGCAGCGGGTCGACGTGCAGGAGGTAGAGCGCCTGCAGCTCGCCGGCCGCGGCGGCGGCGCCGATCGCCGCGCTGTCGAGGCCCGGGTCGTTGACCGGCGTGAGCCCCGGGCCGGCGTTCGGCAGGACGCCGACCTCGCGCAGGCCGCGGCCGTTGGTGCCCGCCGGCAGCTCGAGCAGGCCCGCGCCGTGGTGGCCCGGCGTGACGAGGCGCCTGGCGACGTTCAGCAGCGCCCGCGCCGCGTGCTCGCCGCGCGCGCCGTGCGTCAGGCGCTCGCCGTAGACGACCACGACGTCCTCGCCGGCTTCGGACAGCAGCGCCGCGAGCGCGCCGACCTCGGCGGCGTCGGCGCCCGCGGCCTCCGCGAGCTCCTCGAGCATTCCGCCCCCGCCGAGCGCGGCGTTCAGCGCGGCGCAGAACGCCTCGCCCGCGCCGGGCGCGAAGCGCGCGACCGCGGCGGCGTTGGTGTCCAGCGAGGACGGGCGGCTCGTCGCGACGGCGAGCTTCACCTTGTTGCGGCGCACGCCCTTGCGGATGCGCAGGTCGAGCACCGGCGCGTCGTCCACCGGCTCGCAGTCGAGCACGAGCACGGCGTGCGCGAACTCGAGGTCCGGGACCGTCGCCTGCAGCGCGGGCGCGTGCAGCGCCGCGTGCAGCTCGCGCGGCAGCGAGCCGCCGGTGCGCGAGTCGAGGTTCTCCGAGCCCAGCCCGGCGCGCATGAGGTGGGCGAGCAGGAAGCCCTCCTCGTTCGTCGTCTCGCCGCCGGCGATCGCGCCGGTGGACGCGCCGGCCGCCTCGAGCCCCGCCGCCGCGGCGTCCAGCGCGCGCTCCCAGCTGCACGGCACGAGCTCGCCGTCGACGCGCAGGTGCGGGTGCGAGATGCGCTCGTCGACGTGGACGGACTGGTAGGCGAAGCGGCCCTTGTCGCAGAGCCAGCCGTCGTCGACGTCGTCGTGGTCGCGCGCGAGGACGCGCAGGACGCGCTCGTCGCGGACCGTGAACTCGACGTTGCACTGCGCCGGGCACAGCGTGCAGACCGAGCCCGAGCCCTCGATGTCCCACGGGCGCGCGCGGAAGCGGTAGGGCTGCGACGTCAGCGCGCCGACCGGGCAGAGCTCGATGATGTTGCCGCTGAACGGGGCGACGTACGGATGGCCGTCGAACGTCGAGACGAACGTGTGCGCGCCGCGCTCCTGGAGGACGAGCTGGTAGTCCTCGGCGATCTCCTGGCTGAAGCGCACGCAGCGGTAGCAGAGGATGCAGCGCTCGCGGTCGATCGCGATGAGCGGCGAGAGCTCCAGCGGCTTGACGAAGTGGCGCTTGGGCTCGATGAAGCGCGAGCGGCCCGGGCCCCAGCCGAACGAGATGTCCTGCAGCGGGCACTCCCCGCCCTTGTCGCAGACCGGGCAGTCCAGCGGGTGGTTGATGAGCAGGAACTCGACGATCGCCTGCTGGGCCTCCTTGACGCGATCGGTCTGCGTGAAGACCGCCATGCCGTCGCGGACCGGGGTCGAGCAGGCCGTCTGGAGCTTCGGGATGCCCTCGATCTCGACGAGGCACATCCGGCAGGCGCCGACGGGCTGTCCGAGCTTGGGCTCGTAGCAGAAGACCGGGATCTCGACGTCGCCGTACTTCGCGGCGTCGACGAGCATCATCCCCGCCGGAGCCTGGACCTCGAGACCGTCGATCGAGAAGGAGATCGTCTCCTTGACGGGCCTAGGCACTCACGGCTCCCTGCACGATCGGCGGCGGCGGGTCCGGCGGCTCCTCGCCGCCGAACGGGTTGCGCGCCCGCGCGGCCTCGATGTGGTCCTCGAACTCCTGGCGGAACTTCGCGACCATCGAGCCGATCGGCATCGCCATCGCGTCGCCGAGGACGCAGAGGCAGTTGCCGATGATCTGCTCCTGGACGGAGGCCATGATGTCGAGGTCCATCGGCGTCGCGAGGCCGGCGTCGACGCGCTCGAGCATCGAGACCGTCCAGCGCGTGCCCTCGCGGCACGGCGTGCACTTGCCGCAGGACTCGTGGCGGTAGAACTTCGCGAGCTTCAGCGCGACGTCGACGACCGGCACGGAGTCGTCGACGACGATGATCGCGCCCGAGCCGAGCATCGAGCCGGCCTGCGCGAGCGTGTTGAAGTCGTAGGGCAGGTCGAGGTCGGACTCGAGCAGCACCGGCGCAGACGAGCCGCCGGGGAACCAGAACTTCACCCTGCGGCCCTCGGGCGGGCCGCCGGCGAGGTCGTAGATGATCTCGCGCGACGGCGTGCCGAGCTCGACCTCGTAGTTGCCCGGCCGCTGGACGTTGCCGCTGACCGAGACGAGCTTCGTGCCGGCCGACGTCTCCGTGCCGATCTTCGCGTACTCCGCGCCGCCCATGAGGATGATGTGCGGCATCGTCGCGAGCGTCTCGACGTTGTTGATGACCGTCGGGCCCTGGTAGAGGCCCTGGTTGGCCGGGAACGGCGGCTTCAGGCGCGGGTTGCCGCGCTTGCCCTCCAGCGAGTCCAGCAGTCCGGTCTCCTCGCCGCAGATGTAGGCGCCGGCGCCGCGGTGCAGGACGAGCGAGAGGTCGAAGCCCGAGCCGAGGACGTCCGTCCCGAGGTAGCCCGCCGCCTCGGCCTCCAGCAGCGCGGCGTCGATGATGTCGGCCTGCTCGACGTACTCGCCGCGGATGTAGATGAACGAGCGGTTGGCGCCCGCGGCGTAGGCGCCGATGACGATGCCCTCGATGAGCATGTGCGGGCTCTTCTGCATGAGCTCGCGGTCCTTGAAGGTGCCCGGCTCGGACTCGTCGGCGTTGCAGACGAGGTACTTGTCGACGTCGACCTTCGGGATGAAGGAGATCTTCTTGCCGCTCGGGAAGCCGGCGCCGCCGCGGCCGCGCAGGCCGGAGGCCATGAGCTCCTCGGTGACCTCGTCGGGCGTCATCGACGTCAGGACCCTGCGCAGCGCCTCGTAGCCGCCGCGGCGCTTGTAGACGTCGATCGTGTGCAGGCCCGGCTCGTCGATGCCGGCGAAGAGGATCGGCTCGGTCATGACGGCTGCTCCGGCATGGCGCGCGCGGCGTTGGGGTCGGTGCTCTTGCGCAGGCGCAGCTGCTTGTTGGGCAGCGGCGGCAGGCCCTCGCGGATCTGCCCGACGAGCTTTGGCACCTCGTCGAGGTCGATCGGCCCGACGTAGACGCCGTCGACGGACGCCATCGGGGCGATGTCGCACGCGCCGAGGCACTCGAACGAGCGGACGTTGAAGTCCGGGTCGCCGTCGGTCTCCTCGAGCATCCGCGCCATGAGCTCGTCGGCGCCGCACAGCGAGCAGGAGATGTTCGTGCAGATGTAGACCGAATGTCTTCCGACGGGGCGCGTCTCGAGCATGTCGTAGAAGGACGCGACGGCGATGAGGTAGCCAGGCGTCAGGCGCATGACGCAGGCGGCCTGCTCGATCGCCTCCGGCGAGCACCAGCCGTGATGGCGCTGGGCTGCGGCGAGCGCAGGGATCGCCGCGCTGCGGAAGTCGGGGTACTTCGCCATGTGCGCCTCGATCTCGGCGCGCAGCTGCGCCGGCACCGGCGTCGTGGCGGGGTCCGGGACCTCCGACGGGTCCTTCGTGAGGTCGACGGCGTCGTCCCAGCCGGGGACGCGCGAGCCGTGGCCGAAGCGGGGCACGGAGCGCTGCGGCGGCGGCGCCGGCGCGTCGCGGCCGCGCTCGGGCGGCGGCACGAGCACGGCCGCCTCGGCGGCCTTCTTGCGCCGGCCGATCATCGCGAGTAGCTCCGATCTTCGTTGCCGCGAACGGTGGACGAGCAATGACCCGATGTCACCGGTCGATGCCTCCGAGGACGGGGTCGAGCATCGCGAGCGTGGCGATGAGGTCGGCGATGTAGGAGCCCTCCGTCATCGGGGCCGTCGCCTGGAGGTTCACGAACGACGGGTCGCGCATGTGCACGCGCGCGGGCTTGGAGGACCCGTCGGAGCGCACGAAGCAGCCGAGCTCCCCGCGCGGGGACTCGATCGGGTAGTAGACCTCGCCGGGCGGGACGCGGAAGCCCTCCGTCACGAGCTTGAAGTGGTGGATGAGCGCCTCCATCGACGTCGCGAGCTCATGACGCGGCGGCAGCGCGACCTTGCGGTCGTCGGTGATCCAGGCGCCCTCGGGCAGCCCGTCGAGCGCCTGGTCGATGATCTTCACCGACTCCTTGATCTCCTGGACGCGGACGGCGAAGCGGTCCCAGTTGTCGCCCTCGGTGCCGACCGGGATCTTGAAGTCGAAGTGGTCGTAGGAGCTGTAGGGCATGGCCTTGCGCAGGTCCCAGGGGTTGCCGGCGGCGCGCAGCAGCGGCCCGGTGACGCCGAGCTTCAGCAGCTCTGACTCGGCGAGCGGGCAGACGCCGCGCAGGCGCTGCAGGACGATCTCGTTGTTCGCGAGCAGGTCGTTGTACTGGTCCACGCGCCCGGGCATCTCGGCGGTGAACTCGCGGCACTTCTGCTCCCAGCCGTGCGGGATGTCGTCCGCGACGCCGCCGACCTGGATGTAGCGCGTGTGCATGCGCTGACCGGAGCTCTGCTCGAAGAGGTCGAGGATCGTCTCGCGGTCGCGGAAGCAGTACCAGAACATCGACATCGCGCCGAGGTCCAGGGCGCTCGTCCCGAGCCACACGAGGTGGCTCATGATGCGGTTGAGCTCCATGTGGATGACGCGCAGGTACTGCGCGCGCGGCGGGACCTCGACCTCCAGCAGCGTCTCCGTCGCGCCGCAGAACGCCATGGCGTTGAAGTAGTAGGCGAGGTAGTCCATCCGCTCGACGACCGGGATCGCCTTCCAGTAGCTCTTGTCCTCGGCGGTCTTCTCGATGCCGGTGTGGACGTAGCCGATGATCGGCTTGAGATCGCGCACGACCTCGCCGTCGAGCGTCACGAGTAGGCGCAGCACCCCGTGCGTGGCGGGATGGTGCGGGCCCATGTTGAGCGTCAGCAGCTCCTGGTCGAGCTCGTCGGTCCCGAGGCGCTCGACCGGCGCCATCGTGATCGACTCCTCCAGGCGGCGGTAATCCGAGGGGGTCGGGGTGACGTCCGTGCTCACTGCGTGTACGCCCTCCCGTCGCTCTCGTCGATCGTGAACATCACGGGCTCGCCGCCGATCGGGAAGTCGCGGCGCTGCGGGTGGCCCTCGTAGTCCTCGGGCATGAGGATCCGCCGCAGGTTCGGGTGGCCCTCGAAGATGACCCCGAACATGTCGTAGATCTCGCGCTCCTGGTGGTCGGCGGTCGGCCAGTCGGGCGTGACGGAGGGCACGACGGGGTGGTCGGTCGGCACGCGGAGCTTCACGGTCAGGCGGTCCAGCGCGCCCATGTCGAGCAGCTCGTAGTGGACGCCGAGGCGCGGCTCGTCGGGGTGGTAGTCGACGCCGTGCACGGACATCAGCGCGTCGAAGCCCTTGCCGCGCAGGTGCTCGAGCGCCGGCCGGATCGACGGCGGGCTGACGATGAGCACGCCCTTGTCGCGGAAGTAGAGCGTGTCGAGGACCGAGCCTGCTTCGGCCTCGCGCAGCTCCTCGGCGAGGAGCTCGAGGCCGACGGCGTCAGGCATTCGTCGTGTTGTGTCCGGGGACGAAGACGTTGACGGCGGTGTCCTGATCGGGATCGCCGGAGAGCACGACCTCCTCGGTGCCGCGCGCGCCGTAGCCCTCGCGCCAGCCCATGTCGGGGTCCTCCAGGATCATCTTGCGGAGCTTCAGGATCCCGTGCATGAGCGCCTCCGGCCGCGGCGGGCAGCCGGGCACGTGGACGTCGACCGGCATGAACTTGTCGGCGGGCACGATCGCGTAGTTGTTGAAGACGCCCATCGAGCTCGAGCAGGCGCCCATCGCGATCGCCCACTTCGGCTCGAGCATCTGGTCGTAGATGCGCCGCACGACCGGCGCCATCTTGATCGAGACGCGGCCGGAGAGGATGAGCAGGTCGGCCTGGCGCGGCGAGGCGCGGAAGGCCTCGAAGCCGAAGCGCGCGACGTCGACGCGCGCGGCGACGATCGACATCATCTCGATCGCGCAGCAGGCCAGGCCGAAGGTCGCCGGGAACAGCGCATTGGAGCGCGCCCAGGCGACGGCCTTGTCCATCGTCGTCGTCAGCACCCGCTCCTCCATGTACTTCTGCAGATCCTCGCCCTCGAGGTCGCCGCGCAGCATGTCGCGCGCGCGCAGCTGGCGGATGCGGAAATCCTCGCTGTCGCTCGACAGCTCGCCACCGTCGGGACCCACGAGCTTCTCGCGCTTCACCGCCATTCCAGCGCACCCCGTCGCCAGACGTAGACGAGCGCGGCCATCAGCAGCGCGATGAAGACGGCGATCTCGACGAGCGCGAAGGTCCCGAAGGCCTTGAGCTGGATGGCCACCGGATAGAGGAAGATGACCTCGATGTCGAAGAGGATGAACAGCATCGCGATGAGGTAGAAGCTGATCCCGAAGCGGAACCCCTGCCGGACCTCGGAGGGCAGCCCGCACTCGTACGGATCGCTCTTGCTCGGGATGTCGCGCCGCGGGCCGAAGAGCTGGTTGAGCACCGCGAACGTGATGCCGACGACCCCGCCGAGGGCGACGAAGACGACTGCGGGCAGATAGCTCGTGAGCACGAGTGTCTTTCTATCACCAATGTCCTGCGATCCAGCGTACCCCGGTGGCTGAGACGACCATCGCCGAGGTCGCGGCGCTCGCGGCCCTGGCCGTCAACGCCGTCGCCGCCGCGTTCGCCGGCTGGCGCTGGTGGCGCGTGGAGCCCGGCGAGGCGGCCTGGCCGCTGCTGCGGGCGGCGCAGATCGTCGCGGGCGTGCAGGCGGCGGTCGCCGGCGTCCTCGCGATCTCCGGCTACGACCCGGCCGACGGGCTGTACTGGCTCTACGCGGCGCTGCCCGTCGCGATCGGGTTCGTCGCCGAGCAGCTGCGCATCGTGTCCGCCGAGCAGGTGCTCGAGAACCGCGACCTGCCCGACGCCCAGGCCGTCGGTGCGCTGCCGGACGCCGAGCAGCGCTCGGTCGTCCTGGCGATCGTCCGCCGCGAGATGGGCGTCATGGCGCTCGCCGCGCTCGTCGTCGCGTTCCTGTCCCTGCGCGCGGCGCTGATCGTGTAGCGCTAGCCGCCGGTCAGCGTCCGCGTGATCGTCAGCGAGCCCTGCGCCTGCAGCGCGGTGTCCTTGTTGAACACCGGCCTCTGGTCCATGTAGATCGTCCATGTGCCGAAGCGCGTCTTCGTCGGCAGCAGCCGCATCCGCCGCGAGGCGATGCCGCATGGGCTGCTCGGGGCGCCGATGCGGACGCTGCGGCGCGTCTTGCCGCCGAAGCGGAAATGCGCGTAGACGGGCCCGCCGCCCGGCAGGAAGCCGCGCGCGGTGTACGTCACGGTGCGGCCGGGGCGGCCGGTGCTCGGCCTGGCGTCGAAGCCGAAGCGGACCTGGCGATAGGTCGACGAGGCGGTCGTGGCGGGGTTCGCGGTGTCGACCGCGAGGAGCTTGAAGGACTGGTCGAGCGTGGATTCGGAGTTGAAGGGCGGCGGGTCGACGGCGGTCGTGAAGGCGCCGAGCGGGTTGGCGGTCACCGTCGTCAGCGGCCGCGGCGACGGCTTGGAGGGGCTCGACGTCCGGATCGCGACAGGCGCGTTGGGCGTGAAGCCCGTGCCGGCGAGGCGCAGCGTCGGCGCCACGCCGATGCCGAGGCTCGCGACGCACGGCACCGTGGACGTGATCGTCGCCGCCTGCGCCGGGGATGGGAGCCCCATGGCCGCAGCGAGCGTGGCCGCCCCGGATGCGGCGAGGAGAGATCGTGGAGCGAGCATTGAACCTCCGACGTCGTGAGCCCAACGTGCGGCAAACTTCCCCGTTGCCCGCATCCTAGTGGTCCGTCAGGTCTTCGCTTCGCCGTGTGCGACCGTCGTGTAGCGGCCGCGGTAGTAGACGAGCGGCGGGCCCTCCTCGCCGGTGCCCATCCCGACGACCTCGCCGACGCCGATGACGTGGTCGCCGCCGTCGTGCAGCTCGCGCAGCGAGCACGCGATCCACGCGAGCGCCGAGTCGAGCACCGGCACCCCGTGTGCCTCGGTGTGCGTCACGCGCTCGAACTTCTCGCGGCCGACGCGCTTGGACGCGAAGACCTCGGCGAGGTCCTCGTCGCCCGCGCGCAGGATGTTGACGGCGAAGCGCTCCGCGACGCGGACCGTCGCGAGCGTGCGCGAGTTGCGCTCGAAGCACACGAGCAGGAGCAGCGGGTCCAGCGACAGCGACGTCACGGCGTTCGTCGTCAGGCCCGCGGGGCCGTCGGGGCCGCTGGCGGTGACGACGGTCACGCCGGTGCAGAAGTGGCCGATCGCGTCGCGGTACTCGCGGGCGTTCACCCCGCCACCTTCAGCGTGCCGAACTGGCCGAGGTCGTCGTGGTTGGCGATCGTGCAGACGAGCCGGTACTCCCCGGGCGACAGCGTGACCTTGATCGGCGGCGCCGTCTGCCCCGGCTGCATCGTGTCGACCTTCGCGACGTTCACGGGGTTTCCGTCCGGGCCCTCGGGCACCTGGATGACGAGATTGTGGGTCAGCCGGCCGGCGTTGCGCACGACGAACTTCATCCGCCCGGCCTGCACCTCGACGTTCTGTGGGACGATCCGGTACTCGTCGAGCGTGACCTTCAGCTGGGGGCGATCGGTGCGCACGAGCGCGCCTCCGCCGCAGCCGGCGAGCACGAGAGCGGCGGCGGCGAGCACGGCGGCGGCGGTGGTCGAGCGGGACATCGCCCGGGGGATTGTTCCGTATCATCTGCGCCGCCAATGGCCCGCCGCCTCGTCATCGCCGCCTGCCTCGCCGCAGCGGCGCTCATCGCATCGGGTTGCGGCTCGTCGAGCGTGAAGGTTCCCGCGAGCGATTCGAACAACAACGGCGCGCGCCTCTTCGCCGCCCGTTGCGGGAGCTGCCACACCCTGGAGGCGGCCGGGTCGCAGGGCTCGGCGACGAACGTCGCCGACCGCGAGAACGTCGACGGGCCGAACCTCGACTTCCGCAAGGAGGACGTCCCCGACGTCCTGTTCGCCATCGCCAACGGCGGCTTCTCGGGCGCGATCATGCCGGAGAACATCGTCACCGGCGAAGAGGCGCGGGCGGTCGCGCAGTTCGTCGCGAAGTACGCCGGCACGAAGTCCGCCTCCGGCGGGTAACCGCCCTCCTTCATGCTGGACCTCAGGCTGATCCGCCGGGAGCCCGAGGCGGTCCGGGCGGCGCTCGCGCGGCGCGGCCCCGAGCTCGCCGAGCGCGTCGACGCCGTCGTCGAGCTCGACCGCCGCTGGCGCGAGGCGACGCAGGCCGCCGAGGCGCTGCGCGCCGAGCAGAAGGCGGCGTCCGAGGAGGTCGCGGCCGGCAAGCGCGAGGGCCGCGACGTGTCCGGGACGCTCGAGCACCTCAAGACGCTGTCGGCGGCCGTCAAGGCGCGCACGGAGGAGGCGCGGCAGGCCGAGGCCGAGCTGCAGGCCCTGCTGCAGACGCTCCCGAACCTCCCCGACCCGACCGCCGCCGAGCCGTCGGACGTCGTGCTGCGGGTCGTCGGCGACGCGACCCGGCGCGGCCGCGACCATCTCGAGCTCGCGGGCGAGCGGATCGACATGGAGCGCGGCGCGCGCCTGTCGGGCTCGCGCTTCGCCTACCTGCGCGGCGACCTGGCGATGCTCGAGCTCGCGCTCGTCCAGTGGGCCCTGACGAAGCTGCGCGGCCACGGCTTCGAGCCCGTCATCCCGCCGGTGCTCGTGCGCGCGCACGCGCTCTACGGCACGGGCTTCCTGCCCGACACCGAGCAGCAGATCTATCACCTGCCCGAGGACGATCTCTACCTCGCGGGCACGAGCGAGGTCGCGCTCGCGTCGCTGCACGCGGGCGAGATCCTCGATGCCGGCGACCTGCCGCTGCGCTACGCGGGCTTCTCGCCGTGCTTTCGCCGCGAGGCCGGCGCCGCCGGCAAGGACACGCGCGGGATCTTCCGCGTCCACCAGTTCGACAAGGTCGAGATGTTCTCGTTCGTCGAGCCCGATCGCGGCGCCGAGGAGCACGAGCGGCTGCTGTCGATCGAGGAGGAGATCATGGCCGAGCTCGGGATCCCCTACCGGGTCGTGAACATCGCGGTCGACGACCTCGGCGCGAGCGCGGCGAAGAAGTACGACATCGAGGCGTGGCTGCCCGGCCAGGGCCGCTACCGCGAGCTGACGTCGACCTCGAACACGACCGACTTCCAGGCCCGGCGGCTGGAGATCCGGATGCGCGGCGAGAGCGGGCGCCCCGAGGTCCTGCACACGCTCAACGGCACCGCCGTCGCCGTCGGGCGGACGATCATCGCGCTGCTGGAGAACGGCCAGCGCGACGACGGGTCGGTCGTGCTGCCCGAGGCGCTCGTCGCCTACGGGGCCTCGTCGGAGCTGCCGCCGGCGGGCTGAGCGTCGTCGTCGCCGCCGCCCGTGACGTGCGCGAGCGCCGCCGGGCGGTCGCCGAAGATGTCGAACGTCGAGTCCAGGCTCGTGATCTGAAAGAGCCGCAGCACGGTCGGATTCGTGCAGACGAGCGCCATGCTCCCGTCGCGCTGGTTGACGAGGCGCAGCCCGTTGAGCAGGACGCTGAGGCCGGTCGAGTCGATGAACTCGACCGCGCTGAGGTCGAGCACGAGGCGCGTCTTGCCGCCCTCGATGATGGCGTTCAGGCGTTCCCAGAAGCGCGTCGCGGTCGAGAGGTGGATCTCTCCGCGCACGACGACGATGTCGGCTCCGGCACCGGCCGACTCCTCGCCGAGCTCGAAGTGTGGGATCACCGGCGACACCTCCGACTATCAGACATGTCTCGCCTGGGCATGTCAATGCGACCTCGGTCCCGGGCGGGACAGGCGCTAGTGTCTCTCATGTGACATCGGATGATGACAACGTCGATCTGACGATCGACGAGCTCGCACGCCGGATCGGGATGACCGTGCGCAACATCCGAGCCCACCAGTCGCGCGGCCTGCTGCCGCCGCCCGAGGTCCGCGCCCGGACGGGCTACTACGGCCCGGACCACGTCGCTCGCCTGAAGCTCATCCAGGAGCTCCAGGCCGAGGGCTTCAACCTCGAGCTCATCCGCCGCCTGCTCGAGAACGCCGGCGGCTCCAGCAGCGAGGTCCTGCGCTTCAAGCACGCGCTCGCGCAGCCCTTCGGGGAGGAGAAGCCGGCGCGGCTGGGCATCGCCGAGCTCATCGCCGAGTGGGGCACGGCCGACCCATCGCTGCTGCTGAAGTCGCTGGCGCTGGGGCTCGTGCGCCAGCTGCCCGACGGCCGCTTCGAGCTTCCGAGCCCGCGCCTGGCGACGGCGGGCCGCGAGCTGCTGGCGCTCGGCGTGCCGCTGGAGCGCTCGCTGGAGATCCTCGCGAGCGTCCGCGACCAGGCCGACAAGATCGCGGAGATCTACGTCGACGTCTTCCTCGAGACGGTCTGGACGCCGTTCGAGGAGTCCGGGCGCCCGCGCGAGGGCTGGCCCGCGGTGCAGGCGGGCCTCGAGCGGCTGCACCCGCTGGCGCTCGAGTCGCTCGTCGCCGTCTTCGGGATCGCGATGAAGGAGGCCGTCGACCGCGAGTCCGCCCGTGCCCTGAAGCGGATGGCGGATCCCGCGGAGGCGGAGAGCGCCGGCTGATGCTGCCGGAGCTGCGCGACGGGCGGGTGACGCTGCGCCCGCTGCGCGAGGAGGACGCGGCGGCCCTGGCGGCGATGGTCGAGGCGCCGAGCGTGCGCGAGTGGTGGGGGACGTCGACGCGCGAGGTCCTCGTCGAGGGCTTCGTCGAGGACGCGCGCGACGAGGTGGCGTTCGCGATCGAGGTCGACGGCGCGCTCGCCGGCTGGCTCGGGGTTCCCGAGGAGCTCGAGCCGGACTACCGTCATGCCTCGATGGACATCCTCCTCGGCGCCGAGTTCCAGAACGCCGGCCACGGCCGCGTCGCCCTGCGGCTCGCGGCGCGCTGGCTCGTCGACGAGCGCGGCCACCACCGGATCACGATCGATCCCGCGCGCGCGAACGCCCGTGCGATCCGGGCCTACGAGTCGATCGGCTTCCGCGCGGTCGGCGTGCTGCGCGCGTATGAGCGCGGGCCCGATGGCCAGTGGCACGACGGGCTGCTCATGGACCTGCTCGCCTCCGAGCTTCGCTGAGCGCATGGCCGAGACGCTCACCCGCGCACAGCTCAACCGCGCGACGCTCGCACGGCAGCTGCTGCTCGAGCGCTCGGACCTCGAGGTGCCGGCGGCGGTGCAGGCGCTCGCGGGGATGCAGGCGCAGGAGCCCAAGCACCCGTACATCGGGCTCTGGACGCGGCTCGAGGACTTCGACGCGCAGGACCTCACGCGCGCGCTGCTGGGGCGCGAGGTCGTCCGCGCGACGCTCATGCGCTCGACGCTGCACCTCTTCGGCGCGCGCGACTACGAGGCGCTGCGGATGTCGCTGCAGCCGCCGATGTCGGTCGCGCTGCGGGTGCTCGGTGCGCGGGCGGAGGGCCTGGATCCGGAGCAGGTCCTGCCCGCGGCGCGCAAGCTCCTGAAGGGCTCGCCGATGACGTTCGACGAGATCCGCGCGGCGCTGCAGGAGCGCTTCCCGGAGGTCAACGACCGTGCGCTGGGCTACGCGGTGCGCACGCTGCTGGCGCTCGTCATGGTGCCGAGCGAGACCGGGCTCTGGGGCTTCGAGCGCGTCTCGAGGTTCACGCTCGCGGAGGAGTGGATCGGCGAGCCGTCGCCCGAGCCGGACTCGCAGGCGCTCGTGCGCCGCTACCTCGGCGCGTTCGGCCCGGCGAGCGCTGCCGACGTGCAGGTCTGGTCGGGCGTCAAGGGCATGAAGAAGGTCCTCGACGGCATGCGCGAGGAGCTGTCGGTGTTCGCCGACGAGCGCGGCCGCGAGCTCTTCGACCTGCCCGGCGCCCCGCGCCCGGACGGGCGCGTGTCGGCCCCGCCGCGCTACCTGCCGGAGTTCGACAACCTCGTCCTCGCCCACGACGACCGCTCGCGCGTCATCGCCGACGAGCACCGCCCGCTGGTTACGACGAAGAACCTGCGCGTGCGCGCGACGTTCCTCGTCGACGGCGTCGTCGCGGGCACGTGGACGCTGGAGGTCAGGCGCAAGGTCGCGACGCTGCGCCTGGCGCCCTTCGGCTCGCTCTCACAGCGCGCGGTCAAGGCGCTGACGACGGAGGGGGAGGCCCTGGCGCGGTTCGCCGAGCCCGCTGCCGCGGGCCACGAGGTCGTGCTCGAAGAACGCTAGGCGTCGGTGGCGCGCGGTCGGCGACACGCTCGGGGTGGGATGTACCTGCGGCTTGAGGAACGGACGAGGCGTCGGGGCGCGCGGCGCGGTCGCCCCGGGGGGTTGGGCCCAGAACGTCCCGTATTGCGTCGTTTGGGGCCCAACCCCTCCCAGTGCAGGGGGGTCTGGCCGCAGACGACGCATAGTGCGTCGTTTCAGGCCAAACCCCCCGCGCGCACCGCAGGCGAACCGGACTCATGCCCTCAGAGATGCTGGCGCAGGCGTCGGCAGCACCACAGTCCAAGCAGGGTCACACGAACGCCGGCCGCGCCCGACGCGTTCGGGGCAGCTACGCGGCGGCAGCGTGGCCGGCGACGAGCCGGCGCAGGCGGTCCTCGTCGGGCGCCGCGGGTTGCGTGGCGCCGACGAACTCGGTGATCGCCGTCGCGAACGCCACGGGCTCGTCGTGGTGCGGGAAGTGGCCGGCGCCCTCGAAGACGTGCAGCCGGCTGCCGGGCATGAGGTCGTGCGCGCGGATGCCGTGGCCGACGGGGATGATCGGGTCGCGGTCGCCCCAGAGGATGAGCGTCGGGACGGCCTCGGCGAGATAGAGCTTGTCGGTCGCGTTGACGCGCTGGCCGCCCGTGTCGATGACCGAGCGCGCGGTGTGGACGAACGCCCGCCGCGCCTCGATGTCCTGCAGCGACGCGAAGCCCGTCGCCATCGCGGCGATGTCGGCGCCGACGCGCAGGCCGAGGGCGTCGATCCAGCCGCCGATCCTGCGCCCGGCGCCCACGAGCGGCTCGGACGCCAGCAGCGGCAGGACGAGCTCGGCGCCGGGCAGCGCGACGGCCCGCAGCACCGGCGTGACCGACCGCCCGAGGCCGCCGCTGGAGACGAGCACGAGCCGGTCCACGCGCTCGGGGAACTGGTAGGCGAACTGCATCGCGATGCCGCCGCCGAGCGAGTGGCCGGCGACCGTCGCGCGGTCGTGGCCGAGCGCGAGGAGCAGATCGCGCAGCAGCGAGGCGTTTGCGCCCAGCGAGTAGTCGCCGCGGGGCTTGGCGCTGTCGCCGTGCCCGAGCAGGTCGGGCGCGATGATCTCGAAATGTTGGCCGAGCAGGTCGAGCACCGGCTCCCAGCTCGCCGACGAGTTCGTGATGCCGTGGACGAGGACGAGCAGCGGCCCGCGGCCACCGGTCCGGTAGAAGAGCCGGTGGCCGTGAAGCGTGATCTCCTCGGTGCGGATCATGGACGGGCTACGGGATCTGGATGCCGGAGATCGCGCGGGCGATGACGAGGCGCTGGATCTCCGAGGTGCCCTCGAAGATCGTGTAGATCTTCGCGTCGCGGTGCCAGCGCTCGACCGGGAACTCGCGCGTGTAGCCGTTGCCGCCGAGGATCTGGATCGCGCGCTCGGTCGCCCAGACGGCGACCTCGCCGGCCTTGAGCTTGCTCATCGAGCCCTCGGCCGCCGTGAACCTCTGGCCGGTGCGGCCCATCCACGAGGCGCGCCAGACGAGCAGGCGCGCCGCGTCGATCTCCATCTTCATGTCCGCCAGCGCGAAGGCGATGCCCTGGTTCTCGATGATCGCGCGGCCGAACTGCTTGCGCTCCTTGGAGTAGTCCAGCGCGTACTCGAAGGCGGCGCGGGCGATGCCGATCGCCTGCGCGCCGACGGTCGGCCGGGTGACCTCGAAGGTCTGCATCGCGGCCTGCGACTTCGAGCGCGTTCCCTCGCGGGCGCGGGCGAGCTTTGCGTCGAGCTTCTCCTTGCCGCCGAGCAGACAGCTCCCCGGGATCCGGCAGTCGTCGAGGAAGACGTCGGCGGTGTGCGAGGCGCGCAGGCCGTGCTTCTTGACCTTCGTGCCCTGTACGAGGCCCGGGGTGTTCGGCGGGATGATGAACGCGGCCTGGCCGCGCGAGCCGAGCGTGCGGTCGACGGTCGCGACGACGACGTGGATGTTCGCGATGCCGCCGTTCGTCGCCCACGCCTTCTGGCCGTTGAGGACCCACTCGTCCTTGGCCTCGTCGTACTTCGCCGTCGTGCGCAGGGCTGAGACGTCCGAGCCGGCGTCGGGCTCGGAGACGCAGAAGGACGCGACCTGCGGGTCGTCGACGGTGCCGAAGCACTGCGGGATCCACTCGCCCATCTGCTCGGGGGTGCCGGAGCTCACGATCGCGGCGACCGGCAGCGCGGTCCCCATGATCGCCATCGCGATCCCGGCGTCGCCCCAGAAGAGCTCCTCGTTGACGATCGCCATGGTCAGTCCGGTGGCGTCGGAGTGGAACTGACCGAGGGCCTCGAAGCCGTAGAGCCCGATCTTCGCGGCCTCCTTGATGATCGGCCAGGGCGTCTCCTCGCGCTCGTCCCACTCGGAGGCGGCGGGGCGGATGACGTCCTTCGCGAAGCCGTGGGCCCAGTCGCGAATGTCGCGCTGGTCCTGGTTGAGCTCGAGCGAGAACGCCGCCTCGGCGCTCTCGGGCAGGTCGGCGGTGGTTGACATGGTGTCAGGCTAATGCCCGGTGTAAACGGTTGTCAACCGTGCGTTTACTCACATACACTCGGCCGATGCCCACGTCCTCCGGCGCGCTGCGCCGGGCCCGCCGCACCCGCGAGCGCGACATCGTCGCGGCGACCCGCGCGCTGTTCGACGACCTCGGGATGCAGGATGCGCGGATCGAGAAGATCGCGCGGGCGGTCGGCATCAACAAGGCGCTGATCTACCGCCATTTCGCGTCGAAGGACGAGCTCTTCGTCGCGACGGTGACGCTCTACCTCGACGAGCTCGCCGAGCGCCTGGTCGATGTCGACCGCGAGCTCGACCACGCGGGGCGGCTGCGCGAGGGGTGGGGCCGCTATGCGGATTTCTGCCTGCAGTACCCGGCCTTCCTGGACTGTGCCCTGTCGCTCATGCGCCGGCCGGCGAGCGAGCTGCGCGAGGGCGTGCCGGACGCGATCTGGCTGCGCCTCGGCCAGGCGATGGGCGCCTGCATCGGCCCGCTGGCGGCGATCCTCGCCGAGGGCGCGGAGGCGGGCGTCTTCGACGTCGATGACCCGGACTTCGCCGCCAACCGGCTCTACGCGCAGACGCTCGGGACGATGCATCTCGCGCGCATCGGCGCGGGCGTCGTCGGCAGGGCGGACGCGCTGACCGGAATGTTCGAGATCGATGCCGAGCGCGTTCGCGACGCCTGCGTCGCGGATGCGCTGGCGGCCGTCGGCGTGCGCTGACTCAGCTCGCGCGCGTGCGCTTGATGTTCTTCTTGAGAAAGGCCCACACGTCCGGCTTCGGCGGGCGGGCGTCCTCGATCGTCTGCAGGCACTCGGGGCACAGACAGCCGTCGTAGAAGCGGGCGAAGTCGGCGCGGACGTGGTCGTCGATCGTGACCTCGGCGCACCAGCAGCCGCCCTCGCGGACCTTGCACTCGAAGCCTGCCGAGCAGCGCGGGCACAGGACGGTGTCGCTCGACGGGCCGCTCCCGGGCTGGGTGTCGGGATCCACCACCCGAATACTACGGATCGGGCTGCACGAGCTTTCCCGGGTTCATGATCGCGCCCGGATCGAGGCGCGCCTTGAGCGCGCGGATCGCGGCGACGCCGAGCGTTCCGACCTCGTCTGCCAGCCACGGCGCGTGATCGCGGCCGACGGCGTGATGGTGGGTGAGCGTCGCGCCCGCGGCGAGGATCGCGGCGGTCGCCGCGGCCTTCGCCGCGCGCCACTGCTCGAGCTCGGCGTCGTCCTGCCGGCGCGCGAGGAACGTGAAGTACAGCGACGCGCCGGTCGGATAGAGGTGCGAGACGTGACAGCCGACGAGCGGCGGCGTCCCGCGGGCGGTCAGCGCGTCGCGCAGCGCCGCGCGCACGGCGCGGTGGACGTAGGGGAGGTTCGTCCACGTCGTCGCGGTCTCGAGCGTGTCGACGAGGACGCCGCGGCGCAGGAGCTCGTCGCGGACGTAGGCGGCGTGGAAGCGGCCCTTGGCCCAGGCCGCGCCGGGCGCGCCGCCCAGCGAGACCGCCCCGTGGCGGCGCATGACGGTCCTGACGTGCGCGCGCCGGCGCGCGACGCGCGCGGGATCGCCGTCGAAGCCCGCGATCGTCAGGCACCCGCGCGCGCGGCGGCGGGCGCCGAGGTAGGCGCGCAGCACGCGCGTCGCGGCGGGATGGGAGGCGAGCAGCAGCGACAGCCGCGTCTCGTCCTCGTCCGACAGCCGCGCGACGTCGGGCGCGGCGCCGTCCTGCTCGAGCTCGCGAAGGGCGGCGCAGCCGGCGTGGAAGGCCGGCAGCGCGTAGGCGTCGTAGCGCTGCTGCGCCGGCCGGGGACGCACGCGCAGCGTGACGTCGGTGATGATCCCGAGCACGCCCTCGGAGCCGAGCAGCAGCTCGCGCAGGCTCGGCCCGGCGGCGCTCGCGGGAACGGTGGGGGCGACGAGCTCGCCGCGCGGCGTCTGCGTGCGAAGGGCGACGACGAGCTCGTCGATGCGGCCGTAGCCGGTCGAGGCCTGGCCGGCGGAGCGCGTCGCGGCCCAGCCGCCGACGGTCGAGAACTCGAAGCTCTGCGGCAGGTGGCCGAGGGTCAGGCCGCGCGCGCCGAGGGCGGCCTCGACATCGGGCCCGACGGTGCCGGCAGCGAAGGTCGCCAGCTGCGAGGTCGTGTCGAGCTCGAGCAGGCCGGTCAGGCGCGCGAGGTCGACGGCGATCGCCGCGTCCAGCGGCCCGCGCAGCGCCTCGACGCCACCGACGACGCTCGTGCCGCCGCCGAACGGGATGACCGCGACGTGCTCCTCGGCGCAGACCGCGAGCACCTGCGCGACCTCCTCGCGGCTGCCGGGCAGGACGACCGCGTCGGGTGCGGCGAGCCCGGCGCCGCTGCGCAGGCGGACGAGGTCGGGGTAGCTGCGCCCGGCGCTGCGCGTGATGCGGCTCAGCCGGTCGTCGAGGACCTGTGCCGGGCCGACGGCCCGCTCGAGCAGCGCCCGGGTGCGTGGCGCGAGCGCGGGCTCGGCGAGCGTGACGGCGTCGAGCGCCACCGGCCTGTGGTCGGTGGCGGGATCGACGTCCAGCTCGTCGCGCAGGAGCGCGACGGCCGGCGGCGGGAGCGGTGCATCATGGCCGTCGACGCCCCAGCCCCACCAGCGCATCCGCGGCTCGTGCATGCGCAGAGCACATCACGAACCCGGATGCGGGGGGTGCTTGTGCGTCAGGCGCTCTTGCGCGCGGCCTTCTTCTTCGTCGCCTCGTCCTGGAGGCGATGGGCCTCGGCCTCGGCGGTCAGCGCCTCGGCCTTCTGCTCGAGGACCTCGGCGTCCTGCTGGAGCTGCGCGAGGCGTGCCTCGTCGGCCTTCTCCTCGATCTCCTGCTCGGCCTGTGACAGGGTCTTGTGGTTGGCGGACTTGCGCTTGCGCTCGGCCTGGGCGGCCTCCTGCGCGCGCTTCTTGCGCAGGCGCTCGGCCTCGGCGCGCTGGCGACGGGCCTGGGCGCCTGCCTCCTTGCGCCGCTCCTCGGCCTCCTCGCGGGTCTCGCTGAGGAGCTCGTCGGCCTCGGCCGTGCGGCGCGCGGCCGCCGCGCGCAGGCGCAGCGCGCGCTCGCGCTCGTCGGCCGCGACGCGCCGGCGCGCGGCGTCCTCGCGCAGGACCTCGTCGCCGAGGGCCGCGCCGGCCATGTCGCGCAGCTGGGCCTCGGCGCGGTCGAGCGCCAGCCCGGCGGCCGGCTTCGGGCCGGAGCCGTTGCCCGGCAAGAGTGCCACGGCCATGTCGAGCGGCAGCCGCATGAGCTTGATCGAGCTGCCGACGGCGGTTCTGGGGATGGTTCGGAGGGTCATCTAGTTCTCCTCTGGATCGATGGCCTGCGCGGCGGCCTCGGCCTTGCGGGCCTCGCGCTGAAGGTCGGAGGCCTCACGCGCCGCGGCGGCGCGCTCCTGCTCGGCGAGGCGCTCGGCGGCGTCGGCCGCGGACTCCTTCGCGCGCCACTGGGCGTCGGCGGCGGCCTTCTTGTGCTCGGCCTCGGCCGCGGCCTGCTGCTCGGCGCGCTTGCGGTCGCGTTCGATCGCCTCCTCGCGCTCGCGGGCGGCGATCTCCTCCTCGAGACGCTCGCGCTCGATTTCGTTCTCGGTCCGGGCGGCCTCCACCTCGGCCTCGGTCTCGGCGTGGCCGGCGCGCTGCGCCGCGACGTCGGCATCTGCCTCCGCCTCGACCTGGGCCTGCTGGAGCCGGCCCTCGCGGGCCAGGTCCTCGCTGCCCAGCAGCGAGCCCGCGGCGACCTTGATGCGGCCCGCAAGCTTGCCGGCCAGCCCGCCGCGCGTGCGTTCTGGGATCTCTGGATTCGTCACGTCGTAGCTCCTGGGTTGTGGGGACCACTCGGCTGAGCGGTCCGACTCACGGGGGTACCCAGCCTGCGAGCTCGGTGTGTGCCGAGGGTCACACAACGGCCCGACGCGGCGCGTCGGCCGCGTCAGACGCGGACGACGTCGACCGCGAGCTCGTCGAAGTCTCCGTCCTGGGTGTAGACCGCAACGTCCTGGGCGCGGGCGGTGGCCGCGATCCACGTGTCCTGGATCTTCGGCCGGCACCCGGCCCGCCGGGCCGTCGCGACGGCGGAAGCTCGCGAGCAGCGCGTTGCCCGACGAGGCGGCGATCTCGGTGGTCGATCGGGAGAGCGACGTACGTGGTCTGCACCGCCTGCAACGTCCGAAGCCGAAGCGCGCGCACCTCGAACCGGCGTGCTGCTCGGCCGCGGAGGTCCTTCGTCGCGTGGAGGCCGGCGAGCGACTGCTTCGGCCAAGAGCGGCAGGACTGCTCGGCGAGCTGGACGTCGCGAGATGCACGCCGAGCAGCAGTTCGGATACCGTCGACGATCTGTGAGGGGTGTCGAGGGCGGTGCCGCAGGCGTCGCACTGCGGCGGCAGGGTTCCAGCTCGCACGCCCGCCTGTCGCAGCAGGTCCGCGTAGCGGTTCACCATCCCCAGCGGGACGCCTGCCGTCAGCGGTCGCGCGCACCCGGCCTCCCACGCGACGAGGATGACCATCGTGTCGTACTCGTCCGCCGGCATGGCCTCCGGATACACAGCCCGATCCACATGCCGTGCAGCACACCACGCGGCGCACGACGTTCGACGCGATGAGTCACTTCAGGACAAACTTGTCGCCGCCGCGTGACGAACCGCGGCCGCGACAGGCGCGACGGCGAGGCTAGGAGACGAAGACCGACCGGTAGACGATCGCCGAGCAGATGCTCGTGGAGTTCGCGAAGCAGCGGCCCGTCATCCGCAGCTCGACGTTCTTCCAGCCGGCGGCGGCAAAGCGGTAGGAGTTGTACATGCCGGTGCCCATCTGGACGCCGAGGCGGCTGCCGTTGAGCCAGCGCCAGTTGTACGAGCAGATGCCGAACTGGCACAGCGACGCCGACGCGTCGAGCGCGACCGAGACGTTGGCGCCGGGGGTCGCCGTGAACGACGGCGCCGGCGCGGCGGAGGCCACGGACGACGAGGCGGCGAACACGAGCAGGGCGGTGGCGGCAACAGCGATCAAACGCTTCATGGATGACGCTCCTTCGAGGGGGATGTCCATGGCCTGCCCCCAGGCCACGTCTCGCATCGGCAGCGGTCAAGCCGCGCGTGATAGGTCTGGCCGCATGTCGTAGCGGCGCCCCGCCCGGCCGCGTGCGACGCCATCCGAGATGCACGGGACAGCGCCCGGTTTCGCTGCCGGAAACGAACGAGAAACGTCGGGGGTGTGACGGAGGGGGCGGGATTCGAACCCGCGGTCCGCTTGCACGGACTCCGGTTTTCAAGACCGGTGCATTCGACCGCTCTGCCACCCCTCCGGGGGCGATCGCCCACGAGAAGTATGGGTCAGCGGATGCGCAGCGTCGCGGTGTCGCGCGCGGCGGCACCGGCCGCGGGGACCGCTCGCACGACGATCTTGTAGGTGCCCCTGGGGGCGGGCTTGCGCTTGATCCTCCCGTTCCAGGTGAGCGAGCCGCGGCCGGCCTTGCCGCGCTTCGTGCTGATCGTGGCCACGACCTTCTTGCCGCGCAGGACGGTGAGGGTCACCTTCGCCGGGCCGCCGAGGACGAAGCGCACCTGCACGCGCTTGCCACGGGCGGCTTTGTACCGGTCGGCGGTCAGCGACAGCGTGAGGGGCGGTCCCGCTGCGTTCGCGCCGGGTGCGCCCGTCGCGCCGGTGCCGCCGGCCGGGCCGGTGCCGGCGGGCGGGGCGGTGCCGGCGGTGGGGACGGCGCCCGCCGGCGGGTCGGTGGCGCCGGCCGGGCCAGGGACGCCGGGCGGCGTGGGCGTGGGGGTCTCGTCGGTTCCCCCGGAGTCCGCCGGCGGGTCGGCGGCGATGCTGAGCGTCTGCGTGGCGGTCCCGACGTTGCTCGCGGGATCCGGAGCCGAGGCGACGACCGGCCACGACCCATCAGCGACGGGCGACGGCGTGGCGTTCCACGTGCCGTTGGCCTGGACGAGCGTCGTCATGATCTGCCCGGCGATCGAGACGGTGACGGTCGTGCCGGTCGCGGCGTCGGAGGTGCCGGCGATCGTGGGCTCGTGGTCGCTCGTCGTGGCGGTCGGCCCGCCGGTGATCGCGACGAGCGGCGACACCGTGTCGACGGTCAGGATCTGGGTGAGGCTCGCCGGGTTCCCGGCCGCATCGGAGACCGACATGACGACGCGATGGGGCCCGTCGGAGAGGGTGGCTGCGGTCAACGACCAGTTCCCGTCGCCGTCGACCGGGCCGGTCAGCGTCTCGTCGGCAAGCGTCACGGTGACGGTCGTGCCGGCCGCGACGTCCGCCGTCCCGGCGATCAGCGGGGTATCGTCGTTCGTCAGGTCGCTCGCTCCGCCGGCGATCGCGACCGCGGGGGCGGTCGTGTCCACGGTCAGCGCCAGGGTGTCGGTGCCGTCGTTTCCGGCCGGGTCGCTGACGGAGGCGGTCACCGTACGGGTGCCGTCGCCGAGCGTCGCCGGGGTGACGTTCCACGTTCCGCCCGTCTGCACGAGCGCGGTGCGGGTCTGCGCATCGAGGGTCAACGTGACGACGCTGCCCGGCGCGACGTCGCTCGTGCCGGAGATCGTCGGCGTGCGGTCGTTCGTCGTGAGCGCCGGCCCGTCGTCGAGCGTGACGACGGGAAGCACCGTGTCGACGGTCAGCCCCTGCGTGGCGCTCCCGGCGTTGCCGGCCGCGTCGGCGGCCGAGGCGTTCACCGCGTAGGTCGCGTTCGCGAGGATCGCCGACGTCACCGACCAGGCGCCGTCGACGGGGGTGGCGGTGAGCAGCTGGCCGGCGATCGTGACGCTCACGATCCCCGGCGCCTCGACGTCCGTGGTGCCGCTGATCGTCGGCGTCGTGTCCGTCGTGATATCCGTGGCCCCACCGTCGATCGTGACCACGGGCGGGGAGCTGTAGAACTCGTTGGAGTCCAGCGAGATCGCGCCGCCGCGGGCCAGCGCGCGGCCGTTGACCTGCGTGCCGGCGCCGATCGCGACCGCGTCGAGCGCCATGAGCGTCCCCGCGAACCTGCCGCCCGCGCCGATGCCGGCGGCGCCGTTGACCTGCCAGAACACGTGCGACGCCTGGGCGCCGCCCGTGAGCTTGACCTGGGCGAGGGCGGCCATCGTCAGCGCGCCCCCGACCTTGAAGACGAAGACGGCATCCGGGTTGCCCCCGGCGTCGAGGGTCACGGTTCCGGTGTTGGCGACCGCAGCGGCGCTCGAGTGCAGGCCGGGCGCGACGGTCAGCGTGGCCAGATCGCCCGCGAGCGGCGTGCCGCCGGGCCGAGCCGCGACGTTGTTGTAGGCCGTGACGAGGTCGGCGTGAGCCTGGTCGGCCGTGGCGCCGACGCGGGTCGCGCCGGTGACGATGCCCGGCGGAAAGCCCGTGGGCTGCGCGTTCGCCTTGACCCCGAGGTCGCCGCGGAGCGTCGTGTGCGGGGCCCCCGGGCCGTTGACGGTGTTGCCGACCGACGCGCCGCTCAAGACGGCGTACGTCGAGGCCTGCCCGAGGTCGACCATGGGCGTCGCAGCGGCGAGGGCGGACGGAGCGCCGAGCCCGAAGGCCGCGACGAGCAGCAGGCCGGCGAGCGATCCCCGGCGCCGCGCATGGGTTCGTGCGGCCGACGGCAGGAGTCCGGACATGGAAAAGCCCCCTCAGAGGGGGCTGGTCCGAGCCCGGCGGTTGACCTGTGGGTCACAGGGTCCATCGGCACGACGAGTCCCGGGCTTGACCGGAGCGGCCGCGGCGCGGACGCCGCCACTGCTTCTCGTTGCGACCGGCCTCTACACTTCGACGACCCCAGCAGGGAGAGGTGGCCGAGTGGCTGAAGGCACTCGCCTGCTAAGCGAGTATGGGGCTCAACCCCCATCGCGGGTTCGAATCCCGCCCTCTCCGCTTACACTGCACGACCCCATTGCGCCCGTAGCTCAGCTGGATAGAGCGTCGGTCTACGGAACCGAAGGTCAGAGGTTCGAATCCTCTCGGGCGCGCTTTAAAGCCCCGCAAATGCGGGGCTTTGTGATTTTTGGGGTCGGTCCATTTGGCGAGTATGTCCCCAATCTGTCCCACGAACGGCGTAGCATTCGCCGGGTCATGCCAGTGGTTCAGCCGCCGTCGGGTCACGTATTCCGCCTCGATCGGGCTCGCGGACCTGTGTGGTACGCGAAGTACCGCCTGCCGGACGGCCGCCAGGTGCAGAAGAAGGTCGGGCCCGCGTGGACCGAGCGCGGACGCCCGCCGGCGGGTTACGTGACCAAACGGCTTGCCGACGCGTGGCTGAGGGACGTGCTCGACCAGGCCCGCCGAGGTTCGCTGCCCGGAATGGTGCGCACCGGAGCCACCTTTGCGGACGCGGCCGCCGAGTTCCTGCGCTACGTCGCCGACGAGCGCGGCTGCAAGCCATCGACGCTGCGCGATTACCGGTCGATCATCGAGGCGCACCTTCTTCCCGCGTTTGGCGCCGAGCGCATCGAAGACGTCACGCCGACGACGATTGAGGCGTGGCGCGCATCGCTCGGCCCCGGCCTGGCCAGCCGTACGAAGAACAAGCTGCTCGTCGTGCTGCACGGCGTCTTCAGGCGCGCGCAGGCCGTCTGGGGGCTACCACGCAACCCCGTCGCCGGCATCGAGAAATACCGCCAGCGCGCAAGCGGAGACATCGCCTTCTTCTCGCCCGAGGAGGTGCTCGCGCTCGTACGTGCCTCGGGCGGCGAACAGGACGCCGCGATCTACCTCACAGCAGCGTTCACCGGTCTTCGCCGCGGCGAGTTGCTCGCATTGCGCTGGCGCGACGTCGACTTCGCAGGTCAGGCGATTCGGGTGCGGGCGAGCTATGCGGGAGGGGCGCTCACGACACCGAAGTCGGGCAAGGTGCGCTCGGTCCCGATGGCACCCGACGTCGCCGCGGCGCTCGCGGCGTTGGGCCGGCGGGAGCGGTGGACGAGCGATGACGACCTCGTGTTCGTTGGAGAGGTCGGCAGCTTCCTCGACGGATCAGCGCTGCGCCGCCGCTACACCGCTGCGCTGCGCCGCGCCGGTCTGCGGCCCCTCCGCTTCCATGACCTACGCCATACGTTTGGCACGCGGATGATCGCCAAGGCCGATATCCGTCGCGTGCAGGAGTGGATGGGCCACGCCGACGTGCAGACGACGATGAAATACCTGCACTACGTGCCGCGCGACGACGATGCCGCGCTCGTCGCCGCAGCGTTCCGAGCGGAGCCGCGGCGTGCACGCGCCCGGATGACCGAGGTCGATCGGTAGAAACCGACGATTGGCCGGCTGCGAGCCCGTCGCATCTCAGAGCACGCGCCGTTGAGCTTCGCGCCGAGGCAGAGCAGACGGAAACGTATCCAGCGGCGGTTGCGTTCCGTCCGCGAACCCGTCACCAGACCGATCACTGAACCGGTCATTTGCGGTGACCGTCCGGCCCCGGGATCCCCCTGCAAATGCACGCCTTTTTCCCGGCGGCCTGCCTGACCACCCGCCCTCCACGTCTTCGACGGGACTTCGGGTGGTCAGGCAGTCCTTCGGGGTGGCTGGACATCAGAAGGGGGATCCCGGGGCCGGTAGCAGCAGTCTGGTTCAGCAGTGGTGATGAGTGGTGGAGAGAGCAAAGAACAACAACGGCCAAGACGAAGCCCGTAACAGGGGGCGTCGTCTTGGAGGGCGCAGGTGTGATCGCATTCGCGATCGCTGCACGCTGCACGCACGCGCGCCGACGGGCGCTGCCGAGCCACAGAGCGGGCGGTCGCCATGAGCCGGGCGCGCGTAGTCCTTGGGCCCAAGTCGACGCAGGCGCTCGCATGGGTCGCCAGGGTCGGGCGCGATCCCGTTTGACGCGCGGGTGCTCGTGATGGGCTGCCGCGGCCGCCGGGGCGCTTGACCACGTCCGGCGCCACGAAGCTGGCCGGCCTCATGACGCACGCGGCATTGCGTCGCGGCGACGGCACGCTCGTGCTGCTCATCCGCGCTGGCGCGCGTGAGGCGGGCCTCATCGGGCCGGGCGAGCGCTCGCGCCGCACGCCTGAGCGCACGCCACTGGTTGCGCGTGGGCGAACGGCGCGGCTTTGAGCTCAGGGGCCGCGCCTGGATCAGCGAGCGCGACTTCCTCGAGGACGACCTCTGGAGCCGACGACCTGCGCTACCGCGACCACCGCGGCACCGTCCGCGTCGCGCACCGCCCCGACCTCATCGTGCAGATGGCCTCCGGCCCGATCGCGATCGAGGTCGAGCTGTAGCGGCCAGGCCGGTGCGCAGGCCGCCCGCCTGGGCATCGGCGAAAGATAGGTAGTCCTGCCGATTTCGCGGTGAGCGCGCCGATCTAGCGTTGGTCTCGCCCAACCGCACCAGGAGGCCAGACATGCCGACGCAGTAGACCGCACCCGCACCCGCATTCGACCCCGCCCGCTACAAGCACACGACCCGCGAGCAGTGGCAGCAGGCGGCCAGAGGCCTGGCACCGGTGGGGACCGACGCTCGAGGACTGGCTCGGCGAGGCCACCTCCACGATGCTCGAGCTGGCGGCGGTGGGGCCGGGTGGCCGCATCCTCGACGTCGCCGCCGGCGCCGGCGGTCAGACCCTCGCGGCGGCCCGCCGCGTCGGGCCGCAGGGCAGCGTGCTCGCGACCGACATCGCCCCGCTGATCCTGGAGTTCGCGCAGCTCGAGGCCCGCCGCGCCGAGCTGGAGAACATCGCCACACGTGTGCTCGATGGCGAGCGGCTCGACGTGGAGGAGAGCTCGTATGACGCGGTCATCTCGCGCGTCGGGTTCATCTACTTCCCCAACCAGCAGGACGCGCTGAGCGGGATGTACCGGGCGCTCAAGCCCGGCGGGCGGCTCGCCGGCATCGTGTACTCCACGCCACAGGCGAACGAGTTCTTCTCGATCCCCGTCGGCGTCATCCGCCGCCGCGCGCAGCTGCCCGCTCCCGCGCCGGGGCAGCCCGGGCCGTTCAGCCTCGGTCAGCCCGGCGTCGTCGAAGCCGCTTTCGCGGACGCGGGCTTCGCGGACATCGAGGTGCGCCGGATCGCGGCGCCGGTACGCATGGCCTCCGCGGCGGAGTGCGTCCGCTTCGAGCGCGAGTCCTTCGGCGCGCTGCACCAGATGCTCGCCGGGCTCGACGAGGCCGGGCGCGACGCCGCGTGGCAGGAGATCGAGGAGGAGCTCTCGCGCTTCGAGGGTCCAGACGGGTTCGCCGGTCCCTGCGAGCTCATCGTCGCCGCCGGCACGAAACCGTGACCGGGCGGCGGCACCCGGGCTCCGCCGACCGCGCTTGTGGACCAAACCCACCCGCGGCCGCGTCGCACGCGGATAGACGTCCTGCTCTCGTTGCTTCGAACCCAGGCGAGGCTCATGTCTGTCGCATCGCTACACGCGCGGCGCTACCCGTTCCGATAGAGGTTCCTTGGCGGGACGGGCCAGCCGCTGACCGTCTAGCTCGCGAGCTTTCGTGCCGTCGGTTCGGAGGCACGCTCGGCATGGTCGGCCGTACGCGCTGCGCCTCCGCCGCCCGTCGCGCCCTGAGCGGCGGCTCAGCGCGAACTGTCCATGGCGGGGAGCTCCTGCGCGTCGCGCGCCTTGTGGTGCGTCACGACCGCCTCCCCGGAGGTGGCGCTGGCCGGGTACCCGGTCACGGCCGTGAGGTAGGCACGGCGCTCGAGGACGCCCACCCGCAACGGCGCGTCCGCGGTGGCGCGGATGGTGGCCGTGCGTGGCTCGTCGTTGAGGAGCGCGATCTCGCCGAAGCCGTCGCCGGACCCGAGCGTCCGGACGACGCGTCCGCCCCGGACGACCTCGGCCCGGCCGGACTCGACGACGTAGAAGCGGTCGCCTCGGTCGCCCTGTTCGAACACGGTCTGCGAGGGCGCGAACGCGGCATGGGTGAGCCCGGCCCCGAGCTGCTCGATCGTCGCCGCCGGCAGGACACCCAGCGTGTCCAACGTCCGCAGGATCTCGATGTCGGCGTCGCGGACCTGCATTCCGGCGTTGAGCCGGCGCAGGGCCGGCCAGCTGACGGCCACGGCCGCCGGCGCCAGGACGCCCACCGCCACGAGTGCGCCGCGCACGCCGAGCCCGTCGATGAGCAGCGGCGAGAGCAGTCCGCCGACGGCGAACCCGAGCGTCAGGATCGCCTCGAAGCCCGCAAACATCCGCGCTAGCACGGCCTCGTCCGCCAGGCGGGCCAGCAGCGTGAAGCCGCCGACGTCGATCAGCGCGTTGCCGATCCCGACCACGCCGAGCAGGAGGACGGCCGCCACCTGGTCGGGCAGGATGCCGATCAGCGCCAGTGGCGCGCCGAACAACGCGATGCCCAGGCCGAACCAGCCGGCCAGGCCCCCGCGCCGGACCAGGCCGAAGGCGAGGATCGACCCCAGCACCCCGCCAGCGCCGACGGCGGCGTTCAACACGCCCACGCCCGGGTCCCCCGTGTCGAGGAGGTCGATGGCCACGACAACGGTGAACACCGTCAGGCAGCCGCGCGTGAAGGTCTGCACCAGCCCCAGGCCCGTGATCAGGGTCAGCCCGCGGTCGCCCGCGATCGCGGCGAAGCCCTGGAGGACCGCCCGGCCCGATGCGCCGTCGGGATCGGCTGTCCGTGGCGGCGCGTCGTACGGGAGGCCGACGACGACCAGGCCGGCCAGCAGCGATGCGGCCGCGCAGACGACGAAGACCGCGGACGGTCCGCTCGCCGCGAGCAACGCGGCCGCCGCCAATGGGCCGCCGAGCGTGGAGAGCGAGTCCAGCATCCCCCGTACCGCATTCGCCCTTGTCAGCTGCTGCGGGGACTTGGCCAAAGCGGGCAGCAGCGCCGAATGCGCCGGCCGGTACATCGTCATGGCGATCGTGGCGACAACGGCGAAGCCGTAGGTCGCCACAGCGGGGCCCCCGGTCGCCGTCGCCACCGCAGCACATCCCAGCATCGCGGCACGGACCATCCCGACGCGTGCAAGCACGCGCTCGCGGCGGGCTCGGTCCGCCAGCGTCGCCAGCACTGGTGCGAGCAAGCCCGCACAGGCCATGCGAGCGGCGGTGACCGCGCCGACCGCGCTGACACCGCCGTCGCGGAACGCTACGACCCCGAGCGCGACCATGAAGGCGCACTCGCCCGCCCACATGGCCGCGAAGGAGATCTGCGCGCGGACAACCGGCTCGCCAGGCACGGCCCGACTATGCCACCGTGATGGGGCCCGCGGCAATATCTAAGGTCCATGCGGTAGCGCCAGCCAGCGCCAGCGCGACGTCCCAGTAGTCGTTCGGCAGCGAGACGGCTCTCCAGCGGGAGGGAGACCCGCGCGGCACGGCCTCATCAGGCTGGCTGGACGACTCGTCGCGGCAGAGCGCGTCCTGATGCCGGCAGCTGATCGCCGCGGAGCACGTCCGGGTCAAGATCGATGTCACCTGGCCACACGGCGGTGCCGAACTCGCGGTCAACACGCACGGCCTCGAAGACAGCGCGGTCGTCGCGGATTGAGGCCAATACGCCGCCGGCTCCCAGAAGCCCGGCGAGATCGACCTCGTGTACCGCGCCGTCGCCGAAGGTCAGCCGAAGCCAGCGCTCCGACAGTGGCTCAACGCAGGTGATGGTTGTACGCGAGAGGCTCATGGCAGCGGGCGATCGGGGCCGGCTGTTCGGGCACCTGGATGGGCTCCCGGTTGGCGGCCAGCTCGTCGCGATGCATCGACGCCCATTCTCGCACCATCCGCAACGCTCGATCTGGCAAACCACCGCGCAGGATCTCCCCGGTCGCGATCACGATCACGGCCTCCTCACCCGCGTACACGGCGTGGAAGTGCGGTGGCGCGTGATCGGCGAAGTACATCCGGATCACGATCCCGTAGAAGCGAATGATCGTTGGCACGTCCAGAGCATCTCGCGGTCAACGGGCGTCGACCCGTGCGTCTTTTCCGCACGCGGCGCGCGTTCTGCCCGTCGGAGCGGTCGTCGCGGCGTCCCGCCTGAGGTTGGATGTGGAGCGCGGAGAATCGGGCGTGGGCAACAGTTGCGACGGCGACGTTGTCCTTGACGGTTGGGACCGCGCGCGGCCGTCGTCGGCGGTCACGCGTACGTTCGTGACGTGATCGGGCACCAAGGCGACGAGCCACGCGCCCGTCTTGTCGTGCCCCCTGACCGACGGCAGGCTCGCGACCGGCACTGCGGTGGAGAAGCACCCCATCTGGCTCGTTCGTGCGTTCGCATCGCGAATCGGGGTGGAGCGGACGGCGAATCCGTGGGGCGCTGCGACACAGACGACGTTGGTGTTCATCGCGATGTCGACCGTGATCCGGCCACGCGTGATGGTGGTCCCGCGGACGTCGCCTCCTGGTGTCGTCAGCTGTGCGGGGATGCCGGCGAGGTCACCATGTGCGCTGCTTCGCTGACGGATGCCGTCGAGCGTGTTGAGCAGCGCGCCGAGGTTGTGTGCGGCGGGAGCGTTGGCGGTCGCCGTGACTGCGAGACCTGAGAAGGGGCCGGTCGTCCTGATCGCGCCGTGCCCGTTCGGCAACCGAGCGCGTGTCCGATCTGTCGGTCGGTGAGGTCGTGGACGAAGCGCAGAGTCATCGCTGCCCGCTGGCGCTCGGGGAGGGCAGCGAGGAGTTCGAGGAGCGTTGCGATCCGGGGATCGTCGTCGTGGTGGACGGTCGGACCCTGCATGCCGTATCCGTGCTCAGCCATGTGACGGCGGCGCGTCTTTCGGCACTCGTCGAGGGCGGCGCGGACGGCAGTACGGTGCAGCCATGCGCCCAGTGCGCCGGGATCACGGGGCTCGGCGACGCGGTCGACGGCCTTGATCGCGACGTCTTGCGCGACATCAGCCGCTATCCGCCGATCACGCGTGATGCCCAACGCCGTCCGGTACGCGATCTCAAGTGCACGCATGGCAACCTCGCCGTCGAGCTCGCGGCCCGACGTTGCGGCCGGTGCCTGCGCTGCATCGGCGACGCTTGCTGGCATCGACGGGGCAGGCGGCCGACTTGATGTCTGGGCGAGATCGGGCATGTACAGGAGAGACGGCTCGGGTCCCCGAAACCGTTGCACGCCGAGCAACAAGCAACCGATCTTGGAATCGTGCTGCGTAAGGAACCTCCCGGAGAACGGCCGCGATGGTCGCTCGTGGGCCTGGCGGCCAGGACGCGCTGGCCGAGCGGAAGGGCGCGATGGTTCTGACGGCGCTCGCCATGTTCCACGCGCGCCTCGGCAACGCCGACGCGGCGGCCCGCCAGCTTCGGCACTGCGCCGCAACCGACTTCGCCGTCCTGCCGCGCAACATCCTCTGGTTGCCCGGGATGGTGATGCTCGCCGACGCGGCGACCTGGCTGCGCGACACTGAGGCCGCCGCGCGCATCCGCGACCACCTCGAGCCGCTCAGCGGCCGCACCGCCCGGGGTGCGTTCAATGCCCTGTGGCCGATCGATGTCGCGCTCGCGCAGCTGTGCGTCGTGCTTGGCCACCATGACCGTGCGCTCGCCTACCTCGACGGAGCTGCCCGCATCTGCGAGCGAGAGAACGTCGTCGCCGACCGCGTGCGGATCGCGCTGTACCGGGCCTGGGCTCTGCGCGACGCGGGCGAGACGGTCGACGCCGGCCCGGCCGTGGCCGCCGCTGAGGCCTCGCCGTGCGCCGGCGTCGCGCGAGAGGCGCGCTTGATGGGGCTCACGTAGCGAACTGGCGCCCGGCCGGCGGGGGTGTTCCGCTGGGGCCGAAATACTTGACCTCGAGGTGCAGACGCGTGAGCCGGTGTTGCGACATCCAACGAGGCGGCGTGCACTGCGCGCCGATTCAGGCGATCCAGTAACCGTCTGTCGCGCTCGGGCTGAACTCGCGCCGGCGCGCTCCAGTTCCTGGCGCGCCGCGTCGAGCGCGATGCCCCGAAGCTCCGCCACCTCGGCGGTTGCCAGCGGGAAGGGTGCCCATGCAAGGACCTCGGCGGCCCCCGCCGGTGGGTCGCGCCGCTCGATGTCGGGCGCCGCGTTCGCCGCCGCCACCTCCCAGACGGCGAACGGCTGAAATCCGACGGAGACCACACGCCGGCCGTCGTGCTCGAACAACGCCGACGCGCTCGAATAGCGCAGGCCTTCGTCGGTCTTCGCCAGCTTGTGGGAGAGCGCGAGCGCCTCCGGCACGGGATTGCGTGTGGCCTCCATATCGGCGCGCAGCTCGGCGTCGACGACGCCGTCGGTGAGCCAGGTCTCGACGGCGCCCGGCTCGATGCCCGCGTCGTGCGCGGCCGCGAGGAGCGTCGGCTTCTCGTCGAGGAGCTCTTGGTCGGAATGCGCGCGCCGGAACAGGTTGCGCAGAAGGCCGTGCGCCAGGTCAGGCGCCTGCATCCTCGCGCCGATGTACACGCGGCAGGCGTCGAGGGTCGCCGGCACGTGCACCAGCGGCTCGAGGCCCATCGGCATCCCGTATTCACTCGCCAGCCGCCTACGTGTGTTCTCCACCAGTTCCGCGGGGAGCCCGATCTCCTCGAATGCTGCACCCACCAACCACGGGCAACATCCCTGCAAATAGCCTGCTACGGAACCGAAGGTCAGCGGATTTCCGGCGCAATCGGGCGGCACATCGCCCGTTTCGAGAGCGGCTACAGACCGAGGTCCGCGAGCGTCGGCGGCGGGCCCACGATCTCGACGCCGTAGCGCCCGACCGCGCGCGCAAGCTCGTCCGGGTCCGGCGGGGGCTGCACCGCTGGCGGCACGCCACTGCCGTCGTCGGGCATCCCCGCCTCGACGAAGAACTCCTCGACGCCGCCCGGGCTGAACGTCACGAGCATCCGCGCGCGCTCGGAGGTGACGATGTATGCGTGCGGCATGCCGCGCGGAGCGAAGACGAAGTCGCCGGCGTCAGCCTCGATGCGTTCGTCGCCGACGAGGACGATCACCGAACCGGAGACGATGTACAACGTCTCGTCCTCGCCGTGATGGATGTGCAGCGGGGGCGCGGTGCCGCGCGGATCGTCGAACTCCAACTGGGAGAAACGCCCGGACGTCTGCTCGCTGCCGGCCTTGATGGCGACTCGACCGCCCAGCCAATGGACCTGCGCGAGGCCGACACCAGGCTTGTAGGCGTAGTGCGTGATCTGCGTCTCGGTGATCATCCCGCTGCTCCTTGTGGTGGCGTGTTGCCTGACACCGCCACCGTCCCAGCGCTGCTCGCCGGTGTCTCCTAGAAGTCGCTTACGATCTCCTTATCGGAGCTGAGAAGCTCGCTACCCGGATGCGTCGGTTCGAGCGTGGGCCGCGCGCATCGGCCCGCTCGTGACGATCTCGGAGAGCTCGAGCGGCCGCTCGACGCGCAGCTCGAGGCGCCCGCGCCCGACCCGCTCGAGGCCGACGCCGCAGCCCGCGACGCCGAGCCGCCGGCGCAGGACGAGCAGCCGCGCCTCGAGGTTGTCTGCGCCGGCGGGCAGGCCGAGGCGCTCGTCGAGGCGCAGCTCGCGGTTGGTGAACACCGTGCGGCCGTCGGCGGCGTGGTCGTTGAGCAGCCGCCAGAGGATCCGGCCAGGCACGCCGCGCACGACGTACTCGCCGCCGACGAACACGCTGTCGTCGGCCTGGTAGTACACGACGGGACAGACGTCGGACGCAGCAGGCTCGTGCGACGTCCGGACGGCGGCGGCGCCCGCCGCGTGCGGGCGCGGCTCAGCAACGGGCGTCTCAGGGCTGTCGTCCTCGAGCGCCGAGAGCGCCGCGCCGAGGTGGGCGCCCACGATCCGCAGCAGCCGCTCGTTGTGCGGCCCGAAGCAGCCGATCTGCTCGCTCTCGAGGTACAGCAGCCCGGTCAGCCGGCCGCGCACGACGAGCGGGACCGCCGACGCGCTCTGCGCGCGGCCGAGGCCGGGCAGCGGGATCTCCTTCTCGGCGATCTCCTCGCCGCCGCGCTCGACGCTGTCGCGCACGGCGGCGCTCATCGTGCGGCTGCGGCCGAGGTTCGCGACCGACACGACGTGACGGCGCTCGGCCGCGATCCCGATCAGGCCGACGCCGACCGCCACCTCGGCTCCGGCGCCGGAGCGCGGGTAGCCGTTGCTCGCGACGGCGAACAGGCGGTCGCCGCGCTCGTCGGCGGCGAGCAGGATCGCGTGCGGGAAGTCGAAGAGGTCCTCGAGCGAACGCAGCGCCGTCGTGGCGGCGTCGGCGTAGCTGTCGGCGAGCGCGAGCCGCCGCGTCAGCTCGTCGAGCGGGCCGATGAGGTCGCGCTCCGGCCGCGCCGGGGCGGGCGCGGCGTCGTCGTGCACCGTCTCGCAGCGCACGACGTGGTAGATGTCGGCCCCGCGCAGGCGGAACACGTCGCCCATGCCGGTCTGCGAGGCGATCGCCTCCAGCTCGGTCCGCATCGCTTCGAAGACGGGACCGTCGGTCTCGGTGTGGACGTGGCGCAGGTCGAGCAGGTAGCCCTCGCAGGTGCCCGGGTCGACGACGAGGACCTGCGCGACCGGGTTGGCGTCGAGGTTCGCGCGCGTCTTGTTGAGGAACTGGCGCGAGAGCGCGATGCGCTCGGGGTCGACGTACTTGACGATCGACATGTAGGAGATGTTCGGCGTGCCGTCGGCCGCGCAGGTCGCAAGCGCCGACGGGATGACACCCGCCAGGCAGGCGCGGATCGATTCGAGCGGGACCGCACGCGGGCTCACAGCGCCGTGCCTGCCCCCGGACCGGGCGTCTGCTGGTAGAGCTCGCGCACCGCGACCGTCACGGCGACGACCTCGCCGCGGGCGACGCGGCGGGCGACCTCGCGCTCGATGCCGACCTGCTCGCCCTCGTCCAGGAAGTCCTCGATGTGCTCGTCGCGGCGCGCGAGGTCGCGCTCGTCGGGCTGCCGCAGGTCCGTCGCGACGCCCTTGGCCTGGACGGTGCGGTAGGTCGTCGGGCTGGAGAACGTGACCGCGATCGCCCCATTTGCGCGCAGGTTGTCGAGCGTGCGCGATCCCTCGGCGGCGACGACACAGAGCGTCAGCGCAGCCCCGTCGTCGATGATCCTCGCGCCCCAGGCGCGCGTGACCTGCGGCCGCATGTCGGCGTCGCGCGTCGCCACGACGATCGCGATTCCGCTCTCGACCAGGCTCGCGAGCTCGGGTGCCGTCCTTGGCGCAAGCTCGCTCACGGGGTCGATTGTCGCGCAGCGGGTGGCCCGTTGCCAGTCGTCGCTCGCTCAGCGGCGAGTCAAAGATCCGGATTGACGTAGGTCATCTGCCGGCGCGCGCCGGGGCAGTGGGGAGCTGCACCGTGACGCAGAGCCCGCCGGCGGCGCGGGGGGCGACGGTGAGCGTTCCGTCGTGGGCCTGGGTGATGCTCTTGACGATCGCCAGGCCGAGGCCGACGCCTGCGTGGTCGGTGCGGGTGCGCTCCGAGCCGCGCTGAAACGGCTCGACGAGCGTGGCGACCAGCCCTGGGGTGAGCTTCTCGCCGGTGTTCTCGACGGTGAGCACCGCGGTCGTGGGATGCGTGCTGGTCGTGACCCACACGGTGCCCTGCTCAGGCAGGTTGTGGACGATCGCGTTGTGCACGAGGTTCGTCGCCATCTGCAGCAGGAGGGCCGGTGAGCCGATGGTGGGGGTCATGTCGCCGGAGGTCTCGACGGTGGCGCCGCGTTCTTCTGCGAAGGGCAGGAGCGTCTCGGTGGCTTCCTCGGCGATGAGCGACAGGTCGACGGGTTCCCGAAGGAAGGACCGCTGGTCGGCGCGGCTGAGCAGGAGCAGCGATTCGGTGAGCTCGATCGCGCGGGCGTTGACGGAGTGGAGGCGCTCGACGAGCTCGCCGTTGTCGCGATTGGGATCCTTGCGGGCCACGTCGAGCAGCGTCTGCGTGACCGCCAGCGGCGTGCGCAGCTCGTGGGAGGCATTGGCCGCGAATCGCTGCTGCTCGGCGACGTGGGCTTCGAGGCGCGCGAGCATGGCGTCGAAGGCGTCGGCGAGCTCGCGGAACTCATCTCTGCGGCCCGCCAGCCGGATCCGGTGGGCGAGCGATCCGGTCGCGGCCAGGCGCGTGGCGTCTGCGATGCGAGTCAGCGGGGCGAGCATCTGGCCGGCGAGCAGCCACCCTCCGAGCAGACCGAGCACGAGCAGGAACGCCAGCATGATCGCCGCCTTCGGAGCGAAGGCGCGGAGGAGGTCCGAGCGGGTCGGACCGAGGGGGCCGGGTCCGAACTGGGCCGCACCGTCGGGCACGTAGCGCAGCAGGAACACCCACACGACGGCGAGCAGCAGGCCACCGGCGAGCATGAGGAAGCCGGCGTAGCTCAGGGTGAGCCTGAGGCGAACGCTCAGGCCGGGGGCTCTATCCACCGTCTTCTCGCATTCCAGTGTCGATGCGGTAGCCGGCGCCGGCGACGGTGGCGATGATCCAGGGCTCGCCGAGGCGTTTGCGCAGTGCCGAGACCGTGATGCGCACGGCGTTGGTGAAGGGGTCCGCGTTCTGGTCCCACGCCCGTCGCAACAGCTCTTCGGCGCTGACGACACCGCCTTCGGCGCAGACGAGCACTTCGAGCACCGCGAACTGCTTGCGGGTCAGCGCGACGTAGCGGCCGTCGCGGTAGACCTCGCGGCGAAACGGATCCAGCCGCAGGCCTGCGATCTCCTGCACGGGTGGCCGGTTGTGCGCGCGCCTGCGGTCGAGCGCTCTGAGACGGAGGACGAGCTCTCCGAGCTCGAAGGGCTTCGTGAGGTAGTCGTCGGCGCCGAGCCCGAACCCGGTGGTCTTGTCGTCGAGCCGGTCGGCGGCGGTGAGCATGAGGATCGGCATGCCGCTGCCCGAGGCGACGATGAGCTTGGCGATCTCGTCGCCGGAGGGCCCGGGGATGTCGCGGTCGAGGACGGCGATGTCGTAGGCGTTGAAGCTCAGGAGCTTCAGCGCGGTGTCGCCGTCGCCTGCGATGTCTGCCGCGATGGCTTCCAGGCGCAGGCCGTCGCGGATCGCCTCCGCCATATAGGGCTCGTCCTCGACGAGCAGCACACGCATGCGCCGAGGCTAACGAGGGCGCATATCGCCGGCGTATCGAAAACGACATACGTGTCGGCAACGCCGCGCTGCCTTCAATCGAGGCGTGGCCTCCAGCGAACCGGCACGAACGACGACCTATCGGACTCAGATCCGCTGGACCCGGGTCGCCGGTCTGCTCGTCGTGGTCGCGGCGATCGCCGCAGCGCTCGGCTGTCAGCCGCCGGCGTCCTCGTCATCGACGGCCGCGTCGTTCATCGACGTCCTTCGCAGCAGCGGGGACCGTGGTGCGCTCGGCGAGGCCGGCGGTGCCGTCCCCGACGGCACGACGGTCTTCGACGACGAGATTCCGGGCGTCGCCAACCTCGATCGGGCGCTTCTCGCCGCCCTGCGCCAGGCTGCGACTCATGCCGCAGGCGAGGGGGTCGAGCTCTCCGTGGACAGCGGCTGGCGCTCCCCGGAGTACCAGCGACGACTACGCCAGGAGGCGGTCTCGAAGTACGGCTCAGAAGCGGAGGCCGCCCGCTGGGTGGCCACCCCCGCCACGTCCGTTCACGTGTCAGGGGACGCGGTCGACATCGGGCCCGCTGATGCCGCGGCGTGGCTGTCCGCCCACGGCGCCGAGTACGGGCTGTGCCAGATCTACGCCAATGAGCCCTGGCACTACGAACTTCGTCCGCAAGCCGGGGAGCACGGTTGCCCCCCGATGTACCCCGACCCTGCGCACGATCCGAGGATGCAGCCGTGATGCGGCGCCGTCGTGCGCGGTCACGCCTGCGCGGCGTCCCAGCCGCCCATCGTCCCCTGGTCGTCGTCGCCGAGCACGGGGTGCAGTCCCATGGCCGGGGAGTAGCGGCTGGCCGGGGGCGTCCGTCCGAGGGCCTCGGCCATCGCCCGGACGTGGTGCGGCGCGCCGCCGCAGCAGATGCCCACGTAGCTCACGCCGATGTCGCGCGCGCGGCGGGCGAAGTCGGCCATCTCGAAGCGCGTGTGCTGGAACGGCTCGAGCTCGATCGGGAAGGCGCGGCGCCCCGCCTCGAGCTCGAGCGACTCGAAGGCGGGCGTGCGGGGCGTCGTGCGGTACGGGACCGGCTGCGCGGCGATCGGCACGTCGACGGCGGCGCGGATGCGCTCCAGCAGCGGCAGCATCGTCTCCGGCCCGCGTGAGCAGTTGAGCCCGACGAGCGCGGCGCCCTTGTCGGCGAGCACGCGGCAGGCCTCGACGTAGTCGTAGCCGTCGTAGGTCCTCTCCGGCTGGACGCTGGCGAACGTCACCATCGCCGGCAGGCCGAGCTCCTGGCAGACCTCGAGGGCGATGACCGCCTCGCCGAGGTAGTCGTTGGTCTCGGAGATCACGAAGTCGATCCCCTCTCCCGCGGCCCAGCCGAGCTGCTCGATGTACTGCTCGCGGACCCTGCCGCCGGAGGCGTGCGGCTCCTTCGGATCGAAGGACCACGTGTTGCAGATGTTCCCGGCCACGAGCGCGTCGCCCTCCGCGGCGACCTCGTTGGCGATCCGCACGGCCTGGCGGTTCATCGCCTCCAGGTCGCCCTCGCGCCCGACGTCGCGGAGCTTCGCACGGTGCGCGTAGTACGTCAGGGCCACCATGACGTCCGCGCCGGCGCGCAGGAACTCGCGGTGCAGCTGCGCCAGCGCCTCGGGCGCGTCGAGGATGACCTCGGGGACGAACGGCCCCGCCTTGACGTAGCCGCGGCGCTCGAGCTCGAAGACGTAGCCCTCCGCGCCGACGACGACGCCCTCAGTGAGCCGCTGCTGCAGGGTCCTTGGCGACCGGGGCATCGGTGGCGGGTCCTTCCTGGAAGCGGGCGGGATCGAAGCGGTCGATGTCGTAGACGGTTCCGGCCTGGACGGCGAGCTCGGCGAGGACGCGCCCGACCCACGGGGCGAACTTGTAGCCCGTGCCGCGCCACCCGACGCCGACGAAGGCGTTGGGCGCGCCGGGGATGGCCCCGAGGACGAAGTCGTCGTCGGCGACGAGGTCGTACTCGCACTGGTCGACGTCCTGGACCTTGGAGGACTGCATGTCGAGCAGGGCCGGAAAGCACCTTTGCGCGAACGCGTCGATGGAGTCGATGCTCGTCGTGCCCCGAGGCACGTCCGGCGGGTTGTAGTAGCCGACCTTCAGCGCGTCGACGACGCCCGGGACGATCGGGTGGCAGTAGATGCCGGCGTCGAGGTAGGCGACGACGGGCATGGCGCCCGCGGTGAACCGGTCACGGTCCTGCGGCGCCGGGGCGAAGTACCGCGCCTCGCTCGGGCGGTCCTTCTCGATCGGCACCCGCAGCGCGCAGCCCGGCAGCCGCGCGAGGACGTCGTTCGTGCCGTGGCCGGCGGTCACGACGAGCGATCGGGCGGTCAGCGCGCGCGCGCCCGCGGTGACCGTGAAGCCGTCCTCGCCGTGGGCGATCGCCGTCGGCTGCGCGTCCTCCTCGATTCGCACCCCGCGCTCGCCGAGCACCCGCACGAGCGTCTCCTTCACGGCCGCCAGGTCGACGACCCCCGCGCCGGGGTCGAGCTGGCCGACGTCGGCGTCGAGGTCGGGGAAGCGCGAGTGGATCGCCTCGGCGTCGAGTGCCTCGCTCGGCACCCCGAGGTCCTCGAGCACGCGGTGGCTCATCCGGGCGTATGTCGCCTCGAGGTCCGGGGTGACGCTCGAGCTCGCGATGTTCAGGCACCCGCAGCGCACGAGGACGCGCACGTTCTCGCGCGCCTCGAATGCGTCCCACAGGCGGATCGCCTCGCGGGCGAGCCGGACGTACGTCGCGTCGAGGTAGTCGTTGCGGTACGACCGCGTGCGACCGTAGGAGGCCGTGGCCGGATCCCCGACGCGCCCGCGCTCGACGACGCAGACGCGACGGCCGAGCTCGGAGGCGTGATAGGCCGTGAAGAGCCCCATCACGCCGCCGCCCACGATGACGAGATCGGTGTCGGTCATGCCGGCAAAGTCTGCCGCGTCCGCGCGCGGCGAGAGTTAGACCCACTAGCGGTAGCCGCTCGGGTCCGGTGGCAGTCCGGCATCCTGGACCTCGACCATGTAGCGCCAGCAGTCCGGCCGGGAGCCGTCGACGTCGGTGAAGCCGTAGTCGCGCGCGAGCTCGCCGGAGGAGAACGAGCCGCCGTTGCGCCGGGCGACATCGGGATCGGCTGCGAGGGCCGCGACCGCCCGGCCGGCGAAGCGCGGGGACTCGGAGATCGCGGTGAAGTGCGGGCTGCCGACGGTGGCCGACCGCCAGGTCTCCTCGGTGACGCCGTAGTTCTCGAGCATCATCTCCGAGCGCAGCCAGCCCGGCGTCAGCGCGACGGCCGTGCAGCCGTGGGGCGCGAGCTCGGTCGCCTGGGCGAACGCGAGGCGGGTCACCGACGTCTTCGCGAGGTCGTAGAACGCCGACAGGCGGTAGCGGGTCGCGTTGTACTCGGCCGTCCCGTCGGTCATCTCGACGACGAGCCCGCCCGGCCGGCGGATCATGAGCGCAAGCGCGAAGTGGCTCGTGACGAGGTGCGTGTCGATCGCCAGGCGCAGCATCCGCAGGCCGGCCTCGAGGTCGTGCTCCCACACCGGCGTGTTCCACTGCGCGAGCTTCTCGCCGCCCCAGATGTCGTTGACGAGCACGTCGAGCCGGCCCTGCTCGGCGTCGATGCGCGCCACGAGGGCCTCGACCTCGTCGTGCACGAGATGGTCGACCGCGACGGCGATGCCCGCGCCGCCGGCGTCGTCGACGAGCGCCGCCGTCTCCTCGATCGTCTCCGGGCGGTCGTACTCCGAGCGCCGCCCGCGGGTGCTGCGGCCGGTGCAGTAGACCGTCGCGCCGGCCTCGCCGAGCGCGACGGCCGTGCCCCGGCCGGCGCCGCGGGTCGCGCCCGCCACGAGCGCCACCTTGCCGGTCAGCGGACCTGACATCGCAGGCATCCTAGGTTCTACCGGCGCGGGCGCGGGGCGCGTCCAGCAAGGTGTGCGCCTACCGGTCGTCGCCGCGGAGGGGTCTTGGGTGGTCACGCGCGCAGTTCTCACGCTCATCGTGCTGGCACTCGTGCCGGCAACCGCGGCAGCGCACGTCGAGCGCTCCGGCTACTGGCCCGATCCGGCGCCGGACGCCGCGGTCCGCCCGGCCGCCGGTGGCGACGTTCCGAAGATCCGCTCGCTGAGCTCGGCGCTGAAGACGAAACCGCCCGGCACGACGCGCGTCGTCTGCCGGCAGGACTCGCTCAGCCGCCTGAAGCGATCGATCGCCAGAGCTCGCAAGGACGGCTACGACATCCGGCCCACCGACCACCGCAGGCTCACCGCCAAGCAGGCACGAGGGCTCATGCGCACGAACCGCCGGCTGCGCAGGCTCTGCCGCTACGACGAGATCCAGCCCGCGGTCACCGCATCGGGCAACAACGACCGCGTCGTCGTCATGCCCGGGCTCTACACGGAGCCGACGGCCCGCGCGCAGCCGACGCACGACCCCGCCTGCGCGAAGGACCTCACGCTCAACGACCTCGGCGAGACCGGCGCGCTCTCCTACGCCTACCAGGCGCACTGCCCGAACGACCAGAACCTCGTCGCGGTCATCGGCCGCGAGGTCGGCCCCGGAAGCGACCCCAGCCCCGCGAACGCCGACCGCCGGGGGATCCCGAACCTCGGCCGCTGCATCCGCTGCAACTTTCAGCTCGAGGGCTCGGGCGTCAGCGCCGACGACGTCGTCGTCGAGGCGGGTGACGCGGACGCGGGCAACGGCGGCCCGTCGGGCGCCGGTCACAAGAAGGACGTCGGCATCCGCGCCGATCGCGCGGACGGCTTCGTCCTGCGCAACCTCACCGTCCGCCACGCGACCGAGCACGGCATCTACGTCATCGAGTCCGACGGCTACATGCTCGATCGCTTCAAGGCCTACTACAACGGCGCCTACGGCACGCTGACCTTCGTCGAGGACCACGGCGTCCAGCAGAACTGCGACGCCGCCGGCCACGGCGACTCCGGCCTGTATCCCGGCGCGCCCGCCGAGACCGGCGCCCAGCGCGCCGCGGGCACGCGGTTTCGCTACAACCAGGAGGTGCGCTTCTGCGACGCGCACCACAACTCCGCGGGCTACTCGGCGACCAACGGCAACGCCGTCTGGATCCACGACAACAACTTCTTCGACAACTCGCTCGGCAGCAACACCGACGTCGTCACCGCGCCCGGACACCCGGGCTTCCCGGGCGACTCCTCGCTCTGGGAGGACAACAACTACTACTCGAACAACTTCAACGCCTACGCGCGCGGCTCGGACGTCAAGCCGATCTTCCCGTACCCGATCGGCACCGGCGCGTGGATCGCCGGCGGCAACGACCACACGATCCGCGGCAACCGCTTCTACGACAACTGGCGCCGCGGGGTCATGCTCCTCACCGCTCCCGACGTGGCCGTCTGCGGGCCGCTCATCGGCGAGCGCGTCGACGGCTGCAACCCGGCGACGCTCTCGACCTCGCACGGCAACCGCATCCACGACAACGTCATGGGCGCCGATCCGGCCGGGGCGCCGGCGCCCAACGGGGTCGACTTCTGGTGGGACGCCTTTCCCGGCAGCCACGGCAACTGCTGGTATCGCAACGTCGGCCCGGCGCCGATCACGAGCTCGCCCGCGTCGCTGCCGGGATGCGCGAGTGGCACCCGGCCCGAGGAGAGCGTCGGCCTCGGCGACGTCGTCAACGAGGCCGAGCTCCTCGTCTGCCTCGTCTCCTTCACGAGCGAGCGCTACGACCCCGCGACGTGCCCGTGGTTCAAGACGCCGCCGCGGCCGGGCTCGCGCGCCGCGCGCGCGGTCGCCTCGACGGCCGACGCGCAGCGCGTGCTCGGCGACTTCTGCCGGGCGCTGACGATCGCCAACCCGACCTGCAGCCCCTTCGCGGCGCGGCTGAGCGCGGCCGGCGTGCGCATGGATCCGGGTCTCGCGGCGCTGCAGGACGCCTCGCCGCGCTCGCGGACCGCGGCCGGCGCGCTCTTCTCGGCGGTCCCGGGCTCGCGCAAGCTCCTGAGCCTCTTCGATTGCGGCGACTGGAAGCGCGCGGACGCGGCGACGCGCGCGAGCATCCTGCGCCGGCTCGCGGCGTTCACGAGCGGCCCGATCTCGGCCGGCGCCGTGACGATCGGCCGCGGCACGGCGCTGACCGACGAGCAGGGCGCGACGTTCTTCGAGCGCCGCTGCAACTCGGGCCTGCCCGACAGCCTCGCCCTCTACAAGCTGTACGGCTTCGCGGCGGCCTTCGCTGGGAAGTAGGTTGGCGCGATGTGTCGCGCGGTGCTCCTCACGACCCTGTTCGCGGCGCTCGCCGTCTCGGTGCCCGCCGCGCATTCGGGCAGCGTGATCCCGACGGCGCCGGTCTGCGCGGACAGCTACCTGTACTTCGCGCCGGGCATCTCGCTGAGCGACTACCGGGCGTCGGTCTTGTGCCTCGTCAACGGCGCGCGCAAGGCCCAGGGACTGCCGGCGCTCGCGCGCTCGGCGGCGCTGGAGCGCGTGGGTCAGCAGCAGGCCGCGAAGTTCGCCGCCACCGGCCGGGCGAGCCACGGCCGGTCGGTCGCCGACATCGGCCGGCGCTTCTCGTTGCGCGGCTACCGGGCGGCGGCCTTCGACGAGGCGTTCGCGGTCCGTCCCCCGGGCGCTTCGCCGTACGCGTTCCTCAGCGAGATGCTGTCGTTGCGGCGCTCGCCGTGCAGCCAGATCCTCGACCCGCGCTTCCGCGACGCGGGCGTCGGCGTCTCGGCGAAGCGGGGGGTCGTGACGACGCTCGCGATCGAGCTCGGGCTGCGGGCGGGCGCCCGCCGGCCGTCGGCCAACCGCGGCGCGGCGCGCAGCTGCCCGCACAGGGTGCCGGCTCCGATCGTGACCGGGCCGGCCGTGAGCCGCGTCGGCGCGGCGAGCGCCTCGGACAGCGCCGTCACGCTCCAGCTCAAGTGCCTCGCCCGCGCGACGTGCACGTTCGCCGCAAAGCTCACGCTGGCCACCACCGGCTCGGCGTCGCCGTTTCAGTCCGTGTCGATCGCGTCGAGGGCGACGAAGGCCGTGACGTTCAGCTTCGAGCCGGCGGCGATCGACGCGCAGCTCGCGATGCCGCGGCCATCTGTGAGCCTCCTGCTGACGCTCTCAGAGCCGGCGCAGTACACCGACGCGCTGTCGGTGCCGCTGTCGGCGGGCTGACGATTCGCGTTAGCCAACGGCGGTCCGCGGCAACCTCGATAGCTCAGCTTTTTCCTGCTCAGGCCGATGAACAGGGAAGACCGATACAAGGAGCAAGAGAGATGCCCGGCCATGTCCAGCTGCGCCCGGTCGAGCGCGACTGCATCTGCTTGGAGCGCAAGTCCGACGGACCGCACATCGCCGCCTGCAACCACGCCTTCCGCGAGAAGTTCTTCGGTACCTGGCGTGGCGTCCGCGCCGCGTTCGGGGCCGAGAGCGCCGACCGCCGGCGGCTCGACACGTCCCGGGCAGCCGCGCTGAACTAGGTCGAGGCCGTCGCGGCGACGGCAGTCTGACCAAGGCGTCCGCTGATCGCGCGCCGGGATGGGCGCCGGCGCCGGCGAACGGCGGCGATGAGGAAGCGGGTGCGTTCGTCGCGGTGCTCGTTCGGGGCGCCACCCCCCGACCCATTCCTCATCGATGCAGTTTCAGCCCGCCGCCGCACTGCCGCGGGTGAGAACCGGTGCGCTGTCCCGGCGCCGACGCTAGCGTCACGGTCGCATGGACAGCTCGCAACCACGAGTCAGACGCGGCGGCGCGGGGCCCGGCGGCGGCATGAGTGACGCCGCCTCCCACGACTACGTCGTCGTCGGCGCCGGCTCGGCCGGCTGCGTTCTCGCCAACCGGCTCTCCGCCGACCCCGGGGTCCGCGTCCTGCTGCTCGAGGCCGGCGGCCGGGACCGCTCGCCGAACATCCGCATCCCGGCCGCGTTCCCGAAGCAGTTCCACACGAAGCTCGACTGGGACTATGCGACCGAGCCCGAGCCGCACGTCGACGGCCGCTCGCTCTACATCCCGCGCGGGAAGGGGCTCGGCGGGTCGAGCTCGATGAACGCGATGCTCTACGTCCGCGGGCGCCCGCTGGACTACGACGGCTGGGCCGCGCAGGGCGCGCCGGGCTGGTCCTACGAGGACGTCCTGCCGTACTTCAAGAAGTCCGAGGACAACGCCCGCGGGGCGTCGGAGTGGCACGGGGCCGGGGGGCCGCTGCGCGTGAGCGAGCAGCGCTCGCCGCGCCCGCTGGACCGGCGGCTCATCGCCGCGTGCGAGGCGGCGGGGATCCGGCGCATCGACGACCCCAACGGCCCCGAGCAGGACGGCGTGTCGATGTTCCAGGTCACCCAGCGCAACGGCATGCGCTTCTCGGCCGCCGACGCCTACCTGCGCCCCGTCCGCGACCGGCCGAACCTCACGATCCGCACGGGGGCGACGGTGCTGGGCGTGCAACTGGACGGCACGCGCGCGGTGGGCGTGCGCGTCGGGCGCAGGGGCGGGCGCAGCGAGCTGCTGCGCGCCGAGCGCGAGGTCCTCCTCTGCGCCGGCGCGATCGGCTCGCCGCAGCTGCTGCAGCTCTCGGGCATCGGCGCACCCGACGACCTGCGGGCCGTCGGGATCGACGTCCGCCACGAGCTGCCGGGCATCGGCGCGAACCTCCAGGACCACCCGTTCGTGACGGTCCTCTCCGAGGTCACCGACGACCGCACGCTCTACGGCGCCGACAAGCTCAAGCCGCTCGCCGAGTGGCTGCTGCGCCGCAGCGGGCCGCTGAGCTCGACCGTCGCCGAGGTCGTCGCCTTCCACCGCACGCGGCCGGGGCTGCCGGCGGCCGACATCCAGTTCCACATGGGCGCCGCCTACTTCGACGACCACGGCGCCGAGACCTACGACGGCCACTGCATGACCGTCGGCCCGGTGCTCGTGTCGCCGAAGTCGCGCGGGCGCCTGTGGCTGCGCTCGGCGGATCCGCGCGACAAGCCGCGGATCCTCACGAACAGCCTCTCCGAGCCGGAGGACCTCGCGTCGCTCGTGGCGGGCGTGCAGCTCGCGCGCGAGTTCGCGGCGCAGCGCCCGCTGCGCGAGATCGTCGTCCGGGAGATCAAGCCCGGGCCGGCGGCGGTCGACCGCGCCGACATCGAGGCCGACATCCGCCGGCGTCTCATGCTCATCTACCACCCGGCCGGCACCTGCCGCATGAGCGACAGCCGCGACGACGCGGTCGTCGACAGCCGGCTGCGCGTCCACGGCCTCGAGGCGCTGCGCGTCGTGGATGCGTCGATCATGCCGACGATCGTCGGCGGCAACACCCACGCCCCGACGGTCATGATCGCCGAGCGCGCGGCAGACCTCATCGCGTCCCCGTGATCGGGTCGTTCGCGCCGCGCTGCTCGTGCAGCGTGCCCGCGGGCGGGACCTCTGCGCCGCCGCCGGCCGTATCCCCGGCATGTCCATCGCCCGCAGCACACACGCTCGCGCCGGCGCCGCGCTCGCGGCCCTCGCGCTGCTGGGGCCGGCCGCGCCGGCCGCCGCCGACGGCCTGCCGCTGCCCGTCGACGACAGCCCCAACGGCGTCGCGGCCCCGGACGGCGGCGTCCGCTACCTCAGCGTCGCGATCGGCGAGCGCACGGCGGTCCTCGCCCAGCGCGCGAAGGACGGCGCGGTCACGAGCCGCCTGGACCTGCGCGGGCACTTCGGGATCCCGCTCGTCGCCTATGACTCGACCGCGGGCGGGATCTCGGCCGACGGCCGCACGCTCGTCCTCATCAACCCGCGCAAGGGATTCCCGCGCAGGGAGACGACGTTCGCGATCCTCTCGACCGCGCGGCGCCTGAAGCGCGAGCGGATCCTGCGCCTGCGCGGCGACTTCAGCTACGACGCGATCTCGCCCGACGGCCGCTCGCTGTTCCTCGTCAACTACATCTCGCCGAAGGACCCGACGAAGTACCGCGTCCGCGTCTACGACCTCGCGCGCGACCGCCTCGTCGCGCAGCCCGTCGTCGACCCGCGCGAGCTGCCCGGCGAGATGTACGGGTTCCCGGTCACGCGGGTCAGCAGCCCCGACAGCCGCTGGGCGTACACGCTCTACGACGCCCAGGGCGAGCGGCCGTTCATCCACGCGCTGGACACGATCGACCGCAAGGCCGTCTGCATCGACCTCGACGGGCCGGCGTTCGCGAGCAACTTCGCCTACGACCTGAAGCTCGCCGTCGCCGCCGGCGGCAAGCGCCTGGACATCAGCCGCAAGAACGCGCGCATCGCGTCGGTCGACACCGCGACGTTCCGCGCGGGCCCGCCCGCGCCACGGGCGCCGCGCGCGGGAGCCGCGCGCGCGCCGGCTGTCGATCCCGCCGGGCCGGACCCGCTGTGGGCCGCCGGCGCCGCCGGGCTGCTCGGACTCGGCCTCGCGATCGGCAGCGTCCGCGCACGGCGCCGGCGCCGCGCCTCAGCCGCCGGACTCGAGGATCTGCTTGAGCCGGCGCAGGTCCTTGCGGTTCGCCCGCCCCATCGCGGCGGCCATGACCTTCCCGGTGACCCTGGCGAAGCCGGCGGGCTCGCCGCGGTTTCGCAGGGTCATGCGGGTCGCGCCGGCGCGGGCGTCGGCCCAGGTGTAGGTCGTCTCCATCGGGAACGGCCCGTCGGCGGTGCTCATGACGAGCCGCTCGCCCGCGACGAGCTCGCGGATCTCGTAGGTGTACTCCAGGCGCCTGCCGAGGAACTGCGCGACGAACGCGAGCTGTGACCCGACGGCCGGGGGCGGCTCCGTGCGCCATTGCACGTCCGTGATGTTCTCGTACCACGCGCGGACGTTGCCGGGATCGCCCGCGAACGCCGCGACCTCGGCGCGCGGGCGCGCGATCTCGATCTCGCTGACGACGTCGACCACGCGATCACCCCTTCGGCGGCAGCGACCCGGCGAACGCCAGGCCACGCCGAACCCAGCGCGCGAGCTCCTCGTCGCTTGCGACCCCCTCCGGCGCCACGAGCACCCACGCCTTCATCGGGCGGCCGGTCATGTCGAAGACCCGCGTGTGCGGCTCTGACAGCGCGGCGTCGGACTCGCCGGGTCCGACGCGGACCATGAGGTCCTCGCCGAGGACGCCGGCGGTCATGTTGCCGTGCAGCAGGAACGCCAGGCCGCCGAACATCTTGCGCTCGGTGATCGCGCCCGCCTCGCCCGCGAGCTGCTCGCGGACGCGGTGGGCGAGATCCTCGTCGTAAGCCATGGCTGCCGCCTACACCTCCCCTCGGGCTACGACGAGCACGACGCGGTTGCGACCCGCGTGCTTGGCCTCGTAGAGCGCGGCGTCCGCGCGCCGGACGAGGTCCTCGCCGCTCTCGCGCCCGTCCCAGGTCGCGATCCCGATCGAGATCGTCTCCCCGTCGACGGTCGCCTCGCGAACGCGCTCGACGATCTCCAGCGCGCTGTCGCGGCTGCAGCCCGCGAGGAGGATCGCGAACTCCTCGCCGCCGTAGCGCGCGAGCACGTCCGCCGTGCGCAGCGCGTTGCGCCAGGCGACGGCTGCGCGGCGCAGGAGGTCGTCGCCGGCGGGATGGCCGTGGCGGTCGTTGAAGTCCTTGAAGTGGTCGAGGTCCAGCAGCGCGACGTACATCGGCCGGCGGCGCTTGCGCAGCGAGCCCGAGAGCGCCATGTCCCAGGCGCGCCGGTTCAGCAGGCCCGTCAGCGGGTCGCGCTCGCAGAGCTCGCGCAGGTCCTCCTCGGTGCTGCGCCGCCGTTCGACCTCCTCGGTCAGCCGCTCGTTCTCCTCGGCCGAGCGCGTGAGCTGCTCGCCCATGCGGACATGCTCGAGCGCGACGGCCGTGCTCGCCGCCAGCGCGCGGGCGAGCGCGATCTCAAACGGCGTGGGCTGATGGCGGCGCGCCCAGTACATCCCGATGGCGCCGAGCGGCTCGCGCGCGACGATCGGGACCATGAGCAGGCTCTTGACGAACGTCGGCCGGTAGGCGTCGTGCGGGATGCGGTCGTCCGCGTAGACGTCCTCGATCGCCGCCGCACGGCCGTTGAGCATCGCCCAGCCGCTGATGCACGCGCCCAGCGGGAAGCGCCGGCCCTTCCACAGCGGCTCGATCGCATCCTCGTCGACGTAGACGCAGTCGTCGCCGTCGCGCAGGACGAGCGTCGCGCCGTCGGCGCTCGTCAGCCGCCGGGCCGCCGTTCGCACGAGCTGCTGGACGTCGCCGAGCGTCGTTGCGTGCGACAGGTCCTGCGCGGTCTCGGCGAGCGCGTCGAGCGCCTCCGGGCCGCCGACCTCGCCGGTCTCGGTGTCATCGGGGGCGGTGCGATCCAGCGGGGCGGTGGGAGGACGGTGCGACACCCGATGTTGAACGTACCCGCCGGAGGGCCGAAGCCCTCCCGCATCCGCCCGAACGGGCATCGCGATCGCGATAACGCAACGGTTCGAAGTGGTGAAACGCAGCGTCCGGCGCAATCATTGCGCGCCATGCCTCGAAGCCTCCTCGTCATCCTCGTCGCGCTCGCGGCGGCGCTGGTGTCCGTCACGGCGCCCGCCGGCGGCGCCTCGGTCACGACCTCCGCGCGCGAGGCGGCGGTCCAGTGGGCCGTCGCCCAGGACGGCACGCACGAGCGCGGGACGACGAACTGCTCGCCGAAGATCGATCGCTGGCAGCGCGACATGGGGCTCAAGGTCCCGCCCTGCCGCGTCTGGTGCGGAGCGTTCGTCCACCAGGCGTTCCTGCGCGCGGGCGTGCGGCTGTCGAAGCGGCTCATCGATCCCGACCGCTCCTACGGCGATGCGATCGCGGGCACGCGCGGGCTCAAGCGGATCTCGCCCGCGCAGATCCGCCGCGGCGACATCGTCTTCTACAACTTCCGCGAGGACACGCGCGCGTCGCACCTCGCGATCGCGCTCGGCCGCCCGAGCGGCGGGTCGCTGAACACCGTCGAGGGCAACACGAGCCACGCCGTGCGCCTCGAGCGGCGCGGCATGCAGTACATCGTGCTCGCCGCGCGCGTCGTCGGCGCCGGCTGATCGCCGAGACCCGCAGCAAAGGTGTGCGCTCGGCGGTGCGAGTGGACATAGTTGCGCGCGTGGCTTGAGCACCGCCGCACGCGTGTCTAGCGTCGTCGTCACAGCCCACCGGAGGTAGCAGGGCGGAGGACGCGGTGGTCCGGGGGGAGACCACCATCCGTGGGCTGGCTGGAGTCGGACGAGATCCGGCCGAGAGCCGGCGTGGGACGCGCCGGCTCGATTCCAGCTTCAACCGCATGTCCGCGAGCGCGGTGGTTCGGGTGTCGCACAGCCGGTCGCCACGTGACCGACCGCTCTGGACGTTTCGGCGTCTCGCCGGCAGCGGCTCACCCGCTCGGCCAGATCGTCCGATAGGGGGTCCATGAGCCATGAGGGTCAGCAGATCTCCGCGCCCCCGATCGGCGCCCACGACATCGAGCAGGTCCTCCTCGGCCTCGCCGACGGCAGCTACGTCCTCAGCACCCCCGAGGGCGCGGTGGCCGAATGCGGCGCGGGCGTCGCCGCGCTGCTCGGCGTCTCACCCGAGCGCCTGAGCGGCCGGCCGACCGCCGACGCGCTCGTGCTCGGCGCCGACGCCGAGTCGCGCGCGGCCTTCGACGCGCTGCTGCAGTCCGACGGTCGCGGCGACGCCTCCCGGGTCTTCCGCGCGGCGACCCCATCCGGCGTGCAGCGCGCGCTGCGGTTCGTCGTCGTCGCCGTGCCGCTCGCCCTCGGCTGGGAGTTCACCTCGCTGCTGAGCGAGCTCGGCCAGCGCGACGCCGGCACCTGGCATCCCGAGGCGCTGCGCCTGCGCCACGGCCGCGCGCTCGCGGCGATCGAGGGCGTCTGCGAGACGGGCGCGCAGCCCGATCCCGGAGCCCGCCTGGCCGGCATCCTCATCGTCGTCCGCGACGTCGACGCGCCGCCGCTGACCCGCGAGGACGTCGGCCGCCGGATGGCCGAGCACCGCGAGTCCGCGCGCGCCGCCGCCGCCGAGGCCGCCCGCCGCGCCGACGCCGCCACCGGCCGCCAGGCGATCGGCACCGATCCGAGCATCGAGGCCGCGGGCCTCGAGGACGTCATCGAGGCGGCGCGCGTCATGCGCGAGCGCCTGGCCGAGTCCGAGCGCGAGGCCGAGGAGGCGCAGGCCGAGGCCGCACGGATCCAGTCCGAGCTCGACGCCACGCGCGCCGAGCTGCAGCAGGCGCTCGGCGACTCCGCGCTGACGCGCGGGCAGGTCTCCGCGATGCAGGCCGAGCTCGAGAGCGCCGCCGCGGCGGTCCAGGCGGCCCAGCGCGAGCGCGAGCTCGCGCAGGGCGACGAGCTCGTGGCCGCGCACGCCGAGCGCGATGCGCTGCGCGGCGAGCTGGCCTCGGCGGGCGAGCAGCTCGACGCCCTGCGCTCCGAGCTCGCGTCGGCGCATGTCCAGCGCGACGCGCTGCGCGGCGAGCTGGCCTCGGCGCACGAGCAGCGCGAGCGGCTGCGCGGCGAGCTGGCATCCGCGCTCGAGCAGGACGCGGCATTGCGCGCCGAGCTCGAGCAGGTCCGCGGTGAGCTCGAGAGCGCGCGCTCCGCGCTCGACGGCACCCGCGGCGAGCTCGACGTCGTGCTCGCCGCGGCCCAGGACGCGCAGGCCGAGCGCGAGCAGGCGCGGCTGCGCGCCGAGGCGCTGGCCGAGAAGGCCGAGGTCGCGCGGGCCGCAGCCGAGGCCATCCGCGCGGAGTTCGCCATCGAGCGGCCCGCGGCCGCCGTCGCGGCGCCCGCGAGCGGCACGCTCGAGGTTCCGCCCGCCGGGCCCGGTCAGGCGATGGCGCTCATCGGCCTCGACGGGACCTTCAAGCGCCTCGACGACGCGTTCTGCTCACTGCTCGGCTGCCGCGAGGAGGACCTGCGCAACGCGCGCTGGCCGTCGATCATCGACCGCGAGAACCTCGCCGCCCACCAGGAGATCGCGCGGGCGCTGCGAGCCGGCGAGATCCAGAGCGCGCCGGTCGAGACCGTCTACATGCACGCCCAGGGACTGCTCGTCCCGGTCGCCGGCACGGTCATGATGCACCGCGCCGGCGGCGGCGAGCCCACGCACTTCCTCTTCCGCGCCGACGTCAGCCGGACCTCGGGCGGGCCGGTCTAGCTCGCGCTCGTCCCGGTGCCGATCGGGCACGACACGCCGGTGCCGCCGAGGCCGCAGTACCCGCCGGGGTTCTTCGCGAGGTACTGCTGGTGGTAGTCCTCGGCGTAGTAGAAGTCCGGCGCCGGCAGGATCTCCGTCGTGATCTCACCGCGCCCGGCCGCCGTGAGCGCCGCCTGGTAGCGGTCGCGCGACGCCTGCGCCGCGGCGAGCTGCTCGTCGCTCGTCGCGTAGATCCCGGAGCGGTACTGCGTGCCGACGTCGTTGCCCTGGCGCATGCCCTGCGTCGGGTCGTGGCCCTCCCAGAAGCGGGCGAGCAGATCCTCGAGGGAGACCTCCGCCGGGCGGTAGACGACGAGCACGACCTCGTTGTGGCCCGTCCGCGCGCTGCAGACCTCCTGATAGGTCGGGTTCGGCGTCATGCCGGCCGCGTAGCCGACGGCCGTCGTGAAGACGCCGGGCGTCTCCCAGAAGATGCGCTCGGCGCCCCAGAAGCAGCCGAGGCCGAGGATGATCTGCTCGGTGTCGGCGGGAAACGGCCCGCGCAGCGGCGCGTCGAGGACGAAGTGGCGCTCGGGGACGGGCATCGGGGTGTCGCGGCCCGGGAGCGCGGCGGCGGGGTCGGGCATCGCGGTCTTGTGCTTGCTGAGGAAGTTGAGCATCGGGCTCCGTGAGTTGCTGTGTGTAGCGCAATGTCCACGGTAGCGAGCAGGCGTTACGGCGCCGTCGGGTACGAGTCGCCGACTACCCTGCGCCGATGAGCGACGCCGCCGACCGCAAGCCCGACGTCGGGATCCGCACGCTGCTCGCCGGCGACGGCATCCGCGGCGTCGGCATGCTGCTCGTCTTCTTCACGCACCTGTTCCTGCTCGCCGATCCGGCCCCGCTCTCGAACATGCGCGCCTACGGCTGGGCGGCGCCGATCCTCGGCCACATGGACCTCGGGCTCGCCGCCTTCTTCGTCCTCTCGGGCTATCTCATCGCGCGGCCGTTCGCGCGCGCGTACGTCGCCGGCACGCGCCGGCCGCCGCTGCGCGAGTACGTCCGCAACCGCGTGCTGCGCGTCGTGCCGGCCTTCTACCTCTTCACGGTGCTCGTGCTCCTGGTGTTCGGCCTCGACGGCGAGCTCGGCGACGTCTCCAAGCCGGAGTCCAGCAGCTGGCCGCAGGTCCTCGCGCAGTTCTTCTTCGTCCAGGGGCAGGCCGGCGGTCATGCGGCGATCCCGATCGGCCCGGCGTGGTCGATCGGCGCCGAGGTCGGGTTCTACATCCTCATCCCGCTGTCGGCGTTCGTCGCCTATCGCGTCGGCTCGCGGCTGAGCAGCCCGGGACGGCGGGCGGCGGTCGCGATCGCCGCGATCGCGGTGCTGACGTTCGTGAGCATCGCGGCCCGCGCGGTCGACAAGTTCAACTTCCAGTGGCTCACGAGCCCCCCGGCGATCATGTACGTCTTCATGCCCGGCGTCGCGGTGGCGATCGTCGAGCCGCTCATCGCAGCGCGCCTGCGCGGGAAGCGCCGGCCGGCGACGCGGATCGCCTGGGCGTCGTTCGCGGCGGCGGCGCTGGCCGCCGTGCTCTACGCCGCCACCGACTACGACGCCCGCGAGACGCCGATCCACCACGCGCTCGGCCAGCGCGCGCTGATCGCCGCGATGTGCACCGGCGCGCTGATCTTCGGCCTCGTCGTGCTGCAGCTCGGCACCGAGCGCGCGCCGCGGCTGTTCGCCAACCGCGTGATGCTCTGGATGGGCGCGCGCTCGTACTCGTTCTACCTCGCGCACTTCGCGATCCTGCTCGGGATCGAGCATGCGCTCGGGACGACGGGGGAGAGCATCGGCGAGCGCGCGCTGATCATGACGGCGGTCGGGCTGCCGGTCACGACGGCGATCGCGGCGCTCTCCTACCGCTACGTCGAGCGGCCGTTCCTCGAGCGCAAGCGCCGCCCCGTGACGCGCGGGACCGGCGGCGGCGCACCGCCCGTCGGCGCGGACCCCGTCCCCGTCGCGGCCGGCCGGTAGGCTGCCCCGCCATGGCCCGGGTCACGCGGCGGATGGTGGTGGTCGTCGCGCCGATCCTCGCGGCGCTGGCGCTCGCGGCGTGCGGCGACAGCGGCACCGCGTCGAGCGACAAGAACGCCTACGCCGAGAAGGTCAACGACGCGCAGACGACGTTCGCGACGACCGTGACGTCGGTCGCGCGCGGCGCGGGCGCCAAGAGCTCGGTGTCCCGCCAGCAGCGCACGCTGCGGCGCTTCGAGACGGCGATCGACGGCGTCGTCGCCGACCTGAAGAAGATCGACGCGCCCGAAGAGGTCACGGACGAGCACGAGCAGCTCATCGCCGTGCTGAGCAGGTTCGGCAGCGACATCTCGCAGGCCAACGACGCCATGCGCAACCCGACGCCGCGGACGATCGCGGCCGCTCAGCGCCGCGTCCAGGCCGCGACGCAGTCGGTCAACTCGCGCGTCAACGCTGCGATCGCCGCGATCAACGCGAAGCTCCGCGCGGCGTAGGTCGCTCGTGTCCCCGACGTGGATCTGGATGCAGATCGCGATCGTCGTGTTCGTCCTCGCGGGGATCGTCATCGGCATCGTCAAGCTCGTCTGACGGCGGCCACCCATCTAGCATGGGCGCGGCCCATGTTTCACTCCATCGTCGTGGGAACGGACGGCTCGGACACCGCCTTGCAGGCGGTCCGGCAGGCGACCGAGCTCGCCCGCTCGGTGGGCGCCCGGATCGAGCTCGTCAGCGCCTACGAGCCCGTCACCGACGAGCGCCTGCACGCGGCGTCGATGCACGTCCCGGAGGACCTGCACTGGATGATCAACCCGCGCGAGGATGTCGAGGCGATGCTCGCCGAGGCCGCTCGCGAGATCCGCGAGGCCGGCGTCGCGGTCGAGATCTTCGCCCGCCAGGGCGACCCCGCCGACGCGATCCTCGACGTCGCCGAGGAGCGCGGCAGCGACCTCATCGTCGTCGGCAACAAGGGCATGACGGGGGCCAAGCGCTTTCTGCTGGGCTCCGTGCCGAACAAGGTGTCGCACCACGCACCGTGCTCGGTGCTCATCATCCGGACGGTGTAGCGGCCGGCCGCGGGGCCGTCGCGGCGGTCGCGTCGAGGATCCCGGCGCCGTAGAAGCGGTCGCGCCCGGGGGTCCCGAGGTCGCGCGCCGTCGCCTCGATGTGGCGCTCGATCTCGCCGGGCGTCGGATCGGTGCCGATGACGCCCGAGGCGATGACGAGCGCCGCCACGCCGGTCACGTGCGGCGCGGCCGTCGACGTCCCCCGAAACCGCGGCAGGATCTCGAAGTGGCGCGGCATCCCGGTCGGGAAGCTCACGCCGGAGATGTCGCGGCCGGCCGGCAGCGTGGGCTGGCAGTTGGGGTCCTCGGGCAGCTGGGCGTCCTCGCCGCCGCCGGGCGCGACGACGTCGACGCCCGGACCGTGGTTGGAGTAGCTGCCGAGGCAGCCGTGCTCGGTCGTGCCGCCGACGTTGAGCGCCAGCGTGTCGTAGCGGCGGCCCGGGACGCGCGGGTCGAAGCTGTTGCCGGAGGCCGCGACGACGAGCACGCCCGCCCTGCGCGCCTCGGCGAGCGCCTCGCGGACGCCGCGCGAGGCGGTGACGCTGCGCGGCACGGGCGGCTGCGGCGGCGCGTCGTAGAGCTCGAGCGAGAGGTTGATGATGTCGGCGTCGTGGCTGACGGCGTAGCGGATCGCGCGGGCGATCGTGCTCGGGAAGCCGCGCCCCTCGAAGTCGAGCACGCGGATCGGCATGATCCGCGCGCGGTAGGCGACGCCGACGGTGCCGTAGGCGTTGTTCGCGGTCGCCGCGATCGTGCTGGCGATGAACGTCCCGTGCCCGAACTCGTCGTTGGGATACGGGTCGTCGTCGACGAAGTCGTGGCCGCGCACGAAGCGCGAGTCGGCGAGATCGGGGGAGCGCCGGTAGGGGCCGCGATCGGCGTAGGCGACGCCGCTGTCGAGGATCGCGACCGTCACGCCCTTGCCGCCGCTGCCGCCGAGCCGGCTGGCCTGCGACCACGCGAGCGGCGCGTTGATGCCGAACGGCCCGTTGAGCTCCCACTGCACCGCCGCCCAGCCGCCTGCGGGCCCGCCGGCGCTCGCGACGCCGGTGTCGTTGGGCACGTACGCGGCGCGTGCGAGCAGCCGCGCATCGGCGGGTTGCGCGACGGCGAGACCCATCGCCGCAGCGGCGACGAGCGCGGCGACGAGCCGGAGGCGAGGCAGGGAGGAAGGGAGGCGCACCTTGAAGGCGGAGGCGTTGACGCGGTCGGCGGAGGATGCGGACGCGGGGATCTCCACGTCCCACCATACGGAGCACGGGTCTCGATGCGCGCAGCTTTTCGGCCGTTTCGGCGCCGCGCCGCGCACTGCGATAGTGCCGCTCACCAGATGGCCGGCCAGTTTTTCCCTCGCGACGAATACTTCATGCGGCTCGCCATCCGCGAGGCGCAGGCGGCGCTCGACCACGGCGACGTCCCGATCGGCGCGGTCGTCGTGCACGAGGGGGAGGTCATCGGCGCGGGCCGCAACGAGCGCGAGCTGCGCCAGGACCCGACGGCGCACGCGGAGGTCATCGCGCTGCGCGAGGCGAGCCGGGCGCTGGGCTCGTGGCGCGTGCTGGACGCGGTCCTGTACGTGACGCTCGAGCCGTGCGCCATGTGCGCCGGCGCGATCGTGCTGGCGCGGGTGCCGCGCGTCGTCTACGGCACCACCGATCCGAAGGCGGGGGCCGCGGGCTCGGTGCTCGACGTCCTCGCCGAGCCCCGCCTCAACCACCGCCCCGCGGTTGCCGGCGGGCTGCTGGCGGCGGAGTGCGCGGCGCTGCTGACGGACTTCTTCGGGTCGCGCAGGTAGGCGCGGCGTCCGCGCGAGCCGGGCTCAGCTCCCGGCCGGCTGCATGATCGAGAACGTCGCCCCGAAGGGGTCGACGAGAATGGCGATCGTGCCCGCGGCCGCGACCTCGACGGGCGCGACGGCGACGGCGCCGCCGAGGCGCCCGGCGCGCTCGGCGGTCGCGGCGGCCTCGTCGACGATGACGTAGGTCATCCAGTGCGGCGGGATCTCGGCCGGCCAGCGCTCGGTCATCGTCAGCAGCCCGGCGACGGGGCCGCCGTCGTCGTCGAAGGTCTCGTAGTGGTCGCCGCCGCCGATCGCCGACGGGCTGGCGTGCCAGCCGAAGACGCCGGCGTAGAACGGCTTGACGGTCGCCGCGTCGCGGCAGGCCAGCTCGTTCCAGCCGATGGCGCCCGGCTCCGAGACGAGCTCGGCGCCTGCATGGCGGCCAGCCTGCCAGACGCCGACGAACGCGCCCGCGGGGTCGACGAGAAACGCCATCCGGCCGGCGTCGAAGACGTCCAGCGGGTCCATCGCGACCTGGCCGCCGTGCTCGCGCGCCCGCGTCGCGGCCTCGTCGGCGTCGTCGACGGCGATGTACGTCGTCCAGGCGGCGGGCGCGCCGGGCTCCTGCAGCGGGCCGAGCCCGGCGACGAACTTGCCGCGCAGCGCGAACATCCCGTAGCCACCGGTCGCCTCGGGGTCCTCCGGCGTGACGTGCTCCCAGCCGAAGAGCGCCCCGTAGAAGGCGGCCGACGCGACGATGTCCGGCGAGGAGACGTCCGCCCACGCCGGGACGCCGTGGGGATAGCTGCTGCGTTCCGGCATCCTGCCCCTCATTCCCGCATCGGGTGCCCGGCGATCCTCGCAGGGTCGCGGCGCGAACGTTCCTCGCCCGATCTCCTATCCTCGACGGGCGCCGTCAGCGCCTCGGAGGGGTGCGAGAGTGGTTGAATCGGGCGGTCTCGAAAACCGTTGTAGGGGCAACCCCCCTACCGAGGGTTCGAATCCCTCCCCCTCCGCTGGTGGCCGTCGTGGCGCGCGAGACTGCACCGATGTCACGACCGCGCCAGGTGCCGCCCCGGCGGTGGGCGCGGCCGCCTGAAACCCGCGCGCTCGCGTCCGTGCACGCCCGCCTGCCGCGGGCGCCGGGCGCCTGCGGTACAACGGTGCGCGTGCTCAGCGATCGCCGGGGAGGTCGTCTGCGAGCGGTGGCCGTCGCCGCCGGGCTCGCGGTCGGGCTCGGGCCGGCCGCGGAGGCGCTGGCCGGGCCGTCGCCGCAGCGCACCGTGCGCGTCCGCGTCGCGAAGGCGGGGGAGCCCGACGGGCGCAGCTCGCAGCCGTCCGTGTCGGCGGACGCCCGCTTCGTCGCCTTCACGTCGGCGGCGGCGAACCTCGGGCCCGAGGAGGACCCCAACGGCGACGTGCGCGACGTCTTCGTCTTCGACCAGGGCAGCGGCTCGGTCCGGCTCGTCTCGGCCGGCCTCGGCGGCGCGGCGGCGAACGGGTTCTCCTCGAACCCCGTGCTCAGCGGGGACGGCAGCCGCCTCGCGTTCGTCTCGCGCGCGACGAACCTCGTCGAGGGCGACACCAACGCCGCAGCCGACGTCTTCGTGCTCACGCCCGACGCGGGCCTCGTGCGCGCGAGCAGCGACGCCGCCGGCGGCGAGGCCGACGGCGCCTCCGCCGAGCCCGACCTCTCCGAGGACGGGCGCCTCGTCGTCTTCACGTCGAGCGCCACGAACCTCGTCGCCGGCGACGCGAACGGGCACGACGACGTCTTCGTCCGCGATCTGTCGACCGGCGCGGTGACGCTCGTCAGCGCCGACTCGGCCGGGGCCGCGGGCGACGGCGACTCCTCGGCGCCCGCGATCAGCCCCGACGGCCGCTACGTGAGCTTCTCCTCGCGCGCGGCGAACCTCGTCGCCGGCGACGACAACGACGTCGCCGACGTGTTCCTGCACGACCTCGAGACCGGCGCGACGGAGCGCGTCAGCGTCACGCGCCGCGGCGGCGGGCAGAACAGGGCGCTCGCCGGGCGCGCGCAGGTGTCGGACGTCAGCCGCTTCGGGCGCTTCGTCGTCTTCGAGTCCGACGCGACGAACCTCGTCGCTCGCGATCGCAACCGGCGCACCGACGTCTTCCTCCGCGATCGCGCCACCGAGGGCACGCTGCGCGTGAGCCTCAGCACGACGAGCGAGGAGGCCGACGGGGCGTCGTTTCTGCCCTCGATCACTCCTGACGGCCGGTTCGTCTCCTTCGCCTCGCGCGCGGACGACCTCGTCCCCGAGAACGCCGACGGCCTCGACGTCTTCGTCCGCGAGCCGGCCCGCGGGACGACGGTGCTCGCGGACGTCGGCGCGCGGGACCGGCCGCGCGGGCGCGAGCTCGTCGAGCCGCGCCTGGACCGCCCGGCGCTGAGCGCCGACGGCGACACGGTCGCGTTCGTCTCCTCGGCGTCGAACCTCGCCGGCGGGGACCGCAACCGCGTCGCCGACGTCTTCCTGCGGCGGATGCGGCCCGCGGCCGCCGCGACCGCCGAACGACGCGTGGGGCTCCTGCGCGGGCGCCTGCTCATCATCTTCGCCTCGGCCGACCGCGGCGCCGGCCCCCTGCGCTGCCGCCTCGACGACGGCCCGCCGACGCTGTGCCCGCTCGCCGGGCTGCTCCTGCCGCGCCTGAAGAGCGGTCGCCACGTCCTGCGCGCCCTCGCCGGCGCGACCGGGTCCTACTACGCCTCGCGCCCGATCGTGATCCGGATCGACGTCCGCAAGGGGCGCCGGCCGCAGGTTCGCGTGCGCAATCCCGGAGACGACGTGTGAGCGCCTCGCGTTTCGGGTAAGCCCCGACCGCTTGGCATCGGCATTCGGGCAGCGCGGGGGAGGACAGATGGTCCACGGCAGAAGAGGTTCGATCGCAGCGAGTGCGACGGCGATCGCCACGGGGATGCTCATCGCGCTCCCGGCGCTCTCCAGCGGCGCGACCGTCAAGCCGAAGCTCCGATCCTTCGCGCCCGTCCAGGCGCGCCAGGCGCAGGCCCCCGACCCGACGACGCGCCCGCCGCTGCATGGCACGAACCCGCACGGCCAGGGCACCGCGGCCGTCGTCGACCTCAACCCGAGTGCGACCCGGCCGTTCTCGGCCGATCCGACGGGCAGCACCGACAGCGAGGACATCGTCGTCGGTCGCGCTCGCGGCGAGCAGCGCGCGGACGGCACCTACCACGGCCATGTCACCGTCGCCGCCCTCTTCGGCAACGAGATCCTCTCCGGCGCGGACACCGCCCCCGGCCAGGAGGTCCACGCCGCGATCGCGCAGGACCTGCTCAACCAGCTGTGCGCGAGCACCCAGATCTGCCTCAGCGCGGTCCAGGTCGACTCCACGACGAACGCGACGGGGTCGGTCAACCGCTTCGGTGCCGCAAGCGCGGCGATCGGGAACCCGCAGCTCCCGTCGCTGAGCCTCGGCGCGGTCGTCTCGGAGGGCAACATCGCCGCCGACGCCAACTGCCAGGCCTCGCATGGCGCCAGCACGGTCGCGAACGTCAACGCCGCGGGGCAGGTCGTCGCGTCGGTCGCGACGACGACGAGCGACACGCGTGCGTGCCGCGGCCAGGCGCCCGTGCAGACCAACGCCTCGCGCGTCGTGACGCTCGGCCAGGCGGGCCTGCCCGTCCCGGCCCCGGGGTGTGACAACGGCACCCCGGACGTCACGACCGGCATCCCCGGCCTGCTGCCGATCGTCTGCAACGCCGACGACTCGTCGGCGACCGGCGGCACGCAGTCCACCTCGCCCTACGGCGTGCGCGACGCGCTCGACGTCTACGTGCTGGCCGTCGGGCCGGTCGCCGCGGCGAAGGTCTCGGCATCGTCGTCGGAGTCGCTGGCCGTGGCGCCCGCCGCCGCGGCGAACAACCCGAACAACAACGCCAACAACCCGAACGCGAACGCCAACAACCCGAACGCCAACGCGGACAACAACGCGAACGCGAATGACAACGCGGGCAACGCCGGAGCCGGTGACAACGCAGGCAACGGCGACGACAACGCAGGAGCCGGCGACAACAACGGCGACGCGCAGTGCTCCGACGGCGTGGACAACGACGGCGACGGCGTCATCGACAGCGCCGACCCCGGCTGCCACACCGACGGCAACCCGAACAACGCGGCGTCGTTTGACCCCAACGACGACTCCGAGGCCAACGGCGCCGGGAACCTCCGCAGCGCCAACGCCAACGAGCTGCCGTTCACGGGGGCCGACGCCGGCATGCTCGGCCTCGCCGGGGCGTTGCTGCTCGCCGCGGGTCTCGCGCTGCGCGGCCCGACGCGGCGCCGCGAGCTCGAGTCCTGATCGGTGCCGAGGTCCGCTCGCGCTCAGGCCGGCTCGCTGTAGCCCACAGACGTCAGGAGCGCCCGCAGCTCGAGCAGCCTGCGGGCGCCGGGCGCCGGCAGCGTGAAGACCTGGACGCTGTAGGTCCGCCAGCGGCTGGAGGCCGCCATCGACAGGATGCGGATGCGCCCGCTCCCGCGCGCCGTCCCCGCGAGCTCGGTGACGATCGTCGGCGCCGCGCCGACCCTCGCCCGCCGCCGGGAGAGCTCGCGTGCCTTGAAGAGCCGCGCGAGCTCCTCGCGCTCCGCGCGGCGCACGCGCGGGCCCTGGTTGGCGCCGCCGGCGACCGAGAACGCGACAGAGACGGTCGCATCACGGCTGGCGGTCGTCAGGACGCCGCGGCGAACCCTCGCACGCCAGCCCTTCGGCAGGCCGAGCGCGAGCCCGAATCGCGGGTACAGCCGCGCGTCGACGTCGACGCGGGCCTCGCCCTTGCCCGGGGCGGTCGCGGTCGACGCGGGCTGCGGCGCCTGCGACGCGTCGTCGTCGCCGAACAGCACCCATCCGATCAGCACGCCGGCCGCGAGCACGCCGAGGAAGGCGATCGCGCGCACCGGCACGCGCGCCCGTCGCCGCCGCCTGACCTGCTCGTCGTCGCGCTCGTCCTCCACGCGCACGATCGTAGTCTGGCAAACGGCGCGCGGGCGGCGGTCGTCTCCTACGCTGCCGCCATGGGCCTGCGGCGATCTCTGCGCGGCGCGGGCGCGGCGGTCGTCGCGCTGCTCGCCGCTCTCGCGGTCGCAGCAAGCGCGCAGGCCGCGGCCGGGCAGTGGTCCTCCGCCGATCGCCTGCGCACCGGCCGCGAGTTCATGCCGGCGACGGCGCTGCCAAACGGGCAGGTGCTCGTCAGCGGCGGCTTCAGCTTCGCCGGCATCCAGGCGTCGGCGGAGCTCTTCGACCCGGCGACGGCGCGCTGGCACTCGGCGTTTCCGATGAAGGCCGCGCGCTTCGCGCACACGGCGACGCTCCTGACGAACGGGCTCGTCCTGGCGACCGGCGGCGCGAACCTCGACGACGGCTACGTCGCGCCGGCCGAGCTGTTCGATCCGGCGAGCGGCACGTGGCAGCCCGCCGGCGCTCTGCGGCGCGCGCGCGCGAACCACACCGCGTCGCTGCTGGGCGACGGGCGGGTGCTCGTCGCCGGTGGGCTGGCGCGCCGCCACACGGAGTTGCGCAGCGCGGAGATCTACGACCCGCAGTCGAACTCGTGGGCGGCCGCGGCGACGATGCGCGGCGTCCGCTACCACCACGCGGCCGTGACGCTCGCCGACGGGCGCGTCCTCGTCACCGGCGGCGATCGCGGCGAGAACGACTTCGTGCGCGCCGCGGAGATCTACGACCCGGCGCGCAACCGCTGGACGCAGGCCGCGAGCATGCGCGTCGCCCGTGCGAACCACACCGCGACCCTGCTGGGCGACGGGCGGGTGCTCGTCGCCGGCGGCGGCGACCGCGCGCCGGGATTCACCCGCAGCGCCGAGGTCTACGACCCCGCGACGAACCGCTGGCGCGACGCCGGCAACCTCAGGACGGAGCGGGCGTTCGGAGTCGCGCAGCTCCTGCCGACCGGCGACGTCCTCGTCGCGGGCGGCTTCGCCGACGCCGGCACGCTGCGCGGCGCCGAGCTCTTCAGCCCCGCGACGGGGCGCTGGCGGCGGACGGGATCGCTGCGCGCCGCGCGCGGCCACGCGGCGGCGGCGCTCGTCGGGACCTCGGTGCTCGTCGTGGGCGGTGGCCGCGTGTCCGGCCGCCTGGTCCCGAGCGCCGAGCTCTTCGACTCCGGCGCCGCGCCGCCGCCCGCGCCGAGCAGTCCCGACGCGCCAAGCCCGGCACGCTGAGCCGCCCGGACGCTCAGGTCACGGCGACCTCGGCGAGCAGGCCCTGCTCGAGGTGGGGCTTCTTCTTGTCGCGGTCGTTGAGGAAGCAGACGAAGGCGTAGCGGCCCTTGCGCAGCGTCAGGCGGGTGACGAGCGCGCTCTTGCCCTCCAGCGCCGTCGTCTGCAGCCCGTTGGCGAAGTCCACCGGCGGCGGGCCGGCGGCCTCGCTCTGCTGGGTGAACGCCTGCTTGACGTCCGCCAGCGTCGCGTTCCCGGTGATCGGGAAGGCGAGGACGTGGTGGATGGCCTCCTGGCTGTCGTTCTCGAAGCGCACCTCGTTCGTCCCGGCCTTCAGGCCCGCGGTCTCCCAGCGGTAGCGGTCCTCGCCGTCGTCGGTCGCGGTGATCGTCGCGGTCGTCTTCGGAAGGTCGCCGGCGGTGCCCGCGGTGACCGTGAGGTCCGCGATCGCGCCACGCGTGGAGGGTGGCGGCCCGTCGCCGGCGCCCGTGTCGCTGTCGGTGATGACGTACCTGCCGGCCTCGAGGTTCTGCGTCGCGGACTTCGTCTCGCCCGGCTTCACTCCGGCGACGCCGCCCTCCAGGCGCAGCCAGTCGGGGATCTCCGTCGTGTCGGTGGCAAGGAGCTTCAGGACCTCCTGGCGCGTGTGACCGTCCTCCATGCGGACGAGCTGCGCCTCGTGCGGCGCCTTGCTCGCGTTCGTGAAGCGGATCTCGACGAGCCCGCCCTTGATCGTCGCCGGCGCCTTCATCGAGAACCCCTTCGCGATGTCCGTCGTGGTGATTGCGAGCACCGTCGGTTTCGGCGCGGCCGCCGGCGTGGACGCCGAGTCCTCGTCGTCCCCGCAGGCGGCGACGCCGAGGGCGGCGGTCGCGAGCAGTCCGCCGAGGCCGGCGAGTCGCGGAAGTCGGGAATGGGTCCCGGGATGGGTGACCTGCGACATGGACGTCTCCTCCTCAGTCGGCTGACGACAGACGATCTGTACCCATGGCGGGCGCGTCGGCACTCATGAGCCGCGCTTGCGCCCGGCGCTGACGAGGCGACCGCCCGCGCGCGACCCGCGATCGGCCCCGGACCAACCGGTAACGTCCGCGCGCAATGAAACTGCGCGATATCTACGCCCGCGACGGGCTGACGTTCTCGATCGAGTTCTTTCCCCCCAAGACCGAGGAGGGCGTCGAGAAGCTCTTCAAGGAGATCGAGGTCCTCAAGCGCCTCGAGCCCGACTTCTGCTCGGTGACCTACGGCGCCGGCGGCTCGACGAAGGACACGTCGCTGGGGATCGTCAAGCGCATCAAGCGCGAGTTCGGCCTGGAGATCATGGTCCACCTCACGATCGTCGGGCAGCCCAAGAGCGCCGTCCTGAAGGTCATCGAGGACATGTGGGCCAGCGATCTGCACAACCTCATCGCGCTCGCCGGCGACCCGCCCGAGGGCCCGGCCGCGCCGTGGGCGCCGCACCTGCACGGCTTCAGCCGCTCCGAGCACCTCGTCCTGGCCGCGCGCAAGATGGACGTCGAGTGGTTCTCGGTCGCCGTCGCCGGGTTCCCCGAGACCCACCCCCGCGCGAAGAACCGCGCATCGGACCTCGCCTACCTCAAGCAGAAGGTCGATGCGGGCGCCGACGTCATCATCACCCAGCTCTTCTTCGACAACGAGGACTACTTCCGCTACGTCGAGGACGCCCGCGCGATCGGCATCAAGGTCCCGATCGTCCCCGGGCTGCTGCCCGTCCTGTCGGCCGGGCAGTGCCGCCGGTTCACGAGCGTCTGCGGCTCGAAGATCCCGCCGAAGCTCGACGCGCTGCTCACGAAGTACGAGGACGACGACGACGCGGCGCTCGAGATGGGCATCGAGTACTGCACCGAGCAGTGCCGCGGGCTCATCGACTACGGCGTCCCCGGGCTGCACTTCTTCGCGCTGAACCGCTCGCGCTCGATCACCGCGATCTACGAGAACCTCAACCTCGGCGCGCTCACGAGCCGGGCTGCCGCGCGCAGCTGACGCACGCGGCGGCCGGTCGCCCGGCCGCGTGTCCTAGACCGCCGCGGGCGAACCGAGGTGCGGGTACAGCGGGAAGCGCTCGGCGAGCGAGCGCGTGCGCTCGGACAGCTCGGCCTTCTCGCCATCGCCGAACGGGCCCGTCAGCGCCTCGCCGATGATGCGCCCGATCTCGCGGAACTCTTCGACGTCCATGCCGCGGGTCGCGAGCGCGGGCGTGCCGATCCGCAGGCCCGAGGTCACCATCGGCGGGCGCGGGTCGTCGGGGACCGCGTTGCGGTTGACGGTGATGCCGATGTCGGCGAGACGGCCCTCGGCGTCGGGCCCGGCGAGCTCGGAGTCGCGCAGGTCGGCGAGCACGAGGTGGACGTCGGTGCCGCCGGTGAGGACGTTGACGCCCGCGGCCAGCAGCTCCTCGGCGACGGCCGCCGCGCCCGTACGTGTGCGCCGCTGGCGGTCGCGGAACGTCGCGGTCTGAGCGATCTTCAGCGCGACGGCCTTGCCCGCTACCACGTGCATGAGCGGGCCGCCCTGCGTGCCGGGGAAGACCGCGCTGTTGATCTTCTTGGCGAGCTCCTCCTCGCAGAGGATCATGCCGCCGCGCGCGCCGCCGAGCGTCTTGTGGATCGTCGTCGTGACGACCTGGGCGTGGGGCACCGGGCTGGGGTGCTCGCCGGCCGCGACGAGCCCGGCGAAGTGCGCCATGTCGACCATGAGGACGGCCCCGACGGAGTCTGCGATCTCGCGGAAGCGCGCCCAGTCGAGCTCGCGCGGGTAGGCCGACCAGCCGCCGAGCAGGAGCTTGGGGCGCGTCTCCTCGGCGATCTTCTGCAGCTCGTCCATGTCCACGCGCGAGTCCTTCGGGCTCACGCCGTAGGCGACGATGTCGTAGAGCTTGCCGGAGAAGTTGAGCTTCATCCCGTGCGTGAGATGGCCGCCGTGGTCCAGGCGCATCCCGAGGATGCGGTCGCCCGGGTCCAGCAGCGCCATCATCGCGGCGGCGTTCGCCTGCGCGCCCGAGTGCGGCTGGACGTTGGCGTGCTCGGCGCCGAAGAGCGCCTTCGCACGATCGATCGCCAGCGTCTCGGCGACGTCGACGTATTCGCAACCGCCGTAGTAGCGCTTGCCCGGCAGGCCCTCGGCGTACTTGTTCGTCAGCGTCGAGCCCTGGCAGTCCATGACCGCCTGCGGAACGAAGTTCTCCGAGGCGATCATCTCGAGCGTCGTCTCCTGCCGGCGGGTCTCGTCGCGGAGGACCTGTGCGATCTCCGGATCGATCTCGTCGACGGGCTTCGTGAAGTGGTCAGGCCCCAGATCGGTCATGGGACGGACGGTAGCAACGCACGCGTCTCCGTCGGCGCTCGAGGTCGCGCGTGTCGGGTACCCTCCCGAGTCCGGCGGATCGCCTACTCGGCCGGAGCGCTTCGGCGCTCAGCCGGGCCACGCGCGAGCCTCGCGGCTCGCGGCCAGTCCCGGTGGTCGGGAGTGTCACGCCAACCCCGGTGACACAAAACTCCGGGGACGTAGTAGTTCAGCGGCGATCCATGACCGGGCGGTGCCGGGCGAGCCTCTGGCTCGTCCGACCGCGTTAAGGGTTCAGAGCACGCCGAGCAGGACGAGCAGGACGAGCGTCACGGCCGCCGAGACGAGCAGCGAGCCGAAGCAGCCGAGGCGGTTGGAGAAGAAGAGGAACATCGGTCACGGCCCCGTACCCCGGCGCCGTCGCGCCTATTCGGGCGTGACGTCGTGCTCGCGCAGGTACTGGACGTAGAACGGGCGCAGGAGCTCTGCGACCTCGCCCTGGCCGGCGTCGGTGACGTCGTCGATGTGCGCGCGGAGCGTCAGCGCGTCGGCCTCCGCCTCGTCGATCTGGCCGGCGGCCGCCTCGGCGACCGGCAGCGCCTGCATGAGCCGGACGAAGAACCCGACGTCGAGATGGCGCACCGCGTGGTGCACCGCGAGGTCGTGCAGCTCCTTGGAGGAACGGCCCTCGAGCGGGTCGTCGGCGGCGGACACGCCCGGGACACTACGACGTGGCGCGGGCACAGGCGGCCCGGCGGCCCGAGTGTGATGTGATCCGCCGCGATGCAGCGCCAGCTCCGAGCGTGCGCAGTGCTCCTCGTCGTCGCCGTGGCCGCGCTGGCGGCGGGCTGCGGCGGCTCCGACGACGGCCGGTCGAGCACGTCGGCGGGGACGTCGACGTCGGCTGTCTCGCTCGGTCCCGCGTTCGGCTCCATGCTGTCCCTGCCGGGCGTGCTCAACGGGCCGCCGCCGTGGCCCGCGAACGCGGAGAAGCTCCAACTGCGCCTGCGCGCCATCGGCCTCGACCCGCTGACGGAGGAGGGCCAGGTCCTCCACATCCACCAGCACCTCGACCTCTTCGTCGACGGGGAGGCCGTCACCGTGCCCGCGAACATCGGCATCGACCCGGCCGGCGCGTTCCTCGCGGCGCTGCACACCCACGCCACCGACGGGATCGTGCACGTCGAGTCGCCGACGGCGAGCTCCTACAGCCTCGGGCAGTTCTTCGCCGTCTGGGGCGTCCGGCTGGACCGCAAGTGCATCGGCGGCCTCTGCGCGAGCGGCGGCAAGCGCCTGGCGGCGTGGGTCGACGGCAAGCCGGTCGATGCCGATCCGACGCGGATCGTCCTCGCCGAGCACCAGGTCATCGTGCTGGCGTTCGGGACGCCGGCGCAGGATCCGAAGCCGGTGCCGGCGACGCACGACTTCGAGGCGGACGGGGTCTAGATCACGACGTTCCAGGGCACGACGCGGTGCCCCGTGACGATCCCGCCCGCGACGTAGGGATCGCCGCCGACGAACTCCTCGATCTCGGCGCCGTCCTCGACGAGGAACACGAACAGCGCCCCCGTCGGCGTCGGCGCGCCGAGCGCGCCGGCCATGACGATCCGCCCGTCGGCCTTCCACTCCCGTGCCCACGCGAGGTGGGCTTCGCGCAGCGGCGCGCGGCGCTCGAGGACATCCTCGACGTAGTCGTAGAACAGGGCGTGGTGCAGGACGGGCCCGCTCACGGCGCCGGCGCCGGCGGCACCCAGCCGCCGAGCGCGCGCTCGAGCTCGAGCGCGACGGCGACCGCCACGTGATCGCGGTCGGGCCCGGCCGCGGCCTGGACGCCGAGCGGCAGGCCACGGCTGTTGAGCCCCAGCGGGATCTGCGCGACGGGCACGCCGGCGAGGTTGAAGACCGCTGTCGTCGTCAGCAGCCACGGCTTGCCGACGGTCTTGCCGTGGCGGGGCGCGACCCGCGGGTGCGTCGGGTGCAGCAGGACGCCGTCGCCGATCGCGCCGGCGATCTCCTCCTGGAAGGCGCGCCGGGCGGCGACGGACTTCTTCAGCCGGCCCTGCGGCATCTTGCCCGTCATCCACTCGCTCATGAGCAGCAGCCGCAGCGCGCGCGTGTGCGGCCCCTTGCGCTTCAGGCCCCGCATGAGCGAGAGCTTGTCGGACCCCTCGGCGACGATGAGCTCGGCGACGTTGACCCCGGCCTCGAGCTTCAGGACGGCGAGGTAGAGCTCGAGCGCGCGGCGGATCGACTTCAGCGAGACGGTCTCGACGTCCGCGCCGGCCGCCGCGAGCGCGTCGGCGGCGCGCAGCCGGGCAGCGCGCATCTCGCGGCTGACCTCGACGTAGGAGGAGTCCGCGCTCAAGAGGACCTTCATCCCGGCGATCGGCACGTCGGCGGGGTCGGCGAGCTGCACCTCGCGGGCATACGGGTCGACGCCGTCGGGCCCGGCGATGATCCTCAGCGTCGGCCAGAGGTCCTCGGCCCGGCGCGTGATCGTCCCGATCGTGAGCATGAACGCCCCGATCTCGGTCTCGGTCGCCGGAAACTGACCCGTGCTCGGGACGACGCCGGGGGAGGGCTTGAGGGCGAAGACGCCGTTGAAGAACGCGGGCAGGCGCAGCGAGCCGCCGATGTCGGCGCCGAGGCCGACCGGCGAGCCGCCGATCCCGACGGCCGCGCCCTCGCCGCCCGACGAGCCGCCGGCGGTCCGCGTGGGGTCGTAGGCGTTGTTCGTGCGCCCGTAGGTGCGGTTCTCGGTCTCGATCCACAGGCAGAGCTCCGGCGTGTTCGTCACGCCGAGCGGGATGAAGCCCGCGTCGAGCAGCCGCTGGACCGTCGGCGCGTTGTCCGTGCTGCGCCAGTCGCGGCGCGAGACGAGGCCCGCGCAGTTGGGCATCCCCTTCATCGCGATCGATTCCTTGATCGTGCAGGGCACCCCGAGCAGCGGCGGCAGCGAGTCGGGATCGCTGGACTCGGCGACGAGCGCGTCGGCGCTGTCGGCCTCCTCGCGAGCGCGGTCGTAGCGGTCGGCGACGACGGCGTTGATGCGCTCCTGCGTGCGCACGAGCTGCTCGATATGGGCCTCGACGATCTCCCGCGAGCTGATCTCGCCGGTGCGGATGGCGCGGGCGAGATCTGTCGCGGAGCGCTCGGTCAGTGACCGGCTGGGCGCAATGACGCTCATGTCCGCCGGAATCTACCGCGCCCGGGACGGTCTGTCCCTCCGGGCGAATGGCGATCCGACGTGGCGTACGATCACGTTCAGATGAGCGGCAACGAGCCACCCGACGCTGGGCGCACGGGCGCGCAGCTCCCCGGCGCGGAGACCCTCGAGCGGTTCGCGGAGCTCGTCGTCCGCTTCGCGGCCAACGTCCGGCCCGGCCAGATCGTCGCCATCGGCACCGAGCCCGGCAAGCTCGAGCTCACGCGCGCGATCGCCGACAGCGCGTATCGCGCCGGCGCGAAGTTCGTCGACGTCATGTCCTTCGACCTGCACGTCAAGCGCTCGCGGATCCTGCACGCGCCCGAGGAGACGCTCGACTACGTCCCGCCCTGGTACGGCGAGCGCGTCCTCGCCCTCGGCGAGCTGCGCGCCGCGCGGATCGGCCTCACGGGCCCGGCGGCCCCCGGCCTGCTCAACGACCTCGACCCGCAGCGCGCCGGGCGCGACCAGCTCCCGTTCCTCAAGGAGTCAAGCCAGGTCGTCAACGCCCGCACGACGAACTGGACCGCGGTGCCCTGCCCGACGCAGCCGTGGGCGCAGCTCGTCTTCCCGCAGCTCGACCCGCAGGCGGCGCTCGAGCGACTCTGGGAGCAGGTCATCCACATGTGCCGCCTCGACGCGCCCGATCCGGTGGAGGCCTGGCGCGAGCGCCAGGACGTCCTCGTCGGCGTCGCCGAGCGACTGACCGCCCAGCGCTTCGACGCGCTGCACTTCGAGGGTCCGGGCACCGACCTGCGCGTCGGCCTGCTGCCGAGCTCGCGCTGGCTGTCGGCGCGCTTCGAGACGATCGACGGGATCGTCCACATGCCGAACCTCCCGTCGGAGGAGGTCTTCACCGCGCCCGATCCGGCCTGCGTCGAGGGCGTCGTGACATCGACGAAGCCGCTCGTCGTCGGCGGCACCATCATCCGAGGGTTGAGGGTGAGCTTCGAGGACGGCCGGGCGGTGGCGATCGACGCCGACGAGGGGGGCGAGCTGCTCGCGCAGTACTCCCGGCGCGACGACGGCGCGGCGCGGCTCGGGGAGGTCGCGCTCGTGGACGGGGCGGGGCGGATCGGACCGCTGGACACCGTCTTCTACGACACGCTCATCGACGAGAACGCCGCGTCGCACGTGGCGCTCGGATCGGCCTACGAGTTCACCGCCGGCGAGGAGGATCGCGACCGCATCAACCGCTCGCAGATCCACATCGATTTCATGATCGGCGGCCCGGACGTCGACGTCACGGGCCTGACGTCCGCCGGCGAGCGCGTGCCGGTGCTGCGACAGGGCGCCTGGCAGCTCTGACCTCGCCGGGGCGGGCCGATACCCTGGCTGCAGAACTGGAGAGGTGCCGGAGCGGCTGAACGGGCACGACTGGAAATCGTGTGTGGGCTTTACGGTCCACCGAGGGTTCGAATCCCTCCCTCTCCGCTGCCTGTCCTCCCAAAGACGGCAGCGGGTGCACAACTTTCGGATGGGAAACGTCCCGACGAAAGCCGAAGTCGCCGGAGGCCCGTTGGACTACAGGCATGTCCTCCGGTCGGAGGACATGGCGATGGTGAGATCTCTGCAGCCACCGTGCGTGGGGGCCGGCGGCCCGTAATCCGTCGTCCCCGCACAGCCTGAGAAACCGCGCGGGGAGACCGTGCGCCGGCGCCCGTGCGGCCCGAGGATCGCGACGGGAGGCAGTTGACAGCGCCTGCGGGGAGTGCCTGCATATCGTGCGCCTTCCCCATCTTGTCCGTACCCCCGGGGGCTGCGAGCTTCCGCCTCCAGATCGCCACCGGTTGGTCTGCATCTATTTCCAGGGACAGGGGTTGTCATGGGTGTCTTGCACGCGGCGTGGGCCGTCGTTGGAGTCGTGTTGTGTGGTGCCGTCTGGTTTTCCGTCCTGCGCATCTCGCGCCGGAGCCAGTCCGCGCTGGGCATCGTGGTCCTCTCGGCGGGCATGCTCGCCGCCGTCGTCGCCGTCGGGTCGCAGGTCGTCCCGAAGGCGACCGCTCAAGCACCCGCGGGCCAGGGCTTCCAGCTCAACGCCTCCGACCTCAAGCACATCCTCAAGCAGATCAAGATCGCCGAGCATCACGCGACCACCGAGGCCGGCCCCGGTGAGCCGCTCGTCGGTCCCGGCGAGTTCCAGATCGCCAACCCCCTGCTTCCCGACGGCCTGCGCACCGTCGACGGCTCGGAGAACAACCTCCAGCCCAACCAGAGCACCTTCGGCGCCGCCGACCAGCTCTTCCCGCGCATGACGACCCCGGTCTTCCGGCCCGCCGAGGACGGCGCGGCGTTCGGTCAGCCCGGCCCCACGACCTACAACTCGGTCAACACGAACGTCGTCGACTCCCAGCCGCGCCTGATCTCGAACCTCATCGTCGACCAGACCTCGACGAACCCTGCCGCGGTCCAGGCCGCCGGCGTCCCGCACCGGACGTTCCTCGGCGCCCCGTCGGAGCCCTGCACGACCGAGCCGACCGACACGACGCCGGGCAGCCCCGCAGGCTGCACGCCCGCCCATCAGACGCTCTTCATCCCGAACGTCACCACCGACGTCGGCCTCTCGCCGCCGTACAACTCGTGGTTCACGCTCTTCGGCCAGTTCTTCGACCACGGCGTCGACTTCACCGAGAAGGGCGGCGGCGCGGTCTTCGTCCCGCTGAAGGCCGACGACCCGCTCATCCCGGGTCCGGACCACATCCTCGGCAACGACGACGACCTCGCGACCGACAAGCGCTTCATGGTCATCACCAGGACCAAGAACGCCCCCGGCCCGGACAACATCTACGGGAACAGCGACGACATCCACGAGGCGACGAACTCCGACTCCCCCTGGGTCGATCAGAGCCAGACCTACACGTCGCACCCGTCGCACCAGGTCTTCCTGCGCGCCTACGTCAACAACACCGCGGGCAAGCCGGTCTCGACCGGCAAGCTGCTCGAGGGCCCCGAGGGCGGCATGGCGACGTGGGCCGTGACGAAGACGCAGGCCCGCACGCTGCTGGGCATCAACCTCGTCGACACCGACGCGCTGAACGTCCCGCTGCTCGCGACCGACCAGTACGGCCGCTTCCTGCGCGGCGCCAACGGCTTCCCGCAGCTCGTCACGAACACCGGCCTGGTCGAGGGCAACCCGAACGCGCCGATCACGACGGCCAACGCCAAGCGGACCGATCACGCGTTCCTCGACGACATCGCCCATCACGCCGTCCCCGGCCCCGGGCTGAACCCCGACGCCGGCACGGACATCACGCCCGCCGAGTCCACGCAGCCCGCGGGCACGTACGACGACGAGATGCTCGACCGCCACTTCATCGCAGGTGACGGCCGCGTCAACGAGAACATCGGCCTCACGGCCGTCCACCAGATCTTCCACTCCGAGCACAACCGGCTCGTGGGGAACATCGAGGGCATGATCACGAGCCAGAACATCGACGTCGCCGAGTGGCAGCTGTCGCCCGGCGTGTGGAACGGCGAGCGCATCTTCCAGGCCGCCCGTTTCGTCACCGAGATGGAGTACCAGCACCTGGTCTTCGAGGAGTTCGCTCGCAAGATCCAGCCGCTGATCGACCCCTTCGAGCCGTTCGCGCAGCCGCAGACGGACCTCAACCCGGCGATCAAGGCCGAGTTCGCGCACGCCGTCTACCGCTTCGGTCACTCGATGCTCACCGACACCGTCGCTCGCTCCGAGCCCGGTCCCGGCGGCACGACGATCGACAACAGCAAGCCGCTGCTCGACGTGTTCCTCAACCCGCCGGCCTACACCCAGGGCGCGTCGGCGACGCTGACGCCGAAGGAAGCGGCCGGCAGCATCATCATGGGCATGACCGACCAGCCCGGCAACGAGCTCGACGAGTTCGTCGCCGACACGCTGCGCAACAACCTGCTCGGCCTGCCGCTCGACCTGCCGACGATCAACATGACGCGCGCCCGGGACGCCGGCATCCCGCCGCTGAACCAGGTGCGCCGTCAGATCTTCAATGCGACGAACGACGGAGCGATGCGTCCGTACACGGACTGGATCGACTTCTCGCTCGCGCTGAAGCACCCCTACTCGGTCGTGAACTTCATGGCCGCGTACGGCAAGCACCCGTCGATCACCGGCACGGCCGCTGAGCGGCGCGCCGCAGCCAAGCTCCTCTACGAGGGTGGCCCCGGCTCGCCGGCGGACACCAACGACTTCATCAACAGCACGGGTGCCTGGGCGAACGACCCCAACGGCAACTCGATCGTCGGCCTCGACTCGATCGACCTCTGGGTCGGCGGCCTGGCCGAGAAGCAGAACCTCTTCGGCGGTCTGCTCGGCTCGACCTTCAACTACGTCTTCGAGCAGGTCCTCACCGACCTGCAGAACGGCGACCGGATGTACTACCTGGCTCGCACGCCGGGCATGAACCTCCGCGCGCAGCTCGAGGGCAACTCGTTCGCCGAGCTCATCATGCGCAACACCAACGCCCACAGCCTCAAGGCCGACGTCTTCTCGACGGCGGACTGCGAGTTCGAGCTCAACGCGCTCCAGGGCACGGGGAACACGGTCGCCGACGACCCGAACTCCGAGTGCGACGAGAGCCTCGTGCTCATCCGCATGGCCGACGGCACGATTCGCTACCGCGAGCAGAACACCGTCGATCCGCCCGGGCTCAACGCCCAGAGCACGTTCAACGGCACCTCGGGCAACGACAAGGTCCAGGGCGGCGTCGACAACGACACGTTCTGGGGCAACGAGGGCAACGACCGCATCGAGGGCAACGACGGAGCCGACTCCGCGCTGGGCGGCATCGGCGACGACATCATCACCGACAGCGCCGGCGACGACTCCCTCAAGGGCGGCGACGGCGACGACGCGATCGACGGCGGCCCCGGGCTCGACCTCATCCAGGGTGGGTTCGGTCAGGACTTCACCGACGGCGGCCTGAACCTCAACGAGACGTTCGGCAGCGAGGGCAACGACATGATGCTCCTCGGCAACGGCCTCGACGCGGGCATCGGCGACGGCGGCGACGACTGGGAGGAGGGCGGCAACGGCGCCGACCTGCTCATCGGCGACTCGAGCTCGCTGTTCTTCGACGACCGCAACGCGCCCGGTGACGACGTCCTCATCGGCGACGGCGGCGACGACGACTACGACGCCGAGGGCGGCTCGGACATCCTGGCCGCAGGCTCCGGCATCGAGAAGAGCGCCGGCGCGAACGGCTGGGACTGGTTCGCGCACGCCAAGGACCCGCAGGCCGCCGATTCAGACCTCGACCTCGCGCTCGTGCTGCTGCCGATCCCGGTGGACGCCACGCGCGACAAGTTCAACTCGGTCGAGGGTCTCTCCGGTGGGCCGCTCAACGACAAGCTGCGCGGCTACAGCGACCCGATCACCCCGGACACGAGCAACCTGGACGCACGTCAGATCAACCTCGTCTCCGGTCTGTCCACCGTCCTGGGCGGGGCCACCTCGTTCAGCGACGCGAACAACATCATCATGGGCGGCGCCGGCTCGGACCTCATGGAGGGCCGCGGCGGCGACGACATCATCGAGGGCGACAAGTGGCTGGACTTCAAGCTGCGTGCCCCCGATCCCGCCACCGCGGGCGCGTTCAAGGAGGTCGACAGCATGCTGGCGCTCCGCGCCGACGTGTTCGCCGGCAGGATCGATCCGGGCGACATCACGATCGTCCGCTCGATCAAGACCCAGGCACCGGGCGCCGACGTCGACACGGCCGTCTTCTCCGGTCCGCGTGCGAACTACTCGATCACGCCGAACTTCAACTCGACCGAGATGGTCGTGACGGACATCTCCGCGGTGCCGATCGACGGTGCGGACACGGTGCGAGGCGTCGAGAAGCTGCAGTTCTCCGACGTGACGATCTCGGTCGTCCCGTCCGGGACCCTGTCGCCGACGGCGCTCGCGTTCCCGAACACGGCCACCGGCGTCAACAGCGCCGCGCAGACGGTGACGATCACCAACGGCGGCCAGCAGAACCTCGTCATCTCGACGGTGACGTTCGCCGGCACGAACCCTGGGGACTTCAACATCCTCGCCAGGACGTGCACGGACGGTCGGAGCCTCGTGACCGGCGAGTCCTGCAACGTCCAGGTGCGGTTCAACCCGACCGCCGGCGGAGCGCGCTCCGGGATCCTCCGGTTCACCGACAACAACAACGGCACCGCCGGCAGCTTCCAGGACGTGGCGCTGACCGGTACCGGCGTCGCGCCGGCACCGAACGCGTCCGCCGCTCCGAACCCGCTGGCCTTCGGGGCACGGCCGACGAACGTCACGACCGCCCCGCTGACGGTGACGCTGAGCAACACGGGCAACGCGCCGCTGAACATCTCGGCGATCGCGATCGGCGGCGCCCAGGCGGCTGACTACGCCCGCTCGGGTGGCGGCTGCACCGTCGGCACCCCTGTGGCCGCCGGCGGGAACTGCACGGTCGGCGTGACGTTCAGGCCGGGCGCCGCAGGAGCACGCAACGGAACGCTGACGTTCACCGACAACTCGGGGAACAACGCGGCTGCCCAGCAGGTCGTCACGCTGACCGGTACCGGTGTCGCACCGGCCCCGATCGGCAACCGGACGCCGGCAGCGCTGGCCTTCGGGACGGTCGCCAACAACACGACGAGCGCCACGCAGAACGTGACGCTGTCGAACACCGGCAACGCACCGCTGGTCATCGCGAGCGCCACGTTCGTCGGTACCGACCCGACGCAGTTCCTGCGCCCGGCCGGTGGCGCGGGCGGGACCTGCACGACGGTCGCCAACGGCACGCTGGCGCAGGGCACGAGCTGCACCTACTCGCTGGCCTTCCGGCCGACGACGTCGGGTGGCAAGTCCGCGACGTTCCGGATCGTGCACAACTCCAACAACGTGAGCACGACGCAGGATGTGGCGCTCACGGGCACCGGTGGTGCTCCGACGATCGCGACGAACGCCGCCAACCCGGTGGACTTCGGGAACAACTCGATCCTGCTCGGCGGCCTCCTGCCTCCGACCCGGACGATCACGGTGACGGCCGGTGGCGCAGCGCCGCTGACGTTCCCGACGGCGGCGCAGATCACGGGGACGAACGTGAGCAACTTCACGATCACGACCAACACCTGCAACGTATCCCGCAACCCGGGTCAGACCTGCGCGATCACGGTGCGCTTCCGGGCCTCGGCCCCGCAGGGCAACAAGACCGCGGTGCTGCGCATCAACAGCAGCGCGGCGTCGACGCCGACGCTCATCAACCTGCGGGGCAACGCGACCGTCTAGCCGCAGCGGGCAGGCAGCTCCGGTCACCCGGAGATTCAGCAGCGGCCCGTCCCGGTGACCGGGGCGGGCCGTTCTGCGTTCTGCGCTAGTACACCCGTCCGCAAGTTCTGCGGGTTTTCCCGGCGCCCGATCCGTGCCTGACGGCCGCCGGCGCCCGCCCCCGTGCACCAGCACGAAGGCGAGGCACCGTCGACCGTCAGATCACGGCCGGGCATCCGGGAATTCCCCACAGAACTTCCGGCCGTGTACTAGCGGCGGACGCGCAGGACGAGCGTGTCGGTGACGCCCGTGGAGAAGCTCGGCGCGTGCGCGGCGCCCGTGGCGACGTCCGGGCAGCTCGCGGCGCTCGGCACGACGACGAGGCGCGAGACGCCGGCCGCGGTCGCGGGGACGTCGAACGTCCCGACCGAGAGCTCGAAGCTGTCCTCGCCGGTGATGCGCGCCGCAACGCGCGTCTTGACGCCCGTGTCGGCGTAGCCACCGGACTTCAGGTCGATCGCCGGGGGCGCGCCGGCGAGCGCCAGCGTGACCGTGAACGTCAGCGGCCCGGCGCACTGCCTGCGCAGGTCGGCCGGGCTCGGGCTGACGTCGCGCGCGCGGAAGACGATCGCGATGCTCGTGTTCGGCACGACGTCGCGGACGAGCGCCTTCGCCGCCGCGTCGGTCGCGGCGTGGTTGCCGATGACGATCCGGCCGGTCGCGCCGCCGCCGGTCTGCGTCGCGGCGCCCTGGGTCGCCCGCCCGATCTCCTTGCGGGCGACCGCGTAGGCCGCGCGGGCGCCTTCGCAGGTGCGATCCGCCTCGCGCAGCGCGCGCCCGCTGCGGTCGGGCGCGGGGTCGCCGAAGAAGTCCGATCCCAGGCGGGCGCAGCCTTCGAAGCCGACGAACGCCTGGCCGGCGGGCGGCACCGCCGGGGACGTCGCGCGGGCACCGGAGGCGAACCGCCCGAGCGCGCCGGCCGCCTCTTCGGCCTCCGTGCGCATGGCACCGGCGATCGCCGCCCGGGCGGGGCCGACGGCCTTGACGGAGTCGAAGTCCTCGAGCTGGGCGCGGTCGCCGAAGAGCTTCGCGGCGTCGGCGTTCAGCCGGGCGCCGCGAACCTTCACGAGGCGGGCGATCTCCGCGTCGGCGTCCGTGGCGCCGCCGGCCTGGCTCGTCGTGCCTGTGGCGGAACCCGTCGAGTCCTCGCCGCCGCAGCCGGCGGCCAATACGACGAGCGCCAGCGCCACCGCGCCGCCGGCGCTCGCGCGGGCGGCGCCTCGCGGCTTGCGGGGCCGTGGCGCCGCGTCACGCATCGGTCCGCTACGCCGCGTAGCGCTGTGCCGCCCGGGCGCGCGCCTTGGCCGCCTCGACCTCGCGGTCCTTGGGCGGCGCGGCCGTCACGAGCTCGCCGAGCAGCCGCGCGGACACGCCCGCGATCTCCTCGACGGCGCGCTCGAAGGCGGCGGCGTTGGCGGCGGACGGCTTGGAGAAGCCGCTGATCTTGCGGACGTACTGCAACGCCGCGGAGCGCACCTCGTCCTCGGACGCGGGCGGCTCGAAGTTGTGAAGCGTTCGGATGTTCCGGCACATGCCGGAAGCCTAATCGGCTTTCGGCGCCGCGGGGATCTGCGCGAGGCGCTCGTGCAGGCGCTCGCGCAGCTCGTCGGGCTCGTACTCGCGCTGTGGCCTGCGGCGGCGGGCGACGACGACGCCCGTCGCGGCGACCCCCGCGAGCCCGGCCAGGCCGAGGATCTTCCAGGGCACGCGCATGGGTGCGTAGGTTACGGGCGTGCCCGCGCCGCCGCCGCTGCCCCTCGACGCCGCCGTCGCCGCGGCGGCGACCGGCGACATCTGGCTGTTTCGCGGCCGCTCGCTCGCCGACCGCGCGATCCAGACGGTGACGAACAGCCCCGTCAACCACGTCGGGATGGTCGTGGCCATCGACGACCTGCCGCCGCTGCTGTGGCACGCCGAGCTCGGCCGCTCGCTGCCGGACGTCTGGACCGGCCAGCGCCAGCGCGGCGTCCAGCTGCACCGGCTCGACGACGCGGTGCGGGTCTGGAGCGAGCGCTACGACCAGCGCGCGTGGGTGCGCCACCTGCGGGGCCAGCTCGAGCGCCGGCACGAGGACCGGCTCATGGAGGTCATCGAGCGCTTCGACGGGCGCGCGTTTCCGACGACGCTCGGCCTCGCGCGGCAGTGGGTCACCGGGCGAATCCGCCGGAGCTCGAAGCTCGAGACGGTCTACTGCGCGGAGCTCGTCGCGACGACCTACCAGCACATGGGCCTGCTGCCCAGCCGCCGCCCGGCGAGCTGGTATGACCCCGGCCGCTTCTGGAGCGGCGACCGGATCGAGCTCGTGCCGCCGTTCGCGCTGACGGGCGAGGTCGCGGTTCGCTGAGTGTTGCGGCCGCCTACGCGGCAGCGGGCGTGTCCGCAATGGCGTCGTCGACGTCGCCGAGCGACACCGCGAAGACGACGTGCGCGCGGTTGACGGCGATGAAGACGTGGGCCGACGCCGCGCGGGAGTCGTCGAGGTCGACGACCGTCGCGTCGCTCAGGGCGATGAAGTCGCGCTCGGGTGCGTTGAGCAGGTCCGAGAGGCGGCTGCGGTAGCCGTCGGCGGCGAGCGTCGCCGTCCCGACGATGTGGTGGCGCGCGGTGTGGATCGAGATGCGCTCGTGGCGATGCTGCACTCCTCGCTCATCGGCACGTCGCGCCGCGGTCTTGAGCGATGTGCGCCGCAACTCGTCGCAGGGGGCAGACTGCGGTGCGTGACCGAACCGCTGTACGTCTACCGCCGCCGCCGCGCCGGGGCCATCGGGGTCGTCGTCGCCGTTGCGCTCCTCGTGACCGCGCTCGCCGCGCGCGGGGGCGGGGACGACGAGCCGGCCGCCGGCGCGGCCCAACCCGCTGCCGTGCCCCCACCGCCCGCCGAGCTGCCGCGCGGCGGACGGCGCCTGTTCCCCGACCAGCGCGTCGTCGCCTTCTACGGCGCGCCGCAGAGCGCGCGCCTCGGAGCGCTCGGGATCGGCACGCCCGACGAGGCGTCGCAGCGCCTGCGCCGGGTCGCGCGCGGCTACGCGAAGAAGACGCGGCCCGTGCTGCCCGCCTTCGAGCTCATCGCGACGATCGCCGCCGAGCACCCCGGCGACGACGGGCTGCACCGCATCCACCAGCCCGACGAGGTCATCGCGCGCTACCTCGCCGCCGCGCGCCGCGCGAAGGCCCTGCTCGTGCTCGACATCCAGCCCGGCCGCGGAGATTTCCTCAGCGAGGCCCGGCGCCTCGAGCGCTGGCTGCGCGAGCCCGACGTCGGGCTCGCCCTCGACCCGGAGTGGCACGTCGGCCTCGCGGAGATCCCCGGCCAGACGATCGGCTCCGTGACGGCCGAAGACGTCAACGAGGTCGCGGGCTACGTCGCGGGCATCGTCCAGCGCGGCGACCTGCCCGAGAAGCTCTTCGTCGTGCACCAGTTCACGAGCGACATGATCGCCGGCAAGGAGCGCCTCCGGCGGCCGGCGGGGCTTGCGATGACGATGAACGTCGACGGCTTCGGCGACCGCCCGAACAAGATCTCCAAGTACGAGCTGTTCACCTCCGAGGCGGCGCGCTTCAACGACGGCTTCAAGCTCTTCTACGAGGAGGACACGAACCTCATGGCGCCCGGCGACGTGCTCGCGCTCGGTCCGCCGCCGGACCTCGTCGTGTACGAATAGCTCGTGCTCGCGACGGTCACTCTCCGAGCGACTTCTCGAGCCACAGCTCGACCGGTTCGCCGGGCCGCTCCACGCGCTCGAGGGGACGGTAGCCCGCGGACTCGTAGAGCGCCTGGGCCTCGGTCAGCACGGCCGTCGTCATGACCCGCACGCGATCGAGGCCGCGCTCGGCGGCCAGGCGCTCGAGCTCGAGCAGCAGCCGGCGCCCGAGGCCGGCGCCCCGCCCGCCGGCCCTGACGAACATCCGCTTGATCTCGCCGATGCCCGGCTCGAGCGTGCGCAGCCCGCCGCAGCCGAGCGGTTTGCCGGCCTCGTCGTAGGCCACGAGCCACGCGCCCGCGTCGCCGCTGAAGGCGTCCTCGCTGGCGAAGATCCGCTCGCTCGGGACAAAGCCCGGGAGCCGCTCGCAGATCAGCGCGATGTACTCCTCGTAGAGCTCCCGCGAGACGGCATCCTGCGGCGCGGCGGCGCGCAGCTCGACGTCGCCGCCGCGCGTCGGCCGCAGCGCGAGGATCGCGACGTCGTCGCTGAGCTGGTGCGCCCAGCGCTCCGCCTCGGCGTGCGCGAGCTCCACGAGCGCCTGCGGCTCGAGGGCGCCGGCGTGGCGCGCGACGAGCTCGATGACGCGCTCGTGGCCGAAGAGCTCGCCGCCGCGGCGCGCCTCGGGCAGCCCGTCGGTGCTCGCGAACAGCAGCTGCTCGGGCCCGAACCCCAGCTCGTGCTGCTCGTAGCGGACGTCGTCGCGGACGCCGAGGGGGATCCCGGTCGTCGGCAGCTCGCGCGGCGGGCCCTCCGGGCCGACGACGAGCGGCGGGATGTGCCCGGCGTTGGCGTAGCGCAGGACGCCGTCGCCGATGACGGCGAGAAACGCCGTCACGAGCGCGACGCGCCCCGGGCTGCGCCGGCGCAGGATCGCGTTGGCCTGCGCGAGCACCTCGGCCGGGCCCTCCGCGTCCCAGGTCCGCGCCTCGACGAAGAAGCGGATCATCGCGCTCACCGCGGCGACCTCGACGCCCTTGCCGCTGACGTCGCCGACGAGCACCGCCAGCGCGCCGGACGGCAGGCGCCACACGCCGAAGACGTCGCCGCCGGAGACCTCGTGCCCGACCGGCTCATAGACGAGCCCGAGCGCGAAGCCCTCGAGCTCCGGGCGCTCCCCCGGCAGGAAGCCGCGGGTCAGCGCCTGGGCGACCTTGCGCTCGTGCTGGAACTCGAGCGCGTTGGCGATCGCGGCCGCCGCCGACCGCGCCAGCGACTGCAACAGCGCGAGCCGGCCCTCGTCGAGCGCGCCCTCCTGCGGGTGGGCGATCGTCAGCATCCCGAAGTGCCGCGGGCCGAGGCTCAGCGGGACGTGGGCGAACGACGCGACCCCCTCCTTCTTGACCCACGGCAGGAAGCGCGCGCTGTCGGCGGCCCGGCTGACGTACGGCTCGCCGCTTTCGAACGTTGCGCCGATCATCCCCTCGTCGAGCCTGTAGCGGTGGTTCGCCAGGCGCCCGGAGACGCCGGCACCCGCCACGCCGCGAAGCGTCTGCGACGCGCTGTCCAGGCGCAGCAGCAGGACCATCGGCGCGCCGGTGACGAGCCCCGCCTGCTCCACGATCGCCTCGTAGACGCACTGCAGGTCCAGCGAGGACGTCATCGCCTGCGCCGCCGTGTGCAGGAGCTTCTCCGCGTGCGCCCGGCGCTCCTCGCGCTCGAGCAGCTCGGAACGCTCGAGCGCGAGGGCGGCGAGCCCCGCGAAGACCTCCGTGAGGCGCAGCTGCTCCTCGCCGAGCAACGGGCGGGGCGGGCTCGACGAGAGCGCGAGCACGCCGAGCGTCCGGCCGCCGGCGGTCCGCACCGGGCAGGAGATGAACGACGACGTCCGGTACCACTCCCATGCGGATGCCGCGGTCGGCTCGTCGAGCTGCGCGCGCAACCGCTCGCGCAGCGCCTCCGCGCCCGGCCAGCCCGTGACGTCGTCGATCAGCAGCGGCCGGCCGCTCTCCATCGCGGCCTCGGTGACGCCGCCGCGCTCGGCGTCGTAGGGGCGGTCGAGCACGGGCTGCAGCGTCGCGCGGATCGCCGGCGTCTCGAACCACGCGGCCGCGGGGTGGATGTGGCCGCGCTCGGCGTCGACGATCTGAAACGCGCAGCCGTCGATGTCGAGCAGGACGCGCAGCTGGCGCAGGATCTCCTCGAGCGTCTCACGCAGCCACGCCTCGGAGGTCGCGGCGTGCTCGATCCGAGGTTCCGTCCCCGCCGTGCGCATCCGCTGACCATAGCCTCAGCCTCGCGCCGCGGAGGCAGACGGATGCACTAGGAGACGCCGTCACCCGAACGTCCGTCCTTCCTGTTTGATCGCGCGGTGGCGGGGAACCACAATGCCCTGATGATGGTCGTGGTGAACGCGCTGCTGTACGGGTTCGCATTGACGCTGGCCCTCGCGGTCATCAGCCCCGTCCCGCAGGACGCGCCGCGTTCGCTGCGCGCCGCGCGCGCCGTTCTCGCGATCGGCGGTGGCGCGACCGTGGTCGTGTCGATCGTCCTCGCGATCCTCGGGCTGTGGTTCGAGTCCGCGCTCGCGGGCACGGTCGCGATCGTCATCGTCGGCGCCTGCATGTGGTTCGGCCTCTCGCGGATGCCGTCGGACGCCGAGGACGAGGAGGAGGACGACGACGACGGCGGCAGCCACCGGCGCACCGACCCGCCGGAGCCGACGCAGCCGGCCGGCGGCCCCTCCGAGGATCCGCGCACCGACTGGACGGAGTTCGACGCCGCCCGCGCCGGATGGGAGCGCGACCGCGACCGCGAGCCGGTCGCGACCTGACGGCGCTGCGCCCGCGGGACCCGGATTTGAGATGGTCTCCACATGTCCGGCGCGCGCCCGTTGCAGCTCATCCTCGCTCGCAACCTCGTCTCGAGCCTCTCGACGCCGGCGTTCCTCGTCGACGCGGAGGGCAACCTGCTGTTCTTCAACGAGGCGGCCGGCTTGCTGCTCGGGCGGCGCTATGAGGAGACCGGCCAGATGACGGCGGCGGAGTGGACCTCGACGTTCGGGCCGTTCGACGAGGAAGGCCGGCCGATGCCGTTCGAGGACGTGCCGCTGACCGCTGCGCTGCGCGGCAACAGGGCGTCGCACGGCGGCTTTCACATCCGCTCGGCCGGCGGCGTCGACCACGCGATCGAGGCCAGCGCGCTGCCGCTCGTCGGCGAGAACAACTTCCACGGCGCGATGGTCGTCTTCTGGCCGAAGGGCGATCCGGAGCCCGGCGCGTGAAGGTCAAGATCTGGGGAGCCCGGGGGTCGATCCCGACGCCCGGCGAGGAGACGATGCGCTACGGCGGCAACACGTCGTGCGTGCAGGTGACGCTCGACGACGGCACGGTCATCGTGCTCGATGCCGGGACCGGCATCCGCACGATGGGCATCTGCACGCCGCCGCCCGAGCACCCCGTGAACATCCTGCTCACCCACCTGCACCTCGACCACATCCAGGGCCTCATGTTCTTCGCCCCGTGCTTCGATCCGAGCAACGAGATCGTCATCTGGGGCCCGGCGGCGCCCGACGCGCCGCTGCTGGAGCGCATCGCGCGCTACATCTCGGCGCCGCTGTCGCCCGTCGAGGTCCGCGAGCTGCCGAGCAAGGTGTCGTTTCGCGAGTCCTTCGCGACCGAGTGGCAGATCGGGTCGGCAAACGTCCGGTCCTGCGCGGTGAGCCACCGCGGGCCGACGCTCGGCTACCGCATCGAGGACGCCGGCACGTCGCTCGTCTACATCCCCGACCACGAGCCGGCGCTCGGGACGCCGCTGGAGGAGCTCGACGACGAGTGGATCTCGGGCCTGGAGCTCGCGCACGGCGCGGACATGCTCATCCACGACGCGCAGTACGCCGACGACGAGTACCTCGCCCACCTCGGCTGGGGGCACTCCGCGCTGGCGGACACGCTCTGCTTCGCGCAGCGCGCGGAGGTGTCGCGGCTCGTGCTCTTCCACCACGACCCGCAGCACTCCGACGACTACCTCGACGCGTTCGCCGCCGAGGCCCGCGCGCGCTGGGAGGCGGCCGGCGGCCGGCCGGGCAGCGTCGAGCTCGCGGCCGAGGGCGGCGAGCTGACGGTCGACGCGGCTAGGCGCCCTCGACCTGTGTCTTGAGCTCGACGGGCAGGCTCGTCACGAGCCGCTCGCGCAGCTTGTCCTCGACGGCGCCGGTGACGAGCATCCCGAGCATGCCGCCGAGCCTGACGTCGAGCTCGTAGCTCGCGCGCGTGCGGCCGTCGCCGAGGTCCTCGAGGCTCCACGCTCCGCGCAGCGCCTTGAGGCTCCCGCGCTCCTGCGTGAACTCGAGGCGCCGCGGCGGCTCGTAGCTCAGGCGCTGCACCGTGCGGATCGTCTGGACCTTCGCGTCGAAGACGACCTCGCAGAGCGCGGGGCGCCCGTCGCCGCCGCGATCCTCGACGTCGAGCGCGCTGATCGTCGCCTGCCATTGCGGCCACGACTCGACGTCGGCGACGACCTCCCAAACGCGCTCGACGGGCGCGTCGATGTCGGCGCTCGCGCGGGCGGAGAGATCGCCCATCAGGCGGGGGCCCCGGCCTCGACGCGCGCCTTGAGCTCGGCGGGCCGGCCGTCGATGAGGACGCCGCGGATCTTCTCCTCCAGCGCGCCCTTGAGGAAGCGGCCCATGAGGACGCCGGGGTCGCCGTCGAGGCTGTACGTCGCGCGCGTGCGCCCGGCGCCGGCCTCCTCGAGCTGCCAGGAGCCGTCCATCGAGCGCAGGTCGCCGCGCTCCTGCCTCCAGCGCAGCTCGCGCGGGGAGGCGTACTCGAAGCGCACGCGGGCACTGAAGACCTTGAGCTTCGCGTCGGTCGTCATGTCGCAGTGGACCGCGCGGCCCTGCTCGTCGCGCTCGAGGACGGTCATCGTGTCCAGTCCCTTCTGCCACTCGGGCGCCGTCTCGATGTCCTGGACGATCGCCCACACCGCGTCCAGCGGTGCTTCGATCTCGGTGCTCGCGCTGCCGCACATCGCGCCCATGCGGTCACAGTAACGGACGCTGTTTTCAGCCTTCGAAGACCCGTAGGCGCGACAGCGCATCGTCGAGCACCTCGGGGCGCTTGCAGAACGCGAGGCGCACGAGCGAGCGGCCGGCGCCGGCGTCGGCGTAGAAGGCGCTCGTCGGGATCGCGACGACGCCCGCGCGCGCCGGCAGGTCGCGGCACCACTGGCGCGCGTCGGTGACGCCGAGCGGCTGCAGGTCGGCGTTGACGAAGTAGCCGCCCTGCGGGACGCAGACGCCGAAGCCGAGCCCGCGCAGCCCGTCGCAGAGGCGATCGCGGCCGCCGCGCAGCGACTCGCGCAGCGGCGTGACGTGGCGCTCGGCGTCGGCGAGCGCCGCCGCGACGGCGTGCTGGAACGGCGTGCCGCCCGCGAACGACAGAAACTGCTTCGCCGAGCTCACCGCGGCGATGAGCTCCGGCGGTCCGCTGCACCAGCCGATCTTCCAGCCCGTGAACGAGAACGACTTCCCGGAGCTCGAGATCGTCAGCGTCCGCTCGGCCATGCCGGGCATCGTCGCCAGCGGCAGGTGCTCGCCGTCGTAGACGAGGTGCTCGTAGACCTCGTCGGTCACCGCGACGAGATCATGGTCGACGCACACCGCTGCGACCGCCTCGAGCTCGGCGCGCGTCAGGACGCGGCCGGTCGGGTTGTGCGGCGAGTTCAGCAGCAGCATCCGCACGCGCTCCCCGGCCGCGGCGGCGGCGAGCTCGTCGGCGTCGAGCGCGAAGTCCGGCGGGCGCAGCGTGACGAGCCGGCGTCTGGCGCCGGCCATCGCGATCGTCGCCGCGTAGGAGTCGTAGAAGGGCTCGAGCACGACGACCTCGTCGCCGGGCTCCAGGAGCCCGAGCATCGTCGCGGCGATCGCCTCGGTGGCCCCGAACGTCACCTGCACGCCGTCGTCGGCATCGATCTCGAGGCCGTAGTGGCGGCGCTGGTGCCCGGCGATCGCGGCACGGAGCTCGGGCACGCCCGTCAGCGGCGCGTACTGGTTGGCGCCCGTCCGCATCGCGGTCGTGACGGCGTCGACGATCTCGCTCGGCCCGTCGGTGTCGGGAAATCCCTGGCCGAGGTTGATGGCGCCGGTGCGGGCCGCGAGCGCCGACATCTCCGTGAAGATCGTCGTGCCGAAGGGCCGCAGGCGCGTCGCGATCATCCCGGCGGCAGCCCGTCGCACGCGAGGCTGCGGTTCGCGTATGCGTCGTCGCCGGTGAGCTCGCGCCCGAACCACGGGGGTGGCGTGAAGGCGCGCGAGGCGTCCTCGTCGGGGAACTCGACCTCGACGACGACGAGCCCCTCGAGGTCGCCCTCGTACTCGTCGACCTCGGCCTCGACGCCGGCCACGCGCAGCCGCCGGCGCGTCTTCTCGACGCGGCGTCCCTCGGTGAGCTTCCACAGCTCGCCCGCCTGCGCTCCGTCGAGCGCGAGCTCGACCTCCGTGCGTACCTCGCCGCGACCGGACTTGATCGTCAGCCTCGGCGCCTGCGAGCCGGTGCGCACGCGCACCTCGGTGTCGCCGTCGAGCGCGAGATAGCCCTGCCTGATCGTCTGGCGGCGCGCGAGCCGCAGCGTCCCGGGCAGCTCGTGCAGCAGGAACTTGCGCTCGATCTCGGTTGCCATCCGTGCATCTTCGCGGACGGCCCGCCCGGTTAGCGACCTTTGCGCGAGGGGTAACCGACAAGTCGAGTTCACCCGACGGAGGAGGAGAGTCACATGATGGACGGCGAAGGCACCCTCGACCCAGATGTCAAGAGCGGCACCGAGGAAGGCAGCGGTCCCGTGCACAGCCCGACGATCCCGGAGGACGAGGGCAACGTGGGCGACGGCACGGGCGAGGGCAACGCGGGTCCCGCCAGCGGCACGACGACGGCCGACGGCGACGAGGACGACCTCACGGGCTGACCTCGGGGGCTGACCTCGGCATTGCTGACACGAAGACCCTCCCGGCGCATCGCCGGGAGGGTCTTCGGCTTAAGAGCTCGACCGGGGAGCGTCGCTCCCCGCATGCTTCGATCAGTCGCCTCTCTGGCTGTCGGCCGCCGGCGAGGGATGCACCGGGGTGCCGCCGCTCTTCGGGTCAGCGTTCTCGTCGGTGTCCGTCGAGTCGGTGGGGTTCGCGCCCACACCCTGGCTGTCCACCGCGGCGCCCGGGTTCGCGTTCTGCTCGGTGTCCGCGTCGACGCGCTTGATGTCGTCGTCGGTCGCGCTCGGCGTTGCGTTGCCCTCGTGCTCCGTCATGTGACGCTCCTCCTCTTGGGGATGGGGTTCCTATACCCCGATGCGGGAGGCGCAAAAAGGACCTGCGCGGGGTTGCGCAGCGGCGCCGCGGGTAGATCCAGGCGTCTGACTGCGATCACCGATCAGCAAGAGCGGCGGGCCTACGACGAGGCCTTTCGCGCGGACGGAACGCCGCGGCCTCAGTACGAGCGGATCCTTGCCGCGCTCGACGCCGCGGACCTCGGCGCGCTGCGCGACGCGACGCAGGCGCACGTCGACGAGCAGGGCGTGAGCTTCGGCCCGGACCCCTTTCTCGTCGACGCGGTGCCGCGCGCCTTCACCGGTGAGGCCTGGGACGAGCTCGCAGCGGGCCTGCGCCAGCGCGTCCGCGCGCTGAACGCGTTCGTCGCCGACGCCTACGGCGAGCGGCGGATCGTCGCGGCCGGCGTCGTCCCCGCCTCGCTCATCGACGAGGCCGAGGGCTACGAGCCCGACCTCCGGGGCCGCCTGCCGGCGATGCCCGCCCCGGTCGCCGTCGCCGGGCTGGACGTCATCTGCGACGAGCACGGGACGCTGCGCGTGCTCGAGGACAACTGCCGCACGCCCTCGGGCTACTGCTACGCCGGCGCGACCCGGCGCGCCGTGCGCGCGACGCTCGGCCTCGACGGGCCGGCGCCCCGCGACATCGGCGCGCCGCTGCGCGACCTGCTCGGGCGCGCGCTGCGCGACGCGGCGCCGCCGGGCGTCGAGGACCCGTTCGCCGTCGTGCTCAGCGAGGGCCCGGGAACCGCGACGGCCTGGGAGCACGAGCACATCGCCGAGCTCACCGGCGCGCGGCTCGTCGTCCTCGACGACCTGCGCCTGCGCGACGGCTATGTCGCCGACCGCGACGGCCGGCGCGTCGACGTCATCTACCGGCGCATGGACGAGGACGCGCTGCGCGACGAGGCCGGCGAGCTCACCGCGACCGCCCGGATCGTGCTCGAGCCGTGGCTCGCCGGCCGCGTCGGCCTCCTCAACGCCTTCGGCACGGGGATCGCCGACGACAAGCTCGCCCACGCCTACGTGCCGGACATGGTGCGCTTCTACCTCGGCGAGGAGCCGCTGCTTGAGTCCGTGCGGACGCTCGACCTCTGCCGGCGGGAGACTCTCGAGGAGGTCCTCGGCGACCTGCGCGAGTACGTCATCAAGCCGCGCGGCGGCTCCGGCGGGCGCGGCGTCGTCGTCTGCGCGCACGCCGACGACGAGCTGCTCGCCGAGGTCGCCGGCGCGCTGCGCTCCGAGCCGCGGTGCTACATCGCACAGCACACGATCTCGCTCTCGCAGCACCCGACGATCACTCCGGAGGGCCGCCTGGAGCCGCGCCACATCGACCTGCGGCCGTTCATCTTCTCCGGCGACGGCTGGACGGAGGCGCTGCCCGGGGGCCTGACGCGCGTCGCGCTGGAACGCGGAACGCTCGTCGTGAACTCGTCGCAACACGGCGGCGGCAAGGACACCTGGGTGCTCGCGTGAGGTGATTGCCTCGCCGCGGGCGTAGTCTGGCCCGCCGATGGCCCAACGCCGGCTTCAAGGTCTCCAGCGCGTCCTGGGGGTCAACGCGCTGTTCGCGACCGCCTACGGGAACGTCGGCTCGTCGATCTACTACGCGCTGGGCCTCGTCGCGGGTCTCGCGCTCGGGCTTACGCCGCTCGTCTTCCTCATCACGGGGATCTTCTTCTTCTGCACGGCCGCGACGTACGCCGAGGCCACCGCGATGTTCCCGGAGGCCGGTGGCTCGTCGAGCTTCGCGCGCCATGCGTTCAACGAGTTCGTCTCGTTCTTCGCGGCCTGGGCGCAGATGCTGAACTACGTCATAACGGTCGCGATCTCGGCGTTCTTCGTGCCGCACTACATCGGTGGCCTGTTCTGGGACCCGCTGCGCTCGGCCCCCGGCGACGTCATCTTCGCCGTCGGCGTCATCGCGCTGCTGTCGGTCATCAACGTCGTCGGCGTCAAGGAGTCGGCGGGCCTGAACATCGTCCTGGCGGTCGTCGACTTCTTCACGCAGGTGCTCATGGTCGTCGTCGGCGCGATCCTCGTCTTCTCGCCCGACACGCTGGCCGACAACATCCACTTCGGCGTCGCGCCGACGTGGAAGGAGTTCCTGCTCGCGATCCCCATCGGGATGATCGCCTACACCGGCATCGAGACGATCTCGAACATGGCCGAGGAGGCCAAGGACGAGGCGGTGACGATCCCGAAGGCGATCGCGCGCGTGCGCACGGCCGTCTACGCGATCTACTTCACGCTGCCGGCCGTCGCGCTGTCGGCGCTGCCGGTGACGCAGAACCCGGTCACGGGCGAGTACCAGACGCTGCTCGGCGTCGCCGAGCAGGACGGCGGCTTCGCCGGCGACCCGATCCTCGGCGTCATCAAGCAGCTCGATCTCGGCTTCATGCAGGAGCCGGGCGAGCTCTACGTCGGCCTGCTCGCCGCGACGATCCTGCTCATCGCGACGAACGCCGGGATCATCGGCGTCTCGCGCCTCGTGTACTCGATGGGCATCCACCGCCAGGTCCCCGACCGGCTGCGCCAGCTGCACCCGAGGTTCGGCACGCCGTGGGTCGGGATCCTCGTCTTCGGCGTCATCGCCTGCCTGACGCTCCTGCCGGGGCAGGCCGACTTCCTCGCGAACATGTACGCGTTCGGGGCGATGCTGTCGTTCACGATCGCCCACGCGGCGGTCATCCGCATGCGATTGGTCCAGCCCGATCGCGAGCGCCCGTACCGCGGGCCCGGGACGCTGCGGATCGCCGGGCGCGAGCTGCCCGGATTCGCGGTCTTCGGCGGCCTGGCGACGCTGCTGTCGTTCCTCGTCGTCACGGCGCTGAACCCCGACGTCGCGATCGCGGGCATCCTCTGGCTCGCGCTCGGGATCGGGATCTACGCGTTCTACCGCCACCGCCACGGGCTCGACCTCGTCACGACCGCGAAGATCGTCGTGCCGCAGCCCGTGACGGCGACCGAGGCCGAGTACAAGTCGGTGCTCATCGCCGTCGAGGTCGACCACTTCACTCCGCAGATCGTCGCCACGGCGGCGAAGCTCGCGGCGCCCGGCGGCCGCGCGATCTACGTCATCGTCACGATCACCGTGCCGCAGTCCTCGCCGATCGACGCCGAGCTGCCCGAGCGCGAGGCGGCCGCGGCGTCGGTCATCGAGCACGCGCGCCTGCTCGCCGGGCGGCGCGTGACCGGGCGCGTCGTGAAGATCCGCGCGGGCCAGGGCGGGCGCGTGATCATCGACGAGGCGCGCGCGATCCGCTCGCAGGCGATCGTCCTGCCGCTGCCGCCGCGCACCGGCACGACGCTCTTCGGCAAGACCGTCGAGACCGTCCTCTCCGAGCGGCCGTGCCGGGTCATCATCGAGTCCGAGCCCTCGCGCGTGTGATCGCGCCTCCGGCGGGTACCAGCGCTCCCATCTGTGTCATTCGTGCGGAGGAGCTGATGCCTCGTGGGCAAATGCGACATGTGCGGGAACGAGTACGAGCGGACGATGGAGATCACGGCGAACGGGACGACGCACACGTTCGACTCGTTCGAGTGCGCCATCCACCACATGGCGCCGCGGTGCGACCACTGTGGCTGCATGGTCATCGGCCACGGGCTGCAGGCGGGCGACCAGTTCTTCTGCTGCGCGCACTGCGCCCGTGAGAAGGGCGTCGAGGCGCTGACCGATCACGCGTAGCTACTGCTGCTCGTCGCCGTCGCCGTCGCCGTCGCCGTCGCCGACGCCGTCGTCGCCCTCTTCGTCGACGGGGCCGTCGCCGTCGCTGGACCCGATCGCCTGCCCCGTGCGCGTGCACGTCACGAACGCGATCCCGCCGACCATGTTGCCGGCGGCGGCGACGAAGAAGTTCTGCACGACGTCGGCGCCGCCGACGTCGGCGCCGACGAACAGCCCCCAGATCATCTCGAGCGTCACGACGATGACGTGGTTCAGCGAGCCGAGCGTCAGCAGCACGCCGGCGATCCAGGCGCAGACGATCCGCCCGCCGATCGAGCCGACGCCCTCCACGAGCCAGGTCATGGCCGTGATGAGCGCGCCCCCGACGATCGCGCTGCAGAACGCCGTCCAGGCGCTGTTGTCGTCGAAGCCCTCGGCGATCTTGCCGACGGTCTCGGCGCTGCCGTGCGGCAGGACGCCATGGACGCTTGCGACCGCGATGAGCAGCGTGCCGCCGGCGATGTTGAAGATCGGCGAGATGACCCACAGCTCGGCGAGCTTGAGCTTCGTGATGTGCCCGCGCGCGAGGCCGGTGATCGGGACGAGGAAGTTCTCCGTGAAGAGCTCCGAGCGCCCGACGACGATGAAGATGAACGCGATGCCGAAGCCCAGCGCACCGAGCGCGTGCGCCGGCTCCTCGCCGAGCGGCCCCGTGAACGCCGCCGCGATCGTGATGAGCGCGAGGACGCCGAAGACGACGTCGAAGCCCGCGACGAGCGCCGTCGACATGAGCTCCAGGCGCGAGCGCTCGAGGCGGCGCTTGCCCTCTTCGCGCGTGCGCTCGAAGATCTCGTGCGGCTCGGGCGGGGTGATCTGGGGTTCGTCGTCGTCAGCGATGCCCGGGCATCTACCCAGCGCCCCCGATCGCTAGCCCGTGGCGCGCTTGACGGTGGCGCGCGCCTGCGTGCCCTCTCCGCGCAGCACGACCCGGAGGGTCGCCCTGCGCGCCGATCGCGGCAGCGTGATCCGCACGGCGTTGGAGCCGCTCTTGCCCTTCACGGCCTTGGACGCGACGCGCTTTCCGGAGCGGTAGACGATCGCCTTGAGCGCCGCGGGCTTCGTGAGCCGGTAGCTCACGCGCAGCGTCCCGCCCTTGCGCTTGACGCCCGAGATCCGGACCCGCAGCGGCCGGGGCCCGACGGTGATCTCGCCGGTCATGCCGGGATGCACGCGGCAGAAGTAGGCGAACGTCCCCTCCTTGCCGAAGACATGGGTGAACGAGCCGCCGGCCGGCGCGGCGGTGACGGCGGAGATCTTCATGCCGGGGTGCGATTCGAAGGTCTCGGCCGAGCCCTCCTTCGAGGTCACGGAGTGGTTGAGATCAGTCCCGGTCCAGCGCCAGGTGACGTCGTCGCCGGCCGCGATCGAGAGCTTCGGCGGCGTGTAGGCGAAGTCGGCGACCTTCACGTCGTAGTGCTTGGCCGCGCGCGCGGGTCTGGCCGCGAGCGCTGTCGCGGCGGGCGGCGCGGAGGTCGCCGCGGGCGGCGGGTCGGGCGGCTGCACGGCGGGCGCGCCGGAACCGACGACGTTCACCGTGCCGGTCATGTCCGGGTGCACGCGGCAGATGTAGCCGAAGCTGCCGGTCTGCTGAAACGTCCGGCTGAAGCCGCCGGCGGGCGGGCCGACGATGGCGTTGACGAGCTGGCCGAGGTGGCTGTCGAAGCTCTCGAGCAGGCCGGGCAGCGACGTCACGGAGTGGTTGAGATCGCTGCCGGTCCAGTCCCAGGCGACGGTGTCGCCGCTGTTGACGGTCATCGTCGCGGGCGAGTAGGCGTAGTCGGCGATCGCGACGTGGCGCGTCAGCGGGCCTGCCCCCGGCGGCGGCGGCGGCGGCGGAGGCGGCGCGACGGGCGTCGCGGTGACGACGCTGCTGGCGGCGCTGACGTTGCCGGTCGCGTCGACGGCGGTGACGCGGTAGGAGTAGCTCGTGCCGTTGGCCACCGTCGTGTCGACGTAGCGGCTGTCGGCAGGCGAGGCCACGGTCGTCCACGAGCCGGACGAGCCGGTGCGGCGCGCGACGACGTAGTTGGCGAGATCGGGCGCCGTGCTGTCGGGCCAGTCGATCGTGACGCTGCCGTCGGTGGCCGTCACGACGGGGGCGGCGGGCGCCGCGGGCGGCGTCGTGTCGGGCGTCGTCGTCGGCTGCGCGACGACGACGGCGCCGCTCATGCCCGAGTGCAGCGTGCAGCGGTACGTGAACCGGCCGACGGTGTTGAACGTCCGCGCCCACGTGCCGCTCGACTTGTTGGCGCTGGAGAACGTGTCGGCCTGGCCGGCGTCGGCGGTGATGTTGTGCTGGCGGCTCTCCGCCCACGTCCACGTGACGCTGTCGCCGGGATGGACGCTCACCGTCGCCGGGGAGAACGTCCTGCTGGTCGTGAGGCTGACGCCGAGGTTGGCGGCGGAAGCGGCGGGGGCTCCGGCGGCCAGCGCGGCCGCGAGGATTCCGAGCGCCGTGACGGACCGTCGAAGGCGGGCGAGGGCGAGAGAGCTCATGAGCCGGGTTGTCGGCTCCTGGACGCTCGCCCGAGGGTCGCGCCGCCCTCGTTTCCACGGATGTACTAGGGCGGGTAGGGGAAAAGACTGGGGTTCGAGTTCCCGGCCGCGCGGCCGATCACCGCCAGCGGCTCAGGAGCCCCAGCCGCCCTGGCGCCGCGTGGCGAGGTTCCAGGCGTTGTCGGTGTCGGAGTGGGCGAGGCTCGAGGGGTAGGGCGGGCGCTTCCAGACGTGGAAGCCGATCGTGCCGTAGTGCGCGCGCAGATAGGCGACGAGATCGCTGCGGTGCTCCGGGCAGGCGTGGCGGACCGGTCCGTAGAGCCCGCGGCCGTGGAAGACGAGCCAGCGTCCGGGCAGCGCATCCTGGTAGGCGCCCCAGGTGTTCTCGCGCATCGCCTGCACGAGCGCCAGCTGCGTCAGCGGATCGGGTCTCTCATCGCAGAACTGACACCTGAAGATGAAGCTCACCGCCATCGCACCCTTCAGTGTAGGTCGCGAGTCCAAGCGCCACACCCGCGGCCGTCAGGTTCCGGCGGGCAGGCCTCCGGCGCGGCGCGTGCGGACGAGCTTCGCTGCGACCGCGAGGGCGATGACCGCGACGAGGCCCAGCGCGATCTGTCCGGCGGTCTCGCCGGCGCGCTCGAAGGAGTCGGCGAAGGCGTAGCCGAGCAGCGTGAAGGCCGTCGCCCAGGCCAGTGTTCCGACGACGATGTAGGGCAGCACGCGGCGCAGCGCGATGCCCGACGTGCCCGCGATGAACGGTGTGAGCGCGCGCAGCAGGCCGACGAACCGGCCGAGCAGGATCGCCCGCCCGCCGTGGCGCTCGAAGAAGCTCTCCGCCTGCGCGCGGCGCTCGGGGGTGATGCGCAGCTTCGCGGCGTGCGCATCGAGGAACGGCCGCCCGAGGCGGCGCCCGAGATAGAAGCTCAGGACGTCGCCGAGCAGCGCGCCCGCCCAGACGAGCGCGACGAGCAGCGGCAGCGACAGGTGGCCGCCGGCGGCGGCGACGCCACCGGCGATGACCGCCGTCTCGCCCGGCACGAGGAGCCCGACGAACGCGCCGGTCTCGAGGAACGCGAGGCCGGGCACGAGGAGGTACGCCCACGCGCCCAGCGACCGCGAGGCGTCCGACAGCGCGGTCGCGAGGTTCGGGACCTGCACGGCGCCGGTTGCGACCGCCGCGACCGCCGCGACGACGGTCGTCGCGAGCAGCCCGGCGACGATCGCGGTGCGCGCTGCCTGCGGCGGGCGGCAGCGGGGGAGGGCGATCGACTGCATACGAGCACTCTGCGCGATCGCGGCCGAAACGGATGTATGGGCCACCCCGCGTACGGGGTGCGGTCAACCGAACCCCCGCGTCAGACGACGGCGCCCGGCGGCGACCCGGATCCATCAGCGAACGCGAGGAGATCGCATGCAGGTCAAGACCACCGTCGACGTCGACGTCGTCGCCGTCGAACAGGAGGACGAGGTGTCGGTGATGATCGAGCTCGGCGCGCCGCCGATGGCCGGTGACGAGCCACGCCCGCCCGCCGCGGTGCAGCTCGTCCTGGACCGCAGCGGCTCGATGGAGGGGGATCGCCTCGTCGCTGCCAAGCAGGCGCTCGTGCGCCTCGTCGACCGCCTCGGCCCCGCCGACCGCTTCGGCGTCGTCGCCTTCGACGACGAGGTCCGGGTCGTCGTCCCGGCGGGCGATCTCGCCGACAAGCCGGCGGTCCAGCAGGCGATCGCCGGCGTCTACAGCGGCGGCGCGACGAACCTCTCCGGCGGGTTGCTGCGCGGGCTGCAGGAGGCGCGCCGCGTCGCGGGCGAGAGCGGCTCGACGCTGCTGCTCGTCTCCGACGGCCATGCGAACTGCGGCGTGACCGATCCCGGGACGCTCGCGTCCGTCGCGGCCGGTGCGCGGGAGCACGGGATCACGACGTCGACGGTGGGCATCGGCCTGGGCTACGACGAGCTGCTGCTCGCCGAGCTCGCGCGCGGCGGCCAGGGCAACCACGTGTTCGCCGAGCACGGCGACGGTGCGGCCGCGGCGGTCGCCGGCGAGATCGAGGGGCTGCTGTCGAAGACCGTCCAGGCCGCGAGCCTGCTCATCCGCCCGGAGGCGGCGGTCGAGACCGTGACGGTCTGGAACGACCTGCCGGCCGAGGGTCTGCAGGACGCGATCATGGTCGAGCTCGGCGATCTCTGGGCGGGGGAGGAGCGCCGGCTCGTGCTGACGTTCGCCGTGCCCGCGCGCGCGCAGCTCGGCCTCGCGCAGATCGCCGAGCTCGAGCTGCGCTACGTCGAGCTGCCGTCCTTCGCCGAGCAGACGGTGACGATCGCAGTCCACGTCAACGTCGTGCCCGGCGACCAGGCGGCCGGCCGCGTCCCGGACCAGCAGGTCCGCACGGAGGTCGTCTACCAGCGGGTGCAGGGCGAGAAGCGGCGGGCCGCCGACGCGCTGCGCGAGGGCGACCGCGGCGCGGCGAAGCGCGCCTACGACGTCGCCGGCGCACAGCTCGACGAGCTGCTGGCCCAGTGCCCGTCGCCCGAGCTCGCCGAGGAGCGCGAGGTCATCGGCGAGCTGCGCAGGCGCACCGACGCCGACGCGCGCTGGGCCGCGAAGCACAGCCGGATGGACGCGTCACAGAAGAGCCGCAAGCGCGGCCGCCGCCCGCCTCGGATGTGAGAACGTCAGATGGTGGCCGCGGCGCGCGACTCATCCCATGTGGGCAGGCACGACGAGGAGCGGCTGCGCCGGTTCGTCAGCGCTCGCCGAGCGGGCGACGAGGCCGCCGCGCGCCGGTACTGGAATGAGCTCGTCGCGGACAACTTCGACCGCGTGCGGGCGATGGTCGTCCTCGAGAGCCGCGGCCGGCTGTCGCCCGAAGAGCGCGACGACGCGCTCCAGCGCGCGCTCGTCAAGCTCACGGTCAACATGATCGACACCTTCCGCGGCGCGTCGATGGGCGAATGGGTGCGGTCCACCCGCACGCTCGTGACGTTCGCGTGCATCGACACCCAGCGCCGCGCGCAGACGGTGTCGCGGCGCGAGCGCGCGCTGCACCGCGCCGGCCGCGAGGACGACGACGCCGCCGAGCGCCTCGACCGCGACGTCTACGAGGCGCTCGAGCAGCAGCGTCGCGAGGCCGAGCGCCTCGAGCAGGAGGCGGACGTCCTCGGCGAGCGCCGGGCGTTCCTCGACTGGGCCGTCCCGCGGCTCTCGCCCAAGCGGCGCGCCGTCATCGAGCTCGACCGCGCCGGCGTGCCGGTCGAGGAGATCCAGGAGCGCCTCGGCGTCTCGCGCGACGTCGTCTACCAGTCGCGCCACCGCGCGCTGCACGATCTCGCCAAGCTTCGCGAGGAGTACGAGCGATGACCAGCATCCAGCAGATCCTCGGCGAGTTCATCGACGCCTGGAACGCGGGCCGGCGCCCCGACGTCGACGCCTACCTCCAGCGGGCGCCCGGCGGCGCCGAGCGCGACGAGCTCGCCGCGGAGCTTGCGACCTGGCTCGAGATCGCCCCGACCCCGGCCTACGACGACGCCGCCCGCGGTGCGATCTGCGAGGAGCCGGCGCTGCGCGCGGCGCTCGACGCCGCCGCCGAGCTGCGCTCGCCGCTCGCCGTCCGGCTGCCGCGCCTGCGCGCGCGCTCCGGCCTCGCGACCCGCGATGTCGCTCGACGCCTCGTCGCGGTCTTCGGCGTCGAGGACGAGCAGCGGGCGGCCGGCTACCTCGAGCAGATCGAGCGCGACGAGCTCGACCCGGGCCGCCTCTCGCGCCGCCTGCTCGACGCGCTCGCGGCGATCCTCGGAGCCGATCGCGACGAGCTCACGCCCGGCCCGCCCGCGTTCGCCGCCGGACAGGCGTTCTTCCGCGCCGACGACGACGCCGAGCGCTGGATCGCCGAGGACATCGACGTCCTGTCGCGCGCCGCGCTGGCGCCGGCGCCCCCATCCAGGCCGATGGACGAGCTCGACCGGCTGTTCCTCGGGGGGCCCGAGGCATGAGCGGCGCGGGCGCTCAGACGCCGATCGTCGCGGCGCCTGCGGCGAGCCGCACGGGGTCGCAGCCGGCCGCCGCCGCCGCGGCGGCGATCGATGCGGCGCCGCCGGCCACCGCGGCGAGCGCGGAGCGCTCGAGCACGGGCGACATCCGCGGCAGCCGCGACGCGTCGACGGCCGCGATCGCGTCGGCGAGCACCGTCGCGTCGAGCCGCGCGGCGACGAGCTCGTCCAGGCCGTCCTCGATCTCCCGCTTCAGCGTCGCGTAGCGACCGGTGAGCCCGAGCGTGTTGAGCCGGTACAGCGCCGCGATCGCCGAGATCCCGAAGCGCGACGCGATGAGCACGACGTCCTCCAGCGACGGCTCGGCCCCGATCGCCGCCCGCACGCCGTCGGCGGGGGCGAGCAGCTCGGCGGCGAAGGCGTTGGCCTGCACCTCGCGGGCATCCGTGCTCTTGCCGCTGATCGTCTCGTACGTCTCCACGGGCACGTCGTGGTCGTGGCCGCAGCGCACGTGGCCGAGCTCGTGGGCGAGCGTGAAGCGCTGGCGCACGGCGGCCTGCGTCCCGTTGACCCAGAGCACGACGCGCGAGCCCTCGCGCCAGCAGCATCCCGCGACGCCGGCGGGCAGCGCCGCGAGGACGACCGGCAGGCCAAGCGCGCGCTCGACGAGCGTCAGCACGCACGCCAGCGGCGCCGCCGGATCCAGCCCGAGCTGCGCTCGCGTGTCGCGTGCCCGCTTCGCGCCGATGTTCGTGTCCTTGCTGGGCATGAATCCGCACGACCACCTTAGGCCCGCGGCGTAGGGTCGCGCCGAGCACCGTGCTGCACATCCACCGAGCCGAACGAGCCGACGGGCTCATCGAGGCGCTCGGCGCCCTGCTCGCCGATCCGCTGCCCGACCCCTTCGCGGCGGAGGTCGTGTCGGTCCCGACGCGCGGGATGGAGCGCTGGCTGACGCAGCGCCTGTCGGCGCGCCTGGGCACGTCGGCGGGCCGCGCCGACGGCGTCTGCGCGAACGTCGCGTTCCCGTCTCCGCGCGTCCTCGTCGCCGAGGCGGTCGCCGCCGCGTCCGGGATCGACCCGCGGGAGGACCCGTGGATGCCCGGCCGCGCCGTCTGGCCGCTGCTCGAGGTCGTCGACGAGAGCCTCGCCGAGCCGTGGCTGCAGCCCCTCGCCGCACATCTCGGAGCGGCGAGCGACGCGGCCCGCCGCGGGCGGCGCTTCGCCACCGTCCGCCATCTCGCCGGCCTCTTCGACCGCTACGCGCTGCACCGCCCGGAGCTCGTGACCGGCTGGGCTGCGGGCGACGGCACCGGCGGCTGGCAGGCGGAGCTCTGGCGGCGGCTGCGCGAGCGGATCGGCGCGCCGGGCCCGGCCGAGCGCCTCGAGGGCGCGTGCGCCCGCCTGCGCGAGGAGCCGCGGTTCGTCGACCTGCCGGAGCGGATCAGCCTCTTCGGGCTCACGCGCCTGCCGGCCGGCCACCTGCGCGTGCTGCGGGCGATGGCCGACGGGCGCGACGTGCACCTCTTCCTCCTGCACCCCTCGCCGGTGCTCTGGGAGCGCATCGCGGCGCAGCGCCCGCGCGTCGCCCGCCGCGCCGGCGACCCGACGTCGTCGCTCACCGCCAACCGCCTGCTGGCCTCCTGGGGCCAGGACGCGCGGGAGCTGCAGCTCGTCGTCGCCGCCGGCGCCGAGGACGCCGACCACCACCACGACGTCGAGCACGCCGCCGGCACGCTGCTGGCGCGCATCCAGGCCGACGTGCGCGCCGACCGCCCGCCGCCCGGCCCGCCGCTGCCCGGCGAGGCCGACGCCCGCCCGCTGCTCGCGACCGCCGACCGCAGCATCCAGGTGCACTCCTGTCACGGTCGCGCGCGCCAGGTCGAGGTCGTGCGCGACGCGATCCTGCACCTGCTCGAGGAGGACGAGTCGCTGGAGCCGCGCGACGTCATCGTCATGTGCCCGGACATCGAGACCTTCGCGCCGCTCATCCAGGCGACGTTCGGCGCGGGCGAGGTGGCCGGCGGCGAGGAGGTCGAGGCGCTGCCCGAGGAGATCCGGCCGGCCGACCTGCGCGTGCGCCTCGCCGACCGCTCCCTGCGCCAGACGAACCCCGTGCTCGGCGTGCTCGCCGAGCTCGTCGATCTCGTCGACCGGCGCCTGACGGCGTCGCAGGTGCTCGACCTCGCCGACCGCGAGCCGGTGCGCCGCCGCTTCCGCCTCGACGACGACGACCTCACGCGGATGCAGGACTGGATCGCCGACAGCGGCGTGCGCTGGGGCCTGGACGCGGCGCATCGCGCGCCGTTCGCACTCGACAGGCTTCCTGCCGGCACGTGGCGCGCGGGCCTCGACCGGATCCTCGTCGGCGTGACGATGACCGAGGACGAGCAGCGGCTCGTCGGCGGGGTGCTGCCGCTCGACGACGTCGACAGCGGCGCGATCGGCCTCGCGGGCCGCGTCGCGGAGCTCGTCGATCGCCTCCAGGCGGCGGTCGACGCGCTGAGCGAGCCCAAGCCGGTCGATCGCTGGGCCGCCGAGCTCGCGGCCGCAGCCGACGCGCTGACCGCCACGAGCCCGCGCGACGCCTGGCAGCGCAGCGAGCTGCAGCGGCTGCTGGACGACGTCGTCGAGCAGTCGGCGGCGGCGACCGCGGCGATCTCGCTCGCGGAGGTGCGGTCGCTGCTCGCCGAGCGCCTCCAGGGCCGTCCGACGCGCGCGAACTTCCGCACCGGCCACCTCACGATCTGCACGCTCGTCCCGATGCGCTCGGTGCCCCACCGCGTCGTCTGCCTGCTCGGGCTCGACGACGGCCTCTTTCCGCGCAGGGCGCCGCGCGACGGCGACGACCTCATGCTCGCCGACCCGCACGTCGGCGATCGCGACCCGCGCACGGAGGATCGCCAGATGCTGCTCGACGCGCTCATGGCGGCGAGCGAGCGGCTCATCGTGACCTACAGCGGCAACGACGAGCGCACGAACACGCCGCGCCCGGCGGCCGTGCCCGTCGGCGAGCTGCTCGACGTCGTCGACGCGACAGTGCGCACCGAGGACGGCGGCGGCGCCCGCCGGCGGATCGTCGTGCGCCACCCGCTGCAGCCCTTCGACCCGCGCAACTTCACCCCCGGCGCGCTCGTCGCCGAGCAGCCCTGGAGCTTCGACGCCGTGACGCTCGAGGGCGCCCGCGCGCTGACGCTCGGCCGCTCCGAGCCCGGCCCGTTCCTCGCCGGCCCGCTGCCGCCCGACGACGCGGCGGTCATCGAGGTCGAGGACCTCGTGCGCTTCGCCCAGCACCCCGTCCGCGCGTTTCTGCGCAGGCGCCTGAACATCCGCGTCACCGACCGCTCCGAGGAGCTGAGCGACAACCTCAGCGTCGAGCTCGACGGGCTCGGCAAGTGGGGCGTGGGCCAGCGCCTGCTCGACGCGCGGCTGGCGGGCGTCGACGGGCGCACGGCGATCCTCGCGGAGATCGCGCGCGGCACGCTGCCGCCGGGCGTGCTCGGGCAGCCAGTCATCGACGAGGTCTTCCCGATCGCCGACGCGATCGCTGCGGCGGCGGCGGCGCTGACGCAGCACGCCGGGCCGGCGGGCTCGATCGACGTCCGCATCGCGCTCGCCGGCGGGCGGACGCTCAGCGGCACGGTGCCAGGCGTCAGCGGCGAGCTGCTGCGCACGGCGACGTACTCGCGCGTCGCGCCGAAGCACCGGATGACCTCGTGGGTGCGCCTGCTCGCGCTGACGGCCGCGCATCCCGGGCACGAGTTCGCGGCGGCGACCGTCGGGCGCGCCGGGCGCGCGGGCGTCGCGGTCGCGCGGATCGACCCACTCAGCGCCGACGAGGCGCGCGGCCATCTCGCCGCGCTCGTCGACCTCTACGACCGCGGGATGCGCGAGCCGCTGGCGCTGTACTGCGCGACGTCGGCCGCCTACGCGGAGGCCGCGGCCGAGGGTCGCGACCCGGTCGCGGCGGCAACCGGCGCGTGGTGCTCGGAGTACAGCTTCCCGAAGGAGGACGCCGAGCTCGAGCACCAGCTTGTGCTCGGCGGCGTCGCGAGCATCGAGGACCTGCTGGCGCAGCCGCCGGATCCCACCGAGCGGGGCGAGCGCTGGGACCTCACCGAGACGACGCGGCTCGGGCGCCTCGCCCGGCGGATGTGGGACGGGCTGCTCATCCACGAGGAGACCGAGAGCCGGTGACCGTCCCGTTCGACGTCTGCGGTCCGCTGCCGACCGGGATCACCGTGCTCGAGGCCAGCGCCGGGACCGGCAAGACCTCCACGATCGCCGGGCTCGCGGCCCGCTACGTCGCCGGCGGCGTGCCGCTTCACCGGCTGCTGCTCGTGACGTTCACGCGGATGGCGACCGGCGAGCTGCGCGAGCGCGTGCGCGAGCGGCTCGTCGCGGTCGAGGCCGGGCTCGGCCGCGCGCTCGCGGGCGTGCCGCCCGGCGCGGACGCCGTCATCGCGCTGCTCGCCGAAGGATCGACCGAGGAGGTCCGCCTGCGCCGCGACCGCCTCGCGCGGGCGCTCGCCGACTTCGACACGGCCACGATCGCGACGACGCACGGCTTCTGTCAGGAGGTGCTCGGGAGCCTCGGCGTCGCCGGCGACATCGACCCCGACACCGTCTTCGTCGAGGACGTCCGCGACCTCGTCGAGGAGGTCGTCGACGACCTCTACGTCCGCCGCTTCCACACCGGCGAGGCGCCGCCGTTCCCGCGCGCGCAGGCCGCCGAGATCGCCTGGGCCGCGGTCGCGAATCCCGCCGCCCCGATCGTCGAGGGCACGAGCGCCATAGCGCAGATGCGCCGCCGGCTCGCGGAGGCGGTCCGCGCCGAGTTCGACCACCGCAAGCGGCGGATGGCGGTCATGAGCTACGACGACCTGCTCACGCGCCTGGACGAGATCCTCGCGGGCGAGGGCGGCGACGCGGTGGCGGCGCGGCTGCGCGAGCGCTACGGCGTCGTGCTCGTCGACGAGTTCCAGGACACCGACCCGGTGCAGTGGGACATCGTGCGCCGCGCGTTCGGCGGCGCCGACGCGACGCTCGTGCTCATCGGCGACCCCAAGCAGGCGATCTACGCCTTCCGCGGCGCCGACGTCTTCGCGTACCTCGCGGCGGCGCGCGCGGCGGGCGCGCAGCAGACGCTCGACGTCAACTGGCGCAGCGACCAGGGGCTCGTCGACGCCTACGACGCGATGTTCGGCGGCGCGAAGCTCGGCCACGAGGGGATCGTCTACCGGCGCGTGCGCGCGGCCGCCGTCAACCGGGCGCCGCGGCTGTCGGGCGCGCCGCACGGCGAGCCGCTGCGCGTCCGCGTCGTGCGCCGCGACGAGCCGGGGATCGCGCTGACCAACCGCGGCTACGCCCAGCTCGGCAGCGCGCGCGAGCACGTCGCCGAGGACGTCGCCGCCGACCTCGTCGCGCTGCTGTCCTCCGATGCCGAGATCGAGTGCCGCGCCGACGACGGCTCGGTCCTCGAGCGCGAGCGCGTCCGCCCCGGTCACGTCGCGGTTCTCGTGCCGACGAACCGCGGCGCCGCGCTCATCCGCGACGCCCTCGCGCAGGCCGGCATCCCCGCCGTCATCAACGGCGCGGGCAGCGTCTTCGGCACCCCGATCGCCCGCGAATGGCTGCGGCTGCTGGAGGCGATCGAGCGCCCCGCCTCGCTGACCCGCGCGCGCTCGGCGGCGCTGACGTGCTTTCTCGGCTGGAGCACCGAGCAGGTCGCGGCGGCGGGGGAGGACGGCGGCGAGGAGATCCACCGGCGCCTGCACGACTGGGCGCGCGTGCTGCGCGCGAAGGGCGTCGCGTCGCTGACGGAGACGATGACGCTCGTCGAGGGCCTGCCCGACCGCATCCTCGCGACCGTCGACGGCGAGCGCCGGCTCACCGACCTGCGCCACGTCGCCCAGCTGCTGCACGCCGCCGCCACGACCGAGCAGATGGGCACGACCGCCCTGACGGCATGGCTGCGGCGGCGGATCGCCGAGGCCCGGCAGGACACCGCCGACGAGGAGCGCAGCCGGCGCCTGGAGTCCGACGCCGAGGCCGTCCAGGTCCTGACGATCCATCGCAGCAAGGGCCTGGAGTTCCCGGTCGTCTACCTCCCGTTCCTCTGGGAGCCGGGCTACATCCCCAGCGGCGCGCGGCCGGTGTTCTTCCACGACCCCGGCGCCGGCGACGCGCGCACGATCGACGTGAGCCTCGAGGGCGCCGACTTCGCGCGCCATCAGCGCCAGGCGCTCGTCGAGCAGCGCGGCGAGGACCTGCGCCTGGCGTACGTCGCGCTGACGCGCGCCCGCCACCAGGCGGTCGTCTGGTGGGCGGCCTCGTGGGACAGCCGCAACTCGCCGCTCGGGCGCCTGCTCTTCGAGCGCGGCGAGGACGGCGACGTCGCGCCGGCGGGCTCCGCGCCGCCGGACGACGCGACCGCGATCGCGCGCTTCGTCGCGCTCGCCGCCGAGGCGCCCGACGGCTGCATCGCCGTCGAGCGCTCGCGGCTGGGGATGCCGGTGACGTGGTCGGGGCCGCCGGCCGAGCCGGCCGACCTCGCCGCCGCGGAGTTTCACCGCAGCCTCGACCGCCGCTGGCGGCGCACGTCCTACAGCGACATCACCGCGGGCGCCTACGAGCCGTGGGTCGCAAGCGAGCCCGAGGAGGCCGTCGTCGTCGACGAGCCGGCGGGGCCGGTCGCCCCGGCGCAGCCGCCGGCGTACGAGGAGGCCGTTCCGCGCCTCGCGCTGACGCCGTCGCTGCTCGGCGAGATGCCGACCGGCGTCCGCGTGGGGACGCTCGTGCACCGCGTCCTGGAGGCGACCGACTTCGCCGCGGCCGACCTCGACGCCGAGCTCGCCGCGCAGATCGCGACCGCGCAGGCCCGCCGCCACGTCGAGCTCGGCGACGGCGCCGCGGTGGTCGCCGGGCTGCGGGCGGCGATCGAGACGCCGCTCGGCCCGCTCGCCGGCGACCTGCGCCTGCGCGACGTGCGGCGCGCCGACCGCCTGGACGAGCTGGACTTCGAGCTGCCGCTGGCGGGCGGCGACGAGCCGGCGGGCAGCCTCGCGCTCACGGCGATCGGCGACGTGCTGCGCGAGCACCTGCCGCCCGGCGACCCGCTCGCGGCGTACGCCGAGCGCCTCGACGAGCCGGCGCTGCGCGCGACCGTGCGCGGCTACCTCACCGGTAGCCTCGACGTCGTCCTGCGGCTGCCCGGCGAGCGCTACGCCGTCGCCGACTACAAGACGAACTGGCTCGCGCCCCCGGACGCGCCGCTGACCGCCTGGCATCACCGCCCCGCGGCGCTCGCGGCCGAGATGCGGCGCGCGCACTACGGGCTGCAGGCGCTGCTCTACACGGCCGCGCTGCACCGCTACCTGCGCTGGCGGCTGCCCGGCTATGACCCGGAGCGCAACCTCGCCGGCGTCCTGTACCTCTTCCTGCGCGGGATGGGCGGACCGGACACGCCGCGGGTCGGCGGCGCGCCATGCGGCGTCTTCGCGTGGCGCCCGCCAGGGGCGCTCGCCGAGGCGCTCAGCGACGTGCTCGACGGGGCACGGGTCGTCGCATGACGACGATCGCGGCCGAGCCCGACCCGTTCGACGTCCGCCTCGCGCGCCGCGCGCCGGGCCTGCTGCGCGCGTTCAACGAGGCCGGCGTGCTGAGCGCCGCCGACGTCCACGTCGCCCGGCGCCTGGGAGAGCTCGGCGGGCAGCGCGACGAGTCCGTCCTGCTCGCCGCGGCGCTCGCGGTGCGCGCCCCGCGCCTCGGCCACGTCCTCGTCGACCTCGCGACGATCCGCGACACGGCGACGGTCGAGTCCGACGATCCCATCGACCTCGCGGCGCTGCCGTGGCCGGCGAGCGGGGAGTGGGTGCGCCGGGTCGCGGCGGCGAGCGCGCTCGTCGCGGTCGGCGAGGACGAGCGGACCGACAGCCGGCCGCTGCGCCTCACCGGCGACCGCCTGTACCTCGACCGCTACTGGCGCGAGGAGCGCCGTGTCGCCGCCGACCTCGCGGCGTTCGGCGCCGGTGCCGCCGCCGGCGTCGACACGGACGTCCTGCGCGACGGCCTGGAGCGGCTGTTCGCCGACGATCCCGATGGACGCCAGCGCCAGGCCGCGGCGTCGGCGGTCTCGCGGCGGCTCACCGTCGTCGCCGGCGGCCCCGGCACCGGCAAGACGACGACGGTCGCGCGGATCGTCGCGCTGCTCGCCGAGCAGGCCGCGGCGGCGGGGGCGCCCGCGCCGCTCGTCGCCCTCGCGGCGCCGACCGGCAAGGCCGCCGCGCGCCTCGAGCAGGCCGTCCACGGCGAGGCGGCCGGCCTCGACGTCGACGAGGAGGTCCGCGCCGCGCTGCGCGCGCTGCGCGCGTCGACGCTGCACCGCCTGCTCGGCTGGCGGCCCGGCAGCCACAGCCGCTTTCGCCACCACCGCGGGCAGCGGCTCCCGCACGACGTCGTGATCGTCGACGAGACGTCGATGGTGTCGCTGTCGCTCATGGCACGGCTCGTCGAGGCGGTCCGGCCCGACGCGCGGCTCGTGCTCGTCGGCGATCCCGGCCAGCTCGCGTCGATCGAGGCCGGCGCCGTGCTCGGCGACATCGTCGGTCCGGCGGGGGAACGGGCGCGCTCCGGCGCGATCGGCGACGGCATCGTCGTGCTCGAGCGCGTCCATCGCTACGGCGGCGCGATCGCGCGCCTCGCCGAGGCCATCCGCGGTGGCGACGCGGACGCCGTCGTCGCGGTGCTCGCGAGTGGATCCGGCGACGTGACGTGGATCGACGTCGACGTCGCCGGCGCGCTGGATACCGACGCGCTGGCGCCGGTCCGCGAGCAGGCGATCGCCGCCGCCCGCGCGATGACCGCTGCCGCCCGCGCCGGCCGCGCCCGCGAGGCGATCGACGCGCTCGGCGCGTTCCGGCTGCTGTGCGCGCACCGCCGCGGGCCCGAGGGCGTCGCGACCTGGACGGCGCACATGGACGGCTGGCTCGCGGCCGAGACCGGCGACCTCGGCCCCGACGGCCGCTGGTACGCCGGCCGGCCGCTGCTCGTCACCGAGAACGACTACGAGCTGCGCCTCTACAACGGCGACACCGGCGTCGTCGTGCAGGCCGCTCCGGAGCGCGTCGTCGCGGCCTTCGAGCGCGGCGGCGAGGTCGCGGAGGTCAGCCCGAGCCGGCTCGGCGCGGTCGAGACGGTCTACGCGATGACGATCCACAAGAGCCAGGGCTCGCAGTTCCGCACGGCCGCCGTGCTGCTGCCGGCACCGTCGTCGCGGATCCTCACGCGCGAGCTGCTCTACACGGCCGCGACGCGGGCGCGCGAGGCGCTCATCGTCGCGGGGAGCGAGGCGACGATCCGCGCGGCGGTGCAGCGGCCGATCGCACGCGCGTCCGGGCTGCGCGCGCGGCTGTGGGACGAGCAGGCCTGATCAGCGGCGCGAGAGGTCCTGCTTGCCGTTGCCGCTCGCGCGGCGCGCGACGAACGGGCGCCGAGCTGCGCGATGGCGCTGGGCGCGCTGCTTCTCATGGGTGCTTCGACCGTACCTGCCGAGCCTCCGGCCGCCCCGGACGGAACCTTTCGCCCCCGCCGTCGCGTCGGAGTTCGTGGACGACGCAACTCGATGGAGGGGATCCACATGCAGACCTCAGTCTCCCGCGCCGGCGCAGTGCTGCTCAGCGTCCTGGCGGCTTCAGGCCTTGCCGCCTGCTCGAGCCCGCTCGAGGGCGACTGGCGCAACGCCTCGCGTTGCCAGCCGCAGGAGAACCCGGCCCCCGGCGACCATCCCGGCGACGGCCCCTCGCTGTCGCCCGGGGAGGTCCTGCCCGACCCCGCGAAGTGCCCCGAGGCCTTCCGCGGCAGCGACCGTGCCGGCGGCGCGCCGCCGATGCAGCAGCCGCGGTCCGACGAGCCGGGCACCTACCCGCGCCCGAACATCGACCACGGGTGCGCCGACGGCGAGACGCTCAACGGCTTCCCGTGCAAATCGGTGCCGGGCAGTGGCGGGTCGATCTATCCCGGCGCACCGGAGCTCGACACCGACCCGCCGCAGATCCCGGACTACTGAGCCGGCCCGAGGTCGATCACGGCGAGGCGGATGGCAGTCGCGCGGAGGGTCGCGGTGCCTCCCGCGCCGCCCGCCGCGACCGCCTGCAGGCGCAGGCTGAAGGTGCACGGCGCGCAGGTCGCGGGCGCCTCGACGACCTCGCTGAAGGTCCCGGACGCGCTCGTGCCCGCCGTCGGCGAGAAGGTCGGCAGGCGGCGGGTGAACGCGCCGTCGCCGCCGCGGTGCGCGTCGAAGACGCCCTGCACCGCCGTCGTGCACGGGGCGGCGCACTCCGCGTCGAAGCCGCCCGCGAGCAGGACCCGGTGCGCCGCGCCGTCGGTGGCCGTGAACGGCGCCGATGCGAGCTCGACCGCCGCGCCGCCGAGCGTGGCGTCGACAGGACCGGGGGCCGCGACCGGCGGACCCGAGCGCGCGCTCGTCCCGGGCGGGCCCGGCGGTCCCGGCGGCCCGGCCGCCGCGCCGGGCCCGAAGCTGGTGCCGTTGATCGTCAGCGTGCCGCCGCTGGTGTTGAAGGTGGTGCCGTTGATCGTCAGCGTGCCGCCGCTGCGCTTGAAGGCGGTGCCGTTGATCGTGAGCGTGCCGCCGCTGCCGCGCCTGAAGGTCGTGCCGTTGATCGTGAGCGTGCCGCCGCTGCGCTTGAAGGCGGTGCCGTTGATCGTGATCGTGTTGCGGGCGCCGCGCTTGAAGGCCACGCCGTTGATCGTCAGCGTCCCGTTCTTCGAGCGCTTGAAGGCGCTGCCGCTGATCGTGATCGCGATCTCCCCGCGCGCGCAGCCGCTCGCCGGCCGGGCGACGATCCGCCCCGAGGACTTCAGCGCGCAGGCGCGGACATTGTCATCGCCGCCCGCGGCGCCGGCCGCCACGGCCGCGCCGACGCCGGCGGCCGCCGCCGCCATCGAGATCCCGGCCATCCGCACCTGCCTGCGCACGCCCACCCGCTCCCCGTCCCCGTTGCGCTGCCGACACTAGTCAGGTGCACGGACGAGGGCAAGCCGCCTGCGCGTGCCGTCTTCGGCTCGTCAGGGAAGCGGCCGCACGAAGATCTCGCTCTTGTGCGGGAAGACGGTCCGCATCGCATCACGGGTCGTAGGCGAGCACGGGCGCTTTGGCGCCGGTGCTGAAGTCCAGCGGCGACCCGGTGCTCGAGATCTGGCCCGGCGGCGCGATCGGCGTGAGCGCCTGCGCCGAGGTGCCCGCCGGGAACGCGAGCGCGAGGGCACAGAGCAGGACGGCGATCGTCCGTGGCCTCATACTCCTGCCGACACCCGGCGCCGGCGGCAGTTGCGACGGCGCGCCTGACTACCGCAGCTTCAGCTCCGCATCCTCGAACACGCGGGAGCGCATGGCGGTCACGGCGGCCAGCAGGCCGCTCGCCTCCAGCGCCTCGCGGTGCTCGGGCTGCGATTGATGCTCATCACGAGCCTCGGCGGACTCCCAGAGCGTGCACACGACAACCCCGCTCTCGGCCGGCGCAATGACCCGGGCCAGCACGGCGGGCGCCGGGCGCCGGGCTTCGAGGACGGCTGCCGCGGCGAGCAGCGCCTCGGTGTCGCCGTCCATCTCCAGGACCACCAGCACGCCCACAGCCAACCTCCCCACGCAGACGATGTACGAGCACAGGTTCTACTGCAATACGTGGGCGCGGCGGGTTGCGACCCTCGACCTCTCGCGTTGCGCGGGCCTGCTGCGCGACGACGCCCGCACCCGCGGCGAGTTTCTGGCGCTCGTCAGGACCTCGTCCGGCCGGGCGTAAGAACTGCGCCGCCGTTGACGCTCACGATCGAACTGGCCGCGGAGGGCTTTGATCTCGCCCAAAGCGAACGGAGCACGACACATGACGGACGACCGCACCATCGAGCGCCGCCGCCTGCGCGCCGCGCTGCTCGGCCCGGCCGAGCCCGAGCTGACCTGCGAGCAGTGCTTTGCGCAGCTTGATCGCTACGTCGACATTCCCCTGGCCGGCGCCGACCCCGACCACGCCGTCCCCGGCATGCGCGCCCACCTCGCCGGCTGCCCCGCCTGCGCCGAAGACCACGACAGCCTCGGGGTACGTCCGGCAGGCACGAAGGCGACGCCACAACCGCGGCCTGACGTGACGGTTCCCCCACCACGCGGGTAAGAAGTCCGGCGCGCCGGACGCGCAGCACCCGAGATGACGCGCGAGGGGGCAGGCCGCCTTCACGAGGTGGTGAGCCGCGCGCGGGCCTGTTCAACGACGACCGAGGAGACGTTGTGGGACTTCATGCATCGGCCGAGAAGCTCGGAGGCCTCGAGCGTTTGGACGCGCCGGCCGGAGCGGCGGCGAACGCCGTTCAGAAGGCCGTCGGCACAGGCGCCCTGAAGGACGTGCTGAGCGGAACCCCCCTCGGCCATCCGCTTCATCCGCTGCTGACCGACATCCCGGTCGGCACGCTGGTCAGCGCAACCGTCCTCGATCTCGTGGGCAAGGAGCGCGGCGAGCATGCCGCGGATCTCCTCGTCGCGCTCGGGTTGCTGTCGGCCCTGCCGACGGCGGCAGCGGGCGCCGCCGACTGGTCTGACAGCTACGGCCCCGACCAGCGGGTCGGCGCCGTTCACGCCGTCGCCAACGTGATCGGGCTCGGCCTGTATGGCTGGTCGCTGCGCGCGCGGCGCCGGGGCGAACGCCGCACCGCGACCGCGCTCGGCCTGGCGGGCATGAGTTCGATGGCGGTGGGCGGCTATCTCGGCGGCTACCTCAGCCACGGCCGCGGCGTCGGCGTCAACAACGCCTTCTATCAGCACGCGCCCGAGGATTGGACTGCCGTGCTCGACGAGGGCGAGCTGCCGGAGGGCGCCAAGGCGCGCGCCGTCGCCGGCGACGCCACCGTGCTGCTCTATCGCTCCAGCGGACAGATCCACGCGATCAGCAGCCGCTGCAGCCACGCGGGCGGGCCGCTCGACGAAGGTGACATCGACGCGGCGAACTGCACCGTGACCTGCCCGTGGCATCAGAGCGTATTTCGCCTCGAGGACGGCAGCGTCATCCACGGTCCCGCGAGCGTTCCGCAAACGGCCTACGAGACGCGCACGCAAGGCGGTCAGATCGAGATCCGCCTGCGTCGCTGACCGCTGCGGAAGCGCCCGACGCGATCCTGCTCGACCGACATCCCGGTGATCCTGCTCACCGCGAAGGCGCAGATCGCCGACCGCCGTCCGGTTCGACCAGCTCGGAGTCGCTGGCACGTTGACCAAGCCCGTGATCCCATGACGCTCTCCGACCAGATCGCGGCGATGCTCGACCGCGCAAAGGGCACCCCATGAGCGACGTATCCGCCGGTCTGGAAGAGATCTTCCGGGCGCACAAGATCAATCTCGGCGACGGCAGCGGCACCGATCTCGCCGTTGCGATCCGCGACGAGGGATCGCCACGGCGATCGTCCTCTGCACGGGCTCGATCGACAATGTCGTGATCGACGCCGCGGTCGACAGCGGCGCGCGCGGAATCGTGCTCAAGTCATCGCCGATCGAGCACCTCGCCGACGCGATCCGCGCGGCGGCCGACGGTCGGGAATACGTCGATCGTCTGATCGCCCAGCTGCCCGGGCGCCACGGCGCCGCGATCATCTCCAAGCGCGAGGCGCAGGTCCTGGGGATGCTCTCCCAGGGCAGCACGACCGAGCAGGTCGCCCAGGAGCTCGTCCTCTCGCCCGAGACGGTGCAGACCCACGTTCGCAACGCCATACGCAAGCTGGGCGCGCACGGGCGGCTGCACGCGGTCATCCTCGCCCTCGTCCGCGGAGACATCGAGCTGCCGGTCGTCGTGCCCTGAACGGCGCGATCCCGGGTGCCGCCCGCCGCGCCCCCGCTCGTCGTCGGAACCGTAGATCGCTGCAGGGCCTCGACCGACGATGGGCGCGGCGGGTTTCGAACCTGCGACCTCTCGCGTGTGAAGCGCGGACGAGGCGTCAAAATAGTGGTCGATTTGCAGGGAGAAACCAGAATCTAGCCGAACGGGGCCTACGCGATTCTACCGGTAGTTGCGCGATCTGCCGGGGGTTTCGCCCATCGGATGGCCTAAACCCCGGTCGACGGCGATCACCGGTCCGACCGTCCGGCCACAGCCCTCCGCTGTCCGTCGTCGCGGTCGGCCCGCGGGCACGGCCCCGGGGGGTCGCACAGGCGCTGTGGCCGACAGCAGTACACCGATGGCTGTCGCTGGGTCCCCCGAGCAACTCGTCGATCTGCTGCGCGCCGCCGCTCGCACCCCGGGCGGCGAGATCGGCCTGCTGAGGACCGCCCAGGTCGCGCGCGTCCTCGGTCGCCGTCGCGAGTGGGTGCACCGCAACGCGAGTCGGCTGGGCGGCTTCCGGCTGCCCGGAAGCGACGAGTGGCGCTTCTCCCCGCAGGGCGTCGCGGGCGGCATCTTCGCGACGCAGCAGCCCGCGGCTCCGACGTCGCCTGACGCCATCAACGGGCGGTCCGTCGGCCGCCGGCTGGCGTACCCGCCGCCCACGCAGACGCTCGCCGACCGCCCGCGGCGTGCGAGCACACAACTACGAGGAGGACAGGATGCCCCGCCCCGCACGCGGAAGCGTTGAGATCGTCGACCGCAAGGACGGGCTGCGCACGTTCTGGCTTCGCATCACCGCCGACGGCCGTCGCCACCGCGTGCGCCTGGGCACCGACCGCGACGGCTGGACGCCGGCGCGCGCGCAGGTCGAGCTCGAGGAGCAGAACAAGGCGGTGCAGGCCGGGACGTGGGCACCGCCCGACCCGACGCCCGCCACAGGCGACGAGACTGACCCGACGTTCCGCGCGTACGCGTCGAGCTGGCTTGAGGACAACATGCTCGAGTGGCGCACGAGCACGACCAATGACGTGAAGTGGCGCCTGAGCAGCCACCTGCTGCCGCACATCGGCGAGGACCGCCTCTCGACGATCGACATCCCGCGCGTCACGGCGGTGAAGACCGCGTTGCTGAAGGAGAGCCGGCGGATCGCCAACAACATCGACGACGACGTCGTCGAGCGCGACGCGCACAACATGCCGCTGCGCCCGCTGTCGAACGAGTCGATCAACAAGTGCCTCGCGCTGCTGAGCCGGATCCTCGACGACGCCGTCGAGCGCGGCTACCTGCGCGACAACCCGGCGCGACGTGTGCGGCGCCTGCGCCACCGCGCGCCGCGGCGCCCGATCCTCGAGCCGCACGAGGTTCGAGCGATGTTCGAGGCGGCCGACCGCTTGGACCGACGGGCCGCCGGTCTCACCGACAAGGCGATCGAGGTCGCCGAGCTCCGCGCGACGGGCCTCAGCTATCCGAAGATCGCCAAGCGCCTGTCGATCTCCATGTCGACGGCGCACTACCGCCAGTCGCGCTACGAGCAGGCAGCCGATCCGATCCCGTTCTTTCGCGTCTGGTTGCGGCTGCTGTGCGCCGCGGGCCTGCGCATCGACGAGGCATGCCGGACGCGCCGCTGCGACGTCGACGTGATCGCCAAGCGCCTGCGCGTCGGGCAGGCCAAGACCGATGCCGGTGTGAGGGCCGTGCAGCTGACACCGGACACCGTCGCGGACATCGAGCGCTACCTGCAGCTGACCGCCGAGCGACCCGCCGCGAGCCCGCTGCTGCCGACGAGCAACGGAACGCGCTACAACCGCACGACCGCGGGCTCGACGATCATCAAGCCGCTCGTCGCAGAGACGAACGTCGTGCTCGCCGAACGCCACCAGCCGGCGCTGCGCGACGGCGTGAGCGCACACGCCCTGCGCAAGACGTTCTTCACGTTCCTGCACGAGGCCGGTGCCCCGCCGCGCTGGGTCGCCGACCAGGGCGGACACGCCGACCCTTCGACGTCACTGCGGATCTACACCGAGTCGCTGCGCGGCCGCGAGCGCAGCGAGCACGGCGAGGCCTTCGACGACCTGCTCAACGGCGATGACCGCGGTGGGACCGATCCCACTCGACTGCGGCGGGGCGGCTGACCCACGCCCCGCCACGGCGAGAGGTGGCGTGACTGTCCGCAAGGCGGCAGCCGCGCCGCGGGTGGGCCAACTCGGCCGCATGGGTGGCCGCCCGGGAGAAATCAACGCGGCTCTTCGCCGATGGAGACTGTCTCGTTGGTCATCGCGCGTCCTCCATGGGTGGTGCTCGGTGGTCCACTTTCTGGCGCCGGCGCAGATCTCGTTCGAGGTGCTTCAGTCGCGGCACCCATTCGGCCGATCGACCTGCGCCGCCGGCATTTCGCACCCGGTGCCGCTCGCTTCAGCGTGTCCTCGCCGGTTCCATGAATCCGCCGCGGGAAGATGCCACCGCGATCCGAGCGCCGTCGCGTGATCGGGGCCGACTGCCGACGTCGCAGGATTACCGATGACGCTGGGTCGCAGCTAGCTGGCGCTGGACCCCTGTGGTCCTCAGGCGAAAGGACGCCATCTGCTCGCTGACGTTGAATTCGGCGGCGATGTCTGAGGCCGAGGCGCCGCGCTTGACAGCTGCGAGCAATAGCGGTCGTGGCAGGAGCAAGCAGCCGGCGAGCCAGTTAGCTTCCTGCTCCTCCTGGCTGTCGCATGTGAAGAACCGAAGACCCCCGACGCTCTGGACGGTCTTGAGCTCGTGTCCAAGGAGGAGGTGCGCGACCTCATGGGCGATGTCGCTTTGGGTCCGTCCCGGCGAGCAGAGCGGGCTGTACACGATCACGTGCTGTCCGCGGACCTTGAACGTGCACGCCGAGAACGCGCCCGGTTGCAGCGCCTCGAGCTCCTCGAGTTTCTCCAGCGTCGTCAACTCGTCGGCGCGCCGGACCTCCGCACCGAGATGCTCGGCAAGCTCGACCGCATCAAGACCCTCGTGTGGCGGCTTGCCCATTTCGTGCCGCACTTCGAGCGCACGACGTTCGGCCTCCGCCTTGAACCCACGGCGCACCGCTAGCTGTCCGGCTCCAGCGCCACGATCATGTCTTCGAGGATCTCGTTCAGGAGCGCTCCGGCCTTGGGGGTCAACGCCTGAGCGGAGCGAGCTGGACGGCCACCGGAGGGTGAGTACCGGCGAGTTCCGCCTACATGTCCTCGACCACGCTCGCGATCTTCGCGGCGGCTTCCTTTCCCAACCGGCGATCAGTGTCGAGGTGCCGGACGATCGCGCGGAGGGTCGCCGGTCCGGACTCCTTAAGGTCGAGAAAGCGCTCAGCTGGGACGTCGAGCCAGTCGACGATTCGTTGGAAGTTGCGGAGGTCGGGACATGCCACGTTCCACACGCGAGAGCGTGTTGAACGACACGTCGATCTGATCCGCCAGATCGCGCAGACTGAGCTGTTGAGCGCGGCGGCGTGCCCGCAGCATCGGCCGAGCTGATGCGCTCAGCCACGTTGTTGACTGCGGACACAGAAAGCATGCTCGTCGTTCCTCTGGGACCAGTACTCGCGGGTCCAAGCCGCGCTAGGTCGAGCATTGTGACGGACAAAGCGGCGTCCAGTCGCCTCCTCCGTCCCACTCACCCGTCACGACCCAGATCTCGTAGAAGAACAGCCACTCCGCCGCCCAGGGGATGATGCTGTTCGCGAGCAGCATCCGGGCGCTCCAGTCCTTTGACTGGTGCAAGCACAAGATGCGTTTGGCATGGCTCCAGACGTGCGGCAGGGACTCACCGGGTCTCGTTGTAAGGCGGTTGAGGATGCGCACGACCGGTTCGTGCTTCAACAGGTAGTTGACCTCGACGCGGTAGCTACGGCTGAGCTCCGAGGGCTTCAACGAGCCTCGCCAGATCAGGCGGCGACCCTGCACGGTGACCCTGCCCTCCGGGAAGCGCTCGACGATGGCGCACACCTGGGGCGCCAGGCCACGGAAGGTGCTGCTGCGGGCCATGGAAGGTGTGGCGCGGGTTCGGCAAGGCGGTGCTTCCGAGAGCCAGCGACCCGGTCGATGTGGTCGACAGGCGACCGTTGTCGCGCGCGCTCCTGACGTTCTGGGCGTACTGCGGCCCGCGCGATCCGCGTGCGTCTTGCCGAAGCTCTCGCCGAGGGCTTCGAGCAGGCGGTCGGTGCCGTCGTTCGCGCCGAGGCCAACGAGGTCCTCGTGCACGCCCTCGATCCACCCGAAGAACGCCTCGCTGCGCTCGGGGTGGCTGTGCCAGCGGTCGGCGAAGTTCTCATCCGGCAGCGAGGGATTCCTGATCACGTAGGCCCCGTCCTCCTGCTTCACCAGCGTCGGCATCGTGGCAGTCAGGTCCACGAGCGTCTCGTACAGGCCGGCACCGCTCCGGTAGGCGCGACCGGCCAAGGTGGTGATGATGATCGAGATCGGCGCGATCTCCGGCTTCCGAGTGAACGCAAGGTCGCGGTGACGCTTGAGCGCCTGTACCGCGCGCTGGAGGTTCGTCTTCACGCTGTCCTCCGGCACGTCCTCAATGTCCAGCCGCTGTTCGAGGGCGACGGCCTCGCGCAGACGCTGCAGGTCCTCCTGCTGGGAGCGCGGAACCAGCCGGAGTAGCCGATGGGGTTCGACGGCTGCCACCGCAGCATCGTCTTGTCTGTCAACAAGATGGGATCGCCCGGCCGGTCGGGATCGGGGATTGCCGGCAGGACGTCCATATGAAACGGCTCGTTGAGCCAGTTCAGCGTCCAGCAGCGCTTGCCCTCCTTGAGCTCTACAGCCCCCTCCGGCAGCGTGCGTACGTACGCGGCGAGCGCCGGCCACCTTGCGCTTGAGCTCCTTCTTGCCCACATCCTTGGGCAAGAGCGGACAGCAAACGAGATCGATGTCGTACTCGCCATCCGAGCTGACAGGAGCGGTCACGGTCCCGAGGCGAAACGAGCCCTGGGAGAAGATGTCGCCGCGCACCTCGAGCGAGTGCAGCGCGAGCCACCTCGCCACCTCGCGGTGACGCTCAACCGCGGCCGCGTAGATGTAGGACGGGATGTCGAGGTCGGCGATGGTCAGCCCGAGGAGTTCGTCGAGCTGACGGGCGCGGCTAAGGGCGAGCATGAGACACCTGCCTCGTCGTGTTGGGGCCATAGAGCGGGGAATAGGCGGGCCGCTGATGGTCGGCGAACGCCGAGTGAAGGCTCGGAGCGAAGATGCGGCTGTGGTGCGAGGCCTTGGCGATCAACTCGTCGGCGTCGCAGCGGTCCAGCGCGACCAGGTCCTCGTTGGCAAGCGGATCGAACCGGTGCACGTTGTTCCGGCCGATCAGGTGCTCCACCTGGCCCAGAACACCCGCGCTCTGCGCCTGGATCAGTTCGAAGAGGTGGGGCTTCCGCAGCCATTGCCAGTAGCCGCCCTTGTCGGCCTTTGCCGGACGCGTGGCCGAGCTCGAGAGCGTGCCCACGCTGAGGACGCGGATGTGCGCGAGCTTTGCCCCGAACATGCTGACGGCCTCCGTCACCCCGACCATGGCTGGGTTGTTGGCCCACAGGCCGCCATCGACGAGTCGGTCGCGGCCCGCGGGGAGCCGAAAGGCGGGGAAGAAGGTCAGCGCCACGGCGGTAGCCATGGCCACCTGCCACATCGGTACGCGATGGTCCCGACGGAGACGCTCGTGATGCGGGAGTCTTGAATAGGTAGACCGCGCTCTCACCGATGTTGTAGGCCGGGATCACCAGGGGCACCCTGCTCTCGCCTAGCAGTCGTCGCCCGAAGACCGCGCGCAGCGGCTGCTCCAGCCGCCTGGAGGGGTACTTCGCGCGGACCAGCGCGCGTACCCCGCGCCACCGGAGCGGGTTGCGGAAGATCTCGTCCGTGTGCTGCTGGTAGAAGCACCAAAGATCTCCGCCGGCGGAAGTTGAGCGCGCCCAGTCCGAGCGCGAGGATGCCGCCGGTCGACGTCCCGACGATCAGGTCGAAGTGATCGACCAACCGAAGCTCAAGGTCTTCTTCGGCGGGCGGCGAGCGCAGCGGCTACGAACAGACCACGCACGCCGCCCCCGTCAAGAGACAGGATCTGGGAGCCCGATACGGCGGGGTCTGGAGAGTCCGTATCGACCATATGTCGAATCGTACCAGTCGTCGTACACGGACCCGGAATAACGCCGCTTGACCGAGCCCAGCGTCTGGAGGCCACCGGACGTCGGCCGGGCTCCCGCAAGGGTCGTCCAGCCTGTCGCAATCGACGGCGCGCAGGCTGCTAGACGAGCAAGGTCAGGCGGATGCGCTCGCGCTGAGGCGCCGTCGGCTGCGCGGACGAGGCCCGCGACGCGCCCGGCGATGAGGTCGCCGCGAATGAAGCCACGAGACGGTATTCATGCGCACATAGGCATGGCGCGCGAATCGCTCGCCCCGCGGGGTTGTCAGGAGAGCCGTGGTGCGGTCGACTTCACGGCGATGCCGGATCGTCACTGCCGCCCAACTGGCCGCCGAGCTGGGGACCGACCCAAGCGCCTGGGCCGCTGGCTGCGGGCCGAACGAGAGCGCGGACACGAGCTGTGGCTGGCCGGCAGCCGGGGCGCGCTGGGAATTCTCCCGGGACGCCGATCGGCTGGCCGAGGAGTTCCGGGCCGCGCGGCGCGCGGCCAGTGAGCGATTCGGCGGTCCAGCGCAAGGCCGAGGGCGTGATCCGCGACCTGCTCGCCGAGCGCCTCGGGTGCCGCTGGAGCCAAAGGAGATCAAGCTGGCGGCCGGCGCGCCGGTGCACGTCGACGCGGTCTCCGACGACGGGAACGGTGATGGCCGAGATCTTCGCCCGCCAGGGCGAGCTGAAGGGCGGCCAACAGAAGAAGGTGGCCATCGACACGCTCAAGCTGATCACCATCCGCCGCGAACGCGGAGGCCAAGCTCTACATCGCCTTCGCCGACAAGGAGGCCTCGCTGTACGCCACCGGCGGCGGCTGGGTGGCCCAGGCGCTGCGGACCTGGGACGTCGAGGTCGTGGTGGTCGACATCCCGCCGGAACTGCGCGACGAGATCCTCGCCGCCCAGGCCGACCAGCGGATGGTCAACCCCGACCAGGCCGTCGGCGACGTCACCCCCGACGACATGACCGACCCGCCGCCACGACCCTGGCCGAGCAGATCGCCGACGCGCGCGCCGGATGGCCGCCTGGCTGCGCGCGCTGCCGCAGTGGCCCAAGCACCCGACGAACGCCAGGGCAGCGTGTCGGCGCACTTCGGGCCGACGATCCTCAGCGAGCACGACTGCGTCATGCACTTCGCCCGCTTCCTCAACAGGCCGGCGTGCCTGGGAGGACATGCACCTGGAGCTCAGCCCCGGCCAATGGATGTACGACGACCACCGGCGCCAAGCCCAAGCGCATCGACCTCGCCGTCATCCCGCCCGGGCGGCTCGCCGACGCCGGGCTGCCAGTCCCGGCCGGCGGCGCTGCCGCTGGACGCCGTCTTCGAGTTCGCGCTGGCCAGCAACTACTGGCAGTTCGGCGGCGGCTGGCCTCGCCGCTGAAGAGCCAAGGTCGACGCAGGACGTGGCCAAGGTCGCCGAGTACCTGCGCAGCGGCCTCGCCGCCCGCGGTTAC
>CAWCNU010000005.1:0-42553 GCA_963797025.1 uncultured Actinomycetes bacterium
ATCCCCGTAGCGGTACTCCCGACCCGCCGCGGGCGCGGCGTTCAGTCCTTGAGGCCCTTGAGGCTCTTGCGGGCCCGGTTGGCGGCCTTGACGAAGTCCTTCCACGACGGCGGATTGTCGTCGTCGTACTTCGGTGCGCCCTCCTCGTCGCCCGCCTCGGCGGCGGGCCGGTACTGCGGCGGCGCCGGCTTCACCTTGGTGGGGTCCCACGGCATGAGCCGAAGCGTACCCGCTGGGGCGGCGGCGCGGTGAAAACGGGCGGAGAGCCTTTACCTATGGCTGATAAGGTAAAGGGATGAGCGCGATCTCCCGGAAGAACCAGGTCACGATTCCCGCGAGCGTCCTCCGTGAGGCGGGCTTGCGTCCCGGTGACGACGTTCGCGTCACGACCCTGGGGCCGGGCCGGATCGCGCTCGTCAAGACCGACGCGCTGCTCGACGAGTTCGCGGGCTCGATGAACGACACGGTGTATCCGCCGGGCTACCTCGACGAGGTGCGGGAGGGTTGGCGGTAGTCGTCTTCGACTCCGATGTGCTCATCGGATTCCTGAACGCCGACGACGCCCATCACCCCGAGGCCGTTGCGCTCGTGCGGGAGTCGCTCGCACCCGGCACCCGGCGGATGCTCAGCGCGGTCAACCACAGCGAGATCCTGATCGGCCCCATGAAGGCCGGCGAGGCCGCTCGTGACCATGTCGGCGCGATGCTCGTCCGCTTCTCGATCGAGATCGTGATCGTCGACGGAGCCTGTGCCCGGCGCGCTGCCGCGGTCCGCGCTCGCACCGGATTGAAACTGCCCGACGCGTACGCCCTCGCGACCGCCGTCCACGCCGAGCACGAGGGTCACGACGACGTCCGGCTCGCGAGCTTCGACGCGGAGGTCCTGCGCGCGCACGCGACGCTGCGTTCCAACTGATCGCCGGTGGCGGGTGCGTTACCAGGTCGCCATCAACGTGCGCATTTTCCGCAACACGTAGGGCCCAAGGGTGCTCATGTAGGTCACGGACATGTGGCCGAAGATGTCGGTGTTCGTCAGCGCGCCGCCGACGACCGGGTAGCAGTTGCGGCGGTCGCAGAAGAACTCGGTGAGGTCGACCGCGGCGTAGCGCTCCGAATGCAGCGAGCGGACGGCCTGGACGGCGCGGTCCGCCTTCAGGACGGTCGAGCGCTTCGCCGGGCAGGCGACTCCGGCCTGCTCGGTGCCCTCCGCGATGACGCGCGTCACGCAGCCGACGGTCTCCTGCGTCGAGGCGGGGTTGTCGCGGATGACGACGATGTGCTCGACGGTCCTCGGCAGCGCCCGCCACGCGCGGCGGAAGCCGGCGACCTTGACCGCGAGCTCCGATTCGCCGGGGCCGAGGTCCAGCGGCGTCGCGGCGTTCTGGGACACGAACATCGTGCTGACCTCGGGGTGGTCGCGAAACCATGCCTGCACGGCTCGATAGGTCGCGACGCACGGCGCGCGGGGGCCTTCGAACATCCGCGCGGCGGCGGCCGAGAAGATGCAGCCGCCGACGACGATCGAGCTCGCCCTCCAGTGCATGACGTCGGCGACGACGTTCAGCGCCGCCCGCCAGTGGTAGCTGTGGCTGTCGCCGACGAGCGCGACGTGGCCGGCCGGCCGGGGACCGGAGTAGCCGAACGCGCAGTTGTCGATCAGGAGCTTCTCCCTGATCGGCTTGCACGAGGAACCCGGATCCAGGTCCTCCTGGCCCGGTAGCGGGGTCACCGACAGCGTCGGGTTGCTGCACGGGTTCCTGGGGTCGCGCGCAGCGGCCCCGAAGCAGTCCGGGCGCCCGGCCGCGGCGGCCGTGCCGGAGGGGACGAGCGACGCCAGGACGACTGCCGCGACCAGGGCGATCCGCGCCACGAGACCCCCTAGCTCGGCGTGTTCTGCTGATAGGAGCTCGTCACGCGACGGCTTCCCCATTTGCACGTGAAGCTTCCGTAGAACAGCGTCTGGATGCTCGACGTCCTGCGCCCGGTGCAGGCCCAGTTCGTCAGCACCTTGCGGCTGCAGCCGGCGCGGGTCTTCGTGCGGCACGCGTGGAAGGCCTTCATGACCCGCAGCGCGGTCGCGCACCGCGTCCCGGTCTGCTTCAGGGACATGTTGTACGTCGGCAGATCATTCACCGGACGGGCGTCGGTCCCGGTCAGCCTGCAGGTGTGAAACGACGCCGCCTGCGCGCTCGGCGCCGCGACGATCGCCGTCAGCGCGGCGAGCGAGACAGCGATGGCGAGCAGTGCGGTGCGTGGGGTGCGGCCGATGACATCCGTCCTCTCCTGGGATGGCTCGCGAGATGGTGCCATACGCTTGCCCGGTGCTGCCCCGCCTCGCTCTCTGCCTCGGCGCCGCCATCGCCGCCGTCGCAGCCGGCACGGCGGCGCCCGCGCTCGCCGCGTTCCCCGGTTCCAACGGCCGGGTCTCGTTCTCCAGCGAGGGCGACATCTGGTCGATGGCCCCCGACGGCTCGGGCGTCACGCGCCTGACGACCACGACCGAGGAGGAGGCGCAGTCGGTCTTCTCGCCCGACGGCAACCGGATCGCCTACCGCCGCCGCCCGACCGCCGCGGAGCCCTACCAGGTCTACGTCATGAACGCCGACGGCTCCGACCAGCGCCGCGTCAGCAACAGCGCGGTCAACGACACGCAGCCGGCGTGGTCTCCGGACTCCACCCAGATCCTCTACCGGCGCTCGATCGTCGCCGATCCCAACGCCGACGTCTGGGCGATGAACGCCGACGGCAGCGGTGCGCACCCGCTCATCGAGAGCCCCGGCGCCGACGAGCGCTACCCGGTCTTCTCGCCCGACGGCACGCGCCTGGCGTTCGCGAGCGACCGCGACGGCCAGTACGAGATCTACGTCGCCGCCGCCAACGGAGCGCTGCCGCTGCGCCTGACGACCGACCCCGGCTATGACTCGGCGCCCTCCTGGTCGCCCGACTCCTCGCGGATCGCCTTCGAGCGCGGCGCGGCGCTCGACGTCGACCCGACGAAGGACATCTGGATCATGGGCGCCAACGGCCTCGGCCAGACGAAGCTCGCCGGCAGCCCCGACGTCGACGAGGGTCCCGCGTTCTCTCCCGACGGCACGCAGATCGCGTTCACGAGCGCGCGCGACGGCAACTACGAGATCTACCGGATGGGCGCCGACGGCTCGGGTCAGACGCGGCTGACGAACCTGGCGACCAAGGAGGAGTCCCCCGACTGGCAGGCGCGGCCGGCGACGGCCCCGCCCGGCCCGGCCGCGCCGGGATCGACGCCGCTGCCGCCCGGCTCGAAGGTCAAGCCGGGCACGACGCCGGCGCCCGCCAACGATCGGGACGACGACGGCCTGAGCGCCCGCCGCGAGCGCGAGCTGAAGACGAGCGACCTCGATCGCGACAGCGACGACGACGGCCTGTCCGACCGGCGCGAGGCGCCGCGCGGCGGCACGTCGCCCTCGCGGCGCGACACCGACCGCGACGGCCTCACCGACGGCGTCGAGTCCGCGATCCGCAAGCCGATCGCCGACCCGCCCGGCAAGGTCCGCGGGACGAGTCGCAAGAGCTTCCGCGCCGACGCGGACCCCAAGACCCGCACGAGCGCCACGCGCCGCGACACCGACCGCGACGGCAGGACGGACGGCCGCGAGGACCGCAACCACAACGGCCGCGTCGACCGCGGGGAGAGCGACCCGCGCAGGCGGTAGGGCGCGCGAGCGCCGAAGCAGGGGCTTCGAGGACCGCCGTCGTCCTCACCCTGGGCAGCGCAGCCGGAAGCTGAGCGGCTCTCCGCGCACATTCGCCGGAAAACGGGGTAAGAACCCCGGCGATGTCGATGACCGCGACAGCATCCATCGTGCTTTCGGCCGCGGCCGAGGCCGGCCGCCCCGCCGGCGGCGCCGAGATGGGCGAGGTCGTCATCGCGAGCGTCATCGGGCTCGTCGCGACGCTCGTCGTCCTCGGCCCGATCGTCCGCTACCGCCAGGGCCGCATGCCCGGTCTCGGCCGTCTCGCCGATCGTGTCGGGCGCGTCTCCGGCCTGCCCGGCTGGGCGGCGCTGCCGCTGGCGATCCAGGGCGGCGCGCTCGTGCTCGCCGTCTTCGGGATGTACTGGGACATCTCGATCCACATCGACGACGGCCGCGACGCCGGGCCGCTCGCCAACCCGGCCCACTACCTCATCCTCTTCGGGCTCATGGGCGTCCTGGCCGCGGGCATCTTCGGCATCGCGCTGAACCGCACGCCGCTGCGCTCGTCGATCAGCGTGCCCGGCCTCGGCGACCACGCGCCGACCGGCTCGGTCATCGTCGCCGCCTGCGGGGCGTTCTCGCTCATCGCCTTCCCGCTCGACGACGTCTGGCACCGGATCTTCGGCCAGGACGTGACGCTCTACTCGCCGACGCACCTCATGCTCATCACCGGCGCCTCGCTGTCGACCTTCGGCGCGCTCGCGCTCTATCGCGAGTCGCTCGAGGAATCCGACAGGACCTCCGTCGTCCCGGCACGCGCCGGCTGGCTGCTCGCCCCGCTGACCGGCTCGATGCTCATCGGGCTCAACACGTTCCTCGCCGAGTTCGACTTCGCCGTGCCGCAGTTCCGCCTCGACGTCCAGCCGGTCGGGATCGCGCTCGCGGCCGGCATCGCGCTCGTCGCCGCACGGCTCGTCATCGGCCCCTACGGCGCGCTGGCGACCGTCGGCTTCTTCCTCGTCATGCGCACCGGGATCCTGCTCATCGTCGGCCCGCTGCTCGGCCACACCGAGCCGCACTTCCCGCTGTACCTCGCCGCCGCGATCGCGGTCGAGCTCATCGCGCTGGCGTTCGCCCGCAGCGGCCGGGGCATCGCCGAGCGCCCCGTGCTCTTCGGCGCGTTGTGCGGCGTCGCGATCGGGACCGTCGGAACCGCTGCGGAATGGGGCTGGACGCAGGTCTTCTTCGTCCACCCGTGGCAGTCGAGCATGCTGCCCGAGGACGGGCTGCTGGCGCTCGCGATGGCGGTCGCCGCAGGCACGATCGGCGGGTTCGTGGGGCGCGCGCTGACGCTGCGCGCGAACCGCCTCGCGCCGGTCCCGTACTGGGCGCTGCCGGCCGCCGCGATCGTCGCGATCGCCGTCGGCGCCGCGGTCGTGCCGATCGACGGCGGCGACGGCAGGACGCGGGCGACCGTCCGGCTCACCGAGCTGCCCGGCGGCGGCGAGCGGCGCGTGTCGGCGACCGTACGGCTGCGGCCGGCCGACGCCGCCGAGGGCGCGCGCTGGCTGACGATGACGTCCTGGCAGGGCCGCGCCCCGAGCGTCGTCCAGCGCCTGGAGCGCACCGGGCCGGGCACCTACCGCACGACCGAGCCCGTCCCGGTGGACGGCACGTGGAAGACGATCCTGCGCCTGCACCGCGGCGACGAGGTCCTCGGCCTGCCGGTCTTCCTGCCCGAGGACCCGGCGATCCCGGCACGGGAGGTCCCGGCGACGCCGACGATCGACCGTGCGTTCGTGCTCGACAAGAAGAATCTCCAGCGCGAGCAGAAGGAGGGCGTCTCGGGCGCGCTCAGCGCGGTCTCCTATCTCGCGGTCGCGCTGCTGGCGGTCGCGCTGTTCGCCGTGCTCTTCTGGGGGCTGCGCCGCGTGCGCTCGCGGCTGGGCCGCGATCCCGATCCGCCCGCCGCGACGGGCCCGCCCTTTGCGAGCAACGGCAGCGACGGGCGGTCGCGCCGCAGCCGTCCGGCGGGCGTCCCGGGCGGCCTGTAGCCGGACCGCGCGCTCAGTCCGCTGCGAGCGCGGACTCGGGCACGACGTAGTACTTCTTGCCGACCGGCTTGGGGACCGAGGTCACGCCGCGGCGCGTCGCGACGACCGGCAGCGTTCGGTCGAGCTCGCCGCCGTGGGCCTCGACCCAGGCGAGCACCTCGTCGTGATCGCCGCCGGCCTCCTCGACGTCGGAGACCATGATCACGAGGTTGCCCTTCGGCACCCAGATGAACGGGGTCGGCTTGACGGACGCCAGCAGCGCGCGGATCTCTTCGTCGTTCATGCGGCGCGAGGATAGCTGCGCGCGCTCAGAACTGCGTGAGCGACAGCGTGTTGCCGTCGGGATCCTTGAACCACGCGACGCGCGCGCCGCCGGGCGAGCGCCAGATCCCGAGCTCGTCCTGATCGACGCCGTCGATGAACTCGAACTCGACGCCGCGGGAGTTCAGCTCGCGGATCGAGGCCGCGATGTCGGTGACGTTCCAGCCGAGCGAGGTGTAGGGCGCGACGTCGATCTTCTCCACCGCGATGACCCGCAGCGTCGTGCCGTTGGCGTCGTACGTGCAGGCGATCGGGCTCTCGCCCGCGAGCGGCAGCCCGAGCCCCTTCTCGTAGAACACGCGCGCCCGGGCGAGGTCGGTCGTCGGCATGAACGCGATGAGCTCGGAGGTCGGCAGCGTCGGCGGGGCGGGCGGCGGGCCGCCCTCCAGCGCCGGCCCCGGCACGACGTAGAAGAGCGCGTCGCGCTCGGTCGACTCGGGCGGCAGGAACTGCATCGGCATGCGCCGCGCCCAGCCGCCCTGCGCCTTGATCCAGGCCTCGAGCTCGGCCGCGTCGGCGCCCGCGTCGAGCGCCGGCGCCACCGGCAGCGCCCGGAAGCCCGGCGGCACGGGGATCGAGTCCGATGGCTCGATGCCCGCGAGCAGGCCGCGGATCTCGTCGTGGTCCATGGCCGTCAGCCCTGGGAGCGTCCGGGCTCCCACAGCGGCTCGTCGCCGGCGTTCGCGCCGCGGCTGAGGATGAACAGGAGGTCGGAGAGGCGGTTGAGGTAGCGGACGACCTCGGGGTTGGAGTCCTCGACGAGCAGCGCGCGGCGCTCGGCGCGCCGGCAGACCGTGCGGCAGACGTGCAGCTGCGCGGCGGCCGGCGTGCCGCCCGGCAGGATGAAGGACTTCAGCGGTGCGAGCGTCGCGTTGACCTCGTCGCAGGCGCCCTCGAGCCACGTCACCTGGTCGGCGGTGACGCGCAGGCGCTCGCGGTCGCCGCCGTGGGGGACGGCGAGGTCGGCGCCGACGTCGAAGAGGTCGTTCTGGACGCGTCGCAGCCACGTGGCGTACTGCGTCGAGAGCTCCGGGAGCGCGAGCGCGACCCCGATGTGGGCGTTGAGCTCGTCGACGTCGCCATAGGCCTCGATGCGCGGATGCGTCTTGGGGACGCGGCTCATGTCGCCCAGGTGCGTCTCGCCGCCATCGCCGAGCTTCGTGTAGATGCGCGTGAGGTTGACGGTCATCGGGGTGCCAACGCTACACTGGCGCGGTTCATGGGTCGGTGGTGAAGGGAAGCCGGTGCAACTCCGGCGCGGACCCGCCACTGTGACCGGGGACGCCGTCCGCACGCGCTCGCAGACCGCGAGGGCAGCCACTGGGGCTCGCAGAGCTCCGGGAAGGCGCGAAACGGTAGGCCCGGAAGCCAGGAGACCTGCCTCCGGCCTTCAAGCTCATACGCCCTCGTGGAAAGGGGTGGCTCATGCCTCGTCGTCTCCTGGTCGTCCTCATCGGAGGACTGCTCCTGCTCCCCGCCGGCTCCGCGCTCGCGGCGCCCGCCAGCGTCACGCTGCGAGCCGAGGGGCTGGCGGCCACGCTCGTCCCGCGCACGACGCTGCACACCGACACCCGGACGGTGAACAAGAGCGGCGTCGCCGGCCAGGACTGCACCGGCACGAGCGTCGCGGGCGCGCTGGAGATCGCGACCGCCGGCAACTGGACCGGGACGTTCTTCGCGGGCCTCGGGTACTCGGTCGAGCGCATCCTCGGCGAGACGCACGCCTTCCCGGAGCCGGACTTCTTCGAGCTCTGGGTCAACAACCGCTCGTCCGGGCTCGGCATCTGCCAGGTCGAGCTGCAGGAGGGCGACGACGTGCTCTTCATCGTGGCGCGTTGCGTGTTCGATCCGGCGACGTCCACCTGCGCGAACCCGCCGGTGCTTCCGCTCGGGCTGACCGTGCCGCCGGTGGTCGCGCCCGGCACGCCGTTCGACGTCTCGGTCGTGCAGTTCGCGACCGACGGCACGACGTCGCCCGTTGCGGGCGCGACGATCGAGGACGCGACGGGTCAGGCGATTGCCACGACGAACGCCGCCGGCGCCGCTGCCGTGACGCTGGGTGCCGGCGCGGGGACGCTGCGGGCCTCCAAGCCGGGCAACGCACGTTCGGCAGCCCAGAGCGTCTGCGCGACGACGGGCGCCGACGCTCTCTGCGGGACGACCGTCCCGGGCGCGGCGCCGATCGCCGGCGCCGTCTGCGAGACGAGCGGCAGCGACGGGCGCTGCGGCACGCGCGATCGCACGTCGCCGGCGATCGGGATCTTCGGCATCCGCGACGGCCAGCGCTTCGCGCGCGGCAAGGGCCCGCGGGCGCTGCACGCGACGGCGCTGCCCGATCCGTCCGGGCTCCTGCAGGTGAAGTTCCGCCTCACCCGCACCGTCGGCCCGCGCTGCTCGTACTTCAGCGGCCGCCTGGAGCGCTTCCGCACGAACCGCAACCGCTGCGGCGCGGGAAGCGGCTTCTGGTTCGGGGTCGGCGACCGCGAGGACACGAGCTACCTGCTGCCGCGCGGCCTCCCGCGCGGGCGCTACGTCCTCGACGTCAACGCCATCGACAAGGCGTTCAACCGCGACGACGCCCGGCGCCGCGGCAGCAACCGCATCGTCTTCCATGTCGGCTAGGACCCGCCTCATCTCGGTGCTCTGCGCCGCTGCCGCCCTCGGCGGCTGCGGCGTCGGGCCGGGGGAGGGCCCGGCGGGCGGGGTGCAGCTCACCGCCACCCGCGACTTCGGCAACCGCACGGTGCTCGCCCGCCCGCAGGCGAAGGTGCAGGGCGCCGACACCGTCATGCGCGTCCTCGATCGCAACGCGAAGGTCACGAAGCGCTTCGGCGGCGACTTCGTCCAGTCGATCGACGGCATCGATGGCGGGCGCTCGGGCGGCCGGCCCGTGGACTGGTTCATCTACGTCAACGGGATCCAGTCCGAGAAGGGCGCGGGCGCGGTCGAGGTCCGCGGCGGCGATCGCCTCTGGTGGGATCACCACGACTGGGGCGTGACGCCGGACATCCCGGCGGTCGTGGGCTCGTTCCCCGAGCCGTTCGTCCACGGGACCGACGGCAAGCGCCTGCCCGTGCGCGTCGAGTGCGAGGACCCGCGCGCGGGCGCCTGCGACGTCGTCGCGAAGAAGCTCATCGCGCTCGGCGTCCCGGCGGGGCGCAGCACGCTGAGCCACAGCGCCGCCGACGACAGCCTGCGCGTGCTCGTCGGCGAGTGGAAGCGGCTGCGCGGCGGCGACCCGGAGTCCGACGCGATCGACTCCGGCCCCCGGGCCAGCGGCGTCTTCGCCCGCTTCGACGAGGCCGGCACGAGGCTCGACGTGCTCGATCCCCGCGGCCGCACGGCCCGGACCCTCGGCGCGGGGACGGGCCTCATCGCAGCGACGCAGGAGCCCGATCGCAAGCCGGTGTGGTTTGTCACGGGCACCGACGACGCGGGCGTCGACAGCGCCGCGCGCGCCTTCGACGAGTCCACGCTGCACGACCGCTTCGCGCTGGCGATCGCCGACGACCTGCCCGTGAGCGTCCCGCTGGTCGGAGCGGCCGCGCCGTGAGCGCGCCGGCGAGCCCGCTGCGCGCCGCCCGCGCGCCCGTCGCGGCCGGCTACGCCTGCGCGCTCGTCACCGCCGTGCTCGCCTTCGAGCACCCGCTTGCGCTGCTGGCCCTCGGCATCGCGATCCTCGGCGCGGGCGTGCTCGCGGGGTGCGGTCGCTCGCTCGCCCGCGGGGCGCTGTTCGGCGTCCCGTTCGCGATCGTCATCGCGCTCGTCAACCCGCTCGTCGCGCGCGAGGGGCTCAACGTCGTGCTGCGCCTCGGCGAGATCGGCCCCTTCGGCCAGTTCGACGTCACCCGCGAGAGCCTCGTCTTCGGCGCGATCCTCGGCCTGCGCGCGCTGCTCGTCGTGCTCGCCGGCGGCGCGCTGCTCGCCGCGACGGTCGACTTCGACGAGCTGCTGCAGCGCTTCCGCCGCATCTCGGTGCGCTCGGCGCTGACCGCGGCGCTGGCGGTGCGCCTCGTGCCGGTGCTCGGCCGCGACGCGCGGCGGCTGGCCGACGCGCGCCGCTGCCGCCCGGATGCCGGGCCGCGGCCGAACGCCGCCGAGCGCCTGCAGATCGTCCGCGCCGTCGCGACCGGCGCGATGGACCGCGCCCTCGACGTCGCCGCCACGCTCGAGGTCCGCGGCTACGCGACGCCGACCGCCGCCGGCGGGCCCCAGCGCCTGCACGAGCCCTGGTCGCGCCACGACCTCGCCTTCGCGACGTCGGCCGTCGCGCTGCTCGTCCTCGCGGCCGGCGCACGGCTGTCGGGGGTCGCCGACTTCCAGGCCTATCCGACGACCGAGCTGGCCTGGGGGACGCGGCAGTGGCTGCTGTCGGCGGCGCTCGTCGCGGTCGCGCTGCTGCCCTTCGCCGACCGCCGGGGGATCGCGTGACGATCCTGAGCTTCGAGCACGTGACGTACAGCTACCCGCACGCCGCGGAGCCCGCGCTGCGCGACGTGACGATCGAGATCGCCGCGGGCGAGTTCGTCGTCGCGGCCGGGCTGTCGGCGTCGGGCAAGTCGACGTTCCTGCGGGCGGCCTGCGGCCTGGTCCCGCACTTCCACGGCGGCGAGTTCGCCGGCCGCGTCCTCACCGGCGGCCTGGACACGCGCGAGCACGGCCCCGCCGGCATCGCGGCGGTCGCCGGGACGCTGTTCCAGGACCCCGAGACGCAGGTCGTCCTGTCGACGGTCCGCGCGGAGCTCGCGCTGCCGCTGGAGAATCGCGGCCACGGCGCCGCGGCGGTCGCGCGTGGCGTCGAGGAGGCAGCGCTCGCGCTCGGCATCGGCGACCTGCTCGACCGCCCGACGCACGAGCTCTCCGGCGGCGAGCTGCAGCGCGTCGCGCTCGGCGCGGCGCTTGCGGGCCGCCCGCGGCTCGTCCTGCTCGACGAGCCGACGTCGCAGCTCGATCCCGTCGCCGGCGACGAGCTCGTCTGGCTGCTGCGGCGACTGAACGAGGAGTGGGGGACGGCGATCGTGCTCGTCGAGCACCGCCTCGAGCGCTGCCTCGGCGCGGCCGACCGCGTCCTGGCCTTCGAGCGCGGCGCGATCGCCTGCGACGACGGGCCGCGCGGCTTCCTGGACTGGGCGGCCGAGCGCGCGCCGGCGCTCGCGACGCCCGGCGCGCGGCTGTTCGCCCGGGCGGGGCTGCGACCGGCGCCGAGCGGGGTCAAGGACGCGCGCGCGACGCTGCGCGCCCACGGCCTGCTCGACGACGCGGCGCCCGCTCCCGCCGTTGCCGCCGGCCACGCGCCGCCGCGCCGCAGCCTGCGCCGCCGGGCTCCGGCCGGCCCGCCGCCGGCGCTCGCGTTTCGCGGCGTCTGGCACGAGCGCTCCGGCGGCCGCGCCGTCCTGCGCGGGATCGACTGCGCCCTCGCACCGGGCGAGCGCGTCGCGCTCATGGGCCGCAACGGCGCCGGGAAGTCGACGCTCCTGCGCCACGCCAACGGGCTCATGGCGCCCACGCGCGGGCGCGTCGAGACGGCCGGCCGCGTCGCGCTGCTGTTGCAGAACCCCAACGACTACTTCCTCGCCGACCGCGTCGGCGACGAGCTCGCGCCGGCCGCCCTCGAGCGGGCAGGGCTCGCCGAGCTCGCCGACCGCCACCCGCGCGACCTCTCCGGCGGCGAGCGCCAGCGCCTGGCGCTCGCGATCGTCTCCGGCGGCGACGCGCCGCCCGCCGCGCTGTGCCTCGACGAGCCGACGCGCGGCATGGACCGCGCGGCCAAGGGCGATCTCGCCGCCGAGCTGCGCGCCGCGGCGCGATCGGGGATCGCGGTCCTCGTCGCGACGCACGACCCCGAGTTCGCGGCCCTGACGGCCGACCGCGTGGTCCTGCTCGCCGACGGTCGAGTCATCGCCGACGGCCCCGTCGCCGAGCTGCTGACCGGCGGCTGGTACTTCTCGACGGAGACCGCGCGGATCGTCGACGGCGCGCTGCTGCCCGAGGACGGCGCCGAGCTCCTGCGCGCGCGGATGACGATCGTAGGGCGCCCGTGAGCTGGCAGCTGGCCTCCTTCGCGGTCCTGGCGCTCGCGCTCGGCGCCGGCTTCGCCTGGTACGAGCGCGCGCGCCCGTCGGCGAAGGTCCTCGCGCTCGTCGCGACGCTCGCCGCGCTCGCCGCGCTCGGGCGCGTGGCGTTCGCGCCGCTGCCGAGCGTCAAGCCGACGACCGACATCGTGCTCATCGCCGGCTACGTCCTCGGCGGCGCGCCGGGCTTCGTCGTGGGCGCCATCGGCGCGCTGGCGTCCAACGTCTTCTTCGGCCAGGGCCCGTTCACGCCGTGGCAGATGGCCGGCTGGGGCGCGGTCGGGCTCTTCGGGGCCGGCCTGGCGCGCGTCTTCGGGCGCGATCTGGGCCGCTGGCCGCTCGCGCTGGCGTGCGCGCTGGCGGGCTTCGCCTACGGCGCGTTCCTCGACCTCCACCTCTGGGTCCTCTACGCCGGACAGCACACGTGGTCCGAGTACGTCGTCCTCGGCGGCCGCGGGCTGCCGTTCAACCTCGCCCACGCCGCCGGCAACCTCGTCTTCTGCCTCGCGTTCGGGCCGCTGCTCGTCCGCGCGCTGCAGCGCTACCGCGACCGGCTGGACGTCGTCTGGCGCCCGCTGCCCGCCGGCGGGGCGGCCGCGTCGATCGTCGTCGCGATCGTGCTCGGCGGGCTCGCCGCCGGCGGCCCGCCGCGCGCCTCGGCCGCGGACTCCGCCCAGAACCGGGCCGTGACGTTCCTCGCGCGCGCCCAGAACACCGACGGCGGCTTCGGCGCCGACCGCGGCCGCGCCTCCGACCAGCTCGACACGAGCTGGGCGGTCATGGGCCTGCGCGCGGCGGGCCGCAACCCCAATCGCGTCCGGCGCAACGGGCGCTCGCCCGTGGACTACATCGTGCGCGGGATCGGCCAGGTCCGCGGGATCGGCGACGTCGAGCGCACGATCCTCGCGCTGCGCGCCGCGGGACGCTCGCCGCGAAACGTCGGCGGGCGCGACCTCGTCGGCGAGCTCGTGCGAAAGCGCCGCCCCAACGGGTCCTTCGCGGGCCTCGTCAACCAGACGGCGTTCGCGATCCTCGCCCTGCGGGCCGCCGGGCGCCCGCGCGGCGACCGCACCGTCCGTGCCGCGGCGGGCTGGCTGGCGTCCCAGCACAATGCCGACGGCGGCTTCAACTTCGCCGGCCGCGGCGGTCGCAGCGGGATCGACGACACCGCGGCCGCGCTGCAGGGCCTCGTCGCCGCCGGCAAGCGCCGGACGCAGACCGTCAGGCGAGCGGCCGCCTTCCTCGCCGCGGGCCAGAACGCCGACGGCGGGCTGCCGCTGACCCCGGGCGCGGACTCCAACGCGCAGTCGACCGCCTGGGCGATCCAGGGCCTCGTCGCCGGCGGCCGCGATCCCGCGCGCGTGCGGCGCGGCGGGTCGGTCTCGCCGCTCGCCTATCTGCGCTCGCTGCAGGGCTCCTCCGGGGCCGTCCGCTACTCGCGGACGAGCACCCAGAGCCCCGTCTGGGTCACCGCGCAGGCGCTCACGGCGCTGGCGCGCCGGCCGTTGCCGATCCGGTGAATGCCATCGCGCGCGGGAGGGACGTGGCCGCGAAGAGGATCGGATAGGTTGCGGCCCGCATGAAGGTCGGGGTTCCCAAGGAGACGGTCGACGGCGAGCGGCGCGTGGCGCTCGTGCCAGAGGTCGTGCGCAAGCTCGCGGCGAAGGGCTTCGAGGTCGTCGTCGAGTCCGGGGCAGGCGACGAGGCGATGCTGACCGACGCGGCCTACGAGGAGGCCGGCGCGACGATCGGCGAGGACGTCTGGGACGCCGACGCGCTCGTGAAGGTCGCCGCGCCGACCGACGAGGAGATCGCCAAGCTCGGCAACGACACGATCCTCATCGGCTTTCTCGGCCCGCTGTCGAATCCCGAGACCACCCGCGCGCTCGCCGAGGCCGGCGTCACGTCCTTCGCGATGGAGGCGATCCCCCGGATCTCGCGCGCGCAGTCGATGGACGCGCTGTCCTCGCAGTCCAACGTCGCCGGCTACAAGTCCGTCCTCGTCGCGACGGAGCACCTCGGCCGCTTCCTGCCGATGATGATGACCGCCGCGGGGACCGTCCCGCCGGCGAAGGTCCTCGTCCTCGGCGCCGGCGTCGCCGGGCTGCAGGCGATCGCGACCGCGCGCCGGCTCGGCGCCCAGGTCACGGGCTACGACGTCCGGGCGGCCGTCGCCGAGCAGGTCCGCTCGCTCGGCGCGCAGTTCCTCGAGCTCGAGGGAACCGGACCCACCACCCCCGCGGAGGGCGAGGGCGGCTACGCGCGCGAGCTCACCGACGAGGAGAAGCAGGCCCAGCAGCAGGAGCTCGCCGAGAAGATCTCGACCTTCGACGTCATCGTCACGACCGCGCTCGTGCCCGGCCGGCGGGCGCCGATCCTCGTGACCGCCGAGAGCGTCGAGAACATGAAGCCCGGCAGCGTCATCGTCGACCTCGCGGGGGAGACGGGCGGCAACTGCGAGCTCACCGAGCCCGGCCAGACGGTCGTCAAGCACCACGTCACGATCGTCTCGCCGCTGAACCTCCCGTCCTCGATGCCCGAGCACTCCTCGGCGCTCTACGCGCGCAACGTCCAGTCGCTGCTGGAGCTGCTCGTCGACGACGAGGGCGAGCTGAACCTGAACTTCGACGACGAGATCATCGCCGGCGCCTGCATCACGCGCGGCGGCGAGATCGTGCACGAGGCGGCGCGCAAGACCGTCGACGCCGCCGCCGAGAAGACCTCGTGAGAAGGAGCCCGTCGTGGACCTGCTGACCGAGATCGCGATCCTCGTCCTGGCTGCCTTCGTCGGCTTTCAGGTCATCTCGAAGGTGCCCAACACGCTGCACACGCCGCTGATGTCGGGCACGAACGCGATCCACGGGATCGTCCTGCTCGGCGGGCTCATCGCGATCGCCCACGCCGAGGGCTTCCTGAACAAGTTCATCATCGTCATCGCGATCGCGTTCGGGACGATCAACGTCGTCGGCGGCTTCCTCGTCACCGACCGGATGCTGAGCATGTTCAAGCGCAGGCCCGAGCCGCCGCCCGAGCCGGAGGCGAAGGCCGAGCCCGAGCCCGCGCCGGCGCCGGCGCCGGGCTCGTCGGAGAAGGGCACGGCGTGACCGCGACCGCGTTCTTTCAGGACGCCGACTTCATCACGGTCTGCTACATCGTCGCGTTCTCGCTCTTCATCACCGGCCTCGCGAAGCTCACGAGCCCGACGACCGCGGTCCAGGGCAACAAGATCGCCGCCGTCGGCATGGGCATCGCGGTCGTCGCGACGCTCCTGAACCCCGAGCTCGGCGGGGGCGACTTCCTGCTCATCGCGGTCGGCCTGGCGATCGGCACCGCCGTCGGCGTCCCCGCGGCGCGCCAGGTGAAGATGACCGCGATGCCGCAGATGGTCGCGCTCTTCAACGGCGTCGGCGGCGGCGCGGTCGCGCTCATCGCATGGGCCGAGTTCCGCGAGCTCGGCGGCGACCTCTCGAGCGAGCTCGACGTCGGCGTCCCGCTCGTCTTCGCCGCGATCATCGGCTCGATCTCCTTCTGGGGCTCGAACATCGCCTTCGGCAAGCTGCAGGGCCTCATCTCCGGCAGCCCGGTGAAGATCCCGGCGGGCCTGTTCGTGAACCTCGCGCTGCTGGCGACGGCGATCGGGGCCGGCGTCGCGATCCTCCTCGGGTCCGAGAGCGAGGGCCTCTTCATCCTCATCCTCGTCGCGGCGGCGGTGCTCGGCAACCTCGCGGTCCTGCCGATCGGCGGCGCCGACATGCCGGTCGTCATCTCGACGCTCAACGCCTTCACGGGGCTCAGCGCAGCGGCGGCGGGCATCGCCCTGGACAACACCGCGCTGATCGTCGCCGGCATGATCGTCGGCGCCTCGGGCACGATCCTCACCGACCAGATGGCGAAGGCCATGAACCGCTCGATCGGCTCCGTGCTCATGGGCGGCTTCGGCGGCGAGGCGCCGGGAATCGATCCCGCCCACCCCGGCGGCGAGACCGGCGGGACCGTGCGCTCCACGAGCGCCGCCGACGTCGCGATCCTGCTCGCCTACGCACGCCAGGTCGTCGTCGTGCCCGGCTACGGCATGGCGGTCGCCCAGGCCCAGCACGCGGTGCGCGAGATGTCCAAGGCGCTGGAGAAGAAGGGCATCGAGGTGAAGTTCGCGATCCACCCGGTCGCCGGGCGCATGCCGGGGCACATGAACGTCCTGCTCGCCGAGGCCGACGTGCCCTACGACCAGCTCCGCGAGATGGACGACATCAATCCGGAGTTCGGCCGCACGGACGTCTCGCTCGTCATCGGCGCCAACGACGTCACGAACCCCGACGCGCGCCTGAAGCCCGACTCGCCGATCTACGGGATGCCGATCCTCAACGTCGACGAGTCCAAGCAGGTCATCGTCCTGAAGCGCTCGATGGCGTCCGGGTTCGCCGGCATCGAGAACCCGCTGTTCTACAACGACACGACCCAGATGCTCTTCGGCGACGCGAAGGCCAGCGTCGCCGAGATCACCTCCGAGCTCGGCGCGCTGTAGCCCTACGCCGGGTTGACGGTGATCGAGAACGTCCGCTCGGCGAACGCGCCCTTCGTGTCGGTCGCGCGCATGAGGAAGGAGAACGTGCCGGCGGTCGTCGGGGTGCCGGTGATGCGGCCGGGGCTCGCCTGGAGGTTGAGCCCCGGCGGCAGCGCGCCGGAGCGCAGCGTCCACGTATAGCCGGGCGTGCCGCCGTCGGCGAAGAGGTTGCCGCAGCAGTAGCTCTGGCCGACGACGCCGTCGGTGAGGAAGCCGCTCTGGTTCGTGATGACGACCGGGCGCGCCGCCGTGACCGTGATCCGGAAGGCCTCGGTGTCGGTGGCCCCGGTCTGGTCGCGGACGCGCAGCGTGAAGTCGTAGATCCCCTCGGTGCTCGGCCGGCCGGTGATGCCGCCCGAGCCCACGCCCTGGGTGAAGAGCGTCATGTTCGGCGGGATGCGCCCGGCGACGACGCTCCACTCGACGGGCTTCTGGCTCGTCCGGCAGCCCGTGGTCCCGAAGAAGTACGTCTGCAGGTCACCGACGGCGATGGTCCCCGGGGGCTCGGGCGTGATCGTGCACGTGCTCGAGGGCGGAGGCGGTGGCGGTGGCGGAGGCGGCGGTGGTGGTGGCGGCGGCGGAGGCGGAGGCGGCGTGCCGACGGGCGTGCACCCGGACAGCGTCGCGGTCGCGTCAGCCGTACGGCCGCCATCGGACACCGTGATGCGGCACGTGTCCGAGCGAAATCCCGAGCCCTCGACGCGATAGGCGCCCGACGAGCCCGCGTTGGCACTCGCGACGCTCGTCGCCGGCGTCGTCGTGACGGTCACCCGCGCACCGCCGGCCGCGGTGCCCTCGACGCGCAGCGCGCCGCTCCTGAGCTCGGCCCGCGAGACCGACACGGCCGACGCGCTCGCAGGCGCGACGAGCAGCACTGCCCCAGCAAGCACCAGCGCCGTGCGCCGCATCGTGACCTCGCTCCTCAGAACGGCAGTCCTCGAAGTGCAGCGCATGGCGCCCGTGCTGTCAGTACGAGATTCGTCCGGACATGCCGGACGGAGCCTCAGCGCTTGAGCTTGAGCTTGAAGTTGTCGGAGTCCTGGTTGCGGAAGACGTCGGAGGCGACCGTGCCCACCGACATCCGCGCGTCCTTGGACCGGCCGAGCGCGCGCTGCGCGGCCCGCGAGAGCTTGACGGTCACGACGAGCTTGCCGGCCTTGCGATAGCCGAGCGTGATCGACGGGACCTTGATGACCTTGCGCGAGTGCTTGACGGCCTTGGCGCCCCGCTTCTTCACCGCGACGCCGGGACGGAGGCTGCCGGCGACGGCGACGATGCCGGGCTCGTTCGTGCGGATCTCCATCCGCATCTTGCCGTCCTTGCCGATCTTCTTCAGCGTCGAGAGGACCTTGACCGTCGGCCGCGGCGCGCTGGCGTCGAGGACGATGCCGCCGGGCGTGACCGAGCCGCCGGCGAGGACGATCGGGCCGCCCGAGGTGCCGGTGCCGGGGGTGCCGGGAGCCGCGCTGCTGTTCGCGAGCAGCGTGCCGAGGAGGCTGTCGAGGACGTCGGTCGGCAGCAGGCCGCCGGCGCCGCCGTCCAGGACACCGCCGAGCGTCTGGTCGACGATGCCCGTGACCGTGTTCTGCACGCCCCCGACGACGCCGCCAACCGTGCCGGTGACGCCCGTGACGATGCCGCCGGTGCCCGGGAGAACGCCGTTGAGCGTGTTGCCGAGCGCCGTGCCGGTGCCGGTCACGATCGTTCCGAGGTTGGGCAGGAGTCCGCCGAGGAGCTGTGCCTGGGCGGGGGCGGCCACAGCGCCGGCTCCGGCGCCGAGCGCGGTGACGGTCATGATGGCCGCGAGGCGGCGAGAGCGAAGTGCGTGCATGAGGGCCCCATCGGCTGCGGGCCGAGAGCACTTGAGCGCCTGGCAGACTGGCGGACCATGATCGCCCGCTCCGATGCCCTGCAGGCCCTCGCGTCCGAGCACTTCGACGTCGTCGTCGTGGGCGGCGGCATCACCGGCGCCGGCGTCGCCTTCGACGCCTCCACGCGCGGCTACAGCGTGGCCCTCGTCGAGCGCGCGGACTTCGCCGCCGGGACCTCGAGCCGGTCCTCCAAGCTCGTCCACGGCGGCCTGCGCTACCTGCAGAACTTCGACCTCGGGCTCGTGCGCGAGGCGCTGCTCGAGCGCCAGCTCATGGTCGCGCTCGCGCCGCACCTCGTCCATCCGCTGCCGCTCGTCGTCGCCGCGTTCGACGGCGCGCGGCCGGACCGCCTCACCGGCGTCGGGCTCAACCTCTACGACGTCCTGACCGTCGAGCGCCTGCGCGGGCGCCCGCGGCCCCCGCGCCAGCGGCTGCGCGGTCGCCAGCCGTCGCCCGCCGCCGGGGCCGCGGCCGACGTCTCGGAGTGGAGCCCCGAGCGCCACCGGGTGATCTCAGGCGCCGAGGTGCTCGAGCTCGTCCCCGCGCTCGCGTCGCGCGAGCCGACGTCCGGCTATCTCTTCTATGACTGCCAGACCGACGACGTCCGCCTCGTGCTGACCGTCCTCGGCGAGGCCGAGCGCTTCGGCGCGGTGTGCGCCAACGGCGTCGAGGTCACCGAGCTCGTCCAGGAGTCCGGGCGTGCCGCGGGCGTGCGGGTCCGCGAGGCCGGCAGCGGCGAGGAGTTCGTCGTGCGGGCCGCCAACGTCGTCAACGCGACCGGCGTCTGGGCCGATCGGCTGCGCCCCGAGGAGCTCCACGACGAGGCCGAGGTGCCGCGCATCCGCCCGAGCCGCGGCACGCACATCACCGTGCACCACGACGCCCTGCCGCTGGCGGCGGGCGGCGCGATCGTCCCGGCCGGCGGCGGGCGGTCGATCTTCGCGCTGCCGTGGCTCGGCCGGACGCTGCTGGGGACGACCGACAACGACTTCGAGGGGACGCTCGACGACGTCCACGTGCCGCCGGCGGCGGCCGACATCGCGTACCTGCTCGACGCCTGCAACGAGTACTTCGGCACGACGCTGACCGACTCCGACCTCACGGGCGCGTACGCGGGCGTGCGGCCGCTGATCTCGACCGGCGACCCGAAGAAGTCCGTCGACATCTCGCGCAAGGCCGAGCTCTACGAGACCTCGAGCGGGATGGTCACGATCACCGGCGGCAAGCTCACGACGTGGCGGCGGATGGCGAAGATGACCGTCGACCGGCTCGTCGACCGCGAGGCCCGTGACGCGCCCTGTCGCACGCAGGCGATCCCGCTCGGCGCGCCGGTCGACGTCGCGGACCTGCCCAAGGTCGACGGCGTCCACGAGGCGGCCTACGCGGCGCTCGCCGGGCGCTACGGCCACGCCGCCCACGACGTCCTGACGGTCGCCCGCGAGCACCCGGAGCTCGCCGCGCCGATCGTGTCGGACCTTCCCGACCTGCTCGCCGAGGTCGCCTTCGCGGCCCGCCGCGAGCAGGCGCGATCGCTCGGCGACGTCCTGTTGCGGCGCACGCGGCTCGGCCTGCTGGCGGCGCGCGAGCTCGGCGCCGACGGGCCGGTGGTGCAGCGCGTCGCGGGAGCCCTCGGACGCGAGCTCGGCTGGGATGCGGGCGAGGTCGCGGCCCAGCGCGAGGCCTGGCGCGCGGAGGCGCGCGCGGAAGGCGTCACCGGCAGCGCGTAACTTTGCCGCCGCTCACCGGTTGAAACTGCTCTGAGGGGACACGTCCGCCTCGTCCATCCCCGTCCGAGAAGGAGTGCCTCGCGCCCCGATGCGTCGTCTGCTGATCCTCACCGCCGTGCTGCTCACGATGCCCACCGCAACCGCGCAGGCGGGACTGTTCCCCGGCGATCCGATCGACGGCCCGAGCGCCGACATCCAGCGCCTCGGCGACGTCGACCTCGCGCGCGACGGGACCGGCGCGCTGACGTACGTCAAACGCGTCGACGGCCTCGACCAGATCTTCGTGGCGCGCTTTGCCAACGGGGCCTTCGGCGCGGGCGAGCGGGTCGACACCGGCCTGCCGGGCCCGAGTTCGCAGCCGGTCGTCGCGGCCGCCGACACGGAGCGGCTCGTCGTCGTCTTCGTCAACGGCGGGGTCGTCTACGGCGTCGTGCGCCCGGCCGGCGCGGGCTATGCGGCGCCGGTGCCGCTGGCGCTGGGCTCCGATCCCTCGGTCGACCTCTCGATCAACGGCACGGCCTACACGAGCTTCACCTCCGGCGGCGACGTGCGGATCGCGCGCCTGGACCGCCGCTCGAACACCTGGGGCCTGCTCGAGCAGCCGGCCGACATCGATCCGTCACGGGCCGCGGGCGTCGGCACGGCGCGGTCGCGCGTCGCGATCGCCGCCGACGGCGTCGGGGTCGTGACCTGGGGCGAGGGCGGCCACGTCTACGCGCGCAAGATGTTCGGCGCGGCGCTGTCCAGCGCGCCGCAGGACCTCACGCCCGACGTCTTCGAGGAGCGGGCGACCTCGACCTCCGACGCCCCCGACGTCGATGCCGAGGACGACTCGAGCTTTGCCTGGGTCGTCTTTCGCCAGCGCTTCCCCGACGGCTCGACGCGGATCCTCGCCCGCCGCCAGCGGGGCACGATCTTCGACGCGCCGGTGGCAGTCGAGGTGCCCGACGGCGAGCCGGTCCTCGAGCCCGACATCGACATCAACGGCCGCGGCGTCGGGCTGGCGACGACCGTCGGCGCGGCGAGCGGCCAGCCGATGGTCGACGGCGTCTTCGAGCGCGACGCGTTCGGCGTTCCCGCGCGGATCTTCGGCCTCAGCGCGATCCCGGCGCTCGTCGCGCCGGCGATGTCCGAGAACAACGACGGGCTCGTCGCAAGCGTCCTCACCAATCCCGGGGAGCCGTCGTTCGTGCGCGTCCTGACCTACGACGACCGCAAGCCCGGCAAGGAGACGACGATCTCGCGGCCGGAGCTCGGCGCGGTGGACCCGGCGCGTGGCTTCGACGCGGCCGTGGACCGGGCGAGCGGCGGCGTCATCGCGTGGATCCAGGGCGCCGAGGACGAGCGCCGGCTCGTCGCCGGCTACCTCGATCGCGAGCCCGGCTTCTTCGCGGGCTTCACGTCGCAGAAGTGCTGCCAGCCGGCGCTCGCGCGGCTGAGCTGGCAGCCGTCGTTCGGGCTCTGGGGCCCGCAGCGCTACGAGGTGCGCATCGACGGTCAGCTCGTCGCGGCGACGACGGCCACGAACGTCACGCTCACGACGCCGATCAGCGGCGCGACGCACCGCTGGCAGGTCACGGCGATCGACCAGCGCGGCCAGACGCGGCGCTCGCGGACGCGCCTGCTGCGCATCGACGACCTGGCGCCGAAGCTCTCGGTGAGCTACAAGCGCGCGAAGCGGGTCGTCACGATCTCCGCGCGCGGCGCCGACCAGGGCGGCGCGGGGCGCCGATCGTCGGGGATCGCGAGCGTCGTGGTCTCGTGGGGCGACCGGAGCGCCGGCGCGCGCGGCGTCGCGCGCGTGAAGGCGCGCCACCGCTACGCCGGCCCCGGCACGTATCCGCTGCTCATCACCGCGACCGACGAGGCCGGCAACGTCGCGACGTACCGCCGCGGGGTGCGTGTCGGGTAGCGTCGGCGCTCCCGTGCGCCGTCATGCCGTCGCCGCCGCGGGCCGCACGCTCGCGCTCGGCGAGCGGCCGTGGCTCATGGGCATCGTCAACGCCTCGCCGGACTCGTTCTCGGACGCGGGCGCCTACCCGGACCTCGAGTCGCGCGTGCGGCGCGCGCGCTCGCTGCTGGAGGCGGGCGCCGACATCATCGACATCGGCGGCGAGTCGGGGATCACACTGCGACCGCCGGTGGAGGTCGCAGAGGAGATCGCGCGCGTCGTGCCGCTCGTCGAGCGCGTCGCGGGCGAGCTCGGCGCGGTCGTCTCGGTGGACACCTACAAGCCCGCGGTGGCCGAGGCGGCGATCGCCGCGGGGGCGGCGATCGTCAACGACGTCAGCGGGTTGCGCGATGCCGAGCTCGCGGCGGTCTGCGCGCGGACGGGCGCGGCGCTCGTGCTCATGCACACGCGGGCGGCGCCGAAGCAGCGCCTGCAGGACCCCGGTCTCTACGACGACGTCGTCGCCGACGTCGTCGCGTTTCTCGGCGAGCGGGTGCAGGCGGCGGTCGCGCAGGGGGTGCGCGAGGAGCAGCTCATCCTCGATCCGGGGCCGGACTTCGCCAAGACGCCCGCGCAGACGATCGCGCTGCTGCGCCGCCTGGAGGAGCTGCACGCGCTCGATCGCCCGCTGCTGCTCGCGGCATCGCGCAAGGACTTCGTCGGCGCGCTGACCGGCCGGGCGCCGGGCGACCGGCTGGCCGGGACGCTGGCGGCGCTCGGCCATGGCGTCGATGCGGGCGCGCACATCCTGCGCGTCCACGACGTCGCCGCGGCGGCCGACTTCCTCGCGGTGCGGGCAGCGCTGCGCGGCGACGTCGAGGTCGACGAGGCGCTCGCGCTCGACGACGCGATCCGCCACGCCCGCTAGCGATCCACCTCGCGCGCCAGTACCGGTGTACTAGTGTTCATGTGACAAGTCGCCGGCCGCTGCGCAACGCGGCCGGGGCCCACCGACGATCCACCCACTGGAGGACCACATGCCCGTCATCTCTCGCTCCGCATTGGAGTCAAGCTCACTCGCCGACCTGCACGAGATCGCGTCCGAGCTCGGCCTCGACGGCTACCGGCGCCTGCGCAAGGCCGATCTCGTCGGCGCGATCATCGAGCGCCACGGCGGTGAGGCAGAGCTCGAGCCCGACGACGCCGGCGCAGTCATCGACCTCGCGGTCAATGGCGCCGACGCCGAAGTCGAGGACGACGCCGAGGGCGACACCGACGGCGACGCCGACACCGACGGCGACGCCGATGCGGATGCCGAGAAGCCCGCTCGGCGCTCGCGGCGCGGTGGCCGGGGGCGCAGCCGCGCTCGCGATCGCGACCCGGGCGACAGCGACGCCGACGCTGACGAGGCCGGCGCCGAGGAGGCCGAGGCGCCGCCGCGGCGCTCGGCCCGCGCGGCCCGCGGCGGACGCTCGTCCGAGAACGGCGAGCGCGACCGTGGCGACCGCGACCGCGACCGCGGCGACCGCGACCGTGCGCGACCGCGACCGCGGGCCTGCCGAGGAGAAGATCGCCGGCGGCGTCGTCGAGCTGCTGCCCAACGGCTCGGGCTTCCTGCGCGTCACGCCGCCGGAGCCGTCCGACGACGACGTCTACATCTCCGCCGCGCAGGTGCGCCGCTGCGAGCTCGTCGCCGGCGACGAGGTCAGCGGGCCGGTGCGTGCTCCGCGCCGCTCCGAGCGCTACCCGTCGCTCATCCGCGTCGACACGATCAACGGCCGCTCGGCCGACGAGGTCGCCGAGGGCACGAAGTACGACGACCTGCCGTGCACCTACGCCACCGAGCGCATCGCGCTGGACTCCGAGGACGCGACGATCAAGGCGATCGAGTGGCTCACGCCGTTCGGCCGCGGCTCGCGCGTCGTCATCGTCGGCGGGCCGCGCGCCGGCAAGACCGAGGCGCTGCGCCGCCTCGCGCGCGCGCTGACCGGCCGCGAGGACCTCGAGCTCAGCGTCGTGCTCGCCGGCGTGCGCCCGGAGGAGATCGCCGGCTGGAGGTCCGAGACGCTGCAGCCGATCGCCGAGCTCAACCTCGCCGCCGCGCCCGACGCCCAGGGGCAGGCGATCGAGCGCGCGATCGAGACCGGTCGCCGCGTCGCCGCGCGCGGCGGGCACGCCGTCCTGCTCGTCGACACGCTCGAGTACGTTCCGGCGCCGCTCGCGCGCCGTGCGCTCGCGGCCGCGCGCAACATCGTCGACGGCGGCTCGCTGACGATCGTCGCCACCGCCCGCGAGGCGTTCGGCGGCGAGACCACCGTCATCGCCCTGGACGCGGCGCTGGCGGCGAGCGGGCGCATCCCGGCGCTCGACCTGCCGGCCAGCGGGACGATCAAGCCCGAGCTGCTCGTCGGCAACAAGGGCGCCGAGGCGATCGCCGAGGCGCGCGCGGCCGCGATGGCGTAGGGCGTTCGCGGTGGCCCGTGCGGCTGCGGTCGCGCGGGCGCCGTGCGATATTCAGAACTCGTGAGCCGCCGCCTCCTCCTGCCCGACGAGCGTCGGCGGATGATCGTCGAGCTCGTGCGTTCTCGGGGCGGTGTATCGGTGGCCGAGCTCGAGGCCGAGTTCGGGATATCGCTGATGACCGCGCGCCGCGACCTCGCCGAGCTCGAGCGCGTCGGGTACCTGCGGCGAACGCACGGCGGTGCCGTCCTGCCGGCGATGTCGGGTCACGAGGACTCGTTCGCCCAGCGCCTCGAGGTCGACGTCGCGGCCAAAGAGCGCCTCGCCGAGGCGGCGCTCGGCCTGCTGCCCGCAGGGGCCTCGCTCTACGTCGACAGCTCGACGACCGCGTACATCGCGGCGCGGCGGCTGCTGCGGGAGAACCTGCGGTGCACGCTGCTCACGAACTCGCTGCCCGTGATCGACCTCGTGTGCGAGTCCGCCGCCGCTGCGGCGGTGGAGACGATCGGCATCGGCGGGACGCTGCGCGCGCTCACGCGCTCCTTCGTCGGCCCGCAGGCGGTGCAGTGCGTCCGGGCGCACTTCGCCGACTACGTCCTGTTCTCGGTGCGCGGCGTCGGCGACGACGGCCACCTGACCGATCCCGACCCGCTCGAGGCCGAGCTGAAGCGGACGATGGTCGCCCGGGCGCAGCACGCGGTGTTGCTGGTGGACGGCACGAAGCTCGGCCGCACCGCGCTGGCGGTCGTCGCCGAGACGAGCGATGTTCGAACGATCATCGCGGCCGACGTCAACGCCGCGGCGCTGGCGCGATTTCGCGCGGCGGGCCTCGACGTCGTCGTCGCCTGAACTCCTAGCACGAGCAGGGACGGGGATTTTCGGGGCCGATCGATAAATCTGCGGAACCGTGCTTGACATGTGCGGTTGTGTTCGAATATGTTCATTCCAGAGGAGAGAATGACCAAGGCCGATCACACTCCGACGGCGCGAGGCCTGGTTCCGGCGCAACGGCGGGCGCTCATCGCCCAGCGGCTGCGAGCGACGGGCAGCGTCACGATCGCCGAGCTCGAGAGCGAGTACGGGATGTCCGCGATGACCGCGCGGCGCGACCTGCACGAGCTCGAGCGCCAAGGCAGCGCGCGCCGGACCCACGGCGGCGCCGTCTCCCCGCAGACCACGCGCAGGGAGGACTCGTTTCGCTTCCGCCTCGAGCAGGCAGCCGACGCGAAGAAGCGCCTCGGCGCCGCCGCCGCCGCGCACGTCGCGGACGGAGAAGCCGTCTTCGTCGACAGCTCGACGACCGCGTACGCCGCCCTCGAGAGCCTCCTCGCCGCCGGTCGCCGGTTCACGGTGCTCACGAACTCGATTCCGGTGATGGACCTCGTCGCGCAGACCGACGCCCCCAACGCGTCGCTCATCGGGCTCTCGGGTTCGCTGCGCGCGGCGACCCGCTCCTTCGTCGGGCCGCAGACGATCGACGCGATCGCGCGTCACTTCGCCGACAAGCTCATCTTCAGCGTCAAGGGCGTCACGCCCGACGGGACGCTCACGGAGGCCGACGCCCTCGAGGCCGAGGTCAAGGCCGCGATGGTCTCGCGTGCGCGCGAGTCGCTGCTGGTCGTCGACGGCTCGAAGTTCGAGGCCACGGGGCTGAACGCGATCACGCCCGTTCAGACGGTGACCCGGGTCCTGGTCGCCGACACGGCCAGGGAGCACATCACGTCGCTGCGCCGCAGCGGCATCACGGTGGAGGAGGTCCGGTGACTCAAGCCGCACAGCCACAGCTGCGTGTGGCCGACGACGTCGCGCCGATCCTGGAGTTGCGGGACGCGGTGAAGTCCTACGGCGCCGTTCGCGCGCTGCGCCACGGCACGATCGCCCTCCGGCCCGGCGAGGTCCGCGCGCTCGTCGGCGAGAACGGCGCGGGGAAGTCGACGGTCGTCAAGCTGCTCGCCGGCGTGATCGGCCGCGACGGCGGCGAGATGCTCGTCGACGGCGAGCCCGTCGACTTCCACGCCCCGCCCGATGCGCGCGCCGCCGGCATCGCGGTCATCTATCAGGAGCCGACGCTCTTCCCCGACCTCTCGATCGCAGAGAACGTCGTCATGGGCCGCCACCCGCTGAAAGGCGGCCGCCGCATCGACGGCAAGGCGATGCGCGCGCACGTCCAGGGCCTGCTCGACCGTCTCGGCGTGCGTCTGGACGCCGAGCGCCCGGTTCGCGGCCTCTCGATCGCCGATCAGCAGATCGTCGAGATCGCCAAGGCGCTGAGCTTCGACGCTCGCGTGCTGATCATGGACGAGCCGACCGCGGCCTTGTCGGGTCCCGAGGTCGAGCGGCTGTTCGGCGTCGTTCGCTCCCTGCGCGAGCGCGGCGCGGCCGTGCTCTTCATCTCCCACCGGCTCGAGGAGGTCTTCGCGATCTGCTCGACGGTGACCGTCATGCGCGACGGCGAGGTCGTCCACGCCGGCGACACCGCCGACCTGACCACCGACGAGCTTGTGCGCAAGATGGTCGGCCGCGAGCTCACCGCGCTGTTTCCCAAGCTCGACAGCGAGGTCGGGGCGCCGGTCCTGCGCGTCGATCGCCTGACCCGGGAGGGCGTCTTCACCGACATCTCCTTCGAGGTCCGCGCCGGCGAGATCGTCGCGCTCGCCGGCCTCGTCGGCGCCGGCCGCAGCGAGGTCGCCCGAGCGATCTTCGGAATCGACAAGCCCGACGCCGGAACCGTCGACGTCGCCGGCGAGCGCCTCGTGCGCGGCCGGCCGCTGGCCGCGATGCGGGCCGGCATCGGCTTTGTCCCCGAGGACCGCCGCCAGCAGGGCCTTGTCATGGATCACTCGATCCAGCGCAACGTGACGCTGACGCGGCTGAAGTCACTCGCGACGTTCGGCCTGCTGCGCGGGCCCTCCGAGCGCTCGCTGGCCGCGGAGTGGTCCAAGCGCCTGCAGCTGAAGTACCACCGCCTCGACGACCCGGTCGGATTTCTCTCCGGCGGAAACCAGCAGAAGGTCGTGCTCGCCAAATGGCTGGCGACCGACCCGAAGGTGCTGATGGTCGACGAGCCCACGCGCGGCATCGACGTCGGGACGAAGGCCGAGGTGCACCGGCTGCTGTCCGAGCTCGCCCAGAAGGGGCTCGCGGTGCTGATGGTGTCTTCGGAGCTGCCCGAGGTGCTCGGGATGGCCGACCGCGTGCTCGTCATGCACGAGGGCCGGATCACCGGCGAGCTGAGCCGCGCAGAGGCCGACGAGGAGTCGGTCATGCGCGCGGCGACGGGCCAGGCGGCGGTGGCGGCATGAGCACTCCCGCCGAATCGACCGTCGTCACACCGGGCACGCCGGCCGCGCCCGCGCGCAGCGGCGAGCGCGCGCGCCGCGTCACCGAGATCGTGTTCCGCGTCCGCGAGCTCGGCATCGTCCTCGCGCTCGGGCTGCTGATCCTCGTCACGGGGATCCTCGAGCCGCGCTTCGTCGGCGCCGGCTCCCTGCGCGACCTCGCCCTGAACGCCTCGATCATCGCGGTCCTGGCGGTGGGACAGACGCTCGTCATCCTCACGCGCAACATCGACATCTCCGTCGGTTCGATCCTCGGGCTCGCGGCGTTCATGGCGGGGACGCTGCTGTCCAACAACCCGGACCTCCCGATCCCGCTCGTCATGGTCATGGGCATGGCCCTCGGCGGAGCTTGCGGGCTGCTCAACGGGGTGCTCACGACGTACGGTCGCGTGCCCGCGCTCGTCGTCACGCTCGGGACGCTGTACATCTTCCGCGGGCTCGCGTTCCTCTGGACCGACGGGCGCCAGGTCAATGCCGAGACGCTGCCGGACCGCTTTCTGAACCTCGGCACCGAGTCGGTCCTCGGCGTCCCGATCCTCGTCGTGTTCGCCCTCGTCGTGGTGCTCGTCGTCGGGCAGTGCCTGCGCGACCTGCGCTGGGGCCGCGAGCTCTATGCGATCGGATCCAACCCCGAGGCCGCCCGGCTCGCCGGCGTGCGCAGCGACCGCCGGGTCAACACCGCGTTTCTCATCTCGGGAGCGCTCGCCGGCCTCGGCGGCGTGCTGTTCACCGCCCGCTACGGCACCGTCGACGCGACCGCGGGGACGGGCTATGAGCTGACGGTCGTCGCAGCCGCCGTCGTCGGCGGGGTCGCGGTCTTCGGTGGCAGTGGCAGCGTCTACGGCGCCGCCCTCGGCGCGCTGCTGCTCGGCTCGATCACGTCGTCGCTCATCGTCCTGAAGGTCGACGCGTTCTGGCAGCTGGCCGCGATCGGCGGGCTGCTGCTGCTCGCGATCGCGATCGACCGCTTCGTCAGCCTGCGGCTCGAAGCCGCCCTACGACAGAGGAGCTCACGCCGTGCCGGCTGAGACCGTCACCCAGAAGTCCTCCCGCCTCACCGGCGCCCGCGAGCTGCTCGGGCGCTGGGAGGTCCTCGTCGCGGGCCTGTTGGTGCTGACATGCGTCGTCGGGCAGAGCCTGTCGAGCGAGTTCCTCACCGCGGACTCGTTCACGACGGCGTCGCTGGACCTCAGCGAGGTCGCCCTCATGGCACTCGCCCTCGCGCTCGTGGTCGTCGCCGCGGAGATCGACCTCTCGATCGCATCGGTGCTCGCGCTCTCGAGCGCCGTCATGGCCGAGCTGTGGAACGCCGGCCTGCCGCTCGAGCTCATCATGCCGATCTGCATCGCCGTCGGTGCGCTCTGCGGTGCCTTCAACGGCTATCTCGTCACGCGCCTGGGGCTGCCGTCGCTGGCCGTCACGATCGGCACGCTCGCGCTGTTTCGCGGCCTCGCCTTCGTCGTGATCGGCGACGCATCGGTGACCGACTTCCCGGTCGCCTGGACCGACCGCGCGTTCGGCAACTTCGCCGGCACCCTGGTCCCGAACACGATGATCCTGTTCGCCTTCCTCGCGGTGGCGTTCGGCGTGCTGCTGCACGCGACGCCGTTCGGTCGCAGCGTGTTCGCCATCGGCGCCAACGAGGAGGCAGCGCGCTTCTCGGGGCTGCGCGTGAAGCGCATCAAGATGTGGCTCTTCGTCATGTCGGGCGCCGTCGCCGCGCTGGCCGGCGTCGTCATCAGCCTGCGCAACTCGACCGCCGCCGCCAACGTCGGCCAGGGCTTCGAGCTCATCGCGGTCGCCGCGGTCGTCCTCGGCGGCGTGTCGATCTTCGGCGGGAAGGGGTCGATCCTCGGCGTCGTCCTCGCGCTGTGCCTGCTCGGCGCGATCCAGAAGTCCCTGACGCTCGCCGAGGGCATCTCGTCGTACTGGGTCCAGATCGTCGTCGGAACCCTGCTGATCGGGTCCGTGCTCGGACCCAATCTCGTACGCCGCGCGCGAGAGACGCGCGGTGGCCCGAAAACCGGTTGGCGCGGCATGTGGCCGTCTCGCCCGCCGGCAACACCGAATGCGCCACAGCACTAGGAGGAGAACACCACCATGCATCGCATCCGTACGCCGTGGGCGCTGATCGTCGCCCTGCTGGCGATGACGTTCGCTCTCGCCGCCTGTGGCGACACCAAGGACGACGAGTCCTCCTCCGGCGGCGCCGCCGCCACCACGGACGCCGCCGCCGATGCCGGGGGCACGATCAAGAAGGGCTTGAAGTTCGTATCGATGCCCAAGCAGCTCGGCAACCCCTACGAGGAGATCGAGCACGGCGGCTTCGAGGCGGCCGTCAAGGAGCTCGGCGGCACGCATGAGCTCGTCGGTCCGACCGACGCCTCCGCGTCCTCGCAGGTCCCGCTCATCAACTCGACGATCCAGAAGAAGCCCGACGTCCTCGGGATCGCCGGCAACGACCCCAACGCCGTGGCCCCGGCGCTGCGCAACGCGGCCAAGCGTGGCATCACCGTCGTCGGCTTCGACTCCGACGTCGCTCCCGACGCACGCAAGGTCTTCGTCAACCAGGCGTCCTCCGAGCAGATCGGGCGCGACGAGGTGACGATCCTCGCCAAGCAGATCGGCGACAAGGGCGAGGTCGCGATCCTGTCGGCAACCGCGAACGCCACGAACCAGAACACCTGGATCAAGTTCATGAAGGACGAGCTGAAGAAGAACCACCCCAACATGAAGCTCGTCAAGGTCGCCTACGGTGACGACGACGACCAGAAGTCCTTCCAGGAGACGCAGGGCCTGCTGTCGGCCTATCCGAACCTCAAGGGCATCATCTCGCCGACGACCGTCGGGATCTCCGCCGCCGCGCGCTACCTGTCGAAGTCCAACAAGAAGGGCAAGGTCAAGCTGACCGGCCTCGGCACGCCGAACCAGATGCGCAAGTTCGTCAAGGACGGCACGGTCACCGAGTTCGCCCTCTGGAACCCGGCGGACGTCGGCTACCTCGCCGCGTACGCGGGCGCCGCGCTGGCCTCGAACGTCATCAGCGGCAAGGAAGGCGAGACGTTCAAGACCGGCAAGCTCGGGGAGCACACGATCGGCAAGAACGGCGAGGTCATCCTCGGCCCGCCGACCCGCTTCAACAAGGCCAACATCGACGACTTCGACTTCTAGTCATGGTCGAAGTGACGACCCAGCCGGTCGTCGCCGGCACCCGGCCCGCGCCTCGCGCGCGGGCCGGGGTCCTGGGCATCGGCCTGGAGGCCTACTGGGCGCAGTTCGAGGGCCTGAAGGAGCGCATCACCGGCTACCAGCAGCGCGTCGAGGCGCGCATCGGCGAGCTCGGCGCGGAGGTCGTCAGCGCCGGCCTCGTCGACACCGCACCGAAGGCCCGCGAGGCCGGCGACCGCTTCGCCGCCGCGCAGGTCGACATCGTCTTCTGTCACGCCGTCACGTACGCGACGTCCAGCCAGGTCCTGCCGGCACTGCAGGCGGCCGGGGTTCCGGTCGTCCTGCTCGGCCTGCAGCCCACGCCGACGCTCGACTACGCCGCCACCGACACCGGTGAGTGGCTCGCCAACTGCGCAGCGTGCTGCGTCCCGGAGATCGCGGGCGCCTGCACCCGCGCCGGCATCCCCTACGACACCGTCGCGGGCACGATCGACGACGACGAGCGGGCCTGGGCGAAGATCGCCGCATGGGTGCGCGCCGCGGGTGCCGCCCGCGAGCTGCGCCGCTCGCGCATCGGCTTCCTCGGGCACACGTATCCCGGGATGCTCGACATGTACACCGACTTCACGGCCGTGCACGCGCAGATCGGCGCGCACGTCGAGGTGCTCGAGATCGACGACCTCGCCGCCCGCACCGCGGCCGCGACACGCGACGAGATCGCCGCCAAGGACGCCGAGATCCGTGCGATGTTCGCGTTCGCCGATCCCTCCGCAGATCCGATCGCGGGGCCGATCACCAGCGAGCAGCTGGCGTGGGCGGCGCGCGTCGCGGTTGGCCTGGACCGGCTCGCCGCGGACTTCCACCTCGACGCCCTGACCTACTACTACCGCGGCGTCGAGGGCAACGAGGCCGAGCAGCTCGGGGCGGGCGTCATCGTCGGCAACTCGCTGCTGACGGCGCGCGGGGTCATCACCGCCGGCGAGGGCGACCTCAAGACGAACATCGCCCAGCTCGTCCTCGACCGGCTCGGCGCCGGCGGGTCGTTCACCGAGTTCTACGGCCTGGACTTCCAGGACGACTTCGTCCTCATGGGCCACGACGGTCCCGGGCACGTCGCCATCGCGCAGGAGCGCCCCACGCTGCGCGCGCTGAAGCTCTACCACGGCAAGTCCGGCGGCGGCCTGAGCGTGGAGTTCAAGGTCCGCTACGGCCCGGTCACGATCGTCGGCTGCACGCAGACCGCCGAGGGCCGGCTGAAGCTCATCATCGGTGAGGGCGAGTCGATCCCGGGCGCGACGTTCCGGATCGGCAACACGAACTCGCGGCTGCGCTTCGGGACCGCGCCCGCGCAGTTCCTGGAGGACTTCTGCGCCGAGGGACCCACCCACCACGTGGCACTCGGCGTCGGTCACGTCGGCGCCGAGGTGCGCCGCGTCGCCGCGATGCTCGGACTCGAGTGCGCGCAGGTCGGGAGCTGAGCATGGAGCGCGTGTGCTTTGCGCTGCAGGTCAGGCCCGACCGGCTGGAGGAGTACAAGCTGCGCCACCGCGCGGTCTGGCCCGAGATGCTCGATGCGCTGCGTGACGCCGGCTGGCGCAACTACTCGCTGTTCCTGCGCGGCGACGGCCTGCTCGTCGGCTACCTCGAGACCGACGACTTCGACGCCGCGCAGCGCGCGATGGCGGCGACCGACGTCAACGAGCGCTGGCAGGCGGAGATGACCGAGTTCTTCGGCGAGCGCGCAGACGAGTCCTTTCAGCGCCTCGAGCAGATCTTCCACCTTGCCTGACTACGCGGCCATCGACCTCGGAGCCGAGAGCGGCCGCGTCGTCGTCGGCCGGCTCGACGGCGAGCGCGTTGCGCTCGACGTCGTGCACCGCTTCCACAACCGCCCGGTGCGGTTGCCCGACGGCATGCACTGGAATCTCATGAACCTCTTCGCCGAGTCGCTCACCGGGCTCGGGTTCGCCGGCCGCATCGACGGGATCGGGATCGACGCCTGGGGCGTCGACTACGCACTGCTCGACGGCGACAATCGCGTGCTCGGCCTGCCCTTTCACTACCGCGACGCACGCACGGACGGCATGATCGATCGGGCCCACGCCCGCGTCTCGCGCGAAGAGCTCTACGCGTCGGCGGGCATCCAGACGCTGCCGATCAACACGGTCTTTCAGCTGCTCGCCGACGAGGGGACGCCGGCGCTCGCCGCGGCGCAGCGGATCGCGCTCGTCCCGGATCTGCTTGCGCTGTGGTTGACCGGCGTCCTCGCCAACGAGGCCACGGTCGCCTCGACGACGGGCCTGCTCGACGCGCGCAGCGCGACGTGGTCGCGCGAGCTGATCGGCCGCCTCGGGCTGCCGGCCGGCCCGTTCGCCGGCGATCCGTTCGAGCCGGGCATGCTGCTCGCGCCGGTCCTCGAGCAGCATGGGCTGGGCGATGTCGCGGTCCACACCGTGGCGGGGCACGACACGGCCTCCGCGTTCGCGGCGGCGCCGATCCACGGCAGGAACGCCGCGGTGCTGTCGTCGGGAACGTGGTCGCTGCTCGGCCTCGAGCTCGACGCACCCGTCCTGACGCCCGAGGCGGCCGCCTACAACCTCACCAACGAGCGCGGCATCGAGGCGACGATCCGCCTGCTGCGCAACGTCATGGGGTTGTGGCTGCTGCAGGAGTGCCGGCGCGCATGGGACCCGTGCACGTACGACGAGCTGACGCGGCTGGCCGAGCAGGCGCCGCACGACGTCCCGCTCTTCGATCCCGACGACGAGCGCTTCCTGGCCCCTGGCGACATGCCCGCCCGCATCGCCGCGGCGTGCCGCGCCGCCGGGCAGGAGGCACCGGCGACGAAGGGTGAGTTCGCTCGCAGCATCCTGACCTCGCTGGCGTGCAAGTACCGCGTCGTGCTCGATCGGCTGCAGCGGGTGAGCGGCCGCGAGGTCGACGTCGTCCACGTCATCGGCGGCGGCTCTCGCAACAGGCTGCTGTGTCAGCTGACGGCCGACGTGCTCGGGATCCCGGTGCTGGCCGGCCCCGTCGAGGCGACCGCGCTGGGCAACGTCCTCGTGCAGGCGCGCGCCACGGGCGAGCTCGGCTCGCTTGCCGACCTGCGGGCGGTCGCCGCGGCCTCGGCACGGCCCGACATCTACGAGCCCGGCGACGCCGCCGGCATCTTCGAACGCTTCGTCGAAAGGACCACGAGTGAACCCGTCGCCTGAACAGGCCCTCGCCCGGCTCGAGATCGAGACCCCGTCGTGGGGCTACGGAGACTCGGGCACGCGCTTTGCCACCTTCCGGCAACCTGGCCGGCCGCGTGACGTCTTCGAGCGCCTGCAGGACGCCGCGGAAGTGCACCGGCTGACCGGCTGCGCGCCCGCCGTCGCGCTGCACTTCCCGTGGGACCGCGTCGACGACCCGGCCGCGCTGCGCGACCACGCGGCCTCGCTCGGGCTGCGGATCGGCGCCGTCAACCCCAACCTCTTCCAGGACCCCGACTACAAGCTCGGCTCGATCACGCACACCGACGAGCGCGTGCGCGCCAAGGCCGTCGAACATCTTCTCGCGTGCGTGCAGATCGCATCCGCCCTGGGTGCCACCGCGCAGTCGCTGTGGTTCGCCGACGGCACGAACTACCCCGGCCAGGGCGACCTCGTCGCGCGCCGGCGGCGGATGACCAGCGCGCTCGGGGAGGTGTACGCGGCGCTGCCCGACGACCAGGAGCTGCTCGTCGAGTACAAGCTCTTCGAGCCCGCGTTCTACGCGACCGACCTCGCCGACTGGGGCTCGGCGCTGCTCGTGTGCCAGAAGCTCGGCGAGCGCGCCCGGGTGCTCGTCGACCTCGGCCACCACGCGCAGGGCGTCAACATCGAGCAGATCGTCGCGATCCTCGACGACGAGGGCCGGCTCGGCGGCTTTCACTTCAACAACCGCAAGTACGCCGACGACGACCTCATCGTCGGCTCGGTCAACCCGTTCGAGCTGTTCTTGATCTTCGTCGAGCTGGCGGCGCCCGGACGGACGCTGCCGCGCCTCACGATCGATCAGGCACACAACGTCGAGGCGAAGATCGAGGCGATGGTGCTGAGCGTCGTGAACATCCAGGAGGCCTACGCCAAGGCGCTGCTCGTCGACCGCGACGCGCTGGCGGCGGCGCAGGCCGCCGGCGACGTGCTCGGGGCGCACGAGGTGCTGCTCGACGCCTACCGCAGCGACGTGCGCCCCCTCTGCGCGCGTGTTCGCGTGGCCGGCGGTGGCGCCGAGGACCCGATCGCCGCGCTGCGCGCGTCGGGCTACGTCGAGACCACGATCAACGAACGAGGAGCCACCGAAGCCGTGGCCGGAGGATGGGGACAGTGAGCACGATGCACGAGATGATCGCCATGGCGCAGGACCGCTGGCCGGACGCGGCGGAGGTGCCCGCGGACGCGCTCGGCCAGGTCGTCCTCGCGTCGCACCTGCTCGGTTCCGACCGCGCCGTCGCGAACTTCGGCGGCGGCAACACGTCGGCGAAGGGCCGCGCGGTCGACCACGTCGGCCGCGAGGTCGACGTCATGTGGGTCAAGGGGTCGGGCTCGGACCTCGCGACGATGGGGCCGCAGCACTTCACGCCGCTGCGGATGGACGAGATGCTGCCGCTCTTCGAGCGCGAGGCGATGACCGACGAGGAGATGGTCGCCCATCTCGCCCGCTGTCAGGTCGACCCGGCCGCGCCGCGCTCGTCGATCGAGACGCTGTTGCACGCGTTCGTCCCGGCGCCGCACGTGCACCACACGCACCCCGACGGCATCAACGTCCTCGCGGGCACCGTCGACGGCGAGCGGCTCGTCGCAGCGTGCTTCGGCGACGACGCGGCCTGGATCCCCTACATCCGCCCCGGCTTCACGCTCGCCAGGCAGGTCGGCCAGGCCGTGCGCGAGAACCCCGCGCTGCGACTCATCGTGCTCGCCAAGCACGGCCTCGTCGTCTGGGGCGAGACCGCCGAGGAGGCCTACCGGCGCACCATCGAGGTCATCAACCAGGCCGTCGAGTTCACGAACAAGCGCACGTCCGGGCAGGCGCGCTTCGGCGGGCCCGCCGCCGGTGCGGGCGCGATCGACGACGCCCGGCGCGCGCGACTGCTGCGCGAGATCCTGCCGGCGCTGCGCGGCGCCGTGTCCAGCGAGCGCGCGAAGGTGCTCGTCGTGGACACGTCGCCACGGGCCCTGGAGTTCGTCGCCTCCGAGCAGGCCCCCGCACTGACCGACGTCGGCGCCGCCTGCCCGGACCATCTCGTGCACACCAAGCGCGTCCCGCTGTGGATCGGCTTCGATCCCGAGGCCGACGACGTGGAAGCGCTGCGCGCCCGCATCCGCCAGGGGGCCGCGCGCTATCGCGACGAGTACCGCGCCTACGTCGAGGCCTACGCCGACGAGACGACGGTTCCAGCCGATCCCGACGCGCGCGTCGTGCTCATCCAGCACGTCGGCCTCGTCGGCGTCGGCACCACCCCGAAGGCGTGCCGGCTGTCGCGCGACCTCTACCACCGCGCGATCGAGGTCATGGCGGGCGCCCAGGCGCTCGGCGCCTTCACCTCGCTCTCGGCGCAGGAGAGCTTCGCCGTGGAGTACTGGCCGCTGGAGCTCTACAAGCTCGCGCAGGCGCCTGCACCCGGCGAACTGCAGGGCAGGGTCGCGCTCGTGACCGGCGCCGCGGGCGGGATCGGCCGCGCGATCGTCGACAGCCTGGCGCGCGCGGGTGCCTGCGTCGTCGGCTTCGACCTCGACGAGGAAGGAGCCCGCGCCGCCGTGCAGTCGCTGGGCGACGGCGGCGCCGCGTACGGCGGCGACGTCACCGCAGAGCACTCCGTGTCGTCCGCCTTCGACACCGCCGTGCTCGCGTTCGGTGGCGTCGACATCCTCGTCTCGAATGCCGGGGTCGCCTCGAGCGCGCCGATCGAGGAGACGACGCTGCGCGAGTGGGAGCGCAACCACGCGATCCTCGGGACGGGCTACTTCCTCGTCTCGCGCGAGGCGTTTCGCATCCTGCGCCAGCAGGACACCGGCGGCTCGATCATCTTCGTCGCGTCGAAGAACGCGCTCGTCGCGGGCAAGAACGCGGCTGCGTACTCGTCGGCCAAGGCGGCCGAGCTGCACCTCGGCCGCTGCCTGGCGGAGGAGGGCGGCGCCGCCGGCATCCGCGTCAACACCGTCAACCCCGATGCCGTCCTGCAGGGCTCGCGCATCTGGGGCTCGACGTGGCGCGAGGAGCGCGCGGCCGCGTATGGCATCGATCCCGGCGACCTGGAGGACCACTACCGGTCGCGCACGACGCTGAAGGTCAACATCTACCCGGACGACATCGCCCAGTCCGTCCTGCACTTCGCGTCGGAGGCGCGGTCGGGCAAGAGCACCGGAAACGTGCTCAACGTCGACGGCGGCGTTCCGGCCGCGTACTCGCGGTAGAACCTCGGCGCGCGTGCGCATCGCCCTCTTCGTCACCTGCTTCAACGACACGCTGTTTCCCGGCACGGGGCGGGCGGTCGTCGAGGTGCTCGAGCGTCTCGGCCACGCCGTCGACTTCCCGGACGAGCAGACGTGCTGCGGACAGATGCACGGCAACACGGGCTATGCCCGGGAGGCGACGGCGCTCGCGCGCCGCTTCGTGCGGGTGTTCGGCGACTGCGAGGTCGTCGTGTCACCGTCGGCGTCGTGCGTCGCCATGGTCCGCGACGGCTACCCGCGGCTCGCAGAGCGCGCCGGCGACGCGCGGCTGGCCGGCGACGTCGCCGCGATCGTGCCGCGCGTGTTCGAGCTCTCCGAGCTGCTCGTGGACGAACTCGGCGTGGAGGACGTCGGCGCGACGTTCGCGCACCGCGTCACGTATCACCCGACGTGTCACTCGCTGCGGCTGCTGGAGGTCGGCGATCGCCCGCTGCGACTGCTGCGCGCCGTCCGCGACATCGACCTCGTCGAGCTCGCCGATGCGCAGGAGTGCTGCGGCTTCGGCGGCACGTTCGCCGTCAAGAACGCCGACGTCTCCGGCGCGATCCTGGCCGACAAGCTGCGCCACGTCACGGCGACGCGCGCCGAGGTCTGCGTGGCCGCCGACAACTCGTGCCTCATGCACATCGGTGGCGGCCTGACGCGGCTGCGCGCCGGCGTGCGCACGATGCACCTCGCCGAGGTGCTGGCGAGCACCGCATGAGCCGCGACGGCTTTCCGGCGGCCGCCAGGCTCGCGCTCGCCGACGCGCAGATGCGCCGCAACGTCGGCGCGGCGACCACGACGATCCGCGCCAAGCGCGCGGCGGTCGTCGCCGAGCTGCCCGATTGGCCGCAGCTGCGTGACGCCGGCGCGGCGATCAAGGCGCACGCCATGGCGACGCTGCCCGAGCAGCTCGAGCGCCTGGAGGCGGCTGTGACCGCCGCCGGCGGCGCCGTGCACTGGGCACGCGACGCGGCGGAGGCCAACGCGACCGTGTCGCGGATCGCGCGCGGCCACGGCGCGCGCGAGGTGATCAAGGTCAAGTCGATGGCCACCGACGAGATCGGCCTCAACGAGGCGCTCGCCGCCGATGGGATCGCGGCCATCGAGACCGACCTGGCCGAGCTGATCCTGCAGCTCGGCGGCGACCGCCCGTCGCACATCCTCGTGCCGGCGATCCACCGCAACCGTCAAGAGATCCGCGCGCTGTTCCAGCGCACGATCACCGGCGGCGCGGCGCTCACGAGCGAGCCGGCGGCGCTCGCCGAGGCCGCGCGCCTGCACCTGCGCGAGAAGTTCATGACCGTGCCGGTCGCCGTGAGCGGCGCAAACTTCGCGGTCGCCGAGACGGGCACGACGGTCGTCGTCGAGTCCGAGGGCAACGGGCGCTTCTGCACGACGCTGCCGCAGGTCCTCATCACGGTCATGGGGATCGAGAAGGTCATCCCGGAGTTCCGCGATCTCGAGGTCATGCTGCAGCTGCTGCCCCGCTCCTCGACCGGCGAGCGCATGAACCCGTACACGTCGCTGTGGACCGGCGTCCACGAGGGCGACGGGCCGCGCGAGTTTCATCTCGTCCTGCTCGACAACGGGCGCACGGACGTGCTCGCCGACGCGGTCGGCCGCCAGGCACTGCACTGCATCCGCTGCTCGGCCTGCCTGAACGCGTGCCCGGTCTACACCCGCACGGGCGGCCACGCCTACGAGTCCGTCTACCCGGGGCCGATCGGGGCGATCCTGACGCCGCAGCTGCGGGGCCTCGGTGCCGCGCCGACGCTGCCGTGGGCGTCGTCGCTGTGCGGGGCCTGTTACGAGGTCTGCCCGGTGAAGATCGACATCCCGTCGGTGCTCGTGCACCTGCGCGGGCGCGTCGTGCGCGAGGAGCGCCCGCGGTCCGATCCGGAGCGCGCGGCGATGCGCGCGATGGGCGCCGTGTTCGCCTCCCGCGCGCGCTATGAGCGCGCACAGCGGCTGGCCCGCCTGGGCCGCGGGCCGGTGGCGAAGCTGCGCGGCGGGCCGCTGTCGGCCTGGACGGACATGCGCGACCTGCCGGCGATCCCGGCGCAGAGCTTTCGCGACTGGTGGCGATCTCGCTCGTGACCGGCGATGCGCGCGATGTCGTGCTCGCCCGGGTGCATGCCGCGCTGGGCGGACCGGATGCGCCCGCCGCCCCCGTCGCGATCCCGCGCGCGTACCGGCAGGCGGACCGCCCGGCCGATCCGGAGGCGCTGCTCGAGCGCTTCTGCCGGCGCGTTGGGGAGTACCGCGCGCGCGTCCATCGCGCGACGGGGGCGTCGCTGCACGATGTCGTCGCGGGCCTGCTGGCCGACCGCCGCGTCCTTGTTCCGGCCGCGCCGCCATGCGAGGCGCACGGTTACGAGGAGGTCCATGACGAGCCACCCTTGACGGCGCCCGAGCTCGACGGCGCCGACGCGACGCTCACCGGCTGCGCGTTCGCCGTCGCCGAGACCGGCACGATCGTGCTCGACGGGTCTGCGGCGTGCGGACGCCGCGCACTCACCCTCGTTCCCGACCATCACGTCTGCGTCGTGCGAGCCGAGCAGATCGTCGCCGACGTGCCCGACGCGATCGCAGCACTGCGCCGCCAGGACGCCACGCGCCGGCCGATCACGCTCATCTCGGGGCCATCCGCGACGTCCGACATCGAGCTCGAGCGCGTCGAGGGCGTACACGGTCCCCGCGTCCTCGACGTCGTCGTCGTCGTCGGCTGACGGCGTCCCGCGCTCAGCGCGGCATGTACGCGACCCGGCCCCAGGAGGGCTCGGGGGACAGCTCGATCGCCTCGCCGGCGCGGTCGGGCTGGACGTAGCCGAACGTCTGCGTGTCGACGTCGAAGGCGATGTCGAGCTCGCCCTCCTTCACGCGCTGGTCCAGCCACGCCGACCGGAAGACGAGCCGGCGCAGCCAGTGGACGAGCGAGCGGTCGGAGGGTCCGCAGAGCTCCGGCCAGCAGTCGTTGACGTGCTCGCCGAGCGGCGACGCAGGCGCCTGGATCTCGCCGTTGACGGCGAGGTTGACGAGATCGTCGAGCTCGTTCTCGCCGAGGCGCCCGTTGACGAAGCCGAGCTTCAGCGCAGCCTGCTCGCAGCGCTCGCCGAAGTCGCGCTCGTTGAAGGTGAAGCGCAGCTCTCCGTACTCGAGAACGAAGTCCTCCCCCGAGTCGTAGTTGCCGCGTCGCTGTGTCTCGTCCATGACGCGTCGGCATCGTAGGCGCGAGTCCTTCCCGTCACCCCGGGTGCACGCGATGTTGCATGACGTCCGACCCGCTGCGCTCGTACTCGCCGTCAGTGCTGCGCGAGCGTGAGCCGGCCGCGGCGCAGCCTGCGCAGGAGCAGAAGCAGCCCGATCGCGGCGAGCGCGCCGGCGGCGAACGGCCACCACGGGGCGCTTCCGGAATCCGCCTCCGCGGCCGCGACGGCCGCCGCTGCCCGGATCGCGCTGTCCGGCGGCGGATAGACCTCGGCCGGACGGCTTTCGGGCTCCGGCGGCGCCAGCGCGGCGGCGGAGGCTGCCTCGAAGCCCGCGGCGGGAAGCGGCGCGCGGCCGGCGAGCGCGCGGTCGAGCTTCCTCGCGGTCCCCGCGGCGACGAGGCTCCAGCCGCTGTCGTTGCCGATCGTCCGCGAGCTCGGGACGTAGATCATGCGCGACGTGCCGAACGTCCGCTCGCCGTCGCCGATGTGGATCGCGAGCCGGAAGTAGCGCGCCGCGATCGGTGAGCCGGCGATCGCCGGGCCGCCGATGTCATGCATCGCCTGGCCGACGGCGCGGCTGATGCTCCTGCAGCCGTCGGCGCCGCAGGCGGTGACCCCGTTGACCTGCTTGGCCTCGGCGGCGGGAGTCGCCGCGATCGCGGCGAGCGCGGCGAGCAGCGCGACGGGCAGGGCGTGGCGGCGGCGGGGCATCGCGGTCCTCCAGGTTCGGATGTCGGCTCTACACCCGCCGCGCGCAATCGGTTCCCGGAACCGGTCGGGCTCGGATGGTGTAGGGCTCGCAGTGGTGAGCCGGCCACTCGACGACGACGCGGACCTCGTCGCGCGCGCCACGCGCGGGGACGTCGACGCGTACGAACAGCTCGTCCATCGCCATGCCCAGATCGCGTTTCGCACCGCCTACGTCATCACCCGCAGCGCCGCCGACGCCGACGAGGCCGCCCAGGACGGCTTCCTCAAGGCCTACCGCGCGCTGCACCGCTTCCGCTCGGGCGCGCCGTTCCGGCCGTGGCTGCTGCGCATCGTGGCCAACGAGGCCCGCAACCGCCGGCGTGCCGCGGGACGGCGGGCCGCGCTCGAGCTCCGGGCCGGCGAGGAGCGCCTTCGCGCGGACGCGGCTCCGTCCCCCGAAGCCGCGCTCCTCGCCGCGAGCGAGCGGGCCGCGCTGCTGGCGGCGATCGAGCGCCTGCCCGAGCGCGACCGGCTCGTGATCGCCTGTCGCCACCTGCTGGAGCTCTCCGAGGCCGAGACGGCGGCGGCGCTGGACTGCCGGCCGGGCACCGTGAAGTCGCGGCTGTCGCGAGCGCTGCAGCGATTGCGCGAGGAGGTGGGCGGCGATGTCTGAGCGCCTGGCCGACCTCGCCGCGCACGTCGCGTACCCGCCGACCCCGGAGCTCGCCAGCGCCGTGCGCGCGCGCCTGGCGGCCGAGCCGCCGCGCCGGCGGGCGCCGCGCTGGTCGCGGCGGACGATCGTGCTCGCGCTCGTCGCGACGCTGCTGGGTGCGGGGGCCGCCACGGCGGCGGTCCCGGGGCTGCGCGACGCGGTCGGCGACCTGCTCGGCCTCGACGGCGCGACGGTCCAGCGCGTGCCGCGGACGCCGCCGGCGCCCGCCACGGCCGGGCGCGACCTCGGCCCGGCGGTGACCCTCGCCGCGGCCCGCCGTGCCGCGGGGTTCCGGCTCGTGCTCGCGCACGACGCGCGGCTCGGCGCGCCCGACGCGGTCCACCTG